>JAJTXY010000047.1 GCA_021463865.1 Anaerolineae bacterium
GGAAAGCCATCCCATGTCGAGCCGTCGGATGGGGGATAAAGGGCCATGCCCGATTCGCGTACTAACTCAAGGATGACCTCCCCCAACGATGCTTCTACCCCCACCGGACGGGTGTAGTAGACCATCCGCCCTTTAATTTGCCCAGATGTCTGCCCCTCTGCCAAGCCCAATGCTGCTGGTACATCTATCGTGGTATGCGAACCAAGCGCTAGGAAAAACGGTACGGCAATCAAGATGGGAGCATCTGTCAGACTATAAATTTCGGCGATGGCGGGCTTGTCATCCAAATAAACAGCCTGTACTTGGGCGACGATACCCCATTGGCGCACCTGCTCGGCTTGGGCTTCGGTGGCCTTGCGACTTTCAGGATTACGCCGCGTACTGTGTCCGATCATCGCCACCGCGACCTGCTGATCTGCCACACCCAACCATTGCAGTGCGTCCTCAATCCGCTGGCGTACCACTTGGCTTAAATACGGGTGTTCGCTCAAGGTGCGGGTATAACGAATAGTCCGTCCTGCCGCCCTCCCAATGTTTGGGGAGGGGTTAGGGTGGGGTAGCCCCATTTCGATTGGGATAACGGTCTGCGTGAAATAGCCCTGTGCAGTAAACAGTGGCACAATCGTCACATCATCGGCTTCCAATGTCCCCAATACCTGATGAAACGAAGGAGCTTCTTTCCAAAAGGCGGCGGTCACTTCATCAGCCACCCGCATGGCCCGCAAACGATCCACCTGCGACCAGACCACCCCGGCTGTTTCAGGTGTAATGTGTGAGCCATGCCCCGCCAAAACTATGGCCGTTGTCATCTTATACCCTCCGCCAATAATTCATCCAACAGGCGTCTAGCGGTGGTTGAATCCCCCCGTCGCAATAAATCCAAAATGGGCGAATCAAGGACTTTTTGCCACAGCACCGCCCGTTCGGGTTGATTGAGGCCGCTGGCTTGCATCATCTGTCGCGTTTCCCCCATCCATTCAGCCAGTATTTCAACTTCTGGCCCTAAATTTGACTCGATTAGTGCCTTGAGATAGGCTGATAGCGCCGCCGAAGTACCTCCACTGGCAATCCCCACCACAATCGGCCCGCGCTGAATGGTTGCCATATTGGTGAAATCGCTGTGGGATGGGGCATTCACCACATTGACCAAGATATTCATTTGTGTAGCATCAGCCGCCACTTGTTGATTGACAACTGGATTGTCCGTCGCCGCGATCACCAAAAACGGCTTGATTTCGGTCAGGTTGTCGGGGTGATAAGCCACATGGCGGATTTCGATTCGACCCCCGTCCGACAATTGTTGTAGGGTTGGGCTAACCACTGGGCTAATCAGGCAGATTTTTGCCCCGGCATCCAGCAAAGTGGTGACTTTACGGGTGGCAACTTGACCCCCGCCTACTACCACACATCGCCGATTTTCGACCTTGAGCAGCACCGGATAGCCGTTCATGATGTTCAAATCCTTAATGAATAAGTTGAATCTTTGTTCAAATTACCCAATTTATTGTCTCGATAGCGGAGGATGTTATAATGAGTTTTATCGAATACCAAAAAATCTGGTGAAACCAACCAAATCTATGCACACTGAATTCTGTATGGCCTGTTGTTGTTCCAATCGTCTAACCTGACCGCAGGTGTGCATTCGGTTACGTTTGTTTTTTGCATGACATCACAAGCCTCGGTCAACACCCGGGGCTTTTTTGTTTAAGGGAGTTTTTACATGACCACGCATTATTTCACCATCCATTGTTGTTGTACAAGCCATCCTCGCTGTTGGTGTAGTCCCCGCGCGTAACGTTATCGCCTGTTCATTTTTTTCAAGACCTCGGACTACCCACCGAGGTTTTTTATTTGTTGGGATGAGGACAACATGGCAAAAAAGAGCAACGAAATCATCAAGGCCGAAAGTCGTGGGTTATATGGCACTATCGCCGAGGAACTTGCCAACAGCGAACGGTATTTCTCTGACGACGCCGAAAAAGTTTTGAAATTTCACGGGATGTATCAGCAGGAAGATCGGGATGCCCGCAAACGTGATCGTACCGCCGACCATCACCAATTTATGATTCGCTCCAAGATGCCGGGGGGACAATTGACGGCGGCCCAATATCTGACCCATGATGCTATCGCCGACGAATTTGGCAGCGGGACGCTCCGGCTGACCACCCGTGAAGCCATTCAACTGCATGGGGTCTTAAAAGATGACATCCGCGATACTCTGCGCCGCCTCAATCACGCCCTTGTGACCACATTAGGGGCTTGTGGTGACATTGTGCGGAATGTGTTGGCTTGCCCTGCACCAACCGCCGACCCCCAGCGCCAAGCCGTGCAGCACTTCGCTTTTGAACTCACCCGTGCCCTCTATCCGCGCACCAACGCTTATCATCAAATCTGGCTAGACGGTGAAGAATTGATAGATGACCATGTGGTGGAAGAACCGTTGTATGGCCCAACCTACCTACCGCGCAAATTCAAAATCGCCATTGCCTATGCCGGGGATAACTGTGTGGATGTCTATACCAACGATGTCGGCTTGGTCGCTATTTTTGATGACCAGCAACAGTTGACGGGTTTTAATTTGTTGGCGGGGGGTGGTATGGGTATGACCCACAACAATGACGCTACCTATGCTCGACTTGCCGATGAAATTGGATTTATCACACCGTCACAGGTGATCGAAACCGTTAAAGGCATTGTGACCATTCACCGCGATTTTGGAGATCGGGTTGACCGCAAACACGCCCGCCTGAAATATATCTTGGCGGATAGGGGGGTGGAGTGGTTTCGGCAGGAATTGGAAAGCCGTGTCGGTTTTCAGCTTGAGGAAATCCAACCCATGCCCGAATTCGCGGTAGATGACCATCTTGGTTGGCATGAGCAGGGGGATGGACAGTGGTTTTTGGGTATCCCCGTCGAAAATGGACGGATCGTGGATCGTGGAAATTATCGCCTACGCAGTGGCCTGCGGGCGGTGATTGAGCAATTCAATTTGCCAGTGAGGGTGACGGCCCAACAAAATATCCTGCTGGCGGATATCGCCGAATCTGGGCGTGCTGATGTGGAAAGCCTACTGGCAGAGTACCAGATTACCCAAGTGCAAGACATCTCTCCGGTGCGACGGCGGGGTATTGCGTGTGTGGCCCTGCCGACGTGCAGCCTTGCCATTACCGAAGCTGAACGGGTGCTGCCGGGGGTGATTGATGAATTTGAAGAGGCCCTCGCGGATTTACAAATCGCCGATGCCGATATTGCGGTGCGAATGACGGGCTGCCCGAATGGGTGTGCGCGACCTTATGTGGCGGAAATCGCGTTAGTGGGACGCTCATTGGATAAATACACGGTGTTTTTGGGGGGTAGTCCAGCCGGGACCCGTTTGGCGAAACCCTTTTTGGATTTAGTGCCCATCCGCGAAATTGTCCCAATGCTACGTCCCGTTCTGGCGTTTTATCGGGATTATCGGCATCAAGGCGAGGCGTTTGGCGATTTTTGCGCACGGGTAGGTTTCGATACTTTGTCCAATCTGATTGCCATCGAGGGCGAAAAAGCATTAGGGAGTGATTGACTTATCCGAATGGTTTTTGGGGCGAGGCATAGCTGCTTGCCCCACCCCTTTTTGTCATTAGGCGACGGCGACCCGCTGTAAATTTTTGACAGCAAGGGCGACGGTGCGGATGGTTTCGGCAATGTCTTGGTGGGTGGTGTGAACGCCCACCGTCAAACGCAGGCTGGCGGAGGCTAGTTCGGGCGAATAACCCAACGCCAGTAGCACACTCGACGGTGCATGGCTACCCGCCTTGCAAGCCGACGCCCCACTTGCCGCGATGCCCTTATCATCGAGATAGCTGATTAGGAATGCGCCATGGATCCCGTCAAAAACGAAACTGGCATGGGAGGGTAGGCGATCATGGGGGTCTCCGGTCAAAATCGCCCCCGGAATGGTTTTAAGAACCCCTTCAATCAGACTGTCTCGTAAATATTGCAAATGGCTAATGCGACTATCAAATTCCTGATAGGCCAATTCGAGCGCCTTTGCAAAACCGACAATCAGTGGGGTGGCGTGTGTGCCAGCCCGTAAGCCGCGCTCATGTCCACCGCCCGTTTGGGCTGGGGAAATATCAATCCCGTCGCGGATATAGAGTGCCCCAATACCCTTTGGCCCGTAGAATTTGTGGGCAGAGAGGCTCATCAAGTCCACGCCCAGTTTTTGGACATCCAATGAAAGCTGTCCGGCGGCTTGTACGGCGTCGGTGTGAAAGATTACTCCCTGTTCATGGGCGAGATGAGCGAGTTCAGGAATGGGTTGAATCGTGCCGATTTCATTGTTGGCATACATCACACTCAACAGTGTGGTATCGGGTCGCAAAATGTCTGATACTTCATCAAGGCGCACTTTCCCACACGGGTCAACGGGCAGGACACTGCATTCGAAACCCTGATCGTCAGCCAATTGGATAATCGTCTTACCTACTGCCCCATGCTCAATCGCCGTTGTAACAAGGTGCTTGCCGCGTTTGCGATTTGTCCATGCCACACCGCGCACCGCTAGGTTATCACTTTCCGACCCGCCGCTGGTAAAAATGACTTCATGCGGCTTGCAATTGAGCACGCTGGCGATGGTTTCACGGGCTTGTTCGATGGCAAATTGGGCTTGGTGTCCGATACGGTGCGCCGAAGACACATTCCCGAACACATTGGTGAAATAGGGCAGCATGGCTTCGACCACACGCGGGTCGGTGGGGGTGGTTGCGGAATAGTCGAGATATATCATCAACTTTTCGGCGCGGATCCCCCTGCCTTTAGGCAGGGGGATGAAGCGCCGTTCTCCTTTCGTGTTCTCCAACTTGCGGTAGTTAAAATAGCACAATCTTCCGGTTTGGCGTTTTGCGTAAGGCGTTTGCCTGAATCCATATCGTGCAGGCTAATCCGTCCCTTGCTTGAGCCGCCCACATAACACAGGCCGTATTTGGGGTGGTTGACCCATGACCCGCGCTTAATGCCTAGACTGAGCGTTCCACCATAGGAACGCCGTTCGCCGCCTTTGCTATATTGAAGGGCATGAAGTTGGCGACGATGAAAACGCAACGGAACGATATAGAGCATGGCGGTGTTATCTACTTCGATATGACCACCAACAAACCAATTGGCTAAAATCCAACTATCTACACAGTGGGCTTCAAACTTGTCTGCCATTTTGTTTTTGCTTTTAGTCAAGCCAAGTTCGCCACGCATGGTATGAGTGTCGAAGCCTGATTTTGTCCAGACTTCACCGATTTTACGTAGTTCTTGGGAGAACCAGTGTTTGCCAACCTCAAGGGGTGAAAAGCTGCTATTCCAGCGTCGTTGTCCTTTCTTGGTAACAGCTTCGATATCCTCCACGACAAAGGCTTGAATGGGGTAATACCGCACCAGCCAAGTACACAGGCGCAGCTTCCATCCCCACCGGGCGCGGGTGCTAGGCGGTAATTTAAATTTGGCCTGATGGCGATTGGTGCGACATTTACGATAACGAGTCTTGCGATAACGGCGGGAGCGTCGCATCATCGTGCTCGTTTCTTCCGCCTCCTTGACCCACGTTACCGCATCGGCTTGGATGTTGAGGTAGGTATGAGATTCAGATTTGACGGTATAGGCTTCCTTTTTAGAGCCGGGATCAATCCCGACAGCGATGGGTTGGGTATAGCCATCTTCGCGGTCAAGCAGTTGAATGTAGAACAAGCCTCTATCGAAACGACGCACCGCCCGCCCTTTGGCGATAAGTTTGTTGGCCCGCTTGTTAGTGGTGGGCATCAAGGGTTTACTCGTATTGCTTATCACGGGAACAAATTTCTGAGACATCGAACTTTCCTTCAGCTTTTAACGCCCCTACGGGCTTGGCAACTCATCCCTTCGCCACTGGCTGTCACAGGGAAGGCCGACTAGGGAGGCATCCGCCATGTGTTTTGAGCTACCACGCTCGACAGCTAGTTAAAATCTGGCTAGTCAACACTTACGTTGTGGGTCGCCGATTGGTCTTCGCTTCCTCACAAGCCCCTTGCTTTAGCTATGGGGTTGTTGACTGGAATTGTTCTCCTATCGTGTATAAATGAAAACCCACTCACAAAGGCATCTCGTGAGTGGGCGAACAATCCACCATTGAGTTGTTGTTGCCACGCCAAATCGTGACCACATCTCCACTGGTGGTGGAAAGGCACCTTAAGCCATGAGGCCGAGGTTGCCGGACTCCCTATATGGAGCCACTCTTGATGCTTCACAATTAAAATTAGCAGGCCAAGCGCGTTTTGTCAAAAAACTGGTTTGGCGCATTCGCACAATTAGATGTGGTAGTCCATCACCGCCATTTCCTGAGTTAGCAGCATATCGAGTGAGGCTTGCGATTCCAACCGTTCCAAACGGGCGAAAATCAGATCAATTCTCTCGGAAATCACATCCGGGAGGTTGCCATGTTGAAAGTCCAATGGTTCAGGCACAATGATGGATTCGCTACGCACGATAGGTCTGCCGGGGATGCCAACCACAACCGAGTGGGGCGGGGTATCTTTGATGACAACCGAATTTGCGCCGATCCGTGAGCCTTCCCCAATCGTGATCGCTCCTAGGATTTTTGCGCCTGCCCCGACGACTACCCGCGATTCTAGGGTGGGGTGACGCTTGCCGTGAGTCAAACTGACTCCACCGAGCGTGACCCCATGATACAGGGTGACATCCGCGCCGATCTCAGCCGTTTCCCCAATGACTACGCCCATGCCATGATCTATGAACAAACGTGGGCCGATTTTGGCAGCGGGATGGATTTCAATGCCTGTCAAGAAGCGGCTGGTTGCAGCTACGACTTCGGCCAGAAACCGCCGATGGTGAATCCACAGCCAATGGGCTACCCGATGTGCCCAAATCGCATGGACGCCGGGGTAAAACAACACAATTTGAATCCAATGGCGGGCAGCGGGGTCTCGTTCTAAAACTGAGTGGATGTCATCGCGGAACAAGGTTTAGTCCTCCAAATGAGCGTATAATGCAGTAGAGAGATACCGTTCACCAAAGGAGGGGATGATGACCACGATTAATTTGCCTGTGTTTTCGGGACGGGCCGCCACCTGCGAAGCTGCCCACACCGCCGCCCCGGAAGAAATGCCAACCAGCAGCCCTTCTTCGGTTGCCAAGCGACGGGCCACATCAAAAGCATCATCGCCTGCTACCGTGACCACTTCGCTGTAAATATCGGTGTTTAGAATCCCCGGTACAAAACCCGCCCCGATGCCTTGAATGGGATGTGGGCCTTTTTGTCCACCTGATAAAACGGGCGAGGCGGCTGGCTCGACGGCGACCAATTGAATCGAGGGTTTACGCGCCTTGAGCACTTCTCCTACCCCTGTAATCGTGCCGCCAGTGCCAATGCCCGCGACCAAAATATCAATCTGACCATCGGTGTCACGCCAGATTTCTTCGGCGGTGGTGGCGCGATGGATAGCAGGATTGGCAGGGTTCTCAAACTGCTGGGGAGTCCACACGCGCGGATCGGCGGCGGCAAGTTCGTTGGCTTTGGCAATCGCACCTGCCATGCCGTTCGCCCCCGGTGTGAGAATGAGTTCAGCGCCATAGGCCCGCAGCAATTTACGACGTTCTTTGCTCATCGTGTCCGGCATGGTCAAAATGAGCCGGTAGCCACGTTGGGCACAGACCATCGCCAGCGCAATCCCGGTGTTGCCACTGGTGGGTTCGACGATGATGGTATCTGGCTTGATTTTGCCTTCGCGTTCCCCCGCTTCGATCATGGCGACGCCGATCCGGTCTTTGACGCTGTGGGCTGGATTAAAAAATTCCAATTTTGCGACGATTTGGGCTGGCAAACCCGCTGTAACTTTGTTGAGCTTGACCAATGGGGTATTGCCGATTAATTCCGTGACATTATCTGCGATTTTCATGTGATCTCCCGACTTGCCAAATGATAGAAAATAAAAACGAGCCACCCGTTATTGAGTGGCCCGCTGTTTACCGATGATTGTCCAATCAGCAATATTCATCCCACCCGTCGGGTGCGTCTGGTGTCGCTTTCACAAGAACACATACAAAAGATTTGATGAACCATGCTGTTTATGAGATTAGAGCTGCTTGACTTGTCGCATTGAGTGTATAGGAGGGATGCCCTATCGCCAATTGTGCGTATCATCCAAATTCGCTAAATATGGTCGCGCCACGAGTATTGTGGGGTATAGCCAAGCTGCTGATGGGCTTTCTGGATACTCAGCAACGTTTCAAAATCTCCAACACCATCCCGCAAGGGGACATTCGGAAACACCTCGGCCATCAGTTCACGATTGGGGCGATTCATCACCGTGTCGGCGGCGGCGATGATAAAGGCATCCGCACCTTGAATGGTTGCATCTAAGGCTAAACGGCAGCTTTGGGCCACATCACGGGCATCCACATAGCCCCATAAGTTCCATTTCCGCAGACGGGCATCGGGCCAAAAACTAGGGAAACGCTGATAATCGTGCGGCTCCATGACATTGGATAGCCGTAATCCAATGATGGGCAGACCACTCCATCGGTTAAATTGTCGGGCCAATTCTTCACCCAATACCTTCGACATGGCGTAACTCGATTCAGGGTAGAGTGGGTGAGCCTCATCAATCGGGGCATAGGCAGGCTGTACACGGTCAAACGGGAGGCCTAACGTTGTTTCGCTGGAAGCCCACACCACGCGCTCTAGGCCCAGTGTGATGGCGGCGCTAAAAACATTATAGGTACTGGTGATGTTGACTCGAAAGGTGACTTCGGGCGTGGACAAACCGGGGGCGGGGATGGCAGCGAGATGCACCACTGCTTCAGCACCATGCAGTGCCTCAATAGTCTGCCCTAAGTCGGTGAGATCAGCCCGCAAAAAGGGTGCGACGGGATTGGCTGAGGGCAGCACATCCACATTCAGTACCTCGTAGCTATGCTCAAGTAAATCGCGCACGACGGCCCGACCGGCTTTACCGCTACCGTCTGTTACCACGACTTTTTTCATGCCCAGCCTCCGTGTAATTCTTATCTAGCCAATGATTGAGATCATCCCAACGTTCAACCCTGTGTTCATTATATGCTCAGGGGAGGCCGAATTCCAACTTTGGTGAGTTAAGCTGAGGCCCAAGTGAAAATGTGGATCGGTCAAAATAAAAATCGCTATAATTGCCTCGGTGTGTTAGATTAATTTCACTTTTCTGTTAAACGCTCTATAATCTATTACCAGCAAGAGCTTTTTTGTCAACCCATTTGCAAGGAGCAAAAAATGCGTCATCTCAGAAAAATTGTAATTCTTCTTGTTTTTGCCGTCATTGTAGTTGCAGCGGTTTTACCCAAAGCCTCTGCTCAAGGGGATCTGGGGTCGGCTGATAACCCCATTCAAGTATATTTTGTGCCCTCGGTTGAATCCTCCACGATTGTGACAGGTGGCGAGGTCATGGCGGCGGCCCTTCAGGAAGCCACAGGGTTAAACTTTGAGGTCTCAGTGCCGACTTCGTATGCTGCCACGATTGAAGCGATGTGTGCGGCCCCCGGTAGTTCAATGGGCTTTATTCCAGCAGCGGGGTATGTCATTGCCAATAATCGCTGTGGCGTAGAGGTCATGGGCGCTGCGGTGCGACGTGGTTGGCCCGTCTATTGGGCGGCCTATATCGTTCGCCGTGACAGCGGCATTCATACCTTCAAAGACCTTGAAGGAAAATCTTGGGCTTACCCGGATGCAGGGTCAACCTCCGGTTTTGTGTTCCCATCTGTCGAGTTGTCTAAAGCGGGCATTACCCCCGGTGAGCAGGTCGAAGCAGGCGGTCATAATCAAGTCGTTTTGGCGGTCTATAATGGGGAAGCCGAGTTTGGGACAACCTTCTATAGCCCACCCGCGATGCCTAACGGTGCATGGTCAATTGGCGACCTGCCGGAACCCTATGATCTGACAGTTGATGAATCTTATGTCGGCGAAGATGGCAACCTCTATGTAGGCGACATACAGATTTTGGATGCCCGTAACAACGTCCGTGAGACCGCACCCGATGTGGTTGATCAAGTAAAAATCCTGCGTCTCAGCGCCCCGATTCCGAATGATACCCTTAGCTTTGGGCCAGACTTCCCCGAAGAACTGCGCCAGCAAATCTTTGATGCGCTGGTGGCCTTCTCCGAAACTGAAGCATGGGCCACCTCCATCGGTAGCGAAGATTTCTATGGCTGGAGCGGTATCGCCCCTATTGACGACGCGACCTATAACGTCATTCGTGACCAATTTGAAGTGCTTGGCCTGACTGAAGAAGACATTTTCAATTAGGTCTCGTTTCGCTCATGATTTCGTTTTGATCTATGGGCAGAGGTATCCCCTCTGCCCTGTTTTTAAGGACACTATGTTAATTATTGAGAACCTCACCAAAATATATGACAACGGCTTTAAGGCCCTCGATAAAATCAATCTCGAAATCCCCGATGGACAGTTTGTCGCTATTATAGGCCTAAGTGGGTCGGGTAAATCTACGCTACTACGCTGTATCAATCGCCTGATTGAACCTACGGAGGGGCGTATTATCTGGAACGGGATTGACATCACCGCTGCCAGTGATGATGAAGTCCGTCAAATTCGGCGACACATTGGCATGATTTTTCAGCAGTTTAATCTGGTTAAGCGCTCCAAAGTTATCACCAATGTGCTGTCGGGTCGGCTGGGTTATAACAATTCCCTCTACAGCTTCTTAAATTATTTCCCCAAGCAAGATCGCCAAGACGCGCTTGCCAATTTGGATCGGGTTGGGATTCGAGACCAAGCCAACAAACGGGCCAGCGAACTTAGTGGCGGTCAGCAGCAGCGTGTAGGGATCGCACGGGCCTTGATGCAAGAACCAGAATTGATGTTGGCGGACGAACCTGTTGCCAGCCTTGACCCGGCAACCTCGCACAGCGTCATGAAATATTTGGAATTGCTCAACAAAGAAGATGGCATTACGGTTTTATGCAGTCTCCATTTTTTGAGCCTTGCCCGCACCTATGCCCATCGGGTGATTGCCCTTAAAGGGGGCATCCTACAATTTGATGGACTACCCGCTGAGATTGATGAAAACCGCTTTAAAGAAATTTATGGCGAAGAAGCCATTGAAGTCGCCATTTCCTGATTTGGAGGTTTTATTGTGAATCGAACCCCTCCTTCTGCACGGGTCGCCCTACGAAATTTGTTGATAGTGCTTGTTATCACTTTAGCAGCAGGAATTTATGCTTACGGTTGGACAGTGACCGATATTGATCTGGAAAAGCCCCAAGATGAACAACGCCAGACCAATGTCCAAAATGCGCTGCGTGAACTGCTTTCCCCACGTATCTTTGAACAAGACCGCAAGATCATCACCACGACCACATCGTTTTTGATGGATTGCGAAGGTGAAAGCCCTGCTGCACCCGAATCCTCCGATGATCCCTATGTTCGTGTGACGCCAAGCTGTGGTAAGGCGGGGGACGTGGTGACAGTGGAAGCCTTCAATTTTGAGAGTGGAGTGCAAGCCGGGATTCGGTGGGCACCCGTCGAAGGCCAACGCCGTCCACGTGAGGTCTTGGAAACAGGCCGCGAAGAAATCATTATTGACAGCACAGGCGATTTTAAGGGTCAGATTGAAGTGCCGCGTATCAGTGGCAGCAGTGGGCAAATTCATCAAATCGAATTTTTAGCCGCTATCCCCAGTGGCCCAGTAAGATTCAGCAAAATCACGGATGAAGTCATCCGGCGGATGGCCGAAACGATTTTTATGGCCCTCGTCGCCACCTCGCTTTCTATTCCGATCTCAGCCGCTCTTAGCTTTTTTGCGGCCCATAATTTAATGCGCCCTGTCCGAGTGCCAGTGGGCAATTTAATGATGGCAATTATCGCCCTGCCGATTGGCTGGTTAATCGGCGTAAACGTTCTGGCTGTGATAGGCCGTGAAGCCATCAACTTCTTTCAAGGGGATTTAGAGGTTTTGGTGTTTTCCCTCTTGCCAATCCTCGGTCTAGGTACGGTGGCGGCGTCGCGTTCGGTAGTGCTTCTTGAAACCCCAAGCCTCTCACATCGCCTTTGGGCAATTGGACAGCAGCTTGTCTTTGCGTTGATCTTGTCCTTGCTGATTGGTATCATCGGGGGATTGTCCCTAGTGTTGGGTGAGGAACTGGTGGATTTTGCGGATTCTATTCGACCTGATAACAATGTCGGCTTAGGGAATTGGTTGGCAACGGCGGCGGTTGATGGCATCAACGGTACCGGGAATTTGCTCAAGATCATCGGCGGCCTAATTGAACTGTCCATGAACTCGATTGGCGGCTTGATTGGGGCATTTATTTTATCATCCGGTGTAACCAATTTGACGAGCGGGATGCTGCGTTCTGTTGCTGGCGTACCTGCCCATCTGCTCGGTGGGGTGATGGGGGCCATTAACGGCGTGCTGGTGTTTGCATTTGTGGCCGAGATTGCGAAATCGGCTGCGCTACTAAGTTTGCTCACCCCGTTGGCAGCGGCGCTGTTTGCCAAACAAATTGTTGTTCTTGGTCATGCGGCGTGGCGGGCACGGCAAAAGAAAGTTGTGCTTTCTTATGCTGAACGGATAATCCGCTGGTTGATTGCGCTAGCCGCCGCTGTCACAGCCTTCGTGATTACGTTTATTCAACTGCGGGTAGGTCGCACGGTGATTGACGGAACACTGCCTTCTTTGGAAACGATTGACATCATGGGCATTGAGATCACGCGCTATCTGCTGAATGCCATGATTATCGGTGGGGTCTTGGGCAGTGTTTTTGGTTTATTGGCGGGTACACGTCAGCCGTTTAGTATCGGTAGCGTTTTGTACAATGTTACTCGCAATATTTTGAATGGCCTACGTTCGATTGAACCGCTGATTATGGGGATTGTGTTTGTCATCTGGGTCGGGATTGGCCCATTTGCTGGGGTGTTGGCTCTAATGCTGCATTCGATTGCCTCACTCGGCAAGCTCTATTCAGAGCAAATTGAGACAATTGATGAAGGCCCGATTGAGGCATTGAAGGCAACCGGAGCAGGGCATTTGCAGACGATTATTTATGCCGTCGTCCCACAGATTGTCCCGCCGTATGTGGCCTTTACGATGTACCGTTGGGACATCAATGTGCGTATGTCCACCATTATCGGCTTTGTCGGCGGTGGTGGTATCGGTTTGCTGCTCAATCAACAAATCAATTTGTTGCGCTATCGAGATGCTGGGGTAGCGGTCTTGGCGATTGCCTTTGTAGTGTCCATTTTGGACTATGCCAGCGCCACGATCCGCGAACGGATTACTTAGCCAGCAGAAAATACGTCAGACTCATCAACTCGGAAGCTGGATTTGTATAGCGCCATATCCAGCTTTTCTGGTTGTTGGTGTCAGGGTAGACATTTCAAAAAATAGCTTGCTGAGTCAAATATCATCAATCCACACATGCACGATGGTCATACTTATCATGAGGTTATTTCCATTTTGGAGATTTGATTCGCACCACACATCTTGCGAAATAACCTCCCCTTGCCAGTCCTTTTTCGCATAAGGCGTAATATAGATTTCAGATGGCGCTTACTTATCAGCGTTATTCTTCGACAATCCGGTGCTCAACTGCAAGGGCCACTGCTTGGGTGCGGCTGGCGGTTCCCAATTTGCTCAAAATGCTACTCACATGGTTTTTTACCGTCGAACTACTAATAATAAGTTGTTCGGCAATTTCCCTATTGTTCATGCCTTTGATCATCAGCCGCAGTACCTCTACTTCCCGTTCGGTGAGATCATAGCCGAGGGCGGGTGGCCGAGTGGTTGCACGGATCAAGACTTGGGCTGCTTCTGATGCCAAGGTGGATTGCCCTGTGTGTGCTTTGCGAATAGCACTCGCAAGTTCGTTGCCTGTAATGTTCTTCATCAAATAACCAATGGCGCCAGCTTTCAGCGCGAGTTCTACATTCTCATCCGTGCTATAGCTGGTCAGAATAAGTACCTGCGTTTGCGGGCGAGTCTCACGAAGGCGTTCTGTCGCTTCTACACCATCCATATGAGGCATGAGGATATCCATCAAGACCACATCCACTGCCTGTTGTTGACAAAGGTCAATCGCCATTTGTCCATCACTGGCCTCACCTACAATCTTCAGGTCGTCGAAACTTTCAAGAAGTACCCTTAGACCTTTTCTCACCATGTCATGGTCATCAACAATTACTACTTTGATTGGCTCTAGGTCGCTCATTTATTGACCTCTCCGTTAGTTCCTACTTTGTCAGATGACTTTCATATGCCCATTTCACTCTCGCTGATTGGAGTTCGAAGTTGCTGCGAGGCGTTCATGTCTTCTGCTCCCGCACGGATGATACTCAATCCTAAGCCAGTTGGCGAAATTTTATCAAATCACCGCAACCCGTTAACACCAAGTCAGCAAGATAGTTTTGGACAACGATACTGATGTATCTTGCTATCGGGTGTTTTTCGATACTAAGGACTTCTTGAGTGGTGTGATTTAGACTACTTGGCATATTAGGCTGACCAAATCCAGTCAGGGTGTGAAGGGCATGGGTATTTGAAAGAGTTGGATGATAACCTGATTACGATCTAGGCCAAGCCCCCAAAACGCATCCACTAATGGGTGGGTTTCAATATCCCCTTCTGTCCAATAAACTTGCATCATTTAATTGGCTGCGACGCATGGCGACTTGGATAAGTTAGAATTACATAAAATCTTTTGTCCCCGCTTCGATACCAAGATATTTCTAATGTTGACCTGCTAAGATGATGGCAGTCGAGATAAACGGGTGCTGCCCATTAAATTTATCCATTTCCAAACCTGCCCCTTTCCTACTCAGTAAGGCACTCTGAGCAGATTTGCAGTAAATGGACCAGCCGTGTATCTTGAGGGTGATACTTAAAAACTTGGCACTTTTTTCATCGAGAACACGTCCATTTCTTAGCTAATATTGTCATGTAGTAAGGGAATATAGCCCCATGATGCGATTTGACCGATTCACTGAACGCGCTCAGGATGCTGCGGCCCGCGCCTATGAAATCCTACAACGCTATGGGCATAATCAGGTGGATACTGAACATATCCTACTGGCCCTCCTAGAGCAGCCCGAAGGCGTCATTCCCGCCATGCTCGAAAAAATGGCTATTGAGGTCGAACCTCTCCGCTATAAGCTGGATGAAGTTCTGAAACAAACACCGCGCTCTGGTATTTATGGAGGTGGGACGGGACAGGTATTTATCACACCCCGTGTGAAGCGGATTATTGACCTCGCCAATGAAGAAGCCAATCGTCTGCGCGACGAATACATCTCGACGGAACACATTTTCCTTGCCATCCTTACCGAACGCCGGACGCCCGTTGCTCGGATTTTGGGCGATGCGGGTGTCACCAAAGAAAAGGTGGTGGATGTCATCAAGGATATGCGCGGCGGTCAGCGTGTCACCGACCCTCAAGCAGAAAGTCGTTATGGCACCCTTGAAAAATTCTCACGTGACCTGACCCAATTGGCGCGTGAAGGCAAACTTGACCCGGTGATAGGGCGTGATGATGAAATTTTGCGTATGATTCAAATCCTCTGCCGTCGCACCAAAAACAATCCCGTCCTGATTGGAGAGGCCGGGGTTGGTAAAACCGCGATTGTAGAAGGCTTGGCCCAGCAGATTGTGCATAACGATGTGCCAGAATTGCTCCTTAATCGCCGTGTGATTTCGCTCGATTTGGGCGCGATGGTGGCGGGTAGCCGTTTTCGCGGTGAGTTTGAAGAACGTCTTAAAGCCGCGATGGATGAAGTTCAGCGCAGTGAAGGCGAGATTATTCTCTTCATTGATGAACTACATCAGGTGGTTGGGGCAGGGGCCGCAACAGGATCACTGGATGCCAGCAACATGATGAAACCGGCTCTGGCACGCGGCGAACTGAACTGCATCGGCGCGACCACCTTAGACGAATATCGTCAGCACATTGAACGCGATTCGGCGCTAGACCGTCGTTTCGCGCCCGTGTTTGTGGATGAACCGAGTGTGGAAGAAACCATTCAAATGTTGCACGGCCTACGGGATCGGTATGAGGCCCATCATAAGGTCACATTTACCGATGCCGCTTTGACCGCCGCCGTCAAACTGAGCCATCGTTATGTTACAGAGCGGCGTTTGCCCGATAAGGCGATTGACCTAATGGACGAGGCCGCATCTCGCCTACGGGTGGCGCTGTATTCGATGCCACCTGAACTCAAGGAAGCCAAAAAAGAGATTGATCGCCTGAATATTCAGATGGAACAATCGGCCCTTGCCCAAGATTATGAGCAGGCCGCCAATCTGAAAATGCAGGTGGCGCGGATGCAGGAAGAATATGACGCCGCCCTTGAGGTTTGGCAGCAGGATAACACGCTTGACGAAGTGGTGGACGAAAAAGATATTGCTGCCGTCCTGTCGCAGTGGACGGGTATCCCAGTCTATGAGATGCTCGAAACCGAAGCCGATAAACTCCTACGCATGGAAGAAGTCTTGCATAACCGCATTGTCGGTCAAGATGCCGCCGTTGCTGCTGTATCCGATGCGATTCGGCGTGCGCGTTCTGGCCTCAAAGATCCCCGCCGTCCCATTGGTTCCTTTATCTTTTTAGGCAGTAGCGGGGTTGGCAAGACAGAATTGGCAAAGGCGTTGGCGGAATTCATGTTTGATGACGAGGAAGCCCTCGTTCGGATTGATATGAGCGAGTATCGAGAACAACACACCGTCAGTCGTCTATTTGGTGCGCCACCCGGTTATGTAGGGTATGAGGAAGGTGGTCAATTGACCGAAGCCGTCCGCCGCCGCCCCTACAGTGTGGTACTGTTTGATGAAATCGAAAAAGGCCACCCGGATGTGTGGAATGCCTTGCTGCAAATTTTGGATGATGGTCGTCTCACCGATGGACAAGGCCGCACAGTGGATTTCCGCAATACGGTTATCATCATGACCAGTAATCTGGGTACGGAGTTTGCTAAACGGGGCGGGGCGCTTGGTTTTGTGCCCAGTCGTGACGAAGAGGCGATTGCCGACCACAAGCGCATTGAAAAGGCTATCCGCGATACGTTCCGACCTGAGTTCATTAACCGGATTGATGAAATCATCATCTTCAATCCGCTGTCACAGGAGCAGGTCGCCCAAATTGTGGACTTGCAGATGCAGCAAATCGCCGAGCGGTTGGGTGAACAAGGTGTAATCGTCGAACTGACTCAAGCAGCCCGGCTATGGCTGGCAGCCGAGGGGTTCGATCCGCAGTATGGGGCACGTCCGCTGCGCCGCGCTCTGCAGCACTACGTCGAAAGCCCCTTGAGTGTCAAACTACTGAAGGGTGCGTTCAAGCGTGGCGATATTGTGGAGGTGGATTCTGACGGAGAGCAGATCATCTTTGTCAAACGAGATGAAGGCAACTATTTGATCCCGACTGATGCGGACAATCCTGCCGATGCGGGGGTAGATTCCGCTAACTAAGCAGGATGTCGAAATTTAGGCAATGAGACCGGATCGCCCGGTCTTTTTGTTTCTTTGTAAGATTTCCCGAATACTGCAATTCATGGGAATGGAATAAAATATGAGGGTAAGATTAAAATTTGCGGTATCGTCATGAACCATGAAATGACCGCGCATATTTGCGGATTGCAAGGAATAGATTCTTCATGCCATCATCCAATCCTTCTCAACCTAAGCAAAAAATCCAGTCGCTGGTAGACTGTCTTCGCCATACCGCTGATCAAGAAGCTGACTGTGCTGAGTTTGACCGTAAAGTGGAGTGCCTTGCCGAGTTATTGTCGTCGCTCAATACCGCTGAAGTGCCGCCAGATGCCATTCCACCCGAAATCCAAGCTCATCTGGTGCAAAGTTCGGACTGCCGCGAAGAATTCGAAGCCCTCATCTCCATCCTAAAAGCTGAACAACGCGGCGAATTGACGGATGAGTAAGAAAACCACGCTAGGCCGTGTCGAAATTTAAGATCATCCAAATCTTGAGGTAAAAACATGCAACACGAAAAAGTGATTATCATCGGCTCTGGCCCTGCCGGGTTAACAGCCGCACTCTATACCGCACGGGCGAATCTGAATCCGCTGGTGTTTATTGGGCATCAATTTGGGGGGCAGGCCGCGCTTACCCATGAAATCGAAAATTACCCCGGTTTCGTTGAAGCGATTTCGGGTGCAGAACTGACCGAACGGATGCGCGAACAGGCCGAACGGTTTGGCACACGCTATGAATATGCCTCCATCATCGAAACAGATTTCAAAAATGGTCGTCCCTTCCGCATCAAGGACGACAATGGCAATGAATATCTCGCCGACACTGTAATTATCACCTCCGGGGCTGACCCACGTAAATTGGGCGTGCCGGGTGAAAAAGAATACACGGGCAAGGGTGTCAGCTACTGCGGCACATGCGATGGTTTCTTCTTCCGAGGCAAACACATCGTCGTGGTTGGCGGCGGAGACAGCGCGATTGAAGAAGGCATTTTCCTGACCCGTTTTGCTTCCAAAGTGGATGTGGTGCATCGCCGGGACAGCTTGCGGGCGGGCAAACTGTTGCAAGACCGGGCCTTCCGCAACGAGAAGATGAATTTCATCTGGAATACGGTGGTGGAGGAAGTGGTAGGCAATGGCAAGGTAGATCATGTTCGGCTACGGAATGTTGAGACGAATGAGGTCTATGACTACCCGGCAGAAGGGGTGTTTATCTTCATCGGGCATGACCCCAATAGCAGTATTTATGCGGGGCAGGTCGAGATGGAAGATGGCTATGTTGTCACGGATAAGCATATGATGACCAGCGTGCCGGGTGTGTTTGCGGCGGGGGAAATCCAAGACCCGATATATCGCCAAGTGGCGACTTCGGTGGGGCAGGGGACGGCGGCGGCGATGTCGCTGGAACGGTGGCTGTCGCATCAGGAAGCGCTTGAAGAAGCCGAAAAATCTGAAGCATCGGCGTAAAACAGAGAGTACAAGAAACAGAGAGTACAAGAGGGCGATGTAGAAGTCGCCTTTTTTCTTTTCAGGCAAAGCTATGCGACCCAGTAAAAAATCCTTGAAATTCTATTCTGTCTTTCTGATATTCTTGACGGCATTGATCGGGATGACCATTGAAGTCATCTGGTTAGATCATCAAGAAGGTCAATCAGAAGAAAAAGTAATTCCCATTCGTGTCGGTACTAATGATCCAGATCACCTTGCGCCGGGAATAGAGAAAACACAAACCCGCCTCGCTGAAATAGATGCGACCTTAACTGCAACATCAATTACTGCCACTACTGCCGCTACCCCTTTACCGATAAATCCAATGAAGCGATAGGGCTGAATGTATGGTGAAGCAAAATCACACGTTCGGGCCAAAATATATCTTGCGGGTTATTGGCATATTGCTGTTGATCGTTTTTGTCATACTCCTAGTATTCATGTGGGGGCAGTGGGAACCGGAGCCGGGAAGCGGTGGTGACGAACCAGCACCGATTGCCACACAAGGAGCATTGACTAATGAGGCCATTGAACATTTATTGACCGAGACACCAGTTCCCTAAAAAGTGGTTCGTTAGTCCTCAATTTCGACGCCGGGAGCTTCGTCCTCTTCTAAGATTTCGATGCCGTCCAGTTCTAAGTCACGGAATTCGTTATAGATGAATTGCAGAGCGGTGCGGACACGCTGCTGCACCATTTCGAGTTCACTTTCGAGGGGGGCGGGGAAGAGAGCCAATAATTCGTGGACAACCAGCGCGGTTTCGGAAAGAGACCGCTGTGATTTATAGAGACTGCGTACCCGGCGGCGGGCCAAACGCAAAAATTCGGAAATCGGCTCGGTGGCTTCTTTATCCGTGACATCGCCATGACCGGGAATAATGATGTCGACGGGGAAGCGGGGATGGCGTAGGATATTCAGGCTTTCGAGCCATTCTTTGCTGTGGTCGCTGTTGACAAAGGGGGGTGTTCCCACGACGACACTATCCCCGGTAAAAATAAGGCCACGTTCAGGCCAGTGTACCCAGATCGAGCCTTTGGTTGGGCCGGGGTGGGCATAAAGATGGAGGGCGGGTTTGCCAAAATGCAGGACGGCCTGATCGGTAAAGGTCACATTGGGCAGGAGCAATTGGGCCGAACCAAAACCAGACATTTCGCTGGAATCACGGGTGAGGGCATTGACCACACTTCCCGCATATGATCCCGGTAGGCTGCTCATGGCGGTGTGGGTGGCGGCATGGGCGATTAACAAAGGGGGCTGAAACCAAAATGGCCCTAACAGCCGATCTCGATATGAATCGGTCATGATGACGGCCCGAATCGGCAGGTGGGTTTGTTCGCGCAGGAAGTTTTTCCAGCGGCGGGCATCTTCCGGAAAGGGAGGAGCGTCAATCAATACCAACCCCTCGTCGGTCAGAATTGCGCCTACATTTCCCCCTCGAAAACCAGTTTCAACAAATACGCCGGGTACGATCTCCTGCACTACCATTCTCTCCAAACATTAGGGCAGCGGGATTTTGAAATAACGTCGTCTTTGAATTACCCCGCTGGCAACAGTGAACATACGGAACACATCTATGAAGGTATCCGTCGTGCCTAATTGTGACAGAAAAACATTACGTTCCGCAACCGCTGCTAGATCAAAAAACCAATAAATGGGCATCAGGGGCGAAATCCAGAGCTTGCTGCCGCTGTCCTGAGTGCGCTTGGTGAGATGATAATTGCCATATTCACCGCGCACGGCTGAAATGACGGACGAGCTTATCACACTCGAATCTTGGTGGGGTTTATTTTGCACATATAACACCGCGTCTTCGTAAAGTTGATAACTCTCCATCGCCTTGACGAGCGAACATGAGCCGTAAAAGGCATTCGCTTGGGTCAATTCGGCAATGTTTTCAAGGATGTGGGCGTAGGTGATGGCTAATTCTGCGCCAAACCCGACACAGACTTGGATTTTGAGCGGAATTTCTTTTAGGGCGTTGACGGCATAGAGCGAGGTTGAATCTTCCAACGGCGTGCCGAGTTCGGATTCATCGCCAAAGATGAGGCTGTCCACGCCGCCGTCTATCAATAAAATGCCATCTATATTGAGGTGTTTGATGAGGGCGCGGTAATTTTCTAGCAGGGGGCGCACACCCGTTTTGGCAAATAACCAGATGGGTACATCCTCACCACGTTTGAGTTTGAACCACTCGGAAAGGTAGCCTTCGGGGTAGTAGATATGAAAACCTTCGACCTCGCCCTGTACGCCGATGCAGGTGTCGGTTAACCATTCGCCGTGTTTGAGGGCCATCACATCGGTAAAGCTGTAGCTGGCAAGGTGGACATTTTGCCCAAATTTCTTGAGTTCAAAATAGATGGGCAGGCCGCTGAAAATATCAAATCCGCCACCCATACCAGCGATTAGGAGGTTTTTGCACTTCAAGAGTTGCTCGTAGATGGGGAGGTTGAGTTGCATATGCGGTGGACCTATTGTGTGTCTAGTGAAATGCCAAGTCGTTGCGCGAGTTGGCGGGCATATTCTTTTTGGGCCGGATTCCAGTGCTTCGAAAGGATGTTGTATTCTTCTTGCATATACCGTTTGGCAGTCTCTAAGTCGCCTTGTTTTGCCAGTATGATGACGGCGACGCGATGTAACCAGAACACATGCCAATCATTTTCAAGATCAGGCGAGTTATTTTCAATTTTTGTCCAGTGACCTAAGATGGCTGCACGGGAATTGTACTCATCCAGATAAGGTTGCCCATATCTTTGTAGTAAAGTCGTGATTTCGGCGCCTATTGCTTGTGTATCCTCTCCAATGCGCCACCAACGAGATTTGGCGTCATAATACTGTAAAGGGTCATATCCCCTGACAATTAGCTCATCAAGGCGCATACGGAAGTCCCCATCATACTCTTTGACATGCCGATCTCTTGGGGGCGGCGATTCAAAGCGCACTTCCTCCACTTCTCGGATGTAGACACTCAAATTGACCGTAAATAGGCCGTGTATGGAGGAAAAATAGGGCGCGGCTTGGAGGTTGATGACTTGAATGAGACCCGGTTCGGTTTCTCGATTGTAGGTATGCCCGAATTTTCGATAGCCGATTGTTTTGAGGTACTTATGCACCTCCGCCGCGATTTCATCCATATAAATTGCCAATGCCGTTTTTTTCGCCATAGTGCCCGATCAGTTTATTTGGATTTCGGACAGTACGGCCTCGATTTTTTCATGGGTAGCAGGGACACCGCCGCCTTGTGCCAGATTGGGACGACCCCCGCCGCGCTCTGAACCTAATTGGGAGAGGGCTTGTTTCAGGAGGGGCACGACATCCAGATTGACATCTTCGGAACGGGCAAAGACCAGATGGGATTTTTCGCCTGCCAAACCCAACAATACGACCACGCCGCGATGATTGCTGGTCAGTTGGCTGGCAAGCTGCTGCAATTCATTGGAGGGGCGGTCTTCAAAAACCTGTTGGATGATCGTCGGGGTGCGGTCTGCGACATAGGCATGATTCCAGAGGGCCTCGACTTCGTAACCCATCAACTGTTCGCGGGCGGCTTTGAGGGCACGGCTGAGGTCTTTGTTTTCATCACGCAGTTTGCCCAAGACATCCGGCAAATTGGCATAGCCAGTAGTGAACTGGGCGGCGAGGTCGTTCAGCAGATTGTTCTTTTCGCGGTAGTCGGCGAGGGCACGATCGCCACAGCGGAACTCAATGCGGGTGGTATCGGCTTTTTTATCGGCGCGGAGGACTTTAATCAGCCCGATTTCGGCGGTATGGGCGACGTGTGTGCCACCACAGGCTGTTAAATCAAAGCCGCCAATATCCACGACCCGCACCGCCCCGGTCACTTTTTCGGAGATTTTTCGCAAGGGCAGGTTGGCTAATTCATCAGGTTCGGGAAACCACGACCAGACAGGCCGATTTTCGCTCACGATTTGATTGGCAAGGTCTTCGGCGGCATCAATTTTGGCAGGGGTCAGGTCGCCGCGATTGAGGTCAATCGTTACGCTGTTTTCGCTGAGATGGAAGCCGATGGTTTCCG
>JAJTXY010000048.1 GCA_021463865.1 Anaerolineae bacterium
AACCTCAATCCCAGCGCAGCACCCGCCGATACTGTACCAATTCGCCATAGGGGGTGGTGGTCTGCGGGGGTAAGGTCGCTAACCAGACCACATCCTGCGCGGCTTCATCCGGTGATTTGGCGGCGGACATATCCGCAAACCACGGACGCGATGCCTCGGTATCTACCAAGCCGGGACAAACGGCATTAATCAAGATGTCCCGCTGTCTGGCTTCATCGGCCATCTCCCGCGCCAAAATTTTCATCGAGGCGACCTGCCCAATCTTGGAAGGAATATTGATCCACTCCGGCCACCCCTGCTCAACCGCCACACCAGATTGAACCGCCGCCACATACTCATCCATGTTGTGCTCAATATCCTCAAGGGTCAAGCGCGACACATCAAATTTTGGATGTAGACGGGCATCGAGATGGCGCAATCGGCCAAAGCTGCTGGCGACCACCAAAAACCGTCCGCCATCCTTAAGCAGCGGTGCAAATGCCCGAATCATGCGATACGTGCCGTGATTATTGGTGTTGATGAAATTGGCGACCTGTTCTGCTGGTGCAACATCGCGGCTGATACGCGCGGCGGCATTGGAAATGACGACATCTACTCCCCCATGCTGCTGATGGATATGGGTCGCAAAATCCTGTACGCTTTGGTCGTCGGTCACATCTAATAAATGAAAGGAGGGTTGTAAGCCTTCCTGCTGCAATTGCTCAATGGCGGCTTGACCCCGTGTCGCATCGCGGGCCGTTAAATAGACGATGGCAGGCTGTTGGCACAATTGACGTACCAAAGCCAAGCCTAACCCCTGATTTGCACCTGTCACAAGCATAATTTTTTCGGCTGACATTGCTCGTTCCCTCCCTATGGTGAATCTCTTAAGGGTAAAAGGTTTGTGGCTGCCGCACAAGTACGCACAATTTTGTAACCGCCTGTCCGTTAATCCCCACACGTATCGCCTAGAATCAGAACAAATGAGCGAGGCTTATATTGAAAGGACGGCAATCCACATGGCAGTCGAAAACGGCAGTATCGAAAAAATCATCCCCGATGTGCCATTGGCGGAGGGGTTGGATGCAGCGGCGTTTGGTGATGACCCGATGTTTGTCACCCTGCCAATTGCTCAGATTGGGGCGGTCAGCAAAAACGGCTATCGTTATTCCGAAGGGGTCGTGCAGGGGTTGGTGGCGCAGATCAACCAGCAAAAACCGGAGGGGCATTGGGGGCATGTGCCTGCCGAAAAACGCGATACCCACTATCAACCCCCGGCGGTGCGTTGGGTCGGGGCGCTGATGGATGAGGGTGGGGTGGTCTGGGCGAAGGCGTTCCCCATTACCCCCGAAGCGCGTGAACATTTCCGTATCGCCCAAGCCGCCCAAGCCCCCATCGGCACGAGTCTGTATGGCGTGGCGACCATCGAAGGCGAGGAAGTGGTCGCGTTGGATTTGGAGAGCATTGATTTGGCGGACGCGGCGCGGGTCGGCATCGCGGAGGCCGTTGCTGCCCCGGTCATCACGTCGGAGATGGTGGACGCCATCCCTACCCCTAACCCCTCCCCACTGAGTGGAGAGGGGCTGCAACGCGCCCTTTTTACTCCCCCTCGCCAGATGGAAAGGGGGACGGGGGGTGAGGTTGATTCCCCCACCATCCGCCGCATCCTGATGGAACAATCGAGCCTGCTGCGCCAATCGGGGGTGACAATCGAGGCCGATACGGACACCGCCGACATCGTGCGCGGCCTGATTGCACAGTTGGCCCACCTGCACGCCGCGAATTTATTGGCCCAGATTCAGGCCATCATCACCGAGACGGTCAAATTGCCACCCCTTCGTGCCGTCATCGCCGAAATGATGGGTGTGCCGGAGCCGGGGGGTAATCCTGAGCCGTTCATCCATCGGTGGCGCGGTGTGATTGCCGAAATGGGCGCGGCGGACAATCCTGATTTGCTGCGCGAGGCGGTACGGGCGCAGGTGGTCGAATTGATGGGTAAACCGTCGGTACAGGTCGTGGCGCGGGCATTGGTCAGCGAATTGGCCGGGCCGAGTGTCGTCGTCGGCAGTCAAGGCCGCCCTTCCCATGTTACTCCTGCCACCCACACATGGGACACCCCCGAAAAACGCGCTGCGGTGCGGAGTCGGTTTGGGTTTTAGGCTACAGAGGAACAATGGGTTTGGGGCAGTGCGACAATCATTGCCCAAGCCCAATGATCAGTGACATGACAAAAGGCATCGTTATAGTGAAAGGTACGCTTTGTGCTAGAATAATAATATGTGTTTGGAGGGTCATGTGGGATGTTGCCTAAACGAAAGATCACTCCGTTGATTTTGCTTCTGGTGGGTTTGCTGATGTTCCCCGCCCACGATTCAGCACGCAGCCAAGACGAAGTACCCCAGATAAAATATGGATTCTGGTTTTGGGATCAGACTCCAAATAGTAATATTGGCGTGGCGGTCTTGGATTCAAATAATGAATGGACAGTTTCACATATCGCGGCGGGTGAAGATTTGCGGTGGTCCCCGGATGGGCAAGCGCTTTATGGTGTCGAACAGGAAGTCGTTCCCTATGATACCAATACGGGCATCTTTGGCAGGACATCTTTTGGGCGGATTGTGGCAGTTTATGAGTACCCCGATTGGCGTTTGACCCGCAGAATCAAGGTGCTTCCCGACTCTATTCTTGAAGATCGCACACAGGCGGAAATCCTACGTATCCAATCCATCTCACCGGACGGGCACTATATGTGGTTGGTGGGTACACGACTCAGCAACCGTCCAGTTCTCATTGATCTAAAAACTGGAGCGGTCATTGCACAGCCGGAATGCCCCGGCGAGGTATTGGGTTGGATTGGCAACCGCGCCGTCGTGCATGGGACATTTGGCTTGACGGCAGAGAATTGGCAACCCTGCCCACCCGCACTTTACACACTGGATGGTGCGACTGGGGTAGTTGTCACATTGGCGTTTGGGGCCACTTCTTTCCCGATTGATCCCCGATTTTATCTTACGGAGATGATTTATCTGCCACGCTGGGATGCGGTTGTAGTGGGTAGTGAAGGGCCACCCGCCACTGCGATGCTTAAGTTGGATGGTACAGCCGGATTCCTTTTGGATTACGCATTTCGCGCTAGTGTATCGCCAGATCAGCGTTATCTCGTCTACTTGCTAGACGAATTGATACAAGGGCGCTTGGTGCGGCTTGATTTGGAAACAGCCATCCCCGAACCGCTGGATGTCGGCAGTATAGAAAACATCCATTGGGAAGGGAATACACTGGTCTACGAGACGCTTCAAGGGGATAGATACGGTCAATGGCAGATTTATGAACACCGGGTTTATCCGGGGGGCCAACGCAGCAGCTTGCTTATCCGTTATGGTACTCAAACAGGTCATTTGAGTCGTGATCCAGAATTTAGATTATACAAACACGACGATAAACTGATAGCAGCGGTGGTTCAATATGGCCGAGAGATTTGGTCGAGTGCTGACCTGTTCCCCCATCCGCCCTTTAATATCACATCAGTTAGTGAGCCTACACATAATCACCGTTACGTGTGGCTACTTGAGGCCGATGATTACCTTTATGGTGCGTATCGAATGCGTTATCTGTTTGATATGCAAAATCTTGAAATCATTCACGCGCCAGATGGGTGGCAAATTTCCGCTATCGCCCCGGACGGCGAATGGGTCTTATGTTCGCCGATTGAGGATGGGGAATCGCATCAGTACGGATTAATGGCCTATCATCCTGCCAGCGGTAAAGCGGCCATGCTCAGTGAGACCGCCCATATCAATCGTGGAAATGGTGATCCCCAAGCTCTCCAATTTTATTTTCATTGGTCGTCGTTCCCTTAGATTTCTCAAGGCCCAGCATCAGTCAACCCTCTGTCTTCATTTTTCGGCAGGGGGCTTGTTTTCGATTTCCACAAGGCGACCAAACGGTCTCAATGTGGAACACCTATGGTCGTCACCCCATCGGCCCGCACAGATACAGATAGCGCCGATGCAGCCCACGTTCCATCGCATCCGCCATGCCCATCGCGTCGCCCATGCGATTTTCATAGATAAACAGTGTCCCTTCCGCCTCGAACATCGGGCGCAATTCCGTCAACACCGCCTGCCGCCGTTTGGCGAGACGATAATCGGCCTCGGTGAATTCGACGGTTTCAAACGAAATGCCATTGGCGATGAGGGCCTGCGCGAGTGGAGTACGATCTGGGGTAAGGCTGCTGGCGTCAAATTGCTCAATCGGGACCCAAGGCTCGCGGCCATGCCCATAATAAAACGCCAGTCTGCCGCCGAATTTCAGCGCCTCAGCCAACTGCCGCACGGTGCAGGGATAGTCATTACTGAAATAGATCGAATCCAGTGAGAGGATGAAATCGAATGAGTGCGGGGTAAGGTGCAGGGTATTGATGTCACCGACCATAAAGTGCAGGCGGTTGGATTTTGGGGTGGTGCGCTGACGGGCGGTTTCAATGGCTACCGGAATATAATCCAATCCGGTCACGTATGCTCCCGTCACGTCGGAAATATACTCGGTGATCATCCCGACGCCGCAGCCGATGTCGAGCACATGCTGACCGCCGCGAATATCGGCCAGATCAATTAGGCGGTTGAGTTGGGCCATATCCACAAACCCTTGCTGACACAGGTCGGCACCAAAGACGCGCTGGCAAAATTCGCTGTGGGCGGGGCTGGTGGGGGCGAGGGTATAAAAGCGCTCATAAAAATCACGCACGGGGCACACTCCTTTGTTGATGATGCCATCAAAGCGTGTGATAAACTCCCCATTAAGCGTGAGTATAACCCCTACGACTACTCAAATAGCTGTTCCAGAGGTAACGCAAAATTCGGCAAAATGTCACCTCCGCTCAGGGTATCTTCAATCGTCAGCCGGGTAAATTGCTTCGTGTTCGGGGTATAAATCGTGACACTTTTTTCATCCGGCTCAACCACCCATACTAATTGTACTCCATCTTCAAGATAGAGGCGTACTTTGCGATTTACGTGGGTCATCAGGTCGGTTGGCGACACGACCTCCACCGCCAGAATCGGGGCACCCACCAAAGGTTTTTGCCGCCAATCCGGGTCATTGGCTGCCAATTGTGTGATATGTTCCGTCGTCACAAACATCACATCTGGTACACGCGACCCTTTGACCCAATTGGCTTGATAGACCAACACAAAGGGGATTTCGATATAGGCTTTACCACACTGGTAAGTTTCGCCATAAGTCGCCAATCGTCGGTAAAGCAAGCCTGCAATATCACCACTATTTAAGATTTGTGCTGTCACGGGGATAAACGCTCCATCTATCAATTCAAAAGGCCCTTCATCGCTGTACCGCTGCATGAAGCCCTCAAGGGTGAGTGTGGCTGTTGATGTAGATTCCATTGTTGTGCTCCATCCTTTCGCCATAGACTCAAAGCCTATGGCTAGGCCGAATTGGGAAGCCCCATAAATGAGGCTTAGGGAAAATATCCGCTCGTTTTCCCTAAACTGAGTGCGGCGGATTCATCCCCGCATTTTCTTTCATATTTTGAGAGAGGGGTTTGGACTGATGCAAATCTATAAATGATCTTATTACAGCTTCGTCGGGTGAAACTATTAACGTGAGGTGTTCTGATCCAACCTGTTCGAAAGTATGCAGATATAATATTCCAGCTTCATTTGCTCGAAACACGAAACGGACTTTTACATCTTTATTCTGAACAATTCCCTTCGCCGTGACTACCCAAGCTAAGATTCCATCATAGAATTCTTGATGGTATTCAAAGACAGTTAGTGGAATCTGAACAACACTGTTCTCGATATTGACCTTCACAGGCATCTTCTTAATTTTGTAGCGGTCTTCACCATTGCAGAACCACAACTCCCATGTATCAACACCGAAATCTGGCTCTAGTGAATAAGTTAAGGGCGCTATTTTCCCTAACCGCAGTAATTCCCTATCCCTCGCATCCAAATAGATGTTCATTAAGTCTGTAAGAGCCAATTTGTCACTTTTTCCACTCAACTCAAATATCTTCTGGTGGATCATATCAGGCCCTTGGAGGGTTATCCATTCACCGGGCTGAAGTCTCGTCGACTCCCCAGCGGATGGCTGTGCCAATCCCACAGGGCCAACCGACTCAAAATGGATATGAGGAGTCGTGTGAATGATGTAAGGGGTCGCAAAAATGAAATAAGAAAATTGGGGACGTTCAAGTTCTTCCAAAGTTAGTAGGCGTACTGTTGGCCCATATTCGGTTCTAACTGCGTCGATAATTGATGGGGGGAAACCCTTTACAGAGACACATATAAGGTGTTGAGCACCTACTTCCTGCATCTTCTTGACCCAACCATGAAAAGTAGTAATGCTAGGTTTTCGATTCCGTTTTTGGACTTCGACAATTGTCCGCGTTTGACGGGGTGATTCACCATAATCGATAACGATGTCACATTGGCGAGGTTTACGGTTAGGTTTTCCAATTACAGGCAGTTTGACATCATGCCTAACAATTGCGGATGGCGCTAAGGTCGTTTCAAGAAGCGCAGCGACCTCCTCAATATTCTTCCAATCGGGTGTGACCTTTGACCTTGCCATTGATTCAACCTTTTCGTCATCCGATTCCAGCAATGAGAATCACTGTTTTGGCTCTTTGGTTGATTATAATCTCCTATCCCTATTCCACCACCAACCCAAATGCCCCGCTTGCCAACACCCGCCCATTCACCTGCAATTCGACCACATGCCGTCCGCCATAATACACCCGCGTCGTGACAGGTTTGACGCCATGCGATTTCTGCACCGTCACCGCTTGGCCGGGTTGGAGGGTGCGCGTCATCCATTTAAACACCTTTGGACTGGATGCGCCGTTTTTCTTGACATGATGCACTACATAATCCATCACCACGTCCACCGCCTCGTCACCCTGATTTTCCAACACCGCCGTCATCTTGACCGCCTCCCCTAATCGAATTTGTGCGGGGGTGATCTCAAAGCGGGTGATTTTCAGATCCGCCCCATCGCCAACGCCCAAAATCGCCAATGCCGCCGGATGCCCCTGTTTAATCAGCGTGCGAAGGGCGTGTTTAATCATCCAGCGCCGCTCATCCGATGCCCCCTCATTCCACCGCGCCAGCACCGACAGGATTAAATCGGGGTGGTCTTTGGTCAGGTCATTCAGATTGTTGGCGACGGATTTCCGCACATACAATGCGGGGTCGTCCTTGAGCATCTCCAACAGGGCCAGCACGGGGGTGGGGTCGGTGATGAACTGCTGCAAACGTGGCCCCCACGGCAATCGCGTGCGTGTCCCCTCGCTGACCATGCGGCGCACATGCGGATTCGGGTCAAGTGCCCATTGGTGACAGCGGGCCAGTGTTTTGGCGGGATAGCGCATCAGATAGGGGCGGATGGCAAATTCGCTGGTAAATCGTTTGGTGATTTCCGGCAAGGTGTCCAATGAAACGTCGGGGTGGTCGAGGCCGAAATCCTCGACAAATTGGGCAATCGGCGCGATGCTAAACCCGCCCTCCAAGTTGGGTTTGGGATTGGGGGGCGTGCTGCACATGGCCTGCATCAAAATGGCGGCGGCGGTGGGGTAATCGGTGGGCAGGGCGGCACGGAGTTCCTTCGCCATCATGATAATCCGCGCTTTAAGTTCCAGCGCATCGAGTTGGGCGACCACTTTTTGCATAAACTCGGTGGCGGGGAAGGGGGGATGCACCATGACGAGTTTATCCGCTAGATATTGGGCCACTTCCGCGTTAATCATATTTTTGAAGGCATTGGAATCGGTCATTTTTGCCTCACAGGTGGGGGAGAAATAGAGTAGAACAATTGTACCAAAATTCTGGTGGGGCGGGTAGGGTTTATGGTAAGATTATAGGGGAAATTGTGGAAAGGAAATGGTGATGCTTAGGGATGAATTGGTCGCAGAGTTGTACGCACTGAATCGCGCCGAAAAATTGCGAGTGGTGCAGTTGTTAGTCAATGAATTAGCGGCGGATACTAGCGCCGAGATTTTGGAAGATGGGGCGGTGTATGAAATCTGGTCGCCCTATGATGCCGCCAGTGCCGCCGCAACGTTGGAAAAGATGCTGCTAGAACACAAAAAGAAAATCGGCCTGTGTCTGAATAATATTCTGAATATTGCGGCTATTTAAGGGGTGTCCATTTCGTATACAATTTGGCAATGTTGTCAGGAGCAACTCGAAATTTTGTGCCGTGATTTCTAAGACTTTTGCTACCGGGTGCCTTTTCGCGCACATCAAAATCTATAGCAATAGTTCCTTTGACAAGTTCATCCATTAAGCGGGTAATAATCAATTCCTCATAACAATCTGCTTGAAGATACCGTACCTTTCGTCCGCTACGTTCTCCTCGCACCAACATGAGACGTCGTAATTTACTTCCAATAGCATTATAGAGAATGTCATGCGTCCACATTGCCACAATATCATCACCGTCTAGGGGACGTACAATTACACTACCGGCATCATTGATTACTTGAAACCTATCAGAAGTGCCGCGAATGGTGTGTCTAAAGCCCTTACGCCCTTTTTTGTCTTCCCAACCGTAGCGATTAACCATATAACGCAAAATTTTTCTTGGCTGAGGCTCTTTATGAATTAAAGTAATTAAATGAGTTTTGGCATTGTAATATTTCACTTCCCACCCAGCTACGTCAGCAATATCCTTGTTTCCGGCCTTAAGTCCAATAAGGTCTTCAAGGAAATTGCCGGGTGCCCCCGTGCCGTTATAGCGGGCCGCGCTCGGCATGTCATACCATCCGTTTGAAATAATCACACGCAATCGTTCAAATAATTCTTTTTTGCTGTTTGGAACAGAAAAAGGCAATATATTGCTCATCCGTTATATAACTGTCTCTCTCTATCAATTCGTTCTTGTGCCATTGTACAATATTCTTGAGAAATCTCAACACCTATCCACTGTCGCCCACATGCTTCGGCGGCAATTGCAGTAGTTCCAGAACCCATAAACGGGTCAAGTATGATTTCAGCATTTGTGGAAGCAATACAACGTTGTGCTAATTCGACAGGAAATGGTGCAGGATGGGGATTCTTACTTTCTTGGGGAATATTCCAAATGTCTCCCAAAGCATTTGCTTTTGGGGCAAGTTTGAAATCCGGTTTACATATCAAATAAATCACCTCGTATGTTGGGAGAAAATAGCCGGGATTGAAGTTAATCCCTCCGCTACGCTGCCAAATGATGATTTGACGAACCGGAAACCCACTTACTATGTCATGTCTATCTTGAAGGAGACCCCCTTGAACACGCCACTTGTGATTATAAAAAATTGCCCCATCATTACGTAGAACCCGCATCATGGCACTCAAACAAGTGCGTTGCCACTCCACATATTGATCATGTGGCATATCATCGTTGTGGCCTTCATAGCCCTCTAAAAGCGCGGCGTTTGCCCATTTACCGCCACTCCCATTTTTCAGGCCGTTCCCTGTGCTATTACGAAGGTTATAGGGCGGACTGGTCACAATCAAACCAACCGATTCGGCAGGCATTTCATTCAACAACGTTGTGCAATCACCGCAATGAATCTTGTTTAGCCAATGGCTCATAGATTCGAGAGGAACTTGAGACGTGCTTTCATTTGGTGGAGTCTTTAAGGGTTTAGCCTTAAGGATCGTCCTTATTGCATCTCCAAAATCTATAAGAGGCATTTGAGATTGACTAATCGGAGATTGTTCTACTTTCCGAGTGGTACTCTTCTTTTTTGCGATTGCCATAGTCAAGAACCTTTTCTTGTGGGGTGGCCTCTCAATAGTAGGCATTTGCGTTTAACTAAGCCACTACAACTTTGTTTTTTAATTGAGTATTAGCCTCAATTTCGCCATTTTCAACAGATTTGACCAATTCAGGCGCGTCCTGTATTTCAAAAGCATAGCGGATACGTTGTAAAACATACCAAGCGCTCTTTTGCGTAACACGTATATCTTTTGCCAGTTGGACGGATGTTATGACTTCTTTGTTTGTGAAAATATATATTGCTATAAACCACTTGCGAAGCGAGATTTTACTGCCTTCGAAAATTGTACCAACACGGACAGTAAATTTTTTTCTACAAGGCTTGCACTTGAAAGACTTACCATCGGTGTACCGATATACTTCACGAGAGTGACAGTGAGGGCATTCAGGTTCAGTATCCCAACGCATAGACTCGAGATAGTCTTGACAGAATTGTTCGTCTTTGAAATATTCGATGAAGTCGGATAAACTTTTGAAACTTGTAATTAGTTCCACAGGGATGCTCCATTATATACTTGATTGACCTAAATATATCAGGAAAAATTGGGTCAGTCAAGTATATAGCAGTGACCGAAATTCTCCAATGTACATTCTACTACACGGTGATGTATGCCAATTTTCCCCGTTCGCACAGATGCTCCTCTATTGAACGGCCCGCCACAGGGTCAATGGACGGCTGCCGATTGGGAACAATTGCCTGCGGATGGGAATCGCTACGAAATCATCAATGGTGTGCTTTATCTGGTGTGCTGGTCAGACGAACTTTACACGCCCAGCTATTTTCATCAATACATCATCTTTAATCTCACCCGCTTGGTCGGGATTCCAGCATTTGAGCAAGGATTAGCGCATGTAGCCTTTGCCCCGATTGGCGTATTTATGCCCGGATGTGACCCCGTGCAACCCGATTTTGTGGTCGTCAAAAAGGAACGCGCCGCAATCATCCATGACCGCCGCATCTATGGCATCCCCGATTTAATTGTCGAAATCCTCTCACCCAGCAACCGCGCCTATGATGAAACCACCAAAATGAACGCTTATGCCGCTGCCGGATTGCCCGAATTTGGGGTGGTAGACCCGATGAGCAAGCAGTTACGGATTTTTGAATTGGATGTCCCCGGTCAATTTCGAGAAGCGCGGGTATTCCATGAAGGGGATACCGCCCATTTTAAGTGCCTGCCCACGATTGAATTTAAGGTCGGAGATTTGTTCGCGGGTGCGCCGGATAGCACGCTCTAGCTATTCTGTGAATCAATCCGAGTCATATCCAACACACAACGCAATCGCCGCCGCGATTTGGTCAATCTCATGGGGCGGGAGTTTCCCTAATTTTTGTTGAAAACGGCCTGCGGATAATGACCGCACTTGAAACGCATCGGCTGCCGACTCTTTAGATAATCCATTTTGCGCTGTCGGAATCAACCGTACCATCCAACTATAGCCAGCAAATGTGGGCTACCAGCCAGTGATAGGCGCAACCATATGTAGTTTCATTCGACCCACCGCCCCAACATTCATCACGATGGCTGGACGGATTTTTTGAATTTCATCACCCTCAGACGGATCAAAGCGTACTGCCCATATTTCACCTCGTATTGGCTTAGTCGTCGTACTCATCAAAATCCTCGTCTGCATTGGCCTCAAAAATCTCAAAATCTTCATCGGCGGCCCGGCCAAATTGTTCTGCCAGAATCCGATTGCGTTCCGCTAAGGGGAGTTTCATCAATTCAAGCGGGGTGTAGGTCGGTGCTGGCGATTGTTCCATATTCGTTTCCATCTGGCTTACAAATTCCAGCACAGCCTGTTGATGCGGTTCATCCAATCGGGTGAATTTTTCGATGAGCAATTGTAGCGTATCGGTCATGGCTGGCCTCTCCGAAATCTATGCCGTATTTTCGATTATAGCGGTTTATTGGGCTATCACCAACGGCATTTCAGGTTGGTAGCACAGACGAAATTACCCACTTGGCCTATACCAAAACCCGATACCTGTCCCATTCATCCAAACGGACTTGCCTCTATAGTTAAGCCGTATTGATGGAAGGAATGGAGGGCATATAACATGGCCGACCTCAGCAAGCCAACCGAAACTAGCAACCCCCTCAGCTACATCCGCAAAGGGATGTCCGTGTACGACCTCAGCGAAAAACAAATCGGGGTGGTCGAGATGGTCTATATGGGTGGTGCCAGTGACGAAGCCATCCAGATGGGTGGGCCAGCCGCCACTTCACCCGATGTAGACCTCAGCCGGAACGGTTCGTTTATCGAAAATCTGGCGCATGTCTTCGACAATGACGACAACGTGCCAGAAGAAATCAAAGAACGTCTGCTGCGCGATGGCTATGTGCGGGTCAACATCAAAGGCCTCTTGGGTCTAACGCGCTTCGTATTCCCCGACCAAATTGCCTATGTCTCGGACGAGGGCCTTGTCCTCAATGCGTATGAAGACGAATTGCTGAGAATCTAACGCCGAATCATACCAGATTCGAGTAAACAGCAGTGGTATTCTGCCAACAAAACCCATTGTTCTGAACGAGAAACGGCACATCACCCAAATCTGGAATCACTTGGCTTTTACCCATGCTTAACCCTGCAAGAAGGAGCAGATAATGACTAACAACAGCCGTATTTACTACAGCCGCGAGGCCGAGGAGCTTGCTCACCGTCAAAAGCGTGTCCGTTCCCTCACCCTATTGGCGGTGGGAGCCGGGGTGGGGGCCGTGACCACGCTCATGATGTCGCCCGACAAAACCGAAAAAGTCCGCGAATTGGTGGCCTCGGCGTTTGAAGAAGGGTTTGATCGCGGGCGCGGCTCGGTCAATGAAGCAATGGAGCAGTTAGAAAAAGAATATCCCAAGTTGCGTGAACGTGTGGAAAAGATGTTGGATGGGATTGTATCGTAGGCTAACCCAAGTGGCATACCGATTGGCACATCAATCGTAGGCACAGTTCCTCTGTTTTCCCCGAATTTTCTCCCTAGTCCCTGTAGAGAAACCTGTCCGCTCCGACAGGTTTTTCTGCGTCTAGCGCCCACCATATATCGGCGTGACCGTATGCCCACGTTTGACCAACAGCGCGGCGGCTTGGGCTTTCCGCAGCATCAATTTCTGACCCTGTTCCACCAAAATATCAAATTCAGCGGCTTCAGTATCACTCAAGGGGACTCGTGAGTTTTTGTCCATTAGGGTCTGTAGACGGGCTTGGGTGGGGGTATCCATCTGCTCACGCGCAATTGTCCAAAGGGTGGCATCGGACAGGAGTGTGAGCGCCTCCAACTCAACCTGTTCGTCACGCGGCAGAGCAGCGAAAGGGTTATCCAGCGCATTTTCCAATTGCTCAACCAATACCTGTTCGATAGGCTGGGCGGTGGTCTCCGCAATTTGCTGGGCACGTTCAAATAAACGGGCGGGCAACGTTAATGTAATTGCATAGTCAGTCATCAGATTTCACCTCACCCTTCATTATACCCCCGCCATCTTTTTCATCACCGCTAATGTGGATTGGCAGTCCCCAACGGCGCGATGTGTCCCACTCATTTTCACACCGAGTTGGCTGCACGCCACCGATAATTTCATAAACCGCTGGACACGAAAATAGGCCGAGACGGTCCGCATGGCACAAATCCATTCGGCAGGGGCAGGGGGGTCGAGTTTTTCCCGCTTACACACCACCTCAAAGATGGCCTCTTCAAACGGCGCATTATAGGCTACAACCTTTTGGCCGTTGAGCAAAGCGGTGATTTCGGGGTAGACCTGCTTAAAGGGCGGCGCATCCTTGACCATGATGGCGCTGATGCCATGCACCCGTGAGGCGGCCATCGGGATGGGGCGCACGGGCTTCACCAACGTTTGTAGCAAAATTTGGCCCTCGTGGTTTAAGATGGCGACCTCGCAGATTTCCACTTTGGGGTCGTCGCTGAGGCCAGTCGTTTCCAAATCTATGACCAAAAAGCCTGTCTTAAACCATTCGGCGGCTTGGGTGGTAATGTTAGGGTCGAACATAGGCGTTTCTTGTTTATGTGTCTCTCACAGCCGGATTATCTGGTTGATAATTCCATTCTACCCCGAACGCCCAAATGTGCTAAATCCGCTCTGGCGTGAACCGATAAACCGCGAGGTCATACCAGAATCATCTAAAGGTTAACCCCATCCCCAACCCTTCCCCTAACAAAGGGAAGGGCTTTAAGAAGCCGTTTACTCCCCTCCCTATGTTTGGGGAGGGGCCGGGGGGTGAGGTCAAGAAGTGTTAAAACCCCTTGCTGATGCCCTTTCCGAAAAACTGTCGGGTGGGTGAAATGCTTCGGACAAGGCGGTAGGGTAGAATCGCCATCTTTACGGGATGACCAAACTATCCATCAAACGATTGGCGCTGTCATAAAGATAGATCGAGTCGCCGGAGCGCAGTTGGGCCTCCTCGTAACCGGCATAGACATCGGAAGGTCGGTCTTGTCCAAAACCGGAATGCACGGTGACGGTTGTGCCCCCATACACCAGCATCGGCGGGAACACATAATACAAGCTCCCATCCAAAAAGCGCAGCGACCAATCACCGATCAAGACGTTGCCATTAAACTGCAATGTCACCGCCTCGCTGCGGATGTCGCCTGCGTCTCGCGCCTCATCAATTTCGACGGTGAACGCCCCGACGGGGGTTGGAATGGGTGTCTCTGGGTAGACGGTGGCAAAGGGCGTCGGAAAGAAATCCGGTGGATAGGTCGGCGTGGCGTAGGGGGTTGGAAAAGGCAGCGTTCCACCATCATACATCGTTGGTGTCGCATAAAACCCCTCCCCAAGATAGTACATGCGCTCCATCAACCCGATCACCAAATCTTGGCCTAAATACGCTTCACCGGGTAGCGTTTGCAGCGTCACCACTGCCACCCGATCCCATTGTACGGCGTAGGCATAAAACTGAATCTCTATTGGGATGGTCGGATTCTGGATGTCCACCCGCAGCGCCTCCCGTCCGCCGATGGTTTGGGAAATCGGTTGACCGTAGACAGCATCGGGTGAGGCCATCAACTGAAAAAACTCGATGACACCGCTCGTCCCCTTGATCGGGTCTGCGCCAAACGTCTGCAAGGCTTGGGGGGTCATCACCGATATGACAAATTCCCCGGAATACAACTGCTGATTATTAATCGCGCGGTTCCAATCGGTGCTGTTGGTCAGCGAGACGACCCCGGGTGCCGTTTCGATGATGCCCCAATCAGATAAAAAGGGAAATTGTAGGTTGCCATCTTGCGTCGTGTAGTAGGACGCATAGTCATAGGGGCTTGTGGGGACTGGCGCAGGGGGTAGGGGGATGGGGTTTTCCATCACACCCAAGCCAAGCGCCGTCAACAAGCTCATCGGCACCAACATCAACAACCAGCGTAAACAACCCATTGATTCCATTGGATTCTCCTCTGTCATTGCTGGAAAAGAGATTTCCATTTTGGCGCACCCCCCGCAATTTTGCGACAGACGGTGTGGGCAGGGTATGGCAATCGGTGGCAACAGGACAGCAAGAGCCATTTGCCAAAAAAGCTACATACATCTAAGTGGACAAGTCTGTTAATGCCTAAAAACCATCCATTTGGCCCTACTTCCCTAGTGTGAAATTTATCAAAACTCAATCGTAAATGTGCGTTTCTTTTTTGCTCAATCGGGTCTATACTGTTAATGGGGGAATCATATAAGTTCATTAACCATTGCCTAAAAATTCATTAGTAGGTAAGGCATAGGAGTTAGTTTATGTTATCCATTACTTGGCGAACAGGCGTCAACATGCGCGAGTTCGCCTATTACGGGACGGATGTCCTCGCCGCCGATCCGGAAAACCAGCCTCAATTACAAGACCTTCAACTGGAGAGCCTCCGTTCCATGCAGGTCAAATTGGTGCGGTTTTATGCCAGCCATCATCGTTTCACCGTTCAACAAAGCATCGAAGCCCTACGAATGGCTCTACAGAAAATACAGGCGTATGGGATGCAGGCAATCATCTGCTTAGATGATTCCGTGCGCGATTCCGGCTTTTTTGTGCCGGGCAATCGAGATATTCCCAAAGGGAAGCATGGACACTATCAAAAAGTCTATTTTCGTGACAAGCTCTATCGCGTGGCCTATATGCCACAGGTCGAAGCCATTGTGCGTGAATTTGCCGCTGACCGCACCGTGCTCATTTGGGAGTTATGTAATGAATCCCAATTGACCCAAGACCCACCGCCGACCCCACTCGATGCGGAGGCGTATTATGAATTTGCCCAAGAAGCCAGCCGCCGCATCAAAGAGATCGCCCCCAACCAACTCGTTTCATTGGGGTTGGCCTCGGTGCGACACGTGCTGTCATGGGATGGCAGCGTGGATCCAATGGCGCAGGCCCGCCGCCTCTATGCCCTACCGACGGTGGATGTCGTCTCGACGCATCTGTATGCGGAAGACGGCGATCAAGAATCGGCGTGGCGTGACGAATACGATGTCGCGGTTGCACAGGCCGTGCGTAAACCACTCTATCTGGGTGAGGTGGGTGCCCGTCCCGACTTCCCCGCTGATTACCGCTTCAATTATTTACAGCAACAGTTAGAACGCTGGCACAATCTAGGGGCGTTTTCCGTCCTGCCATGGCAGTTTAATGAATGCACAGCCGACCTCGGCATCAGTGACGGCATGGCCCGCAGGTATGGCGATGGCTGGTTTGATGGCCTGAAGAATCTGCTTGCCAGCTATGGGACCGATGTGGAGCCGGTGGTCGTCAGAGGGTCACGCCCCAGCAGCGATGGCTCCCGTCGTGTCACCCGCTCGGACCCGCCGCCCTATCGCTATTTTCGCGTGCTGCGCGACGGCCTATTGATTTATGGTGCTGCCGATGTCCACGCGCCCAAATCTCCCCACACGCTCAAGTCCGGTGTGGTCATCAAGGTAGATTCGAAATCGCGCTGCGAAAAACAAGGCTATGTGTGGTGGCAATTTGACGATGGCTGGGTGATCGAACGGGCCGCACAGGTCAAGGTCAAGCGTCTACAGGTTTATCTGCAAGAAGTGACCACCGAGGCCATGTTCGGCGTAGGTGCGCTTCAACCCCGTGCGCCGGGTGAAATTCTGCCCAACCTGCGTTTCCGGGTGAAATGGCAAGATGGCATCTATATTCGCAAGCGCCCTGCTAAAAACGCCCGGATCCTCGGCGATTTGAAGACGGGTGAGGAAGTTGAGGTCTTTGCCGATTCGCGGCGCGAGATCAATGGGATTATCTGGTGGCAGCACGCACGCGGTTGGTCGGCGGAGCGTCCGGTGCGTATGGCGGCGGGTGACAGACGGGCGTTTATGGAATTGGTCGGCCCGGTGGAACGTGAAACACCCACTAAGGAGCGAGTCCGATTCCATGCAGTTACCGCCATGCGTGTCCGCAGCGAACCCGACTCGCTGGATGACAAAAACATCATCGGCGAGATTTTGGAAGGCGATATTATCGAGGCTTATCCGGAGTCCCGCACGCTGAATGAAGCCGACCAACTCATCTGGTGGCAGCATTCCAATGGACGCCCTTTTGATGACAGTGGCGAGGAAATTACGGGTTGGACGGCGGAACGCGGCATCACTGGCACACCCGTCTATTTGGAGCACCTGCCACCCGCCAGCACCGGTCTCGAAATCCGCCGCTTCGCTGTAGACCCCGATGACCCCTTTGATGTCAACCTGCTGCCCGCCCGCGATAGGCTGTTTCAGCGCCTGCCCATCGGCAATAAGCAGTGGGTCTGGGTACAGCATTTTGGCAATACCTCCTTTGCCCAAGCGCTCGAAGGCGAAGGCTACAAATATGCCTGTATGCTGCACGGCGGCCTTGATCTTGGCAACAGCCGCCTCAAAGATTGGAACGACCCCACCCATCGTGTGCCCGTCGTGGCTGGCATTGAAAGCGGGGTGGTGCTGACGGTGGATACCAAACACTTCCGTCCGGCCTATGTCTCGGTGAAGGTGGTCTATGGCAGTGCCACCTATGAGATTATCTATGGGCATTTGCACCCGACGGTGAATGTTGCGCCGGGGGATCCAGTGGGGCCAGAAACCCAGTTGGGTTATATCGCTACCCGCGATCTGCTCCAAGCCGCCAATCTCTTTTTTGACGCCCATCTGCATCTCGAAATCCGCTACAAGGGCTATATTTTGAACCCGCTGTTGTTTATTCCCAATGAATATCGGGATCGCATTGTCGCCAATCAGCCGGAATACAACCGCCAGCCCCATTTTTACCCCTATGAAAAATGGCAGACGCCGTTTGACCAACCTGTCATTAAGCGGAATGGCCCACCGATGGGGCCGCGTGCCTAAGCCATTGTCTTGCATTTGGGGAGAGCCAATTGTCGGGGGATGAAAGGCTCTTTCTTCCAACGGTTTGGATCACTGCTTTTTAAGACTTCATTGGCTTCGAAGATACCATCTTTATAATGGAGATGAGAGATAATACGGAAATCGGGTAATTCATGACTGTTCAACCCCACGCCTTCAAACATAGGGAGGGGAGTCAAGGCGGTTTTGAAGCCCTTCCCTTTGTTAGCGGAAGGGTTGGGGATGGGGTCAGTCTTTAGCCGAATCTGGGATAAGAGGGGAACTTATGCGCTCTATAGCCATGATTATCTTCCTTTCGTTGGCACTGACGCTGCCTGTGGCTGCTCAGGAATCTACTTTCGACAAGTTCTCACTCTGGTCAGAAGAGACACAGTTGCGCGGCGCGAACATCTGGCAGCGCATCGTCGTCCCTGACTTGGACGGGCCTGACTTCTTGGGTAGCGATCATGTCGGGCCACCCTTTACGCAGTCCGATTTCGACCAGCTGGCGGCACTGGGAGCGAATTACGTCAACATTTCCCATCCCGGCCTATTCACCCAAGACCCGCCCTATGAACTGGACGAGTTGGTGCAGGAAAACTTAGATGGCTTGCTGGCGATGGCTGCTGCCGCCGACCTTTTCGCGGTGATCAGCTTCCGCACCGGGCCGGGACGCAGCGATTTTACGTTCTATTCCGATGGCGCAGGCGACTGGTTCGACGAAAGCCTTCTGGACGACTCGGTGTGGGTGGAACAAGCTGCCCAAGACGCTTGGGTCGAGATGTGGCGCTACACCGCCGAACGCTACCGGGACAATCTGGTTGTCGTCGGCTATGACCTGATGGTCGAGCCGAACAGCCCCGGTGTATTTTTTGACATTTACGAGCCGGAGGAATTCTATCCTACTTACGCCGGGACGCTTTATGACTGGAATCAGTTCTACCCACGCATCGTAGAGGCCATTCGTGAAGTAGACATTGACACACCTATCCTAGTCAGCGCGACGGGCTGGGGTGAAATCCAATGGTTGCCCTATTTGCAAACGACGAACGACCCGCGCACGGTCTACACCTTCCATCAATACGCGCCCCACGACTACACACACCAAGCACCGCCGCTAACCCGAACCTATCCGGGCGTGTTCGACCTCGATTATGACGGTAGGGACGACACCTTTGACCGCGCGTGGCTGGATACGCTGCTGTTGATTACGGACGAATTTAAGGCGGAATACAGTGTGCCGCTCGCAGTCAACGAATATGGCGTGATACGCTGGGAGCCGGGTGCGGCAGCGTTTATGGACGACCAGATGGCGCTTTTTGAGGAACGCGGGATCAACTATGCCCTGTGGGCTTTCAACCCGTCGTGGAAGCCATATCAGATGAACGATGACTTCGATTTCATGCACGGCCCTGACCCGGACAACCACTCCAATGTCGCCCACAGCGACCTGTTGGACGTCATTAGCTCCTACTGGGCACGCAACACGATCAGGCCCTCAACGGTGGAATCGTGACAGCGCGTGGTTGGTTGCATTATCAGAAGTTCGGCCCTATGATGGGTAACGATCCATGTCGGCTCATCGGCTCATATGCGTGTGGGAGGGGTTGTGTCCAATTCAGAACTGACGCCAAAACAAGTGCCAGAACCATCACCTGAACCCGCCGCCGAGTCGGAATCTGAGCAGGTCATTGAGGTGGATATCGAGACGCTGGATTTGGTGTATAGCGAAAGCAAAGAGGCCTATCAGCGCTTGATGGAAGATTTGGAAGCCGTCAGTCAACGCGCCGAACGTAGTGTGCAACTGAGTCTGCTGGTGCTAAGTATCGCCATTGGCCTTCTGGGGACACGCGATTTTAGCCAGTTTGACGAATTAGTACAGGTGCTTTTGCTCTTGGGTTTAGGATTTCTGGCAAGCAACGCGGTCTATGTCTTGCTGCGGAACGCACTGGCCCGCCAAGTCTACAGCGGCACGATCTTCCCGGACGTGCTGTACAATCGTATGAACGAAGAATCCCCGGCGCTCAAGGTAGATTTGGTGCGGACGTTGGCCGAAAGCTATTTTTATAATCATCAATTGCTGTTGGATCAGGGTCGCGTGGTCGCATTGGCCCAATCGCTGCAAATTGTCGGGGTGCTGTTGCTGCTCACGGCGGCAATTCTGGTGCTAATTTTATAGAAGTATGGCATAATGAAAGTATCAGTCAAAAGGTAAAGAGGCAAAATGGACATGACGGATAGACCTAAATCCAAGAAGCAGACGCTCACGGTTGAGCCACTGCCCAATCCGCCCCAACGCCCCGACCCGCAGACCGTGCCGCAGACGGTACGTGGCAATTACCCTGCCCGTCAAGAACGTGAACACACCAACGGGTCATCGAATGGACACAAGGCGCAGGCGGTCAAAGCCAGTAAATAGTCGTGCGGCAATCACACATGAGTGACTGTTCCAAAGGGCGCGGTGGTAATTCACCCGCCCTTTTTGTGTGCCTCTTCAGGAATTGCCCCAAAAATCTACCTCATGCGAATCCCGTATCACCTCTGGAGGCCTATCCAACATTGGCGAAAATACCAAGCCTATGCCAAATGTGAACGACGGCCATAGCCCTTTCGTAGGGACGAAACATGTTCCGTCCGTACTCAAAACCCCGTATCTGTGCCGTTTCCTAGAACTTGCCCGAATTGGAATATGGGTCAAATAAGTATGAATTTACTGTGAAATCGGGGTCAAATAGCATCGTAAGAATTTGCATGGAGGCCTAAAATAAGATGAGTTAGAGATTTATACTATTCATGCGAAAAGCAGCCTGTCTATTGCGCGGAAATCCTCTCGCTCGGTACTTTTCGTAAGGAGCAAGGACATCATGCGACCCAGCTTTATCACTCGAATTCTCATGGGGCTAATGGGGGTGGTTTTGTTGATCCCCGTCGCGCCCTCGGCCTATTCCCAAGACCCCGTCGCCCAAACCATCGAGTCAGACCATCCACAGGTTATCCGTGAGGGCGAATGGCTCAACCAGACCGCATCTGGGGCCAGCGGTGGGGCGTATCTCTATTCAACCTCAGCACCCGAATCTGCCGCCCTGCAATTATCATTTTCCGGCAGCACCATCGGCGTGGTGTATGTCACTGGGCCGGGGTTGGGCATCTTGGTAATTGAGGTAGATGGCACCGTGCTGCGTACCGTCATCACCACCGCTGAAACGACCAGTTATGGGCAGGTGGCGCCCATTAATTATTTGACCGATGAAATCCACACCTTGCGTGTTTATGCACAGGCGGGTGGTGTTATTGGGGTAGATGCGTTTATCGCCATCTCGCCCAATCTCACTGCCGAAGCCACTGCCACTGACATACCCACGCCGCGTGCCAGCCTCTGTGGTTCCGATGACCCGACCCATCGTGTTTCAATCGCCTCCGATGGCACACAAGGGAATGGGCTGTCGTCGGGTGCGGCGTACTCCGGAGACGGACGGTATGTGGTGTTCAGTTCAGACGCAACCAACCTTGTCATACCAGATTCGGGTAAAGGGTAGGTCTTAGCCCTACCCCTACGAAATGGGGTGGTAGGGGTCAGGCTCAGACTGACCCTGTTTTTCATCCATCAAT
>JAJTXY010000049.1 GCA_021463865.1 Anaerolineae bacterium
TATGAGCGTTGGCCGCTTTGTAGTGAAGGCATGATTTATCTCGCCTCCATTTTCACCTTACTCAAACGCTTTCCTTGCTAATTTTCAGATGGATTCTTATCCAGAAGAGCAAATTGATAGATTGGAAAAGCGCTCAAAACTTTTTATAACGCGGATTTTTGGGGACACAAGTCCTTACCTAAAAGAGGTTGACGAAATTTTTAACCCTAGTTTTGGGGTGATACTTTGGGATGCTCCTCCTGAAGCCCATATGCGTAAACACATACAAGAATGGGAGAGAAAACGGCCCCAACTTCTGAATACGTTCACCACTATCTTAGAAGACTGCCAGTTGTCGGTGACTCCAAAGGACATACAACCCTCCAATTTTGAAGAAAGCCGGGGGCGACGAGTATTTATCGTACACGGGCATAATAGTATCCTGAAACAACAGGTTGCTGACTTTCTGAGAAAACTGGGCTTTGAGGCCATAATTTTGCACGAACAAGCGGATGGTGGGCGAACCATCATCGAAAAATTCCTTGCTCACGCTGATAAGGTAGATTTTGCCGTTATTCTGGCAACAGGTGATGATTTAGGGTCTCGCAAAACCGATGAATCCAGCGCCGCAAGATTGCGTGCCCGTCAAAACGTGATTCTGGAAATGGGCTTTTTCATAGCAAGGCTCGGCAGAGAGCGTGTTTTCGTTTTGCGTGAAAGAGATGTGGAAATGCCTTCAGATTTTGATGGGGTTTTATATACCCTCTATGAAGCAGATAACGATTGGCAAGCAAATCTGGTCAGAGAACTTCGTTATGTAGGTTATACCATTGAGGAAGAGTTGCTTTCGTAAGCCATGTTATAATGCGCCAGCCATGAAAAAACTGCTTTGGGATACTTTTTTAGGTCTCTACATGACCTACCATGTGATACACCGTTACTGGCGGTATATGTGGGGTGAGTTCAAAGAGAGCATCGAGTTATATGGCCTGACTTCGCTGGAAAGGTCAGAAGATTTTCAAAGTCGGCTGGAATGGGCGGACGAAAACTTTGAGGGGTTAATGCAAAAGTTTTACCAAGATGTGGTACAGGAAATGGTCGATAGGGGATGGTGCCAGTGGCATGAAAAAAGCACGGCTTGAGGTTTTGGGGCGGAGATGAGAAGATACGGCTGAGGTGTAGCCCCAAAATGATCAGTAGCGGCTGGCTAACTGATCCACTAACCCTCGCGGGTTAGTTCCTGCAAAAGTTTTCGCAAGTCCTCACGGGTCCGTTGCTGATGTACCCGTTCAGGCCAAAACAACTCGGTTAAGAGCCTGTGCATGAGTTCAAATGGCAACTGCAATAGAAATGCAGCCCACTTGTGCCTCTTAAAAAAGCGGGGAGGTTGCATAGGGTCCTTTCGTGTAGGTTGGGGTAACATCCCATGCCGACCACCTCATCTCACGACCACCTTACCCTTAATGGTATGGAATTTGCCAGATAGGTCAAGCCATGACCCAAGTTTTGCTTTTCAGCCAATCGTGGTAAAGTTACTAGCAGTGCGAGCAAGAAAATTGCTACCGCCATGTGAACGGGAAACAAAAACCCGCTTGCTTTGGGGCGGGGGCGGGGTTTTGCTGACGCTCTGAATTGAGTGCCTATACTTAGCGTGACAACTAAAGTGTAGCGGCACTTGGCGAGACAAGCAACCCTCCTACAGTCCTACTAAGCAAGACTCAACCGGATGTTTAGACGCGAAATGAGTAGGCGACGTGGGCCAACAAGACACTTTCGACCCCATTCTCAACAGCAAATTACAGACCCGCGGGATCAGCGACACCACCCGCCATGTATTTGAAATTGAAAATTACCACCGCGACGGCTTGACTGGGTGGATGTACCCTACCCCAGCAGGCAGCCTACGGTTTAAGAACCTCAACAGTGCTGGGCAACCCAAATATGCTTGGCTAAACCCTGCCACCCAACGACTCGAAGCGGGCCAGCGCCGACCTGACGATGTGTTTTACCATGCCCCGGATTTTGCTCAAGCGGTCCAAGCTGCCAGCGGGGTGGCATGGGTCGTATCCGGCGAGGCGGATGTCTGGGCAACCCATAGTGCGGGCCTAGCCGCCTTTGCGTTCAACTACGGCGAGGGGGCTAGAATACCCGATGGGCTAGGGCTGTTTTGTTTACAGATGGGCATTACGACTTTACGGGCTGCCCCCGACCTAGACGCGCAAGGACAGGGATGGGTGAACCGCATGGCCGATCAGGTGGGTCATCTCTTAACCGCCTACCGCCTGCCCGGTGCGATGGGCAGCAAGTACGATCTGGGTAAAGCATGGGTAGAGTTCCTCGCCAGCGGGCAAGGGGGGGATTTCGAGGCATGGCTCACCCAACTGCCCTTACTCAACCTACAACCCCAAACACTCCCCATCAAACGCGCCACAGGCTACCTCCCGCCAGTGGGAGGATTATTTAACCAATGGAAATTGGAAATTATCGCCCACTATCAGGCCCAACCCGGCAAAGGCACCCGGCATTACATCCACTGCCCCAATCCCCACCATGCCGATCAAAATGAATCCTTCCGCATCGATAAGGACAAAGGCCCGGTCTGTACCTGCGGCATCCACCATGAGGAACACAAGTGGGATTTAGTCGCTGAATGGTTGGGGCTGCCCACCTACGCTGAGTACCAACACCGCCAGCGTGAAACAAAATATTCGCCGCGCCCCCAACGGGCGATTAGACCGACGCCGCAGATCATCGCGGCTGAACCGCCACCCGACTTGTTACCCCCCGTTGAGGCCCTTTTTGAGGGTCTAGCGTTGGAGGGTCAATACCTCTGGCCGCAGGGTGTACCGGATGTTCTGCGCACCTGTTTCTTGACCATTGACCAACTGGATAAGCCCATCCGTCAAAAAGGCGCGAAAGCGGTGCGGTATTTTAAAAATCATGCCCCAGCTCTCATTCTGTATGAACTCATCCACCAAGGTGCAGCTCATGGGCAACTTAACCCACAGCAGTTCAGCCGCGATGATCTGCGGGCCTGTGCTGCCCAGCATGGCTTAACCATCAGCGAATACGGTCTCAAGCTGGGGTTAGATCAGCTCGAGGGGGTAGGTTTTCTGCGAAAATTGCAGGGTATAGAAAAACTAGATCATTCATTGGGTGCAAAATTCAAAGATAACCCCAACGGGCGTCCGGAGGATGTGTTCACCTTGGTGCCGATCCGCCCCGCCCTGAATGCGCTGCTGAGTCGCATGGAGGTGGCGATCCGGCAAGCGGTGTATGCCGATCAGACCCCGGATGCCCCCACCAACATCGAAACCGAACGGGCCTATCTTGACCTGTTGGCGGAGGTGGACAAGATGATCTCCCCTACTGGGTATCCTGAGCAGCAGATTGCCAAATTGTACGGTAGTTGGGCCGCCAAACTTAACCCGAAAGCCCTAGCCGCCGCGCTAAGTACCCCCTTAGCGGCGGGCTTTGATTGGGGCAACAAGTCGGGGTATACCGATGCCTTCAACCGCGGGAAGTTGGAGGCTGTCGGCGGCAAGCGCCAAATCCCCAATAAGCTGTTGGCTTCAGAACTGGGGTGTTCGGAGAATGCGCTGCGGGCCAGCAACAAACGGGCCAACATCTTGAGCATGGAACACTATGAGTATGTGGAGATCGAGCCGGGCGCCAGCCGTCAGAAGGTCGAAAGTGTCCTATTGGGGCGGGGGCGAGCGTGGTGGATCGCGGAGGGTTTTGAATACGAAAAAGCGATTAAACCGGAACGCCTGTGGCTGGAAATTGAGCAGATCACCCACATTGTCGAGCAAGGGGGAACGGTCACGGTCCGCATCCAAACCGCGTCCATTCATACCCCCTCGACGCCTGAACAAATCGAGGCCCTCGCCGCCGTCCGCCGCGAAAAGCTACGGGCGATCCGCGCCTACAAGGAGCAGCACCCCTTACCGGATTGTGCCCCCGTTGAAAGTCCACCGTCTGCAAAAGTCGAAGCCCTACCGATACCTGCTGCCGTTTTAAGCGAAGGGGTGACACTGCAATATATCCTCGACCAGTACCACCTCCGCATCAGGGTGTTGGACTTGTCCGATCCGCGCCGCCAAACACTCATCAACCGCTTGGTTGAGTTGCAGGGCGGTCACGCGCATGAGGCAGTCGTTCGGTATTCCGCCAGCCAGCCAGAACCTACCTGCCAGTCGGTTTTGAATGGGCCAGCGTCCGTGAGGTCTCCCGCTAAGGGATGGCCGGCCAGCGGTTAGGCAGTGGATCGCAGACGCTGCCTAGCAGCAGCGGGTCTGCTCGTCAGGGGATCGGCCTTTGCCCCCTGCGGGGTCGCCATGACAGGCGGCGGGTCAGGTTGGCAACACCCGCCCGCTGCTCATGGCGAAAGGCCGCCAGCTAAAGCCGCTGGCTCTCGCTGGCGCGAGAGGGTGCAGGCACGGCCTTACCGTCCGCGCCTCTTGGCAAAAAGGCGACGCGGGCTGTCCTGCAAGACCGTAGGGACGAGCACTTAAAGCGGCGCCATGTTGCAAACACGCCGGAGGCTTTTTTGCTCACCTGAGCGTTGCCTGCAAGCCGCTGAAAAACCGCTAACGCGGTTGAGCGGGTGGGTGATTTGTTCCCAACACGCCTGCTGGTATCCAAACCCCATGACCACAAGGGGTGGTTCGTCAACCCTTGGGGGGATCGCCTTCCATTAAGAAACGGAGGCGTGAGTAACTTTTGGGCCTGTTTAGGCGGGTCTAAACCTTAAGGCGGGGAACTGATCCCTTGGATTACGTGTTCAAAAGGCTACCGCGAGGAAGTTTAACGGCGGATTTTGGACCCAGTGTTGAGGAAGGCTTGGAATTTGCTACTGGCGATTATCACGAATGATAGGTCTGCACCCATCACCTACCGGGTCGTCCCAGTGGGGTAGGTGGCTGGTGGGCGGTCTTATGAAACCAGCTTTACATAGGGTTGCCCGTTTGTTACAGTGTGCTTTTGTTACATACTGCCCGCGGCAGCGAAAGGAGCCTTGTGCATGAGTTACTTTTGGAGGGAATGCTTGATCCGAGCACCCCATTAAAGCCCGAATGGAGACCCCAGCCTCAACCCCTTTTAGAACTGGCACCACCCCGACCCTTTGATGAAGCTATTGCCCCGGTCTACAGCAATCTCGTGCGAATCTTAGGGAAAATCTACCGAAACCATCCCGAAGTGGATGATTTAATTCAAGAGGGTTTGCTGTATTTGTGGCAGATGTGGAAATTGGATACCCGATTACTCGAGATGCAAAGCCTGCCCTTTATCGTCGGGATGGCAAAACGCGGTAGTGCGGGGCGGTATTTGGAGTTACTGAATGGGCGAGCTAAGTTTGACGGGGGCAGCTTGGATGATCCTGAAAACTTGAAACGGTCAGTGGTACAAAAGAAAATCAATGGCGGGCATGGACGAGAGATTCACTTGGCGGAGTTACGGGTGGATTTATCAAGGGCGGCCCAGCACATCCATACCAAATACCAAACTCGGCAAAATAAGCAGTTTAACACCAAAAAGCGCGAACAAGTGGCGGTGATCTTGCGCGACTTTTTAGATGATCGGGACAGGCGTGAGACCGCGACTCAGGTGGGTATGAGTGCTAAATCAGTGGGCCAATGGCACACCTTTTTTCGGGAGGATTTTCGAGCCTTGTTAGTGGGCTATGGCAGTCCAGAGGAGCGCCATAAGCGACCCTACACGGACGCCGAGGTGAGGATGATTTTTAAGTTAGCCGCGCAGGGCTTAAGCTACCGCCAAATTGCAACACAGTTGGGTCGCAGTACCAGTTCAGTGCAAACGAAATATTATGAGATGCGTGCGGCTCAATCCAAAGTATTTCCCGAAGCCGAGTCCCTAGCACCAGTTGGAGATTAGTTTTGAATCACGACCCTTTATTATTTCTCGCTACGACTAAAACTGTGGTAATTTTATAAAATAAACCCATTTTTCTTTCGGATACGGCGGGGTAGCTCAATGGATTTGCTACTGGGTACAGATGCTAACCAAGAGCATCAGGCAAAGTTGTTTTTATCCGAGAAGGCCCGTGAACTCGGGACCTATGTTATTGGGACAACCGGCACAGGCAAAACGACCTTCTTAAAATCCCTCATTTTGCAGGATATAGCAGCCGGTGAGGGGGTTTGTGTTTTAGACCCGCATGGGGACTTAATTGATGATTTGCTCCTCTGTGTTCCCAAACATCGCGTGGATGATGTCATTTTGTTTGACCCGGCAGATATTCAGTACCCCCTTGGTTTGAATCTATTGACATGTGACCGCAACGACCCCCGTCAGCGTGATCTAGTGACTTCGACGCTGATGGATACCCTCTACAAATTATTTCATGATTCATGGGGGCCTCGGATGGAGGACTTGTTGCGGCACAGTCTCCAAACCTTGCTTTATGTTCCAGATAGCACCCTTTTGGAACTCTTGTTATTGTTGACCAATCATGAACACCGGGAACGCCTCCGAGTACGCGGTTGTGTCGCCGACCCCATACTGAAGCACTTTTGGGAGCAGCAGTTTCCCTCAAGCTACCCCGATAAACACAACCCAAGCAAGTACAAGAACCCGGCTGACCAAGTGGAGTTGGTGAGTAGTTCCCTTAATAAAATCGGGCGGTTTTTGGTCAACCCGGTTATACGGAACATCATTGCTCAACCGCAGAGCGCGATTAACTTCCGGCAGGTGATGGATGCGCGGAAAATATTGCTCGTCAATCTCTCCAAGGGTGATATAGGGGCGGATAACTCATCCTTTTTAGGGTCTGTTTTGGTGAATCAGTTATTGTTGGCCGCATTAACCCGCCGTGAGATACCCCCTGACCAGCGCCGCCCTTTTTATTTGTACGTAGATGAGTATCAGAACTTCGCCACTGAGACTTTTCCGCAGCTTCAAAGTGAAGCCCGTAAGTTTAGGATTGTCACGACGGTGGCTCATCAGTACCGCGACCAATTAGACGAAAGTAATCAAGGCTCGACCTTGAATGTGGCGAACCTGATGGTATTTCGGGTATCAGGCAAAGATGCGTTGGAGTTGGCGGGCCAGTTTGATAACACCCCTTATGAACACCCGCCCACCTATCAGCCCGTTTATGCGGATATAGGGGGCGGCTTAGTGACGCCTATTGAAACCGATGGGAGTGGCACGCGCCTGTATCGAGAGCTAGAGAGCCAGCGTGAACCTTACAGCGAGGCCCACGCGGAAACCGCCAATCTACTGACCATGCTCCCCCAGCATCAAGCGATTATTCGGATTTTAGACCAGCGCGGTCATGAACTGAGCCAATATCGCTTGGATACTTATAAGTTTCCCTGCCAGCCAGACCCTAACCAAAGGGAAATCATTCGTGGGAAGTCTCGGAAGTTGGGGCAACCCGTTGATGAAGTCGAGGCCAGTATTGGTAAACGAGTCGCTAGTCATGTTGAGCATGTACCACAAGTTCCGATTGTTGAGCGTGAGGATTAGAAGGGAGATGGCTTCCATGGCGCCAGAGGTTGAAGCCACACAGCAAACCATAGGGCAAGAACAGATGCGAATTAACCTGCTCACAGGGGCAGTTTTGTGGGGTGAGATGGTTGAGGCTTGGGCAGATTTGGTTGATGGTGCAGCCGACAAAGCCGGGATATTCAAAGCGGCGTTTTACCAAACACTTGAGGGCCGTAATTATGAGGGATTCAAACTCAAGACCCAGAAAGCTACCGCCACAGGTGGATTGTTTGCCGAGCATCGTGAGTTTGAGGTCGTGCAATTTGGGGTGGCGACGGTAGCGGTTTATATCGCTCGTATCGGGGATGATTTGTATGTTTCATGGCGCACTTTCCTTAAAGCACGCTTCAGCGAGTGGAAGCTAATGATGTTTGTTCTTGTTATATTTTTTCTGGTAGGTTTGCTTCCAATGCTTTTTTCCGTTGAGAGGAAATGTGATGATTTTACAGATCCTCGTGGAAGAGTAATTAATACAGATTGTCGTAGTGTAATAAATTCAAGTACCTACTCCACAGACTTGAAAATTGGAATTATAGCTGTGGCTGTTGTGTGCTTCTTTCTGCTCTTTAGTCGTAACGCACAGGCTCTATTCCGAGAAAAAATACATGACTTCCATTTTGATGATGCGATTGCCCTTGGCTTGGTGGTTCACAGAAGCATTATTGTTGCCGCCGATAGGGTTGGGATAGACCCGGCGTTGCTGGCACCCAAGGAATCGGTGTTCAATCAGCAGCGTAGCACTCGCAAACCCCGTATATAACCCAAATCAGTTCTAATGAATATTTTTTACTCAAGTGAGGAGGAGTGAACCTATGACTGATATAGTCAATACCGCACCATCCGTTTTGACCAATACACCTACTAAGCCCGCCAAGGTAATAGGTTTGGATATTCGTCGCCGCTGGGTTGATTTTTTCTTTCGCCCGGAGGTGGTGGATTTTTGGTCCGGCATTTTTTTAGGAAGTGATGTGCAATATGATCGTTTTCAGGAGGAAGTGGGACGAGCCTTACAATCCTTGGGTTATGCTGATTCGAAGGAGCTACGAGAGGTCGCTTTTGTGCCGGGGTTTTTGGTGCGATGTCGCCCAATGGTGTTTGCGAGTCGCAAACAGGCGGTGGGTACCGTTTTTTTTGCCTATGTTGACAATATGATTTATGTGTCGTTGCGAGTGATGTATAAACCTTTTATTGATATGCTTAAGTTCGCTGTTCACTTGGCGCTGATACTCTTGCCGCCGCTTGTGCTTGTCATCAATGCCAGAGGTGTTTCATGCAGTTACGATTATGCGTATGGCGAGCTGGTTTGTAGTCAGCCTTCAGACGAAGACTTATACCTATTGTGGCTTTACGGTGCGATAGGTGTGGGTTTTTATTTAACCCTCTTTCGAATGGTGGTTTCTTGGCTCACCACGCGCAGCTGGTGGGCTTGGTTGTGTGAAAGCATGAGCGAATTGCACCGCGATGACTTGGCGATGCTGGGGCAGGTCAGTTATGCCTGCATAGTTTCAGCCGCTGATGCACTATCCTTAGAAAGGGTTCAGTCTAAAACACAGGAGATACCCCCTACTTTTGCAGCGGTGACTCCAAATCGCCGACGCCGAATATAGCCACGACCCAATGACTTTGGTAAAGTGATGGAGTGATACACTCCATTCTCTTGTTTAAGAGGCAGAAGCCAGTGGAAACGCCATCTAGTAAGCCCCCAAAACGCCGCTTGCCAGCCTACGAGCGCGTCGAAGATCCACGCGGCATAAAATTAACCGAGCGTGACCGCACGTTGCTGCTGACCATCTATCAGTATGATGGCAGATTGTCAGTAGACCAGATTCACCGCTGGTTTTGGCCCGGTAAAAGTAAACGGAAGGCCCAAGAACGCATCAGTGAACTTTTCCACAATGGTTACTTGCAGCGCCCTTCCCGCCGTGACTCCCATAACTTACCGGAATCGGTGGTCCTACTGGACAAAAAGGCGGTGGAGGTGATCGCTCAGGGGTTAGATGTTGACCCCACCGAGGTACGTTTGCGTCAGGAACTAGGGGTGAGCCGCGTGGCCCACGATATTTTGCTGAATGAATTCCGGCACACCTGCACGCAAGCCCTGAGTGCCCACCCTGCCTATACACTTGAGCAGTGGTATGGTCAGGATGAGTTGGCGCGTTTGTTGCCCAGTGCCCTGCCCTACCTCGATCATACCGGGCAACGTAAAAAAAGGCTGATTCGTCCGGATGGCTATCTGAGTTTTTTTGTGAAGCCGGATGAAGCAACACGGGGCTATCGCCTGCGTTTCCTGATTGAACTGGATAACAAAACCGAGACGAATGTGCGGTTTGGCCGCGATAAGGTGGTTCCCGGCATCCACTTCCTCCATTCTCAGATGTATAAACAACAGTTTAACGCGCAATCGGGACGGTTTATGGTGGTGGTGACTGGCTCAGAGCGTAAGTTCCACAACTTACGCAGTGACATCATGGCAGCGGGTGGATCGGCCTTTTTCATCTGTACCCGGCTAGATTGGGTGATAGCGGAGGGTGTCTTGCAAGAACCCATTTGGTATTTTCCCCACTTGCCTACGCCCTTTTCATTACAGCAATACGGCGATCCCGTTTTTGAGCAAAGCATTCGCTCAACCTTTGACACTGTACCCCATGTTGCTATACTGCCAAGTCTTTTTTGAGCGATTCGGGTATACATACCTATGCTACATTTGATAGGCTGGAACGGTTTATGCGTCCGCTCCTGCCCTACTCCAGCGGATTGTGTTTGGGGCGGTTGGGCAGCCTCCCTTTTGCCTTTGTGCCCAAAGTCTATTTATCCGAAGCCGAACGTCGCAAACACCTGTACGTGTTGGGCATCACAGGTAAAGGCAAATCCAAATTCCTCGAAGGTTTAGTGATTCAAGACATTCTCGCCGGACGTGGCGTTGGGGTGATTGACCCGCACTCCGATCTCGTAAAAAACATATTCGCCGGAGTTGCCGCGACGGGGTACTTTGATAACCCCGCCAATCTTGAGCGGATCGTTTATTTGGACATGAGCCGTTTGGATTGTGTGGTGCCGTTCAACATTTTGAGTGTGCCGGGTGACCCTTATGCAGTGGCGCAGTTGGTGATTGAAGCCTTTCGCCGGACATGGCCCGACGCGCTCAAAGAAGCGCCGCAGTTTACCAACATCATGATTGCGGCATTGGTAGTTCTGATTAAAACGGGCCAAACCTTAGTGGATGTTCACCGCTTGTTGACCGACGACCAGTGGCGTGAGGCGTTGTTGCTACAGGCCAACGATGAACAAGCCAGTAGCTTTTTTCATGATCGGTATGACAAGTGGGGTCGGGAAGCCCCCTTGATGCGAGAAAGTACCCTCAACAAAGTGAGTGCTTTTGCGTTTAACCCGACCATTCGCCGCATGTTAGGCCATCGGGACAACGCACTAGATTTCCGCGCCTTGATGGACAATCGCAAAGTGCTGCTATGTGATCTAGGCGGCGAACCGGAGACACGGCGGCTACTGGGTAGTTTACTGGTAACGTTTTTGGAGTATGCGGCTTTTACCCGCCGTGACCTGCCTACTCATGCACGTATCCCCTTCTATCTCTACATGGACGAATTTCAGGATTTTAGTGCCAATGACGGCAGCGCCAAAACCCTGTCCCAAATCCTCTCAGAGGCCCGCAAATTCGCTTTACATCTCACACTGGCCCATCAGAGCCTTTCACAACTGCAAACCCGTTTAAGCGGGGCTATAGGCAACATTCAGACCAAAGTGTTGTTTGGGATGTCTCGCCAAGATGCGGAAGTCTTTGGCCGCTCCATTGGGCAAATTGATACCCGTGCCGTGAAGGAAAACCCCAAGACGGATTACCAGCACCCCCTCTTTGAGGGTTTGCCGGAACAATGGGAAAGCTATATTAGCTCCCTGCAATGGCAGAAACCCCAACAAGCGCATGTGATAGATAGTGCCGGACGCATGTACCGGATGACCACCCTCCCCTTGCCCGAACCCCCGGTGGGCAGCCCAAAGGTAGAAGCCTTGACTAATCAGTTGCTGGCGGAATTCATGGCCCAAGCGCAACCAGCGGGCACGACCACTCGTCGGGCCTATTGGCCGCATGTGGAGTATGCCTAAATCCATCTTTTCCGCTTTTTCCACAAATTCCTGATTGATTTGTGGGCTTAAATCTGTCATAAGTGAACTATGCGTCAATATTTAACCGCCCGCGAATTTGCCCATGTGGTCAAACGGGATCCCAAAACCGTCATCAACTGGATCAAACGGGGCTGGATTGTGGGAACACGCCGCATTGGACATCTCTATCAAATCCCCGCTTCTGAAATCCAAGTGTATCAAAATAGCAAAACCTATCCGGCAAAAAAATGGCGCAAATCATAGCTTTTTCTATCTTTAAGGGTGGTACTGGCAAAACGACCAGTGCGGTCAACACGGCGGCAGCCTTAGCCGAGCAAGGCCAGCGGGTGTTATTGGTGGATTTAGATCAGCAAGCCTCCGCGACCAAATACTTAGGGATCGAGGCCGAACAAGTGCAGGCCGGGATTCATCATAGCTTCATGCACAATACCCCCTTAAGCCTCTCGATTGTGAAACCCCCTTTTGGGTTTGACCTGATCCCCTCGCATGAACTGATGTCGGCAGTCGAGGCGATGTTGGAAAGCGGCAAGGATGAGGATTTGTTGCGCCAGAAATTAGCGCCTTTAGAACCCGAGTACGACTATATCTTGATTGATACGCCGCCCGGTAAAGCCATGTTAGCGTTTAATGCGCTGGTGGCGGCGGATCGTATTTTGATTCCAGTGTCCGCCGAACGCATGGCAATTGAGGGACTCGCTGACCTCATCAAACATCTGCACTCGGTTTTGTGGCGACGTTTTGACTTGGCCCAAGACCTACGCATTCTATTCACCATGTATAAAGCCAATACGTCCCACTCCCCCGGTATTGTGAAGGAGGCTCGCAAGATTTATCGAGATAATGTGTTGTCGGTACTCATTCCTGAAAGTATCAATTTCCCCCGTTCGTTTGAAAAACAGCAGCCGATTACCACTTTTTCACCTAATCATGCAGGAGCGCAGGCTTACCGCGAGTTAGCCCGCTGGTTGATGGATGCGCAAAATTGACCCGTCCCACTATTCGTCGGCCCAAACCCGTTCACGGATCAAACCTGAAGTGGTGAATTTGGGGGAATTACCCCCTATTGAGCGACCCAGCGCCAATGCGTTTGGCGTGAATGAGCCAAGCGAACAGGTGAACGCCCGAACACCTGAACAGGTGAACACACGAACGGGCGAACGCCCGAACGCCCGCACAAACGCACACCTGAACGGGCGTGCAGGTGAACAGGTGAACGCCCCGCCACCACCCACCCACCGGGTCATCAAAAGATGCAGTTTTAACCTGTATGCCGACCAAATGCGGGCACTCAGTCGGATCGCTTTTGAAACCGAGCAAGATAAATCCGAACTGGTGCGGGCCATGTTAGATGCCTACCTCAAAGCGAACGGGTGAACGCCTGAACACGCGCACGACTACACACCCGAACGGACGAACAGGCGAACGCTAAAAAGCGCGACTTGACAAGCCTTTTTCACTTGTGAGATGACTATGCTGCACACCGCCGCACAGCGGGGGGAGTGTGGCACGCTACCGTTGCGGCGCAGGGGCAACGGCCTAGACCGTCTCTTAAAAACCTACACTGGCAAACTGTTTCTTGGAAGGCAACTTTCAAGATAAG
>JAJTXY010000005.1 GCA_021463865.1 Anaerolineae bacterium
GGGAGTCGTCCTCTGGGAGAGTAGGTCACTGCCAACTCACACCCATCTCCTTACTTGTCCCTTCCTCCTCCCTCTTCCCTCAACCCGTCTTTGCGTTTAATAATCTGAAATACTTTGAACTTCTCCTTGAACCGACACTTTAGCCCCTTCTCGCAATTCAAATCTACTGCCTGCTTCTAATGCTACTTTATGTTCGATCCTGATATCCACTGAACCAACCCATCCCGGAGGAACTGAGTTTATTTCTTCAGGAAAGGTTACTTCACAGGCAAAATTGGTTTCATAGATATAGAACCTGAGGTCGATAACCAGAAAAAAGTGGCTTGGTGCGACCCCCTTTTTCTGGTGATAATACCTCTATCTTCGCTTGGCATCGGTTATGTGCGCTGATTGTCTGGGGATGAGCCAATACTCTTCCTGTTCCTGATAGGTCCACATCAACGCTTTCAATGAGTATCTTTATCCTGTCAACGCCGACATGTGAAGGCTTCCTGCTGCTCGGGTCGAGCATAATGACCTTTGATGAGATAGAGTGGCTATTAAACCCAACAATCTCGACCTTCTCCCCAGCTTTTATTTTTCCCCTTAAGACTTGGCCTTCAACCCAGAGACCCCCTCTTTTATGTTTATTCGGGTAGTTTTCCAAAATGCTCATCAAAAAAGGACTTTCAGCGTCACTCACTTTTTATCTCCCCAACCGAACACGCGGATTTAAAAAAGCATACGTCAAATCGGCTAAAAAATTTGCCAGCAAGATGACGGCGACGGTAATCATCACAATGGCCTGAATGATGGGCAGATCACGATTTTCGACGGCAAAAATCAACAGACTGCCAAGCCCCTTATAGTTAAATACCGACTCGACCACAACCAGTCCACTAATCAACCAACCGAGACTGATGGCAATGACTGTCACGGTGGGGGAGAGTGCATTACGCAGCACATGACGCATGATTACGATGGGGTAGGGGAGTCCCTTGAGTTCGGCGGTACGGACGTAATCGCGTTTGAGTTCTTCGATCACCCCGGCTCGCGTCAGACGTGTTACATAAGCCAAGAGAACAAAGGTCGCGGCAATGGCGGGCAAAGTGAGATAGGGCAGGGATTCGGTAAACGACATTTCTGGCTTGAATCCAGAGGCGCTCCCACGTAATTCAAACGGCAACCAATCCCAGTTTTTGGCCCATTTAAAGGCGACGGTGTTAATCAAAAAGATGCCTGTGACAAATTCGGGCAGACTGACCACCGCCAAAGTCAAAATTGAAATCAACCCGTCCACCAAATTGCCTTCATTTAGTGCTGCGATAATACCCAACACCAGCGAAATGGGAATCGCAATCAGTAAGGTCAAGATGGCAAGCCGCCCTGAATTTTCCAATCGTTGACGCACATCGGGATAAATGGGGGTATTGGTAGTAAAAGAGTCACCCCAATCACCCCGCACCAAACTCGTGATCCAATTGAAATATTGCGCAGGCAGGGGTTTATCAAGCCCCAAATCTTGGCGCACCTGTTCGATGGCTTCTGGGGGAGCGTCGCGTCCAGCCTTGATGCGTGCTACATCGCCCGGTAAAACGCGGGTCAAGAGAAAAATCAGAATAGATGTGAAGGTCAGGGTAATCAGAAAAAAGAGCAGGCGTCGGAGTACAAAAATCAGCATGATGAATCCTCCTCGGCTTGGGGTGGGGGGGTGGATTGCTGCAATAGGATAAGTTCGTCTATTGTGCGGTGACAGCGAATATAATGCCCATCACCATCCTCTTGCCATGGAGGGATTTCTTGTTCACAAATCGCTCCAAGTTTACGGGGGCAGCGGGGATGAAAGCGGCAACCAGTGGGTAGATTGCGCGGACTGGGAATGTCATTATTCAACCGAATATGCTGTGTTTGGTGGGCAGGGTCAGGAACCGGAATGGCCGAAACGAGCGCCTCGGTATAGGGGTGATAGGGTGGGGCGAACAGATCATGCCCATAACCGACCTCAAAAATCTGACCTAAATACATCACAATCAAATAATCAGCCAAATAACCAACTACCGCTAGATTATGTGAGATAAAAAGGTAGGAGGTGTCGTTTTCGGCTTGGAGACGGGCCAAAAGATTGAGAACAGCGGCTTGAACGGATACATCCAGTGCCGAAACAGGTTCATCGCAGACAATTAGTTCGGGGATGGAAGTAAAAGCACGTGCAATGGCGACACGCTGACGTTCGCCACCACTGAGCATGGCCGGAAAACGATTGACGTAGCTCTCGTCCAAATTGACCGCCACTAGCAGTCGGCGGACTTCCTTTTCGGCCTCACGACGGTTGCGTTTTGCTAATTTCATGAGGGGACGGCGGATAGCCTGTCCGATAGTCAAGTAGGGATTCAACGAGTCTTGTGGGTTCTGGAATACCATTTGGATTTGGCGCAGGGCATCCCGGCTACGCTGACGCACGGTATTTCCAATTGGCTGCCCATTTAATTCAATCGTGCCTTCGGTACGACTAATTAGGCCGACAATCATGCGTGCAAGGGTGGTTTTGCCGCTACCACTTTCACCCACAAGGCCCAGTGTGCGGCCCTTTTGAATGCCTAAGTTAACGCCATCCACTGCCTTGACAGGAGTGGGAGGCTTGCCCTGCAAAAAGTCCAGCAGGCCACGTGGCACGTCGAAATGTTTGGTCAGGTTTTCTACTGCCAGAAGCTGCTCCCGTTCAAGGTGTTCGCTAACTTCGAGGCCACTCTGGAAGGCTTGCTCAACCACTAATTCGCCCGAGGCGATTTCGTGCCAGCGATGACAGCGTACTTTGTGCCCATCAGCCACCTGATCTAACGGGGGGTGTTCGACAAAACATTTCTCAAATGCGACGGGGCAACGGGAGGCAAATTGACAGCCGCGCTCACGCTGTTGCAGAGATGGAGGACGACCCGGAATGGTACGGAGGGCTACTTGCTGTTTGGTTTGGCCCAAGCGGGGCACACAGGCGATTAAGCCAATCGTATAGGGATGCAACGGACGGGCATAGAGGTCTTGGACGGACGCATCCTCGACAATTTCTCCAGCATACATGACCGCTACCCGTTCGCACAATTGGGCGACAACACCTAAGTCATGCGTGACATAAATCGCTCCGGCCTGTGTGGTCTGGATTAATTCACGCACAATATCGAGAATGGTGGCTTCAGTAGTGACGTCAAGACTGGTGGTGGGTTCATCCAACATCAGAATCTGCGGAGAGGCACTAAAGGCCATCGCCAACACGATGCGCTGCTGCATCCCACCACTGAGTTCATGCGGATAGCGACGACTAACTTCTTTGGCATCGGCCAGTCGCACTCGCTCGAGCATGGAATTGGCTTTTTCACGCGCTTTTCGCCGACTAAGGCCATCTCTAACCCGGATGGTTTCTGCTACTTGTTCACCCACTCGAATGGACGGATTTAGCGCCACAAAGGGATTTTGGGGAAGCATGTGTATGCGTGTGGCCCAGAGGTTTTTCATGTGGCGGCGTGGCTTACGGGCAATATCTTCTCCGTCTAGCAGAATTTGGCCGTCATTGATTTTGCCGTCTTTGCCCAAATAGCGAATGATGGCTTTGATTGCAGTGCTTTTGCCTGAGCCGGATTCGCCCACAACCCCGTAGATTTGGCCGGGGTAAACAGTGATCTCGAAGCCTCGAATCGCTTCGTACCAAGTGCGATTGGCACGATAGCTGACGTGTAAATTTTGTACTTCCAAGACTGGCGTATCAATTTGATTCGTCAAGGAATATTTCCATCCGGTGCATAAACGGTGTGAAGCCAAGATTGTGATAGAACTCGATGGCGACTGTGTTAAAGTGCCAGACATCAAGCGTAATGCGCTGTATGCCGTGCTGTGCGGCTAAATCATAGACCGCCTGCATAAGGGCCTTGCCATAACCCTTGCCGCGTGCATCTGGGTTGACCGAAATCTGGTCAATATGGAGAAAGGTATCGGCATGAGTGAAGGGATTGATAGGGCGATTGATGTGTTTCACGAAAACGTAACCTACTGCCGTGCCCGCGTCTTCAACGATGAAAAAATAATTATCGGGTTGAGGTAGGAGTTCGGCGTAAAATTTAATTAAGTCCTCGGTGACTTCGGCGGGTCGAAAGGTGCGCGGACGGGCTTCCACATGCACCCGCTGAACATGGGTGGTCAAATCGGCAAGGAGATGGGTATCAGCTTGAGTCGCTTGGCGAATTGTCATAGTTATTCTTCCTAACTGCTGCGCTGGACAAGTTTGCGGATGCCGTCTGACATCAGGTTGATCGCAATAACCAAGACGACAATCGCGCCTGCTGGATATTCCAACATCCAAGGGGCGATGCTATACCATGTACGCGCATCACTCACCATTAAGCCCCAATTGGGAGTGGGGGGATGGGCGCCGATACCTAAAAACCCCAGCGATGCGACCAAAAAGATGCCATAGGAAAAACGTAGCGAGGCCTCAACAACCAGCGCCGGGATGACGGAAGGCAGGATTTCACGAAACAAAATATAAAAGCGGGATTCACCCCGTAATTGGGCCGCTTCCACAAAGCCGCGTGTTTTGATTTCGAGTACATTGCTGCGCACCACACGGGCCACGATGGGGGCATATACTATAATGAGAACCAAAAAGAGGCTGTTTTCGGCGTCTCCCAATGAACCCAACAGCACGAGGGCCAATAACAGGGCGGGCATGGCGAGAAAACTATCCAGAAGCCGGGCGATCACTTCATCCAAGAGGCCGCCTTCATAGCCAATAATCAAACCAATGGTCGTGCCGATTAAAACTGCCAAAAGCGTTCCTAGCCCTGCTAATCGAAACACTTCCTGTGTACCCAATATCACTCGACTATAGACATCTTGGCCCAGATTATCCGTACCAAAGGGGTGGTCGCAGCCGTCGCGGAGGGGGTTGAGGACGCCTAAGCCACAGTCAGGAGGCTGCCGGGCCTCAAAATCTTGATTGTCGAACTCATAAGGAGCGATTTGCGAACCAAAGATTGCCAGTATTAAGAACCCCAAAAAGACCAAGGTTCCGATCATTGGAAAAGGCGCTGAGATAAGCCCTCGCACTGAGCGCATGATCTGGGAGGGCAGTTGACTAACATTGACCGCAGTCAAATTTTACCTGCCAATTTAATGTAACATAAGAAAATTAGGAGAAAATGGGACAGGTAAATAAACCTGCCCCATAAAGTCTTAGCCGACGGTTGCGAAACGCAAATCCATGCGACCGGGGAAGGGGTGGGGGGTAATGCCCTCAACCGATTCACTTGTCGCAGTTAGGCTGGCAAAGAAGTAGGGGATAATGAGCGGGCCACGTTCGATCAGCACCGCTTGAATTCGCCGATAGGCCTCTATCCGTTCTTCTTGATCAAGGGAAGAACCTGCCAAATCAATCAGCGCGTCGAGTTCCACATCCGAAAATTTGGCCTCATTCCAAACCGCGCCGGTCTTAAGCGCCACATCCAGATAGAACTGTGGGGTGGGGCGTGATCCCCAAGGTGTAATACCTAAATCGGCTTCAAGCCAGCTATCCGGGCCATCCGCATAATAAACGGCTTCTTCACGCGGGTTCAATTCCACGCGAATCCCTGCATCCTGCCACTGAGAGCGCAGAATTTCAGCCAATTGCTGACGATTGGGAGCGGTGGGGAAATAGAAGGGTAAATCGAGGCCGTCGGGATAGCCTGCTGCTGTCAACAAGTCACGTGCCGCCTGAGGATCACGTGGGGGCACGTTAAAATCGGGGTCAAAATACATACCATAGAGTGGGCCAATGGGGGTATCTTTGCCCTCGGCACCGAATCCGAGCGTCACCTTATCAAAAATCTCAGCGCGGTCAGTGGCGAGTTTAAAGGCCTGCCATACGCGCGGATCCGTGCCGACGCCCCGGTCAAAGCGCAGACGTGCCGCATCATAGCCGTTGGTGGCGATGTCGTAGGTCTTGTATGATCCCTCAGATTGCAGCGCAAGGAAGGTTTCGTTTGCCATGCGTGGCAGAATTTCAATGGATTCGTCGCGCAGGGCGTTGACACGAGCATCTTCATCGCTGAAGAAGATGAACTCAAGATTGGCAACTCCCGGAGCACCTGCCAGCCAATAATTGGGATTCGCTTCAAAGGTTGCGCGGTCTTCTTGGCGGTATTCCACCAGCTTAAACGCACCTGTCCCATTAAAATCGGCGGTGGGGTCTTCTGTGCCATCTTTGATAATCAGTGTGCGATTATCCGATAGGTTGTAAAGGAAATCCGGGTTGGTTTTGTTCAGACGGAAGGCCACCGTCGTCGGGTCAATCGCCACGATTTCATCTACCACTGTAAACAGATCAACTGCGCTGGAAATGTTCGGGTCTTTAAGGCGGTTGAAGGTATAGACTACATCCGCCGAAGAAAAAGGACTGCCGTCGTGGAAAGTCGCACCCTCCACTAATTTCAGCTTGTATTCCAACCCATCTTCACTGACCGTCCAGCTTTCCGCTAGGCGAGGCATGAGTTCGGCCTTGTCATTGGTATCAATCAGATAATCATAGACAGCATTCAAAAACGCAATTTCACTGTCAGCGGAGGCTTTGGCTGGATCAAGGGTGACAGGGGCAGGCCATGCCACACGCAAAGTGCCACTCGCTTGACGGCGCAACAACCCTGCGCGGGATGGCTGCTGCCATACGTTTGATATACGATTATTTAACGGGAGGGGCAGGGCGGTGGCGGCTAGGGTAAAACCACTGAGACGGAGAAAATCACGGCGAGAGAGTCCAGACTGAGCAAGCGAAACACGATGCTTTTTATTATGTTTCTTGAACATGCTAATCCCTTTCTTGGAATGTGATGGGTGTGGCCTGATCTACTAGGATGTAGATTAGTCTTGCGGCCTTGCGGAAACGTTACAGTATTTACCACTGAATATTTGGGAGGGTTGCTTGACTATTGAATCTCTCACCTTCCCATCCCGACGTGAGGATTGTAACTATCTTGCGTGCAGAATAAAAATTTACAAAATTCGGAATCGCATTAAGGAATATTTGAAACATGTGTTCGGCTCTATTTAGAGCCATTTCAATTGAATTGTTAGAAAATACTATACAGGGCAAAACAAAAACTTAACATTTGACATTGCTTAACAAGTCGCCTAAAACAATTCTAAAACAGCGAATCGTTCAATTCGCGTTTATAATGAAGATTGGATGAGAGTCTAATTAATTCTTGGGCGAAGAATCGTTAATGATTTGATTCTTATTCATTGTTTTCTGCTTCGCTCTAGAATATTTCATCGGCAGACCGCCATATGGCGAATAACCATCGGAGAAAGCACTTATGAGGAAGCGCGTCCTACATAGGACATATCATCTGGTCATTATTCTGACCTTGATTATGAGCTTCATGCCTTCCCTAATGTCACAGGAATTAAGCCCTGTTAGCACCTCGGATAAGGCGGAAGCTGCAAACACAGACAAACCTGTGGAAAGCACTTCGTCCTCACTCCTCGAAACCAGTTCAGGAGGAGGTGACACCGACCCGACAGCCCCCGGTCGTCCGGCCTATGCGCCGCCAGATGTAGAGTGTATGGTGAGTTTCGAAGGGACGATTTTCATTGATGGCGGTCCCGGCACTTACCCAACTCAATTCTATCCTGTCGCTAATGGTGACGTGCAGGACCCGGCTTGGATTAACCAAGACATTACGAGCGTTGTCGGCGACCCACCCTTTGTGACCTTAAACCAGCGGCTCGTTCTGTATTTTTCAATCCAGAACACTTCGGAAAATGGCAATCCGAACTGCGCGGTTGGTGGTCACGATGTTGTGTTGCGAGAACTTGAAGTCCGTGACCGCGATACATTGTATAGGCAGATGTGGAATATTACTGGCACCCCTAGCATCCCCACTGCCGATCCGTTGGCTAATCTATTTTGGTCAAGTGGAACCCCCGGCGTTCTCAATCGTGGTCAAAATGCTTGGGGATTTATGTTTTTTGATGCTGATCAAGTGTCGAACGTGACGGGGTTAATTCGCTTCCAAATGATCTGGACGATGGACTCCTGTACGCCCGGTGCGTTAAACGGTAGTTCGTGCTCTGGGGCGATTGGGCCGACGATCAGTGCTCCATTGGACAGTCAAGGGACGGCGGTACAGGTTCGGGGTCCCCGCGCTCAACTGACCTTTATTGAACCCACCATTGACCCGCCCGTATTTGCCAACCCTGACCAATTTGTGACCTATATCCTAGAGGTGAACCGTCCCGCTGCCCCTGCAACGACCCAAGATATCGTGGCTGCTGCTGGTGATCCTGCATCTCTTCCCGATTGTGCGAGTGGCACATTTAATGATGGGAACCCCTATGGCTGGTACGATGGCCCAGATCCATTTACAGCTACTGAAATTGATAACATGGCCTTAAACCCGCCCATACAGACAGATGGGCCGAGTGGGGTTTATTACTGCTATTTCCGCGTTGAAATGGACACGGCTCTCGCCGATCCGGTTACCGGTCAGTTTGTGTTTGAGGGCGATGTCATCCTAACGGATATAAATGGTTTTAGTGAAACATTTCATGTAGTGGCCCCGCCTGTGACTCTCCGTATTCCTGAGGTTACGGCCACAAAGGTCATTGTATCCCCCGCTACTCCGGGACAAGGGGTTTCGATTGGTGGTACAGTTACCTATGAAGTTACCATTCGCAATACTGGTGAGATTCCCCTCAATCAAATTTCGGCGATTGATAGCCTAACGGGACCGTTGGTGATTCCACTGAATACCACGCTGGCGGAGGACCCCGATGGAGATGGCCCACTGCAAGGTGAAGAGATTGTCCTAACCACTTCTTATACGGTCAGGGCGAATGACCCGTCCACACTGGTCAATACAGTGACGGTGACGGCCCATCTCGATTTACCGGGGGTTAACGACACTGTTTCGGACACTGCCGCTGCTTCGATTCGCGTGATTTCAGAAGATTTGCAGGTTTCGCTGCGTTTGGACACGGTGAATGGCGCACCTTATAACGCAGTAACCAATCCACCCGTACCCGGTAGCACTTTGGTTTTCACGACCCTGTACGACAATCGGGGTACGATCAATCTGCATGATCTTCAATACGTTGCCAACTACCCGACCTATGTAGACGCCCCTGCCCCAACTTATGTCAACTCTGTCATTGGCGCTGGGCTGATTCTGCCCGGTCTGTATGGCGATGCGCCGAGTGAATCGGCCTCAACATTCACCTATACAGTTCCCGCCTCGTTCCCGCCTGATCCTATCTTCCAGCGAGTGCGAGTACGGGCTTTCCGACCCAACAACACGGCGGTTTTTTCTGAGGCGTTGTTGGTTATTGACCTCACAAATCCCGATGTAACGATTACAGCGGAGCGCTATCGGTCTACTGATGGTACCGTAGTACCTCCCGAAGAGGCGGCCCTGCGCGGGGATACCCTCTATTTTAGAGGGACAGTTACGAATGAGTCGGCGTTGGACATATGTGGTGTCGAAATTCGGCAGTATGTTCGTAATCCGATTACAGGTCTGTTGACACCGGGTAATCCGTTTGTGCTTCCGGCCAGCAATATTATATGGCCCGGATCGGCAGGAACATTGGCCCCATCCGGATCAGCCGACTTTACAGGCGTAACCTATTTGGTGAATGCCTCCACCCCTGACCCGCTGGACATTGTTTTCGAGGTGTATGCGCCGCAACAAGGTAGCCCAACCTGTGCCGTCTTGAGCACGCCGCTGGTTGACCGCACAACAGTTTCGGTGGACATTTCAGACGTGCAGATTTCAGCATTCATTCAGGCCCGCCGGGTCAGTGACAATGCGATTGTCGCCTATGGTCTCTATCCGCCACCTGAAATTACGTATCGTTTTACCTATGTAGCGACCAACGTAGGTGGTGTCCAATTTACAATTCAACCCCCATTGGTTTACTGCGTGGGTGGCTATCCGATGACGTGTAATGCGGCATTCCCGACTGATGCCGTTAACTTTATGGATCAAGGGAGTGTATTTACACCTTTCCAGACACGGACGGACTATTTCGACCTGACATTGCTTGCAGCCGATGCGGGGAATTACACTAATCCGTTCCAAGTTCAGGTCATTCTGAATGGTGTAGACGCTGAAGGTCAGAATATCGTTCTTCGGACACTCCTTCAGTTCCCACTTATCTCAAGCGAACTTCCCGGTACACTCACTGGCCCACTCAATACTTTAGTGTCGCCAGCCGATCGTGCTCAAGATTTGCTCACGAGTTTGGTGCGTGGCGATGCGGATGTGCCATTCGAGTTTACCTTTGAGAACGAAACCAACACCGTGTTGGAGAATGTGTACATTGTCAACCTGCTTGAAAGCAGTACGACACCGCAAGTGGGGTACTATCAAGTCGGGGCATTTGGCTTCAATGACTATTACGAATTATGTACGGTCACTGGCCTAAGTAGTGGTGGGACCCCGAATCCGACTGGCCCCAATACCATGCAGCCGAATGAGATTATCTCCGGAACCTGCTATTTCACCTATGCGACGACCATGCCAGCAGGTGATTTCCAGATGCAAGTGTTGGCAGTAGCGAATCGAGTGATTGACCCGACTCAGCGTCTCATCTCAGTGGTAACATGGGGCATCCGCGAAGTGCCGCATCTGCGTGCCTTGAAACTCGGCCCCGGCAGTGCGGTTGCAACTCAGCCAATCGAATACACAGTTGAGATTTATAACCAATCCATGTATCAATACGTGGATTTCAACCCCTCGAATGGCTTTACGGATGTTATTCAACCGGAACTAGACCCAAGTACGTTACAGCCTCCCAATTTCACCATTGACCCTTCTTGGACGGGCCTAGTTACAAATGCGACAGATCCGACTGTGCCGCCAGTGGCACCCGGTCTCTATCGGTTGCTTGTCCCGCCAAATCCAACCAGCCCAGCGAGTGGAACGTATCAGCGAAATCCTCCCGGTGGTCAGTTCCCAGATACCTCCTATCGTAATGATGTCACGGTTACGGGGACGGCTCAAAGTGGCTTGATTGTGAGCGCTACTGCTGCCGCGACGGTGGCGATTACCTGCCCACTGGGGATGTTGGGTTTCTATGGCGATATTCCCGGTGATCCGTTTAGCGATACCGATGCCCAATTCACACTGGGTGAACGTCAGCGGTTTACATTCTTTATCATCAACATCTCCAATGTGCCGATTACCTTACTCACGGCGGAAGATGAGATGTATAACCGTGAAAATGGTTTGCCCGCCAATTCGACTGCTTATCCCACCTATCCGCAGTCCTTTACTTGGGATGATCCAGCCCAACCGGGGGTCATTCCTGTGGATGGGTTCGCGGTTTATGAATACGATGTGATTTTGCGTCCGGAAGATTATCCTGATGGCACAGACCCACAGCGTATTTTCTTTACAACGCATGTGAGTATCGCCAATCCACCACCGAACTGCGACGAATTTGACATTCTGTGGTATTTTGACTCACCCAACCCGGTGACGATTGAAAAGAATGTGACCCCGTCATTGGTCTTCCCCGGCAACGCGGCGACCTATGACATCCAGCTTTTTAATGTCAGTCAAGTTTCAGATATGCAAGTCACGCAGGTGGTGGATGACCTTCTCAGCCAATCCCCATTGGTGATGGATTTCACTTCCACCAGCCCAGATGGTCAATCCGGCATATTGGAGGAATTGGGAGAAGAACCCCCCGGCAGTGATGATAACGCTGCTGTGCTGCTTCAGAACGGTCAGCAAAACTATATCGTTCAACCGGATGATCCACCGACACTGACCAACGAAGCTACGGTCTACTATTATCCGATGAATGGCCCAACCTCGGCAGCCCCCGGCACCGTCAATGTTGGCCCACCTGGTACATTCTTTGTCCCGATGGCAACCGGGCCGAGCGCTTTGCTGTCGAATACCGCCGAAGCGTCTATTGGCACGGCCAGTCCGCTGTCTTGTATCATGGTACCCAGCCAAACCGATGTACCTGCGGGTGGTTTGGTGGATATTCTGGTGACGCTGATTAATGGCAGCACAGAATATGACATCACCGCTATCCAATTCACCGTAGCGGATGAAGCGGGTAATCTGATTTTGACCAACTCATCGCCGGGTGTACCTGCGCCGCTAGACCTGACGCCCGCTAACCGCCAATTTTCGATCAACGTCTCCTACCTTGTTCCAGCGGGTTGGAGCGAGCCGACTATCACCATAGACTGTACAGCACGCGGCGTGTTTGAACTGACAGGCGAACTGCTGCCAGATTCGACTACCAGCATTCGTTTGAATGTAGATGCGCCGGAACTTTTGCTCGAAATGGTGGTGTTTGGCGACCCGGCGTGCCCGCGCATTGATGGCCCAGACCTCGACACCCTGCTTGATGATCCTGATCCGGCTGCTCTCTTGCCTGACCTTGTACCCCCCGGTACGCCGGACGGTGCTCCAGAGGCCACGGTGAGCCAGACGATTTACTATGGCATCCTGTTGCAAAATACCAGCTTGGGTCTGAATTTCCAGAACATAGCAATTGACCAAGCAAGCCTGAATAATGGCTTGTCACTTACGGCAGACGTTTCAGCACAACTCAATACGCTTCTGCCGTCACGCCTACTGGCACCCGGTGAACAAGTGGCTCTGTGTATTCCGTATCAAATCGTTGATCAGACGACAGACCCGCTGATTCACACCCTACAGGTAGCAGCCGAGTCCGTAGCTCCGACGCCTCCTAACTCGCCTGCAACGCCATTTACACTTCAGGTGGTGGCTACAGTAGATGTTCAGGACTCGAACGTTCGGATCTTTAAACTGGCGGCACCAACGGTTTCGTTCCCGGGTGATGTGGTCGAATATACGCTCTACATTGAGAACGTGAACACCGACCCGACCCTCGACGCCACGCTGCTGCTTGATGACGTTTGGGATTCGCTCCTCGGTGGGCCGTTGGCCGGTGCCAGCTACTGCGGCAACACGGCGACACCACCCGTGAACATACCACCCGCGAACTTGGCGGTGTGTAATCCGGCGCTGCCTTCGATTCGCTTCGATGACATTGCGGATGGCCTTGATCCCTATGGGTGGACATGGCCCGATAACAACCGACCGGGGGTACTTTTCGAAGGGGAATCAGCTTCCTATCGGTATCTGTATACGGTTCAAGACGTTGACCCGAACCCGTTGATTAACAACGCGGGTGTTCGCGCAGTTCTCTATGATGCGAATGGCGACCCGGCGACTCCCGCCAACTGGGACGTCCAAATTGATCTCAATGGCGATCCGATTCAACCCACCGATGAGACCTTTGCCTCGGTAGCGATTACGGATTCGCAGTTGCTGGTGATCAAAGATGGCCCAGCGACGGCCCCGGCGGGTTCTAATGTGATGTACACGGTTACCGTTGTGAATATTGGCGATGTGGACGTTGCCAATGTGCAGGTACGCGACGAGGAATACAATCTGGATCGTGGACTGCCTCCGGGAACCTACATGCCGATGACGGAATGCTTCCGTCAACCTTCTGACCCACCTGTGACCCTTGTGGCAAATGTGGGTACGCTGATTTGTCAATACACCATTACGATGCCGGATGCCACTGAAATTGGCGCTAATCCAGCGCTTGACCCTTATATCAACACGGCATTTGCGATAGGGGAAATCTCCAATGGTGGACAACTAGTACCGCTACCTAATGAGGGTTCAGACACCGCCATTGTGGACATCTTGGTTCCCGGCTTATTCTTGGACAAGATTCCAAGTGTTGGCAGTGCAGCCATTGGTGACACTGTAACCTATCGGATCATCGCTGAAAATACGGGTGATGTACCGCTGCGTCTTGACCAAATTGTGGATGTTCCGCCGCCGCCATCGGTGACACCAGCATTCTCAGTGCCGAGTGTCCGTATTAATTCTACGGATCAATCGCCCACCTCATGTGGTGTGACGGGGACTTCAAGTAACTTGCCTGTGGTGCTGCAACCCGGTGATGTAGCTTGTGCTACCGTGCAGTTAGTGATACCGAATCCGGCACCCGCCAGTGAATATATCAATACCGTCCGTGTTAATGCGACCTCCGACCCCGGTGGCGCCAATGAAGCCCCACTAGTGGATAGCACGAGTGGTTCAGTAGATGTGCGTAATCTAGGTATCGTGGTCGAAAAACAGGCATATGACTGCGACCCGCTGGTGTGTCCAAACCCGCAAATCATCACTTCGATCGATGAGGGTGTTACCTACTACTACGGCATCACTGTCACGAACACAGGCGATGAGCCTTTGGATATGATCGAATGGCGCGACCCGCTCTTTGACAACAACAACTGGCAGCAGTTGGTGGATGCTTTCGATAACCCAGCTGACCCGGCTGATACGACGGCCTTGGACATTGGGGAGACCCTTCCCATCGCATCTTATCCTTGGGTGCCAAACTACGCGCGTGATGGTGCTGTTTTGACCAACCGAGTGGACGCACGAGGCCAAGAGGCCACCACAGGCAATTTCACGCCAATTCGCAGCGATACAACGCAGGTCTTCATCCTGCCAACGGCGCTGCAAATTACCAAGCGTGCTTGCGTGGACATCAGTGGGAATGGGACACCGCCCGCCAGCTTTAACCCATGCCCAGTCAATACCCCAACGGCAGTTCGTCCCGGTGGAACCATCTGGTATGAGGTTACGATCACGAACCCCTCCACGACAGTCACAGTAACGAATGTGGCAGTTACGGATACCCTGCAAGGGGCTTGGGCCGCCGCGCCTACCACGCTTGGGCCGGGGCAAACTGACACATGGATTTATGAAGGTGCTCCCGTGTCTGGTGCGCTGGTCAATGTTGTCAATACGGTGACAATAACCGCAACTTCCAACAACTTCACGGTCTCAAGTTCGGACTCCGTCTCCGTGCCAGTGGCGCTGGGTGAACTCTCCGTTCTAATTACCGAAGACAGTGGTCGTTCTACCGCTCAGGTTGGCGACTTGTTGAACTTCACTGTGTTGGTACAGAACCTTAGCAGCACTCAGACGATCTCGTTTATCAATGTGGGGGTGCCGTTCTATAGCCCCAATTTCTTGAACCCAGTCGCGTTTGATCTTGCACCCGGCGAGACTTCGGTACCGTTTAGGTTCCAATACACGGTGACGCCTGCTGATAATACGATGGTCTTTGCCGCGATTGCCCAAGGTATCTTGCAAGGCAATCAGATAACGGCCCAGAGCAGTTGGACGGTTACTCGTTCAATGAATGGGTTGGCTGTAACCAAGGCTGCCGACACAAACTATGCGTCATTGGGGGAAACGGTCAATTACACCATCACAGTAACTAACGACAGTGGTAACGCGATCACGGGACTGACAGTCACGGATCCTTTGCTGCAAAATCTACCAGCTTGGACTTCTCCAGCTTGGCCTTCAACCCTAGCTGCTGGTCAGTCCATCACTCGTACCTTTGCGTATGTGGTTAGTGCCCCGATTCCGTCGAACCCCATCGTCAATACGGTGACGGTCACAGGAACGGTCAATGGTGTGGTAACAACGGTACAGGCTGGCCCAGTGGCGGTCTATATCCCCGACGGTAATTTGTTGGTGACCAACACGCCGAGTGTATTGGATGCGCTGGTGGGTGATATTGTCTCCTTTACCTATCGCATCTGTAACTTGGCCGACGGTACGCCTACACCACCGAACAATCAACCGATCACTAGCATCACATTGACGGACAATCTCGGCCCGATAACATTACCCGGCTTTGATTTCAGCCTTGACCCCGGTGAATGTTATGAAACGGCACGCTTAAACGTCGAGTTGTTTGCGACAGATGTACCCGTCTATACGATGTCGGTGACGGCGACAGGCTCCCAGTTTGATGGTGTTGGCGATGTGGCGCTGGCGCAAACCGTGTCACGGGATGTCAATGTCCGTCAACCCGGCCAAAACTTGATGTTTAATGTTACGGCAGTGCCGAATCCTGTAGTCTATACCGGTACGCCTGTACCCGTGCAGTTCAACTTTACGCTGCAAAATATCGGGACGACGGCCCAAACGATTACAGGCATCTTGGACAATAGCCCAACGGCACTCTGTACAGCGTACAGCCCCGTCCCAACCGCACCCGCCAACGCGACCCTAGACCCCGGTGAAATTCTGGCGTTTACCTGCAATTACACCTATCCGGGTACACCTGACCCGATTGACGGTATCTGGACAGCGAATATGGCCTCCGGTGACACGGCGACGGCGACTATCTCGATTCCAGTCGTCGCTGATCCCACCGCGGCGATCATCATTTCCCAAGTGGAAACGAATCCAGCAGTGGGTGTACCGGGTGGCGTTGTCACCTACACCTATCACGTTCGTAACGTCAGCGGTGCAACGGTCTTAGATGTTCGGTTGGATCATGACCCGGCCAACGATTTACAATGTGCGTGGTCGGCTGTTGATTTCGGCTCTAATCCGCTCTGGCTCGGAACTGCCAGCCTAGCAGTGGCTGCTGAAATGACTGCCCAAGCTACCTGTGATATTTCTACTACAGCGGCACCGGGCAGCACCGCCACGCACGTGATTGAGGCCTATATTGGTGCGGCTGTTACACCAGTAGATACGGCAACGATCAATACGTTGATTCAGCCGCCCCTGACGGTCAGTGCGCCGACCTCGGCCTTCACCGCCACCCCGGGTACCAATATCATAGCTTGGCGTGTAGGGGCTGGTTATGCAGTCAATATCTCGTTCGATATCACAAACTCCAGTAACTCGTTGCAGGTCACAGGCATTGTGCCGGAAATGTTGGTTGATGGAGCAGTCGTTTGCGCAAGTGGGTTCCAATACTCACTGCCCGCGAATCCGAATCCCATCACGTTCAATGGGACGCTGAACCCGAATGCGACTATCCGGGTGACGTGCCTCAACTACATGCCAACGGTGGCGCTTGCCCCACTTGCAACGGTGGATGTAGCCGCAACAGGCTTTGTACAAGGCGTCAGTGTCAGCGATGATGCAACAGCCGACTTCCCGGTTTACGATCTCGGTTTTACAGTCGAGTTGACGGCTGATCCGACGGCGGCAGATATTGGCGATACGGTCAACTTTACGCTTACGTTGACCAATACGGGCACATCACCGCTCTTCTTACCGCCAGCAAGCCAAGACCCGGTAACAACTGGACGTTTGGATAACCCGACTGCGCCAGATGTGTTAGGTGATCTCTATGCTGCTCTGAACACAGTCTGCTTTAGCAGTGGTTCGCTTGCCCCCGGTGCAACATGTGTACTGGCCTACAACGACCCCGCACTGACGAATGATGAGTTGACCTACATCATAGATCAGGCTGACCCGGCGACGATTACCTTCTTGGTTGGCATTACGCTGTGGAGCGATCAACCTGTTGCTCCCGCCACAACGCCGGCCTTTGAAATTGCGAATCAGGATACGGTGGAGATAACAGTCAACCAACCCGTCGTCCCCGCCATCAATGCCTTTGGTCTGGCTGCTAATCCAAATCCGGGAGTGGTCGGAAATCAAATTGTGTTTACCGCGAGTATCCAAAACAGCGGTACACAGGTGCTGACCAATCTCACCGCGACACTCCAACTGACGCAGTTGAGCTTCACCAATGCTGTTGGTGACAATGGCGGCATTGTACTGACAGGCGGACACAACCAAACGCCACTTCCTACCATTACGATGGTTATCAATGACGCCGACGGTACGTTAAACCCCGGTGAAGTTGCTACGGCCACCGGATATTGGGTGGCGGATCGTGTCGGGTCATTCCGCGCGACTCTGACGGCTACTGGACAGGCTGGTACTACCCAAGCGACGGCTACCGATACGGAATTGTTAGAGTTCCGCATCAACAGCAGTGCGATTGCTACGGCGACTCCAATTACCCCCGGAGCAATTACACCAACCGCGACAACCGCGACAACCGATCCGGATGGCAACCCGCTTGATCCGAATGCGCTTGACCCGACAATCACCAAGACTGTAACCCCCGAATCGGCTCTGCCCGGTCAGGATGTCACCTTCACTGTGACCATCACCAATGGCAGCACAACCGCAATGGCAAACGTCACGGTGACCGATAACATGCCGCTCGAATTGACGATCAATAATGCGACAACATCGGTTGGGGCGTCGGTGGTTAGTGGACAACTTATCACGGTTACGACGGGGCAATTGAACCCCGGTCAACGTATCACGGTGGTGATTATTGCCCGAGTGAACGACGATGTTTCAATACCGTCGCTGATTACCAATGATGCTTGTGCGGCTGTGACAGGTCGTACACAGGTCTGCGCGAGTGTTGAACTGCCTATCGGAGCAGATGCCGAAGCCTTACCCACAACAGGGCAGGGCGAACCGGAATCTGCCGATCTCGACATAGCGACTCAGGGGGTGGCAGGAGTTGCAAGCCGCCCTTTTGGAGTGGCCCCGTTGTTAATGCTTGGTCTGCTGGCCCTCTTGAGTACCGGGCAGATCAATCGGCAGCGGTGGCTCTTGGGTGGTCTCGCGGTACTCATTATCGCAACTATTGCGGGCGCCCTCGTTTTGGTGGGTAGTGGAGACGAGCAAGATGATACTACGGGGACACCCCAAGTGGTGCTCCCCCCCGGTGTTACTCCAACCGCCTCACCAACACTTGACCGTGCGCCGACCTTAACGCCTTTGGCAACCGGGGAGTCACTGGAAAGCCCAGTGGCCCCCACGCCCCTAGATGCGCCGCCAACGCTGCGTCCATCACCAACGCCATATATCCCCCCGACACCTTCGGGTGATCGGCGGATAGATATTCCAAAACTGAATTTCACCGATCCTGTGCCGATTGTGGAGTTACCCTATTCAGATGCTGCGTGGGATGTGAGCAATTTGGGACACAGCGTTGGTTGGCTAGAAAAAACAACATGGATGGCACCCACATGGGGTAATACCGTGTTGGTCGCGCATGTCCAGCTTGCCAATGACGACCCCGGCCCATTTAAACGTTTGAATGAGCTTGAGGTGGGTGATGATATTTACGTCTACGATGGCCCTTACAAATATGCCTTCCGCGTCACCGAAATTACCACTGTGAACGCGACGGCGATTGAAGTGACCCATCCTACGGTTGACCCTGTGTTGACGTTGTTGACCTGTACTAACTGGGATTTTGCGCGTGGGGTTTATGCGGATCGTCTTATCATCCGTGCCGCGCCACTCTTAAACGTAAACTAAACCACTTAGAATCTGCTAAACAAAAAGGGCAGGGGAAAGACCTCTGCCCTTTTAATTTTTGTTGGTTGTATTGGCCCGCTTATTCCCCGCCAAAGACCTGAATAGGCATAATGATGGGGTCGCCGACAGGCACTCCATAATCGGCAAATTGCAGTTGCCATACTCCGAAATAGCAACCGTAGCGGTTTGAGGCGAGGCCCGTAATGGGGATGGTCAATGAATCACCTCGTGCAACTGGCCCCTCTAAGAAAATACGCGGGCGGGTCGGGCTGGTATAGTTGACATCCTTGAAGATACGATCCGCCGAACTACACTCTTGAGTCAAAGGGCCATAATCTATCTCTAGGGCGGTGGTATCTCTGATGAAGAAAAATTCTAGCCCTGCGTCGCTAGGCCAATCGCATGTGCTGGCGTTTTCGATTACCAAGTCAAACGTAAACTCCGAACGGGCCTGCACCAGACGTGGATTTACAATATCACGCAGGGAGGGGGCCGTATCCAATTCACGCGGCTCTAGAATGGCATAATCTAGATCGCACCGAGCAAGCAGTTCTTCGACGGTCAAGGTTGGGGTTGCGGCGGTTGCGGTCTGGATAAAGGCAGCAGTTTGGCTCCCAAATATCTGCGCACGTGCTGTTTGGGTGAATAGCACTGCCGAGGTTGGGGGCAGTGTTTGGGTTGGAGTGCTGCTAGCAGTAGTGGTCACTGTATTGGTTGGTGTTGAAGATGGCGTGAATGTATTGGTGGCCGTCGAAGTTGTGGTCGCCGTTGGGGAGGCGGTGTTGGTAGGTGTGCTTGTTTTGCTGGCCGTCGGGGTATTGCTTGGCGTTGGTGTAATACTCGGTTCGCTGGACGGCAAAACAGGTAAGGTAGCACTAGCATTCTCCAACGCGATTTTGGTGGTTGGGGTATCCGTGTCTCCGTTTTCAAAAAATCCTGCGAGTGGGCCATCGCCATTTTGCCCCGTGATGATGAGGCCTAGTATGCCCCCCAACAGCACCAACATAAACAGCACTGTGATGGCAACAGAGGTACAGCCACGACTTTTCTGGCGGGTTGGGGTTAGCTCTGGCAGTCTGGTGCGTCCGGTGGTGGTCGCGGGATTTAGACTGCGTGCCCCCCCCGTAGTCATTGTGCGTGGTGTTTGTGTGGGTGGGTTAGGCGCTTGGCCTGAGCGGGGACGGTTAGGATCAAGAACGGTACGGTGGGACCCTGTGACGCGACGTTTGTCTTGCTCCGTCGCCTCGTTAATCACCGCCAGCGGGTTGCTACCAGTCGAAAACACGCTATCGGAGATTGAATCACCCATCGAGACCGAATTGGGCGTTTTGACATCGCCGATTAATGTCCGTCCACCAATACCCCGCCGTAAATCCTCTAAAAATTCCTCCGCTGATTGATAACGTTTTTCGGGGTCTTTTTCCATCGCTTTCGCTGTCACCTGTACCACCCAATCAGGTAGCCCGGGTTCAATTTTGCGAAGGTCAGGCACGGGTTCGTTGAGATGTTTCAGGATAATGGCTAGGGGGGTATCCGCATCATAGGGGAGGCGGCCTGTCACCATCTGATACATGATAACGCCAACCGAATAGAGGTCGGAGCGCTCATCGCCCGCTTCTCCTAGCCCCTGCTCGGGAGCCATATAAGCGGGTGTTCCCACCATGCCTCCGCTGGCTGTAAATTGCACCCCGGTGACGATCTTGGCAATGCCAAAGTCGGTTAGAACCACCCGGCCATCTTCATCTAACATCAAGTTGGCGGGTTTTACATCCCGATGGATCATGTTGCGCTTGTGGGCATACGATAGGGCGTTCGTTGTATCGCTGATGATGCGAACGGATTCTTGCAGTGAATAACGTTGATCACTGGCAGCCAATTCAAACAGCTTATCTTTTAGCGTGGGGCCGTTGATAAGCTCCATGACCATATAATAACTTTCGCCGTGCTGATCATATTCGAAGTCAAAAACCTGCACGATGTTTGGGTGGCGTAGCTTGGCAACATTGCGGGCTTCTTTTTCAAAACGATCTTTAAATTCAGGGTCATCCGCTAAAAAAGGGTGTAGAAGTTTGATGGCAACATAGCGGTCAAGCGCGGCGTGATAGCCCTTATAGACCTCTGCCATCCCACCCCGGCCTAACCGTTCTATGACTTCATATTTACCAAGCGTTTTTCTTGCCACGAGTGTTTTTTACCCTTAATATCACGGCATGATGGGAGGAAAATGAATTAGCTCCCCACAGCGGGGTAGTATACCGGATACGTGCATCATTCTCCAATATAGCACGCCTCAAACAGTTTGTACGAATTACCACTTTTTTCCTTCACGAAATTTAGAAAGTGATGTAGACCATTATGCGAATTAATTCTTGAGTGTGTCTTCCGGCTTTGGCTGATATTTTCCTTCAACCCATGCCGCACCATCTGGGTGGATTTCCTTTTTCCAGATGGGCACAATCTCTTTTAGCCGATCAATTCCATAACGGGCCGCCTCAAAACAGCCTTGATCTCGATGTCCAGCCCCGCACGCAATTAAAACAGTCGGTTGGCCCACTTCAAGATGACCAATACGTTGTACCACAGCGATGCCTTGTACCAACGGCCACTGCTGACGGATTTCGGCCATGACCTGCTGCATTTTCGCCACGGCCATTGGTGCATAAGCCTCGTATTCTAGACGGGTGGTGGCCTCAATACCATGTTGTGTCTTGGTCTCCCCCCGCACATAACCGCTAAACAAGGCTATTGCACCAGTAGCGGGCGTCACTACTTTGGCGGTCAGTTCGTTTAAATCTATCGGTTGTTCTGCCAGCAGCGCGATTTCGGGCCAGTTTATGACATCGCTTCCGCCAGAAACAGGCGGGAAAAACGCAACCTCATCGCCTGCTTGGACAGGATGACCCTCAAACACATACTCATGATTCACAGCGGGGATCGCACTGGCTAAAGCGGCCTTTAACGCTGGTATCTGGTGAACGAGGTGTTCTCGCACGGTTTCAATGGTTGTGTCTTCGGCCAGTTGGAGGGTTAATTCGCTTGTTCCCGCCAAATCTTTGAGCGTCGCAAATAGCTTTACTTTTAAGGTAAAGGTCATGGGAAGATGCCTTGTCTGTTGTCTTTACCAATGGGGTTAATTTTACCGAAAGCAGCGTAAAATATCAGGGTGGAATTGCCTGATACTTAAGTTTTTTTGGCTTTTATTTATCGTGTAGGCTCAAAGGTATGACACAAACGTCGAGGCCATTATAATCGGCTAAAGACCACTAAAAATCTTTGGCTCGATAATCCCCACTTTTGCCACCACGTTTTTCGAGCAGATGAATACCTTCAATGTGCATTTCGCGGTCAAGCGCTTTCGCCATATCATAGATGGTGAGAGCCGCTACACTAACAGCAGTAAGGGCTTCCATCTCAACTCCCGTTTTCCCAGTGGTGCGGGCCGTCGCTCGAATATTCACCGCTGACGCACTGGTATCTAGTTCTAAGTCAACGTCAATATGGGTGAGGGGGAGAGGGTGACACAGGGGAATCAATTCGGAGGTTCGTTTGGCAGCCATAATGCCTGCAATACGGGCTACAGTCAGCACATCACCTTTTTTGACAAGGCCATCGCGGATCGCGGCAAAAGTTTCGGTATTCATCAACACTCGTCCACCTGCAACTGCGACACGTTCGGTGTCAGCTTTATGCCCAACATCAACCATCCGCGCCGTACCTTGTCCATCTAGGTGAGTCAGCGCGGACGGTGTATTTTCAGATGATTCTGGGTCGGGTGGGCTAGGGGGCTGGCGAGATGACATCACGCAATCGAATCCTCAAAGCTGGCCCGCATGACTAGCCGTCCAAGACGGACTTCATCTCCATCCCGTAAGATGCGCGGCTCGTTCGAAAGAATTTTTTGCCCATTTAAAAAAGTGCCGTTGGCGCTGTCTTCATCAATAATAACAACCGTCTCATTTTGCCTGCGTAGCCGCGCATGACGACGTGATACGCCCGCTTCGACTGCTCCATAAGAGCTGAAGTCTACATCCACTTTCTCAGTACCGTGTGTACGACCCAACACAAGTTCCGTTTCTAAATGGAGTTTTAGGGGCTTGTCGTTGCCGCGCACATGGAAAATTACCACTGTCTCACGATCAAAACGTGCGGTTCCCCAACGACGCTTAGGGACGACAGGGCCTTCATCTTTTTCTTCTAACTGACGAGTTTTAAGACCGGTTTCTGGCAATAATTCACCACAGTTTGTGCACAAAACTGGGTTTTCGGCTGTATTTTCGGTTCCGCATTTGGAACACACTTTGGTTATCATAGAAACATTGCTCACTTCCATGACCGTTGCCCTCAAGTCCCAACACTATATACAATTTTAGTTTACTAGAATAAAGATACTAAGGGAAATCGTACCCATTACCTTTATGGCTATAACGATCTAACAAAATATTTACAAAATTCAGTTATTTTTGATTTAGAATTTACTCTCAAGTGATATTATACACCTTCCCAACACAAGCGTGTATTTCAAATTTCCAACCCTGAGTCGAATATTGAAACGTCGCTTTTGCACAGGTATACTTCCAATCCCGAACACGATCTAATACATCATCTAACGCAAGACGCTAAATTCAGCAGTAAGTGAGGATAAGGTGGGTTCACTGGTAAGAGGCTTGAGTCGGACCCGGCAGGCCGTTTTTGGGCGGTTAGCACAAGCATTGGGTAACACCAACATTACCGAAGATACATGGGATGAAATCGAGGCCATGTTTTTGCAGGCCGACATGGGCGTGCCGACCACAACTGAGTTGATTAAACGATTGCAGGCGCGTGTTCGGCGGGATGGACTGACCAAGACTTCCCAGATGAACGACGCGATTAAAGCCGAATTGCGTGGCCTTCTGAATACCCCTGTTCCTTTAAATGTCAGTGGGCGCCAACTTTCGGTGATTATGATTGTCGGGGTCAATGGATCAGGCAAAACTACGACGATTGGCAAGCTGGCCCGACGTATGCAGTTGAATAATCGTAAGACCTTGATTGCTGCGGGCGATACGTTCCGGGCTGCCGCGATTGACCAAGTGCAAGTATGGGGTGAACGGGCAGGCGTTCCCGTGATTGCGGGCAAACCCGGTATGGACCCCGGCGCGATTGTGTATGACGCGGTTGAAGCGGCCAATGCACGCGGCGCAGAAATCTTGATTGTAGATACCGCCGGACGCCTGCACTCGAATTTCAATTTGATGCAAGAGTTGAAAAAAGTGTATGCCGTCATGGGTAAGGTCGTGCCGGATGCACCCCATGAAGTGCTACTGGTTTTAGATGGCACTACCGGACAAAACGCGCTTACGCAGGCCAAAAAATTCCAAGAGATGGTCAACGTCACAGGGTTGATTGTGACCAAACTGGATGGCACGGCAAAGGGCGGTATGATTTTTGCGATTCATCAAGAACTCGGCCTGCCGATTCATTATATCGGTGTGGGCGAGACTATTTATGATTTAGTCCCGTTTGACCCGGATCGGTTTGTCGCGGGGCTGTTTGACGAACTTGAGGAGAAAGAAAGTTAATGGAAGTAGTAAGCCGTCTCAACGAAATGCGTGAACGAATTGAAGCCCTCATGGAGCGTCTTTGACATCGCTAAAAAAGCCGATGAACTGGCTCAACTAGAAGAAAAATCCATTCAACCTGATTTTTGGAACGATGCGGCATCGGCCCAAACCACTATGCAGCATATCTCCAAACTGCGGAATGAAGTCCAAAAGTGGCAGGTGACATTTCAACATATCCAAGACACACTCGAATTAGCGGAATTGGGTGACTATAGCTTGGAGGCCGAACTTGACGCGGAAGCTGACCAGTTGGCCGAACAGGTTGAAAAGCTGTCCTTCCAAGCTATGTTAGGCGGAAGATATGACAATGAAGATGCCATCCTTGCCATTCACGCCGGGGCAGGGGGCACAGACGCTCAAGACTGGGCACAGATGCTCATGCGGATGTATATCCGGTGGGCTGAAGAACACAATCACAAAATTGAAATTGTTGACCAAATGGAAGGTGAAGAAGCGGGCATAAAAAGTGCCATGCTTTCCATTCAGGGTGATTGGGTTTATGGCTATTTACAATCCGAACGTGGTGTCCATCGTCTTGTCCGTATCAGCCCATATAACGCCAATAGTAAGCGGCAGACATCGTTTGCATTAGTTGAAGTCTGGCCTGATATTCACGATGATATCGAAATCGAGATCAACGAAAAAGACCTGCAAGTAGACACTTATCGGGCAAGTGGGGCGGGCGGCCAGCATGTCCAGAAAAATGATACAGCGGTGCGGATTACTCATTTGCCTACCGGGATCGTTGTATCGTGCCAAAATGAACGCAGCCAAGTGCAGAACATGAATCGGGCTATGCAGGTGTTGAAATCACGTCTATTGGCATTGGAACAGCAAAAACAGGATGAAGAATTTGCCCAACTCAAAGGTGAGCATGTCAGCGCCGAGTGGGGGCATCAAATCCGCTCGTATGTCCTACATCCCTATCAGTTGGTAAAAGACCTGCGTACTGATTATGAAACAGGTCGCACTGCTGATGTGCTGGACGGACGGCTGGATGAGTTTATGGAATCCTATTTGCGATACAAGGTCGGGTCATAATATCATTCTTTGCCATATCGTTTGCATTGCAGCGAGGACAAGGAGACGATTATTATGTATGGCACAGTTGCTCGGATGCGCGTAAAACCGGGCATGGAAGGCCGCTTTGACCAGATTACCAGAGACATCGGGGTAGGCCGCGCACCGGGGCAGGTGGCGGTGATGATCTATCAACTGGATCGTGATAGCAATGAGTTCATTCTGACTGTCGTTTTTGAAAGCCGTGAAGCCTATTTCGCCAATGCTGACAGCCCTGAACAACATGAACGTTTTATGAAAATTATGCAGGTGCTGGACGGCGAACCCGAATGGAATGATGGCGAAATCGTCTATTCCGTTTTCTAATGTCCCTGTGTCCCTGTTGCAGTGAATTTTCGAGTGGGGAAATTTGCTGTGGCAGGGGTAAGTTAAGCAAGGGATGAGTCATCTAGTAAACGCTCCCATAGATTAAAAACCGTATTAAAACTATAATGGTATCTAATTTCAGATAGCAGTCTGTCCGCTTGAATGGATAGGATAGGCTTGTGATTGGTTCTGGTGAGAGGTTCTGAGTATCCATGAATGACTTTGTGTTAGCCGCCCTGTCCTTTTTTATTGTGCTGATTCCGCTGGTGATTATTCACGAGCTAGGCCACTTCTTTGCGGCCAAGAGCGTTGGTGTTACTGTCCTCGAATTTGGGATTGGGATTCCGCCGCGTGCCCTTGTCCTGTTTCGGAAGGGGGATACGATCTATACCCTTAACTGGATTCCATTGGGGGGATTTGTGCGCCCCTATGGTGAGGATTTTGTCCGCCCCAAGACCGAGGAGGAAATGAAGGAAGACCGCGCCGAAATCGAAGGCCGTCATATCGAAAACCCCAAGAGTGTTTTTGAGGCGGGGCCGTGGGAGCGCATTTGGTTTTTGTTCGCTGGGCCACTCGCTAATTTCATTGCGGCACTGGTGCTGTTTATCGTTATCGCAGGCTTTTTCCAACCCTATGAAATCGGCGATATTACGATGATCGAAATCTTGCCGGGGTCGCCCGCCGAAACTGCTGGCCTTGAGGCTGGTGATGTGGTTACGCATGTAGATGGTCAGAAAGTCGAGCGTCTTGAAGAATTTGAAGATGCCATTGAGGACAAGGACAGCATCGAACTGACCATTAAGCGGGGTGGGGAAACACAAACCTTGACTGTAACGCCTGCGCCATTCCAAACCAGTGATGTTAAGGAAAAGGTGCAAATCGTCAATATTGAGGAAGATGCTCCTGCCCATGAAGCTGGCCTCGAAATTGATGATGTCGTAGTCGCCGTAGACGATCAATCACTGACCGATGTGGACATGCTGGTAGATTACACCAAAGAACATGAAGATATTCCCATTGACCTGACCATTCAGCGTGCTGATGAAATCATCCATATTGAAGTGACGCCGCGTGTGTTAGACGGTGAAGATGTGGCTCGTATCGGGATTCAGATTGCACCCGCTCCGTTGGATGAAACGATTGGTGCAGTCACTGCGACCCGTGACCTTCATACAGAAGTGCGTAAGGCAGACAATGTGGCTGAGGCCATTCAGACTGGTTCAGGTAATTTTGTTCGGGCAATTGGCGTAATATTTTACGCGCCAGTAATGCTTATTCGCGGTGATATTGAGGCCGAACAAGCCCGTCCAGCAGGCCCGGTGGCAATTTCCCAAATGGGCGGAAAATTCATCAAAGAGAGCCAAGAAGAATCCAACCCCTATCCGATTCTAGGCTTCGCAGCCATTATCAGCATCGCGTTGGCGGTGACAAATTTGCTGCCCATTCCTGCATTGGATGGTGGTCGTATACTGTTCGTCGTGATTGAACTATTACGCGGCAAACCGATTTCACCCGAACGCGAGGGCGTGGTGCATATGATTGGGATGCTCTTTTTGCTTTCGTTGATGGTCGTCATCGTATTTTTCGATATTGTGAAACCGATTGACCTAAGCTCGTTTTAGCCGGGAGGGAGACGCATGGCGAAGAAGCCAACTAAAGACGGGTATAACTTTGATTTCGATAATGACCTAGATGATGAGAATGATGGTGAGGAGCGCCGCCCACAAGCATTCCCAATCACTGAGACGATTGCGGCCCTGCACCAAAACCATCATTCTGAAGCGGTACTACCCGCCGGAGCGATTTATGGCTTGTCCGATCTAGTAGATGAATCAGTTGCAGCCTTGAAAAAGGCATGGCCTGAAATTCCAGTCGAACAGCGTCGCCGCACGGTTCGATTGCTGGCTGAGATTAGCGAAACGAATTTTGACCTCGATTTTGAGGCCCTATCCTATCTCGCTTTTGAAGACCCCGACCCTGAAGTACGGGCCGAGGCTGTCGGCATGACTTGGTATGTGGATTCCGAGCGTATGTATCACCGCTTGATGAAACTGACTAAGGACGAAGCCCCAGTTGTGCGGGCAGCCGCAGTGGAAGGCTTGGGACGATACATCCGGGATGGTGAGTTGGAAGAATTTGATGCTCGCTTGGCAGAACAAGCCCAAAGGGTGGTGTTGGCTCGTTATGATGATTTGCGCGAGGACGATGAAGTGCGCCGTCATGCATTGGAGGCCATTTCATTCTGTGGAAATCCGCGCGTGCCGGACATGATTTACGATGCCTACTATAGCGACGATTTACCCATGAAGGTCAGTGCGCTTTTTGCGATGGGCAGCTCGTGTGATGCACGATGGAAAGACATTGTGCTGAAAGAATTGAATAACCGCGAACCCGAAATTCGATTTGAGGCGGTACGTGCTGCTGGGCAGTTAGAACTCACTGCTGCGGTGCGCCGTCTAATCGAATTGGCCTATGAGGATGATTACGAAATCCGACTGATGTCCATCTGGGCAATGGGCGAAATTGGCAGCAAAGAAGCGCGTGAGGCCCTTGCCGGGATCATGGAACTGGCTGACCAGAACGAAGATGACGAACTCGCCGAAGCCGCTGAGGAAGCCCTCGGCATGGCCTCATTGGTCGGTGAGCACTTCTTCCCAATGTTCAATTTGGAAGACGACCTTGATGACGTGGACGACTTCGACTACGCCTTCGATGAGGACTACGACGAGGTAGATGATTTTGATGACGATGACGACGACCTTTCGGATGGCAATGGTTGGGCTTCGTTGAACTAAGTCCACTTTAATTCTCACAATCTGGTGATAAAATCGGCAGGTGGGTCAACTGAACTCATCTGCCGATTTTTTGCGAGGGCCGGATAAAACCATGTCGGAATCAGGTGAACACAAACAACTCCACGCGATTGTACATGGACGAGTGCAAGGCGTCAGTTTCCGCTACTATACCGAACAGCGGGCCAATGAGTTGGGCTTGGTCGGGTGGGTACGGAATCGTGGCGATGGCTCGGTAGAAGTGATTGCCGAGGGCAACCCTGAGCAACTGCGCCATTTTGAAGAGTATCTGAATCTTGGCCCAACTGCTGCTCGTGTCGAGTCTGTCGAAAAGAGCTATTCCCCCGCCACTGGCGAATTTACCCGATTTAGAATCAAGTATTTTGGCGAATGACAACATCTATCACCGCACGTTATCCCCAACGAGTTGCATGGGCAACTTTACTCACGGCTTTTGTGACCTTTTGTTTGCTCATGGCGGGCATCGCATGGGCTATCAATTGGGTGCTTTTCGACTCCACCATTGATTTACGCACTACTGTCAAAGTCAGTCGAGGCACGATTGGTTATACCGCCCCCAATGATACCGAGCGGGTGGTGCGGGATCGCTACCCTGTCCAGACGGGTGATACCTTGCGGACGGATGAACTTTCGCAAGGGTATATTACGATTGATGACCCCTTAAATGACGACCAAGTATTGGCAACGATTCAGATGTTTGGCGGAAGTTCAGTGATTTTGGAGCGTGCGTCTCGTCCCCGTTTTGGTTTGGGGGATAATCCCTACTCAGTCTTACTAACAGATGCATTTGGTAAACTTGATGTGATGGTTAGCTCCAGATTTGAACGAGAATTTCGATTAGAAATAAGGGGAAGTAATTATAGTATTCGATTGGATCATGAGGGTTACTATACACTTCAATTTGGTATAGATGGGGTCAATGTCACCGTTCAAAGGGGACAAGCTGTTGTGATTAATAAGGATAATGAGGCTAAACTGATCGAAGCAACAGAACCTGTTGAAAAGTGGGCTTTCAGGAGAAACGAAGCGCCGAGAGTTGCCGCTATCCTTATTAATCTGCTAGATAATCCATACTTTCTCCGAGGTGCCCCTGATGGTGATGATGTTTTAGATGTTTGGGGGTGTCTAGAAGATCGATCAGGGGAAACTCGATCCAATGACTCTACCATCACTGACCCACCGGGAGTTCACGAGCGCGTATTTTTCCAAGATCGTTTTACTCTTCATTTGAGGCGAACTGGTTCTGAGCCAGTTTACCCTCACTATAGTGGATGCAAGCAACCCGCTGATCGCTTTGTCGTTGCAAGCGACAGTTCCAATATTGTTACAATTACTACAGTTAATCAGAATACAGATCCGCCTACCCAAATTGATATCGCGTATGTGGATGTGTCAAAATATCAGCATCTTTATATTCGAGCATCGGTCTATATTGCCTCGCAATCATTAAGTGGGTGCGGAGCAGCAGGTACGGAATGTGCTATTATGATCAAGATGCCTTTCAAGAATGCCGGAAATGTTCAGGCAAATACGGAAAGTGCTTGGATTCAGGGATTTTACACCTATTATGACGAAGGTGTTGGTCAAGTGCAGTGCCTCGGCTGCCAGAACCATGAGCATATCAATCAAAATTCATGGTATACATTTGAATCTAGCGATTTCATGTTAGCCACTGAAGATTTACGCCCTGCGTTGATAAGGGAAATTGAGGTTTATGCGTCGGGGCATTTATATAATTCCTATATCAGCGAATTGTCCATTATTGCTGAAGTTCCGGTGGTTTCAACATCAGTCGAACCCTAGTCCGCGTTCTCGCATCGAGACCCATTCGCCACGCCCAATCACCAGATGATCGAGGATGGCGATGTCTAATAATTTTCCGGCGGCAACGGCATCTTGGGTTAACTTCACATCGTCATCAGATGGGGTCGCGTCACCGGATGGGTGATTGTGGGCAAGAATGAGACCCGCACTATTTTGCAAGATAGCAGGCCGAAAAATCTCCGCTACCCGCACGACAGTGGTATTGAGACTACCTATATAGACCGTCTCCAAACTGGTTACACGATTTTGGGTATCCAACAGTACCACAATTAACTGCTCTTGGGGCAGAGTGATAAGATGCCGCTCGATCAATCGTACTGCGTCAGATGGGCGGCGAATTACGGGGTGATCTTCGACCTGAAATAGTGAGATGCGCTGGCCTAACATGAGGGCGGCTTGCAGTCGCGTTGCAAGTCCTTGCCCAATACCGGGGATTTGGGTTAATTCATCTAAACTGGCTTGAGCTACTCCCTCCAAATCACCAAAGTGCTGTACCACATATTCGGCCAATGCCATCACATCCTCGCCGGCATTGCCATTGTGTAGAATGAGCGCTAGTAGTTCGATGTTTTGCAGCGACCCAATGCCCTCACGGTTCGCTTGGACGCGCAGGCTTTCAATTGTCTTCTTAGGTGGTCGAAATTGCCCCATCATACGCACCATGCTATACTTTGCCCCATTGATTTGACTTGATTTTAGCCCATGTGGTCGAATGCAGATAACCGATACCGACCTAACAACGGGAGTCACGATTCATGAGTACGGATACCCTGAACAGTCTTGTCCTTGCCAGCGTCACAATTTTCGGCGCAGTTTTTACGGCCTTTTCGGTGGCGTTTGTCATTTGGACATATAACGACATGAAAGCCCGTTCGCGTGACCCCCTTGCGCAGATTGCTGCTGCCATTTTGGTTGGCCTGCTCAATATGTTTGGTCTGATTATTTATATTATGCTGCGCCCGCGCGAAACGTTGGCAGATGCTTATGAGCGCTCGTTAGAAGAAGAGGCATTATTGCAGGAGATTGAGGACAAACCCGCCTGTCCCGGTTGTGGTCGTCCGACCAAACATGAATGGCAGGTCTGCCCGTTTTGCCACACCAAACTGAAAAAATCGTGTGTGGCGTGCCATCAAATGTTAGAGCTATCGTGGAATTTATGCCCCTATTGCGCCACCCCCCAATTGGCAGCAGGCGAGGCGGAGGCGATTACAGCGGGCAGCGGTAAACGCCGCAGCAGTACACCCGCCCCCAGCCGTGCCCAATCGCCTTATGATGTCGGGGAATATGAACCTCGCTCACCCAGTCGCGCTCAACCGAAAGTACAGAATGAAAACCTCGAATGGGTGGACGATAACAACTACTAACTTTGGGCGATAAACCCGACGGCCTTACACAGACGCTCGGCAAAATCAGGCGGATAGGCGTGTGCCATGCCTTCAATGATGCTTATGTTACAGGCAATAGAATGTTCTTTGAGCATTCCGGTTAACTTGAGTGTGCCGGGCAAACAGGGTTCGTCCTGATCACCAATGATCTGAACCCCACGCACATGTTTAATCGCTTCATAATCCACCTCAGCCAAAAGCTCCTCTGGGCTGGCGATATATGTTCCAAGACCGATGAACCCTTTGGCTTTGATGTCTTGCTTTAGAACGACCCGACACGCGAGACCTGCCCCAGCTGAAAAACCACCGACGACTACCTGATTTTCGTCAATGGCGTAGTCATTTTTCAGATTGGCTAGATGTGTCTGAATTTCGGGCACGGCGACGGCATGGTCATTCCAGACGTAGGTTGTTGCACTTGTGATTTGCGAAGATTGGGCTACTGCGACCAGCCACCCTGCATCAGCCAATGATTGCCAATAAGGTGCGGTGATTTCGGTGTTGCTGTTGTTGCCATGCAGGGCCAACAAAACCGGGTAGGGGGCTTTGGCATTAGGGTGTAGAGGCAGCACCAGTAGTTCGGGCTTGGAATTGGCCTGTGCTGCCTGCTGTCGCGCTACTGAGATTTCGCGCAGACGGATAAATTCGGAGTGACTGGTGGCGGGTAGCAAATCTACATCATCGTCGGCTAACTGGCCCGCACCATACCAATACCCTGCTTCTATTGCTTTTTGAAACTCGTTTATGGTAGCGTCAACATTTTTGAGCCTTCCATACATGCACATATTCCAATAGACCAGCAAATCGGCACGTTGAGGATGCTGCACAAGTGCATCAGAGATGCTGGTGAGGGCGTCCTGATATTTACCTTGATTGTAGAACCCTAAAATTTCGTCACGAAATTGATCAAATGGTCGAGCCGTCATTTTGAATCTCCTTGAGATGGAAAAAGCTGTCTTCTCGAAATCTACCCATTCATTTGAAGACTGGTTCAAAAAATGAGCAATTGCGCGATTGTGCAATTATGTGATCCAAATATTTATCTTTATCACACTGGGGTAATCCGCTATACTGAGGGAATTACGCCCATATTTTCAGCTTGGCAGGGACGGTTGGATGGATACTTCGCGGATTCGGAATTTTTGCATTATTGCCCATATTGATCATGGCAAAAGCACACTGGCAGATCGCCTATTGCAGATCACTGGAACCATCAGTGACCGCGACATGGAAGCCCAGTTGTTGGACAGCATGGAACTGGAAAAAGAACGGGGTGTAACCATCAAAGCGTCGGCGGTGCGTATGAAATGGACGGCGGCGGATGGCGAAGAATATGAAATGAACTTAATTGACACCCCCGGCCATGTGGACTTCACCTACGAAGTCAGCCGCGCATTGCAAGCATGTGAAGGGGCGCTGTTGGTAGTGGATGCCTCGCAGGGAATTGAGGCGCAAACATTAGCGAATCTCTATTTGGCGTTGGATGCCGACCTCGAAATCATTCCGGTCATCAACAAGATTGACCTGCCCGCCGCTGACCCTGATCGGGTGGCTCAGGAATTGGAAGACTTACTTGGCATTGAAAAGGAAAAAATGCTGCGGGTGAGCGCCAAAACGGGTATCGGGGTAGAAGAGGTGTTGCAGGCAGTGGTAGATCGTGTGCCGCATCCCGAAAGTCATCCACACAAACCGCTGCGTGCCCTAATTTTTGACAGCCACTATGATAGCTATCGCGGCGTGATTGTATATATCCGCGTGATTGAAGGCAGAGTCACCAAGCGCGACAAACTGCTTATGATGAGCACTAATGTGACCGTAGAGCCAATCGAAATTGGCATTTTTACCCCCGGCCTCACCCCGATTGACGAATTAACGACGGGTAGCGTGGGCTATATCGCCACCGGGTTAAAGACATTGCGGGAATGCCGTGTGGGGGATACGGTCACGCTCAAGATCAATGGGGCAAGTGAGCCGCTACCGGGGTATGCACCTGCGAAACCGATGGTGTTTGCGGGGTTTTATCCGGTTGAGAATGACGACTACGCTGAACTCAAAGAGGCACTGGAAAAATTGCAGCTTAATGACGCTTCGTTGAGTTATGTGCCGGAAACCTCCCAAGCGCTGAATTTTGGCTTCCGCGTCGGCTTTTTGGGCCTGTTTCACATGACGATTGTGCAGGAACGCCTTGAACGTGAATATGACCTTGATGTGCTGGCAACCGCGCCAAGTGTGGAATATGAGGTGGTACTGCGGAATACAGGCGATATTATCCGCATTGATAGTCCCGCCGCGTTGCCCGATGAATCTACGATTCAAGAAATCCGCGAGCCATGGATGAGTATTCAGATTTTCACGCCTGATACCTACATTGGCGCGATTATGGAATTGGTCACTTCCAAGCGTGGGGAATACATCACGATGGAATACCTTGATCCCAAGCGTGTCATGCTGTCGTATTATTTGCCGCTGGCGGAACTCATTGTGGATTTCTATGACAAATTAAAGAGTGCCACCAAAGGCTATGCCAGCCTCGACTATCAATTTAAAGAATACCGCCCCGACAAACTGGTCAAGTTGGAGATTTTGGTGAATAACGAACCAGTGGACGCGCTGGCGATGATTGTGCATAAAGACCACGCCTTCCATAAGGGCCAAAAGCTGGTTTCCAAGCTCAAGGAATTGATTCCCCAACAGCAGTTTGTGGTGCCGATTCAGGCCGCCGCCGAAAATCGCATTATCAGCCGCGCCAATGTGAAAGCCCTCCGCAAAGACGTTTTGGCGAAGTGTTATGGCGGTGACATCACCCGTAAGCGCAAATTGCTGGAAAAGCAGAAAAAAGGCAAGAAGCGCATGAAGATGATTGGCAGCGTGGAAGTTCCACAAGAAGCATTTATGGCGGTTCTCAGCCTCGACGAAGATTAAATAATTGGGCAGATGATTCTGCCCGTTGTTTTTAATGCACCCCGACTAACGCCGTGTCTGTTGCCAGATAATACTCAATCGCGTGCTGCCAAAACGTCATTTGCTCACGATATGCCTCAGTCGTGAAGGGGGCTAATTTAGCATTCCCCGCCTCGCTCAATCCCGTGCGGGTGTAGGTGATGCTGACCCTCGTTTTGTCGCCTATCGCTAGACACTGAATATCAATGGTGGTCAATAGCAAATCGGGCCAAAAGCGCACATATTGAACCCGATGCTGCTGCGGGTCATAATCAGCCATCGCCCAGAATTCTTCTGATTGGTCGCCATGCTCCGTTTTGAAGACCGCCCCGACTTCTTCTAGTGATGCAGTGGTGTGATAAATCGGGGTAAATTGCCACTCGGCCAACCACAATTTCTCCTTGACCGGGGTAAATAAGGGGAACACTTGTTCAATAAATGCGGTAAACTCTAACGTGTGCGAATGGGAAATGCGCTGCGCGGTAAACATGATTAGCTGTTCCTTTTGAGATTGTTGCTACATTTCCATTTTCGCCGCGAAGTAGGACAGCATCGTTCCTAGAAGGGGTGGGGGATTTATGTATACTCCGGCGACACGCCTTCTGACCCTGCTGCATATTTTGCACGCCAACCCCGGCTTAAATGCCAACGAACTTGCCGAACGATTAGAGGTAGATACTCGCACTGTGCGGCGCTATGTCATGCTGCTGCGTGATTTGGGGGTGCAGGTGGAATCCGATATGGGGCAGGGCGGCGGGTATCGCTTGATTCGAGGGGCGGTCTTGCCACCGAGTTTGTTTTCGCGTGCTGAGATTGAAGTGCTGTTGCAGGTGTTGGAGGGAATCACTGTCCCTGAATCGGACAGACAGGCTACCCTTGAGGCGCTAAAATTAAAACTGCGTCTGCTACTGGAAAGTGTCTAATGCTATGACGTTTTTACAGGCTGCCATTGAGGTTCTCCGCCAAGCCGAACGCCCACTGTCTGTCGCCGAAATTACCCGCACGGCGTTAGAGGAAGGCTTGATTGACACGATGGGCCAAACGCCGCGTCAAACAATGGCATCGGTCATTATTGCTAGTTTGCACCGTGAACGGGACGGCATTGAAATTTCGCCGTTTAAGCGGGTTGAACGAGGCCGCTATACCCTCCGCACGGAAGATGACCCCATTCCTGAAAATGTGATAGATAACGTCATTTTTCGGCAGCAGGGTGAGTTTTTGAGCTATAAGGATGCCGCCTATGAAGTCTTGAAATCCGAGGGGCGGGCTATGTCGTATAGCGAGATTACACAAATCGCGCTGGAATTGGGCCTGATTAATCCGCAGGGCATGACGCCGGAAGCCTCGCTCTCGGCTCAACTCTATACCGACATTCAAGAAAATGGCTTATCCTCGGCTTTTCGACGGGAAGGGCCGGGCATGTTTGGCTTGGCAGAATGGGAAAGCGAAGTAGATACCATTTCGCGCATGGCAGAAAAACAACGGCACGAAGTCAAGCGCCAGCTAAAAAATGTACTGCTGAATGTTGACCCCTATGCGTTTGAACATTTGATAGGGCGGTTGCTTGGTAAGATGGGTTATAACAACATCATCGTGACGGATCGGTCAGCCGATGGGGGTATTGATGTTGTGGCGGAGGTGCGGGTAGGGATTTTGCAGGCCCGTACTGCCATTCAGGTCAAACGTACCAGTGGCAATGTGGGACGGCCTGTGGTCAGTCAATTTCGCGGCGATATGTTGGCGATGGGGGATATAGATCAAGGGTTGGTGATGACCACTGCTGCGTTTACCAAAGGAGCGATGGAGGTGGCCCGATTACCCAACACCGCGCCGATTATCTTGATTGATGGCGACAAACTGACCGACCTGCTGATTGAGCATCGCATCGGGGTGCGGGTGGAGCAGGTGGCTGTCGTCAGCTTTGATAGTGATAGTTTGGTGATTGAGGAGGTGGGGGATTAACCACTATGTTCAAAAACTTGAATGAAGTTATCGGCCACTACCAACGCCGCTTAGAAGAGACAAAAGACGTTGGTCGCTATGGGATCAGAGTGCTAGGGGCATCCATTGAGGAAATTGAGTCAGTGGAGAAAGATCTGGATACACCTATTCACTCAACGCTGAGATATACCTTGATAGCTGTTAACTGGGCAATCGATAGTTTTTCCAATCTTAGAGTTGATTCTGTGCGAGGGCTACACCATTTTAATGGCCCTGATCCAGATGGTTTACCTATTGATAGCCCATTAAAACATGGATATTGGCGCGTGGGTGGCTCTGATGTGTATTTCATCTACATGAAAATTGAGACAGGCAATGTTGAGGCATATGATGTTGACAATTCGCTCTGGATGACTGTAGCAAAAACGATGGAAGAGTTTATCTGTATTGCTGCAAGTATTGTTGAACATCAGTGGCCTGATTCAATTAAGGAAACCGATAAGGCAATTGCGACTGCCGAGGCATTCCTTGACGAAAACAATATCTCCGAAGGTAGGTTATTTTGGCGGGATTTGGCTCTAGGATGGGCGTAATGATTCTCATAATCGGAGTGATCACAAAAATTGCGACTAGGGATTAGTCCCCGATTGGAAGTTGTTCCAAGCCTAATTGGGATTCCGATATAGAAGTTTGAGGTGCTTTTGTATCAGGTACCCGACCCTCCACGTTCCGCACAACAGGCAGCAAATACCCGGCCAATCCGATGACAGTCATCATCAGCGACGAGCCGATATAAATCACCGCCATGCCCGACCCTTTTTCTGTGCCAACCAGCCAGCCGAAAATCGCGGACAAATTGCCACCCGGACGCATGGCAGGCTCAAATACTTGGTCGGCTAATGGGCCAGCTACCAGTGTTGCCGCTGCCGTCAAAATGCTTTCCAATAATTGATTAAAAGCAAACACACGCCCTTGAATATCCGGCTCAACTTTGGACATCCAAATGCTGTCAATCGCGCCACCCCGCACCGGAAAGTTGAAGGATGAAAAAACTTGGGCTGGAAACCAGATGATTAGACTTTGGCCCAAGCCGAAAATCGTTTTGGCGATGCCGGCGCCAATTGTGCCCAACAAAAACGGATGGATACGTCGAAGTTTGCCGCCACCCCATGCACTCATGAAAATCGCCCCGGTAATGCCGCCAATACCTGCTGCGGTGCTGACAGCGGCTAAGGTACGGGCACTATCGCCACTTCGCGCCAATACCATCGGTGCATAGAGAGCACCACCGAGATCATGCACCAGCCAGAAACTGACCGCAATCAGCGATAGGGCAAAAAGATTCGGGCGGGCACGCAGATAACGAAAACCGTAGCTAATTTCCGTCCACCAATTTTGGCGACTTTCTCGTCCCGCCTCTGTTTCGGTTGCGCGTGGAATATGGGCCAGTGCGAGGGTGGTCAGTGCTATCGAGAGGGTCATCAGGTCAACCAGCATAATCCCCGGCAGTTTGACAGTGTAATACAAGACCCCGGCGAAGGCTGGCCCGATAATGGAAGCCCCATAATTCGTCACAAAACGCAGGCCGCTGGCACGGGCATATTGCTCACGGGGCACGAGCAGGGTGATCGAGGCCGAAAATGCGATGCCCTGCAATTGGCTAAAGACTGTGTTCACGGCGCTGGTGATATAGAGATGCCATATTTCCAGATGGCTCATGAGATAGAGAATCAGTAGCACAATGGTCGAAAACCCTGCAACTAGATCACTGCTCATAATCAAGCGCTTGCGATTCCAGCGATCAACCAACATCCCTGCAATCGGCGCGACAAAAATGGTTGGCAGGATGCTGAAAAAGATCATCAGGGCAACGGATGTAGCTTGGCCCGATTGTTCCCATATCCACAGGGTCAGTCCAAAATGGGTCATGCGGCTGCCAATTTGGGAGACGGTTTGACCGAACCAAATTCGTAAAAATGTTCGCATCCCTTGTGGAAGGGAGGATAGTCGTGTAGTCATAAAAGATTCAATTCAATTACGTCAGGGTGGTTTGCCAATCCACTATACGCTGGGCGAGACGGGTGGTAATCAATCCTTCTTCAACCACCCATTCCAAACTCTGGGTGAGGGGGAACAAGGCTCGAATATCTTCAATGCCCTGCTGATGGAAGGCTTGATAGTGGCCTTGCCGTGCATCTACCAAACTAAGGATGCGCTTGACCGGAATACCAACCCGCGCTGCCCGATCTGCGATTTGTAATTCGACGGCGCCCTCTATCAGCACATCGGTGAGCAAGGTGGTGGGATGACCGACATCTGCCGCCCCCTCGATGGCAAATGCCGCCGTGTAGGATTTGATTTCGCCATAGGGGTAGAGCATCGGAATGTCGGTCAGGGTAGCCAATACACCGCCCAACGCCGTCGTGTTACGTGTAGTCAGGAGTCTATCGCGTTCGCTCAATGGGGTATAGAGGGACGCCAATAACTCCGCCGTCAATTTCATCAGTCGTGGGAAGGACGGTAGAAGGGTCAAATGGAACGATAAGGGCCAAAATTCGCCATTTTCGGCTTGAAATCGGCCAAAAAGGATCAATCCGGCACGGGCGTACTCCACAAATAAGCTGCGCCGTACCTCAATCTGAATAGGTGAATTGTCCAACATGACCTAAAAATCAACCAGAGGGGTGCAAATCGTGCAGAATCTTCCACGCCATACTAAGCCCCCATGTAGCGGCCCATGTCGGGGCTTGGGTGGATTCCCCACCATAGCCATACGAACGGGCACGGGTTTCATGTTCACTGGCAACGGCGATGGCTGTTCCGTGATCGCTGGTGGCGATGGCGATGGCGGCTGCGGCTTGGCTGTTTTTGAGTGTATGGCGGGCGATATTTTCGACATGTCCTTTCAAATCGGCATGTTCGGCGTCGGGGTCAAGTTCGGGCAAGGCACTGTGTAATCCGGTAAGTCCATCATAAACCGAAGCGGATTCGATGACCGCTTCGCCACCAGATGCCTGTTTAACACGATCCCGCAGCGTGCCTCCTGTGCCCGTTTCCCAAAGCGCGACCTTGCCGCCAATCTTTTGCAGTATGGAGACGACTGCTCCTTCGAGTGGGTCTTTGCCTGTGCCGTAAATGAAATCACCGAGTCGCTGGCGCACGATATGTTCAATTTTGGCGATCATCTCATCCGCTTCGACCTCGGTATCAGCGCGGGCTGTGATACGAATATCGGTTTGCCCGGTATGCGCCGCCAACCCAACAGTCGGATTGGCATAGGTCATCAAATCGGCAATTTTTTCATCAATTAGGCTTTCTCCAATACCTGCCGTTTTTAAAACCAGTGCTTTGATAATGCCTTTTTGCCCCATCTTTTCTTGCAGATAAGGGATGACACGCTGACTAAGCAGGAATTTCATCTCACTCGGCACACCGGGCAGGCTAATAATAATGCCCTGCTCATCCTCCACGATGTAACATGGCGCTGTGCCAACCGGATTTTCAATCGGAATCGCTCCGGCGGGGATATGCGCCTGTTGGCGATTATTTTCACTCATGCGTGACCCAAAGCGGCGGAAACGCTCGGCAATCTGGTCAAGCAAATCCTGACGAAATTCCAGCGGGCGGCCTGTCGCATCGGCAACCGCTTGGCGGGTCATATCATCAACTGTTGGACCAAGTCCCCCGGTTGTAATAACCAAGTCGCTGCGGGAGAGGCCCAACTTAATAGACTGGGTAATGCGCGGGAGGTTATCACCCACGCTGGTCACATAAAATAAATTCACCCCAATATCACGTAGGGTTCGGGCAATGTGTGTTGAATTGGTATCAGTGATTTCCCCTAACAAGAGTTCCGTGCCGATGGCAATGATTTCGGCGTTCATGCAGAGGGTTACTCCTCGGATTGTTGAGAATACATAATTTGTTCACGGATTTGCATGTCCGCACCACGAATTTTGGTGGCAAGGTCTGTTGCCAAATTAAACATCAGCCGATAGCCCAACTGGGGATACATATCGCACAGATTAATCAAGCGCTGGCGTGGGATAATGATCAATGTTGTTCCATTTTTGACACAGCGGGCCGTCGCTGAACGCAGCCCTTCATCTAACAAAGCAACTTCACCGAAGGATTGTCCGATGCGAAAGGTCGCAACGGTACGCGGGCCGGTCAATCTGCCCGTGTTGCCCTTGCCAAAAATGGCAGCGTCTACCTGAATAGCCACTTCGCCTTCGGCAACAACATACAGTTCGGCACTAGCCGAGTTTTCGGTAAAAATCACGTCCCCATCGTTGTACGTTTGTGTTTGGCAAATGGAGGCGATTAATTCTAATTGGGTTGGGGTCAAATCGTAAAAAATATCGGCCTCTTTGAGAATCGCGGTAATGGACATAGGTATGCACTCCACAAAACCAGCTAATGGTGAGACTGGTGTCATTATAACACGCCCTTTTGGTCAATTGCAGGCCATTGTTATAATGAAGAAGATGGATTTGGAGATTATCGGATGCCAACCAATACCAGTCGAAAGCTACTTGGTCAGCAAGGTGAAGCTGTTGTCACCCAGCACTTGCTTGGATTGGGTTGGCAGTTAATGGAACGCAATTGGCGCTGTCGGGCAGGTGAAATAGATTTGATTATGCAGGATGGCAAGACGCTGGTGATTGTGGAAGTGCGTACTCGGCGTGGCAAGGTGGCGATGGAAAATGCACTGGCAAGCGTAAATGCCCGTAAACAGGCAAAATTGATGGAATTAGCGACGACCTACCGCTTCGAGAAAAATATAGACGATGCCACACCTATCCGCGTAGATGTGGTTGGGGTTGCGCTTGGCAGGGACGGCACATTCGCGGTAAAGGTGATTCACGATGCCCTTAGCTGGTGAAATTCTAGCCCGTCGCCCGGTGGCGGTCATCATTGGCCCGACAGCGGTAGGCAAAACCGATACAGCGATTCAAGTAGCTCAAGCCCTTGATGGCGAGATTATCAGTGCCGACAGCCGCCAAGTCTATCAATATATGGATATTGGGACGGCCAAACCTACCCCCGAACAACGCGCTTCTATCCCACATTATCTGATTGACGTAGTGACCCCCGACCAATTTTATACTGCCGTAGATTTCCAAACCCAAGCCGCTGCTGCTATTGAGGATATTCATGCACGTGGCAAACTCCCGTTGGTTGTGGGTGGGACGGGGCAATATATCTCGGCTTTGCTGGAAGGGTGGCAGTTCCCCGAAGTACAGGCCAATTATGAATTACGCTCGGAATTGGAAGCCTATGCCGAAACACACGGGTGGGAAGCCCTATTAGAGCGATTACGGGCCGTTGACTCCGTGACCGCCGAACGCATTGATGGCAAAAATATCCGACGGGTGGTACGGGCATTAGAAGTTTCGCTGGAATCGGGACGACCTTTTTCGGAATTTCAGCAAAAGCATCCACCCGCTTATGATGTTCTGCAATTTGGCCTGATGCTGGATCGGGCCGTTTTATATGAACGGGCGGATCGGCGGGTGAATCAAATGGTCGAGGCAGGTTTGGTGGATGAGGTTCGCGCTCTGGTCGAAGCGGGTTATACTTGGAATTTGTCGGCGATGAGTGGGTTAGGGTATCTGCAAATTGGGTATTATTTACGCGGTGAGATGTCTTTGGATGAGGCCCTGACCGATTTATGCCACCAGACCCACGCCTTTATTCGACGACAGTATACATGGTTTCGTAAATATAACGCGGCGGCCCAATGGTTAGAAAGCAATACCAAGGCCGTTGATCAGATAAGCACACAGATTCAGCAATGGCTTGCTGCACTGGCTGAAAAGGGTAAATGATGAATGTAATCAGAGGTGCAAGAGGTCGAGCGTCGGATGCGGTCGGGGGAGCTTATCGTCGCTCCCGACGATTTTTTATTGATACCGAAAACACCAAGATAGTTCTGGCTTTGGTGGTTCTCGGCGTCACATTATCACTTGCCATTCCTAACGTATTTCCTGAACTCAAGCGCAGTGGGCCAGAATGCCTTAATTTGATGTCGCCACCCGGCGGAAATCAACGGTCTATGCTGGCTGAAAATGGCGACACGCGACAGGATTTGACGCTAATTGTGGATATTGATGCGAATCAGGCAAATGACAGGGAAGACCCTCTAATCAAAGTCGGTGAGCCTCTCATCATTGATGTGGTTTTTCAAAATGATGATATAGGCGCAATTACTCTCTATTTTGTGGATGATGCGATTGCTGTTGGCTCTCCAGCTTCCCCTGATTCAGTAGGTGGTATTTATCTCGAAATTCGAAATAAAGCAACCAATCAACTTTATAGCGGTTCGCTTCAAGGTGTACCTCCAATTATCAATGGTTCCTTTGATTATGAGGATTTACATGTGCTTCAATCACGCCGAAGATGTTCAGTAAGGGTCATATTTGAACCTGAACAATTAGCTGCCATGAATATGGGGGTGGGGGAATACGAAATCCGTGCCTATTACAATAACCCCAATCGCGGCGTTTTGCCTGCTACTGCTCCCGATGGATCAACCCCAACCGCGACTCCAATGTTCCAAGATCAGGGCGTTTGGAGAGGAAGAATCAATAGTAAAATAGTGACTTTTGAAATCTCACCGTGAGGGTGATTTACCTACTGTATCCGCGAACCAATTTGCCAGCAACACGCAAATCATGAGCATTCCCCCCGGTGCGATGACTAAAAGGGGTGTTTCACGGATGGTACGGTACCCTTGCGCCAGCATTGTGCCCCAGTCCGGCTGCGAAATATCCCCCCCCAATCCCAAAAAGGTCAGTGCGGCCTGATAAATCAATGACCAGCTAAAAATCACCGACCCAAAAGCGGCTAGAGTGGGTAGGGCTGTTGGGAGGATGTGCCAACGTGAAATGTAAAACGGTGATGCTCCGATGCTCCGTGCGCCTTCGATAAATGGCTGGCTTAAGGTGGCACGTAGGGCATCCGCCGCGACTTGGGCATAAAGCGGGATGGCTGCGATTCCCAACGCAAGGGCCAACGTCCATAGGCTCGGTTCAAGCACCGTTAAGATCACCAATGCGGTCAAAATCGAGGGGAAGGCGAGCAGGGCATCCAGCAAAATCGAGAGCAGCCAACGTAGCGGCGCAGGGGCGATTATCAATACTCCTCCCAACAGCAGGCCTCCAGCAATGGCAACCCCAGTGGCGATAAAGGCCGCGCTGAGGGTGCGCTGACCTCCGACCATCAATCGGCTAAACACATCCCGCCCTAAATAATCCGTGCCAAGCCAATTGTTTTGGGAAGGCGGTGCAAGTTCCTCTCCATTAATTGGTTTTAGAGGATCGTGATTGGTGAGTTGGGGGACAATTAAGATAAATCCGGCTAGGATAACAACGGGCAGCCACAAGCCAAATTTGATGCGATAGGGTGGGTGGGCCATGAAGCAATTAGCCAAATTCAGCAAAGTGGGTGGTCAGACGGGGGTCAATCAAGCGCTGGCCTAATCGCGCAAGCCCGTTCGCCAGCAAATAAACGATTGCCGCCAGCAAAGCCAACGCCTGCACCATCGGGTAATCGCGGTCAAGCACCGATTGAAACAACAGACTGCCCAAGCCTCGCCGCACAAATAGTCCCTCGATGATCACCGTCCCTCCCAATAAAAATCCGGTTTGTAAAGCGACCACACGCAAGACAGGCAGTAAAGCAACCCGCAGCGCATGATCGAGTAAATCAATGGGTGGCAATCCTTTAGCGCGGGCGGTTAGCATAAACGGTTGTTGAAGGGCATCGGTCAGGCTGGCACTCAACACCCTTGCCACCGCCCCGGATGTGTGAAATCCCAATACCAGAGCGGGCAAGATTAAGTGACGGGGCGTATCTGACCCCACCGATGGCAAAATGTCTAGTTCAAGGCTGAAAATAAACACCCCCACAATCGCCGTGATGTAGATCGGCACGGATTGGGAAAAGGCGATTAGAACACGACTGATATGCCGCAGAAGGATTGGACTTGTCTCGATGTTGGCGACCCCTAATCCTCCACCTGCCAGCAGCATCACCGCAAATGCTGCCATACCAAGTGCGAAGGTCGGGCCGATGCGGTCTTGGATGATATGTATTACCGCATCCCGATAGCGCAGGGATTGACCCAAGTCGCCATGCAACATATCCGTGATAAAGCCGAGATATTGTTGGGGCAGGGGATCGTTTAGGCCTTGTCTCTGTTTTTCGGCTTCAATTTGGGCGGCGGATGCCCCGGCAGGTAGCAATTCAGCCGAAATTGCATCCCCCGGCAGCACCCGCACCGCCACAAAAACAAGCGTCACCGCCGTCCACACGACCAGCACCCCACGCAGCAGGCCCAGTGTGGAGAGTTGGACAATCGCTAGCAGACGACTTTTGGTCATCGCAGATTATTCGGCCTTTACCTGCACATTATTCAGCAAGGGCCACCATCCCTGCCCTGTAAAAATCAACCCTTCCAATCGCGCCGACCAGCCAATCAGATTGACATAATCGCGGATGGGCAGGATAAGGGCTTGATCCATAATGCGCTGTTGAATCTGGTTATAGAGCGTCACGCGCGTGGTTTCATCTACCGATAGGGCCTGCGTTAGCCATCCATCCAATTCCGCATCCACATAATGCGTATAATTGGTCGGACTAGTGGAGAGATAGGCTGGGTTAAGGATATTGGGGTCAAGCCCAAAATCTTCAAAACTCAAGAGGTCATAGTCGCCGCTGGTTGCGACTTCTTGAAGGGCGGTGAACCCTGCGACCTGATTAATTTCCACCTCGATACCGATTTCACGCCATTGATTTTGAATTAAGGCGGCTACCTCTGGCAAAAAGCCCCAATTGCCAATGGCGATTTTTAACTTTACGGGCTGTGTATTGAATTCAAGAATGCCATCGTCGTCCGAATCCACAAGGCCGATTTGTCCAAATAATTCACGGGTGCGCTGCAAATTATTGGGGTACATTGCCGCAACTGCCGGATTGTAATAGGGCGACGCAGCGGCTAATGGGCCATAGGCAACAGGTGAAAGATCGCGGAAGAACACAGTATCTACAATGGCAGCACGGTTGGTGGCATGGAGCAGGGCCTGTCGAAAGCGTTGGTCATTCACCAGTGGGCGAGACGTATTGAAATAAAATTGGAGGGGTTGACCGGGGATGGCCTGTTCAAAAATTTGGATTTCTTGGTCACTCAGGAGCGCCTCAGCGTCAGTGGGGGGCAGTTCACCGACAATATCTACGTCCCCGGCTTCGAGCGCGATACGGCGACTGGCAGGGTCTTTGTCAAAAAATCGGAATTCGATTCGATCAATCGAACGGTCTGATTGGGGGGCGTAGAAAATCGGCCCCCACGCATAATCCTCATTCCGTTCGATTATAATACGATCCCCCGGAATAACCTCGACCAATTTGTATGGCCCTGTCCCCACCTGATGCCATTGATAGGTATCCACTGACCAGTTGGCAAGGGCGGTTGGACTGGCGATCCCCCAATAGGGCTGACTCAGGGCATCCAGTAGCGGTGCGTAGGGGGCGGTCAACAATACTTGAAACGTATAGTTGTCCACAATTTTATAGCCATTGTAGAACGGCCCAATCAAATCCAGCGCTTTGCCGGGTCGCCATTCGGGATACTGCTGATTAGCGATGCGGTCAAAGGTCACACCGACTGCATTGGCATCAAAGGCCGTGCCATCGTGAAATTTGACACCGCGCCGCAGGTAAAAGGTGTAGATAAGGCCGTCAGGGCTAATTTCCCAACGTTCCGCTAGGCCTTCCACAAATTCCCGAGTTTGGGGGTGGCGATAGATGAGGGTGTCATAGACACTGTAGAGCGGAATACCCAATTCGGCTGAACGATTGTAATGCGGGTCAATGCCACTAGGATTTAAGGTTAACCCGTAGATAAGGGTATTGCCGCTGCTGGTGTTTTTTTCTTCTTCCGAGATTAACGTGCTGACGACGGCCAGCAAACATGCGATAAGGGCTAAGGTCAACACCGCCAAAACGGGCAGCCAGACCCCCCAACGAATTCTACGCTTACGTCGTACTTCCAAGACACTCATTTCCTAACTTAATATCCCTTTCAGTTGCTGTGTTGGAACATACCAATGGGGGACATGGCTCAAAAATTGTTAAAATGCGCCGTTGAAGTATAGCTCAAATAGGGTAGCGCTTTTCAAGGGGTAAGTTGTGTGAACTGCCATAACGAATGAATTTGACATGAGGGGCAGTCCTGCTTAAACTCATCCATGCTTAGAACCATGAGTTTCAGACTGAAACTGAGGAGAATTTGAAAATGCGTTACGGAAAGAAATTTTTGATCTTGCTAACGGTTGCCTTGCTGCTGGTGATGGCTTTACCAGTCGCTGCGACTTCCCAACCGACGGCGGAACGTGCCACCCGTTCACAGGTGGAAGGCCAAACCATCAAAGTTGGGACAAATGCTGAATATCCGCCTTTTGAATCGGTAGATGAAGAAGACAATATTATTGGCTTCGATGTGGAATTAATGGATGCGATTGCCGCCGATGCTGGTTTTGAAATTGAATGGGTCAATACCAAATGGGACGGCATTTTCACGGCACTTGCCAGCGGTGAATTTGATGCGGTCATCTCGGCTGCGACCATTACCCCCGAACGTGAAGAAGAGGTGGATTTTTCCAATCCCTATTTCCTCGCGGGCCAAATCATTTCGGTGCGTGCAGCTGATGCCGAAAACGTGGCTACCCCCGATGATCTGGCAGGCCTGCGCGTCGGTGTACAAGCTGGAACAACGGGCGACACCTTCGCCACTGAAATCCCCGGCGTTGAAGTCGTGCGTTTTGACGAAGCGACCCTTGCGTTCCAAGCATTGGGCAATGAAGAAATTGACGCGGTGATCGTAGATGCTCCCACCTCCGCTGACATCATTGCCAATAACCCCGATTTAAACCTAACGACGGTTGGCGAAACTCTGACGGATGAATTCTACGGCATTGCCATTCGCCCCGATTTCCCAGAATTACTGGATGCAGTTAATGCTTCCCTAGTGAATGTCATTGCTGATGGCACCTATGCCACTATCTTTGAAAGCTATTTTGGCACTCTGCCCAGCGAAGACTTCCAAGAAGGTGGCACGGGTGTAGTGCTGCTCGATACCACCGATCCCGCTTCCGTCCTCAATTATGTTTTGACCGCTACCTTTGCGGGTGACGCCGAAGCCATTGCTGAGGTTGCGTGTGCCGATGGTGAACTGCCAACCGCTGAGGATTTGGCCCAATTTGTAGGTTTGACGGTTGACCTGTCTGGCCTTGAATATACCGTCACGATTGATGGCGAAACTGCCGAAGTGGCTGTTGGTGGGTCTCTATTGCTCGAAGGGGCTGAAGTTGCAGCCAGTGACATCTTCCCTGAACCCGCGCATCTTGTGCTGGAAGGTGAAGACTGGCTCTTCTGCGAAACTGCTTCTGAAGTTGCTCCCGAAGCAACAGCCGAAGCCAACTAGTTTTTCCGGTAGTTGGTTGGAGTTTCAATAAACAGATTTACCGGGCGGGTGAACAACCCGCCTATTGTTTACTTAATAAATTTCTGAAGGAAAGAAAGATGGGTCAATCCACTAAGGCAAATGTGCCGCCACCCGTCCCTGAGTTAATTCAAGAACCTCCGACTGTTCCCGACTTGCTGCTTGGTATGGCTCGCCGCGTTCCTTGGTGGGCTGTGTTGCTGTTCCTGCTCATTTTTTGGGTCGGCATTGATATGCTGAATGACCAAAATGATCGGGACATCCTTGACTGGTTAGCAGATCGTCCCGAAGTCAATACCGATGAACTCTATGATGTCGTTTACGAGGTCAAAACAGAAGTCCTATTGGTCAGCGAAACGGTACGGGTACGCGGGTTAGATGATACCTCCGTGACCGTTCCAATTCAACAGGTCGTTTCACAAGAAGACGGCGTAATCAATTGCCCCGAAGACGCAACGGAAGGGTGTCTCAGTCAGCGCGGAGTAGTCGTCACCTATCAAGATTTTGAAAACGCCAACCGCGAATCACCGAATGGGACGGTAGAAACAAAAGGGTTACGCACCGGGGTGGTTGGGCCACTCGTTCGGGTGACTTTGGCGGATGGGGTACAGACCGTTGTCGCGCCGAATGACATTTTGAGCGAGGAAGAGGGGGTGTTGGCTTGTGATGCTATTGCTATGCCAGACTGTGAAGCACTCAGCGGCCAAATTGTCACGTTTAATCGCCCATATAGCCTACGTCAGGGGATTCGAGTACGGGCCGATGCGCGGATTCGGCATTTAGAGGATGGTTATGAGATCACCATACGTCCCAATCGTATCTTGTCACGGCGCGAAGGAACTTTGGAGTGCCCTCCCAATGCTACACCCGATTGTGTACCCACCCCGGTTACTTACGTAGTCTATCCTGAAAAGATCATTGGGACGGAACTGCGTGGGGATGATGACAAAGAAGTTCAGATACGGACGGTTGAGCAGCAGACGGTACCGATTTCGCGCAGTCGTATCATCAATATGGAAGTTGGCACGGTGACGTGTGATCGTTCTGAAGACCCGCGCTGCCAAGATTATGAAGGGACGATTGTTGCAGTTAGGGGCGAAACTTTTTCGGGCCGACTCAGCACCGAATCGGCCAGTCAATATGACATTATTTTGGAGGGTGATGCCGAGGCGACTGAGTTTGAGCGCCGCGACATCAAAGAAGAAATACGCAATCCAGATGGCTGCACGGCGACGGACGCGATTGCCTGTGAAGTTACCATCACGATGAATGACAGTACAGTGGCGGGGCGGATTATCGCGGATAACGACAGCGGGATCACGATTGAAACCGTGCCGGAGAAAATCGTTACGTTGCGTAAAAGTGATATTTATTCGATCACTGCCCGTACTTATAAGACCTGCGCTCTCAATAATCCACGTGGTTGTAATGCGGGGATTTGGTTGACCATTATTGTCACGCTGTCGGCGTTTAGTTTGGCCTTATTGATTGGCTTGTTGATGGGCCTGTTCCGTGTTTCTTCCAATCCTATTTTCTATCATCTCTCGACGTTCTATGTCGAATTGGTACGTGGTGTACCATTGTTGGTGATTTTGCTCTACTTTGCCTTTGTGGTTAGCCCGCAAATGCGTGATGCGACAGGTGTTGTCGGGAATATTACCCATCCGATTTATGATACCTTGACCAAGATTGAAGTACAGGTTTTGGGCAACGAGTCATTCCTTGCCGAAGCCGTGATCGGATTGGCAGTGGGCTATGGGGCGTTTCTGGCCGAAGTATTTCGCGCTGGGATTCAATCGGTGTCCAGAGGGCAAACCGAGGCGGCCCGCAGTTTGGGCATGTCCTATTTCCAATCCATGCGGCATGTCATTTTGCCCCAAGCGATTCGTACCGTGTTACCCCCGCTGGGCAATGACTTCATTGCCATGCTCAAGGACTCGTCGCTGATTGCAATTTTGGCCCTACCCGAATTGTTGCAGCAGGGACGTCTCTATAGTACGCGCACATTTCAAGCGATTCCGGCCTATAATGCCGTCGCCATTTTCTACATTGTGATGACGTTAAGCCTCTCGCTGATGGTGCGTGCGGTTGAACGCCGGTCCCGATTGCCCTGAGGAAGGTTAGCGATGACTTCACCAACCAAAAAAGATAAACAAATTGGCGATGTAATTATCCAAATTCGGAATGTACATAAGCAATTTCGCACTCCGCGCGGGGTAGTTCATGCCCTCCGCGATGTGTCAGTAGATATTCGCACGGGTGAGGTGGTCACGATTATCGGGCCAAGCGGCTCTGGTAAAAGTACCCTTCTACGCTGCATTAATCGCCTTGAGACTTTTGATCGGGGCGATATTGTCGTGGATGGCATCCCGCTGCACGGCGCGAAAAATATCAATCGCATCCGGGCTGAGGTCGGCATGGTGTTCCAAAGTTTTAATCTGTTTCCCCATCTCACCGTGCTGGAAAACATCATGCTGGCCCAACGAGTGGTGCGGAAACGTGCTAACTTTGCCTCCAAAGAAAAAGCGATGGAGTTGTTGGGGCGGGTGGGGATTCCTGATAAAGCCGATGTCCACCCCAGCCAACTATCTGGTGGTCAGCAGCAGCGTGTAGCGATTGCACGGGCACTGGCGATGGATCCCAAAATCATGTTGTTTGACGAACCGACCTCGGCGCTTGACCCCGAAATGATTAATGAAGTGCTAGATGTCATGATGGCCCTTGCATTCGGCGGTATGACGATGGTGGTCGTCTCGCATGAAATGGGCTTTGCGCGGGCCGCTTCTGACCGCACCATTTTTATGGATAGCGGCATGATTATCGAGGAAAACACCCCTGATAATCTATTTGATAATCCACAGCATGATCGGACTAAATTGTTCCTGAGCAAGATTCTCTAGATTCTTTATAAGGGTGGGAGCGAACATCATGAAAAAACTTGTGATACCCCTGCTGATATTTGGTATTGTCGTGGGTAGCCATTGGTTTTTACCAGCCCAAGCACAAGGCGGCGATTGTGATCTCTCACCCGAAGATTGTGCCATTCTTGAAGCCCATGCCGCGAAAATGTTGGATACGACAACGCTGGCTATTGAAGATTTGGCCTTCAAGGGCTTGATTGATTTGCCTGACCCTATTGAATTCTCAGCACAGGGCGACGGTATCACTCATTTTGAGGTTAAGCAGGGGACCCGGTTGCTATTTGACATCGTAGGCGAGGGGGTTGAGAAAACAACCAAACAGCAGACCCGCGATATTTTGTCTCGGCGTTTAGTGACTCTGGGATTTGCCAATGCGTCGGTACAAATTGTCCAAAATCAACTTGTCGTTGAAGTTCCTATATCCCCTTTGCCGGAATCACTTGTTTCTGATTTGACCGCACGGGGTGGTGTCCTTCTCGAATTTGTGGATTTTTCCGAGGCACCGATGGATGTGACCGATGGGGCGTGCATCTTGACCGATGTGCAAATTGCGTTTGGGTATCTCAATGGGTTATGCTCTCCTGAAAATCCCGGCATTGGCAGTGATGGTCAACCGAATGGCCCGCCGTTTCATAGTATTATGACCGGAGATGAGCTTGCCGATGCTTGGGCTGAAGCCACAAGTTTTGGGAATTGGGTCATTTCGTTTGCCTTAACTCCCGCAGGCCAACAGATTTTCGCCGATTATACGGCACAGCATATTGGTGATCGGTTGGCAATTGTGCTTGATGGAATAGTCATTTCTGCACCTACCATTCAAAACGCTATTATTGGGGGGCAGGGGCAAATCTCCGGAGATTTCAGTGAGACACAGGCGAACTCTTTAGCGGAACAACTACGTGATAAAGATGTGCTACCCCTCAAACTCCTCTTGAATACTACTGAAACTAGAAGCATTTTCCCAAACTTACAAATGCTCAGTCTGAACCTTACCCCATTTGTCTGTTGCACCTCGGTTTCAAGAACCGAGACCGATCTCCTCCTAGGGATTTTCTCTAGTAATCTGAGCATTTCCGGCAGCAGCACTCCGATGATGTCTATTGATTACGAGGAAAATGCGATTACTGACTTGTGGCTAAGTCTCGTTGCTGCCAATAGCAACCTCTCTCGCATCGCCAGCACCAAATCCACTGATTCAAGTGCGGTTTTTCAGAGTGAGATTCCCCTCCAAGCACTTTTTAGCAATGACTTCCTTGGTCGGCTATTGGCGGAATTTCTGATCCATCTTTTGTTCGATGAGATAGATTTTGCCGCATATGGACTGACCTACGGCAAAGTTGTGGATTTTTTGGCGACAACATTGGCAGGGTTTCCAAGTGATGACATATTACTTGTCCGGCGCTATATTTCACTCGACGACTACTCGCTGCGACGGGTGGAACTCTCAACCGACTTTGAGTTCCCGGTGAGCCTGCTTGCCGATACCCTCGGAATTCCACTTTTCGAGGATGTGAGCGAAACGTCCATAATCCATTTTGAGCTACAAGCCGATTTTGATGAATAGAAAGAGGGGCAGGGGGTTAAAATCCTGCCCTTTTTATTTGTAGTGAGTTATTCAGTTGGGAAGTTGAAAGTTGCTACTACGGGGTCGTGGTCAGTCACCGCATAAAGGTTGGTTGCATCGTCACTGAACTGATACGGATAATCCGAATTAACATGGGCCACCCCAACCGAAGCCAATAAATTCGCCAGCGCGGGTGTCACCAAAATCTGATCGAGGGTTTGCGTTTGCCCCTGATAAATATAGGTATAGCGCGATACGGCTGGAATTTCATCCCACAAATTATTAAACATCGCATCAAACAAGCTGACTTCCGACGAATAGGGATAGTTATTGAGGTCGCCTGCCACGATGAAATAGGCATCGGGATCGACCGCCAACACACTTTGTGCCAATTCGATGTTGTAGGCCGCTTGCCCTTCACGCAGAACATTACTGGCATCGGGGTTGCTGATGAAGTGGTTCGCCGAGACATACACTTCAATATACGGCGATTCTGGTGAGGTCATGCCTTCGGGGAAAATATGGAACAAGCCCACCAGCGGCGCACGGTCATATTGCGGCGTGCCAATCGCAAACATGCGACTCAAAGATTTGGGATTGCTGATTTCCTGATTCATCGGAAATTTATCGGCGTTCGGGTCGTCGGGACGTGGGCCAAGAATCGGGTCTTCGGGGGCAATGGGCATGGTCACGCGGTCAGTCCGATAGAGGAATGCTTGGGTAATGCCACGAGTATCGGCGCTGTCCCGGTCAATGGCGGGCATATAAATGATTGCGCTATCGGTCAGATGGGCGATTTCGATACTCAAATCTTCCAGCACATCCGGCAATGCGTTGGCGTTATCGACATCCCCACCGCATGTCCCATAGATTAAACCGCCGCTGACACACACATCCTGATCTTCGACCTCTTGCAGGGCGATGATGTCGGGCGAGTGCATTGCTTCTACAATTTGACGAGCTAGTTTGGTGATATGGGTCTGATAGGCTTCAAGCGTGCGTGGCACATAATTAAAGGCCAAATTTTCAGGATTGTCATTGATGTCGAAGGGGTCATTATAAAAATCGTAGAGATTTTCGACATTAAACGTAGCAACCGTAAATTGGGTTGTGGGGTCAGCGGCGACTATAGGTGTATTTTGATCGGGCGCGACTCCGGCTTGCACTTCGGGGAGGGTATCAATTTGCAGGGTATAGCGAGCAAAGGCATACACCAAATTTCCGGTGAGAGGGCTGGTGAAAACCTCATAGGTCGAGTAGGGTGGTAGATTGACGTTGTAATCATACGCCAGCCCTTTGAGAACGTTGGCCTCTACCGAGATGCGATAGGGGTTATCATTATCCAAACCATCGTCCAAGGCTTCGCTGTCACGGAACACACGCCGCTCATAGAGATTTTCGCGTTGGGCCACCGGAGCATCCCCGCGCATTACATATACTTCGCTGTCGTTGCTAGAACTATACAGATGTGTTCCCGAAATGACATAACTCATTTCCGGTACAAACGCGCGCATGGATTCAAGCCGTTCGCTCATCCGGACAACTGCCAGTGCATCACCTATTGGATTATATTCGACGGCTGGAACGGCGGTGTTCAAATCTTCGACTGCACCATCTATGCTTACAAGGTCAATTTCGCGCAGGCGGGTCATATCATAAAATTCTTCAACCTTGCCCTCCACCGTGATGATTTCACCGAGTACGGGTGTGTAATCATCAAAAGCGGTTTTTGCACCAATCAAGACCTGAATGGCGTCTGAGGTGTTGGGGTCGCCGTCACTGTTTTCGGGTGTTTCTTGCAAAAAAAATAGGTTTAACTGGCGTCCGCTGGTGTCAATCATCATCAGATTGGTGACAACACCTTGTACCTGTACACGCTTGTCTCGGTAGGGCGATTTAAAGGTTTGAGGTTCGGTTTCATCATCGGTTACTGCTCCCTGTACCTCGCCGATCTTTAGCAGGGGAATGTCTTGCGAAAACGCGCGTGGGCTGGTCATTACAACCGAGCTAATCAGGATGGAAGAACTCAACAAGAGTGCGACAAGATGGCGTAAAGAGTGTTTCATTGGCTAGAACTTATCTCCTCCCAGCATTTATCAATAAGCGCATCCATTTTAACAGGTTGGGCGCAGAAAAACGTATTGTGGAAATTTTTGACTACCTGATATACGCTAGAGTCGTTTTTCCAGTTTGAGAGATTTAGGTAGCAGGAGAATATTCAAAAACATGGCATTTAAGCGAGCAAGCGGTGTCTTGCTGCATCCCACCTCGCTCCCCGGACGACATGGCATTGGTGATTTGGGGGAGGCCGCCTACATTTTTATTGATTTCCTCGTCGCAAGCAAACAATCTATCTGGCAAGTTTTACCGCTCGGCCCCACTGGGTATGGGGATTCACCCTATCAATGTTTTTCGGCGTTTGCTGGCAACCCTATGTTAATTAATTTGGATCGTTTGGTTGAAGAGGGTCTCTTAACGGCTAACGATGTTGTGCCCGACCCCGCTTTTAGCCATGAACGGGTGAATTTTGGCCCGGTGATTGCCTATAAAACCGAACGCTTAAAACGCGCCTATGGAAAATTTAAGGCCGATGGACATCGCGTCCGCCGCATGTATGACGAATTTATCCAACGTGAAGCCAGTTGGTTGAACGACTATGCCTTATTTATGGCGCTCAAGCTGGATTATGGTGGTGGCCCTTGGGTTGAATGGCCGACTGAACTTGTCCGTCGTGAACCCGACGCGCTTGAGGTTGCCCAAACGCGCCTTGCCGACTCCATCGGGTATCAGAAATTTATTCAATGGCTATTTTTTGAACAATGGCACGATGTCAAACATGCTGCCAATTCCAAAGGGATTCAGATTGTCGGGGACGTGCCGATTTTTGTTGCCCATGATAGCGCCGATGCGTGGGCCAATCCCCATCTGTTTTATCTTGATGAAGATGGACAGCCAACGGTAGTGGCGGGTGTCCCCCCGGATTATTTCAGTGCCACTGGTCAGCGTTGGGGCAATCCCCTGTATCGTTGGGATATCATGGCCCAAGACGGCTATGAATGGTGGATTCGCCGCATGAAGGCCACCTTGAATCTGGTAGATATTATCCGCATTGACCACTTCCGGGGATTTGAGGCCTATTGGGAAATTCCCGCCACCGAACCCACTGCTGTCAAAGGGCGCTGGATTGATGGCCCCAAAGCCCATTTCTTTGAAGCAGTCAAAAATGCGTTGGGTGGGCAAGTGCCTGTGATGGCGGAAAATCTGGGGGTGATCACGCCGGGTGTCGAAAATCTGCGCAAACAGTTTGATATGCCGGGGATGCGGATCGTCCAATTTGGTTTTGGCTCTGGCCCCACTAACAATTTCTTGCCCCACAATTACGATAACAATACTGTCGTTTACACGGGCACGCATGACAACGAAACGATTATGGGGTGGTATCTGCGGAAAGATACGACAGGTACAACTGATGACCCTGAAACGGTCAAGCGTGAACGGCTGTTTGCGACGCGCTATGCCAATATCAAAGACCCCGCCGATGCCCATTGGGATTTTATCCGACTGGCATGGATGTCGGTGGCAGATTTGGCGCTGGTGCCAATGCAGGATATTTTGGGACTGGGCAACGAAGCCCGTATGAACTATCCCAGCAGCGAAAGTGGCAATTGGCAGTGGCGCTATACCCCAGATCAACTCAAGGTTGAACACGCCGAACGCCTTGCCGAATTCACGCATATGTATTCACGCGATTAGGCATAGTCAAAATGGGCAGCACAGCACATTTCACCATTTTGGATGGCGGGTCACTGCATATTGGAGACATTATAGGTGTGGCACGGCGAGGGCAGATGGTTGTGCTGCATCGTTCTGCCCGTGAAAAAATCGAAGCTGGGCATGAGGTGGTCAAAAACACAGTGGCGCAGGGCAAGGTGGCCTATGGCGTCAATACGGGTTTCGGCAGTCTTAATCGGGTGCGAATTGCTCCCGAACAAATCCGACAGGTACAGCGCAACCTGATTCGCAGCCACGCAGCGGGTATTGGTGATGTCTTGCCCGAAGAGGTAGTACGCGCTGTCATGATTGTGATGGCGGCCAGTTTGTGCAGGGGGTATTCGGGTGTCCGACCCGTTGTGGTTGAGACACTTGTCAATGTCCTGAATGCGGGCATTACTCCTATTGTGCCCTCGCGTGGGTCGGTTGGGGCGAGTGGCGATCTTGCACCCCTTTCGCATATCAGCCTCGTGTTGATTGGCGAAGGGGAGGCATGGTTTCAAGGCCAAATAATGAGCGGGGGAGAGGCGCTGGAACAGGCGGGTGTAGCTCCCCTTGTTTTGGATGCTAAAGAGGGATTAGCCCTCATTAATGGCACACATCTGATGTGTGCGATGGCCGCCTTGCTGATTGCGGATACCGAGCATCTTTTAGCCTCAGCCATCACTGCCGCCGCGCTTTCGATTGATGCTTGCCGCGCTACCGACGCTTTTTTGGATGGTCGGGTGCATATGATTCGCCAACAGCAGGGGCAGATGCGCGTGGCGGATCGCTTGCGTACCTTGCTTGATGGCAGTACCATCCTGCCTAGTCATAAAACCGATGATCCGCGAGTCCAAGACCCCTATTCGCTGCGTTGTACGCCGCAGGTGCTTGGTGCGGCATGGGATATGTTGGAGTACGTGACGACTATCATCAACCGCGAACTGAGCGCCGTGACCGATAACCCGTTGGTGTTCCCCGATAATGGTGACATCATCAGCGCGGGCAATTTTCATGGGATGCCGATTGCACTGGCCCTTGATGCGCTCAAAATCGCGGTGTCGCATATCGCAGGCATCAGCGAACGACGGGTCTACTTTTTACTGAGTGCCTCCGACAGCGAAAATCCACTCAATCCTCATCTTAGCCCGCAACCGGGGTTACACAGCGGTTTGATGATCGCGCAATATACTGCCGCCGCCGCCTGTAATGAAATCCAGACCCTTGCTGCTCCGGCTAGTGTGCATAATATCCCGACCAGCGCAGGCATGGAAGATTACAATAGCATGGGGGCCACCGCCGCGCACCAAGCATGGCAGGCGGTCAAATTGGCGATCCATGTCATCGCTATCGAATTGTTGTGTTCGGCAGAGGCGTTGGAATATCAGCGGCCTTTGAAAAGTGGGGTAGGGGTCGAACGTGCCCATGCCCACATTCGCCAACAAGTGCCCCGTTTGGTCGAAGACCGTCCACCCAACCCCGATATTGAGAAAATTGTTCAAATGATTCGACAGGGAGTTTTTGATTAACATGACCCATGTAATCCGTGCGCCGCGTGGTTCGCAACTGCAATGCAAGGGGTGGTTGCAAGAGGCCGCCCTGCGTATGTTAATGAATAATCTCGACCCCGAAGTGGCGGAAGACCCTGCGAACCTCATTGTTTATGGGGGGCGTGGACAGGCCGCCCGCAGTTGGGAGGCCTTTGATGCCATTATCCGCACCCTGCAATCGCTGGAAAATGATGAAACCCTGCTGGTGCAAAGTGGCAAACCTGTCGGCGTCCTAAAAACTACCCCCGACGCGCCGCGTGTCCTTATCGCTAACAGCAACCTTGTGCCGCATTGGGCCACCCAAGAACATTTTGACGCCCTTGCCGCTAAGGGTCTTATCATGTACGGGCAAATGACGGCAGGCAGTTGGATTTATATTGGCACACAGGGCATTTTGCAGGGCACCTATGAAACACTGGCAGAAGCAGCCCGTCGCCATTTTAACGGCACCTTACGCGGCACACTCACGGTTACGGCGGGTCTTGGTGGCATGGGTGGCGCACAACCCCTAGCGGTGACGATGAATGAAGGGGTGTGCTTGATTGCCGAAGTAGACGAACATCGTATCCAGCGCCGCATCGAAACCCGTTATCTGGATGAATGGACAACCGATTTGGAGCAGGGGATTCAACGCGCACTTGAAGCCAAAAATCGCGGTGAAGCTATCAGTATTGGCGTATTGGCGAATGCCTCCGATTTATACGAAACCCTGCTCAATAGCAATATTATCCCCGAAGTTGTCACCGATCAGACGCCTGCCCATGATGTGATGATGTACGTCCCCACTCATATGCCTTATGAAGCCGCCGTCGAATTACGTACCTCCGACCCTGCTGCCTATCATGATGCCAGTTTAATGACCATGCGGCGCTCGGTAGAGGCCATGGTCGCTCTGCAAAAGCGCGGCTCAGTGGTGTTTGATTATGGCAATAATATTCGTCAGCGGGCTTATGATGCGGGATTTGAGGAGGCGTTTGCTTTCCCCGGTTTTGTGCCTGCGTTTGTCCGTCCCCTCTTTTGTGAAGGCAAAGGCCCGTTTCGTTGGGTGGCCCTTTCCGGCGACCCACAGGATATTTATCGTACCGACCAAGCCATCCTTGATTTATTTCCCAAAGACGTAGCCCTGCATCGCTGGATTAAAAAGGCACAGGAAAGGGTGGCTTTTCAAGGACTGCCCGCCCGCATTTGTTGGTTAGGGCAGGGGGCACGTGCCAAAGCAGGTCTGGCCTTTAATGAACTGGTTGCAAAGGGAGAAGTCAGCGCCCCGATCGTGATTGGCCGCGATCATCTGGATACGGGCAGTGTCGCCAGCCCCAACCGCGAAACGGAGTCTATGTTGGATGGCACAGATGCCGTCAGCGATTGGCCCTTGCTCAATCTAATGGTCAATGTTGCCAGCGGCGCGACTTGGGTTAGTTTTCATCATGGTGGGGGTGTCGGGATTGGCTTTAGTCAGCACGCCGGGCAGGTGATTGTCGCCGATGGCACGCCACAAGCTGCCGCTCGGTTGCAGCGTGTTTTGACCAATGATCCGGCGATGGGAGTTTTACGCCATGCCGATGCGGGCTATGAACTTGCGATTGAGACTGCGGACAAGAACGGTCTTGTAATACCAGTGCGACGATAACTATTATGAAATCCATTCGCTATACCCTACGTGTCAATCTCCTAAATCTGCGTCATAACTATTGGTTTGTCCCACTATTGATGATGGTAGGGGCAATGCTGCTCGCCTCAATCATGCTCGAACTGGATCGGCGTGTCAGCACCAAAACCCTTGAAGCATTGGGCCTGTTTTATGACGGCGATATTGATGGAGAGCGCCTCCTGTTGGCAACGATTGCCGGGTCAATGATTACCGTAGCAGGGGTCGTATTTTCGATAGTGATGGTCGCGCTGTCATTTACCTCAACGCAATCTGGCCCTCGCTTGCTTATCAACTTTATGCGAGATCGTGGCACGCAGATTGTGCTTGGTGTCTTTACAGCAACGTTCATCTACAGTCTTCTAGTCTTACGTACCATCCGTGTGTCTGACTCTGAAAATGGTAATCTGCCGCATTTGTCTGTCACTGTCGGCATTCTATTGGCCGTCCTAAGTTTTGGTGTCCTGATTTACTTCATTCATCACACTGCTGAAGCGATTCAAATCCCCAACCTCATTGCCCGGGTAGGGAGCGATTTACATGAAGCCGTCCATGCTAACTTCCCGCAATCTGCTGCGTCGCAATTGAATTCACCATACCCAACCATTGAGCAAACCATTGCCGACCTGTCATATCCACTTACTGAATTGATCAAGAGTCCGCGCAGTGGTTATCTACGACTGATTGACTTTGGGATGTTGGCAGAAATTGCCATCTCCCACAATTACGTGATATGGGTGCGCCATCACCCCGGGGACTTTGTGTCGGCAGGGGGTACATTGGCAAAACTCTGGTCGGAGAAGCCCATTGAGACAACAACCAAGACTGACCTTGAAATTGCCTTTGTGACGGATACCCATCGTTCACCGGATTACGATATGGAGTTCTTATTTAATGAATTGGTGGAGGTCGGTTTGCGGGCAATCTCACCTGCCATTAATGACCCCTTTACTGCGATGAGTTGTTTGGACTGGCTAGGAGCGGCGCTATGCCAAATTGCCGAACGGCAACTACCGTCTCCCTATCACTATGATGAAAATGGCAAACTCCGCTTAATGTGTTACGCGCCTAGCTTCAAAGGCCTGATGGATGACGCTTTTAATCAGCTTCGCCAATATGGACAATCCAGTGTAGCTGTAACCATTCGTTTGCTCGAAACCTTACAAATAATCGCAGAACGGCTGTATCGAGTGGAGGATTTTGAGGTCGTCAAACGCCATGCTTCCATGACGCTGCATGGGTCAACCGTAACGCCGCTAGAAGCAACTGACCGTGAAGACATTGAGGCAGCATATCAGGCTGTTATTGATACTCTTGAACAGCGTAAAGTCCTTATTGACTCAACTGAAGCATAACCAACCCCAGATATTGTAGGGAGAATACACCGGGGTTGGCTTTTTCAAATAGATAGCCAATATAAACGTTGGCTGGCTATTCTGAATAACTATCAAGAATGGTGGCGGCACTTTCGATGTCACCCGCAATGAGTTTTGAAAATACCTCGTCTAGCTGGCTATCTTGCGAATGAGCTTTTCTCAGATTGAACAAACGCAAGGGGAGTTCCAACTGTTCGGCGGTAAAGGCGAAATTAGCCCCGTCGAAAGTGCGGCGAGTCTCTTGCAGCATTGCCAAATATTGATACCCAAACTCCTCAGTAGGTTCGATTATCGTCCCCTCACCATAATCGTTCCATGTGATGAGTTGGATAATGTCGGGCTTTTGGTCAAGGGCCATTTGCAGCGTATAACGAAACGTCTCGCCGCCCTCAGCATCCAAATAGCCATAGCTGTCCCGCACACCAGCTTCGGCATAAATATCATGGAAGCCGGGGAAAGCCCCGCCCACCACAAAATCCTTACGGGTAGCCTTGCGATAAAAATCACTGAGATAGGCTTCAATGGCAGCACGGTTATAGGTAACACCGCCTTGCATGGGGGGCCAAGGATAGCTGCATAGCGCGTTGGTGACATTATGTTTATCAAGTGTGATGAGTGCGGGTGGAGGTTCGAGTCCTGTAAACAGGGTTTCCCAATCGTCGGCACTTTTGAAATACTGCGGGCCAAAGGTAAACAATAACGGTTGACCACTGGCTTTGATATAGTTTTCTTTTATGAACCACTGTTCCTGTGCAAAGGCCATATCAGCTTGCCCATAGTTGAGCCGTTCGCTTTCCTCAACATGACCGCCTTCAACCATATATTTGATGGTCTGGTCTTCGTAACATAAGGAAAACAGTAGCCCTGCCTTCTCGATATATTCAAACAGCTTAATCGTGGCATCGTTAAGGTCTGCATAGTCACGGAAATTTTCGACCCCATACCAATCTACAATGACCCCATCAATACCACTGAGTTTCATCAGCAGCACTTGATATTCCAATAAATCAGGATCGCTGGAATCATACGGGCCAGTCAAGGGCATATAATGGGAAGCGATCTCTGGGCGGCCATTTTCATGGGTGATGCGCGGATTAAAATGCTCCATTGTCCAATGCCAACCCCAACGGAAACTGATTTCTGGCGTTTGGTACCACGGCATGTAATGAGCCATCAAAAGTGGACGACCTGCTGTTTGGCGCATGTTTCGGGCAGCCTTTGGTTCGTTGGTCGAAAACGCATAGCTCGTATTGTAATGCAGGGCTTGTCCAATGAGCAGTGCTCCAGCCCCTTTAAAAAATGTTCGACGTGAAATGGACATGGTTTTTTCCTTTATTCACGATTAAACGAAAATGTGCTCCTGTCGGGTCACGGGGTATTTTCTCGATAGCCTTCCGATACCGTCCACAAATTGAGATAGTCAATTTGGGCGTGCCATTGCGTGTGGTGTACCTGCTCCTCATATGCTCCATGCCGCCATACGTTGACCGGAGGAGTAAAGGTCGTGAAATGTGGTAATACTCCGTTGGTGTGATTGGCCGCACGTAAAAATCCAAAATGGAGATAGGCATCCCGATAGCGATAGGTGATAAAGGGATTCTCGGTATTGTTCCACATCACTACCTGTACGGGTTTGTCCGTGTCGGCGATGGTATATAACCCGGCCTCGCAAAGCACCTCAAGCAACAACCGGCTTTGTGAATCCGACAGTGTGATGATATAGGGGGCTAATTGAGCAGGGTCGGCTATGATAGCATCTATCTCATCAGCTATGCGGTTGCGTACCCCGGTATGCAGCTTAAAAAATCGCAGGTGATGGAGCAAAGTTTCACGTTTACGAGAGCGACGAGAGAGTAGAGAATCCGAAGGGCTTTCCAATGTCAATTGTAGGCCCGTTTGTCGGTGTAATTGAATCCCTGTTAGATGCAAGGTCTCGGTGTCTACATCATAGCGCTGATCAACGGAATGCCCATTGGCAGTGACCTTGACCCGTTCAGCGACCCCATGAATGTAAATATGGAAAAGTCGCTGTTCTGGAATGAGTGAAATATCGCCAGTAGGGGGGTCTATGTTCAATTCTAGCTTGTGACTGAGCCAACGCTGGGTAAAACGGGTCTCGCAAAAATGACCCTGAGCGAATGCGGTGGTCTCACCATCGTCCTCATATAAGGTAAAGCCATTATCCGCACCTGCGAAAACGTGGATATGCAGTTCGCTTGGATTACCGACCCCATTGAGTCCATTCGCAAGGGGGATAATCGCACCTGCTTTGGCAAATAATGGGATGTCGCCTAATCTGCCATAGATTGCGTGCCAGCAATTTCCTGCGAAGTGTTCCCCGCTAAAGAAGTGAACCCAATCGCCTTCGGGCAGCCATACCACTTGGCGACTCAGTTGGGTATCGGGGTCGGCGGGATGCACATACGGAGCCGCAATCAATTCTGTGCCAAATAGATATTGGTGTTGGCAGTGATAGGCTTCGTCATTTTCTGGATATTCATAATACATCGGTTGCGTCAGCGGTAGACTGTCTTGGTGGGCGCGGCGGGCCATTGTATAGAGATAGGGGATAAAGGCATGGCGTAATTGCAGAGCTTCACGCAGCACCCTTAAGACTTCGGCATCTTCAAAAGCCCAAGGCCGCTGGTCATAATATTCACCTTTGCCAACATGCAAGCGCATAATGGGGCTAAAAACACCAAACTGCACCCACCGTACAAACAGTTCGCTGTCCTGCACGCCGCCTGTATGCCCGCCAATATCGTGACTCCACCAACCATAAGCGATATTGGTTGCGGTGGGGGTCATATAGGTTTGGAAACGTAGCGAGTCCCATGTGCGGTAAGTGTCGCCGGAAAAGCCAATAGGATAGCGTTGGTGGCCTTCATTACCCCAGCGTGAAAAGATAAATGGACGGCGAGAACCATCACGGCCTAAATCATAAAAATGGAGATGATTAATTAGCCATAGTGGGTCAAGACCGGGCAGCGAACATTTTTGCCCCTGCTGCCAATCTACCCACCAGAAATCAATGCCCATCTTCTCATACGGGTGATGCAGAACTTCAAAATAGGCTTTGGCAAATTCCGGGTTGGCAATATCAAAAGCGACTGGCTGCTTGGTGGTAGGGTCAATGCCCATACGCCGAGCCATTTCGAGATATTGGGCTTCGTGGTCATGGATGCCTTCCGCAGGATGAAGATTCAGGGCTGTTTTTAGACCCTTACGATGAAAAAATTCAATCAGGCCATCGGGGTCGGGGAATAACTCCCGATTCCATGTATAGCCTGTCCAGCCCGTACTGCCGTTGTGGGTTTCAGTGAGATGCCAATCCATGTCTACGATGCACACCGAAAACGGCAGTTGGTAATCCTCAAAATTTTCAATCAACTGCACAAGCTCGGCTTGGCTGTAATTCCAATAACGACTCCACCAATTTCCCAAAATCCAGCGTGGAATCATGGGCATTGGCCCGCTGATACGACAGTAATCGCGCAGGCAGGTTTTGTAATCATGCCCATAGCCGAAAAAATACCAATCTGTTCCCCCGGCAGCACGTGGCTCAATCCAAAAATCGTCATTAAAGACAAAGGTGGTCGAATCGTCAAGCACCGACCAGCCCTGCCGGGACATTAAACCCTGTGTCAGCGGCGTATAGCCATTGATGAAATCGAGGGTACGGGTAGTGCCACCCAGATTTCCTTGTGGGCTGTCACCGGGATGCCATACCACACCTGTTTCTTTGAGGGTGATTGTGAGATTATTCGTGCTGAATGATTCGCCGGTCTCGCAGTATTCGAGCCGCAGATGGGCCGTTTCGATTTCGACGGCATTGGCGCTGAAGCGCGAAGTGAATCCCGGCACAGGCTGATCCCGATACCAAAATGCTTGGCTTGCCCGGTCTTCAAAAATTCCGTCTGGGTGATACTCGAGTCGAATCAGACGATCCGTCAGCACAGAAAATCGCGCTGTGCCAAATTGGATGACGACCTCATCATTAGCGATGGGGCTGAGATGGACATGAAAATGTTCGGGTAAAACCGACATAACGCTATTCTCCGAGAAAGTGGGTCGCTGCTGAATAATCACCACCGAGTTACCCCTTAATACTGCCCATCGTCAGGCCTGCTTTAAGATAACGCTGCATCAAAATGGCAATGAGCAGGGGTGGGAGCAGGGCCATAAATGCCGCCGCCATTTGAAGATTCACCCCATAATCTTTAGCAACATAGAACAGGCGCACCGTGATGGGTTGGCGTTCGGGGTCACTAATAACCAGCAGTGGCAGAAGATAATCTTTCCAAATATTCATGAACGACAGGATGCCCAAAATGATGATGATGGAGCGGGATAGGGGCAGGACAATGTAAACCAACGTTTGAAATGAAGACGCTCCATCAATTTTGGCGCTATCGGTGATGTCTGGTGGAATCCGATCAAAGAAACTCTTGAGGACAAAAATCCCAAAGGCATCCGCCGCATAGGGTATCCACAGTCCCCAATAACTGTCCAAAATGCTTTTATGCACAATGGGTAGGTTGCCCAACGTCACAAATAGGGGCACAAGATAGGCAATGCTGGGAATCATTAAAGTTAGCAGAAATGCCAGCATGACGAGTTGGCGACCAAATGGCTTGAGTTGGGACAACGAATAGGCCGCCATGACGGAGACCGTCAACCGCAGCAAGACGCTCACCGTGACAATGATAAACGAGTTGCGGAACAACTTCAGCATTTTGAAGTCTTCCCATGCGTCACGGTAATTGTGCCACTGGGCTTTTTGGGGGATAAGGTTGAGGCCGGAGTTGAAGACCTCAAGACTCCCTTTTAGACCAGATGTGAAAGCATAGACGAAGGGAAATAGCACTATCAGGGCTAAGAGAGTGAGGATGACAACTGTGACCCCATAATAAACTCGGCCTTTTAGTGTCTTTAATTCAATACTGGATAAAAATCCGCGATCCATGTTTGGCCTCCCCTAATTTTCTTGCCGAGCGGCGATACGGCGATTGACGATTTGATAGAAGGCGGAGAAGGCTACCAAGACAATGACTAGCACCACGCTCCATGCTGCCGCATACCCCATATCAGCGCGACCAAAGGCTCGGTTATAAATGTGCAGCACTGGTGTTAAAGTCTCACGTCGGCCCGGCCCCCCTTTGGTAAACAAGAAGGGTTCGGTAAACACCTGCACGACGGCCAAAATTTGCAGTACGAATAGCAACGACATGATGGGGAAAAGGTGGGGCAGGGTGATATGTCGAATCCGCATCAATGGGGATGCACCATCCAATTCTGCTGCCTCATACAATTCAGTAGGAATATCAAGCAGGCTGGACAAATAAATCAAGGTGGTCGTACCAAATGTCCCCCATGTCATGACTGCCACGATAGAGGGTTTTGCCAATTTGGGGTCGTACAACCACAGTTGGCCTTTGATGCCGAATAGCTCCAAAAACTCATTCAGTATGCCGGAGTCAGGATCATAAATAAAGCGCCACACAATTACCGCGATGGATACGGGCACAACGCTGGGTAAGAAATAGACAATGCGAAAGAACCCTTTGCCAAAGCGTATTTCTCGTACCAGAATCGCTACAACGACTGGCACAGCATACCCCAACAAAATACTCCACGAGGCGAATTCGATGCTGTTCTCAAAAATTATTTTGCGAGCAGGGTCTTTCTTCATGAGTTCATAATTTTCAAACCCGACATTCTTAGATTCACCGATCAGGCTGACTTCTTGAAAACTCATCTGGAAGGCCCGCACAATGGGATACCACGCCACCAGCGCAAATACGATAATCGCAGGCAGTAGGAACAAGTATCCGTTGAGATGCCGAGTGAGGCGATAGGGTAGCACCGAAAAAGGTCGTGTAATTGTGCGCGTAGTTTGCAAAGCGTAAGTAAGTTTCATAAGTGGAACTCCTTAAAAAAAGTCGGGCAGGACCCCTTCCTACCCGACCTCGGACATCTCTTAGCGATCAAGCACGAAGGCTTGGAATTCTTCGGCAACCTCAGCGAGGCGGCTTTCAGGGTCGCTGTTTTCATCGCTCAAAATTTCGCTGACCAGCACACCCAGTTCCGCATAGTAATCCTGCGCTGCGGCGGGTGGTTCAGCTTGCAAGGTCACTTCACCAGCCTTAACTGTGTCGTTGAAGGCGGTATAGTTCTCAACGGGCAGCACATTGTATTGTGCTTCAAACGTCTCACGCGCGGTCTGATAGTCACCCACGTACAGCGGCAGAACGGGCTGACCGATGGCGCGGCCTTGTTCTGAAAGGGCGATTGTCGAGGTTTCATATTCAATAGGGTCGAATTGACGCCATGCTTGGAAGTAAAAAGCAGCCTCTTGTTCATCGGCGGACGCGCTACCATTGACCATCCACAAATTACCACCTGTCAGTGCCACGCGACCATTCGGGCCAGCAGGCATCGCAGCATAACCGAACTTGCTTAGATCGGCATCTGGGAATTGGTTGTTCATGAAGCCGAATTGATCGCCTGCATAAATCACCATCGCCACGCGCTCAGAGGCCAATGCTTCGGTGATCGTGCCCCAATCAAGGGTTGCGCCGGGCAGCACATCATATTCCCAGCGCAGGTCATGAACGAAATTTAGGGCATCTACGGTTGGGCCTTCGCCGAATTGAGCACTATACTCGCCATCACCTTCGGGCTTGATGATGCCTTCGGGGGTCGCACCAAAGCCGTAGGCGATATTGGTATAATGCCAGCCCGTCGCGCCGGAGCCGTCATTGATGAAGGCAAAACCCGCGACGCCATTGTCGTGGTCAGTCAAAGCAACTGCCATTTCGGCCAGTTCTTCCCATGTCGCAGGGGGAGCGTCAAAACCCGCATCAGCCAGCATCTGGATGTTATAGGCCAAGCCAAGTGAATAGGCGAAATCTGGAATTCCGTAGACTTTGCCATCTTGACTGGCAATCGCTAGGACATTAGGATTAAATACGCTGTCGAGGCCGGTCGCTTCATAATGGGCGGTTAAATCTGCTACCGCATTTTGACCGATGAATTTTTCGGGTTCGGTGAAGTAAGTCTTAAAGAGCGTGGGGAGTTGACCGCCTGCCACCAACGCAAGATAAGCAATCGGATCATATTCCAATTCCAAGCCCTCGATAGTCACATTGGGATACATCGCTTGGAATTTGGCGACCTGTGCTTCATAGACTGCTAGTTCTTCCGCAAGGTCAGCCGGGGGTTTGTTGCTCACGGTGATATGAACGTCGCGGCCTTCCGCGATTTGGTCTGGCATGGTGAGAACCGCGGGGACTGACGGGCCATCTTGCCCACGAGTAGGGGCTATGTGGAGGCTGGCGAGTGCCACCACTACGACCAAGAGTAGCGAAAACTTCAATTTCATAATCTTATTTCTCCTAAACTGATTATGATAGTGTTAGGTTGTTAGATTGTTACCGATAGTTTTTCACGGAAATTATCGGTACATGATTTTTTTGAGACGTCTCAAAAATAGTGTATACTCAGACTATGGGTTTGTCAAGCAACTGACCCCAACGGTTTTTGGTATATTAATTTCGAATAGGCGTCAGCTAACGGTAGGAGAATTTGTATGGCGACATTAAAAGAGGTAGCAGATTCAGCAGGTGTGTCAATGCTGACTGCGTTTCAGGCCCTAAGTCAGCACGACGCAGTAGACGAGGTAACACGCCGTTGTGTGCAAGAGGCTGCTGATAACCTCAATTACACTTTGAAAATCACCCAGATAGATATTGCCGATTTGGCAGGGGTCGCTAAAGGCACAGTGTCTTACGCGCTCAACAATAGCGAATTGATTAAGCCTACCACGCGACAAAAAGTCTTGGAAGCAGCCCAAATATTGGGATACCACCTCAATATTTCGGCACGCAATTTGCGGATGAATCGTACCGGAGTGGTGGGCTATTCATGGCACGTTGCGGATGACCCCAGCCGTATGAATAATTTGCTGGATCGCTTTATTTACCGTGTCACGATGGCAGCGGAGGAACGCAGCTTTCATCTCTTGACATTTGTGCAACCTCAGAAGAATGCGGATCGAGTCTATGAGTCACTAATCTCGACGAGTCGGGTGGATGGATTTATCATCTCGGATGTAACCTATAACGACCCGCGCATTGCCCGCCTAACTGCTATGCGAGCACCCTTTGCAGCCTTCGGTGGGATGTATCTGGAAAATGCTGATTTTGCCTATGTAGATGTAGATGGCAAAAAAGGCATCCGGTTGGTGATGGATCATTTATTAGAACAGGGACATGAACGGATCGGTCTCTTGGGTTGGCCGTCGGGTTGGCCTTTTGGTGATGCACGCGAGGCCAGTTATCGAGAGGCCATGCGTGATGCAGGGATTCATATCGAAAATGGCTGGATTGCTCACACGCCAAATATCTTGGACTCAGCAGCGATGGCCGCCCAACAAATTATGAATTCCAAATATCCACCAACGGCGCTCGTCTGTGCAAATGATCTGATGGCGTTTGGTGCAAAATCCTATCTGGATAGTGTGAATTTACGTATACCCGACGACGTGGCCCTAACAGGTTACGATGATGACCCAACGGCCCAATTTCTTGGGATTACCTCAGTTCATCAGCCCATTGATGAGCTTGCCGAGGCCCTGTTCGAAATCTTGTTAGGAGACATCAACCAAGAACCACTCCCCAACCGACAAATCATTTTTAACCCGGAACTGGTCATCCGAAGAAGTACCCGATAGGTCATAGGAGCAAAAATGACCAGCCTCATTAACTTAGCAGAATTACTTGGAGGCATTCGTGGTCGGGGATTACGTCCACCCTACACGACCACCATGTTTTTGCTAAGTTTTGACCCACAGGAATTGGCTGCTCTCAACTGTTGATTTCCGCAAGCATCATGCCTGCTGCGTAGTCTGCCACTGTCATAATAGATAGTTGTGGATTGACCTGTACCGATGTTGGGAAAACACTGGCATCGCTGACCCACACATTTTGTAGCGTATGCGAGCGCAGATTTTCATTAATGACACCTTTATCGGGGTCACGATTGATGGCATTGCCGCCTTGGGGGTGTGCTGACGCAAAATACAGGTCTTCCGCCCGCTGAATTTTATCCTCTATCATTTGGGCGATTTTGTCACTGTCATCTCCCGCCCGAAATTCCAAATCAACATAGGTCGAAGGCATCACCCGAATCGCACCCGCTGCCAAATAGACCTCCGACATCAGCCGGATACCATCTTTCAAGGCCTGATAGGTTGTTGAATCCTTTTCCAGTGAGTAACTGAATCCGGGGAGATAACGACCCACAACGGGCAGAGGTGTTCGGACTTCTCCAATGGCGGCGCTTGGCACCATGACGCCACCGTTGGCAAGATAGGCATAGCGCTGCATGTTATAAAAGTGTTCCATAAACCACCCCGGCATTGCCATCGCAAACAGAGCAGGGGGATTAAACAGCGTTTCCAACATATACCCTTCGGCCTCAAGATAGCCACACATCTGTACCCCATCATAACCACGCACGGGTTGCGGGAATTCCGCACTGACCGCCGCGCCGATGTTAAAGGATAGCCCTTTTCCAACCGGGCCTTTTAGCCCACTGTTGAGAAACAGAAGAGATGAAGCAATCGTGCCACCCGCCACCACAAAATAATCGGCATGGACATAAAAATCATGTTGGTCGTCCAATGTACATCGCAAGCCTACCGCTCGACCATCTTGAATGTCAAAACGCAGCGCTTTGCAATTTGCAATCACCATCGCTCCATGTACTTCGGCGTCGGGAATGAAGGTCTCTAACATGGACATTTTTCTTCCATAACGACAGCCAATATTGCAGTATCCACAACCCACGCACCCATCAAAATTCAGTTCAAACCATGCTGGCCCGCTCTTGATGCGCCCCTTGTCCAAACCATTTTGCTTCAATAAGTTTGCACCTTCGGCAAATTTGAATGACCCCGGCCCAATTACGGTCTCTGGAATAGGCTTGATATTGAGTCGCTGACGGACGCGCTGGGCAGATTCCTTTAGTTTAACCTCGTTGAGACTTGCTCCCATCAATTTCCAATTTGCTACCACCTTGTCTGGCAGGTCGAAACAAATGCCGTTGTTATGAACCGTGCTGCCTCCTACACACGCTCCCTGCAAAACGGGCATGTTCAGTTCCATGCTGATCTGCATTCCGCCGTCTTTGTACAGGGCCGCGATCATGTCTGGTTCAGATTGCGTAAACTCTGATGCCTTGAGATAAGAACCCGCTTCCAAAATGGTTACTTCACCGGGGAATGCCTGTGCCAAGCGTGCTGCGGCAACCGCGCCACCCGCCCCGCTGCCAATCACACATATTTTGCAGTGGTGTTCTCGCTCTCGCACGACATTTAAGGCGTTTTCGGGTGGGGCTGCGGGGGTGATTGGAATGTCGGCGGTGATTAGGTTTTGGTAGCGAGGTCGCTTTGGAAATGGCTCAAAGCCGACTTGGGGATAGGTGCGCGGATCGGAATAATAGCCTAAGACGATGAGTTGTTTAATTTGTATCATCGGACGATAAATGCCACGTCCCTGCCGAAAGACGTATTCGATAAACTGCCGTCGTTCCAAATAGCCCATGCGTGACATAGAGAGGTGCAGACCCCACAGTGGCCTCAGAAAGGTCACGAAGAGTAGCGAAATCATGGCGCTCAATTTACGCGGCGAATGTACACGCGAAAGATAGCGGTCAACGTTCATAGCAACGGCTTGTGGGGTGACGATCTCAGTGATGCCGTCACTGTTCCGCTGTTTTTCCGTCGAAAGTGGCCCTTCAATGATGACCTCCGCGAACGCCTCTAGCTCTCTAAATAGCCAGAATGGGATATATAGCCCTGAATAAACCGACTGCTCGGCGGCGAGACGTACCCCGATCGTGATGACGGTGAGCGCCAACATGAGCCACATCACCGTGTTAGCAGAATCCCCTGTCCAATCGAAGGCTGTCGCAATAAACAGGGTTGCCGTGCTGGTCACAATAACCGTTACCAGCATATCCCCCATCATCAAACGCCATTGAGGTCGCCATCGCACAAATAACCCCGATGCCATGACCAGCACCAACGCTATGGCACTGCCTGCCACGAAAAGGGGGTTGCCAATCCGACTCCATGCCCCGGATGAACCCAGTCGCAGCGCGATAATCAAGCTGATGGCAACTGCTCCAATGGCCGCAATCAATCCCGCCCATTGACTGAGCCGTTTTTGGGCAGGGGTTAGGGCGGCTTGGCTTTCGCGTCTATAGGGAATGGGTTCGTGTGAGATAAACCCCCTTCCAATGCGGTAATCATAAATGGGTACTGCTAAAATCAATGTTAAGACGGCGCTTCCTAAACCGACCAATACACCGATTCCCAGAAGTGTTTTGGTCAGGGTGTCATCGGTTACACGCAAAAAGAGCGCCATAATGACCGCTGCCAAAAGCGTTGTCCCGATAAGGATGTCTGCAAAATAGGCGTTTTCCCGCACACCATCCCGCAGGGTTTGGATGGCATAGAACATCCCACTCAGGCCGCCAATCGTCAGCGCAAAAAAAATCGGATTACCCAGATAGGTGGTGCTTTTTAAACCCAGAGCCGCGATGAGCAGTGCCCCAATGAGTACAATGCCGATATAAGCACCCCAAACATTAATCCATTTTTTGAACGTTTTTTCGCGGGGTGTCAATTCATAAAATTTTGCCGACGTGTCCATTGAATCTGGCATACGACCTCCTATTCAAATCCGGATGGGATGAATACCGACATAACTTGACGGATCATGGCATCATAATCACCGTCATAACGTGACACCTCATAGCAGCCAAGCGGGTTTTCAATCACGTTTGCCAAACACTTGTTGCAGTGGGTACAAGGTTTTTCGGGACGATCCTTGCCTTGTGCGAAAATGTTCACGAGATCGTTGTTGGCGACCAGCGCACGGGCGATACTGACTCCATCACACGCCCCGGTGTTAATCGCTTGGCGGATAAACGAGGCGGTTTGGAAGCCACCTGTACACAGGACTGGGATTTGAACATTCTTTTTGATTGCTCGGCTGTCTTCAAGATTGACTCCTTCAATCACCTTGCCACGTTGCCGGTTCCATAACAAGCGGAAGATGGGACGCAGCAACCGATAGCGCATTAGTAGAAAGTTGCGGAAGGTAAACACGCCACTCGAAATCATGCTGTCATAGGTTTGGGCGATCATTTCGGCGGGCAGGCCACCAATCGGATTTCGGGGGTGGGGGAACAGACTGCCTGTTGAAACATGAATGGCATCTGCACCTGCCTCCTCCACCCAACGACAAATCTGGAGTGTATCTTCGAGCGTGTTGCCCTTCTTTTCCCACGGAATGACAGCGGCGTTGAAATCTACTGCGCTGATTTTGACCTGCAAATGAAAATCGTTACCCACTTCGCGGCGAATGGCCCGAATAACATCCAACAGAAACCGCGCTCGATTCTCCAACGACCCACCATATTCGTCCGTTCGGTCATTGACCCCTGAACTGAGAAATTGGGTAATCAGATAGCCGTTTGCTCCATGCAATTCGACGCCATCCAATCCGGCTTGGCGGGCACGTCTGGCCCCATCGGCAAAATGCTGCACCGTCTCTTGAATTTCGGCGTGGGTCATGGCCTGTGGACGAAAACCATGAAAAGATTCGATTTTGCTGGTCGAACTCAGCGGCTTGCGTTTCAGATTTTCGATCCCGGCGATGTCTTGTTGCCGCCCTGAATGACTCAACTGCATAATAAATTTGCAGTCGTATTCATGCACTTTTTCGCCCAGTTTGCGCCAAAATGGGATGCGTTCATCGCGGTCAATCGTGGCGTAATTGGGCACAATGCGCCCCCGGATGGACACAGGGACAAATGAGGAGATAATGCCGCCGACGCCGCCCCGCGCAAACTTTTCTTCCCAATTAATGCGCGTTTGGGTGCCAGAACCATCATAGTTATCAAAGCGACCTGAGATATTGGAGCGAAAAATACGGTTTTTGACGGTGAGGTTACGAAAATTCAGCGGTTGAAAAATGATGTCGGGTTCCATGCGGCGCTCTCCAATGGCGATGTTTAGCCCTTATGCGATCTTTGCCCCCTAACATGTTTGACGGGTAAATAGTCATGAGTGCCTACTACCACGGCTTGTATTCAATTGGTTGGCGATGGCCCAACAGAAAATAGCAGTAAAAAACATTGAGCCGGGGCAAAAATTGGAGATACGCCTTACAGAGAACAAGGCTGTGGTCGCCCTCATTGGGCAGCACTACAAAGTCGCGGATGACCCGAAAAATGAAATTGAAGCCCTTATTCATGGGGATGTTGTAGTTGTAATGCGCCAGATGTTGATAGGGTTGGCTCAGTTTTTGGGGTGGCTCATCTTGAACGAGCGAGGTGCGAAAATAGCCGACTTGGATGGGCCGATTGTTTTTCATGCGAGATTGCCATTCGCCGCGATAGCCCTTGCCATCTTGGACGACCAGTTCATTATAGCCATACACTTTGTCGTCTTTTTGGTAGAAGCCCTTCTTAAATTTTCTGCCAGAAAGCGTCCCGACCCATTCATGATTCCAGCCACAGTAGATATAGCCATTCATCTGTTCCACGTCCGGAGGTTTTCCGGTGAGAAGGATTTGCTCAAGTGTAGAACGATTGGCTTGCGCGAGGGTTTCATAGGTCCATGTCTGTCCGAGTGCGGTCATCTTGTCCTCCGATGCTGCGTTGATGTCGTGAACCGACTGATGCTCCGAGGTTGCCTATGGATGTTGGATTGCTCTAATAGCAATAAATGTATGATAAACCCAAATTGTCACATCGTAAACAAAAGTAGTCCAAGCCGCACTTATTTCCGAGCCGGAAACGCGAAAACCATACCGAAAAATGTGTGGGGTTAGGTTAATCAGAGGGGTTTTATGGAGATGTTAAACACAGCTAAATTTAGGCTAATCCCAAGACGATTCCCAGTGAAATAATCACCGCAAGAAGCAATGCGGCAATGTTAGCCACAAGACAAGCAATGGCTAGGATGTTGTTGAGTGTGTTTGATTGATTCATGGCGTCGCCCAGTGTGAGACTACATTGTTCGATACTCTGAGGATAGAGCATCGTTAAGCTTGACTAAAGTACCTTTAGTCCGCTAAGAATGGATAGATGGCACAAAAATCATTTGTCCGTCTTGCAGGGTTGTAAATTGGTGGTGAAAACAGGGGGCAAGACTGCCAATGCAGGAATTTTATAGAAGCAAGCTTCAAATTCCAATCAAAAGTCATCAGATGGTAACGTAATAAGGCTGGGTTCTCCTTTTACCCGCATGATCCATGCTTTGCCATCTTTGAAATAGATTAAGTCTGGATGGTCTCCATAATTGCCTTGAAAGTAACCTGCGAAACCTTGCGTTTCACTATATCCGGCGATCCAGTCCAAGAAGAAGTATGTCGCTCATAGAATACGTCATCATGCACACCAACCCGGACACTAAAGGTGATACGGGTCATAGGTCAATTACCATTTTCATCAGGGTGGCCTGCATAGACCGGGGCATTTCTTAAGACGGCCCCATATTCACCGGGAAAAAGGTTTATGCTGTAGGTGAACCAAGATTTCCAATAGGTATGTATTCTAAAAAATGGATGATTAGGGGGATTATCAAACTCAAAATCCTCTTTGCGAATCATATAACGTAAAGTGTCGAGGACTTGTTGAGGAGTGTCGGGCTTCAAATCACAAGCAAGCGAAAAGTCGAATGTCTGGCTCATTAGAATTTCTAAGTGTCCATTCTTTATTTCAGCCAAAAAACCACATTGGCGCTGTCTTCGGGGTCGTGATTTTCTGCAAAACTGCCCAAAGCCGTTACCATTCCACCGATGTCATTTTGTTTGCCTGTCCAGCAAACAACACCAGTATGATCGGATAATTCATTAGCTCGTCCTGTAAAGGGTCTATCTTGTGTCACTAGGGTAAGATTATGTTCCGTAGCGTATTGCAGATGTTCTAGGAGGTCGTTTTTGCCCACCATTTCAACATCTACCGCCATCACGATTTCAAAACCACGTTTTTGTAGCTGTTCAGCAACTTTACGGGGCATCATTTCATCAAAGTAGAAGCTAATCTTGTTTGCCATACAGACGGTGCATTTCGTCAAGTTTGGCCTGTTCAGCAACTTCTAAGAGATCAATTTCCTCTTTATGTTCCTGATAATAGAGAAGTGCCGCCAAAACTTGGGTTTCAGTGAGGGTAAATTGGAAGGCTAACTCGGATACACTCCACTGTTCGCCATCATAGGCATTATACGCAATACCTGCGACAGGAACACGGCGATCTCGAATATGGGGGCGGTCTCCAAAAAACCGTTTTTCGATAAACTCCGTTAGGTCAATTGTGGCGACAGGATTCTGATTGGTCATTAGCTCTGCTGACCTCACTCTAGCGGCTTGACTTCCGTGCGGGGCAGGGTGAAAAAGAAGGTCGAGCCGGCCCCCAATTTGCTTTCTAGCCACATATTGCCCTCGTGTGCTTCGACAATGCGTTTGGCAATGGCTAGACCAAGACCTGTGCCTTGTGTATACCCGGCGGTATCTGGCACGCGGAAGAATTTATCAAACATGCGCTTCTGATTTTCCTCAGAAATGCCCAAGCCAGTATCCTGCACGGCAATGCGCACAAATTTGATTTCGACCAATGCCTTAATATGACAGTGAATTTCGCCGCCTTCACGATTATATTTGATGCCATTGGTCAACAGATTCAGCAGCACTTGTTTAATCTTGCCGCGATCTGCCAATACCGCCACTTCATCGCCCTGTGCAAAGAGATTGATGTGCCGATCTTGGGCTTGGTGGCGCACTACATCAAGGCTTTCCTCAATCAATTCCTTAATGCCAAAGGCTTCGGTTTCAAGGCGAGTGCGCCCCGATTCCAAGCGGGCCAAATCAAGGAAATCAGTTGCCAGACGGCTAAGGCGTTCAGTCTCGCGCTGCATGGTCTGGATAATTTCGGTGCGGCGGTCATCCTGCATATTGGGCTTAAGCAGCAAAACCGTGCTGGCTTTGAGGGCCGCCAGTGGGGTACGTAATTCATGCACCATCTCGGCGATAAAGTCGCTTTGTTGGAACAGACGGGCGTTTTCAATCGCAATGGCCGCTTGAGAGGCCAATGTACTGAGTGTGTTGATGTCGTCTTCGGTCCAAGGCGCATCATCTACCTTATTGATGGCTTCCAATACACCAATCGTTTTGCCGTGTACAATCATCGGCACACCCAACAGACTGCGCGTGTTAAAGCTCAAAATCTGGTCAACCTTGCTAAAGAACCGCTTATCACTGCGGGTATCTTCCACTAGTACAGGTTCACCGTTGGTCGCCACCCAACCTGCTAGACTGCCTTCCATCGGCACAGGCATGGACGCCATCGCCCCCGCTGTCAAGTTTGAGGACGCCTCAAAACGCAGTTCACCGCTGCTTGGGTCAACCAACAAGATAGAAGCCTGCTCGGTGGTCGTCAATTCCGTCGAGGCCCGAATAATGCGTGATAATAGGGTGCCAACGTCGAGCGTTGAGTTTAATTGACGGCTTATTTCCATAAGGCGTTCATAACGTGCCATCAATTGAAGATATTTACGCACCGGGTCATCATTTGAATAGGATGCGATTTGCGGGTCGCTGGTCATGAAGCCGCACCTTCCAGTTGGTTGACAATTCGCGGGAGGATGTCTGCGACATCGGCATGAATCACCACGTCTGCCATTGTATCATAACTTGTTGGCTCAAGATTAATCAACACCAGACTGCCCCCATGTTCCTTTACACGACGGGGTAAATCCGCGACGGGAAAAACTTCGAGTGACGACCCTGCAACGATCATCATATCCGCCCGTCGTGTATCTTGTTCGGCCCGCAGCAAAATTTGAGCCGGAAGCTGCTCCCCGAACAGGATCACATTGGGTTTCAACACCCCGCCACACTTGGGACAGCGTGGAATATCGGCCTGATCATTATTTAAAAATGGGGGCAAAAAATCTTGGGCCGGATAGATCGTGAAACAAGAAATACAGGTGACTTCGCGGATATGACCATGCACTTCATACACCGTTTTCGAGCCAGCCCTGCCATGTAAAAGATCAATATTTTGGGTAATCACACTTTTAAGAATGCCAATAGTTTCTAACCGTGCCAATGCTAAGTGGGCCGGATTGGGCTGGGCGTTGAGAATCAGGGTTGCGAGTGGGCGAATCCAATCATAGAAGCGGGCAGGTTGATAGCGAAACCCTTGAATACTGCCCACTTCATAAGGATTGTGCCGTGACCACAATCCTGAATCAGGACTGCGATAATCAGGTATTCCCGATGGTCGGCTAATTCCAGCCCCTGTCAGCGCAACGGCATACGCAGCATGATGTAATAATTCAACTATTTGTAAAATTTCTTTTTCATACATTGTCGTAAAACAGTCTCACCAAATTAACAGTGTGGTTTATTATAGCCAAGAACACTGCAATTCGTGACACGCAATTTAGGGCTGGCTCAAAATTGAGTGCTTAGGCGAGTTCCCCCCTTGTCCGCTTGATGAGTTCCTCCACCAATTTAACATGCTGGCTTGCCATAATGGAATCTGGAGAGTATAGCACCATCGGTTCTGCCGCTTCGGTGGCTTCAAACGCCAAATCAGGATTTGAGGAAATCATGGCGGTAATCTCATGATCGAGAATTTGCTCGGCATCTTGCCAAGGGATTTGTGTGCTTGACGGGGCGCGTTGAATCACCACTACGCTAATGCTGGCAGGGTTAAGGCCTATCTGTTTAAGTTCCTGCAAAATCCCACGTGCCATAATGAGGGCAATGCGACTGGGTTCAACCGTAACAATCACATGATCCACTTCACGTACCAAGCGGGCACTCAGACGATTTAGCCCTGCTCCCAGATCAGCAATGACGTTTGTGGCGAGGTTGCGGAGATGGCCTAAAATTAACGCGGCTGCATCTTGGGACATATTGATCTGGTTTTCCCGCGGACGGGAGGTCGAAAGCAACAACTGCATTCCAGATTTGTGCCCGACGAGTTCCGACTCAACTTTTTGGGGAGTAATTTCATTAGGCGGTAGGCTTAACAAATTGGCTAGCCCAGTAGATTTGACCTGACCCAAACCTAAGCCGATTGTGCCCTGCCCAAGTCGGAAATCGGTCACAATGGTTCTTTCGCGGGTTGCTAACAGTGCCCCAATATTTACGGCCAGTGTGCTAGTGCCAAGTCCGCCCTTTGTCCCAAGTAAGGCAATCACGGTGGTTTGTGCTTCACCACCACCCGATTCTTTTTTGCGGGCGATGCTGCGAGCCAAAACTGCTTTCACCCGTGAGGCCAGTTCAGCGGGGTGGGTGGGTTTGGTCAAATAGTCGTCCGCACCCGCTTCAAAGCCCGCTACCTTATCATCAATCAATGTTTTTGCTGTAAACATGATGATGGGAATATCCCGGGTGCGGCTCTCACTACGAAGCTGCCGACAGACCTGATACCCATCCATATCTGGCATCATCACGTCCAGAATAATGAGGTCGGGTTGCTCGGCACTGGCTTTTTCGATGGCTCTAAGCCCCGAATCAGCCGATATGACTTCATGCCCTTGACGTTGGAGCATCAAGGAAATCAACTTCAGACTATCTACATCATCATCAACGACTAGAATTGTGGTGCCCATAGATGCGCCTCTCTGAAATGAGAGTTTGCTGAATTTTGCTCTTGTTAATTATATTCTTATTGTGGGCAGTGTAGCATGGTTACTAGGAACGTGCAACACATTTGGCTTGCAGTGGGAGCAGTCCGTGTGAATTGGGTTTGCTGACTTTAGTTATTTGCTCCATTGTCGAATGGCTGAGAATTTTGCAGAATTGCGAACGGGACAACAACCTTGCGGGTAAATCCATAAATGAGGCTTGTACTTCCCATAGCCGAAAATCCATGAGAGGGGCTTATTTTGAAGATCGAATGTTTTACCACCGCAGCGGCATTTGACATTTTACATGCGGAATGGTCTGAATTGTTGACCCATGTTCATCACAACCGGATTTTTTTAACATGGGAATGGCAGTCTACATGGTGGACGGCCTATCACCCCGGTGATTTGTGGGTACTGGCGATACGCAATGATGAAGATCAATTGGTCGGACTTGCTCCTTGGTTTATTGAACAGCGCGTCAAAACAGGCCGGACAATCCGCAGTGTGGGTTGTGTGGATGTGACCGACTATCTCGAAGTGATTGTACACCAAGATTATGAATCAGCCGTCTTTGAAGCATTAGCGGCTTATGTAGATGAAAATCAATCATGTTATGACTTTATTGACTTATGTAATATCCCAGAAGGCTCACCTGTCTTGAAATACTTTCCCCCATTGCTTCAGGCACGTGGCCTTTCGGTAGAGATTAAACCCCAAGAAGTTTGCCCGGTCATCGAATTACCCTCTGAGTGGGATGCCTACCTCGAAAGTCTTGATAAGAAACAACGCCATGAACTCCGCCGCAAACTCCGCCGCAGTGAGGAAAGTGCCGCCGATTGGTATAGTGTTGGGCCAGAACATGATTTGACGACTGAAACCAACATTTTCTTGCGCTTGATGGCGAGTGCCTCCCCGGAAAAGGCGGAATTTCTGGCAAATCCTAAGAATGTAACTTTCTTTAAGCGGTTGGTTCCGCTGTTGACGGAACGGGGGTGGCTGCAAATTGCCTTCCTGACGGTTGAGGGTCGCCACGCTGCTGCCTACATGAATTTCCTCTATAACAACGAGGTGCAAATCTACAATTCTGGCCTAGATGTTGAAGCCGCCAATGGTATAAGTGCGGGGATTGTGTTGTTGGGGCGGCTCATTCAATATGCCATTGAACACAACTATCAACGTTTTGATTTCCTGCGTGGCAACGAGGAATACAAATATCGCATGGGGGCGGTGGATACCCATGTCTTTATGCTCATGGCATCCTATGCCGTAGTACCCGCTACTTCTAATTAGTTGTTGAGGCTCAGTCGTGAACGATCTTTTGATTCCATTAACCACATGTAGCTACCTCCCACGTCGCGTTGCCATGTTAAGCATCCATACCTCACCGATGGCTTCGTTGGGAGGCAAAAAAACGGGCGGCATGAATGTCTATGTCCGCGAAATCGCCTGTGCGATGGGACGGCGGGGTATCAAAGTAGATGTTTTTACCCGCGAAAACGCGCCCGAAACCATTGGGGCGATGGTGCCGATGGGTGACAATGCACGGCTGATTTATCTGCCTGCTGGCCCAACCGAGGTACTTGATCCCGATGCCGTCTATCCCTATCTCTCCGATTTTCGGGATGCCTTGCTTGATTTTGCACGTGCTAATGGCCTCCACTATGACTTGATCTACAGCCACTATTGGTTGAGTGGAGTTGTGGCATATGAATTGAAACAGATTTGGAAAGTGCCCTTTATCCAAATGTTCCATACACTGGGCCATATGAAAACACGCATTGATACACCACGTCAGCCCTCCGCACGCACAACCCAAGTGTCTTTGCAAGCCAATCGGCGGGTCATGATGGAGACAGAGATTATCAATCGGGCGGATCGGCTGATTGCCGCCACCCCCGCTGAACGGATGCAAATGCTGTGGCTCTATCGGGCCAATCGCCGCCGCATCGAAACCGTGTCACCGGGGGTGGATTTAGTCCGTTTTCATCCTTTGGATAAGGAATTGGCCCGTCAAAAAATCGGCCTCCATCCGAATGAAAAAATGCTGCTGTTTGTTGGCCGTATCGAGCCGCTCAAAGGGGTGGATACCATTTGTGAGGCATTGGCGCATCTAAAATCGAACGCCCCAGACACATTGCAAGGCGTCAAAATGGTGATTATCGGCGGCGACCCAATGGATATGACCCATCAAGAAATGCAGCGTGTTCGCACTAAATGTTGTGACTTGGGGCTTGAGGAGACAATGGTTTTTGTTGGGGCCAAAGATCAGGATGCCTTGCCCTATTATTACAATGCTGCCGAAGCCCTGATTATGCCCTCGGATTATGAAAGTTTTGGCATGGTCGCATTGGAGGCCATGGCCTGTGGTACACCTGTGATCGCTTCACAGGTCGGAGGACTGGCATTTTTGGTGCGCGATGGCGAGACAGGGTATCTGGTGCCGGTGCGCGAACCTGCTGCCTTAGCCGAGGCGATCTGCAAAATAGTGACCAGTCCTGAGCATCGCACCAAAATGAGCGAGGCCGCTGCCGAGGTTGCCGAGCAATATAGTTGGGGGCGGATTGTAGATCAACTGTTGGTGGTATTTTCCGAACTTTTGGAACAAATGCGGCCTATTCCCTGTACGACTTGTGTCTGTGGGCAATAGGCCCTTCACTATCCACCGTAGGCTTGTACCGAGTTGATGCTTGACGCTTTGATATACGGCTCTTTGCTTTGAATCTCAAGCGCCTTTTCTTCGTCAATAAGTTCTTGGCCCTTGTGATACAGCACATCCGTTACCACATCATACGCATAACGGCGGTTGACCCAGCCATACTGTGGGTGATGGAATACGATGTTGAAATAGAGAGTGTCAATATTCAACGCAGGTTCTTCTGTCACCAACCAAACCGGGGCATACTGCACAAAATGCTCATGTGACTTTTTGTCACGGCCCTCTTTCATTGCTTTGATGCGCTGTTTGTCTATCGTGGACTCTTTTGCCATAGTTTTATATCCCCGAATTTGCTGGATGCAATTTCGTCAAAAATTCGCAGTTCCTTGTGAAAAAACGCAATCACTTTTAGACTCAATAAAATATTGTAATCGGTGAGACGCAGTTAGCAAACTGCAAATTTTGCCTTTTAGCGAGATTTGCCAATCATATGCCAAAACGTTCTGGGATGGACTCACTCAATTTAGGTCATTTCAGGCCCATTTATTTATGGGGTGGGCCGGGTACGCGGCGCATGTTGCGTATCAAATTTATGAACGCACCTGTAGACGACAAAATCTACGATCTCGCTCACTCGATTGAGGGGGCGGAGATGGTGGCGCAAATGGGCTTCAATTGGGCTTTCCTTGCCTTCAATTGGGGTTTCCCGCCGGAGATTGAAGAACAAGACTGGGAATCGTTTCGCTCGGCGGTGATCCATTATCACAAAGCCGGGGTGAAAATCTTTGGTTATATCCAATCGTCCAATTGTGTCTATCAAGGCAGCTATTTAGAAAAAGATTGGTATGCCCTTGATCCCTATGGTCGCAAAATCCCCTATTTTCGCGGACGCTATTACACCTCCCTCTCCAATGCCACATGGTTAGCCGAAGTGCGCGAGCGGGTACGGAAAATTATCGAAGCGGAGGCGGACGGTATCTTTTTTGATAACGCATGGGTTGGCGGCACGGGTGTAGATGTGGCCGAAATGCCGCTTGGCCCGATTGGGGCCTATGACGAACACAGCCGTCGGGCCTATTCCAATGCGTTTAACGGTGCGGAGATCCCGCTGGTCTTGGATACCCGCGATGCAGCAACCCGCCAATATTTGCGCTGGCGTGCCGATATTGCAGTGGCGGCTGTGCGTGATTGGTCACAGACTGCCCGTGATCTCAACCCTTCCGTCGTTATCACTGCCAACAACTATGATGTGATTGCCAGCAACAGCTATGTGGCGATGGGTGTGGATATTGAAAACATGGCCTCGGTGCAAGATGTCATGGTCGTGCCGGATTTTGCGCTACCGCGCCTCCAAGAAGATAACTCGGTGGTGGCAAACGCCATTACCATCGGTGCGGTGCAATCGCGCGTCGGCAATAAAACCGTCGCCACCCTGCCACAGCGTGATGGGGTAGGGGTCGAGCGCATGGCAACCGCCAAGCAGTTAAGCCGCGCAATGGCTGAGTCGGCTGCCCTCAATGCACCGATGGTGGTCAACGGCACGGGCTATCTGCATCGAAATGAATTCACTTCGCTTCTGCACAGTCGCTATGAACCTCAGCGCCGAGTGATTGGGGCGATGAATCATTGGTTAGAGGAGCATCATGCTTGGTTAAGTGAGCGTGTGCCGATTAGCCCCCTTGCTATTTATCACCCCTATGAGGCGGTGCGTTGGGATTGGATAAAAATCGCGCCTATCTTTTTTGCCGCATGTGAGGCACTTATTCAAAATGGCTATCCCCTGCGTATCGTCAGTGACGATGATGACTGGTCAGGTGTCAAGATTTTGCTCGTTCCCCCCGGTCAGGTAGATGGCCTCGACCAGCGTCTAGCCCAACTTGTTGAGCAGGGTGGACGGGTGATTGCGTTGGGTCAATCGCGTCCAGCCGCCACTAAAACGATTTGGGAAGGCTGGCGACCCCTGCGCCATCGCATTCCGCACATCCGCCAATTACGGATTCGTGTCAATCAGGGCGCGATGATTTGTTGGCGGGCTTATCATCGACATCGGCTTTCGCGCTGGTTGGCAGTCCGATTAAAATTACAGGAGGCAATGAATCATTCACCTTTATATATCGTGCCGCCGCCAGCCCTGCAATCGGCTTTATTGGATGCGATTGGTCGGGATTTCTACCCGCGTTTGGAAAGCGACGGCCCTATCTTGCTGACCCTATGGGAAGAAAAAGACGGGACGCACCAGTTACATCTGGTGAATTATCAAGATACGCCGCAGCGAGTCACGGTTCATCTGGATGAATTAACGGGGACGTGGGTTTATACACCCGGCGTCAGTGAACCCCCCAACAAAGTCGTTGGCTCATCTATCATGTTGGGGGTGGATGTTGCGAAGGTGCTGCGTGCGCCGCATGAAGAAATCGAACAATAGCAGGAATAATTTGTGGATTCAGGAACCGATTTAGAAAATGCCCAGCGCTTGACGATGCGTAAACTCATGAGCGTGCTCAACACGACTGAGGAATTTACCCATCTCAATCTGCGTGATGTCACCGAACTGGCCGAGGAAGTCTCGCGTATTTTGCCAGCCGGTAACGTGGTGACAATGGTCTGGTCACAGCTTGCCAATATCAAGGGCCGCCGTGTTAATGAAAACGAGACACGGAAGATGTTGGCCCTGCTTAATCAAGGCATGGCGACATTTTTGGATCGTGCCGCCTACTTAACTTTCTACACCACGCCAGCAATTTTAATCAGCGGCTATTCCAAAATGCTCCAAGCGGTAGGGCGCGACCCCAGCGAAGCATTTCCGAATGGCACATGGCAGTTTTATTTAGAATTTGGTCTGCGCGAAGATACGGGCCGTCATGCCTGTGAAACGATTGGCTTTCAGCAGGCAGCCCGCCAAGAGCAATTTCCCCCCAATGAGGCTGACAATTTAGCTGCATGGATTCTCGCCACGTCTGATTTGATGCTATTATATGACGACCTGCTGCTGCAAGAATGGCATGAGCGTAACCATTTGCATCGGCTTGATGAAAAAATCGGCGCGGGCAGCAATCTCATTTCGGAATGGGTCAAGCGCCGGCCCTATGGTGTTCCGTCCCCGCTATCTCAAGATTATGTAACCTACCGTCAAGCCCAGTTTCGCATCTTTGTACAGGAATCCTTAGAGCGTAAACTCAAGGGCGGGCAGATTGACAAAATTATTCAGGCATGGGAAAAAGACGAAACCATGCAGGTTGGGCGGCGCAGAGCCTATCAAGAGCAAATGTCGCTTTTGGCAATGCTCGACCCCGGTGAATTTAATGACACCCGTACCCCCATTTCCCTCGAATCGGCCCAAGTCGCGGTGCAGTATCATGGCGATTATTACCTGATTCCTGTGCAGCATCATGGGCACCGCCTCGATGTGGAGACCATTCGCGCTTTTGCCCAATCTATTCTCAATGCCAAAACAGGCCGTGACAAAGCCACCCTTGACCAATACCTTGTCGTCATTCCCCGTCAGCATCAGCGCGGGGTACGTAATCGTCTGCCCCGTGATATTGCCGATCAACTGGAACGTCTGCGGTATGCCCCGATTCTGATTAATTGGGATGAAGCCGATTCGACCCAAGTTCTCTCTGAAATTCGACGAGGGCGGCGGGGTATTGGCGATCATGCCCTCACCATTTTCCGCACCAACAAGAGCATGGTCTTTGACCAATCCCACATATTCTTTGACGCTATTTGGGGCATGGCGGTAGCCGAAATTCTGACGAATCAGGCTGTTACCACCCGCCGCAAGATGAACCATTTACCAGCGATTGAAAAGCCGAGTTTGCGTCCAGCGCAAGTCGAAATGGTTGCACCTTCTGCGATTATGGCTCCGCTTCGTAAAGAGGCTGTTGAACCGTTTGAGATGAACGCGGAAGTCACTCTACCGCTGGTGCGCGAAATGAATGAACTACGCCGTCTGCTGCTCAAGCGCAATCAGGAACTCAAGCTGACCATTAATGATTTCTTGATACTCTACCGTGCCCTCTATAACCAATATTACGAACCCAGTCAAAATCTGCGGCAGGCGCTTGAAACATTGGAAATGGGCAGTGCCAATCAGCGTAAGGCCGTCGCGGGGATGTGGGATGCCCTGCGTGAACTTAATTTGGATGTCCCGGCCTTTCTCATCCCGATTGATGCCAGTGTGCATAATCCGCAAGACCGCATTTTTCCGGTCACTTTCCGCCCCTTGCCTCCTTGGACGGACATTGGCCCTCAACATGAAAAAACCTATGCGTGGATGTTGCAGGTCAATGACCCGAATAATGGCAACAAGAAGGGTGCTGCCAAAGAATTTAACGAGGCCCGCACCTATTATCTTGAAATGCTCAAGATGTTTTCGGCGCTGATAGCTCGCTACAAAGAGGTGGCTTTGATGGGGGAGAGCTTTAGCACCGTCACGCTCAAAATTTTGGCAAGCGTCCCCAAGAAATTACAGCCGATGCTCCGCAGCATCCCAGATCGCATTGATATTTTGAACGATATGTTGAAAGGGACGGAGGTCTTTAGCAATGTAGGGCAGGTCTCCTCAACTTCGTCTTTGACTCGGTTTATGACCGCCAAAGATGATAACGAGAAGAAAGTGCTATGTTGGGGAATCATGACCCGCGCCGATGGCACCATGGTCATCTCCCTGCGGGATTTCCGTCCTCAAGTTGAAGCGCTGCATCGTGCCGGGGCAGGGGATGTGGCCCGCCTTGTTACCCAAGATTTTCTAAATGGCTATGCCGATGGGCTGCGCCGCTATATTTTTGAACTGATCGAAATCGTCCGCGTTAGAAGGTAATACTCTTGAACGACTCCTTTGAACAATTCCAATCCCCCTTTAGTTGGCGCTATGGCTCGGCTGAGATGCGCCGTATTTGGAGTGAGGTCTATAAACGTCAGCTTTGGCGACGGCTGTGGGTGGCTTTAGCCGAGGCCCAAATCCCGGCTGGTTTTGTGACCCCAGCCCAAGTCGCGGAACTTCGAGCGCATGTGGACGAGGTGGATATGACCCAAGCGCACGCCATCGAAGCCGAAATTCATCATGACCTGATGGCGGAAGTGCGGGTATTTGCTAGTCAATGCCCAACCGCTGGTGGCATTATCCATCTCGGCGCAACCAGCATGGATATTGAGGACAATGCGGATGCTCTTCGCCTGCGCGAAAGTCTTGCTTTGATAATCGAGGCGATGCGAAAACTGCTTGCAACGCTTTCGGCACAAGTCGAAATATATGCCGACACGCCCTGCATGGCTTACACCCACATCCAACCCGCTGAAATCACCACCGTTGGTTATCGGTTGGCTCAATACACGCAGGATTTGCTGGTAGATTTTGGTGAGTTGCAGCGTGTTCATGCTGATATTCGGGGTAAGGGTTTTACCGGGGCGGTGGGCACATCGGCCTCCTATCGGGAATTGATGTCGGGCACGCATCTGATTTTGAGCCATTTTCAACAGCGGGTCATGCAATCCGCTGGAATTGAGGCCTTTGCCGTCTCGACCCAAACCTATCCGCGCAAGCAGGATTGGCGGGTACTGACGGCGCTGGCCGGGGTCGCCTCAAGCCTCTATAAATTCGCCCTCGATCTGCGGATTTTACAGTCGCCCCCCTTTGGCGAAATGGCCGAACCCTTTGGTGCAAAACAGGTCGGTTCATCCGCCATGCCTTTTAAGCGCAACCCTATTAACGCCGAGAAAATTTGTAGTCTGGGGCGATTGGTCGTGTCACAGGTGCAAGTCGCTTGGGAAAATGCTTCCCATTCGATTTTAGAACGCACCCTTGATGACTCTGCCAATCGCCGCACTATGCTGCCAGAAGCGTTTTTGGCAGTGGATGAAATGATCGCCGTTGCCACCCGGATTATCAAAAACCTGCGGGTGGATGAGGCCACCATAGCCCGTAATTTAGCCATTTATGGGCGATTCAGTGCGGTGGAGCGGGTATTGATGGCTTTGGGCAAGGCGGGGGCGAATCGTCAAGAGATGCACGAGGTCTTACGTGAACATTCGTTAGTGGCATGGTCGGCGATTTCGCAGGGCGCGGCTAACCCATTGGTTGACCAATTGGCGGAGGATGAGCGTCTGTTACAATACCTGCCCGCTGATACCATTCGCCAGTTGATGGATTATAGTACCTATGTGGGCGATGCTCCCCTGCGTGCGAAACAGATGGCAAAGCAAACTTTGGATGCTCTTGTCGAGTAGAACCATTGTTGGTGATTCACTGCAACGGAGGAAATCAGATGCGAAAAATAGGCGTTCTTTTGTGGAGTACCTGCTTAATTTTGGGATTATTGCCGTTAACCCCGATTTTTGCCCAAGGGGGTGATGGCCCAACCGCCCCCCCCGATGGCACGGATTTGCCGCTGGTTCAGGTCGTCTATGAAGCCGATTTCACCGACAGTGAGCAGTGGCCCGAAGGCACGATTACAGGCATGGAATTTGCTGCTGCTGATGGTGGCTATCAAATCACCAGCATCAATGCCGATGCCGGGATTGGCCTTGCTCCGCCGATTGCCCTTTCCATAGATAACTTTTACAGCGAGGTCAATTTCACCATTGAAAGCTGCCAAGTACCCGAAAGCGCCTTCCTCTTTTTAACGCGCCTGACACCAAATGCCCAAACCGCCGCACAGTTGGATACCTACGCCTATGTGCTGCAATGCTCCGGGGATTATCGTTCCCGCAGCATCACCGCAGGCAACCCCGGTGATATTGATGTGCAGGGACGCGCTCCGGCAGCATTGGATGAAGGGTCGCAGCACGTCTTGGGGGTCTTGATGGTCAACAACTCCGTGACGTGGTATCTCGATGGTACGGAACTCGCCACCTATGACGTGCTTTCTCCCCTGCGCGTGGACGGTGTTTTGGCGATAGGAGCACAGCGCGGTTTGGGTTATGTTGCGACTTCTTGGCGAGTGTGGAGTCTGGATTCGACGACAGCCGTCAATACCATTGAACCTAGCACTGACACGGGTACAATTACCGGTGGTGGGTCGGAAGGCCCGTTAAGCGAATTTGGGGTGGGGGACTTCATTTATAATCCCGATTTAAACCAACCCGGTTCAATTCCCAGCGGATTAAGCCAACCCGTCGCTGCATTGTACTTGGCCGGGGGACAAGTGGGCATGTATAACCGCGAGAGTTCAGCGATTCTACCCTTTGAAGGGGTACAAGCCAGCGACTATTATGCTGAGATCGTCTTTGGGACTCGCGCTTGTGATGATGCCTCACTTGTCGGGGTGATTTGGCGTGCGGCGGGCGAATTTGGTTCCTATTACGCCTTTGGAATGCAGTGTGATGGCAGCTATCGGGCATGGCTAGAAACTCCCGATGGCCCAAGTGAACCATTGGTGAGTGGTGAGGCAAGCCAACCCCCCGTTCCCGACACGGGTGCTCATTCATTGGGTGTGTATGTGAAGGGTGATACCGCATGGCTTTATTATGACGATACCGTTTTGGGGTCATTCTCCGATTCGACCTTAACCGAAGGGGGGGCGGGCTTGCTGCTCCAGTCCGACCCCGAAACATCCAAAGCGATGGATATTGTCGCGGTAAGTTTGACCGTCGCCGAGGCCAGATAGGATTTTCGCAATGCTTTAGGAAGGTGTGCTGATAATTCGGTACACCTTTCAACCCAGATTCAGCACGGCGGCCTTAGCCCTGTGTGATAAGGGACTAGGTGCGCCCGAATTCTTTTTCCAACTGCTTATTGCTTAAATGAATCATAATCGGGCGACCATGTGGGCAGGTGTGTGGATTTTCGCAGCGCTCCAACTGATGAATCAATCCCTGCATTTCAGTATGGCTGAGAATCTGCCCCGCCTTAACCGCCGCCGCTTTGCACACCCGCCGCAGAATTTTATCCTCAATCGTCTGTACACCGGGGATTTTGCCGCTTTCCGAATCTTGCAAAAGCAGATGCAGCACTTGATGGGGGTCTTGATCGGCCAAAATTGCGGGAACGCTTCGCACCCGATAGGTATTGACACCAAAGGCTTCAATTTCAAATCCCATCTCGGCAAGGACGGGCTGAATTTCTTCGAGCAATTGCGCCTCGGTAGGATTTAAGCTCACACTTCCGCCGTCCAATACCTGCTGCACGGTCAATTCACGCGCTTGATACTGCTCCAGAAACTGCTCAAATAAAATGCGTTCGTGGGCGGCGTGCTGGTCAATCAAGTACATCCCGACTGGCCCTTCCGCCACGATATAACTGGCGCTGATTTGACCAACCACCCGCAAAATGGGCAGTGTGCGCGGCTTTTTGGGGCGTCCCGCGCCTTCGGGAATTGCCGTTGGGTCGTCGGGTTGGACAGCGGGGCGTATGGTCGGCGGAGTTGGGGCTTCATAATGCGGATAGAAGGCGTCTGCGTCTGTATCCGCTTCGTATTCGGACTCTGCTTCATCCGCGGGCCGCTGTTGGCTATACCGACCCGGCGCAGGTGTATCAAAATCAAAATCCATCTGCGCTGGATATTGGCGTGGCGGGGGCAAACTGGCGGCTCGATTTTGCGGCACATCCTCATCCGCCGAATACGATGGGCTGCCTTCATAGTCTTCGGAGTAGTAAATCGCCGCTGTGCCTGCCTGTGAAATAACCGCCCGCCGCACGCCCCGTTGAACAGCTGTAAACACCGCTTCGGGGTGTCGAAACCGGACTTCGGCTTTGGTAGGGTGGACGTTAACATCCACATCATCGGGCGGTACTTGAATCAACAGCACACTGACTGGGTAGCGACTGGCGGGCAACAGGGTATGATAGGCTTGAACCACCGCAAAGGTGAGTCGCTGGTCATTGATGGCCCGTCCGTTCACAAACAGCGTGATTTGGGTACGATTGGCACGATGCAAAGCGGGTGTGGTCGTAAATCCAAACACCTCAATCGGTGGCAAATCAGGTCGAGCGGGGGGCAGCGGACTGACCTCAACCATTTCCCGAAAAGTCTCTAGCCCCAATGCCTGTACCAGCACATCCGTCAAATTTCCACTGCCTGTGCTGTGAAAAGCCTCACGTCCATCCAGTGTCAATTGAAAGCGCACCTGTGGATAGGCCATCGCATATTGGCTCACCAACGCAATGACATGGCGACGTTCGGTGGCATCACTTTTGAGGAATTTTCGTCGGGCGGGCACATTAAAAAATAATTCGGCCACTTCGATAATCGTACCAATTGGTGCGCCGACAGGTCGAACTTCCAATACCTTGCCACCTTCGACTAAAATCCGCGCTCCCACGCTTTCTTTTTGGTGGCGCGAGGTCAAGGTCAAGCGGCTAACTGACGCGATACTGTGCAGGGCCTCTCCGCGAAAGCCAAGCGTATGTAGGTTATAAATGTCGTCCAGTGTGCTGATTTTGCTGGTGGCGTGCCGTTCGAGGGCGAGGGGGATTTCATCGGCGGGGATACCATGCCCATTGTCGCTAATGCGGATTAAACGACTGCCTGTGCCGCGAATCTCGATGTTGATGCTGGTGGCCCCGGCATCTAATGAATTTTCGAGCAGTTCTTTGACAACCGAAGCAGGTCGTTCAACGACTTCCCCCGCCGCAATTTGGGCGGCGATAGTTTCGGAGAGAACTCGGATTGGCATTATGAGACTTGAATCACTGTTCTATTCGACTCAATCTAATCCCCACCACCACGCAAATTTTCGTCAGTCAGAGGGATCAAAATTTCAAAACGGCTACCTTTGCCTTCTTCGCTTTGGACTTGTGCATCCCCACCATGCTGTTGGGCGACATTCCGCACGATAAATAGTCCCAGTCCAGAGCCGCGAATGCCTTTGTGTTCTTTGCGTCGCACTCGTTCGCCACGTTCAAAAAGCCGCTGTTGATCTTCGGGCGCGATGCCTAAGCCGTTATCGGTCACAGCAAAGATCAGGGTATCGTTTTTCAACTCGACTTCGACCACCACCTCGCCATTTTCTGGTGTGTATTTGATGGCGTTCTCGACCAGATTTTGCAGGGCACGTTCTATCATCATCTCGTCAAGATACATAATGGGTATATTCGAGGCCGAACGCGAACGCAGGTTAATTTGTTTTTTCTGGGCCGCGCTCGAAAGCGTCGAGACCACCTTCGAGATGATATCTGATGGGTCAATGGATTCGCGCCGCAGTTGGTACGTGCCCATCATCGGGTCAAGCCGTCCCGCATCCAATACTTTTTCGACTAGATTGGTCATATCTTGGATGCTGGTGACAATCTTGCCCATCATGGTTTCTTGTTTATCATTGACCTCTCCAACCATCGGCAGCATGTCCAAATAACCTTTGGCGGCGGTAAGAGGCGAGCGCAAATCATGCGAGACCGTATGCAAAAAGGTACTCATATTTTCGTTCAGTCGCTTAAAACGACTCACATCTCGCACTGCCAATAACCAGCCATCGGTATTGCCGTTTTCACCGATTACTTCCGAAACGTGCGGCGCAAAAATTCGTCCATCCGGTGCGACATATTCAACAATATTCTCGGCCCCGTCGTTCTGTTCGTCGGGGTACACCAATTTGAGCAGGGTTTCGCTTTTGATAATATTCTTAAAGGGTTGCCCAACCGCAGCTTTGGCGGTGACTTGGAATAGGGCTTCGGCGGCAGGATTAAACACGCGGATTTTGCGCTGTTTGTCCACCATAATAATTGCATCAGCAACGCTAGCAAGAATAGCCGCCAATTGTTCTCGGCCACTCTTGGCCTCTTCAAAGGTGCGGGCATTCGTAATGGCAATGGTGGCTTGTAAGGCCAAAAGCTCCACAAAATCGCGTTCATCTTGTGCCATTTGATGCGCTTGCTCAAACGCAACCCACAATATCCCTACCTGCATTTTTTGAGCTTGCAAGGGCAGAATCAAAATTGAAGAGACTGCTCCCGTCAATTCACTCAAGTCGAGGTCACTTGGAGGGGTACTGACATCCAAAATATCAACAGGGCTAAGTTGATTTTGCCCATAGTTGAAGATGGGGCTGTCGGCGGCTTCAAATTTGCCTCCTGCCAACCCGCTGGCAAAAGAAATCGTCCCGCCATTTTCACGCATAACGACCCGTGCGGAGACCGCTCTTGTCGCTTGACAAATGCCATTCAAAATATGGGGTAGTGTCTCGGCTAGACCAGCGCTCGCAGCGATTCGGCGGCTGACCTCGCTTAACAATCGCCTTTGGTCAAGGTAGCGTTGTAGGGTCGAATATAGTTCGGATGTGGGTAAGGTCTCTTGCGCGGTCACAGGAGTGAAAATTGCCTTTAACTGAGTTGTGCAAAATGGGTCATTCTACCACCTGTCATTATAGCACTGTCAGTAATGTGGGCAAGTTTGCAAATTGTCTGTCCAGAGGCACCCCCTGCTGATGCCCCTCTTGCTACGAATGCCATCGCTCGTTAAACTTTCTCCCATGCGAAACAAACAGATGCGAACCCTCAACCTCTCATTGGCACTTTTGGCGCTTGCTGTCATGACGATTGGCCCCTTATGGTGGCCTGCACAAGCACAGGATAATCCCACCCTGACGCCAGACCGTCAGGAAATTCAAACCGTCGATATTTATGAAAAATTTGAAATTATCCTTGAAGTGGCGGGCGAAATCACCAATCCCTATGACTGGGGCGAGGTGCAGGTGTGGGGTAATTTTACGGCCCGCAGCGGACAAACCTACCAAATCCCGGCCTTTTATATGCAACCCTATGAACAGACCTGCCAAGAGGATTGCCAGACGGAAATTCTCGCCCCCGTTGGCGAGGGTGAATGGCGGCTGCGTTTTGCTCCCACTGAGTTAGGTTTATGGCGCTACAATGTGCGGGCTAAAGTTGGAGATGCTACTGAAGTAAATCTCACAGCGGGCAGTTTTGAGGCGGTGGAATCGGCAAACCCCGGTTTCGTGCGAACAGCCGGACGCTATTTTGAATTTGAAGACGGCACGCCCTATTTCCCCATCGGTCATAATTTGGGATGGTCTTGGTCGCAGGGTGGGGGCATTTTTACCTATCTGGCTTGGCTTGATAAACTAGCCGCTGCGGGTGGCAATTATGCCCGTCTTTATATAGATACCCCTTGGTTTATCGGCCTCGAATGGAATGCTCCGGCTGGACAATATGCTGATGAGGGTCAGCAATCGGCATGGCGTTTGGATACTTTACTAGAGGCGGCCCAAGCGCGTGGTATCTATCTGCAATTGATCTTGGTGTGGAGCCAAGCCTTTACCCAATATACGGGTGTGCCCGTCGCCGTTCCTCCTACGCCTGCTCGCCCTGCCATTGATGCCGATTTTGACAACAACCCCTACAACAAAACCTATGGCGGCGTAATTAGCGAACCCGATGATGTATGGACGGATCGTAATGCTGAGGCCCTTTTGACGAACCGCCTGCACTACATCGCGGCGCGTTGGGGTTATAGCACCACTGTTTTTGCATGGGAAATCACCGACGCACTGGATTCGATTGAGGGATTTAGTGCGACCACTGCCAACACTTGGTTGGATCGTATGATTGTGGCTCTGCGTGAAGGCGATGCTTACAGCCATTTGGTGACAGTCGGCACAGATAAAGTCCAGCCTGATATTTTAGCCAACCCACTACTGGATTTTGTGCAGGCTCAAGTCTACCAAGCCCGCCCGATTGAACAGGCCAAAGATCAGGTGGTGGCGGTTCTCAATGGCTTGACGGATGTGACAACCTTCACAGACCGCCCCGTGCTGCTGACCGAGTTTTCGCTAAACCCTTGGTTTGAACCAACTGCCGATGATCCAAGTGGTGTCCACATTCAAAACATCATTTGGCCTGCTGCTCTGTCAGGATCGGCGGGTGGAGCGATGTCATGGTGGTGGGACACTTATCTTGACCCGCAAGACCTCTATCACCTTTATACCCCCCTGCGAAGGTTTACCGATGGCATTGCATGGAACAGTCTCAATCTACAACCTGTTGATGCCGCTCTTGTTGCCCAATCCGACGTAACTTATGAACCATTGCGTATTGAAGAATTTAACCGCATTTTTCGGGATGGTTCGGCCTCAGCCGAGGTCTATCGCATGACGGGGGATGGTGTTTTCCCGCCCTCGACCCAGCTTTCCAGCTATCTCTATGGCAGCAAATTTAATGCCGAAAATCGTCAGCCCCAGACTTACCTCATTTTCCCTCCGGTGGATACCACGATGCGGATTGGTATTCAAAACGTCTCAACCGCCGCTGGAGCGCAGTTGGTCGTAACCGTAGATGGGCAGGTGGCAACTCAAGTGGATTTAGCCGCTGGCACACAGGCACTGACCATTACTTTACCCTTAAAGGCAGGCCAGCACACACTGATTTTGGATAATTTGGGGGAAGATTGGCTGCAAATTGAATATCTCGAAATTGAGGCTTACACGTCACCGATGCGTGCCATTGCGTTGACCGATCCTGCTGCTGGCATTGCCCTTGCATGGGTGCATCACCGCGACTATACATGGGAATCAGCGCTGGCGGGGGATACCATTATGCCCTTACTCTATGAACTTCACCTGCCGGGGATGGATGTTGGCGAATATCGTGTGGAATATTGGGATACGACGACGGGTAATGTGGTAGGTGAGGAGCGCGTTCTGCTGACCACCGAAGGCAACACGCTTAATTTAAACCTGCCTTTGATAAACACTCAATTAGCCCTGCGGGTTTTCCGTATCGCTGGCCCTACATAGGAAACAAAAAGAGGCCAACGCGCTGGTTAGCCTCTTTAAATTTATCGAAGTGTGGTTAGGGCCGTGCCTCTAGGGTGATTTCAACGTTTTGGGTTGCTCCGTCGCGGATAATCGTTACCGTGACCACATCTCCCGGTTGAGTTGTATCCAGAAAACTGACCAAATCGCTCATGCTGGCGATGGGTGTGCCATTAATCGCGGTAATCACGTCGCCTGATATGCTCAAACGCCCCAGCGACGTTCGGATTTCATTACTCGAACCGCGAATTCCGGCTTCGGCTGCTGGGCCACCTCGTTGAAGATCGCCCACCAATACGCCTTTGGTATCAGCAGGCAGGTTCATCGCCTCGATTTGCTCAGGGCGCAGTGTATTGCCTGTGATGCCAAGCCATGTATGTTCATAACTGCCATATTGAATTAAATACGGCACAACCCGCCGCACTGTGTTGGAGGGCACTGAAAAACTCACGCCGGAGCTACTGCCGGATTCCGTATTGATGGCGGTGTTGACCCCAATCACATTACCCGACATATCCAGTAGGGGGCCGCCGCTGTTACCGGGATTAATGGCCGCATCGGTCTGGATGACTTCGGGGATGCTAAAATTGCTTTCGGCGGTCAGACTGCGGTCTAGGGCACTGACGATACCCGTAGTCAGGGTAAACGATTGTCCGAATGGATTGCCAATTGCCAAGACCTGTTGCCCGACGAACACCTGATCCGAATCGCCGAGAGTAACAGGGTATAAAGTCAGCCCGGAAGGATCAATTTTGATGACCGCCAAATCGGAATCGGGATCACGCCCGACCACCGACGCCTCCCGAATCGTGCCATCCGCGAAGGTGACTTCGATATATTGAGCGCCTTCGGCCACATGGTTGTTGGTGACGATATGGCCGTCAGTGTCAATCACAAAACCGCTACCTTCACCAAACGCATTGGCTTTGACGACGGATATGTTGACGACAGATTGTATTGCCTGTTCATAAAGTTGATTGAGGCTCAACTCAGTGGTATTGGGTTGATAGGGTGCGCCCGAAGGCAGAGGGTCGAGACGATTGCGGTTATCTTGGGCCTGTACCCCAACGACGACTCCGATGGCGAACACCGAAGCGAATACCATAACAATAACACTCACCCACATGAGACGCTTCATCGCGTTCATACCAATTCATTCCTCCCTATACATCACTTGCGAATTGGAAACCAATAATCAAGCATAGCCAGATTTTGTTATCACTTTAGATGCGATTTGTAAAAAATCTATTACCCGAAGGTTGTGAGTACCTTAAAACTTCTTGAGGAACAAGTGATACCAAATTCGCCTGATTGACTTACAAAAAAACTGGTGGAGTCACAGACTCCACCCTACGAAAATGCGGTGAATTTCGCGTAGGGAGGGGTCACAGACCCCTCCTCTTGAAAAGCGAATCATTTATCCGAATCTGGTATGAGCAAAGAAAAAGCCCCCTGGACCCGTTCAGTAGGCAAGGGGGCTGTTGAAATTCCGCTATTCAGTCGAAGTTACTTCTCGATCCCCTCGACGGCAAAGAAGACAGGTTTGGGATTGCCAGCGGGGTCGAGCAAACTCCAATAGCATTCCGTCGAGCCGATGCCAAAGACCTCACAGAAATTCAGGTTCCACAGGAACATTGGCCCAACAAAGCCGAGTTCGTTGCCAGTCTGGAAGGCGCGGATCGTATATTGGGATTGTTCGTCTAAGCTGGTGAATTCCACAAATCCCAAGTTCGGATTGACATCACCGGGTAGATTTTCCGAACTGGCCCAACCAAATTCCGTCACCCACAAGAAGCGCCCGCTGTCATTAAATTCACCCATAATGGCGCGGTAATCTTGCAGGGTGTTTTGGAAGAAGAAACTGGGGTGATCGTCCCAACCCGTAATTTGAGGATTGGTTTCGCAACAGGTCGAATCAGGTGGGTTGCCAAAACCAAATGGATGGATGCCGATAGCATCAGCCACGTTATTGACGCCCGCCTGATACATCTGGCGCAGGAAGTTGCGGTCACTAATGGCATTATCGGCGCTGTCCAAGCCCGTCGGAGCGAGGCCCGCACTCACCACCACCGCTGCTGAATCGGCAGCCTTGACGGCAGTATAACCGGCCCGCAGCAGATCAACATAACCTGCCGCGCTGAGGGGTTTGCCATAGGCCTTGCCGTTCCATTCCCGGCGCAAATTCGGTTCTTTCCAGATTTCATAGGCATCTACACGACCAGCATAACGACTGGCGAGTACGGTCATGAAATTGGCGAAATCCTGATTATCGGTGGGGGGGCCATTTTCTTCTGTCGCGCCGCGTGCCCAATCGGGAGCATCATACACGGTCAGCATAATGTTAAAGCCCGCGCCGTCGAGTGCATCAATCACCGTGTCAATATCATCAAAATTGATATTGCCTTTGGTTGGTTCAAAGGTGGCCCATGAAATTTCCTGTTTTACCCAACGCACCCCCAATTGGGTCAGTTTATCCACCACGACGGCGGTATCCTGCCCAAATAGCTGGACTTGGATGCCATAGTCGAAGGGTACTGCCGAGGCTGGGGCGCCAGACGGTGGGGCCGGGGTGGTCGCTTCTTCGGTTACTTCACCTCCGGTTGCTTCAGAAGTAGCGGCGGGTGCGGGTGTCGTGGGTGCAGGGGTAGTTGCCGCTGGGGTGGTCGCTACAACAGCCGGGGTCGTGGCAGCAGGCAAAACCGCCCCCGGAGCAGGAATCTGAAGCTGCATCCCCACAAAAATCAGATTGGGATCCGTGATGCCATTGACTTGGCTAATGGCTTGAACGGTTGTCCCGTACTGTAAGGCGATACGATAAAGATTTTCCCCGGCTTTCACCACATGTACCGTTGGGCCTGCGGGTGGTGGGGTCGTGGGAGCGGGGGTAGTTGCCACTGGGGTAGTTGGCACAGGCGTTGTAGGGGTAACAGTGGGCGTTGTGCCTACCGGAATTTTTAAGACCTGCCCCACGTAGATAAGATTTGGGTTGCTGATATTGTTGGCTTGAGCGATGGCATAAACTGTCACCCCATATTGACGGGCGATTCCGTACAGGCTTTCGCCGCGCTGAACCACATGTTGCGTAGGCTGTTGCCCACCATCTTGGGCCGATGCGAGACGGGGTGCAAGGATAAGAACGCTCACCATTATCGCCAACAACCCGATGGCGATGAATAAACGGTAGACACGTTGCATGGCGCTGGCCTCCTGAAGAGTTTTCGCAAAAAATCACAATTCGCTTTTAATGAATAATAGACTAACTTTACCCATAACGCCATTTTTCGCAACATGCTATTTATCCCCTGTTTGAATGTTATTTAAGTGCTAAAATTTTTTAGATGAGCGCCGAAGTGCGCTTACAATTATTAGGTAAGTGTTGTGATCTCCCACCAATTGATAAGGAATTTCTGTGCTGCACACTGATGACTCCACCCTAGAAGTCCGTCCGCCGCTGCTGCGAATTGTCGAACTCGACCATGTATTGCCGCATGAAGAACACGATCTTCAACGTTCCCAACCCTTGATGCGTCGTATTGAGGCCTCTGGTATTTGGCTGCATCCACCATTAGTCGCCCCCTTGCCGGACGTTGAAGATAAATATGTTGTACTGGATGGAGCCAATCGCTGTCATTCGCTTAAGCATTTGGGGTATCCGCATATTTTGGTCCAAATCGTGGATTACGAATCCGGCCAAGTCAAGCTGGACACATGGAATCATGTCATCTCCGAATTGCCATTTTCGTCCATGCTGCCTCTTATTGAAGTCCTGCCCAATGTGGAGGTGCAGGAATCGGACATTTTGACGGCACGTGCAACGTTGGCCCGACGTGAAGCTTTGGCCTATGTGGTCGAAATTTCATCGCGCATGGCCTATCTTTTGACCACTCCCGATCTCAGCCTAAAGGCGCGTAATCGCCACCTGATTGACCTTGTGGACTGTTATCGCCAAGCCGGAAAATTAGATCGTCTGAACAGTCACGACCCCGGTCTTGTGCGTCAAATGTTCCCGACCTCAACTGCCCTGATTGTCTTTCCACATTACGAACCCGCCGAGATTATGGTGGCGGCGCGTGACCAGATTTTGCTGCCCCCCGGCATTTCTCGGCATATTATTCAGGGGAGGGCGATGCGTCTGAATTATCCCTTGGAGGCGTTACACGACCCGCACCTCTCAATCACTGAGAAAAATGCTGCGCTTGAAAAATGGGTCATTGAAAAGATTTCACACCGCGCCGTGCGTTTTTATGCTGAGTCTACCTATTTGTTTGATGAGTAGTATCTATTGGAGGCTGTCATGAAACGTTTTTGCTTATCGGTCTTGGTGCTGATGGCAGTGTCGTCGTTTCCATTGTCGGTGCCCAATCTGCACGCCCAAGAAAATCCATTGCCTTACGCTACTTTTGCTCAATTCCAAACCGCCCTCGATCAGGCCGTCGCTAGTGGAGACATTGATCCGTTTTGGGAGACAATACTTGCCACTGGTCAAATGCCCCTCATATGGGATCATATCTGTGTGTTTCTCTATCGTGGGGATGCCAGCAAGGTCGAATGGCGCGGCGATTTTAGCGGTTGGGAAAGTACCCCCATGACCCTCGGTGAACGCCAAGGCGATACCGAGTTATGGATGTTAGTAAAATTATTCCCCATAAATGCCCGCCTCGATTACAAAATCGTGTTGAACGACTCAGAATGGATTCTCGATCCGCTTAATCCCTATCAGCAGTTAGGTGGTTTTGGGCCAAATTCCGAACTACGGATGCCAGAATATGTCTATCCAGTGGATACCATTCCGCGTGATGATATAGAAAAGGGCACTCTCAATGAGCAGGTCATTGTGACCAGCAGCAATATGGGCAATAAGAACGCCTACTGGGTCTATACTCCTGCTAATTACGCCAACCTCGACACCCTGCCCGTCATTTATGTCACCGACGGACACGAATATGCCAACGACCAGATGGGCAGTATGGTGACGGTACTAGACAATCTAATTGCCGATGGCAGAATTCGGCCTGTGATAGCTGTTTTTGTTGATCCGCGTAATCCCGATAGCCCGATAATCAATCGGCGCGAATCCCAATACATTACCAACAGTAAATTCGGAGCATTTTTAGCAGAAGAACTCGTGCCAATCATTGACACGGAATATAAAACGGATGCCCGCCCCGAAGCCCGTGTCATTCTGGGCACGTCACTCGGCGGCCTTAATTCAGCCTACATGGGTCTAAATCGCTCAGATATTTTTGGCCTGCTGGCGATCCAATCTCCGGCCTTGTGGGTAGCTACAAGAGTAGTTGATGGCTATGAAAAGTCAGACCGCTTGCCTCTGAGAATCTTCATGAGTCAGGGGTCTATTTGGGATGACATCGAAAACACCCGCCGTCTACGGGATATTTTTGAAGCCAAAGGGTATCCTATGCTGTTTATTGAAACCCCCGATGGTCATTCATGGGGCAATTGGCGAGCGCTGTTGGATGATATGCTGATTTATTTCTTTGGTACAGAAAATAGCTGAGGAAAACATGAATCATTCTGCGAAAGAAGTTTTATCCCAAACCCCTCTGTATACTGACGAGGTGATATACACCCTCATCAAACTGCCTGCCAGCGCGATTTGGGCCGGAGCAGGTGTCTTGGCGGATTTAGGTGAATCCTTTAGCGCCCTAATCGCCGACAAAGATGAGGTCACGTTGGTAATGGCACTCGAGGCATGGCAGGAAGAATATTTCAAACGACTGCCGGGCGCCGAACAGCACGGCGAATTTCGCCTCATCACGTTTGACATGATATTGGAGTTTTCACTGACAGGGTTTATGGCACTGGTCGCCACAATTCTAGCCGATGCTGGGGTGTCGGTGATCCCCCTCGGCGCGTTCTCGCGTGACCATGTGCTGGTTCCAGCCGATTCTTTTGAAAAAGCATGGACCGCTCTGCAAGCATCGAAGTAAGGATAAAAGCGCTATGACCATCAATTTTTTTGAGCCGGGGGACGTACCACAACCGCCAGACAAGGTGAAAATCGAGCTATTAGAGGTTGAACCTTATCCCGATAAATGGCGGGTCAAACTCCGTATCCATGTGACCCCATTTTTGCAGCGGCCCAACCTCGAAATTGTGATGTGGCGTGAAGAACGGCCTGTCGCCACCCTAAGCATCATTGAAACGATGCACCCCCGCATGGAATTTACCATGCACATTCGTGGGGTGTCTGATCCAGCGGGTGATTATCGTGTTTCAGCCAGCCTTTATTATCGGGATGAGATGAAAGAGGGCGAGGACGAGCCGCCGCCGCCCGTCCAAAAAGATGCCCGTGAATTGAAACTGACCATAAGCTGAATCAACCTCATGAGGAGGTCAGAATGTTAACCGATACCCAAATGCGCGAATTGCTGACCCGCTCAAAGGTCATTGCTGTTGTGGGCCATTCGGATAATCCGGGGCGAACCAGTTATCAAATCGCCCAATATCTGAAGCGGGTAGGCTACAAAGTCTATCCCGTGAACCCCACCCTAAGCGAAATTGATGGCGAAAAATGTTATCCCGATCTGGCCTCCGTCCCCGAACCGATAGATATTGTCAACGTGTTCCGCCGTTCGGAACATTTGGCAGGCGTATTTGATGAGGCCGTCGAGGTCGGCGCGAAATCCGTTTGGGCACAGTTGGGCGTGGTAGATATTTTGCTGGAAGCCAAAGCTGAAGATATGGGCTATCCACTGGTGATGGATTCGTGTATTAAGGTCGTTCATGCGCGACTGGTAAGGTAATTTGACGATGGGAATAGTTGAGTTTTCAACTGAAAAATATATATTCACCACTTCTAGGGCACTCAAGATATCCGATTTGCATTCAACTCGAATCCAAAGTCCCCCGGTTTTTGAGGCCATTGACCTAGAGCTATTCGGTTTAGATGAGTATCGAGAGTATTTTTGTGTTTCGGTTGCTGACCATATCAAAACTCAAATGGTGGTGGTTCAGTGTTTCAAATCATATGGCAGTGTCTTCAATCCGGGCATCTTATATGTTCCCGAAACGGATATTTTTTTTGTTGGCGCAGGTGAACGCATTTCAGCCTTCCATATCAACCCCTATGAAAAACTTTGGTTGGATACTGCTGATACTGGCTTTTGGTTCTGGGCGCGATTTGGGGAATATGTGGTCATGTCTGCTGAATTGGAATTGGCGGCATGGCGCATTACAGGCGAAAAACTCTGGACTCGGTTTGTAGAACCTCCTTGGGATTATAACGTGGTAAATGGAGAGGTAAATCTTGATATCATGGGCGATAAATCCACGTTTTCACTAGAAAAAGGGCCAATCTGAACCAAAAAACGCACGGGTCGCCCCCCATGCGTCTTTTGTTGGTATTCGCTCTGCTGGAGACTTCCAGTAAGCTAAGATTATTATAACATAAATAGATGCCCCTAAAAGTCACGGGCTACGGCGTAGTGGGCCAGATCAAGCAGCAAATCCAAGTCTGGTGACCATTCAACGCCACTCAACGCTGCTTCCGCTTTTGCCACATAATCCCGTGCCAATTCATAGGCTTGACGGGCCGCTCCGGTTTCACGCACAGCTTTGATGACCGCTTCGAGTTTGTCCGGGTTATCGAGGCTCTTGAGGAAGGCAATATCATCCGTGACGCCTTCATTCTGCAAATAGTACAGCACCGGCAGGGTAATAATCCCTTGCCGCAGGTCATTTCCGGCGGGTTTGCCCAATTTTTCAGTAGTGCTGACAAAATCCAGCGCGTCATCAATCATCTGGAAAGCCAAGCCGAGTTCACGCCCAAATGTGCCAAATGCTTGTATTTCATCTTCTGAGATATGCTTGCCCAACAACGCACCCGAAACCGCTGCTGCTTCAAACAGAGCCGCCGTCTTGCCATAGATGCGCTCAATATAGGTGTCCATCGTCGGGATTTGCCATTTCGTCTGGGCCTGCAAAATTTCGCCGCGACAAATGCTCACCAGCGTCCGCGAAAAAACCTTGACGACCTCAACATGATTGGCTTCTGCCGCCAATGCTGCTGCTTGGGCAAATAGAAAATCGCCTGTCAGCACTGTCACGCCGAGAGGCAGGGCGGTATGGAGGGTTGGAGCGCCGCGACGTTCTTTGGCGCTGTCAATCAAATCATCATGCACCAAAGTGGCAGTGTGCAGTAATTCTACCGAAGCCGCTACCGATAGTGTGGGGTCAAAGGCAGCATTGACGATCCGACCCACCAACATCGTAATGGCAGGGCGCATCCGTTTGCCCCCATTTGAAATAATCTTATCAATGGCACTATCCAACAAGGGATTGTCCAAAAATGAGACGGAGCGAATTTTGTCCGTCACTTTTTCGAGGTCTGCCCGAACCCCTTGCACCCAATCTTGCCGCTGCAAGTGGGACACGGGAGCTTGTGTGTCAACAGCTATGTTACTGGGGGCGGTCATGTGAATTCCTCTTTGGATATGAATTGCTCTCAGCATGGATGCTGCCATGCGAGCAACTAAGCTACCAGCAGTCGGGTGCGCTTGTGAACTATTGCACTAATTTACGTAATTAAAGTATACCTGAATGGTTACGGTACGTCAACAACTTTCAGAACTTTCAAAAAACATTGAAAGATATTTTTCGCACCTATAAATGTTTTAAACAGGCATAAATAGCTATAACCCCATCTATGCCTGTTAGTTGCAGTTACATTTGAGACTGTGGTTCGGGCTGATGAACTTCGAAGCGATATTCGATTTGGGCACTGAGTTTGAGCATCCCATTGACCGAGCAATATTTCGTTTCCGAAAGCTCAATAGCGCGGGCAACGGCTTCTTCACTGACGTTATTGCCCCAGACATGATAAACGATGACGATGTGGTTATAGACGCGCGGGTGCTCGTCCACCTGTTCGCCCTCGACCTCGATTTCAAACGCGGTCACTTCTTGTTTCTTCTTTTTTAGGATGCTCATCACATCCATCGCCGTGCAACCCGCCAGTGCCAATAGGACCATCCCCAGTGGCGAATGACCGTTATCGTATTCCGCGAGATTTTCGCTTCCAGAGGCAAATGTGACGGGGAGGTGGCTTTTACCATCGGTATATCCCTCAAAGGTCATCCCCTGTTTCCATGTTAATTTGGCATTATGATCTGCCATGCGTGTGTCCTTTCGTAATAAATGCAGTGGCCCTAGCTCCACAATATTCGACGCTGCGGCCTTCTCAAATATTCCGCACTAGGACATTTATCACGGGAAAACATGCCAAATGTCTATATTCTAATGCCGGAAATGGCGGCTCTTCGTAAAGACCATCGCCATGCCTGCCGCATCTACAGCCGCAATCACTTCTTGGTCACGAATGGAGCCACCCGGCTGAATAATAGCGGAAACACCCGCCGCCGCTGCGACCTGTACGCCATCGGCAAATGGGAAAAACGCATCCGAGGCCAAGACCGCCCCGCGTGCCCGACTGCCAGCTTTCTCAACCGCCAAGCGTGTCGCATCTACCCGGCTCGGTAGACCCCCGCCAATCCCAAATGTCATATTGATGCCTGCGATCACAATCGCGTTGCTTTTGACATGCTGGCACGCCACCCACGCAAATTTGAGCGCCTTAATTTCGTCTTGGGTTGGACGGCGCTGGCTGACAACCTGCCATTCCGTACCTTCGGGATCACCCAAATCGCGTTCTTGCGCCAACACTCCCCCTAAAATACTGCGAATCTCAATTCCCGGCTGGGTACTGAAATGGGGGATTTCTAAAACTCGGCAGTTCTTGCGTCCGGTTTCCAACATCCTTCGGGCGGCGTTATCCACTTTGGGCGCAATCAATACCTCAACAAAGAGACTGCCCAACGCTTCAACAAAGGCTGCGTCTACCGTTCGGTTGACCGCGATGACCCCGCCAAAAGCTGACACTGGATCGCTTTCCAATGCTGCTGCGAACGCCCCCGCTGTGTTTTCGGCCACTGCAATGCCTGTTGGATTCAGATGTTTAACAATAACCACGGCTGCCGATTCTTTGGGGGGAAATGACGACACCGCCCGCCACGCCGAATCCGCATCGAGCAGATTGTTATAGGACAATTCCTTACCTTGTAACAACATGCCACCTAACGGCCCAACCCCTTCATGCGCGGCATATAAGCCCGCCTTTTGATGAGGGTTTTCGCCATAACGCAAGGATTGAATCTGCTTAACGCCAATCGCCAGCGAATCACCAAGCCCTGTTTCACCCACTTCGAGCATATCTTCGCCAGCGAGGTAAGCGTAAATCGCGGTGTCGTAGTTGCGAGTGTGGTCAAAGGCTTTGGTGGCAAGCCGTCGCCGTTCGTCTACAGATAGCTTGCCCTCTAATACAATTTTTTCTGCGACACCGCCATAATCCGCCGGGTCAACCAAGACCGTTACCCGTGCAAAATTCTTTGCCGCCGCCCGCAGCAGTGTTACCCCGCCGATGTCAATATTTTCGATGGCATCTTCTAATTTGACATCTGGTTTTGCCACTGTTTGCTGGAAGGGATAGAGATTGCACACTACCAAATCAATCGGGGCATAACCGAGTTCGGTTAATTCTTGTAGGTCTTTGGAGTGGTCTCGTGCCAAAATCGGGGCATGAATCGCGGGGTGGAGGGTTTTGACCCGTCCCCCCAACATCTCTGGCAGCCCTGTTAACTGCTCAATCGGGGTCACACGCAACCCTGCATCACTGAGGACATTTGCCGTTCCCCCACTGGCGACCAAATCCCACCCGATGGTGGCAAGGGCCTGACCAAGCTCAATAATTCCGGTTTTATCAGATACGCTGAATAAAGCGCGTGGCATGATTTTTTTGCTCCCTATAAGTAACAAAAAGGGGCGGTAAGTGCGCCCCTTCGGTTTATTCGTTTACATCCCCACGTATAATGGGGAGTTCACCCTTTGACCATGAGACCAACAGTGGCACGGCAATGAAAATCGAGGAATACGTACCGCTGGTGAGGCCGATTAGCAGAATGAGCACGAATTGTCGGACGGTTTCGCCGCCAAACAGCACAATGGCGATCATGACAAACACCGCGTTCAACTGCGTGGCAAACGAACGGTGAATCGTCTCCAACACGCTGCGGTTGACAATGAGTTCATAGGATTCATCACGGCGTTTGGGAATATTTTCGCGGATACGATCAAACACCACAATTGTATCTTGCACCGAGTACCCAACGACGGTGAGTAGGGCGGTCAAGAATAGGGCATCTACTTCCCAACCTAAGATCAATCCTAAGATGGAGATTGCGGAAACGATAATCAAAATATCGTGAATCATGGCGATAATCGCACAGACCCCATAACGAACGGCATGAGGTACTTTGCGGAAGGCGATCCAGATGAAAAACAACACCACAATGGTGGCTACCAGAATGGCAAGGAATGAGGCGCGGGTGACTTCATCACCAACCGACCCCGAAACCTGAGAAGTCGAGGTGGCTTCCATGTCCAGTGGGGCCAGTTCGCTGTCCAATACATCTAGCAGTTGGGTAACTTCTGCTGCACTTAGTTCTTCGGTACGGACTGACCACCGACTCCCTTCAGGATAGGTGGCTTCACCATCTTCCCGTTCAATCGCCTGTAGTTCTTGGACAATAATTTCATCAAGTCCAAAATCCTCTAGCGAGGTTCGCAGATTTTCTTCCTCAACCGCCTCAGTGAATTGAGCCGAAAGCAAAGTGCCGCCAGTGAAATCAATGCTGACTTGCAGCAAACTGCCAGTGTCAACAAGGGAGAATCCCATTGCAGCAATACCAATGCTAATCAGTATTGCCGAAAATATGTAATAAACGCGACGCCGTTCTACCAGATTAAACATAGCTTATGCCCCCATCAAGCGCTTATTGCTGCGCAGTGAGTCGCCGAATATGTCAAGAATGAACGAAAGGAAAGTCCGGGTAACGATCAGCGCAGTGAACAGGTTAATCATTAACCCAAGCCCTAGTGTGATCGCAAAGCCTTGTACGGCACTTGCCCCGAAATTACGACCAAAGAACCAAAGAATTGTGCAGATGATACCTGTCGAAAGGTTGGAATAGAAAATGGACGAGAAAGCTCGTGCAAAACCTTGCTCAACCGCACGTTCGAGTGGTCGTCCTGCTCGAAGTTCTTCTTTCATACGTTCAAAGATCAGAATATTACCGTCAACGGCTGTCCCAATGGAAATCAGAAAACCTGTAATTGCCGATAGGGTAAGCGTGACAGGGATGGTTTTATACAACGCGAAGTTGATTAGACCAAAGACCAACAACGCTAAGACCGCAGCGATACCCGGCACACGATAGTAAATCAGCATGAATAGCAATACCACAATCACGCCGATGACCCCCGCACGAATGGAGCGATCAATCGAAATCTTACCAAGTGTTGGCCCAACGTTATCGAATGCATCCACCTCGAGTGGGACAGGTAGCGCACCATAACGCAGTTGAGTTGCCAGTACGCGGGCACGTTCGCGGGTAAAATTACCTGTAATCTGTCCTTCACCTGTCGTAATGGCCTGTTGAATATTCGGTGCAGAAATAACCACGCCGTCCAATACAATCGCCAACCGCTGATTGACATGGCTGCTGGTGAAATCACCAAAAATCTGATCGCCTTCTTCATTCAGCGTGAAACTGATCGTCCACTGCGAGAAATTCCCCGCAACGGCAGCGGCATCTTTAAGGCCTGCTCCGGTCATCACGGTGGTAAAAGCGGGGCCGCCGGGTTGACCATTGGTGCCAATCGGGAAACTTCCATCCGGGCACGGGCCACGCTCGGCGTCATCCTCTTGGGCCGGCGCTTCCGGTGTCGTGGTCGCTTCGGGTGTCACCTCAGCGGTGGGTTCCGCCGTTGGTTGTTCTGTTGGCACTTCGGTGGGTTCTGGCGTCGCCTCAATCATTGTCTCAGCGGTTGCCTGTTCTGTGGCTTCAGCCGTCACTGCTTCGGTGGGTTCAATCTCCTCAGTCGGCTCTGGGGTTGGCGTTCCTTCACCACCCTGCGACAAACTGCTGCCGCCATTGACATCTACCTTCCCAAATGGACGAGGGTCAGGCGTTCTTTCTGTAGCGGGTTCAGTGGTGGGTTGCACATCTGGCGGCAGGGGGGTCGGCGTCAACTGTTGATTTTGAGCGTCTTGGGAAGTTTGTTGACGTTCCTGCTCGATACGCTGCTGTTCGGTTGTGAGAATGCACGCACCCTCATCAATCGAAGTCGAGATGCCGGAGAAATCCACGAATTCCAGTAATCCAGTGCCTTGCACAGTTTGGAGCGCCACGTCGCGGTCACTCACCCCCGGTAATTCGACCAGAATGCGATCATTGCCCTGCAACTGAACGGTTGTTTCTGCCAAACCCAGCCCATTGACACGCCGTTCTACGATGTCTCGGGCCACTTCCATATCTTCACTTTCATATTGATCGGGGTCGAGTGCGGCTTTGAGGAGTACCCGTGAGCCACCTTGCAAATCTAGCCCCTGCACCACTTCAAAATCCCAGTCGGTATCCCCAACGTGGACACCGGGGCTATCGGGTAAGTCAATATAGGCGCATACCAGCGTAATTACGAGAATTACCGCCAGCCAATAACGGTATCCTGTCATAAAAAGCATTCCTTAGTGCGTATTCAAACGCGAGAAACGGACAACACAAATGTTACTTTAGCGGCGTGGAATGTTACCCCAAAACAAACCTGCCAACAAGGTTGCATGTCACCAAATTTCGACGCTGCATTTAAACGCGGCGCTTATTGCGTGGTCGTCGTGTCATCAACGCCGCGTGCCATGCGAATATTATGGGCCAATTCTTCCGGGTCAAATTTTTGATGCAGAGCCGCCGTCAAAATCTTGACTTCAACACCCTCGGCAATCCGCAAAACGGCTGTGCCAATATCGTCATTTAGTTCCACCACCGTCCCGATGATGCCGCCGTAGGACACCACTTCATCGCCCACTTGGAGGGTTTGGACATACTGCTGATGTTTTTTGAAATCGCGCTGTTTGGGGAAAACGGCCAGTGACCAATAGCCCACAATGAAAATTAGGATGATGGTCGCTGAAAAAATGAATTCCATCGTTTGTTTAGACTCCTCTTATGAAAACTCCTCGTGAATTATAGCGCAAGCCATCTCGATTACCGCTAGATTTTGTGATACCATCACACCCAAAATTCGTCTACATCATAGGGAAGTCTTTATGCGCGTGGTAACAAACGAGGCGCTAATTCGGCGCAATCGTAGTCTGGCACAAATGAGCTTTTTTGTCGCCATTGGTGGCCTAGTCTTTAGTTTTTTGATGAGCAATCGTCTTGCGGGTGAGGAGTCCGCCTTTACTTTTAACTGCCTCATTGTCCCGATTCTGTTCGGTGCAGTGATTTTTTCTGTCCGCATGGCAAACCATTGGGTACGGGAACCCCTTGCATGGACATCTATTCAAGAGGGTGTACGGGGTGTGACCAATCAGGGCGTGTTATATCATTTTGTTTTCCCCGCTCGTCACGTCTTGATAATTCCACAGGGCGTCTATGTCTTGTTCCCTCTATTTCATGACCGCCCCATTATCGTCAAGGATGATAAATGGCGTATTCCGGGTGGGATGTTAACCGCGCTTGTCAGTTTTATGCGCCAAGAGAATATCGGCAACCCTATCCGCGATGCTCAATCCGAAGCGGCCCAACTCCAAAAATATCTGGACAAGCATTTGCCCGACAGCGGCGTCACGGTGAATCCGGTCATTGTGTTTACCCACCCCAACGCACGGGCTGTTTTAGAAGGTGAACAGAGTGTTCCGGTGGTGTTTGTCAAATCCAAAGACAAGACCGAGCGTCTCACCCTACAGGAATTTTTGAAAAATCAAAAAGAGGTCGGTCACGCCAGCCTGTCCGCGTCCCAAATTGAGGAACTCAACGAAGAACTGATTTACGCTTAGTCAACGGGTATGAATCCCTTGCGCTGGCAATTGATTTCGGCGAGAGCAGCCCTGTGGCTTATTCTCGTCGGTTTGTTTCTTATGGCATTTGCCCTGCGCGTTTACCGACTGGATGCGGTGGATTTGCGGGGTGACGAGGCCTATACGGTTATGCTTTGGACGGTTACGCCATTCAGCAAGGCATGGATGGAATTGGCCCGTGAGGAACCCCACCCAGTCGGCGCGTTTGTCCTCTATTGGGCATGGACGGGCGTGGTAGGGCATTCCGTTTTCGCTGTGAGGCTGTTATCGGTTTTAGGTAACCTAGTGGGTATGGCTGTATTCGTCACACTGGCACGGCGGTTCTTTAGACGATGGTCGCTAGGGTGGGTGTTGGCCCTCTTATGGCTCATCAATCCTTTTTTTCTGTGGCACGCCCAAGATGCCCGTACCTATAGTATTTTGAGCGGCCTTAGCCCCCTGTGTTTTTACCTTTTCTTGCGCCTCACCGATCAGCCAGATACCCCTTTCCGTAGATGGATTCCCTATATCATAGTCCAGACTGTACTTCTCTATCTGCATTATTTTGAAGTGCTGTGGTTAGTGGCACAGGGCCTCTATCTACTCAGCCTCCGCAACCACACCCTCTTGTGCCGCACCCTCAAAGCATGGGCCATCATTGGTGTATTGGCGATACCTGTCGCCGTCCAAGCCTATTATTTGGTGTTTGTCAGCCGATTTCAAAGCACGCTTGTCGAAGCCGATTGGCGGTTCTTGTTTTCAAATTTCTTGCCGACTTTGTTGTTCGGGGATAATACGATTTCACTGGCGCTGGGTATCCTATTGGCGGTCTTGATTTTTGGCGGCCTTGCCTACACAAGTATCAGGCAAAAGAGTCCTCATCTACGCCTTGTGTTTTTATGGGCTGTCATCCCGCCCCTGTTGTTGTATCTCGTTTCCAAATGGACGAATCCCAACTTTCTGCCGCGCTACATGATAACGATCACCCCGGCCCTGCTGATTGCCATAGTCGCTATTGTGGACAACCTACCCCCACCCAAATTTCGACCCTATCTGCTCATAGGTGTCACGATAGGCTTAAGTGTGATCTCCTTGCATGAAATCAATGATTATTTTTTTAACGACCCGCCCAAGTCCCCCCGCTGGCACACGCTGGCGACCTATCTGGAATCGCGCACCACGACGCACGATGTCATCATGAGCGGTTCGGCTGATCCTGCCCTAGATTACTATTACAATGGCCCTGCTGATATTTACAATGTTCCCATCAGCAACGCCAACCCGGTTGATGAATTCACATGGTTAACCGAACACTACAGCGGCTTCTATTTGCTTGCCAGTGACCGTACCAACTTTGCCGATGCCTATCTACGCGAGCATACCCAAGCGATTTATGGCGATTCCTATCCCGGTGTGGTGCAATATCGAAATTGGGTCGTGCCGCCTACTGAAATTGAACATCCGCTGGCGATTCAATTTGGAGATGTAGCTATTTTGCGTGGCTATACGCTGCTGGATGGAGCAGGGGATAGCATAATTATTTTGCTCTATTGGGAAGCCCTTCGCCAAACGGCCACCCAGCACAGCGTTTTGGTACATGTTGTGACAGAGGCCAGCGAACCCGACTCACCTCCGCTTGTGGTGTTAGATCATGGCATAGCCAACGCCATCATTTCAACGACAGCGTGGCAATCCGGCGGTCTCTATCGTGATCCGGTGATTGTGCCTATAGACAATATCCCCCCCGGTCAATATACCCTCCGCATCGGCCTCTATGAAACCCACACTGGCATAAAACTATTAATTGATGATGATATTGCCGAATCTACCTATCAAGGCCGTTATCCCATCGGCGAAATCACCATCCGATAAAAACCCCTCACTCGAAGATTGGGAATGAGGGACTTTTTTTGTGTCGAGTACGACGACAAGAAAATCGGATTTGCCGATGACTCACTCCCCCTCTCTAAAAGCCTTTGGAGAGGGGGTTGGGGGGTGAGGTCACGTGCTACTGCCCCCCGCGCAATTCCTTGAGACGGGTTTCCCATTTTTCAACCAGACGGTTATAGGCCGTCTCGCTGATCTTGCCCTGCGCCAACTGCATATCGAGATTATCCAACAGCGCCTGAATTTCTTCGGGAGTCTGTGGATTCGCGGGCGCACCAGCAGCGGGGGCTTGCGCTGCGGGTTGCTGGGCTTGACCGCTGTTCTGCATCTTTTCCATCATCTGCTGCATCATCTGCATCATCATCATTTGTTGTTGATTTTGCATGGCCTGTTGCTGTGGATTCATCGCTCCACCCAACTGCTGCCCGATGCCAAATCCGATGCCTGCACCTGCCAGATCACCTGCTGTGCCGGGGTTATTGGCGGCGGCGCGGGCCACATCCAGTTGCTCCATACGGAAGAAGTCTTCTTTGCTGCCGACCAGATTCATCGCTTCTTCGCGGCTGATCTGCTTACGTTGGAACGGCTTGGCCTCAAACGCTTTAATACGCATACCGAGTGCCCTAAAGCCTTCATTCAACAGCGCCAGCGATGCCCCTTCCAATTGGGTCAGCATGGCATTGGCTTCTTGCTCATTCTGTACTTTCAATTGGCTCAGAATTTGTGCCATCTCACCCAGTAGCAGGGTTTGAATGCGTTCCTTAATATCATCCAAACGCAACACAGGTTTTCCAACGCCATACTGTTTCACAAAACGCACTGGATCATCAATGCCAATATCTACGACGCCATTGCTCATCAACTGCATCACGCCGATGCCCTGTGTTGTAAAAATGGTGACGGGGGGATTGGTGCCCCAGCGCACTTGTGGCAAGTCTTTGAGGTTCACATAATAAACTTCGGCCGGGAATGGATTTTTGCCATCCGTGACCTTGCCAATCAAATTCGATAACAGTGGCAGGTTGGCGGTACTGAGGGTGTGTCTGCCGGGGCCAAGCGCATCCAATACCTGCCCTTGACTCACAAACACTGCGGCTTGGCTTTCCTGCACAATACATTGTGATCCCATGCGGAAATCACCAGCCCCGCCCTGTGGTTCGCGCCAGACGAGTTCTTCGTCCGCCACATTGGGGTGCTGAACAACATCAATAATACGTGCCATCTCAAATTGCTCCTTTAGTCGAAATTATTTACGCGATGCCCTTGAGGATATCCTCACGCAAATCATAGGCAGCGTTGGCCTCTTGCATCAAGGTATCCAGATTGCTAATAGCTTGGCTGATACCATCATTGGCACTGACGGCTTTGCTCAATTGATCGAGTGCCGCCCCAATTGATTCCACATAACGCAGCATGGCCTCATCAAAAGCATAGATATTTTCGAGTTCGTCTCCTCCAATACGTACCGCTGCGAAAAATCCTGAATAGCCGGGGGCGTCGGTGGCAATGCGATCAATTAGAGTTTGGAACTTGGTCTTCGCGCTTTTGGTTGCCGACATATACCCGATGCCACCCCCGCGAATCATATCCGTCTCGATGCTGGCAAGTTTGGCGATCAGGGGCTTCAATTGACCTGCCACATGGTCACGAATGAGGCGGTCAGCCGTGCGCCGCGAGGTCATTTCCATGTAGCCAGCAAATCCCGGTAGTTTGCCTGCCAGCCATGTGAAGCCCCGGCGGTCTTTGACAATACGCTGATAGAGATCATCCATTATGCTTTTGCTCCTGAAAATTTAGTGACTGTTGAATTTCACGGAAAGTCTAGCCAAATGGGTTCGTTCAATGATAAAAACAATGGCTACATTTTAGCATATTACAGGGCGGCCCATTCGACAATCCAAAGAATTAGGGGCTTATCCTGTAATCCAATCATTCCTGCAATGACAAGCGCGTATAAAGGGGTTCGTTTTCAATGTCTCAGACGATGCAGCAAGTGTTAGATCAATTAAACAATACGCTCTGGCTGGATGGCAAACGGGTAATCGTGGATGCCAAAGCCTTTCCCAATGGCCCGATTGATACCCTCATTCATCTGGCGGTATTTGGTAGCGAAGAAGAAAAAGCCATTGCCCGCTGGCTGATTTGGGAATCGGCACTTGAATTGGGCGTCTATCCCGCCAGTATTCATGAACTGTATATGGCTCGCGGACGGGGCGAAACCCCGATTAATTTCACTGTCCCCGCCATGAACCTGCGTGCAATGACCTATGATCTGGCCCGCAGTGCCTTTGCCGCCGCCAACGCGCTCAAGGTCGGCGCGATGATTTTTGAAATCTCACGTGGCGAAATGCAATACACCGCTCAACGTCCGGCTGAGTACGTCGCTTGCCTTTTGGCAGCCGCGATTAAAGAGGCCTTTCGTGGCCCAGTCTATATTCAAGGCGACCATTTCCAAGTCAGCCACAAGAATTTCCTAAAAGACGCACAGGCGGAAGTCCAGACCGTCAAAGATTTGTCGGTAGAAGCGATTACAGCGGGTTACTATAACATTGACATTGATACCAGCACGTTGGTGGATTTGAGCAAGGCCACGCTGGAAGAACAACAGTATCTGAATGCCCACCACTGTGCCGAAATCACCGCCTTTATCCGTGAAATCCAACCCGACGGTGTGATGATCTCCCTCGGTGGCGAGATCGGTGAAGTCGGTGAGAAAAATTCAACCGTCGAAGAATTGCACGCTTTTATGTCGCTATATCTGAAGGAAGTCGCCAAATTTGGGGATATGCCCGGTATCAGCAAAATCAGCGTCCAAACGGGCACCAGTCACGGCGGTGTCGTCCTTCCCGATGGCAGCATTGCCGATGTTTCGGTAGATTTCGGTACGCTTGAACGCCTTAGCCAAGTGTCCCGTGCCGAATATGGCCTTGCGGGTGCGGTGCAGCACGGCGCAAGTACCCTGCCCGAATCGGCATTTGGCAATTTTGCCACCTCCACCGCCTGCGAAATTCACCTTGCGACGGGGTTCATGAACATGCTGTATGACCATGAAGCCTTCCCCGCCGATCTCAAAGCCGAGATGTACGCATGGGTAGATGCCAATCACGCCGAAAGTCGTGGCAAGCAGACAGTTGAGCAGTTCCATTATAAGGAACGCAAACGCGCCATCGGCCCGTTCAAACAAAAACTGTGGAGCTTGGATGAATCCCTGCGGGCGACTTTCCGCGCCACATGGCAGGCCCGTTTCAGCTTCCTATTCCAGCAATTGAACGTCGGCAATACCCTCGATTTGGCGGCGAAACACACCACACCCGTTCTCATTCACAAAACCCTCGCGGATTTCGGCGTGGCAGAAGTGATCGAGGAAGACGTGTCAGACTTGGCGGATTAATCAATGCCGACGCGCTACCATATCACACCTTATGACCCGCAGGCTTGGCAGTCCGATAACGACACCATACCCAAGCCTACCAGCGACCTGCATATCTTCTTTAGTGATTTTATGCGGCAAGCAAGGCTTGTATGACCTGATATGGGAGTTCACCCGCCGATGGGTTGGGTAATCTATTACAATCAAGAATCTGGAGTAAGTGGCTCATTTTCGGGTGACTTGTTCCAGATTCTTACCATTGAAGGAGTGGATCGCGGTTTTGCCGAATTTGTGGTTTTGCACCGGACTTATATCCCGTCTCAATATCGCTTGTTCTTGTTTCAAGAGGGAGATTGGGATAGGCTAGAACTAGCCAGCAAAATTACAGAGGCAGACATCATATCCTTTCTGGGGATTGACTACTGAAGATCGGATTTTGATTCTATGGCCTGTCCTCATTTCGAGGACATTGACTTTGTAGCCGGGGAATTCTATTCCTCGGCGTTTAAGAATAGCGAGCGCAATCATGGGTGCAAAAGAACAAGGCGCAGACATCACCTCTACCGCCAACCGTTGGCAGGTCGTCGCCCGTACTCTCAATTTCATCACCTATCAAGGCGATTTACTGTTGATGAAACGTGCCATGCACAAGCGTATTTTCCCCGGCTTTTATAATGGGGTGGGGGGACACATTGAGCGCGATGAAGACCCCTTGACCAGTGCCCGCCGTGAGATTTTGGAAGAGACGGGCCTGCATGTGCCCCAATTGCGGTTTTGCGGCAGCACCCATATTGACGCGGGTCAAGCTACGGGCATTATTTTGTATATTTTCACTGGTGAGGCCGATTCGCGTGAGGTGATAGATTGTGAAGAGGGCACATTGGAATGGCTACCACTTGCGCCGCTGCTGGCAAGCCTACGCAATGGCACAAATCAATTACCTCTGGTCGAAGATTTGCCAATTACCCTGCCGCGCATTTTTGGTAAGGACGCACCACCCCTACCATTTTTCGCCCACGTGAGTTATGACTCCACCGACCAGATTATTTTTCGTGCGGCTGAATAGTTATTCTTCCAGCAAATTACCCAGCGATGGGCCAGTTTCGGGCATATCTACCCAACCCTTTTCTTCGATATTGATTTCCGTCGTGGCCCGCCTTGCATCAAGCGGTAGATGAATCGTGAAGGTGCTGCCTTCATTCGGCGTCGAATCCACCGTAATCGTGCCGCCGTGACTTTCGACGATATGTTTGACAATCGGCAGCCCAAGCCCAACCCCGCCAAATAAGTGTCCTTCGTGGCTTTCGATGCGTTCAAATCGTTTAAACAGACGTGGCATAAATTCGGGCGGGATGCCGATGCCCTGATCGGTAATGTCTACCAAAACCGCCTGACCTTCGGGGTAGGCCGCAATCAAAACTTCGCCTCCCTCTGGGCTGAATTTCAGCGCATTATCAATCAAATGTCGGAACACGCGCACCATGCCGTCGTGGTCAGCTAAAATCGTCGGCAAATTCTCGGCAAATTGAAAGCGCAGCGTAGCCCGATACTCACTTAGATTGGGCGATAGCTGCTCCATAACTTCATCAAAGACCTCGCGCAAATCCACTTTGGAAAACCCAAAATCGAGCAAGTCCATCTCTTGCACAAACAACAAGTCGTTGACCAAGCTAATGATGCGGTTAAACGAAAAGTTGATCTTATCAATCGCCATGTTCAACGCCGGGCCAGTCATCATGCCCGCCTTGACCAGTTGAATGTAGCCTTTGGCACCTGTTAAGGGGGTGCGTAGTTCATGCGCCAGCGTATCCAAGAATTCATTACGCTGTTGTTCTTGGCGTTTAAGTTCGGCATAGGCTTCTTCAACGATCTCTTTTTGGCGGCGCAGTTCATCCATTGCCAATTGGTCGTTGGCCCGCATCCGGTTAATCATGGTGCGCACCAACGTCAGCACCATGCGCGGGTTTTGCTCAATCGCCCCTTCAAAGGTGGTGCGGTCTAGCTCCAAAATCGTGGAGGGCACAAGGGTTTTGACCGTCGCACTTCGAATGGCATTCCCATGCAGCAACGCCATTTCGCCAAAAAATTCACCCGCCTCCAAGACACGCAGCAGTCGTTCTTCGTCCTCACTCATGCGCTTGGTAATGGCGATTTGTCCGCTGCCAACCATATAAAAGGTATCGCCGCGATCCCCCTCATAACACAACACCCAACCCGCCGGATAATTTTTAATGAGGGCTAACCGTGCGAGATGGGCAATAACTTTTTGATCTATATTAGGGAAGACGTTGCTTAAGAGTGCTACTGGGTCAATCATGGCTCGCCTCAAATTTCTGCCCAAAGGGATTGGTATGGAGTGTAACATGTGCCAATCAGTCGGCGCTACTCGTGGGTTAAAAAAGCGTTATACTGGTCTCCCAAAAGACACAAAGGGGAATTGAATCTATGCGGCGCGTTGGAGTTCTCTTGCTCATTGGAATAGTGCTGTTGGTCGGGTGTGGAAACAAGGATGATGCTCAAAGCCAATCCGATTCTCCACGCCAGCGAACCCTTGCGCCGCGTGTGACCCCAACGTTTACCGGGCCTGTTAGTCTGTCGTTGTGGCATCCCTATCAAGGGCCGAATGCCGATGCGCTGCAATCCGCCGCCGCAAAATTTACCGAAGCGAATCCTACCCTAACCCTTACGCTTGAATATCATGCCCCCGATACCCTACTGGCAGAGTATCAACAAGCCGTTCGTCAGGGAGGTGGGCCGGATATTTTGGTTACACAGCCAGAATGGGTGGGGGGCTTGGTCGAAAATCGCCTTATCTTGCCACTTGATACAGCGCTGATTGATGAAGTCGGTACACGCACCGATTCGCCGCTTTTCCAAAGTCTAGATTATCAAGGCCAATACTGGGCCAGCCCACTTACCGCCGATTTGCTGGTGATGTATTCCAAGATCGCCGACATCACCCTCGTGCCACGTGGCATTGACGATTTGTTGGTGGTCGCAGGGGAAAATGGCATGATCTTTCCTTCTGACCCCATGAACCTACTCAGCCTCTATCCGTCGGGCGCATTTTTTGATGCTGGCGGGCGTCCGGTGGTGGATGAAGAGGGGTTGACAATAGTGGGTACGGTGCTGCAAACGCTGGCGGCCAATCCGAATGTCACATTTAGCGACGATCCAGCGACTTTTGTCACTGGGAACGCCTCCGCCTTAATTGCCCCTGCCAGTCTTTATCCAACACTTGCCGCTGCGTTGGGCGATCAACTGCGTATCTCGCTTTTACCGGAAGTGACAGCCGGAGTAGCGTGGCGACCAGTCCTTGATCTCACCCTGCTCACGGTAAATGTCAATGTAACCGATGAATCGCTGCGGGCGGCCTCGTTGTTTATGGGGTATCTGATAAGCCCCGAAGTACAGGCCCAGCTTGCCGAACAGGGCGATTTTATGCCACTTATGAACATTACTTCGACTACAGACAGCGCCACACGCTTGTACATCCAGCAAATGCGGAGCGCCCAATCCACCACGCTTGACCCGGATTTCTATACCACCTTCTTACCGGATTTTGCCAACTTCTTGACCCAGATGCGCCAACCGGGTGCGGATATTCCAGCGTTAATTGGAGCATGGCTGGCGGAATCGGTAGCTCAATAGGGCAACAAAGCCCCCTCTACCACGTTCTGGCGAGGAGGGCTAATGACATTGAATATGGATTTTGACTACCCGCCGACCTGTAAAATGGCAAACCCGGCTGGTTCAATGGTGAACTCAGCCCCTTCAAGGCTGAATTTCTCGCTCAAAATCACGGTTGCGGTGGAGATGTCTGAGAAGGAACTTGTGACCGGCGCGTCGCTGAAATTAATCACGACCACGTTGTAATTGCCCGAATCCACATCCCCCAGTGCTAGGGTATAGAGATCATCCTCGCCTGCTGTAAGATCAACTTTGGTGGCAAGGTCGGATTCTAGGGCAGGGGTGGAATTGCGGATTTGGGCAAGGGTGCGATAGAAATTCAGCAAAGAGGCCGGGTCGCTGTCTTGCTCCTCGACACTGATCAGGTCATCCGGTTCATTATAGCCATTGGCTGGGGCAAACCATGTTGGCATCCCGTCGCCTGATTCGCTGGTATACCAATCCATCGGCTCACGGCGGTACTCATCCCAATAGGGTGCCCCTGTGCCTTTGCTCCCGAACATGCCGATTTCTTCGCCATAATAAATCATCGGTGTGCCGGGGGCGGTCATCAACAGCACGGCGGCGGCACGGGCACGCTCAAAATCACCTTCGATTTCACTCATGACACGGTTGGTGTCGTGATTATTCACAAACTTGACCAGATGCGCCCCTTCTGGGAAAAGTTTGACGGAAGCCAGCATCGCCGTTTCGACTAAGGTGGTGGAAGATACCCCAACCAGTGCATTATCCCCGTTCGCGTTGTTGTCCACTTCAATTGCGTGGTAGGTCGGGAAGTCAAAGACGGCATTGAAGGCATCCCCTTCCAGATAGGGCCGTAGTTCTGACGCGGTACGCAGCCATGCCTCGGCTAACAATAGGGCATCCGGGTTGACTTTTTCAATTGCCGTCCGTACTTCGACCCAGAAATTTAAGGGTGGGCCAACGGCCACATCACAGCGCAGGCCGTCAAACCCATCGGAGGTATCACCATCATCATTTGGGTCAAGCCAATAGGTAGCGATATCAATCATATAGTTGCGGGCAAAGCGGCTGTTATAGTTGATGAGTGGCATCGAATCAAGCCCAGCGAAACCGCGATAGTCCGTTTGGGCATCGTTCGTCCAGCTATAAAAATTTCCTTGTGTTACCTCGGGATGACCAAATCGCTCTAGGAACATAGGATGCTGGTTTGACGTATGATTGGCGATGTAATCCATAATGATATACATGCCCCGTTCATGCACGGCTTGAATGAGTGCCAATAGGTCGTCTTTCGTGCCGAAATCGGGGTTGACCTCATAATAATCTGTCACATCATAACCGTGATAACTGGGGCTGGGGTGGATGGGGGAGAGCCAGATGATATTCGCACCGAGGCTTTGAATATAGTCCAGTTTCTCTTCGACGCCTTTTAGATCGCCGATGCCGTCGCCATCTGAGTCATAAAAGCTCCGCACAAACACTTGATACATAATGCCGTCTCCAAACCACTCCGCGCCAAAGGGATCATCTTGGGCTTGGGTGGGTTGCGAGGGGCTACTCAGCGTAAAAGCTGAGATGAGTAGTGCAATGCAAAGGATACCACTGAGCAAATGTCGCATAAGCCTATCCTAACTGTCCTAAGTAAGAATGGCTTCGACTATACCACGAAAATGGCCGGGTGGAGGGGTGATCTTGTATCCCCTCCGATAGATCGAGTCTATATGATGGTATGGCGTTTGGCGCGTTGTATCGTTGGCAGTTTGCGGCTGGCGAAGAAGGCCATCGCAATCACCCCGCCAACAATGGTGATAAGCGTTAGGGTCGAGAAAACACCCCATAAGCCAACCCACGTGTCATGATCATTGTTGTAATCGCCATAATAGCGTGGGTGTGCTGGCTCGACTGGAGCTTCTGGGGCAACCGCATCTCCAATTGGGGCCTTGATTTCAAAGTCATTTGACCCCTCATCCCACGAACTGTTGTCGTCACTGGCAATGGCGGCGATCCCTGAACAAACACACATACACGCAAATACCGCGCCGACCATGATTAAACATAATGCAACTGGTTTTTTCATCATCCACTACTCCCAATAGCTGGTTGGTGCTCCTAAACTCTATACGCGGTATCCCCAATCCGGTTGCAGACGGAGTTTCGGGTTTCTGTTTTAGAATATACGTTCTATAACTATAGATTATATAATTGATATGTGTAAATCCGTAACCATGGTTACGGATTCAAATTCGGCGCATATAATTCAGAGCCATGCAGAATAGGCTTTACTTCCAAAGTCGGACTTGATTCAGATAGGGGCAAATGCTACAATGACTAACATCAAGTGCCGTTGTAGCTCAATGGCAGAGCATTCGCTTCGTAAGCGAGAGGTTATGGGTTCAACTCCCATCAACGGCTCAACAACATACTCCACTGCAATGATGGCGAGGAGTAGGTGATTTGAGATGTGCAGAGAGGGTTATGATTGGTGCAAGTAACCCCATCATCACCGCCGAAGGTCGCGCCAGAGCAGATGCCCCGAAAATTGAGTAAGGGTATCCGGGTTTGCCCGTTACAGCATGAATGAGTGCTCTACCTGCTGAACTAGGGGTAGGGAACTAAGGTGGTACCGCGAAAGTAACAGCCCTTTCGTCCTTTAGCAATATTGTGACGGAAGGGTTTTTTTGTTTGGATTTGAGGCGATTGTTCGGTAAGGTAATGGGATAAGCACAAATGTTTCGAGCGATAGGCAGGACAGCCATGACACAAGATAACTGGCAACCCGCCAACACCATTGAGGTTGACCTCTGGTACAGCGATTGGGACGCCCAACTGGATCGTGAGGGGATGCAAATTCGCCGCTGGATGCGGGATCGGAATGTGACATCGGTTTTGGATGCCTCCTGTGGGGCGGGAACCTATGCCGTCGCATTGGCCCAGCAGGGTTTCCAAGTCACTGCTGCCGATGGACGCGCCCGTTTATTGGAGCAGGCGCGTGTCAATGCCCACCAATACAATCTGGCCCGTAAGATCAAATTTGTCGAGGCGGGCTTTCTGGAACTGCTGCAAAAAGTCGGTGGGGAGGGTCAATTTGACGCTGTGTTGACCAAAGGCAATGCGGTGCCCCGTCTGATTTCGGATGAAGATATTGCGGCGACGCTGGCGAATTTTCATCAACTGCTGCGCCCCGGCGGTACGGTCATGATCGGGATGCAGGATTTCGAGCCATTTGTAGAAGACCGCCCTCGTTTTATCCCAATTGGGGTGGAAGATGACGACGAAGAAGCCCCCCAGCGGGTCAAGTTCCAAGTTTGGGATTGGGAAGATGGCCCGCCGCTCATGGTCAAGATTAATCATTTTCTCGTTACGGGACGGGGTCTGGATTACCTGACCTATAAACGCGAAGAACGCTGTCGGGCGATTACGGCGGTAGAGATGCAGGTCGGGCTGCTTGAAGCGGGTTTTGAAAATATCGAGATTATCCGTGACCGCCTTGAAGTGGTCATGATTGCTACCAAACCACAATAGACCTCAGATTTGAAAGGGGGTGATGGTGCATGTCACTTGTAGGAAAACCTAGCGATGACCCTGCGGTAGTCCGTTTAAGCCGATTTGATCGGGGTAGGGCACTGTTGCATTGGCATGACCTTGCCCCACTGAACAAAGCAATTCTCTAACACTGAGGAACAAAAACCTAATGACCGAAAAACTGACCAAGAACTTCCATTTTCAGGAGGCCGAGAGCCGCCTGTATGACTGGTGGTGGCAGTCGGGCTATTTTAAACCCGAAATCGCCCCCAAAGATGCCGAGCCGTATGTTATCAGTATGCCGCCACCAAACGTGACCGGAGCACTGCATAACGGCCATGCCATGTTTGTCAGCTTAGAAGACATGATGATTCGTCATGCCCGAATGAAGGGTCGCGCCGCGTTGTGGGTCCCGGGGGCGGATCATGCCGGAATTGCCACACAGTTACAGGTCGAAAAGATGCTGCGGGATGAAGGCAAGAGCCGCGAAGAAGTGGGCCGCGAAGAATTCCTATACCGCACATGGGAATGGAAAGAAAAGTATGGCGGCGAGATTCAAAATCAACTGCGTAAACTCGGCGCATCCTGTGATTGGGATCGTGACCGCTTTACGCTGGATGATGGCCTGTCTGTTGCGGTGCGTGAGGCCTTTGTTCGCCTGTGGGAACAGGGTTTGATTTACAAGGGCACACGTCTCATCAACTGGTCACCGGGATTGAAAACGGCGGTCAGCGATTTGGAGGTGGAAGACAAAGAAATTGAGGGCAAACTCTATTTCTTTAAATACCCTGTTGAAGGTGGCGAGTATATTCCAGTGGCGACGACCCGCCCCGAAACCATCTTGGGGGATACGGCGGTGTGTGTCCATCCCGAAGACGAACGCTATCAACGGTTTATCGGCAAGATGGCGTATGTGCCGATGCTGAATCGCTCGATTCCGGTGATCGCCGATGAATACGTCACCCGCGAATTTGGTACGGGGGCACTCAAGGTGACACCGGGCCATGACTTTAACGACTATGAATTGGGTCAAAAACATAGGTTGGAGATTATCAGTATCCTCAATCGTGACGCCAGCCTAAACGAAAATGCTGGCCCCTATGCCGGGATGGATCGGTTTGAGGCGCGTAAAAAGCTGTGGCAGGATATGGAAGCGGCGGGGTTGACCATTGAGACCAAGCCCTATTCGATGGTCGTCCCCGTTAGTCAGCGGGGCGGAGAGATCATTGAGCCGATGATTTCCGAACAGTGGTTTGTCAAAATTCAGCCGCTGGCCGACAAAGCGATTGCAGCCGTGCGTGATGGTCGCATCAAGATCGTGCCGGAACATTTTGAGAAGGTCTATTTCCACTGGCTGGAAAACATCCAAGACTGGTGTGTCAGCCGTCAGTTGTGGTGGGGACACCGTATCCCAGCGTGGACACACCGCGAAACAGGGGAAATCCGTGTGACTCGTGACGGCCCACCGGATGTGTCGGGCAAGTGGGAACAGGACGAAGACGTGTTGGATACGTGGTTCAGCAGTGGGTTGTGGCCGTTTAGCACGCTCGGCTGGCCCAACAACACGGCGGATTTGCAGCGGTTCTACCCGACCCATATGATGGAAACGGGCTATGACATCCTGTTTTTCTGGGTGGCCCGTATGATTATGATGGGCTTGTGGTTCACCGATGAACCGCCCTTTGAGACGGTCTATCTGCATGGCCTCGTGCGCGACGAGCAGGGCCGTAAGATGAGCAAGACCACTGGGAATGTGATTGACCCACTGGAAATCGTGCAGGAATTTGGTGCGGATGCCTTGCGGTTTACCTTGCTGACAGGCGGCGCCCCCGGCAGTGACATGAATCTGGCGATGAGCCGTATCGAACACAGCCGCAATTTCGGAAACAAGCTGTGGCAGATTGCCCGGTTCATTCTGAGCAATCTTGAAGACGATCAGCCGCTAGATTTGCCCAAGCCTGCCACGTTAGATCTGCCGAGTCGCTGGATTCTCAGCCGCTTGACTGAACTGATTCAGAATGTGGATCGGTTATTCGAGGGGCATAATTATGGAGAGGCCGGACGCCAAATTCTTAGCTTTGTGTGGGACGAATTTGCCGACTGGTATGTGGAAATCAGCAAGGCAGCATTGTATGGTGGTGATCTGGAAGCCAAAGCCAGCACACGTGCTACGCTCCTCTACGTGTTGGATACCTGCCTGCGGCTACTGCATCCCTATATGCCATTTATCACGGAGGAAATCTGGCAAGCCATTCCGCACACAGGCAAAGCGTTGATTATCGCGCAGTGGCCCATCGCCCATACGGAATATGCCGACAGCGCCGCCGAAAACGTGTTGGCGACTATCCAAGAACTGGTCATTGGGATTCGCAATACCCGCCAGCAATATGACGTTGATCCAGCCAAACGGATCGCGGCGGTCATTGCTCCCGGCTCGATGCGGCAGGTGTTGGAAAATCACAATTATGTCTTTGGGCGGTTGTGCAATGTCCATGATGTCACAATTGCCGAAGATGGCGCACCTGCACCGGAGAACGCCGCGACGATTGTGGCCGCCGATGTGACGATCTATCTGCCGCTGGCGGGCATGATTGACCTTGAAAAGGAGCGTCAACGCTTAGAAGATGAACTGGCGAATCTGTTCAAACAAATTGAACGTTCGCAAGGGACGCTGAGCAATGAAAATTTTGTCAGCCGTGCCAAGCCAGAAGTGGTGCAGCGCGAGCGGGATAAATTAGCAGACTTGTTGGCGAGTCAGGAACGGGTGCAGTCGCGGTTGGATGCGCTCAAGAGTACAGCGTAGGGCTGAGGTTTAGGGATAAGTTTGAGAGGGGCGGTTCAAGGCGAACCGTCCCTTTTTTAGACCGCACCTTCGTTTCCGCTTTTCGTTGCAAAAAAGATGGTTCGCCCTGCGCGATGGGCGGCTTCTTTGACATTTGGATCGGTGGCGGATTTATATACAGCCTCCAATGCCGGAAGGGCGCGTTCGGCCTTTGCACCAAATTTAAGCAATTCTTCAATGGTTCTTAACAAAACTTCAGCTTGTCTATCTTTTAGGCGTGAGATATGAAAATCTATCATTTTATCTTCAGAGCTTGCCACAATTCACCGTCCTGTGGAAATGCTTTGAACCCACTATTTGGAAATGGTTTCGTTTACACTATTGACAAGTATAGCAGGATTTTTTGGAGAGTCGCTATAATCTAGGTTTGAATTTGTGGATATTTTCATAATTTCTCAATTCAATTGGCTAACGCTATTAGATTATTGGCAGTGCCAGACAACAATCTACAGACTTGTGAGGATGGGTGGGATGATTCAACAAGCGGTGATTTTGGCGGCGGGGCGCGGTTCACGGCTTCAGACACTTTCCAAAGATGTTAGCAAAGCCATGCTACCCGTTTTGGGGAAACCGATCATGGTACGGGTGATGGATCGGTGCTTGGAGGCTGGTATTAAGCGGTTTGTCGTGGTGATTGGGGAGCAGGAAGGGGGGTTGGCATCCTATCTCAGCCATTCGTGGTATCCGCATACCGAAGTCAAATATGTGCTGCAAATTACCCCGACTGGCTCGGCAGATGCGTTGGCGCTGGCGGGCAAACAAATTGAAGGCGATTTTCTGGTCTTGGCGGCGGATACCCTGCCTTTACCCGATCACATCCCGGCCCTCATCAAGCGATTTAACGACACCAAAGCGGATATGGTCATCAGCGTGACCACCGCACCCGCCGCTGAAATTCAACAATCCGCCGAGGCAATCCTTGATGGAGATTGGGTGACGCACATGGTCGAAAAACCTGAAACCCCCACCGGAAATCAATTGGCGTTTATGGTGTATGCCGCTAAGAAAGAATTTTTGAATCACCTCTCCAAAGTGACTTTTTCCAACCGAGGTGAAAAAGAATTGGTCAGTGGTATTCAGCAGTGGATTGATTCAGGCGGCAAGGTGGCCTATCAATCGGCCCCTCAGCGCTACCATTTTATGAAGGATACCGACCTCTATAAAATCAGTCGTGCCTATTTGGACGAGGGCCGCGATGCCCATATTCTCAGTGAACTGCCCGGCTCGGTGACGATAATCCCGCCCATACGCATTGACCCCGGTGTGGTGGTTGGGCAGAAAGCCAAGATTGGCCCCTATGTCTATCTGGAAAGCGGCAGTTCAGTGGGTGAGGGCGCGACGGTGGTGGAATCGCTCGTGCTGCGAAACTCGGTCATTCCTAAGGGCGAGGTCTGTAAGCGGCAGATTATCAGCCGTACCAATCGGATATCCATTTAATCGTAGAAAACCAGTTTTAAGAGAGCGGCTACAATGTCTATCAATCGGGAACAGGCATGGAATATCGTCACGGAATTTGTGCAGTCGGAGAGCCTACGCAACCATATGCGCTCAGTCGAGGCGGCCATGCGAGTCTATGCCGAGAAATTTGGCGAAGACGCGGAGACATGGGGGGTGGTGGGCCTGCTGCATGATTTTGATTGGGAGATTCACCCCGATTTGGAGCGTCACCCTATCGCGGGGGCGCCGATTTTACGTGAGCGGGGTGTGCCGGAAGATGTTATTAGGTCTATTTTAAGCCATGCCGATGAGTTAAAAATCCCGCGTGAGAGCCTGCGCGATAAAACCCTGTACGCGGTGGATGAATTGACGGGGTTGATTACAGCGGCGGCGTTGGTGCGTCCTTCAAAAGATATTCGGGATGTCGAGGTGAGTTCGATCAAAAAGAAGTGGAAGGATCGCGCTTTTGCAGCTGGGGTCAACCGCGAGGATGTTGAGCATGGCACGGCTGACTTGGGTGTAGATTTGTGGGGCGAACATGTGCCGACTGTCTTGAAAGCGATGCAGGCGATTGCCGGGGACTTGGGTTTGGATGGACGCCTAGCCAAACCCGTCGAACCAGCAAACTAATAATTCGCCAAGTCGGTAGAAATGGGTAAAATCGGGGAGTATTCATTTTTTGAACTTATCTAAAGACTGTCGCTATGCACCTACGTCAACAATATGATGCCCACCGCGAGTCATTGAAGTCGGTATTGGGAGCGCCGCCAGACGAGGCCCCCCTCATTCCGCAAACGCTACAAGTCGAGATTTTAGATGGCTATCGGCGGGAAAAAGTTCGCTATCAGGTCACGACCAATCAGTGGGCGTATGCCTATGTTTTGATTCCGCAGGGGACACCTCCTTTTCCGGCGGTGATTTGTCATCATCGGCATAACCGTGAATGGGCCATCGGCAAGAGTGAAATTGTGGGTATCAAAGGGGATCCAAACGAGGCGATTGGCGTTGATTTGGTCAAACGCGGCTATATGATTCTCGCGCCGGATGCAATTGCTTTTGAGGAGCGATGTCCCAAAGAAATTGATCACAACGATGCGCTGGCAGCCTATGAAAATAACTTCCGCGAACTAGCGGTGCGGCTGTTACGTGGTGAGACGCTGTTGAAAAAAGTGATCTGGGACGCCACGCGCAGCATGGATTACCTGATGACCCGTGAGGAAGTAGATAGAAAACGGGTGGGGTATATGGGGCACGGCTATGGCGCGAAAATGGCGATGTGGACAGCCGCGATGGATGAGCGGGTTGCGGTTGGGGTGGCGCATGGCAGTGTTGGAAGTATGCACCGTGCCCTCAAAATGGGACATATGGTGCAGTTTGAATTCGCTGTGCCACGTTTACTGCAAGTGGCGGATTATGACCGGATTTTGACCCTGATCGCCCCGCGTCCGTTTTTGCTTTCTGCCAGCAAAGATGACCCAGACAGCACCGACGTAGTGGAGGTGTTTGAAAAAGCGGAACGGGCCTATGCTCGAATGGGAGCCAGCAGTCGTTTGACTTTGTATCATTACAATCCCCGCGACGGAGACGGTTGGTTTACTTTGCAATCGCGGCATCGAGCTTATGATTGGCTAGATAATTGGCTGAAGCCGTACTGAGCCGAACGCTTGATAGTTAAGCCATCTGAGATAAGCATCTATTTACCCACGTTCATATAATGTTCACCTGACGACGGCGGAACAGCCATTGTATTGGGTTTTGTCGGACTGCTATAATCCCCGCCTTGATTAACTTTGAAACTGATTGAACACGCATGGCAAGCACACGAAATAATCAGCGTTGCCCAAATTGTGGGGCGAACAATCCGGGAAATGTGGCGGAATGTCTCATTTGCGGTACTTTGCTCTCTTCACGCAAAGCTGCTACGGCAGCCGCTGCCCCTGAAGGCAAAAAGGTCAACTTTAAAGTGACCTATGATCCGGATGAGGGCGAAGATGATTTGATGGTGCGGGGGATATGGAACTCCCCCATAGCGACGATTATTGGCCTGCTGCTGTGCCTATTGGCGACAGGTGGGGCGATTGTGGCAGGGGTGATGTTTATCCCTGATGATGAAAAAAACGAAACACCCCGCGTTGAAGTAATGGCCTCTGGAACGGTGTTTACAGGCACACCCGAAAACTCTCCAACGCCCGCGCCAACCGCCTTACCAACTAACACACGGCCCGCGCCGCCGCTTTTGCCGACGATTACCGTAACTGCATCCAATACCCCAGAGCCGACGCCGTGTACCAAAATTGCCGCAGCGGGGGATACGCTGTATGGACTGGCGCAGGAATGTGGACACCGCCATTTTGTGATAGTGCAAGTCATCTTGACACTGAATCCGCAAGTTGAATGCGAAAACTGCTTGGCACAGGGGGATACAGTGATCATTCCTTGGCCCACCGCAACGACTGACCCAAACGCGGATACGGGGGTGCTGCCTGCTGGCGAAAGCGATAACTCAACCGGGGATGTGCTGGCAGTAGCGCAAGACTCCGGCGGGGAAGCGGCATCCAACGAATTTGGCACACCCGATGCGCTGGCGACGTTGTATGTCGAACCGACGCTGCGTCCGGGCTTGGCTTGGCATACCATCCAACAAGATGAGACACTATATACGATTATCAGTATTTACAATGCCGATGCCAAAGTGATTGCCGATTTGAACCCCGAAATTGAATTTTTGCAATGCGATTATGGCGAAAAATTCGGCGGGCCAAACTGCTCGGTGTTTTTCTCGATAGGGCAGCGGATTCGTGTGCCGGTGCCGCCGCCAACCGCTACGTTATCCCCAACACCGTCGGGCAGCGAAACCCCAACACCAACTATTACCCCAACGTTTAATGCGCCGCAGCCGTATCAACCGCTTGAAGATGCGATTTTTGATGGTGACAGCTTAGTGACACTGCGTTGGACGGCGACAGGCACGCTGGACATCAATGAAAATTACCTTATCACGGTGACGAACCTTGATACTGAAGACATTTTTCGCGCCCGAACCCGCGACCAATTTCTGATTTTGCCGGAAGATTGGAAACCGGGAGGGAGCAAAGTCCAAGATTTTGAATGGGTTGTTGAGATTGCTGTTCTTGATGGTGACGAGATCGTTTCTACGCGCCAACCCACTGCGCCACGTCATTTTTCGTGGGGCGGCTGAGGCAAAGACTGATGTTATATGACACGGGGCTAAAGCCGCCGTGCTGAATTTAAACTTAAGGCAGAGCAACCCCTATAAGGTTTCTGCTAGAAGGATGCTTATGCGGAAAAGATTATGGATGCTGCTTCCGGTGCTACTGCTGGCGGCCTGTGGCAAGAATGAAGAACCTAAAGCGACCAATACACCCCCTGCGCCGACGCAACCACCAACTGTCGAAATTGTCATGGCTCCATCCAATACACCGGGTGGGCCAACGCTGACACCTTCACCGACCTTTCCGGCGACGGCAACACCCCATCCGACGGATTTGCCACCTGCCGCGCAACCAACGGCGACCATTACGCCCCCGCCGCCACCTTATATCACGACTATTGCAGCGGGGGATACCTGCGGGAGTATTGCGGTGCGGTTTGGGCTGGATGTGGTGAGCGGCGCACGCGCGATTATTGAAGCCAATGGCCTGAACAGTCGCTGCACCAATTTGCCTTCGGTGGGGGCGCAGATTATTGTGCCACGCCCGACTTTGATGCCTACCCAGCCGGGGTTAGACTTGACGCAAACACAAATCGCAACTTTACTACCAACGGCTTTGCGGCATGTGACACCGTATGCCATCTATGAATACTGCCCCCAAGAAGACGATACACTGACCAGCATCGCACTCAACAGCGGGACTACGAATCAGCGTATCTGTGAACTCAATCCGCTGCCAGATGGGATTGATTGCAGTGGATGTGATTTTAGTGAATCAGCGGTTGGGTATTGTCCAGTGCCGCCAATTATCAGCCCATTCAACTGCCTGAATGTCCCCGGCCCAACACAAACCCCCACCCCGACAGCGACCTTAAGTGGATCGGAAACGCCAACCGCCTTGCCAACGTATGTACCGCCGCGTCCCCTCTATCCGCAAGATGGGGCGACGCTCACTGGGCCAATTCTGCTGAGTTGGTTGTCGGTTGGCGAATTAAATCCGGGTGAGGCCTATGTGGTATCACTGGCCGATGAAACAAGCGGACAGCCATTTTACATCACGACGCGCCAAACCAGTGCCGCTATTCCCTCCATTTGGCAGCCCGCCGCCGGACAAACCCGTAATATCGTGTGGTCGCTGCAAGTGGCTGTGAGAGACCCGAATACTGGAATGTATGTCCCAGTATCCGGACGGTCAATTAATGCGCGATTTGTGTGGCAGGGTGAATAGATCGGTAGTTTAGCTCCACACCGGGAAGCGATCCCCCACAACGGCACCCTTAGGTAGAGCCGAATCAATCAGAGCCAATTCGTCGGCGGTCAGATGGACAGCCATCGCGCCGACGTTTTCTTCTAGATAGGTGCGGCGTTTGGTGCCGGGGATGGGAATAATATCCTCGCCTTGAGCCAAGACCCATGCAAGGGCCAATTGAGCCGGGGTGCAGCCTTTTTCGGCGGCCAAGTCTTCCAACTGAGCCACCAATGCTGCATTCTTATCCCAATTTTCGCCTTGAAAACGCGGGATGCGATGACGGGCATCATTCTGTTCGAGGTCGTCAGTTTTCTTGATCTTGCCAGTCAAGACCCCACGCCCCAGCGAGCTAAAGGGTACAAACCCAATGCCCAATTCACGACACAGAGGCAAAATTTCGTTTTCGACATCACGGCTAAATAGTGAATATTCGGATTGCAAAGCCGCAATGGGATGAACAGCGACGGCACGGCGAATTTGTTCGGCATTGGCTTCTGAGAGGCCGAGGAAACGCACCTTGCCTGCTTTGACCAATTCAGCCATCGCCCCGACGGTTTCTTCGATAGGGGTGTCGGGGTCAACGCGGTGCTGATAGTAGAGGTCAATCACCTCGACCTTGAGACGGCGCAAGCTGGCTTCTACCGCAGATCGGACATATTCGGGTTTGCCACTGATGCTGCGACTGTTCATGCCTTTTTCGCGCACGATGCCAAACTTGGTGGCTAGGAACACCTCATCGCGGCGGCCTTGAATGGCACGTCCAACCAATTCTTCATTATGACCGATGCCATACATATCAGCGGTGTCGAGGAAGGTGACGCCTAGATCAAGAGCGCGATGAATGGTGGCGATGGATTCGGCTTCATCGGCTGTTCCATAGAACTCGGACATGCCCATGCAGCCCAAACCGAGGGCGGCGATTTTGACTCCACTATGACCCAACGGACGTTGATTCATGCTGCTGTTCCTCCTGCAATTTTTGATAGAGGGCGATTTTGTATTCGATCACCTTCAGGTACTCCTGTAACAAGCGCAGTTGCTCGGTGACGACAGCGTGATGGCTTTTGAGCATGGCCTGACGTTCGGCAAGGGTGCTTTGGCCCTGACGCCGCAGTTCGGCATAATGCTGCATTTCGCGGATGGGCATTCCGGTGGCGCGTAGTTTGTTGAGAAACTCGATTTCCCGGATGGTGTCATCGGTATAACGACGATGCCCGTTGGCGGCCCGAACTACCGAAGAGAGCAGGCCGATGCGCTCATAGTAGCGCAGGGTATGGCCGCTCAATCCGGTTATTTCGGCAACTTGTTGAATGGTGTACTCTGTTTTTGTGACCATGTTTCACAGTCTACAACTTTGAGCGCACTCTAAGTCAAGGGGGCAGCTATTGTCAATTAACTGGTGGGGGTTTCTTCGGTTGCTTCGGGCGATGGGGTGCGCGGATCGGGGGTTGCCTCGATAGAGGGCACATTGACTGTTACACTGCGGCCTTTTGGCACGTTGGCGATGGTGCCTTCATCAATATTGTAACAGCGCATCCCATTTTCATCTGGCTCGGAATTGGTGTCGAGAACATACGAATAAACAGTGTTGGGTTCAACTTTGGCGGAAGTGCGCTGACCCGCTTTGGCCTTGAGGGTGATAATTTCCCCATTTGATTGATTGGTCAGGGTAAGTGTGACTTCGGGGCATTGACCTGTATTATCCAAGTAAACTAGGGTGTCGTCCTCACCTTGTTGGAGAAAAAGGAAAGCCGCCGCAATAATGACGACCAAGACGAGTCCAATCAATACTGCCGCCAAACCAATATTTCCCGTAATGAGTTCTTTCAAATTTTTAGCCGATTTATTTTCCAACTGTACATGACTCCTTCAAAAAACGACGCTAAGGCGTTGGCATTGTAACGATGTGCGGCATGGTTTACAAGAGGTGGTAGAATTGCCTCAATATCTCATTCCACTCCCCACTGTATATTACTGCGGGACAGGGTTTCTTGGTTCATCACACGAAGGAAATAAATAATGAGGCGGGCGGTTGTTTTTGACGAAACAGGTGTGCGGGTCGTTGAACGGGCGATCCCAGCATTACAGTTGGATGAGGCACTTATTGAGCTAAGTGTGGCGGGGGTATGCAGCACAGACTTGGCGCTGACACGCGGGTATATGAACTTTCGGGGTGTGTTGGGCCATGAGTTTGCCGGGGTGGTGACACAAGGGCCAGCCGAATGGGTGGGACAGCGGGTGGTGGGGGAAATCAATATCGCCTGTGGCAAGTGTGACTTGTGTTTGATGGGAACTCCGACCCAATGCCGCAATCGCTATACTTTGGGGATTTCGGGGAATTATGATGGGGTGTTTGCAAACGTATTTAAGCTGGCGGTGCGGAATTTACATCGTATCCCTGATAATGTCAGCGATATTGAGGCGGTTTTCACCGAGCCACTGGCGGCGGCCTGCCAAATTTTGCAGCAAGTCCATCTGCGCCCAACCGAACCCGTTTATATCTTGGGGGTAGGGCGTTTGGGGATGTTGTGCGCTCAGGTGATTCATCAAGCAGGGGTGCCTGTGATTGGGATTGTACGACATGATCGGCAAGTTGAACTTCTAGAAAAATGGGGGATTGAGTCGCGGTGGCGCGAGGATATTCCAGACGCCCGTGCCTCAGTCGTGGTAGATTGTACGGGGAATGCGGCTGGGTTTGCGGAGGCGCTGACGTTGGTGCGCCCACGCGGAACGATTGTTTTGAAAAGCACCTATGAAGGTATTCCACAGGCAAACTTGAGCAAGGTGGTGGTGGACGAAATTACGGTGGTGGGTAGCCGCTGTGGGCCATTTGATGTGGCACTGCGACTGCTGGCCCAAAAACGAATTGATGTGCTGAGTATGATTGATGGCGAGTATGCGCTTAGTGAGGCTCCGGCGGCGTTGGCACGGGCGGCGCAAGGCGGCGTCTTAAAGCTGCTGCTGCGGCCCTAATTACCCCAATTGGCAGCAAGATCAAAAGATTAACCAGTAGTAGACCTGCTGCATGAAAGTTGGGTGCAGGGGAGGGTGGCGACCATGTAGGGTAGACGTTATCGCCTCGGCTGTTGGTTAGGCGGGTTTTCTCGCTGCCATCGGCCCGCATTCGATAAATCTCAATTTCGCCTTCGCGCTCTGAGACATAGGCGATGTAACTACCATCGGGTGACCATGCGGGTACAGTGTTGGCTGTGCCCTCGTGGGTCAACTGCTGCACCTGTGAGCCATCCACGCGCATCTTGTAAATTTGATAGACCCCGCCGCGATTGGAGGCAAAGGCGATCCATTGACCATCGGGCGACCATGTGGGGTAGTAGTTGAAGCCGCGACTGTTGGTGAGGCGTTGTTCATCGGTACCATCAGGTCGGATGCGATAAATCTCAGGCGCACCCTGCCGTTCTGAAACAAAAGCGATCCATTGCTCATCGGGCGACCAAACTGGATTACGATTGGAGCCAAAGCTATCGGTCAGGCGATATTCTGTGCCATCCATCAGATTCATAACAAAAATTTCTGCGGTGCGGCCTAAACGATTCGAGGCATAGGCCATCCATTTGCCGTCGGGCGACCAACTTGCACTGCCATTGCCGCCTGTAAGGGTGGGGGTGATTTGTTCGGTATTGCCACCAATAGCGGGGACTTTGAAAATTTGAAGGCTGGTCGTACTCATGGAGGTAAAAGCAATCCAATCGCCATCGGGTGACCAACTTGGGGCCATACGGCGGGTTGGGCCAACGGTCAACTGCTCGACAATTTTGCCATCGGCACGCATTCGATAAAGTTGCTGATCGAGGCGTTTGGTGCGACTGGAAAGGAAACCAATCCAGTAAGACACGGGATGATCGTCTTGATGGATGACCAAATTGAGAGTGACAAGCGATAAGGACAACGCAAAAATGACGCTGGTCAGTTTGGCTAGACGACGCATAATGTCAATATCCCACTACACACTTTTTTAGATTGTATGCCAATTCGGGATAAATTCGGCCATTCTATTTCCGCCCACATATAAAATTTATCTAATAATTATTGAATCACCTTGACAATTTGGGCGTAATTTCGCTACCCTGTGGTTTCATTTATTTAATTATCTTTGCAGCAACCCATAGATACCTGTAGATAATTCGAGGACATCAATGCGACGATTGGTTATTGTTGAGTCGCCAACTAAAGCGAGAACCATTAGCAATTTTTTGCCCAAAGGCTATGATGTAGAAGCCTGTATGGGGCATGTTCGGGATTTGCCCGCCTCGGCCAAAGAAATCCCTGCTGCCTATAAGGAACAAGCGTGGTCGCGGATTGGGGTAGATGTTGAACGAAATTTTGAGCCACTGTATGTTGTGCCGGGTGACAAAAAGAAGGTCGTCAAGGAACTGAAGGCCCGTCTTAAAGATGTGGATGAACTGATCCTCGCCACCGACGAAGACCGGGAAGGGGAGAGTATCGGGTGGCACTTGACGGAAGTGTTAAAGCCGCAAGTGCCGATTCGCCGCATGGTATTTCATGAAATTACCCGCGAGGCGATTCAAGAGGCACTGGGCCAGACCCGCGAGATTGACCAGCAGTTGGTACGTGCCCAAGAAACACGTCGTATCCTTGACCGCTTGGTAGGGTATACCGTGTCACCGCTGCTGTGGAAAAAAGTTGCCAGTGGGCTTTCGGCGGGGCGGGTGCAGTCCGTCGCTATGCAGATGTTAGTTAAACGGGAACGCGAACGGATTGCCTTTCGGTCAGCGACCTATTGGGATTTGAAGGCGCTGTTGGAGGCGAATAAACAAAAATTCAGCGCGGTGCTGATTTCAGTAGGCGGACGCACAATTGCCAGTGGGAAAGATTTTGATGAGACCACCGGGCAACTGAAGAAAAACGCCAAAGTGCTGCTGTTGGATGAAAATGCCGCCAGAGCCTTACGTGACCGACTGCTCAAGGGTGAAAATGGCAAGCCGACGGTCTGGACGGTGATTGAGGTCAATGAGCGAGTGCAAAAGCGCCGACCTCCGCCCCCCTTCACGACCAGTACCTTGCAGCAAGAGGCCAATCGTAAACTGCGCTTATCTTCTAAAGAAACCATGCGGGTGGCCCAGCGCTTGTATGAGCAGGGGTATATCACCTATATGCGTACCGACTCGGTGACGCTGTCCTCAGAGGCGATTCACGCGGCCCGTAATGCAGTACAGCGGCGCTATGGCAAAGAATATTTGAGCGACCAACCCCGTCAATACTCCACTCAATCGAAAGCGGCACAGGAAGCGCATGAAGCCATTCGTCCCGCTGGTACCCAGATGATGACGGCGGTAGAACATGGCCTATCGGGTACGGAAGCCAGCGTGTATGACATGATTTGGAAGCGTACTATTGCGACCCAGATGGCCGAGGCGATACTGAAATTTAACACGGTCAATATTCAGGCGCAGGACGCGATTTTCCAAGCGACGGGTAAGGTGATTGAGTTTCCCGGTTATTTCCGTGCCTATGTGGAAGGGTCAGATGACCCCGACGCGGCGTTAGAAGATCAGGAGATGATTCTGCCGCCACTGAAACAAGGGGATGTGGTCAATTGCAAAGATATTGAAGCCTTGAAGCATGAGACCAAGCCGCCCGCTCGATATACGGAAGCGGCGTTGGTGCAGGCATTGGAAAAAGAAGGGGTGGGACGACCCAGCACCTATTCTACGATTATCAGCACGATTTTGGATCGAGGTTATGCCCAAAAAACGAGTAACCAACTGATCCCCACTTATGTTGCATTTGCGGTCAGCCGCCTGCTCGAAAATCACTTCCCCGACTTGGTAGATACCCAATTTACGGCGCGGATGGAAGAAGTGCTCGACGAAATTGCAGAAGGGAAGGCTGAATGGCTGCCGTATCTGCGCGAATTTTATCAGGGCGAAGAAGGGCTGGAATCGCAGGTTAAGGAAAAAGAGCAGACCATCAATCCGCGAGATATTTACGCACTGGATTTGACCGATATGGATGCTAAAGTGCGTGTTGGGCCATATGGGGCTTATATTGAGCGCGAAAATGGTGGAGGAGAAGCGGTGCGTGTCTCTATTCCCGAATCTATCGCTCCGGCGGACTTGAATGTGGTGGAAGTAGAGCGTCTGATTCGGCAAAAAGATGAAGGGCCGGACATTATCGCGCATTTCCCCGACACAAATGAGCCAATTTATCTGCTACAAGGGCGCTTTGGGTATTATGTGCAGTTGGGGCAGAATGGCGAAGATGGGGTCAAGCCCAAACGGGCTTCGTTGCCCAAAGGAGTGCAACCGCAAAATGTTACCCCGCAAATGGCGATTAACTTGCTGAGTTTGCCGCGCACGCTGGGGAATGACCCGGAGTCGGGCGAAGAAATTCAGGCTGCGATTGGACGGTTTGGTCCCTATGTGCGGCGGGGTGATACCTTTAAGTCACTCGGTAAAAACGATGATATTTTTACAATAGACCTAGATCGGGCACTCGAATTATTGAGTCAGAGTAGTTCCAAAGCCTCGCAGTTATTACGGACGCTGGGTGAGCATCCGGCTGATGGCAAACCCGTGACGGTCAATACGGGGCGGTATGGACCGTATGTTAAACATGGCACGACCAATGCCAAACTAACCAAAGGGATGGATGCCGAAACCGTCACAATGGAGCAGGCCTTGGGTTTATTGGCGCAAAAGCCGCCCAAGAAGACGGCGAGATCAACCGCTAAACGGGCGTCGCGGACATCGGCGAAATCGTCAGCGGGGAAAAAACCACAAACCACAGCCAAAAAATCTACCACTAAGAAAACAGCGACCAAAAAGACGACAACCACCAAGAAAAAGACCACGAAATAGCTTAACCAATCCGTTGTTTGAAAGGGCGATTGGCAGAGGTGCGAACCGCCCTTTTTATTTGCCTATTTGCCGCTGCCCAAGAGTTGGCGTTTGACGTGCGGGAGCAAAAACGCACCGCCAACAATGGTACCAGTGAGTGGATAGGGCACACCCGCGACGATACCCATCGCAAAGCCTTTGGCAAGGGCCGAACTTAGATAATCACGCTCGACGAAGTATTGAATTAGGAATACAGCGAAGGCGTTAATCAGAAAGATAGCAAACGCCGTCCCAAATAGGCCTACAACTGTCGGGGTCGCCAGCAAATCAGGAATTGTCCAAAAGAAATCGAGGGCAATGGTGACCATCGCACTTAGGGGATGGATGGGGCCGTTGCTGCGATCTTCTAGGGTATATTCCTCATACTTGTCGAGATAGTCGTCATCTTCGGGTTGAACGATTTCGCCGCGAATGGGTTGTCGTTTGTCTAGCATGATGTCCTCACGGTCTTATGGTCTAAAAATGACGTGGCTTCCGGCGGCGGGTTGGAAGGGATAGAGTGCCGGAGTCAGGCCAGTTTGCGATTGGTAGGGTGGGGTGATGTCGGCGATAAATTTATCCACCGCGTCGGCTTTTACAAGGGCCACGCAACAGCCACCAAAGCCACCGCCGGTCATACGTGCGCCAAAACAACCAGACATTTGGCGGGCCATCTCGGTAATCAGGTCGGCTTCTGCCCACGAGATTTCAAAGTCATCGCGCATACTATAGTGGCTTTCGTTCATCAATTTCCCAGCGGTAAGGGCATCGCCATTTTGCAAGGCACCGGCGGCTTGGAGGGTGCGGGCATTTTCGGTGACGATATGGCGGGCGCGGCGATAGCGAATATCCCCCAACTGCTCCTTATACGCTTCGACCTGCTCACTAGTTGCGTCCCGCAGGTGGGAGACACCCATCATTTGGGCGGCTTCTTCACATTGGCGGCGGCGATCCACATAGGCCGAACCAACCAACTGGCGGCGCTTGGCGGTGTCAATCACGATAACACTGACACCATCCGGTAAATGAATGGGGCGGGTTTCCAGCGAACGACAGTCAATCAAAATGGCGTGACCTTCGGAACTGGCGGCAGACGTCATCTGATCCATCACACCGGAAGGCATTCCCATAAATTTATGTTCAACTTCGACACCCAGTAAAGCTTTTTGCCCCTGCGTCATCTGCTGATTGGAGAGAGCAAGGCCAAGTTCAATCATACCGATTTCAATGGCGGCGGAGGAAGACAGGCCCGCCCCGATGGGCACGTTACCCGCAATGGCAATATCGGCAGTTGGGAGCGTGATGCCGCGCTGACCCAAAAGATACCATACCCCACGTACATGGCTTGTCCAGTGGGGAAGGGATGAATCTTGGAATTGATCGCGGGTAAAACTCATTGTGCCGGAATAATCCACTGAATGAACGCGGAATTGATGATCGGTGCGGGGGCGGGCAGCGACCCACACGCCGCGTCCGATTGCCATTGGCAGCACAAAACCATCATTGTAATCGGTATGTTCGCCTATCAAATTGACACGCCCCGGGGCATAGGTTAAATAGGTGGGGCTAGTGTGGAAAGCAGATTCAAAAGCTGCTATTACAACATCACGCATGGGGTCTCCTCAATTGGTGGAAATGCACTGTATAATACGGTTTGTCCATAAGATTCAAGACAAGTGCATAAATTCAAATGTCTAAAACAATCGTCATCAAACTTGGTACCAGTACCTTGACAGAAGGTACTGCGCGTCTTTCCCGCCCTAAATTGCTCGATATTATCCGTCAGGTTGCCGCGTTGGTCAAAGAGGGCATTCGGGTGGTGGTCGTCACCTCCGGGGCAATGGCGGCGGGCCGGGAAGTGCTGGATAATCCGTCTTTGCCCAATTATCTGCCGGCCAAACAAATGTTATGTTCGGTTGGGCAGGGTTATCTGATGCAGGTCTACAGCATGTTGTTCGGGCACTACGACACCCACATTGGGCAGATTTTGCTGACCCATGCTGATTTATCGCACCGAACGCGCTACCTCAATGCCCGTGACACGCTCAATACCCTGATGGATTATGGGATTGTGCCGATTGTCAACGAGAATGATACCCTTGCTGTTGAAGAAATTAAAGTAGGGGATAATGACAATTTATCGGCCCATATTGCAGCTTTGCTAGATGCTGATTTGCTCATTTTGGTGACCGATCAGCATGGTTTGTATGACCGTGACCCGCGCCTTGACCCAGAAGCCAAATTGATTTCGCGCGTTGAGGTCATTGATGACAGCATCTATGCGTTGGCGGGGGGCAGTACATCGGGCTTGGGCACGGGGGGCATGATGACGAAAATTCAGGCAGCGCAATTGGCTACGCGGAGTGGGACACGCACGGTAATAGTCAGCGGGAAAGAACCCAATGTGTTGCTGCGCATTATGGCAGGGGAGACCCTCGGTACGACCTTTGAGCCGTTGGTGACACATTTGGAAAGCCGCAAACGTTGGTTATTGGCGGAGCGCCCACGCGGTTCGATTCAAATTGATGCCGGGGCAATGAAGGTCTTAAAAAATCGGGGCGCGAGTCTACTGCCCGTTGGGATACGCGCCGTCAAACGTAAATTTGAACGCGGGGCGGTGGTATTGGTGGTGGATGAAGAAGAACGACCTTTTGCACATGGCCTAACGAATTACAGCAGTGCCGAATTGGAGAAAATCAGGGGGCATAAATCGCCGGAGATTGCGGATATTTTGGGCTATACCTATGGCGAGGAAGCGATCCATCGAGGAAATCTGGTATTGGTCAGCACCAAGGAGAAAACACCATGACCGTTGATATGCAGACCATCGGAAAACGGGCCAAAATTGCCGCACGCCAGCTACAACAATTCGATTCCACCGCCAAAAATCAAGTGTTATTGGCAATTGCCGACGAACTGAATCATCAGCGGGAGGCGATTTTATCAGCGAATACGCTTGATTTGGAAGAGGGGCAGAAGAATGGATTGACGACGGCCCTATTGGATCGGCTGAGTCTGCAAAAACAATTGGATGGGGTGATTCAGGGCGTATGTGATGTCGTCAATCTGCCTGACCCGGTGGGGATGGAATTCGACCAGAAGACCCTGCCGAATGGGTTGCAGGTGCGAAAGCGCCGTGTACCGATTGGGGTGATAGGGGTGATCTACGAGGCACGGCCCAATGTCACGGTGGATGTGATCGCATTGACACTCAAAACGAGCAATGCCGTCATTTTGCGGGGTGGGTCGGAGACGCTACGAAGCAACATCGCACTGGTGAATGTGGTGCGGGTGGCTTTAGAGAAGCACGGTTTTCCAATAGATGCGGTGCAAATGATTGAAGATACGGATCGAAAATATGTTTATGAGCTGCTCCGACTCAGTAATTTTGTAGACATGATTATTCCGCGAGGGGGTAATTCGCTGCATACGTTTTGCCGCGAGAACAGCACCATTCCTGTGATTACAGGCGGTATCGGCATCTGCCACTTGTATGTGGACGAAACGGCGGATTTAGAGACGGCGCTGGCGATTGTGCATAACGCGAAAACGCAGCGGCCCTCGGTGTGTAATGCGCTGGATACGCTGCTGGTACAGGAGACGATTGCTGCCAAATTTGTGCCGATGGTCGTCAAGCGACTGACCGAGGATAAGGTGCGGTTTAAGGTAGATGAACAGGCTACACACTATACCAATGGAGCGGCGAATGTCGAATTGGCGGGGGCAGGCGACTGGGATATTGAGTGGCTGGATTTGATTCTGGGGATTCGAGTCGTGCCGCACTTGGATGCCGCGATTGAACATATTCAGTCACATGGGACGGCCCATTCGGACGGGATTTTGACCCAAGACCTCGCTTCAATGGAGCGCTTTCTGAATGAGGTGGATTCGGCGGCAGTCTACGTGAATGCCTCGACGCGCTTTACGGACGGTGGACAGCTTGGATTAGGGGCAGAAATCGCCATCAGTACCCAAAAATTACATGCACGTGGACCAATGGGGTTGGAAGAATTGACTACGTATAAATGGCTGATTGTGGGGCAGGGGCATGTGAGGCCGTGAGTTGCGTCTGGTCTAAACTCAGCCCCAATTCATAGGAGCAAATTTTCAATGACATATGTTTTTATCAGTTACTCTAAGCCAGACCGCGAATTTGTTGGAAAACTTGCCGATGATCTTCGAAATGCGGGCATTCAAGCATGGATTGATATTGAAATATTTCCTGTCGGAGTATCTTGGGAGAAGGCACTCCGAGAGGGGATACGCGAATCTAGCGCATTGATATATGTGGCGAGCGCAAATTCGGTGAATTCCACTTGGATGCAAAGTGAGGTTTCACATGCAAATGAGATGGGAAAGCCGGTTATTATTGCGGTAATTGATGATGACGGCTTGGGTCAAATTAAAGAATTTTCGACAAAATGGGTTGATTTTAGGCCAGATTATCATGCGGGACTTAATCTTTTGCTCAAGACCCTACTCTTGTCTTCCGAGGTTGTGAAACCAGAACCTCACGCCATTAAGGTAGAAGCCACAAAGTCGAAAGGCTACGTTTTTATCAGTTATGCTGAAGAAGATACTGTTTTTGTCATAAAACTGCGCGAATTTTTGAAGGAAAGAGGTTATGGTTTTTGGGATTATCAGTCAAGTGACCGTGATTATCACACCCAAATGTTCTTGGAACTTGAAAGTGTAATCCGAGAAGCCTCTGCTACGTTGAGTATTTTGTCGCCGGATTGGAAACGTTCGCAATGGGCACCCAGAGAATTTTTGTTTTCTGAAGCTGTTGGTATTCCTGTGTTCTTACTGATGGCTCGTGATATGGGGCCAACTTTGGTAACTATTGATAAGGCGTACATTGACTTTGTGCGGGATGAGCAAAAAGGTTTTAACGACCTAGATCGTGAACTTCGTCGAAAAGGCCTCATTTAAGCCGAGAACTGCGATTGGCTTATGTTTGTATTTATGTTACGCTGAGGGAGACGCTATTCTAGGTTGTTTTAAGGGGGAAATATCATGACAGAGCAGGCTACGAATGAAGGCCCAAATGCAAATCTGCCTGAAAAAATCGGACAATATGTGACACGCGAGTGGCTTGATAACAAGCACATTGTCCAATTTCGGTTATATAGCATTACACGCGATGCGATTGACGAGTGGATTAACTCATCACGCGAAATATTTCTGCAATGGCCTGCTCATGAGCCAATCCTGATCATTCATGATTTTACGGAATCGGGTGCGCTTAGTTTGACACCCTATATTCGCAAACGCGCCTCTGAACTTGCCAATGTTCGGCCAGAACTCATGGGGCGGGCGGCGATTGTCTTTCCGCGCACCATTGGGGCACAGGCCGCCAAAATTTTTGTCCTCATCAGCTTGCAAAAACATCGGGTACGGCGTGTGTTTTTTACAGTGGATGAGGCTTTGGGGTGGCTGCGCAACTCCGATGCTGAGTAGATTGATGTTTGACTGCTAGTCATGTTTGCTGAAATAACTGAAAGCAATCAGAGCGATGGAAACAAGGGCAATCGCAATTCCAAAAAACAGGGTGTCTTCGGCGTGTTTCCATTCGATCAGTTTTTTCAAAAACGTGATTGCCATGACTAGAATAAGTATGCTGCTGAGTTTGGTTTTGAGGCCATGAAAATCGTGGATAACCAGCCAAGCGGGTAAGTCCAAATCTTCGATAAACAATTCATAGATGGCGAGGGCGAAAATCAATAGGGCAGTGGCAATCAGAAATTTGTCTATGATTTGGATGAGCGCCACAGTGATCTTCGACGAGTCGTCATTGTCTGTCACCAGCATAATCATCGCATCGCCTGTCCGATAGGCCCCCCAAATGAAAGCCCCTACCGATGCGATCAATAAAGAAAAAACGCCAATCAAGGTTAGGTATTTACTGCTTTCTAGTAGCTTCTTCATGGGAAATCCTCGGCATGAAATGTCGAAATCAAAAAAACTGTATCCATAATAGTTGATTTTGGTGAGTTCAGGGAAAATTAATAGGAGATTATTGAGTCTGGCAGGCGATTTATGATACAGTTGACCTAACGTCGCAATCAATGATTGATGAAACATCATGCCATCGCCTGAGCTAGAACAATTGAAACGAACCACGCAAACCGAGTATGTCGCACCCAAAGTTGCCCGTCGCTGGCTAGACAGTGGAGCCATTGTCTGGTTTTCAATCGAGGCCATAGATCGAGAGGTCATTGACGCATGGGGTCGAGCCGCAGAAGAAGCAATTATGAATTGGCCTGCTGACCGACCATTCTTAACGGTGCAGGATTTTTCAAACTGCGAGGGCTTGGCGCTAACACCCTACATCCGCAAAAAAGGCGAGTATCTTGCCTCACTACGCCCTGATCTGCCGGGCCGAAACGCGGTCATTTTGCGACGCTCAGTGGTGGCACAGGCGGTGAAGATGTTTTTGATGGCAATGAAAGATAAGCGGCGCGAACGTCGGCTGTTTTTTACCCCCCAAGACGGCATCGAGTGGCTTCAACAATATGGCCGTCAGGGTTGAGATTCAATCGGTAGGGCATAAATTCCTAAGTGGTTGGCAACAGGGCGTTCGAGGCCGGGGATGCGGGCATGGATGGGAGAATTAAGTACCTCCGGTTTGCCGTCTGGACCTTCAATCACTAGCGTCACTGAACCACCACCGTCCATGTTGATAGCGCTGTAGGCCCCATATTCCAATAGCAAATCGGCCAGTTCGTCCATTGTAACCCCCTCGCTATAATTGGGTTGGCGGCCATCTACCAGCAGTAAAATCATTTTGCGACGCGACTTGTCCAAACCGATGGCGGTACGGGGATTGGGTTGAAGATGGTAGCCACGATTTAACCAGCGTGTATTTTTGACCCCGTTCCACACCACCAAAATATCGCCTGAGATAGCATTATAAATCTGATCCTCTGGTGGCATTCCATTAAAAAAGGCGTGGTTGTCTTCTGAGATGAATAATTTGATGTGGGGTGTCCAGATTTTGGGTTCGGCATAAATCACTCCTTCTGAGGCAGCAAAGCCTGTCACGTTGACCGGATCCCCGACATGGGGGTAGTAGTTCCAGATGTCGGGGAAATTTGCCCACCACGGGTCATAAAAATCGCCATTGATGGCAAGCTGCAAATCAAACTCATCCAGAAATGCAGAAGTGGTGCGGGCCTGAGGTATATCGTATTCGCCGTCAGGATCGCCGGGTGTAACCAAAAAACGAATACCGGGAGCATCGAGGTCAATGGTGACAACGTGAATCACCAGTGGACGAGGTTCGGAACGGACATCGCGGATGTATTCGATACCTTGAAACAACACCTCGTGTTTTTCAGGCGGGGCAGGGCGATGATAGTACCAATACCAGACGCCACTGGTTAGGAACAGTAATAGAACGACTAGGCTTAATACTCCTGCAAAAAAACCACTGATGGAGCGTTTTAGACAGCCAGCAGGACAGGTAACAGAGAAAATCCGTTTCCACCACAGGATAACGAGCCAAAATAGGAATGCACCAACGAGGGCGGGAGTTAATTGAAGCATGGGGTGAGACTATAGCCTTACCCCAATGTCGTGTCAACCAAAAACAGCTACTGCAATTCAGCCGTAGTGCAATCGTCACAATGCAGCGATTCAACGGGTTTGCCACTGGCTAGGTCGGCCACCCAATCGCGGAAACGCATTCCATTGATGGCGTAGTCATAAAAGGCATCGCGTGGGGTAACACAATGGAGTGTGCCACCGGGGGTGAAGGAGCGATAGTTGGGGGCATTGGTATCAATTTCGGCAAGATGAGCATCCAGTAGGGCACTCCAATCCTCAGCGTCGCCGCCGCCATTGGGGTAGGTATAGAAGACTTGAACGCGATCACGGATGCTGTTGAATTGGGCAAAGGTGTACGTGGGATAGTAGTTGGCAACCGCAATATAATGTTTCGCCATTGTCCATTCGTTCGGCTGCATGTCGGCGAGGGCAGGTATCCATGCAGGGAAATGATCGTGACTGTGCCAATCGGTCTGCAAATCAACCGTGCCCGTGAACAGCAATGATAGGGAGTCCCCCAATTGATAAACGGGAGTGTTTGGGTAGTGTTCGATGATATAGGGTGTGTGATAAATTGACCCCGCACTGCCAGCGCTGCATCCAGTCACGAAGACCGAATCCGGCGCGGCAATGTTGGTATAGGCCCAATCAAGTGCAGCAGCGGCATTGACATAGCCCTTGAAATGAATGGTGACATCCCCTTCTTGGACATCCGCATAGGTATGGATATTGTCACCCCAATGGATGTCCCCGGTACACACCGGAATGTAGACAAATGTGTAGTCGGCAAAAGGGTTTTCGGGATGGTCGAAATCCAACATGCCCTGTGACCATTTGGGGTCGTCTTGGTCAGTGATGGCACTGTCATAAAAGCCATTAAATTCCTCGCCTGTATCGCGGCAGGTGTCAGCATCCCAACATCCGCCACCCCCTTGAAAATAGACCAATAGATGATTGGATGTGCCGGGACGTACCCAGTAGGCATAGGGGGTATCGTGCGCACAGGCTGTTTCGCCACCGGGTTCGATTTTGTTCCATCCCCCTGTTAGGGATGTGGGACTAGCATCGCCGCAGACACCATTTACGCGCATTTGACCATCCGGGCAATCTTGAGCAATGGTGGGGGAGGTGAGTGAGAGGGCTAACGAACAAAATCCCACGACAATTACAACCACAAGCAGCCAATGGCGAATCATCATCCCATCCTATTCTTAAAAAAGAATCTACAGTAATTACACCTAAAAATCTATGAAGGTTGCAACAGAACACTTGCTCTTTTGGTCGGGTGGGTGTATCTTGAAATAAGATGTGTATACGGGTGTATACAGCGAGGCTAAAGGATTTTATGAACCAAAAAGCGGTTGTGGTATTGGACGCTGGAAATAGTATCATTAAGGCCAAAATGGAGGGGATCGAGTTAGCCTATCCCCATGCCCTACGCAAGTTGACAGAAGCCGAATATAAGCAGGTATTGGATCGGGCGGGCACGAATGGCCCACCTTTGGATTATGTCCGGGTCAATGGGGAGCCGTATGTCGTTGGCGAAAGTGCTGAACGACACGGTACCTTGACACGGCGTTCCGGCGCGGCTCGCTATACACGGGATTATTACGGGATATTTGTTGCCGCAACTATGGCCCGTATGACGGAATGGGGAACACACATCGCACTTTTTGGCAGCCATCCCCCCGGCGACGTGATTTATCGGGACAAATTGATGGAAGCAGCGGCAGGCAATTGGAAGGTCGAAATTGCAGGCAAAGAACGCAACTTCCGCATTACCTATGTTAATACATTTGAGGAACCCGTTGGCGGTTTGATGAATTTGCTGCTGGCGGATGATGGCAAACATTATCAGCGGACGGATTTGAATGGGCGGACGTTGGTGATTGATGTCGGAGGTCATACGACCGACTGGTTGGCCGTGAATCCGGGTGGTGAAGTAGACTATAGCCTAAGTGAAAGTACACCCATTGGAATTTTGGAAGTGGTGCGTGATTTTGAACGCAGTTTCCGAGCCAAAAATCGAGATGCCACGCGCGGGTTGGCGACTTTGCCACCGGACCGGGTTCGCAAGGCGATTGCGACGGGTATCTTCCATGGAGGTGGGCGTGACTATCCCTGTGAAGACGAAGTCCGTGAAGCAACCAGTGCCTTGTTGAACCGTATCGCCGATACTTATCAAAATGTTGCAGGTGGACCGCTTCCGTGGGATAGTATAGTGTTAACGGGTGGGGGAAGCGCAATGCTCTATAGTCGGTTCGTACCCCTGTTAGAACATAGTTCAATCATTCTTGCGGATACCGCAGGGTCAATCCATCTCGCCAATGTACGCGGGGGATTAAAGCTCTGGCGACTATATGAGTCAATGGGATTGGTATGAGCAGAGTAGTGTCATTTCGGCTGGATGAAGATATTGTCGAAGAGGGTCAGGCGCTGGAGATTTTGGAAGCGTGGCAGGCCAAAGGATATAGCATCCGGCAGATTATGACATGGGCGCTGATGGCATTAGAAGGTGCCGAGCCACAGAATAATAGTACCCCCGATGGCGAGACGGGTGCAACGATTGCGGAACTAAAGTCGGTATTGGGTCAGGCACAGGAATTTTTGGAGGTCTTGCGAGATATGAAGGCCATGCCAGATGAAGTGAAACTTCCCAGCCAGCAGAAGCCCATTTTGAGTGATACATTTATGGCATCAGTCAAAAAAGCGGTTCGGCCCGGACTGAAATTGGATGAATGAAGATGAAAAAAGGGGCGACCAGAAGACCCAATCGCCCCTATAACAACTAGGCTGCGACTGCAACTGCCTCTGGGTTAGACTCTACCGCCGAAACGGGTTTGTATTGCCCAGCCCGATGATAGAGATACAAAACAGGTGAGAGGATTAGTGCGCTGATGCTCAATGCGGCACGGATGGAAACATAGGAACCCACCCCACCGACGGCTGGCCCTCCTGCAATTTGACCGAGGGCGTTTAGCTGACTGTCCATTGAAAGCACGGTTGCCCGCACTTCGGAGTCAATATGCTGATTGAGCCATGTTTGATACAACGGCCCCGGTAAGCTGCGCATCAATCGGGCGACCAACAACGCACTCACCGCGACGATGAAACTCCCGGCCCACGCATAACTGAGAATCGCCACAATCATCATGGCATCGGCAGATAACAAAATCCGACTGACTAAACGTTGATTGTTGGTGTTGACCCGACGGCGCATCATTTCTGTGACAGCCGCCGCCAGAATCATCCCTACGACGTTGATGATGCCGAACCAGACAACAGGTTTTAGATCACCTAACAATGGCAGGCTGACATCGGGAAAGTCGAAATTTCGCAGCAAGTGGGCATCACGCAGACGGTCAAAGCCTTCGCTGTAGAGACCGCCGATAAATGAAATTCCCAAGAAAGTCATCAGGGCAGGGCGCATCCGCACCAATTTAGACCCATTTTTGAAGGTGTGGGCCATGGTTTGCCACGAATTGCGGTCTTCACGCGGGGTTGGTTTGAAGTTGTGTTCAGGCATAAACAGCATCAGAAAACCACCGAGAGCGATCAAGAGACCGCTGCCCAAGATGATCGGCAGATTGATACGGAGGCTGCCGAATGCAACCCCTGCCACCAAGCCAACCAGACCTGTCAATTGACCGACTTGGGCGGCTCGCATAAAGGCAGGGCCGGATGCTGCCTCGCCGACTTCATCTACCATCCATGCGTTTAATGCCCCACTCATGAACGTTGCGCCGAGACCCCAGCCCACTTGGGCCAACAGGATGGTGCCAAAATAGGGAAACAGGCCCTCGACCATAAACCCCAGACCGGTCAAAATGATGCCAATGATGACCGATAGACGGCGGCTGTAGACATCGGCCACGATACCTGTCGGGACTTCAAACAAAAACACGATGCTTTCTAGCAATGTCCCCACCAAGACCAGTTGTAGGGGGGATAATTTGACCACACTGACCTGATAGATCATGCTGGTCATAAAAATCATGGCGAAGGCAAAGGAGGTTACACCTTCGAGAGTCAAATAGACCCGATACGGATTCAAAGGTTTGGTATTCAAGGATTAATCAACCCTCTCGCATGGGAGATAGTTATCAAGATTATGCAAAAATAGTAGCGAGATGGTGTTTGGGGAGCAGCCAATAACTACAATTCCATGAGCCATGGAACGCAGAGAATCGCTCGCACAGCCATTCAAAAAAAGTCAATGATGCAGCATTGAATGGATGCGTGTAACCTGTCTAGTAGGTTTAGATGGATGAGAGCAACCGGACTACTAAATCAGGCACACTCCAACACCCCGTCAAAGGCGATTGGTGCGATTAGTGTGGCTGCAATTGTCATAATGTTTTACCTTGATGATTATGTGATATGCTGCAATACAAAGTATCATAGATTGGAATTGGTGTCTAGTCCCCCCAAAGGCTGAATTTAATGGCGATAATAGGGATTGATTCAGGATTGTGGATCGCGTTTGCACTAATGTTGATGTCCCTCGCATTTGTGGTGATTCCCTTTGTACCTGCACCGCTCGTGATGTGGGTTGTCGCAATCGGGTATGCCCTGATTGAAGGCTTTGATCGGCTCACGCTCTTGGCGGCGGTGGTGCTGACGGTGCTGATGATTGTCGGGGTGACGGTTGATTTTTGGCTACGGCCTTTGGGGATGGGAGAGCATGGCGGATGCTTGACGGCCATAGGCAGTTTAGTCGGCGGTATCTTGGGAACATTTTTAATTCCGATACCCATTCTAGGTTCCATCATCGGGGCAGTATTGGGCGCATTCTTCATGCAGTTGTTGAGACGGCGTGAATTACAGGAAGCGGTTGGGGCAGGCGGAGCAACCCTTAAGATGATTATTGTAGGTAAGATGATCGAATTTGCAGTCTGCCTAACTATGTTTGCTGTCTTTTTGGGTAGTGTCTACTTCACCCGGTAGGATGTGGTTGCACTATACCAAACTGGTCTATACTGAAATAGAAAAACATTTTAGGAGGAAGGGAAGCAGTATGGTTGCGGGAGTGGTTCACGGCAAGCTACGCGAAATATCCTTGTTTCAAGACCTGCCAGAAGCGGCGCTGATAGAGTTAGCAAAACATGCCCGATTGATGGAAGTGCCAGCGGGTGAAGTGTTGTTTGACCAAGACGACCCCGGCGATGCGTTCTATTTAATTGATGAAGGGCAGGCCCATATCATGCGAAAGTATGATAATGGTGAAGAGGTGTGCCTAAAAACACTCGGCCCATTTGATGTCGTCGGTGAGCTTTCGATGGTGGTCGGTCAGCCGCGTACCGGATCGGTTGTTACGGCGTCGGATTGTACGTTGATCGCCCTTGAGCGCGATGCGTTTATGGAGGTAATTGACCGAGTGCCCGGCGCAGCGCTGAGTGTAATGCAACAACTTGGACTGCGACTGTATCACATGAATTTGCAGGTACGCGAACACGCGATAGGTAATGCAGCGGCGCGAGTTGCCAGCATAATATTACTATTGGCGGGCGACAAGGCGGGTGAAGTGCCGGGAGTGCAGCGGATTAACCGTATGGGGCGGGCGGCAGGTATGGATGGCGATGCGCTTGACCGGATGCTGCGTGAATGGGTGCGGCAGGGAATCATTGATTATGATGGGCGACTGTTGGTTGTGAAGAATGTGGATGCCCTGCGGGAGATTGCAGGCTAATGTGCGGCAGAAAAAGGGGCGATTTTTTGAAGATCGCCCTTCATCATCTCAAATTTAGGCGAGGGCTAGGACACGGGCCGGGCCACCCGAACCCTCTTCCCAACGCGGAACCCCCACAATAACTGTTGCCTGACGATCTTTAATAGCGGCAAGGTTGGCGACCCCTTCGATGCCAAATTTGCCAGCGCCCAACACCGTGACATGCACATCAAAGGTGGTGGAAGCGCCAATATCAAGGCTGAGGGTATCTACGCCAATGCCGTGAATGTCGCGTTGCTCCACAAGGAACGTGGCGGCCTCTGGACTGAAACCGGGGTAATGCTGGACCCCATCGGCATCCGCATTGCGGAAGGCTTCGGGTTCATTCCATTTGGCGTCCCAGCCCGAATAGAGGAACACCACTGCGCCAGCCGGGATTTCACCATTGGCACTTTCCCATGCTTCGATGTCGGCAACATCTAGTGTGGCGTCGGCGACCTCGGCGGCTTTGGCAGAAATGTCTATCACGACAGCGGGGCTGACCAGATTGACCGCATCATAGTTGTCCACCGTTGTGCCGTCAGCAACAAAATGGGCTGGAATATCCACATGCGTTCCAGCATGTTCCCCAAAATTCCATTTCTGAATATAGAAGCCGTCCTGCTCGACGGTGACAAAGGTCTCCCGCTTCGGGCCTTCGCCAATCAGATAGGTAGGGACATTGACGGAAAACACATGGCTGAGGTCAATGACTTCGGTAGCTTCTTGGGCACGGGCGACTGCCATTCGATTCAATTTATTGGGGCCTAACATGGAAGCAACCGCCACCCCACCTGCGGTGAGTCCACCCATGCGCAAAAAGCTGCGTCGGCTGACTTGTGGAACTCCTTCACGGGCAATACGTTCACGAACGACCTGTGCGACATTTGGTGAGCACATAAGAATATATCCTCCAGAAAAGCAGTAAGTTGTTGGGTATGGTCTAATATGGAGGAGAGTATAGGCTCAAATCTTGATCTTCGGCAAATTTTTGTCTTGCGGATGATACAAGAATTGAGCCAATCATAGTTTATTGGAGTCGCCAGATATTAAAATCGCTGTAATCAGTGGTTTCGGCAGCAACCTCATTCACCAAGCCAATTGTGAGAGCAAAACCACCACTGGCCGTCAGAGCGCTGAGATCGAGCGATGCGACCCATTGATTGTTGATGAATAGGTGACCGAGATGGTCTATCGCTAAGATCGTGATTTGATTTTGCTCACCAGCGCCTGTGTTCAATTGGTCAACATTGCCCTCGGCGAGCGTAGTGTATTGATTGTTCTTCAAAAGGAATAGAATCCAGTGCTTGGCTGAATCTACTCCGAAAATATAGGTTTCGGATGGGCTGTTGCGGAACAAGAAACCATAGTCCCACGCATTTGCGCTGGCATCATAAGGATTGATGAAGGTCGTGGTCATGACAAAATCCTTGGCCGAGCCACGCGCAAAGGTGGTTTCAAGATTACCATCAGCTTCGTGGTTGAGGCTACCTGCCACCGGGCCATAAATCTGTTCGAGTGACCAGATGGTGAAGTTGCTATAGTTGAAGCGCCACTCGACATCAAATTCCGTGCCCAAACCAGACGCGACGGACACGTCCCCGGCATCTGGTAGCTGGGTCAACTCTATGGCGGTGACGAACTCATCGTTTAAATAGAGCAGGGCGACATTACCCGCCGCGATAAGTCGGAGTCGATTTGACCCACCCTCGCTGGTGTCGAAACTATTCAAGGTTCCATTGACAAGTGGGGTAGTGCCGCTGTCGAGCGTCAGCACGACATTCCACTCAAGATTTGAATTAACCGCAATAGTATAGAACTCGGTGCCTTGATCATGGATCAGGAAACCAAAATCCCATGCTTGACGGGTGGGGGAGGGATTGGCGAATACGACTTCGACCATAAAGTCTTTTAGATTGACTTGGGCAGGTACGTAGTCAATGAGTTCGTTATCCAATGCTGCCAAAATGCCAGAGGAAGGCCCAAACACGGGGGCCGCTTGAATCGGCCAGCTAGAGGCATCACCCACTGATGCGGGGGTGGCGGTTGGAATGGTCGGCGTGAGCGACGGCGTAAAGGTCGGAGTCGGGGTTGGGGTCGCATCTTGGGCATTCACGGTGGGTAAACTGGTGCAGTCGCCAGTGGTCGTGACAATATCCTCACGAACCCAGACATTACCCGCTACTTGTAGCCAATTAAATCCATCCTCGCCCGATGTGATGCCAGTAGCTAGGAGTTGATCCCCCAATGCAATATTCGCGGCAACGTCAGATTCCGTGCTTGGCTCCTCGCGCAGACGGGTTTGTGATTGGGCAGGTGTAAGGATGCAGGCGTTTTCCTGAATGGCCCAAACAGCGAAATCTCGATAGCGCATAATTTCGCCTTCGGATAGATTACCCTGTACCAAGCTCGTGCCAAAAGAGACGCTCCCACTATCGGTGCGGCTTGAGACATTGAGGGTAACAACCAAATTGCCGTTGATGAACAAAATGCCTGTTCCATCCACAACCACTAACATGAGATGGTTGGTATCGCCGTCTTCCAAATTTAAGCCGTAAACCTTGCCGGATTCAATGTCGGTGACGTTTTCTCCCGTTTGCCAGTTGCTGAGGCTGTAGTTTAGGTTGGAGTCAATAATCAGGCGCAACTGCTCATCGGTGGCGGTTTCACGGAATAGAAAGCCTGCATCCCATACGGCTTCGGATGTGGGGTAGGGATTGATAAACGTCACCTCGGCAATGAAGTCGCGGGTATCTGTACCAGAGATGACGCTGCGAATGAAACCATCATCCCGATAAGTAAAATTGCCGCTTTGTGGCCCAAAGACCAATTCGCCCGGAACATTCTGCACCAATTGAGGATTGAAGTTCGCCACGAGTGTCGCAGTTGGTTGCGTTTGCATTGCCAAAATGGTGGCGCGGGTATCTACGGTAGGCGCAGGGGTGTTCGAGGGACGCGGGGTGGCCGTTGGCGTAGATGATGAAGTTGCCGTCGCAGTTGGCGTGTTGGTGGCCTCTGGTGTGTCCGAAGGCGTTGGCGTTTGTGAAGGTGTATAGGTCAGACTGGCTGTATGAGTCGCGGAAGGCGTGAATGTCTGGGTTGGCGTCAACGTGTCGGTTGCGGTTGCGGTTCGTGACGGCGTATGGGTTGATGTTGATGTATTGGTAGGTGTTCTGCTCGGTGTCAATGTGTTGGTAGAAGTGGATGTCGGTGTTTTTGTCCACAAGGTTGCTGTTGCGGTTTCGGCGCGGGCAATCACACCAGCAGCGACGGTTTCTTGAAAGGCCGTCTGAGAAGCCTCGATTACCAGCTTGGTGCTTTGGGCGTCAAAAGTCGCTTGAGCGGCTGATTCAGAATCAAATGAAGTTGCGGTTGGTGATGGAGTATCGGCTACTTCTTCGGTTGGCGTGTCTATTTGGGCAATCGAAGTCGGCGCCGGAGTAGTTTTTTTGTCGTCATCCGGATTGCTGGCGAGAACAAAGATTACTCCACCTAAGAGCAGCACCACGATACCTGCGATGAGCCATGTGATAGGGTTTTTATGGATAGGGCGAGAGGTCTGTAAAATGGTGGTGGCCTTTTCGCCTGTGTGTTCTTTGGGCACCGTGCGGGCTGCAACTTTGGTTCGTACTTGCAGTGGTGTGGTAAAGAAAGTCGTTTTTACATCGGCGAAACCAGAGCACGCATCGGCAAACGCTTCCGCAAAGGCCGTACAATTGGGGTAACGGTCTTCGGGTTGCTTCGCCAGTGCTTGCCCAAGTACGGCAGTCAGGCTTTCAGGGATACTGCTGCGTTCCAAATGGGGCGGCGGTGGGGTTTCGTTGAGATGCTTGTGCATCAATGCGTAGGGTGTGGTAGCTTCGAAGGGTAGCTTGCCAACCAATAATTGATAGGTAATAACAGCTAATGAATATTGATCGGATGCTGGGGTGACTTTTTCACCGCGCCATTGTTCGGGGGGCATAAACGAAGGCGTCCCCATGGTCATATTGGTGCCCGTTAAGCCCGCACCGGTGCCCTCGATCAATTTAGCGATGCCAAAGTCTACCAAAAATGCCACACCCTGATCATCGAACATAATATTGCTGGGTTTGACATCACGGTGGATTACGCCTCTGGCATGGGCATAATCGAGGGCGCTGGCAATTTGCTTGATGAGTTCGGCGACTTCACGCGGGGCTGGGAGGGGTTTTTCATTGACGAGAGTGTCATTGAGGCGGTCAGCCAAAGTGCCGCCCGTCAATAGACGCATCACGACATAACTGGTGCCGCGCTGGAGTCCGTAATCATAAACAGGCACAATATGCTGATGTTCAAGGGAAGCGGCGGTTTGGGCTTCACGGTTGAAGCGCTCCAAATAGAGGGTTTGTCCAGCGAGCGTTGCTGGTAAAACCTTAACAGCAACCCAGCGTTTGAGATTCTTTTGATGGGCGCGATAGACTGCACCCATGCCGCCCGCGCCAAGCAGTTCTCGTAGCTCGTACTGACCTAGCGTCTGTCCGGCGAGATTATCGACACTCATCGGCTCTCCATTGAGATGTTTTCGATAAAAACCAGACCTTAACATTACCAGTTTCGAAAATTGACGGCAAGTTTGAATTCTTGTCCGGCACACTGGTTTGAGAAATGTTAAGGGATTTGATGTAACGGTTTGGCATGACAGGTGTCTCTAGGGGATGCACGACGAGTGGCTACATCCTTTTGGAGAATGCATGAATGATACAGGTGCGGAGAAAAACATTGTTTCCATCCAATCCAGAAATGGAAAATTTGGAAAACGCTGCAACTGAGGCCCGTCAGATGCAAGCTGCGATGCACGACTTGGCACACTTTGCCCCCATTTATGAACAATATTTTGGGCGCATCTATCGTTATTGTGTGCGTCGGGTGGGATCGGTTGAAGAGGCCGAAGATTTGACGAGTGTCATTTTTACACGAGCGTTGGTTTCAATCGCAGGCTATCGTGGCGGTTCGGTGGCGGCGTGGTTATTTCAAATCGCCCATAATGCGGTGGTCAATCACCTAAGAAGTCGTCGAACTCATCTCTCGATTGATGATGCCGAGATTGACCTTGTTGCGGATCACCCAGCCCCGCTAGACAACATGATGCGGGATGAAACCCAACAAGCCTTACGAGATTTGGTGGCAACCCTAGCGGATGAGCAACAAAATTTACTGGCACTCAAGCTGGTAGCAGGTTTAAGCGCCGCCGAAATCGGTCAAGTCATCGGCAAAAACGCCGGGGCGGTGCGGGTGGAATTGCATCGCGTTATCAGCAAATTACGTGCCCGATATGATGAGTTGGAATTGGATTAAACCCCATGAACGAACACCGATCACAAACCGAACTGCTCGATCTCTATCTGCAAGCCTTGACCCGCGACCCACAAACACCTGTGCCCCCCGGCCTTGACGAAAAGATGGCAGCATTTGCTCGTCAGTTGATGGACGCGGATGGGATAGAAGCCCCAGTATTTGCGGTTCAACAGCGTGTGTGGGAAAAAATGATGGTCGCCGCCCAAAAATCTTCGCCGCCTGTTTCTTCAAATGGTCGTACTCACTCGTCACTTCGGCCACTGCATATGGAGGAAATGATGAACAATACACTTGCCCCTCGTTTGGAAGGGTATTCAACCGGACGGCGTTTGAATTTTTCGCTAGTGGTAGCGGCGCTGACCGTGATGATATTTGCAGTCGTAGTCATTTTTATGGCAATGTCCCCGCGAGACGACAAAACTATCGGGGCAGTGGGGTTGCAGGGATCGGCGACCCCGCAAAGCACGGCGGTCAATACTTTCACACCAGAACCGTCGAATCCGAGTGCTTCTGGCTTTACATTACCTCCCTATCAATCCGCCTTAATTTCGTTGGAGGTAGGGGGAAGCGTCGAGGGAACGGTTACTGGTGATGAACCCATCTATTACTATCTTGTGCAAGGGCGGGCAGGAGACTTACTCTCTGTCACGGTTAATGCGTCTGATTTGGTAAATACGGGTTACTTTCTACAATATACTCCCCGTGTAGGCAGTGGCAATGGTGGCGGTGGTGGCGGCGGTGGCGGTGGCGGTGGCGGCCCAGCAGGTCAGCCCATTACCCAAGTCGTCACCATCCCTATCGCTGAAAACGCCGTGATTATTTTCAGTGTCGAAAATAATGCTGGAGGGCGTCCAATCACCTATACGATTGACTTGGGGCAGGTCGAAGTTCCAACCCTGACCTATGGCGAGGCAGTAACTAGTACCTATACGCCTGATAATAATCCCGCTTTCCCGTATACCTACTATGATTTTGTGGGTCAGCGCGGCGACATTGTAGACATATCGGTGGCGGGGGATGGCATGGATGCTGTTATGCGATTGAGCCGTGTAGGGGAGACCGGAGAACTAACAGTTGATGACGACAGTGGCGCGGTTTATAACCCTGAAATTTTGGGCTTCCAGTTACCTGCCGATGGCACCTATCGTGTTGAATTGTTTTTGAGGAATTTCAACGGTGAATTGGAGGGGTCAGAATACACAATTGCGCTCAACAAACGCGAACCCATCGTCCTTACCCTCGAAGAACGTGCCCAACTTACCTTGCTGGACAAATATCCGGCACTCGTTGCGGTTTTCGAGGGGCAGGCGGGTCAGACCATCGAACTGACGATTGAATACAACGAAACACACTCGTTGGTCAGCTTTTCGGTTGAGCAGAATGGACAGATACTTGACCAAGCGATAGCCTATCCCAACGTGGGTGTGTCTTCCACATCACCTGAAAACTCGACAGGTGGGGGAGTTCCGATGCGAATTGTCCGAGAAATTACGGTTCCAGCAGAGGGTACGGTCAGTATCTTTGTTAATGCGGATGTTTCGTCGGTTAGGCGGGATGCGAATATGACAGGCTACCCATTGTTCGTTGATATTTTCGATGTCGTGCTGCGAAATCGGTAATTCAAAAGCCCTTTTAATAAGCGCTTTAAGGCAGGTGAGTTTTGGCCTGCCTTTTTGTTTATTTTGGACGGTTTGTTAACACAAAACTAACGTTTTTGATGTATAATAGAATATATGTTCGGAAACTTGTGCAGCAGGAGTATCTACATCTAGATATGAAGCCTAAACACATCAAACAACTGCAAGCGCAGAGCCGAAAATTGCAAGCGCGTCGGGTGGATCATGACACCTTTGTCGTCGAAAGCGTTTCGAACCCTGTTGCCAACCACGTAGTCACCGTCAAATTTGAGCGTGATGGCACGATTCATACGCGCTGTACGTGCGAATGGGCCGTCAATCAGGGAATTGCGTGTTCGCATGTCATGGCAGTACTGGAGTATCTGGCGTCCCTGCGAGGCCGCACGCTGAGTTTCTGGCTGACGGAGGAGGAGGCCAAACGCCAAAAACAGCGCGTGTTTTGTCTGGCAGATCGTCGGCGAGATGAGGGTGTGTGGATTACCAGTCGCGCCGGATAAGCGAGTTAGAAGGCGGGGTCAAACCCTGCCTTTTTATTTTACTGACGGAATGTAGTCGCATGGGTAACTCAATTGCTATGTTACCCCGACTCTAACTGACTTATAACCGCCTAGCGGTATATAGTGAAGATATACCTATATAGGAGTTGTTAAGAGGTTAGAGTATGCGACGAATTACGCTTGTTTTAGTAGCCTTTATCTTCGTTGTAACTATCTTCGTAGCTCCACAAAAACCCGCCGAGGCAGGCACCCAAGCGCTACCGGGTGGGTGGTCGTTCACCGTTTCACAATATTGCCGCAATGGGTTCACGATTTTTGTCCAGACACCACCCGCCGGAATTGCCGATACCAACGGGTACCGAGTATCCGTCACTGCTGCGACTCCCGGTGCGTCCCCGCGTGCGATATTTACCGCAAGTGGTCCCTCTGGCCCACAGACCAGCCCTACTATTGGTGTCTATTGGGTAAACCCTCAATCTCCCGGTACATTGGCAACCGTTACTGTTACGATGTTTATCAATGATGCCAATGCCGGGGCTGCGATTGATGCCGACCTCATCCAAGAGTGTTCAATTCCACCGCCAGACGATGGCCGTATGAACAATATCATCGTTGACCCTGAGCAAACGGTGGCGGTTTACTGTCGGTCAAACGGCATTGAAATCATTAGACCTGTTGGCAACCAACCGGTCACGGTGCTCTTTGCATCTGTCCAAGAAATTGCGGCAGTCGGTGTGCCTTATACCAATACCGTCATTAAATCGGGTTATGATGTAAACCTTTATCGCCTGAGCAGTGGGGAATTTCAAGTGAATGCGCCGGGGTTAGGTGGCAAGCAGTACGTTTTTATCTGGTCGGGATGTCCCGGATTCTCGATCAATACCCCGACGACCACTGGTTCGGCCAGCCCCTATTATCCGATAGGTCCAGTTTCGACAGGCGGTTTGGTCTATCTGGTTCAGGCGGGAGATACGCTGGCCCTCATCGCACAGCGTTTTGGTGTGGCGTTGTCCACATTAGCCACCATAAACAACATTGTGAATATCAACCAATTGTATGTGGGGCAGGCACTGGTGATTCCAACTGCCTATACGGTGGCGCCCATCGTCCCAACCACTATTGGTTATCCGCCTGTGACGACGACATCTACCAATTACAGCGGGCAGATACATGTTGTTCAGCGTGGTGAAAACCTGTATCGGATTGCGCTGCGCTATGGTGTTTCGATGAGTGCGTTGATTGCTGCTAATGGCATCACCAATCCGAACCTCATTTATGTGGGACAGGTACTGCGAATTCCATGAAAACACGGTGTCCTTTTTGAAGTATACTAGATAGGTTTATATCTTCGGAAAGGATGTTTAGATGCCTGTCAAAGAGAATGTTCGCCTCGGTAACGGGGTTAGAATCTTCCAGCCGGATTTGGTGAATTTGTATGGGTGTACGATTGGGGATGATACCAAAATTGGGCCGTTTGTCGAAATTCAATCGGGTGCAACGATTGGGGCACGCTGCAAGGTTTCCTCCCATTCCTTTATTTGTGAGGGAGTGAAACTGGAGGACGAGGTTTTTATCGGGCATGGGGTGATGTTTACCAATGATATTTATCCACGTTCGACCAACCCCGATGGCTCGATGCAGACAGGCGATGATTGGCAGGTGGTTGAAACGATTATCAAAAAACGGGCTTCGATTGGCAGCAACGCCACCATTATCTGTGGAATCACCATCGGCGAAAATGCTCTTGTTGGGGCAGGCGCGGTTGTGACCAAAGATGTGCCGCCCTATGCGATTGTAGTGGGCGTCCCCGCCAAAGTTGTCGGGGATGTACGTGACAAAGAAGGCAAATAGCTCTATACACAAGGATATATGGAAAATCGCCAGCCTCAGTTGGCGATTTTTTTGCTTAGGAGGGTGATGCCCGATGTCCATTATGGAAGTTCGACCCATCCCGGTAGAAGATACCTATGCTATTCGTCGGCGGGTATTGTGGCCGGAGGATCCGCCTGAAACGATCCACCGTCCGGGTGATGCAGCCGTTGGGACTACGCATGTGGGGGGTTTTTGGGAAGGGCAGTTGGTCAGCGTGGCAACCGTAATCCAAGATGCACCACCAGAAACGCAGCACCCGACCGCATGGCGATTGCGGGCTGTCGCAACCCTGCTAGAATTTCAAGGACGGGGGATTGGTAAAGCGGTGATAAGCCACTGCATTGAGTACGCCTTTCAACAAGGTGGGACGCTGTTGTGGTGTAACGCGCGACCAGATGCGGTGGGTTTTTATGAACGGCTTGGCTTTCAGATTGAAGGGGATTTGCACACTGGGTTAGGACATGGGCCACGTTATTTCATGTGGCGGTCATTGGTTGTGAGTTGAGACGGGTAAAACAAATGGTGTCCATCTGTTCTACCCGTTCCATCAGCATTTTATTATTCGAGGCCGGGATATTCTTTTAGCAGGGCATTGATTTGATTCTTGATCTCGGCGACATCTTTGAGCGCTGTGAATAACCCACCGGGGGCGCGGCGTGCCCGAATATCTTCCACTTTTTTCTCAGCAGCCTGTTCAGCCTCACGCAGCTCGTCCAACTTGGCACGTAGTTCCTCGATTGGAATGTCTGGCGCAGGTGGTTCGGCAGGAATTTCAGATTCCTCGAATGCCTCCGTGTCTGAGACAGCCTCGCCGTTCATTTCGCGTTGTTTCTGTTCGGCACGCTTTTTGAGGCGGGCACGGTCTGGGAAAATCTTATTCCGCACAGTGTCCGGGACACGCTGCCATGCTAGAAAGAGGAAGACCCCGCCAATCGTGCGTCGGCGTGAACCATCCAGCGTCATCATGCCGCCTTCTTCTTCAATGCGCAGGGTTTCATCAAGCAGCTTTTGGGCAAAGGTACGGCCTTGTGATTCGACAATACGGCGGAGTTGGAAGCGGGCTTTGGGGTTGGTTTCGTTGAGCTTATCGGCGAGTTCTTCGGCAAACTTACGGCGAGCATCCATCTTTTCTTGTTTAGTGCGCTGTGGACGGGATTCCCGCACCAAGATTCTTTGCCCCTCATATTCAAAGTTGTTGAACATTTGAATTGCTTGCTGGGCAGCCTCGTCATCGGCCATGTGGACAAAGCCGAAACCTTTGTATTCGCCCGTTTTTTGATCACGGATTAGTTTTACACCCACCACCTCACCTGCCTGACCGAAGAGCGTTTGCAGATCCTCTTCAGTGCTGGTAAGTGGTAGGTTTGTTACAAACACTTGTGTTGCCATGCAGTTAAATTCCTTTACAGAATGAGCCAGTCATGGGATGAAAGGCGAACATACTGAGAGTATTCATGAAGGGTTCTATAGGTTCGGGGAGTATTCCACACACTTGGTAAAAGTTGTTCATCGTACCCATAGAGGGTTAATTGATTAATTGTCAGATAGCATACCACACAAGTGCTGTTCTTAACCAGAGATTGTGTAAATAGATTAGAAAATTGTGGAGAGAGGTCAATTGCATGACCCCTCTCCTACTGAAGTGACGAAGTGAAATTATCGAGGAGCTTTGAAGCGTGATGCGTCGAAAGTAGTGTCAGTCGGCGCCAGTGGGGCTTCGCCGGTGGCATCACTGACGGTGATCTGCCAATCGGTGAAAGTGCAGTTTTCCGGGGCGTCGTGTACATCTGTGTTTAATATGATGACATAGGCATTGGTATAACCGGATGTATCTACAACCCCCGCTTGGCCTACCTCAAAGACATCGGCAGTGTCGGAGGTCGTGTCAACCCCCACAACCACCAAACTGATGTTGGGCTGATTGCTGGTGAAGCGATAGACACCGCTCAGGTCTAGCTGTACATAGTCGGCGGAAAGCTGTTGGACGCCTGAAAAACCAAATGTCCAATCGCCCACCGAATTGATGACATTTTCCAAATAAACTTGGCGTTCAAAGCGAGGGGCTTGGTCATAGCCGAGCAGGAGGTTGCGGATGGCAAATTGCTCAATAAAGGCCTGTGGGGTTGTCCCAATTTCTTCTAACAAGCCATATAAAGCTGCCATGCCTTCAACGTTTGCGACGTAGTCCCAAAGACGCTGGACTGCTTGTGGGCCATATAACTGGGCAAGTGTATCAATCGCCAGCCAATCGGCATAGACCAACAGACCATCGTCTGAATTGGCACCCACACAAATATCCGTGTACTCAAAGCGGGTTGGGACATAGATGGAAGCGGCTTCATCAATCGGATAGGCTTGGGTTTCCATCCATGAGGCGGTGGCTTCATAGTACCAGTTCATCGCATCATTGATGTCATAGCCAAATTGGACAACATGATGGAATTCATGGGCAACGGTAGCCCGCATGGTTGCCAATGGATTTTGATCGCTAGAGAAATCGTTGTCCACCACAAGATAACCATAGGCAGCATAGGCCTCTCCATTGGCCGAGGATGGGTTGTCTCCAACTAAGCCTTGCGCTTGGGCAAAGCCATAAACGCCATCATCTTTGATGGTTTCCATCAGATAGACGTCGAAACGACCATCCCCACCTTCACCGCAGTCGGGTGGAGGGGCAGGCCAGCCGAACTGATTGATTTCGGTCTCATAAACATAACCGAGCGAATCAATGACTTCGTTAAGGTAGTTTTGCGTAATGGCGTCTTGACCGGAGAAGGTGTAGTGGATGATAAAGTTGTCGGTGACGTAGGTTTCTTCTGAACCACTTAGTGTAGGTCGTTCGGCGAGCGCGTCGCAGTTGCTAATCGGGATTTCAGTATTGACTTCCGGTTCAGTACCACCGCCAGAGTCTCCACTGACATAGAGTACCGCGATTTCATCGCCGGTGGGCTGTGCTGTGCCATTGAGAACATCAGGAGCGTCAAGGCCAACCAGAACACGATAATCTCCCGCTGTACCCTCGATGTGGCTGACCAAGATGCTGTAGTCCCCATCAGCGGGGATGGGGAATTCCACCGCCGAATTGAGGTTGCCGCCGCCATCGTCGTCTTCGATATATACCTCGTTGAAATCAATATCTCCGACATAGACATAGGGGTCGAGTTCAGGGGAGATGGCTTCAACATAGACGTACAAAGTTTCGCCAGCTTTTAGGCCGTGCAGGTCATAATAAACCCCACTAACATCCTCAGCCGAACTGCCCGTGATGCTCCCGGTGAATTCTTGCACCCGGGCCAGCCCTGTAGACTCGGCAGGTTCAGCACTGTGATAGAGCACAGCGATTTCATCTCCGGTTATTTGGGCTGTGCCGTCTAGGACATTAGGGTCATTGAGGCCAACTAACAAGCGATAATCGCCCGTTGTGCCTTCGATGGCGCTGACATAGATGCTGTAATCGCCATCTTCCGGGATGGTAAATTCAATAGCCGGATTGAGGTCGCCGCCGCTGTCGTCATCTTCGAGGATGATCTCTGAAAAGTCGAGGTTGCCGAGATATAAATAGGGGTCAAGCTGGTCGGTCTGCGCCTCAACATAGAGGTAGAGCGTGTCGCCTGCTACGAGGTCAAACATATCGTAGTATTGCCCCGTGCCATCCTCAGCAACCGTACCAAAAAACTCTTGGACTTTGGAGGTTGCGTATAAGAAAGCGAATTCTTCGCCCGTTGGAGTGGCTGATCCGGTGAGGACATCCGGTGCATCAATGCCGATTAAATAGCGATAATCACCCGTTGTGCCTTCGATATGGGTCACATAGGTGCTATAGTCCCCATCGACAGGGACGACAAATTCGAGCGCTGCATTGAAATCACCACCGCTGTCATCGTCTTCGGCATAAACCTCGGTGAAGTCGAGATTGCCAAAATAGAGATAAGGGTCAAGATCACCCGAAAGGGCTTCCATGTAGAGGTAAACGGTTTGCCCGGCTTTTAGGTCAAACAAATCGTAATAGAAGCCGTCATCGTTTTTGCCGATGCTGCCAGTAAATTCTTGAACTCCGCCGCTTTGGGCTGATGTTGTTGGGGGTAGGTGCAGCAGCATGGTCATTATTACAAGACAAAACACTCCTCGCCACAACCTGCTGGTAGGTGAGTAAGGCATAAATACTCCTTGTGAGAAAATTTTGAGTGAAAATCGGTTAGCTTCATTATAAGTCCATTATGGCGTATGGGGTGCGTGGTTTTTCCAACAGGGCGGGGTAGAATGTTTTTAAAATCACTGTGGGGAGATTTGGATGCCATCTGAAAATGCCGTATTGATTGAAAATGCTCGGATCATGACCACGTCGGGTGAGTGGGAGCGCGGTTGGCTGCGTTGGCATGGTTCGCAAATTGTTGGGATGGGGTCGGGAAACGCATTGGATGATGATGACGTTGAGATTATTGACGCCAGTGGCCTGACCTTGCTGCCCGGTTTTGTAGATGTGCATGTACATGGGGGAGTAGGCTATGATGCGATGGATGCCGACCTAGTTGGCTTGCAAACTGTTGCCCAATTTTATGCCCGGCATGGCGTTACGGCTTTTTTGGCGACGACATGGACAGATACGCCAACACGCATTACCAAAGCATTAGAAACTATAGCTGCCGCCAAAGGCCCACAGGTGAACGGTGCGACCTTGATAGGGGCGCATGTTGAAGGGCCATATCTAAATCCCCAGAAATGCGGGGCACAGAATTTGGGCCTGATTCGACAGGCCGATCCCGAAGAAGCGATGGATTGGCTTGAAATGGGAGTGGTGCGGTTGCTTTCACTCGCCCCCGAATATGAAGAAAACCTGTGGCTGATTCAGGAATGTGCTAATCGCGGGATTACGGTTTCGGTGGCTCACAGCGCGGCGACTTACGATCAGGTTTTGCGGGCAGTGCAATTAGGATTACGCCATGCTACCCATACCTTCAACGCGATGAGCGAACTGCATCATCGAAATCCCGGTACTGTAGGAGCCGTTCTCACCAGTCCCGAAGTTTGCTGCGAACTGATTGCCGATAACATCCACGTACATCCAGCGATGATGAAACTGCTGCTGTCGGCGAAAGGGCCGGACGGTGTTGTTTTGATAACCGATGCTATTCGTGGTACTGGGATGCCAGATGGGGAGTATCCGGTGGATGACCGCACCATCATTGTTAAAAATGGAGTGGCGCGTCTCGCGGATGGGACGTTGGCAGGTAGCACCATCACGATGGAGAAAGCCCTCGCCAATTTTCTAAAGGCATCAGGTCGCCCCCTTATGGAAATCTGGCAGGTGAGTAGCCTCAATGCAGCACGGGCAATTGGTATTGATGATCGGAAAGGCAGCCTTGATGTTCAAAAAGATGCGGATTTGGTGCTACTTGATGATGATATGAATGTCCAAATGACCGTTGCTGAGGGACGGATTGTGTATCGTCGTTAGAAATGGTTAGTGGGGAGATTCAATAACCTCTCCCCGTTTTTTGTTTTAGAACCCTGTGATGCTGTTGCCCCCGTCCAAGACCAACACCTGCCCGGTCATATAGCTTGAGCCAGCCGAAGCCAAATAAATGGCGGCTTCGACCACATCCTCGGTTTCGCCAATGCGCCCGGCTGGGGTGCGATCTGTGTAGCGTTTGCTGATGTCGGGATCGCTCCATAAGGCGGCGGCAAATCTGGTTTTGATGATGCCGGGAGCGATGGCGTTGACCTGAATATTGTTTGCCCCCAGTTCCATTGCCAGCGATTTGGTCAACATAATCACGGCGGCCTTGCTGACGCTGTAGACGCCCATCATCGGGGCAGGATTGATACCAGCAACCGATGCCATATTTACAATTTTGCCACCACCTGTTTTCTCCATCGCTTCAGCCGCATATTTGCATAAATAAAAATAGCCCAAGAGGTTAACTTCAATAATCTTTTGCCAATGGCTGGCTTCGGCGGTCATGATCGGCCCAAAATGCGGGTTAGTCGCCGCGTTGTTGACCAAAATATCCACCCGACCATATTCCTCAACGGTACGTTCAATTAGACGCTTACATTGGCTTTCATCGCCGGTGTGGGTGACAATCGTCAGCACTTGCCCCCCGGCGGCGCGTAAAGTGGCGGCGACTTCATCTAGTCCCTCTTGTTTGCGGCTGGCGATGACGACGATTGCCCCTTCGCGCACATAGCCAAGCGCAATGGCTTCCCCGATGCCGCGTGATGCGCCCGTAATAACGGCAATTTTGTTTTCTAGTCTCATGGGTAACACTCACTTTTTGAAAATAAGGATAGGCCAATGATAACCAATTTAGCAGGCGGCTGTCATGGTCAGAAATTCCCCTTTGCGGTAGGCTTATCCGTATCAACTATAACAGAGGAAAACCACTGCTATGCCGGGAAAATATTTTGACGAATTAGAGCCGGGAATGAAGATCAAGCATTTTACGGGGCGCACCGTGACAGAAATGGATAATGTGCTGTTCTCGACATTGACCATGAATACACAGGCGCTTCATATCAATGAGGATTTTGCCAGTAAGACCGATTTTGGACGGCGCATTGTAAACGGCCTATTCACGTTGGGGTTGGTGGTCGGGCTGACAGTGAGTGAATTGACTGATGGTACAATTGTTGCCAATTTGGGCTATGAACGCATTATCCATCCCAAGCCCGTGTTTCACGGCGACACAATTTATGTCGAAACCGAAGTGCTCAATAAACGAGAATCTACTTCCAAGCCAGATCGTGGAATTGTCAATTTAAAACATATTGCGCGGAATCAACATGGAGATGTGGTCTGTGAAGTGGAACGTGCAGTGCTATTTTTGAAACGTCCGGAGGCGCAAATTTAATGAATACACTAGATCAATCCAGTCGGGTACGACGAGCCGTTCTCATTATGCCGGGGGACGACCTCAAGAAGATTACCAAAGGGGCATCGCTTGGGGTGGACTCGCTCATCATGGATATGGAAGATGGCGTCGCCTTGAACAACAAAGAGGAGGCGCGTCAGGTGATCCAGCACGCCTTGACTTCGCTTGATTTTGGTAAAACCGAACGACTGGTGCGCCTGAATCAGGCCAAAAAGGGAATGCAGATTGAAGACATAACCATGACGGTCATCGGCAAACCGGACGGTTATGTGCTGCCCAAAGTCGAAAGCGCCCGCGAGGTACAGCAGCTTTCGCATACACTGTTGGAGCGCGAAATTATTCTGGGAATCGAGCCGGGGACGATCAAGCTGATTGCGCTGATTGAAACCGCGAAGGGGATTGTCAATCTAGCACAAATTGCCCAAGCGGATGCACGTTTGGTAGCCTTGATGTTCGGGGCCGAGGACTTGGCGGGCAGCATGGGAGCGATTCGGTCAGAGGGCGCAGAGGAGGTTTTTTATGCCCGGAGCGCAGTGGTGCTGCACGCGGCGGCGTTTGGCTTACAGGCGATTGATACCCCCTATGTCAAACTGCGGGATATGGAAGGCCTTAAGGTTGAGACCACTAAAGCGCGGTGCATGGGTTACACGGGTAAGTTGGCGATACACCCAGATCATGTTGGTCTAATCAATGAGATTTTCACTCCCGGCGATGAGGAGATTGAAGCTGCTCGCCGCTTGATTGAGGCTCATGAGGCCAGACAATCAGGGCATACGGGGGTTTTTGTTTTTGAAGGGTCCATGGTAGATATGCCAATGGTGCGTTCGGCTGAAAATGTGTTGGCCCGTGCTCGTGCGGCAGGAAAGATTAGCTAAATGGACGAGAAGCCGGAACACCGCACCAAAATGCTGCCGTTTAACGAGCGGCTCGGAACGATTGTTGCCATTCTGCTCGGTATGATGTGTGCATGTATGATCTTATGTGTTTTGGTGATTGTCTGGGGCTTCTAGGGTGAAGACTGTGATTTCGGGTGGGCAGTTGATCCGTATTTGAGGTGCTGCCATACCCAGCCCACGATTGGTATATTGCAGCATCCCATTGACGGTATACAACCCGGATGGATATTTATAAGCCATATGAGGCAAAACCATAGGGCCAATCAAAGGGAGTTGGATTTGCCCCCCATGCGAATGACCGGACAATTGAAGGTCAAAACGACCCACTTTTGACGAAATGTCGGCGTAGTCGGGTTCGTGGGCTAACAAGATAGCAGCGCCTTCATCCGGTAAGGTTTCCATCACTAAATCTAGTCGGTGATGCTTCTCCCAAATATCATTGACCCCACATAGATGCAGCATGGCTTTACCGCGCTTGATGGTATGGACTGCGTTATTGACATCACCGATGCCGCTTCGGTGAATCGTCCTCAAAATAACGTCGGCATTTGTCCAGTGGTCATGATTACCGAGGATGGCAACGGTATTATCACGGGGGTTCAGCATTTGCATGGCTTTAACCAGACTATCTTCGAACGACTCTGCATCCCAACTGACAAAATCGCCTGTGACGGCGATTGCATCCGGGTGCTGCTCATTGACCAACTCCATGAGGCGGATGAGACGATCTTCGCTCATCCACGTATAGTCCATATGTATATCACTGATTTGAATGAGCTTGTAGCCATGAAAAGCAGGGTCAAGGCGGGGAAGTTTTAGTGTGACGTGATCAATAGACACATGTTCTGGCTCGACCCTCAGACCATAGCCGAGAAAGGGAGCGCCAATGGAGGTCGTCGCAAGCGTCGAAAAGCCCATTGTTTTGAGAAACTGGCGGCGTGTCATTCGATTGTCGCTCAAGGTAAGGCACTCCCAATGGATGACTAGCGAGTCGTTTTCATTACATTATAGGACAAAGGAGTTCTGAAGTTTATGAATATGCAGGCAAATGACCAACTCAATCGCATTAACACAGGTGTTGTGCTTGAGGTTTTGGCGGGGTTGTTTGGCTTTCTGGGAATTGGTTATCTCTATGCAGGCTTTACCAACGAAGGCATCAAGCGGCTGATTTTGTATTTTATAGGCTTGACGGTGGGTTGGATTGTGACGGGGCTTCTGATTTTTGTCCTTGTTGGGTTGTGCTTGGTTCCGGTTATGCTGGTTCTGCAGGTGGGAATTCCAATCTGGTCGGCGATGTCTCTGAAAAAGCAGGGCGAGCGCCTAATCCCAGTCGGTGGGCCAGTTCCCATGTATGGCTATCCACAATTGCCCGTAATGTCGGAAGATGAGGCTTTGATTGAACGGGCACGCCGCCTGTATGAGAGTGGGGATAAAGAGGGGGCGATTGCCATTTTACGCACCATCAATCATCCTCGTGCGCAGGAAATTTTGGCACGCATTCAAGGGACATTTAGCTGATCTTTCCTATGTTGCCGCTTCTGAGCGTAAAAACCGTGATTTCAGGTGGGCAATAGAAGCGTATTTGCGGTGTCACCATCCCCAGTCCTCGGTTGGTGTATTGGTACATCCCATTAACCTTGTAAAGCCCGGCGGGGTAGTTCTGGGCTAACTCAGCTTGACCGATAGGGCCAATAAAGGGTAGTCGAACTTGCCCACCGTGCGAATGCCCTGATAGCTGCAAATCGAAGCGACCTGTTTGTGAGGAAACATCGGCAAAGTCAGGTTCGTGCGCCAGTAATAGAGCTACTCCTTCAGCGGGTAAGGTGTCCAAGACTAAATCTAGGCGCTGTTTGTTCTCCATAATATCGTCTACCCCACAGAAGTGCAGCTTTGCTTGGCCCCGCTGGACGGTATAGAAACTATTATTGACATCGGCAATGCCACTTTGACGAATGGCTCGCCGAACCACAACCGCATCCGCCCAATGGTCGTGGTTCCCCAAGACTGCAACGGTGTTATCTCGAGGGGTGAGGGCCTGCAAACCCTTAATCAATGTCGCTTTAAAGGGTTCGGCTTCAATACTGACAAAATCCCCTGTAATGGCGACGGCATCCGGTTTTTGCTCGTTGACCAGTTGTATACACTCAAGGAGGCGTTCTTCGCTCATCCATGTGTGGTCTACGTGCAAGTCACTGATTTGGACGAGTTTGTAGCTGTCAAAGGCCTGATCAAGACGGGGGAGTTTGAGCGTGAGGTGCTCTATTTGGATTTGTTGAGGTTCGATCTTATAACCATAAATGAGACCAGCGACGCCCGTTGAAGTAGTAGCAAGGGTAGAGAGGGCTGCTGTTTTGAGAAATTGACGGCGGGTCATGCGTTCCGTACTCAAGCCATCGCCCTTTGGTTACTTGACCTCGATACAAGGCATTATATAACAGGGCGAATCTGAAGTTCATACATTTTCGAGGGTGAAGATCGTAATCTCAGGCGGGCAATTTACCCGAACTTGAGGTGAGACCATACCAAGCCCTCGATTGGTGTACTGGTACATGCCATTGACAGTATACAACCCGGATGGGTATTTATGGGCCATATGGGGTAGGGCGACAGGGCCAACGAAGGGAACCTGTACCTGCCCGCCATGTGAGTGACCCGACAGTTGAAGGTCAAAACGCCCAGTTTGCGAGGAGGTGTCGGCATAATCGGGTTCATGAGCCAACAGAATAGCTACGCCCTCATTGGGAAGGTCTTGAAGCACTACATCAAGGCGGTGCTGCTTTTCCCAAACATCATTCACCCCGCACAGATGGAGCATAGCATCCCCACGCCGCAGCGAATAGACCGCATTATTGAGATCGGTGATGCCACTTTTGCCGATAGCCCGCCGCACAACGGTGGCGTCTGTCCAGTGGTCGTGGTTGCCCAAGACGGCGACGGTGTTATCACGTGGATTGAGCATTTGCAGTGCCTTGACCAAACTATTTTCAAAAGGGGCGGCCTGATCGGTGACAAAATCTCCCGTAATGGCAATGGCATCGGGTTTTTGCTCGTTGACTAATTCCATCAAATCAAGCAACCGTTCCTCGGTCATCCATGTATGATCCATATGCAAGTCGCTGATATGGGCTAATTTGTAGCCATGAAAAGCAGGGTCAAGACGGGAGATTTTTAGGGTGACGCGCTCAATGGCAACTTGGCTCGGTTCAATCTCGGTGGCATATACCCAACTGCCACCGCCTAGCGACGTGGTAGCAAAGGTAGATAGAGCCATTGTTTTAAGGAATTGGCGGCGGCTGATGTGACGGGGCATAACAAACTTCCCTATGATTGGATTCGTTAACTAGTTTTACACACTCCTAACTGGGGAATGCTTTCCCTGCACGTAGACGATTAATCTTTGATTGCTGTTCCCGTAACCTACTCCGACGCGACTTCGGCTAACTGCTGACCCCGCTCAACCGTATCCCCTTGTTTGACGAATAGGCGGGTTACGCGGCCTTCCTGTGGGGCGATGAGACGGATTTCCATTTTCATCGCTTCCAGCAGCATCAACGGTTGGCCTTGTGTTACGGCATCGCCTTCTTTTACCAAGACCTGCGTAACCTGACCGGGCATTTGGGCAGTCAAATTGCCACTGCCTGCACTCGCGGTTTTTCGGCGGTTACTGGCTTGAGGTTTGGCGAGTTCATAAAGGCGGGCTTCACGGTCAACAAGGGCTACATGCCGTTTTTGGAGACCTGTTTGGGTATTGCGAGAGGTGGTGGTATAGGCGTGCAGGCGTTTGCCATTAATCAGCAGCATCATATAGCCGGATTGCAGGCGCTTGACTTCCACCTTGTAGGTTTTGTCGCCGATGAGCGCGGTGTAGTTGCCGTCACCACTAGGTTCTAATTGGACACGATGTTCTTGATTTTCATGCTGATAATGAAATTCCAATTTAACGTAATCCCTTTGATTGCAAAATAGTTTCAATTTCTTTCCGCCATTCGGCTGATAGTAGGCCGGGTGGGTCGGCGGAATAATCTATAAATCCCTCATATTCAACGGCATAGGCTTGGGCAAGAGCGGGTGTAAGTAGAAGGCGGGCTTCTGATTCATCGGGACGCAAGGGCACCGGGAGTACCGGGAAGGGTTCAGCCCAAGTGATACCCCAAGTGTAGGTTTTGGGATATTCGTAGGCACGGGTGACAAGTGCCATGTATGGGGTATCGAGACGGGTAGTGAGGGGAATGATTTGGCCTTCGCGCAGGAGGTCTATTTCGACCAGATTGATTCCGGCATTCAAGAGACGATAGCGTTTGCGGAGATAGCTGTTATATTCGCCCTCTTTGTTAATCGGCGATAAGACCTCAATGACGGTAATGACCTCCCCAGCGTCGGTCACGATTTCGAGATGAGGCGGGATGTCGAGATCGGAATAGGGCAGCGTCTCGGTTACGAGGGTGGCATCAGATATGGCTGCTGCTATGGGTTGAATGGTGCCCGTTTTTTGAGGAGTGGATTCAATTCGGAGGTCAGGTCTAAATTTGCCAATATCATCACCAATCGTAAGATAGCGTTCGGTGTGGACGCGGTAACGGGGACGAATTTGGGGGGCAAGCTGTTGGCCCAGATTTGCCAAAAGATGGAGATGCACCCCGGCCCATGCTGCGCGGTTTTCCATATAGGGGTCCATACCGGGGAAAGGGGAGGGCATCTTTTTAGGACTTTCCTCTTAGATTTACTACTTAGCCTTATCTCCAATATTATAACGTGACGGTTTTTTAGTGACAAAAGGCATCAGTCAGGAAATTTTATTGCTAAGTTGTTTTTTTTTGTTACCATTTTTAAGTACAATCTGTGATTAAAAATAGGGCTAGATTATGTCGACTGATATGTTCTGTGGGATAATTATTGCTGTGGCTATTGTTGTGGCTGTTTTATGGGGTATTTTCTGGGGTTGGGTGGAAGGAGAGGCCACCAAATGCCCAAAGTGTAATACCCCTTATGCAAAGCAGGAGGTGAGCAAACGAGAAACTGGTCGTAGGAAGGGTTATAAAACCATTGAACGCGAGGAGAGGAATAGTAATGGCGATGTTATTCGCCGCTGGCATGAACAAATTAGGATTTTGACTGTGGATTATGAACATACTTATAAATGCCCGAAATGCGACCACACTTGGACTGCTACCTCATCAAAAGAATATGACAGTTTTGATGAATAGTTGTTAGATCATTGCCCTGTCCGAAAGCTGTCGGCGCGACCCCAAGGACTATACAAATCACCATCCCCATTTTCCCCAGATGGCTGTGTGGCGAGTTGGCCCGCTGGAATCAACAGGTCACTGAGCGCGGCGACAATCAAGGCTTCATCAGGCAGGGCGGCTTGAGGTGGATGCCAAGGCGTCAAAAACTCGTCTATAAAATGCGTGTTGGTTTCGCCCATGACAAAAGCGGGATGCAGAATGACATCCCGTAAAAATTGCAGGTTGGTGGTCAGGCCGAGGATGACATACTGCGCCAGCGCCCAATCCATTTTACGGATGGCATCGGGTCGGCTTTCGGCGTACACAATCAACTTGGCGATCATTGGATCGTAGTAAATCGTGACCTCATCCCCCGAAACCACCCCTGCATCCACACGCACCCCCGGCCCGGCGGGTTCAATCGTCCGCAGGACTGGCCCGATGGCAGGCAGAAAATTGTTGGCGGGGTCTTCGGCATAGACACGGCATTCAATGGCATGACCGCGCTGATAGATGTCCGCTTGGGTAAAGGGTAGGCGTTCCCCGGCGGCGATTTGGATTTGCATTTTGACAATATCCACCCCAGTGACCAATTCAGTGATGGGGTGCTCGACTTGCAGACGGGTGTTCATCTCTAGGAAATAAAATTCACCTGTTTCGGCCACGATAAATTCAACTGTACCCGCGTTGACATAGTGGACGGCTTCGGCAGCGGCGACGGCGGCTTGACCCATTTTTTGACGGGTTTGCTCATTCAGGAAAGGGGAGGGAGTTTCTTCGATAATTTTTTGGTGGCGGCGCTGAATCGAGCATTCACGCTCAAATAGGTGAACGGTGCTGCCACATTTATCCGCCAAAACTTGAAATTCGATATGCCGTCCGCGATCAATGTATTTTTCAAGGAACACAGTTGAATCCCCGAAGGCATTTTGGGCTTCACGACGGGCCGCTGGGATTGCATCCAGCAAGTCAGCACGATTATGAACGATACGAATCCCTTTGCCACCCCCACCCCCAGCGGCTTTGACCATCACAGGGTAGCCAATATCATCAGCGGCCTGTTGAAAATCGGCGTCTGTCGCATTGGTGCTTTGGAAACCCGGCACAACGGGGACACCTGCCGCCTGCATAATCGAACGGGCCTCCGTTTTGATGCCCATTTTGTAAATCGTGTCGGCGGAGGGGCCGATAAAAATCAGACCAGCATCGGTGACGGCTTGGGCAAATTCGGGCGATTCGGATAGGAAGCCAAAACCGGGGTGAATCGCCTCACAGCCTGTCTCAAGAGCCGCCGCGATTAACCGATCCCCGCGCAAATAGGAATCGGCAGGAGTCGGGCCACCGATATGCACGGCTTCATCGGCAAGGCGGGTATGGAGAGCGTTGGCATCGGCATCCGAAAAGACTGCCACCACATAAATGCCCAATTCATGGCAGGCACGGGTGATGCGGGCCGCGATTTCGCCACGATTGGCAATCAAGATTTTGTTAAACATCTTCGTATCCTGTTAAATCGAGTAGAACGCCTTTGGCAAGGGTATCGAGGATGGCATGAGTCACTTTTAGGCGGACACGCTGGGTAATGATCGGGTTAGCCAGTTGAGTCAGCCAATTACCGGGTTTGGAGATGGGCTGCATGGTGAACAGCACGCGGTCATCGTCCGTCCATGTGAGGGTATAGGTTGAGCAGCCTTTTTCGGGATGACCTTTGACCGTGCTGTATTGCAGGGCGAAGCGGCGCGGCTCATCCACAATCTGCGCGATTTGCACCGCCGACAGCACATCTGCCAACCGGAAATTACCCATTTTAAACAGGTGGGTGCGTTGAATCATCAGGTCGCCACCTTGGGGCAGGCGTTCTTCGACATTCCATTGGGTGGTAATTTCCAATAGCTCTGGCGGTACCACGTCAAAATTGATGAGGCGGGCGCGGGCTTGCTCAAAAATTTTGGCAGGGTCAAAGCCGGGGACACGGATTTCACACTCCCATTGTTCGTGATCCCAACCGCCACTTTGGGTTTCGTCACCGGGGTGATAGCTCAGGGTGCGATCACGCCATTGGCTTATGCGCGTGGTGTCATCGGGGGTTTGGGATGGAAAGAAGTCGAAGTTCATACGTGACCTCATAACAAAACGTGAATATGGCGATTGAGATAAAGCACGGCAATTTTGTCGCCCTTTTGAAAATCATGAAATAGCACCGTTGTAAAATAATCCGCTTCAATAGTGGTTTCAGTATCTGGCAGCTGAAATTGGTAGGTGATTTGCGTTTCTAGCCTGTCGCTGATAGCTTGTTTTATTTCAATTATGTCGCCATAAACGACTTGCCCCTTTTGTTTCAGCTTCTCATAAATTTGAGTGGCGTACATCAGATGTGTAATCATCAGAGATAGCCCGCAGCCATGCTATACACCCCCGCCACGATTACCGCCAAAAGCATACCTGTATCATCTAAATAGAGCGCCCATTTTAGGTCATTCATGCGCTGGATAAAAGCGATACCGCTGATGGCAAACACAATAGCCCCGCTTAGGAATAACAGCGCTCCTATAAATGAAGTGCATCCAATGGCGAAAATTCCGCAACTCCGATAATACTCTGGCGGTTCTAACCATAAACGGCGGTCTAGATTACGGTAGACCTCCTTACGCCGGTCTAAGTCGCCATGCCTGCCATTGAGAAATGATCGTTTTTTCTTGCCGAGTAATTTGATATCTCGATGCTCTTGTTTGGATTTGAAAAGTGTCAACATATACGGATTACATCCTGAACACGCCGAATTGTGTTTTCTCGGTAGGGGCATTCAGACACGCACTCAAGGCCAACCCCAACACCCTGCGGGTTTCGGCAGGGTCGAGAATGCCATCATCCCACAGCCGGGCGGTGGAATAATACGGATTGCCTTCACGCTCATATTTTTCGAGGGTGGGGCGCTTAAATTCGGCTAACTGCTCCTCGGTCATCAGCGCTTCTTTGGCGCGGGTGAGTTGATCTTGTTTAATGGTCGCCAGCACATTGGCAGCTTGTTCACCCCCCATAACACTAATCCGGGCATTGGGCCACATCCACAAAAAACGCGGATTATAGGCCCGACCACACATGCCGTAATTACCCGCACCAAAACTGCCGCCGATGATGACGGTCAGTTTGGGGACGGTGGCGTTGGCGACAGCATGTACCATCTTCGCGCCGTCTTTGGCAATGCCACCGCGTTCATAATCGCGCCCGACCATAAAGCCCGTGATATTCTGCAAAAAGAGCAGGGGGATGTTGCGCTGGCAGCAGAGTTCGATAAAGTGCGCTCCCTTGAGGGCGCTTTCGCCGAACAACACGCCGTTGTTGGCGACGATGCCGACGGGATAGCCTTCAATCCGCGCAAATCCGGTAACAAGGGTCGTCCCGTAATTCGCCTTAAATTCGCGGAATTTGCTGCCGTCTACGATGCGGGCAATCACTTCACGGACGTCATAGGTGGCACGGAAAGATTGTGGAATGATGCCGTAGAGTTCCGACGCATCGTAAAGAGGTTCTTCGGGCGGGGTGATGTCTAAATCTACCTTTTTGCGGGTGTTGAGGGTTGCCACGATTTCGCGCAGGATTTCGAGGGCGTGGTCGTCATTTTCGGCAAAATGATCGGCGACCCCCGAAATATGCGTGTGGACGTAAGCCCCACCTAATTCCTCCGCCGATACTTCTTCGCCTGTCGCGGCCTTAACCAGTGGGGGGCCGGCCAAAAAGATCGTACCTGTCCCTTTGACTATCACGGTTTCATCACTCATAGCCGGAACATAGGCGCCACCCGCCGTACAACTACCCATCACCGCCGACAATTGCGGAATGCCCTCAGCACTCATAATGGCCTGATTGTAGAAAATGCGGCCAAAATCGTCGTGGTCGGGGAAGACTTCATCCTGCATCGGTAAAAATGCCCCACCAGAATCTACCAAATAGATGCAGGGGAGGTGGTTTTGCAGGGCGACCTGTTGGGCACGTAGGTGTTTTTTGACGGTCAGGGGGAAATAACTGCCGCCTTTGACCGTCGCGTCGTTGGCGATGATGAGGCATTCACGACCCGACACACGCCCAATACCTGTGATAATGCCAGCGGCAGGGGCTTCGTTGCCATAAATGTCCCACGCGGCAAGGGGCGAGAGTTCGAGGAAGGGTGATCCGGCATCCAATAATTTATCAATGCGATCCCGCACGAATAGCTTGCCCTGCGCGATGTGACGTTCACGGTATTTTTCACCCCCACCCTGTCGCATAAGGGCCAAACGGGAGCGCAGTTCAGCAGTGAGCGCACGATTAAAACTGTCGTTGGACTGAAAAGTCGGGTCAGTACGAGTGATTTGAGAATCTAATGGTTGCATATAGACGCGGTGTCGCTTTAAGAAAATTAAGGATACGGTCAAGTCATTTACAGTGATTAAGTCTAACACGGATTTTGAGAAGGAAAAGAAATTCTTAGAGCATCAAACCTGCTCCCCGTACAAGGCGTGTTATAATGACACCCTTGCTGTAAAGTTTAATTTTCTGGAGATTATTTGATGACCCTTGTAGATACCACCCACACCGGAGCGGAAGATGTTCGGTGGGATTTAAGCGATTTGTACCCCAGCAGCAATGCACCTGAGATTGAAGCAGATGTGGAATCCATCAATACCCGTCTCTCGGCGTTTGACCAAACCTATCGTGGCAAAGTGGCAGGATTGTCGGCCCAAGAAATGCTGGTGGCATTGCAGGAATATGAAGCGATTCAGGAGATGGTTGCCCGAATCGTGGTGTTTGCGCAACTGGCATGGACGACGGACACGATTAATCCTGAAAGTGGTAAGTTTTTGGCAAAGGCCCAAAAACAGCAAGTCGAATTTGCCCAACGCTTGATGTTTTTTCAACTGGAATGGCGTGCTGCACCGGAGGAAACCGCCAAACTTGCCGATGACCCGGCCCTGAAAAAATACGAACATTATCTCAAAGTGACCCGCTTATTAGCTCCCTATACCCTCAGCGAAAAAGAGGAACATATTATCACCGAACTCTCGTTGAGCGGGGTCACGGGCTGGAATCGTTATTTCACCGAGGTTATGAGCCGGGCCAAGTATGAATTGGATGGGCAGAGTCTAAATCAAGGGCAGATTTTGAAATATCTCTATTCGGCTGACCGTGACCAACGCCAACGTGCGGCGGATGCCTTTACACGGGGATTGCATGATCTGTCGCATACCTCAACCTACGTTTTTAATATGCTGGCGGCGCACAAACGCAGTATGGATAAGATGCGCGGGTATCCCAGTTGGGTGGCCTCACGGAATTTGTCCAACGAGTTGGATGATGCTGATGTAGAAGCGTTGGTCGGGGCCGTCACCAGTCGTTACGACATTGTGCAGCGGTATTATCGCCTGCATAAAAAACTGTTGGGGCATGACCAACTGTATGATTATGATCGCTATGCTCCCGTGATGGACGAGGAGTGGCATGTGCATTGGGATGAAGCCCGCGAGATGGTCATGGAGTCGTTTGAGAAATTCGATCCCCGTGTGGCGACCATTGCTACTAAATTTTTTGATGGACATTGGATTGATGCGGCGCTTGCCCCTAATAAGCGGAGTGGGGCGTTTAGTGCAGGCACTGTGCCCTCGGCCCACCCCTATATTTTGATGAATTATACGGGTACGCTGCGGGATGTGATGACGTTGGCCCACGAATTGGGGCATGGAGTTCATCAATATGTTTCGCGTCAGCAGGGCTATTTGCAGGCCAGCACGCCCCTGACGACAGCCGAGATGGCCTCAACGTTCTGTGAAATGTTGGTATTCGATTCGGTCATGGCGGAATTGGATGATCCGCGTGTCCGGTTGGCGAATCGGATTGAGAAAATCTCGGATACATTTGCGACGGTGTTCCGCCAAATCAGCATGAATCGCTTTGAGGATGCGATGCACACGGCCTGCCGCACCGAGGGTGAGCTTTCGAAAGACCGCCTATCGGAATTATGGATGCAGGTACAGCAAGCCATGTTTGGGGACAGCCTGACCCTGCGGGATGAATACAGTATTTGGTGGAGTTACGTGCCACATTTCTTGGGAACGCCGGGTTATGTGTATGCCTATGCCTTTGGCGAGTTGCTGGTGTGGGCTTTGTATGCGCGATATCAAAACGAAGGTTCGAGTTTCTCCGGGAAATATTTGGAGGCGCTCGGCAAGGGCGGGTCACAGTGGCCGCATGAAATTCTTGCACCGCTGGGGGTCAACCTCAAAGACCCGAATTTTTGGCATGAGGGCTTGTCGCTGATTGAAAATATGGTGATTCAAGCCGAACAAGAGGCCGAGGCGCTGAATTATCAGGTGTAGGAGGTGAGTTTATGGCGGTTCGGACAAAGGGGCGGCGTAAAATTGTAGTGGATGGTCGGCACTATATATGGTACGTCACTGAACGCCATGATACAGGAGGAGATGAACTCCGCGTAGTGGCTGGGGATAAGTCTATTCATGCGACATACCCGATGTTGAGTAGATTTCCGTTAGTCTTTCTTTCGGGCAAAGGTATAGCGGAGGATTTTCGGCATCATTGGGTTCGTTGCCCAAGATTTGAAATCGAGTCAGCTATCACGCCCCAATCGGTGAAAAATCTCATTCAATGGGCTTTGTCAAATGATAAACAACTGATACGGGTGGATTACTGGGGTAATCCTATCTAAACGGGCAATCGTCAGCTATTCGCAGGTTAGTGTCTGGTTGACATGCTATTTTGCAACATGCTACAATCCGCCACGCTTTGGGCAAGCCTAAAGCATGGTGTTTTTTTAGGAGCAAACGATGAAAAATATGATGGTAAAAAACTGGCATAAAGCAGTAGTGGTCATGCTGCTAATGGCTGTAATGGTGATGGCATATGCTGGCTTGGCCCCTCAACGTGAGGCCGCAGCGCAAGGTTCCAATATCTTGGTCAACCCTAGCTTTGGGGAAACATGGTATGGCGCAGCGGGTGTAGATGGTCAAATTCCGACTGGTTGGAATATTTGGGCCAATGGTCAAAAACCTGCCACTGATCGCTATGTGGATACCGCTTTTACACGTACACCCCCGGCGTGGATTATGAAAGGGGGGTTTGTGCAGTGGACGGCAGGCGGCTATCAAACCGTAGCAGTCGAAAATGGCGCGACCTATCGTTTCTCGATTTATGCACTGGTGTATGTCTGTAATGATTTGGCAACCTCCTGCATTGGAAATAATGTTCCGCGTACCTCTGACCAGACCATTGGGTCTAAGGTGAAGGTTGGAATTGACCCAACAGGCGGAACCGACCCCAGTTCGGCAAATATCGTTTGGAGTGCATTGACCTCTCCCTACGACAAATTTGCTGAGGTGGCAGTAGAAACACAGGCCCGTGCAGGCAGTATCACGGTCTTTACCTTCAATTCAGTAGACTCAGTTCCAAACCTGCGCGAAACGGTGTGGGATGAGGCATCGCTGGTCAAGACTGCTGCGACGACAGGTACGCCTGCTGCTGGCACGACCATCGTTCCAACCGCACCTCCCGGTGTCCCCTTTGTATCGGCACAGGCAGCTCGCCCTGATGGCAGCGTTATCCATACTGTGACCGAGGGCGATACCTTCAGCAGTATTCTCGTGGCGTATCGCCCATTGGGTGTGACGCGCGATATGATATTGCAGGCGAATGGCTGGGATTTGCCCCCACAAATCATCGTGCCCGGCCAAGAAATCATCATTTTGCCGCCCGGTTCCGTTAATCCGGCGACAGGGCAGGTCATTAGCTTACCCGGCGGCGGAAGTGTCGCCCCGGCTCCAACGGCGGGTTCACTGCCCCCTGCCGAAACCCAAGCGGCTCCGACTGCTGCGCCCGGTCAGGTCGAGACGGTGAATCCACCTGCTGCTCCACCCGCGAGTGGCCCAAGCAGCGTGCGTCCGGCTGACCCTGATGTTGAAAAAGGCGGCTGATTGCGGGTCGGACGGCAAAATCTAGTTTAGCTGATCTATATGGGGGCAGGCATTCCAATACCTGCCCTTATTTGCTGACGGGGAGTCGGTGTGAGCATCCATTTCCAACTCAAATACTTGATAGTTGCGGTAATCTTAGCGGTGCTGGTGGCCTGTAATGACGCTGACCCAACACCCATCAAGGTTTATGTGACCGCGACATTTCCCGCCCAAGTCGGCGGTGTGATTCCCGCTTCACCAACGCCTACTTCTACAATTGAGTCCGCTGCTCCGACTGAAACAGCCACCTATGAACCAAGTCCAACTACGGAAGCCGTATTGAGTCCGTCACCTGATGCAGGGGGGCAAGGCGAAGTTATTGTTCACACACCAACCTCGACTAGCACAACCAGTCTAACTGTGACAGCAACATCTAGCCCGACAGCTACTGCGTCTATGGAGGTTATGACTAGCACGCCGACTCTAACCCCTACGGCGACTTTCACGGAAACTTCGACGCCTGAGCCAAGCCTAACACCCACTCCTAGCCCGACGAATACCCTTGCGCCACCCAGTTTCCCGAATGTGCCGCCGCAAGATCAATTGCCTGTCCTTCAATCGGGCGGGATGGGGATTCAACTACACCCCCTCGTTACCGATGAACAGTGGACACAACTGTTGGTACAGGTCAATGAATTGGGTTTTGAATGGGTCAAAATCCAGCTTTCATGGAAACAGCTTGAACCTGCCCCCGGTCAATATAGTGATTTGTTCTACACCTACGTTCGCCGTGTTCAGTGGGCCAGTTTTCAGGTAGGGTCACACAAAATTTTGTTGAGTGTGGTTGGTGCGCCGGATTGGGCACGCCCACAAGGGTTTGACCCCGCATTGGAAGGGCCACCTGCTGACCCCGCCGCGCTTGCCAATTTCTTGACGGCGTTTATCCGTGAAACCAAGCCGGAAGATAATCGGATTCAGGCGATTGAGATTTGGAACGAGCCGAATCTGATCCGCGAATGGAACGGGCAGGAGATTAGCGGGGCGAATTATATGCGCCTGTTTGATGCGGCCTACGCTGCCATCAAAGCTGTTGCTCCCAATATCACAGTGGTGACGGCGGGGCTTGCCCCGGTAGGGGATGGGTTACAGGGGGCAGTGGGGGATCGAACCTACTTACGCCAAATGTATGCGGCAGGGTTGGCACGATATACGGATGTCAAAATCGGTGTGCATCCTTATGGGTGGGCCAATCCACCGGATTCACGCTGCTGCACTTCGGAACGGGGATGGGCGGATAACAGAGTATTCTATTTCTTAGAGACCATCTCCGATTATGCCGACATCATGCGCCAAAATAACCACGCGACCAAGATGTGGCTAACCGAGATGGGGTGGGGGACATTTAAGGGGGTTGGCCCCGGCGGGACGGATTTGCCTGCTCCGGCTGTCGCTGGCTTTTTTGATCTCATTACGCCCCAGCAACAAGCCGAATACGGGATACAGGCGTTTGCCCTTATTCAGCAGCCCCCGCTATCTGATATTGTGGAACTTGGTTTTTTGTGGAATCTTAATTTTGCCATGATCGGCGATGTGGTCAATGCGCCGCAGGAACAGATGGGATATAGCTTGTTGGATGCGACAGGTTATCCGCGTTTGATTTATCACTATTTTCAAGTGGCACGAAAAACCCCCTCGTCGTAAACTTTGGCAGATATTCGGTGTTGAATCTATGCGGAGTTTGACCCGGTGGACGATTTGCAGCGTGCGCGAGAATTAGCAGCGGCAGGGGACAGTCATGAAGCCCGCGAAATGCTGGTGCGGTTGTTATATGAAGACTATGATAACGCCGAAATCTGGCTAGAACTGGCCCAGATTACCGAAGACCGCGAAGAATATGCCCGTGCGGTGCGCGAAGTGCTGCGGATAGACCCCGAAAATGTGGAAGCACGGCGGATGGCAGTTGAACTCTCGCGGGAGGCAGCCCAAGCCCCACGCCAGCGGGCCGATGGAACACCCTCGCGGCGCGGCAGTCGAACCCTCAGTTTTATCTACAATCTATTCGTCTTCAGTTTGATTGTAGCCGTTGCTGCGGGTGTCGCTATCTATTGGGTGGAATCGAATCAAGAAGAAGCGACCCCTGCGACAGTGACGACCCCTGATCCAGCGGTTGTCTGTGCGCGTCAAGTTCAATCCGTCTTACAGCGTTTACCCGCCCGATGCAGCCTTACCGAAGCAGGGCAGGTTTGTTTGGGTAATTCAGACGTATTTTTTGCTCCGCAAGAAAGATCACTGCTTCTCCCCGGTGATCGTGGCCCGCTCACCAATTATATTGCGCTGGAAACCCGACCCTTTGACATTAATACCCAAAATTTTGGCTTATTGTCACTTCGTGCCAAAACTTCGTATGCCGATGACACGCCAGAAGATGTCCTATTTGTGATGACCAGCGGGGTACGCCTGCGTGATTATGACCCTCACCTAGAAATGATGACATTTAGCAGTAATCCGGTAGTGAGTGAATGTGCCAGTGTGCCGCCAGCAGGATTGTTGGTTAGTGGGGTGAAAGACAAATCGGCGCAGTTCGTGGTGAATGGGCTGGCTATTTCATTGGATGGCACGGCTTTTTTGCAAGTGGACGCAGCGGCGGGTTTGCGAGTGATTGTTTTGGATGGGACAGCCCAACTTGCAGGCGGTGGGATTGAGATCACAGTATCGGCGGGACAGTGGATTAGTTGGCCCGTTGACCCAACATTGGCAGTGCGGGATGAGCCAAGTGATCGGTTGACGATGGTAGATACTTTGCGCGGCGATTTAGGCTTGCTGATTCCATTGGGGCAGGCGGCAGGACTGGCTGTGGAAAATTGGCGTTTGCCGGGACAGGTAAGCCTCCCAGAAATGACGGCAGAAGTGGAAATCGCAACCCCCGAATTAGTAGAAACCTCCACCCCAACGCCATTGCCACCCGATGCGATGTCACCTGTGCCATTGGTTACTGAGGAAGCGTTGCCGATAGAAACTGAGACCTCGACTGCAACCCGCACACCACGCCGTACTGCTAATCCATCGCCAGTGCGTTCAACCGATTCACCTACCAAGACGCCCGCCGATGAATAAAAGTGATTGCGGGTGGCCCTGTCTCTGGGTATAGTTCCCCTCAACGGAAGGGAATTTAGCGAGGTAGGGAATTGAGCTATGTTGAGATCATGCCTGCTTTTGATGGGTTTGCCTTTGTTGGCTATCTTAGGACTACTGTTTTTTGTAGGAAATGAACAAACAAGTGAAGTTGTTCCTGTTCCACAGCCGATTCCGCTGATGCCGTCTCCCTATTATGTGCCCACCGCGACACCGATTCCACCTCAATATCAAGGACTTGGGCCTGCACAGCAAACGGCAACATTTATCATTCGTTCTGCGACTGAGACGGCACAGGCGCTGTATGGGACGCCGACCTTTACGCCAACATTTGGCTCACCAACTGCGATTCCCAATTTTGGAGCAACTTCGACACCGTTTCCTAACCCAACATAAGCATAAACGCGGATTACTTGTCGAATTAGGACATTGGTGACATAATATTTACCACTCATGAGCCAAGTGATGTCTTTTTATGTACATCGAACTGTATACAGTTATGGAGGTATATTGTGGCTAAAGTAGTTTTCGACCATGTTTATAAGAGATTTGGAAACACCGACGCGGTTGCAGATCTAAATATTGAGGTTGATGACAAAGAATTTTTGGTCTTGGTCGGCCCTTCTGGTTGCGGCAAATCCACTAGTCTGCGTATGTTGGCTGGCTTGGAAGAAATTAGTGAAGGGCGTATTTTGATCGGGGATCGTGTGGTCAATAATGTTGCCCCGAAAGACCGTGACATTGCGATGGTGTTCCAAAGCTATGCGTTGTATCCCCACATGACCGTTTATGACAACATGGCCTTTGGTTTGCGTTTACGTAAGACCCCCAAACAAGAAATTGACCGCCGTGTTCGTGAAGCGGCCCAGAGCTTGGGTATTGCCCATTTGTTAGATCGTCGTCCCCGTCAGCTATCCGGTGGTCAGCGTCAACGTGTGGCAGTTGGCCGCGCTATTGTGCGTGAACCCAAAGTGTTCTTGATGGACGAGCCACTGTCGAACTTGGATGCTAAACTCCGCGTTGAGGCCCGTGCATTTATTAGCAAGCTGCATCAGAGCCTCGGCACCACCTTTATTTATGTGACCCACGACCAAGTTGAAGCTATGACGATGGGAACCCGCATTGCCGTTCTCAGCGCAGGCAAGCTGCAACAACTTGACACCCCCACCAACCTCTATAACAATCCGACCAACCAATTTGTGGCCGGATTCATCGGTAGCCCCGCCATGAATTTCTTCAATGGCACACTGCGCGAAGCCGATGGCAAGATGGTGGTGGATGTTGGCTTCGCTAGCCTTGAGGTACCTGCTGACCGCAAGGAACGCTATCGCCCGCATCTTGGTAAGAAAGTCACGTTCGGCCTGCGTCCCGAAAATATTCATAATGTGGAGTTCCGCCCATCGGGTATTGTGGCACAGTCAGTTGAAGCTGAGGTGGACGTGGTTGAATTGATGGGCCATGAAAAGACCGTGTACCTTGTAGTAGATGGTGTAACGTTCCTGTCACGTATGGACCCGCGCTCGGATGTCCATATCGGCTTGAAGACCCCGGCTGTCTTCGATATGACTAATATGCACTTGTTTGACGCCGACACTGGCTTAACGCTCTAAATTCTTCATTCGTTTAGACTTTAATCGCCTGACCCGGGGGGACGCTCTCTGGTCAGGCGTTTTGTTCTACATGAGAAGCGAGAGTATTGGAATCATGCCTCCCAAAAGTATTCCTGTTCCGACCTCAGAAATCCTTGATCTAACCCACGAATTGACCCAAGCCATTGGTCGTGATGCTGTTAAATTTGACGAAATTTCCCGTCTGTTGTACAGCAGTGACGCCAGCAATTACCAGATATTTCCGGTGGGGGTGACTTTCCCTAAAAACGCGGATGAGGTGAGTGCGATTCACGAGATTGCGATGCGCTACCACGTCCCTGTAATGCCGCGCGGTGGGGGCACAAGTTTGGCGGGGCAGTCGGTCAATCGGGCGATTGTCATGGATTTCCCTAAATTTATGCGGCGGGTGAGGGGGGTGAATGCCGATACTAAAACCGTGCAGGTCGAGCCGGGATTGATTTTGGGACATTTAAATCAGCAGCTTGCCAGTTTGGGTCTGATGTTTGGGCCAGACCCTGCCAGTGCGAATCGGTGTGTGATGGGGGGCTGTTTGGGCAACAATTCCAGCGGCACCCACAGCATCCTATATCGCATGACCGCCGATCATGTCAATTGGTTGGATGTGGTCTTGGCAAATGGTGAAATGGTGCGATTGGGGCGGCGCGAATTTTCGTCCGAAAATGGCACGGTAGTAAATCTGAGGACAGGGGTGACACAGATTTTGCACCAGTATGCCGAACCGATAGCGACGCGGTATCCTAAAACTTGGCGCACAGTGGCGGGCTATGCACTGAACCGCCTAGAAATGGATGACCTAGACCTTGCTCAATTGATTATCGGTTCGGAGGGCACGCTCGGCACGATTGTTGCAGCGGAACTGTGCCTAGTGGACAAACCGAAATACACTCGTTTGGCAATTGTCCATTTTGACACACTGCTGGCCTCGCTCGAAATCGTGCCCGCGATATTGGAAACAGACCCTTCGGCAGTGGAATTATTTGACAAGATGCTGATTGATCGCACGCGCCGAATGCCCGATTTCGCCAAGAAACTGCATTTTGTGGAAGGTGACCCAGCAGCAGTTTTGGCAGTGGAATATTATGGAGAAAGCCCTGCTGAACTCGATAACAAAATAGAAACCCTACGCCGTCGCTTGATTGCTGAAAATCATCATGGGGTGGTGGTGACACTTGTAGATGCTGCCGGGCAGGGTGATTTTTGGACGATACGTAAAGCTGGATTAGGCTTGTTAGCCAGTGATCGAGGCGACCTAAAAGCCATTGAAATTATTGAAGATGCAGCCGTACCCGTCGAACATCTGGCAGCCTATATTGAGCAGGTCATGGGAATTGTCGAGGGTGTTGGGGCCGGGATGTCAGTCTATGCCCATGCCAGCGCGGGCTGTTTGCATGTGCGCCCTCTTGTCAATCTAAAAACCGAACACGGAATGCGCCAGTATCGCCAAATTGCTGAACAAGCCGTTGAAGCAGTGTTGTCGTTTAATGGGACGACCAGCGGTGAGCACAGCGAAGGGATTTTGCGCGGCGAATTTAATGAGCGCCTGTTTGGGCCAGAATTGATGCAAGCCTTCCGTGAAGTGAAACATCTTTTTGACCCCCACAACCAGATGAATCCCAATCGGATCGTGGATACCCCCAAGATGGATGATGAATCCTTAATGCGTTATGGCCCATCCTTTGGCGTGCCGCTGGAAATTGTCGAGACCCGCTTTGACTGGTCAGCCGATTTTGGATATGCCGGGGCAGTTGAGATGTGTAATGGAGCGGGGGAGTGTCGCAAAGAAAATGTCGGGGTGATGTGTCCCTCGTACATGGCGACCCACGATGAGCGCGATTCCACACGCGGACGAGCCAATATGCTACGAGCCGCCATGATGGGACTGTTGGGGTTGAATGGGATGAAGGATGAACGGGTCAAAGATGTCTTGGATTTATGCCTTTCCTGCAAGGCGTGTAAATCCGAATGTCCCTCGTCGGTAGATATGGCCCGCATTAAGGCCGAATTTATGGCCCAATATTACGATGCGCATGGAATCCCCCTTCGAACGCGAGTTTTCGCAAATATCCACCGCCTAAATGAACTGGGAAGCATTTTCCCACCCGTTATCAATCTCGCCTTCAATATGCCCATTATTTCACGGATGGCAGCCAAACAAATAGGGATTGCACCGGATCGCCAGTTGCCGAAATTAGCTCGACAGCGGTTTAGTCAGTGGTGGGCAAAAAACAAGCCAATCGAAAATGGCGCTACATTAAAACAAACGCCGATTCTGTTGATGGATACGTTTATGGAATATAACGATCCCCAAATGGGCAGGGCGCTGGCCTATTTGATGGAACAAAGCGGCTATGAATTAGGGGCACAGCGGTTACCGTGGCAGGGGTGCTGTGGACGGCCCGCGATTTCTAAGGGATTGTTGGATCAGGTCAAACAAATGGCGACGGCGAATGTGGAAGGATTGGCGGCACTCATTGAATACGACCCGGAAGTTCGGTTTATGATGTTTGAGCCAAGTTGTGTATCGGCCCTTCGAGATGATACTCGCACACTCGTCAATAAGGAATATCAGGCCGTTGCCGATGACATTGCCTCGCGTATAATGAGTGTGGAAGAATGGCTGGATGCGTGGCGTGCAGCAGGTGGGATGGACAATCTCAAATGGGATCATCAGCCACGTGAGATCATTTTGCATGGGCATTGTCACCAGAAAGCGCTGTGGGGAACATCTGCCAGCTTAAATATTTTGCGGGCCATCCCCGGCGCGACGGTGCGTGAATTGGACGCGGGGTGCTGTGGCATGGCAGGTAGTTTTGGATATGAGGCCGAGCATTATGAGACCTCGATGCAAATTGCCGAACGGCGACTTTATCCAGCCGTGCGAAACAACCCCAACGCGATAATTGCGGCGGCGGGGGCTTCCTGTCGGGAGCAAGTGGGGCATATTGAGGGTCGCGCCCTGCATCCCGTCGAAATTGTGGCGATGGCGTGCGGGTGGAACGGTTAGGTTTCGGCGTAAGCGCCTCGTGTGGCGACTTGTGCTACTCGATAGATTGCGCCGATGCTATGTGAGATATATAGGGCCTTTACCGCCGCACCGGATTTTTCCGCAAGTTCGGCGGTTGGGGCCACGATACACAAGGTCGGGCCTGCCCCGCTGATGATACAAGCCTTTGCTCCATAAGCGAGGGCAGTATCCCGCGCCAACGCAAAATGAGGGATGAGATACTGACGGGCGGGTTCGATAATGCCATCTTCCGCCATCGCTGCAACTAACAAATCCAAATTTTCAGAATAAAGGGCATACATCAATTGAGCGACGGCTTTCGTCTGGCTGACCATCTTGGAAAAAGGCACTTCTTTGGGCAGGACAGCCCGCGCTTGGGAAGTCGGCACGGCGACATCCGGCGTTACCAGCGCAAAATGGAGGCCATCGGGAATGGGTAGGGGGAAAAGGCAGTCGGGGGTGATGCCTGTTACCAGAACAATCCCGCCCAACAAGGCTGGCCCAACATTATCGGCATGACGACCACTGACGGTAGCTTCGGCTTCCAAACAGGCGGGTAATAGCTCAAGCTGGCTGAGAGGATTTCCCAAGAGGGCATTGGTCGCAACAGCCCCAGCGGCGGCACTAGCGGCGCTACTCCCTAATCCGCTGGCTAAGGGCAACCCTTTTTCGATTTCCAGTTCAATCCCTACATCGGGTCTAATCTGCTGGCGCACACACTCGGCGGCTATCGCGGCGGTGTTTCTTGTTGCATCAAGTGGCAGTTTGCCACCATCTCCGGTAATTTTGACGACGCTTGTACCGGGTTTGTCGCAAAAACGGACGGTAATGGTATCCCCGATGCCTGTGACTGCCATCCCTAAAATATCAAAACCGGGGCCGAGATTGGCGACGGTGGCAGGCGCGAAAGCTCGAGCAGAAGCCACAGTTGAGGTGGTAGACGTATGTTGAGACATCAATTTCTATCCAATTTGGGCGAGGGCTTGTTCAATATCGGCAATAATATCATGGGCATCTTCAATTCCGGTGGAGTAACGTACCAGATTGTCAAAAATACCCAGTTCGAGCCGTTCTTCGGGTTCTTTTTCAAAATAGGACATGATGGCGGGCTGCTCCACTAAGCTCTCCGTCCCGCCTAGACTGGGCGCGATATAGGGCAGACGCAGAGCATCAATAAAACGTTTAGTCGTCTCGTAATCGCCTTTGACCGTAAAACTCACTACGCCACCAAAGCCCTTCATTTGCTGATGGGCAAGATCATAATCCGGATGCGATTCTAGGCCGGGGTACCACACGCGCTCGATTTTCGGGTGGGCCTCCAAATAACAAGCCAATGCCAAGCCATTTTCGTTTTGTTTCTGGACACGCAATGCCAACGTTTTGAGGCCGCGTTCTAGTAAATAGGCGTTGTGTGGAGCTAGGACTGACCCCAAAACGCCTTGCGCCTGTCGGAGAGCGCCGATACGTTCCGCACTACCAATAATGACCCCCGCCAGCAAGTCATTGTGTCCGCCGAGATACTTAGTGGCGCTGTGCAGTACGTAATCAATCCCGTAACTGAGGGGGAGTTGGTTAATCGGCGTTCCAAAAGTGCTGTCAATCAAGGTGACGACTTTGTGCTGCCTCCCGATCTCGGCGATTTTGGCAAAATCCACGAGACGCAGGTAGGGGTTGGTGGGACTTTCGGAAATGATGATGCGGGTTTTCTTGGGGACAATGACGGCTTCCATCGCGTCGTAATCCCCCATTGGCACAACCGAGGTTTCGATCCCCAATCGCTTGAGGAAAGTGGTACAGAATTGGCGCGTGCGACGATAACAGTCATTGGTCATGACGATATGAGCACCAGTGGGCAGGCTGGCAAGGAGTAGGGTGGTAATCGCTGCCATCCCGGATGCAAATAATACCGCATCTTCGCCGCCTTCTAATGCTGCCAAACGTTTTTCAACGGCATTAACCGAGGGATTGCCATAGCGCCCATATTCTTCGCGGCCCTCTTCGCCTACCTCGCCCCAAATTTTGCTCTGCATGAACGCGCTCAAATCATCACTATCCACGAAGGTGAAGGTGGCGCTTTGCGTAATCGGCGTTGTGATAGCATGTCCGGGACGTTGGCGGGGACTTCCGGCGTGGACAGACTGTGTACTTGGGCCGGGTATGGGTTCCTCGATGTTCAACGAACAGTCTCCTAATGAGCGTGAATGTCAAGATTGTGCAAATGTAGCGAATATAGCGTAGAATGACAACTATCCTTAGCAAGTTTGCCTATCGCTCAAAACTTTGTGAAGGGTCTATACACAAATTTAACGCTCGTTATATACTTACTTTCAGTGAGTTTTTAGTCGCCTTTGAAAATGGGTAAGTGGATGGAACCAGAATTGACAATCAAACTGATGGTCATGAGTGGCCCGGATGATGGGATGGAGATTATCCTTAGCCATTCCAAATCGGGTGACCCTGTTCCTCCGGGGCTGCTTGCACGATATACCATTGGTCGTCGAGACAATAGTGATGTGTGTATTCCTTTTGATACGCTGGTTTCCAGACTTCATGCTACGCTACAGCGCCGAACGGATGGATTATTTTTGGTGGATGAGGGCAGCCGTAATGGGACATTCATCGGGCGACGGCGTGTCAAAGACCCCGAATCACTCGATATTGGACAAATGTTTAGGGTGGGGCAGACTTGGCTTCGTGTGCAGTCTATTGAATAAGGTGGCAGCATGGCAACCATCGGCTTAAAAGATATTTTAGCAATTTCGGAGCAGGAATCTGCACACCATCATCATTACTATATCGGCGTTGAGCACTTGTTTATCGCGCTCACTAAACTTCAAAATGGCCTTACCAACGCGATTTTGGAATACACAGGACTTGAGCCGCGTTTTGTGCGCTACAGTATCCGCCAAACGATTGGGATGAATGAAAATCGGCGCTTTTGGCCCGGTTTCCGTGAAACACCACGTACCAGCCGTGTCCTAAAAATGGCCCAAAAATATGCTGGCCTACATACCCCATCTGAGCGTGATTTGCTGTTGGCGATTTTGGATGAGGCTGACAGCGTGGCGGTGCGTGTATTACAAGAAGTTGGCGCGGATATTCCAAAATTACGCCAGATCGCTGCCAATTGGTCAACTAAGGCGCGGGCAGATGTGCCGGATGTGCCAATTGATGGTTATGTGGATTTAAATGCTGATGAGCGCCGCGTTTTGCAGCGCATGTTCCGCACCCACCAGCGCATTGTGGTGGAGCGGGAATTGGCGGGCAGTTATGGCAATACACGCTTATTAGTTGTCCAGCCGATGCGCCCCCAACGGGCTGAGGCACGGGTGGTGGTGAAAATTGATGAGCGTTCGGCAATTCTCTATGAAAAGCGGCATTACGACTCGTATGTAAAAGATACCTTGCCCCCCACGACGGCACGGGTTCTGGATAACCCCTCTCTTCCCGAAGATTCGCCGCTGGGTGGATTGAAATATACCCTCGTTCAGCCGCTTGGCAGCACCAACCCGATAGATTTACGAGCGTTTGCCGATCATGCCACGCCGGAAGATATTGGACGGTTGATTCAACACAGTGTTTATCAATCGTATGCCGGGGCGTGGTGGTCACAGCGGCAGCGCTATCGGTTTGGCGTCTGGCGTGAATATGAACATGTGCTGCCTGCTGCGCTTGAGATCGCAGTGATGCGACCCTCCACGCAGACCTCGTATACCGAAATCAGTCCGCTGGGCGCATGGGGTCGCAGCGAAGATATTGAAATTGGGCAATTGGTGGATTTACGGGACTTCACAGTGCAGAAAGTCCGGCCTGATAAAGGAACTGTGCAGCTTTCAGCAGGAAGTGGCCCGGAAGCGGTCAATCGTGCATCCAAAGTGGAGGTGATCGGGCTGGGTGATGAAGTAAAAGAATTCCGCCGGGGTGAACTCGTGCCACGTCTCACCGGTCGGGTGATTCGTCGGCGCAAAGAAATCTTGTTGGAGCAGGCCCAATGGCTTGAACCGCTGTTCGATCTAACCGAACAAAATTTGCCTGCCCCCGCGCCACTCAACAGCCTGCCCAATCCTTTGCTGCATGTCAATAATTTCCTAGAGCGTCGGGTCAGTGGCTATCTCTCGATTATTCATGGCGATTTGCATCTGGGGAATATTCTTGTTGGGCCAGCCGGAGATGCGTGGTTGGTGGATTTTGCCCTGACCCGTGAAGGTCATACCTTGTTTGATTGGGCTGTGCTCGAAGTGAGCCTATTGAGCACCGTGATTGGCCCGCGTATGCCGGAAGGGTGGGATGGGGTATGGGGCACAATTCGTCTGCTTGAGATGGTCAACAGCCACAATGCCGATTTAGTGCCGCAAGGCGACCCGGTGGCGCAGGCACTCTCTCCCATTATCACATTACGAAAAGTGGTCGAGGTGAATCTGGCACGAACCCAACAATGGCGTGAATATCATGTGGCCTTGATGCTGGTGGCGTTACGCGGGTTGTCTTGGAAAAATTCGGCATCGTTGGATGCGCGGCGACTGCTGTTTTTGACGGCGGCCCTTTCGGTGGATTATGTCCTAAAAGCTGAAAAAGGGGTGTTTAGCACGCAGGGCATGTCCGAACTACCAACGGATGGTACAGGTACAAGGATGCCATTTGACCCAATGGGTGGGGATACCCCGATGTATGAACGAGACAGCCCCGAGAATTAGCCAATATTCACTGCAAAAGAAAAAGGGCAATCCCGATTAGGACGGCCCTTTTTGATTTCATGAAATATGGCGGATTAGCTGATGGCGAAGGTCACGGTCAAGATGACATTGACGCTCAGGGTGCCGCCTGCGATTGGCACGCTGCCGGCACCACCACCCTGCGCCCGTTCCGCACTGGCAAGAGGATAGTAGCCACCATCCCCTTCTTGTACAGACAGGACTTCACCCAATGTCGCCCCAACCAAGCCAGCCAGTTCGGTGGCGCGGGCAGTTGCATCGGCAAAGGCGGCGGAACGCGCGTCGGTTTGGAGCGCAGAACGTTCCGAAATGTCGAAGGAAATGTTGTTGACGACGTTCGCACCTGCGGTTACTGCCGTTGCCAAAAGATTGCCAATTTGTGTCACGTCACGCACGGTCACATTGATGACATTGGTGACATGATAGTTGGCGGGTGGTTGCTCCATGCCTTCGGCAACCGGGCCATAACTGCCTTCTCGATAGATGTTGTAATATTCGGTACGGATGTCTTCAGGGGCAACACCAGCGCCTTGCAGAGCATCAATGACGGCCTGAATGTTCGTATTGGCATCATTGACTGCAGTGATGACATCGGTATTGATGACATCAACCCCTACGCTCATGTAGGCGATGTCTGGGGCGGAGTAGGCGGTTCCTTGACCGATGACGGTGATGCTGCGCGGGGTTGTGGATTGGCGCTCAGGTGCTGCTTGTACTTCTGATTGTTTGGCTAACAATCCACCAGCGACGAATGTGACTGCGACGAGTAACGCTAGTGCAACCCGAACTACCTTTTGATTAGAAACCATGTGTGTCTCCTCATGGATGCGAAAGAAAGCCCCCCATTTGATAGGCTCAACACCTAAGACGACGTTTTTGCTGGAAAAGTTCCAAGCAAATCTCTATACCCATTTTAAGAGGCCAATTCGATTTGATATGGGGCAATTGGGGGAATTAGTGGTAGGTGGCATGTCCCATTTAACCAAATTTATACGGTGCATAGTTGAGTTCTGTTACAATCAACCTTACACCATTTACTCGAAACATAAACCGGAGTTTGACATGCAGAAGATTGATGTTGCCATTTTGGGGGCAACGGGAGCAGTGGGGCAGCGTTTTATTGCCTTGCTGGAAAATCATCCTTGGTTTCGGGTGGCGGAAGTTGTGGCAAGTGACCGCAGTGCAGGCTTGACCTATCGTGAAGCAGCCAAGTGGGTGTTGGATGGCTATCCGCCCCGTGACGTGGCTGAATTGACGGTCAAACCTTTGGACGCGGTACTTGATTCTCCAATTGTATTTTCGGCGCTACCCGGTGAGGCCGCCCGTGAAGTCGAAGTGCGTTTGGCAGGGGAGGGGCATGTGGTTTGCTCCAACGCCAGCACTTATCGTATGACTGAGGACGTGCCGCTGCTTTATCCCGAAATTAACCCCGATCACACCCGCTTGATTGAAACTCAACGCCGCAATCGTGGCTGGAAGACGGGTGCGCTGGTGACTAATTCCAACTGCACTGCCATGCCGGCGACAATGGCCCTCGCACCCCTTCGACCATTTGGAATCCGTGTGTTGCATATGGTCAGTATGCAGGCGGTGAGTGGGGCGGGGTATCCGGGGGTCGCCTCGTTGGATATCCTCGATAATGTTGTGCCGTATATCAAAGGCGAGGAAGATAAGCTGGAAGTTGAGCCGCACAAGATGCTGGGCCAGCTTGCGCCTGATGGCAGTAGAATTTTGCCTTTAGAGATGGTGACGAGTGCCGCTTGTAATCGAGTACCTGTGCTGGATTCGCACTTGGTCAGTGTCGCCGTAGGATTTGACAGTCGCCCTTCACTCGAAGCGATTGATGAGGCATGGAACAGCTTTGTCGCACCGGAAATTGTGCGCCGCCTGCCGAGTGCCCCTGAATTCCCGTTGGTTGTTGCCTATGAACAGGATCGCCCGCAACCCCGTCGTGATCGTAACGCGGGTAACGGAATGACCACTACAGTAGGCCGCCTGCGCGAATGTAAGACGGTAGACGGTGTGCAGTTTTTGTCGCTGTCGCACAACACCATTCGCGGTGCGGCGGGTGGCTCAATTTTGAATGCGGAACTGCTGGTCGCAGAAGGATATATTGCTTCGGCTGACCCGGCAATGCTGGCCTACGAAAAAGCCTAACCCCTACTTCTGTAAAAAAGGGCCGATACTGTGAAAGTCGGCCCTCTGTAAACGTTAATTCATCGAAACTGTTTATCTACGGGGTGCACGGACAGCCCAACCGGGCAAATCGCTGCGATATTCCCCGCTGCTGTAGACATACACCCATGCCGCACCTTCGGGGCTGGCCTCTGACCACTGATAGATCCAATGGGCATCCAAAATTGAGAGATTGACACATCCGCGTGATTGGCGATAGCCGAATTTGTCATGCCAGTACGCGCCATGCAGGGCCATATCCCCGTTAAAATACATGACCCAAGGGACGTTTTGGATGAGATAATATTCGGCTTGGCCCGCTGCACCTGTCATGGGGGCGGTGTTCCAACGCTGATAAATTTTAAATAGACCCTCAGCGGTTGACCAATTGGGTAGACCCGTAGCGACCAGTGTGGCAAATACCATATCGTCGCCTTGATAGGCCACCGCCGTTTGTTCATAGAGGTCAACAGCTACCCACTGGTCATTTGGGCCGACTTCGGCAGGGCGCTGGACGGGTTTGACTTTGGCAACACGCAATTGCTGAATCCACTGATTTGGCCCAATCAGATACCATTCAAAGCCATTGACGACCTCTACACCAAAGATGTTCATCAGGGTATAACGTTCGATTTTGGGCAGGTTTTCATTGGGAGGGCCACCGGGATAACTGCTAGGACGTTCTGGCGCAATCATCCATGCAAAGGGGCGTTCAAATGTCCGATCAATCAACACGCCTGTCAATTCAGAGATGTCTTCTTGTTCCACATTTTCGCTTTTGACCCAGCGATCCGTGCCGATTTGCACCCAGCCATCCAATACCGCGCCGATGGTGACGTGGTGATAGCCGGGGGGCAGAGTTTCGACGACAGCGGCATCAGGATTGGGGGAACTGAAAATCTGAATGTCCCCGACCAAGCGGCGATATTTACGGGCCGTAAGCAGTTCTTCATCGAAAGGAATATGCGGAAAATCGGGTGCAGGATACTGCTGCATGGTCGCATAGGCAGCACGCATGTCCATCGCGGAAAGGCCAGGATTAGTAATGCAGTCGGGATTTTCGACGGTCTGTCCGGCATCTAGGGAAAGGACAGCCTGCTCGATGAGTTTTTCGCATTCTTCGTCGCGGTTGGAACCGGGAAAGGCTTTGGCGTTGTCACTTTTTAACGCAAATGGGAGAAGTAATCCAACAATTAAAACAGCCAAGATGAGTCGTTTACGCATACCATCACCGTTACTATGAATTTGTCCTCGGAGTGGCGCTAAGAATACCGAGACTAATATCTGGCGTAAAGGGCCGATAGCCTACGCTTGAGCGCCGTTTGTGTGATGTGACGAGATAATAAGAAAACAAAAAAGGGTGAGCCATTTGACCCACCCTTGTCTAACTCTGGTTTATTCGTGTTTGATCGGCACTAAATCGGGATTGCCTCTAAAGATAACCGCGCCCGCATTGAGCCAGACGCGACCCAATGGTGTATCGAGTTGCAACATTGTCCAATTGTCATCGCTACGGGCGAGGACGGTATACTGTGTGCCGCCGGGAAGTGTGCCAGCGACCTCAATCCCTTCCCATGTAGTGTATACGGGACGGTCAATCGCCACAATTGCGTAGGGTAGGGCGATTTCACCAGCGGGTTCGGTTACAAACGGGATTGTCCAATGCTGGCCCCGGAAAATGACATATTTCATGTTGACCCAGCCGACACCAAAATCACCTTCGATGCGCCACCAGCCATAATCGGGACTGCGGCCTGTAGTGCGAACTTCTGTGCCACCAGACAGCACCGCAATCGAGGTGAAATCCGGACCGGGACCGCTGCGAACGTTCAAAGCGTAGGTGTTGATAATGATGCGATTGTTGGGTGGGGTTTCGGTGCTGACCACCGGTAGGAGTTCAAGACTGCCATTAAGCGAGATGCCGCTGAAATTGACCCACACCACATTACTCTGGTAAATCACTTGTAGCCATGTGCCGTCGGGGTTGCGTGCGATCACATTGAGTTCCGCGCCGCGCCGGGCATCCAGTACCACGCCCGAATAATTATCTTTCTTGTAGAGCAGTTTGCGTTCGACAATCACAGTAGCCGTAAAGCGGGTGACATTATCGGCGGGCGGGCCTGCAATTGTGCCAGCATCTACTACCGGGATTTCGAGGGCCGTGCCTGCCAATGTCACATTGGTCACAGGGATGAAGCCCACACCAAAATCCGGGGCGACCATCCAGCGCGTGCCATCGGCGTTGCGACCTACAATGGGGATAATCGCACCCGCAGGCAGGACACCAATCGCATTGCCATCTATGCCAATCACGACTGTGTCAGCATTGAGTTGGGCGGTTGGGCCATTAAAGCTGGGGCCGGGGTCGCCAACGACTGTTAATTGTTCCAGTGGGCCACGACGGGCGACTGCGCCAAGATTGACATACCCGATACCGCTAGGACTGCTGACTTGTACCCAATTGCCGTCCCCGGTAATGGCGATGATGTTTAAGGAGTCACCGCTTGGCACAATCGCAATCACGAATGAGTCAAAATTCGGATTGCTATATACTTTCACCGGGCCATACGCTGCTACCACTGTCGAAAGAGCTTCTGTTCCGGCTGGCTCATTGGTTACAGGCAACCCAGCATAATCGCCGCGAAATTGGCTGATACGAGCGCTTATCCAGCCTGTGCCATAGGGTGATTCCACCCGCCACCAGCCTGTTCCGCTACGGCCTGTACAAAGCAAAACCGTGCCATTTGGGACTGAGCCAAGAACGCTAGTAGAAGCGGATGGGCCACTGCGGATATTGGCTGCACCACTGATCACCGTGACAAGATTACCTTCTTGTGCATAGACGGTCTGGGGCGCGGCTGGCTTGATGGCGGGAAAAGCTACCAATGCAATCAGGAGAAGGATAAAAATAGGAGTGAATCTAAGGGAATGCCGCATAACATTTCTCCCCAAATAAGAGTTCGTGTTTATTGGAGTTAAGTATATGCGATACAGGGCGGCGTGCCAAACGCGAAACCGTGAATCTCTTCGTGTAGTGATGAGTACAATGACAAAATACCCTATTTGACGTGGGGTGAACGTGGGCTACTCGGTCTTGCCCACCCACAAACCAAAGCTATACTTATCCGGTTTGTGCGGCAACGATACGCACATCTTTAGGATAGACAATCAACGAGGTTTGGAATGAGAACCATTTATCGGTGGATACGACGCGGCATGACAGCGCTTTTTACCCTTGCCGTTGCCGCTGGAATTTTATATTTTTTCTATTTTACCATCACCAGTATTGTGGACGAGGTTGAGTTTCGGCGCGAAGAAACCCGCCGCGACAGTGTACGTGATGATACAGCCACCGCTATTGCCCCCACCATTGAATCCGAATCGGCACTGCTGGCAGGTGACACAGTTTTGACCATCACTCAACCGACGGAGCAGGGGGATGCAGCAAATATATCGGCGGTGACAGAAGTAGCGACAGAATCCGCCGCTATCGTCGAATCCACAGCAACACACACGATTGAAATAACCGCTACATCGTCTAATACTGCAACGTTCACTGCCGAGCCGAGTGTGACTGACACTGTTGCTCCGACCAGCACACCTAGCCCGACTCGTACTGCGGTACCACCGAGCAGCACACCACGTCCAACCGACAGCCCAACCGTCGTGGCACAGAACCCAACTGCTTTCCCAACGAATACACCGCCCGCAACGGCGTTCCCAACCAACACCCCCTATCCGTCAGACACCCCAACGCCGACCAATACCTTTACACCGACGTTGACGTACACACCGTCTATCACGCCGTCGCCCACTTTTACCTTTACTTCCTCCCCCACGCCGCGCCCCACGCTGATTATTGAAGGAACATATGCCACTCCCGTAGCGACGACATTTTTGGAGATTCCACCGCGTGCTGAATTGGTCGAAGACGATCCCAATATTGTGAATATCGCTATGTTAGGAACGGATGTCACGGGTGGACAGACTGACGTGATCATCATTGTAACGATCAACAAAGAGACGGGAACAGCCGCGATGTGGCACTTGCCGCGTGACCTGTTGGTCTATATCCCCGGCAATCAAATTGACCGTATCAACCGCGTCTGGCAGATTGGACAGCAAAATGGCTGGCCCGGCGGCGGTTGGGGACTGCTCAAGGAAATGTTTATCTACAATTTCGGTCTCGAAATTGACCACTATGCAAAGGTCAGCTTTGATGACTTTAAGGCGATTATTGAGGAATTGGGCGGTCTGACGATCAGCGTGGACTGCTCGCTACGGGATTGGCGCTTGATTGATCCCGAAACCCCGCTAGATATTGCAACAGGCGATGACTGGGAGAATTATTGGGAAGTCTATACTATGCCCATCGGCGTGCAAACCCTTGACCCCTATATGGCGCTCTGGTATGCCCGCAGTCGCGTGACCACCAATGACCTTGACCGGGGCCGCCGCCAGATGGATATTTTACGTGCAATGTGGCAGCAGGCCCGCAGCGAAGGGATTTTTACTCAAGTTGCAACCCTCTGGCCGCGTGCGTTGGAGATCATCGAAACCGACATGTCATTGGAAGACATTTTGAGTTTTGTGCCGTTGGCGATTAACCTCAATCCCGGTTCAATTGAACGTTACAGCCTTTCGATTGGTGTGCATATCGAAAATTACACCACGCCAGATGATGGCCGTTCAACGTTGCTCCCCAACTGGCCTGCTATTCGAGAAGTTGCAAAGGAATTTGTCACACCACCGACAGGGAATCGTCTGCAATATCAATCGAGCCGGATTGAGATTTTTGATGGCACGCAGTACGGTCTTGGATGGGATCAAGTTGCGGCTGACCGCTTGGCATGGGAAGGGTTTACGCCGATTTTGCAGGAATCGCAGAATGTCGCCAAGCATGAAGTGACTTTGATTTATGATTACACAGGCGAGGAAAAGGGGAGTGAGATTGAGCGCCTTCAGGAAATTTTGCGGATTGGGGAGAGTCAGGTAATTGTTGAACCAGACCCCAATCGCCAGTACGATTATCGCGTGGTGGTGGGACAAAACTATAACTCGTGTGTCTATGGCAGCAGTAGTGATGATGTGCCACCGCCGCCGCCCCAAGAGGTTTCTGGTTGATCTAGCCAAACAATGGAAGGGCAGGTTTTCCTGTCCTTTTTATTTGCCAAAATATCTGCGTATAGTCATTATAGAAAAACTAGCGCCAATCCGGGAGAAAATCACCCAACGGACTCATAATTGAACCCACAACCCCATCAACCAGCCCATAAACATAAACCCCAACCACTCCCTGCTGATCTCGCTGAAAAACAATCCCAGATCCATCCGATGACCAATCAGGAAATTGATCATCAAAAGTCGCTTCCATCAAGGGACGAACATTCGACCCGTCAGCCTCCATCAAATAAATCTGAAAAAAAGACCCCTCATCCACATGAAACGCAAGAGACAATCCATCCGGCGACCAAGTGGGGAAGTAGGCATCCCCCAAATCATCCGGCGACAAGAGACGACCTCCCGTACCATCGGGCCGAATCGCATAGATACGGTACTTATTACGCTCCAACCGATGAAAAGCAATCAATGACCCATCTGGCGACCAATCTGGCCCCAAATCGAACGTGTCATTAAAAGTAATCTGCACAATTTCGCTCGTCTCAAAAGAATAGATATAAATCTCAAAATCGCGGCTACCGTCTATCTCGCCGGGGCGGTTACTATGAAAAGCAAGCCGTGACCCATCCGGAGACCATGTAACATAACGGTCATCATCAGAAGGGCTATTCGTCAGATTGATAATGTTACTACCATCCGCGTTCATAACATAAATATCACCATTTCCCGACGCTCCCTCATAGGCATAAAAAGCAATGCGTGTGCCATCCGGTGACCAAGCCGGTCCAGTCTCTTGTAGATCGGAATCTTGAGTAATTTTTTGGATATCCGAACCATCGGGGTTGACTGTATAAATATCAAGGTTTCCAGAACGGCGCGAAGCAAACGCAATCTTCTGACCACTGAGACTTATGTCATCCGTTGGAATCACTCCAACATTAGAAGGCGTCGTAGGACTAGGGGTTACGGTTTCAGGGGTAATCGGCATGGGGGTAACGGAGGGAAAATTTTCATCCGTGCCTGCTTCTCCGCCACCACCTTCATTGCTGAATGGATTCAAGATATAGAGAGCAATCGCCGCGCAAGAAAATAACACCAATGCACCCGTCACGACTCCCCACATCCAATAATTTGGCGTGTTTTTAGCATGGGGTACTGGCGTAGAAAACTGCGTCGGATTGTTTGGGCTAGAAGGTGGCGCAAAAGACGGCAGGGTGGGGCTGGCCGCAACCGGCGGATGGGGCGAAGCGATATAAGTATCGAAGCCAAGTTTCGGAGTGGCGATAACCGTGATTTCTTGATGGGATGATCGAGCAGAATCATGCAGGCTCTCAGGATGTAACCCGACAGGCGTTATTTCGGCTATGGGAGGTTTCGGCGCATCCACAATTGCTGGCACAGGTTCGGTATCATCAGTATCTGTATTATGGGACGGCTCAATCGTTGGTGATTTAACAAATTGGGATACTTCAGGGAGGCGTAGCTCATCAGGCACACTAGCAATGTTTAGTTCTGGCGAAATGATACTATCTGTTTCGAGTGGCGGTGCGCCGAGTGCTTCAGCCATTGCCTCATATACAGACCGGGCGGACTTTGGACGGTTGCTCGGTTTTTTGGCAAGACATTGTAGGACAACTTCGTCTACTGCATCTGGAATACGGGTCTCATGTCGTCGCATAGGGGCAGGGGCAATATAGAGATGTTCATAGGTAATTCGCTCCGAGACGGTTGATCCTTGTGCGGCTGGATGCTGTCCACCAAATGGCACAAGCCCCGTCAGCATTTGATAGAGAATCACACCGAGTGAATAGATATCCGTCTCCGCTGTAACCCCTTCGTCTAGAATTTGCTCTGGGGCCATATAAATTGGAGTCCCCATTGCCAAACCAAGTGTCGAGAGCATACCGGGATCATCGAGTAATCGTGCGATACCAAAATCGGTTACAAATAGTGACCCATTGCGATGGAGTAGGATATTGGCAGGCTTTAGATCACGGTGGATGACATTTTCGTTATGCGCAAAATTGAGAGCGGCGGTTAGTGGTTTGAGGAATTCCAGTGATTCATAGGGAGTGAGGGAACGACCCAGATTGTAAAGGGTAGTCTGCAACGTTTCACCCGGCACATAATCCATTAAAATAAATACGAGGTCATCCGCTTCAATGAGATCATAATATCGCACAATATTGGGGTGTTGGAGCCGGGACAGAACTTCACCTTCGCGTCGGAAGCGTTTCACCAAATGTGGATCATGGGCGATTTCGGGCCGTAGTACCTTCGCCGCCAAATCCACGCTACGACGTGTATCATGTACACGGTAGACTCTAGCAAAGGTGCCTTCCCCCATATGTGCATCAAAGCGATAATGGCTTGCAATTGTTTGACCCAATAACACATCTGACATGCGTGTGGCATCCTCCGGCGTTTGTCCCAACAGAGTGTATTGCGGCTCGTGATACCTGTCAATTGAAAGAGAGATGAATGGCGAAAATTTTAATTAGCGTCTTACCCGCATCCGGACATATCAATCCGATGATCGCCATCGCACAGGCACTTCAACGAGAAGGGCACCAAATTCGGATTGCAACCGATAGGTCGTATCATATCCAACTGCAACGGGCTGGGCTTGACCCCCTTGTGATGCCCTATCCAGATGGGGCAATTGCACAGGCATTGGAATATCTGCGTAGACCGGCGGGATGGCTGTCACAGATCAAACGCCATCCACCCCAATCCTATTTTTTCATGCACCTTGCGGAACTTACTGCGGCACTGGTGAAACATGTTGAGGATTTTCAGCCCGATATTTTGCTGACCGATCTGAATCTATACGCGGGGCCAATCGCAGCGGAGATTTGTCAACTCCCCTATGCCAGCTACTGTGCCATTGTAAACACTTATGTTTCACCGGACGCGCCACCCTATGGAATGGGAATAGATTGGTATCCAGAGGGAGATGTGCGACGTTGGCTGTGGCCTATTTATAGCTTGGGAATGAAAGTGGTGCTGTGGCGTTATGACCGAATCGTCAACCGTGTCCGCCACCAATATGGATTGCCAGCAGTCCATGGCACGATGCTGGCCCATTCACCCTACCTCGCATTAGTCCCCACCACCGAAGTCTATGAATATCCGCGCCGCGCCGTCCCCAAACAGTTGATGTACATTGGACCCGTCACGACAAGTGAACGCGGCGAAGTCCATGACAATTTTGATTGGACATGGCTGGAGGACGGGCGTCCTAGCGTGTATGTTTCGATGGGAACAATTGTGGATGGAACAGATATTTTCCGCAACGCCCTAGAGGCAGCACGCGGCGCAAATTGGAAAATGGTCATGGCAATCGGCAGGCAAGGGGATGTCAAAAAATATGCGGATGCCCCACCGAATGTTTTGGTGCGAAATTTTGTACCGCAACTTGCGCTATTGGATAAAGTGCAAGCGGTGGTCTGTCATGGTGGCAATAATACCGTTACAGAAACCCTGCTGCATGGACTCCCGCTGGTCGTCATCCCCAACAGCGCAGACCAACCAGAATCGGCGGGACGGGTCAAGGCAAGTGGGGCAGGGATTCGGATGCGCCCACGTGAGGCCACGCCGCACCGTCTGCGTAAATCTATCGAAGCGATTTTGAGTGACCCCAGCTATCGTGCAGCAGCGCAACGGATTCAGGCAAGCTATCAGCAATGTGACGGCCCGATGACGGCGGCGCGATTGGTTGGACTATTGGCCGAACGAAAAACACCCATCCGTCGCCCAGAGGGGAGTGGAATCACCGTTACATTAGAAGAAGTAGCGTGGCTATAGAAAGAAAATGAATGAAAAGAGGCGGAGAAATGATGTTGTCATGTGATGCTCCGCCTCTTAGGAACGGTCCTAGCTTATTTCTTGCCGTTGCCGCTCTTGATGGCAATTTGACGAGGTTGGACTTCGGGCGATTTAGGCAGGGTTAGGGTCAGTACGCCGTTTTCAAAGTTGGCGTCAACATCGTCGGCCTTGATCGGCTGAGGAATGTGGATACGGCGGCTGAATTTGCCATAGCGACGTTCTTTCATCAAAGTCCGGCCTTCCTTCTTTTCCTCAACCTGCTCTGGAATTTCAGCCTCAATGTTTAGGAAATCCCCATCCATATGAACGTGGATATTCTCAGCTTGTACCCCCGGCAGGTCGGTTTTAACGACATAATTCTGGTCGTTTTCGTCTACATCAATCGCTAGGCCAAAGTCGCTGAGACGTCCCTCAAATGGATGCCATGTCTCATCAAACAGACGGTCAAGCGCACTCTGCATGGTCATCATTTCACGAATTGGATTCCAACGAGCAACCTTGTTCATACAATACCTCCGAGATTTCTCTTTGCTTTGAGATAGTGTCTATGCTTTTAGAATAGTCCTACTGTGTAGGAGAAATTTATGAGCAAGATAGGAGCAATATAAGAAATTTTGCACGGTTATTCGTCAAGCAGCAGGGGGGTAATCCGCCCAGCGGTCAGTTCACGCAGGGCATCGGTAAAAGGGGCTAAATCATCCTCAGCAATGCGCAAAATCAGCAGTATTTCCGCGCCAAAATCCTCAGATTCGACCTGACAATCATAATTGCTCACAAGGAGTTTGACCCGTTCATAAATCGGGTAGGGGATTTCGACCCCGATGGTACGACGAGTGATTTTGAGTTCGGTTGGCAAGGCGGCGACGGCTTCGCGGGCGGTTTGACCATAGGCATGAACCAATCCTCCCGTCCCCAGTTTGGTGCCGCCAAAATAGCGCGTGACGACCAATACCACATCCCCAACATTCGCCCCACGAATCACAGCAAGGGCGGGCGGGCCAGCTGTGCCGGAGGGTTCCCCATCATCACTCATACCCTCTGTCACACTTCCGCCATAGCCGATTCTGAAGGCATAGACATGATGGGTGGCATCCGGCATTTCATTGCGGACGGCCTGTATAAATGCTTTGGCTTGCTCAACGGTATCAGCGCGACCAATCGTGCCATAAAACCGCGAATTAGAGACCTGATATTCGATACGGATGCGTGTTTTGGGTACAGGATAGACAGCCATAATAGTCTACAGAATTGTTTGCGGGTCAACCCGTCGAAGATAATTTCGATAGGCAACGGATTCATTCCATGCCTGTTCCAACCACTGATACAGACTGAATTTATCATCAGACAGTTGTGAGGTCGCCGTCAAGGTAATTTTGCCGCGTACTCCAATTTGTACCCCGAACTTGCCGGATGCAGCGAGATATTCAAAGCCCAATCGAATCACGGTAGGGGATTGCCCAAGCCGCTCCACAAATTGGGTGACGGACGCCTGTCCCTCTTGTTGATTCATGACGACCTCCGCCAGTTTACTCAAGAAATCCAAGTAGTCAGTGAGGGTAATCAAAGGTGAGGGGGCAGCCACCCAATAGACCCGACGCGGTTGGACTTTTTCCATCGCCTCGGCCAGCCGTTCAGGAGTAGGGGGGGCGGTTAAAATCACCAATGTTTCGGCGGGAAGGAGTTCACTTAACGGCAGGCCGGGAGATTGTGATTTTGGAAAGCCCTCGGCCCAAATCTGTGTATCTGGGTCATTAGCCTGCGCCTGTGCTAATACTTCAGCAGGCGATTCGGCACGGCAATCTAGTATTTCGGGTGGCAGACGGAGCGAAAAGGTCGGCGCTTCAACCTGTACCCAATCCTCTAGCACAATCTGCAACTGACGCTCCCCTTTATAGGTCGTGACATCCAGTGTATAGGCTAAATCGAAACGACCTTCGGGTAGAGGCAGGTCGGCACTGTTCCACCACAAAACTGTTTGACGATATCCGGTCCGGTTTTCAATCGTCAGGCGGCGGTGTTGGCTATCCGCCCCCAATTTAGCCGCGCTGACGAGGGCCAGATCACGCGAGCAAAAATTGGGAATCGGATTGCCCTCTCCAAATGGGGCAAGGCGTTGTAGTTGATAACCGAAATCAAGGGTGAGTTGTTCCAATCCCAACTGGCCCTCGATTAATAGGCTGGGGGGCGGGGTGGTTCTTTTGGTCGCGGCAAAGGCTTGCGAGAGGCGGCGACGCAGCATGGGCAACCGTTCGGCCTGAATCCCTAATCCACCTGCACCCTCATGCCCACCATAATTTTCAAGGATGTCTGATATTCGTGTGAGGGCTTCGCCAACCGAATAGCCGGGAGCGCCGCGCACCGACCCTCGCGCAATTCCCTCTTCCGCACTGACCAACAACGCAACGGGTCTATGATATTGTTCAGCAAGCTGGCTGGCGACAATGCCGATAACCCCGCTGTGCCAATTGGGACTGCTGAGAACCAGCACCTCCCATTCCAAAAGCGACGGGTCAGCCTGAATTTGTTCCTGAGCCGCTTCCAGTGTCTGTCGGGTGAGATTACGCCGCTGACGATTAAACCCATCTGCCTGCGCCGCCAAAATTTGAGCGGTAGTGCGGTCCGCGGTGGTTAATAATTCGACGGATTTGCGGGCGTCATCCAAACGACCCAACGCATTGAGGGGTGGGGCGATGCGAAAGCCGATGTCGGTAGAGGTCAGCGTTGAGGGCAGGATTTGCAATTGTTCACACAAGGCCAGTAAGCCGACCCGCTGCGTTTGATGGGCGGCCCGTAAGCCCAATTGCAAGAGATAGCGGGTGTCACGGATAAGGGGGACGACATCGGCGACCAAACCCAGTGCCACCAAATCCAGAAATCGGTTGGCCTCGTTACCCCGTCCGAGCGCATCATAGAGCGCTTTCAATACCATATAGCTGACACCAACGCCGGAAAGGGTGTATAGAGGATGGTCTTCACGCGGTAAATGATGGACATTCACCAGTGCGTGCGCTTTAGGCAGGTCGGGTAGGAGTTCATGATGATCGGCGATGATAACCGGAACCCCCTGTGTATTGGTGTAATCCACCGCGTCGTTGGCCGTTGAACCCGTGTCACAAATGAGCAGCAAATCCGGCTTTACGGCTTGAATAAGCGGTTTTAGACGATGTAGCTGGACACCATGCGAATCCGTTTGGCGGGAGGGGATGTGATACTCTACAGATAGACCTAAGCGCCGCAGTCCTTCAACCCACAAGGCCGTCGCCGTCTGCCCATCTACGTCAAAATCCCCCCATATAATGATACGTTTATTGCCTTGATTTACTAGCCTTTTAAGATAATCAACAGCCTTATCCAGATAGGGTAAATCTGAGGGCAGGGCAGGAGTGTAATGATCGCTGGACAGGAAAGCAATGGCACTTTCCGGCGTTCTGATGCCTCGCTCGATCAACAAAGTCATTAATTCTGCGGGAAGCGGGCCACCGGGGAGTTCCCAATGCAAATCCGTCGCAACGGACATGGAAAAATCGTGGCTGTAACGCCATTCTTTGCTAGACATGGGCTAAAACTCCACCACTGAAGGGTTACTTTCCAAATCGCCAAGCCCCCAGTAGTCCTCAAGGTCAGCCTCATCCGGCGGGACGGAAGGGCTTTGACCACGACCACATAAGCCACGATAGAGACAAAATCGGCAATGGGTGACATCCTCGGTCAGGGCAAAATCTGACGACTGGACGACTTCAATGACACTGCGGATATGGGCTTCATATAATGCAACTGAGTGTTCATCTACTGAAAACAGGCGCGTCTCACCCGTCGGAATTTGAATATATTGCAGGGCCATTTCTTTAATAGGCCGTCCGACCAACCGCGCCGCTTCTCGATACAGCACCAACAGATAGACGACGGTCTGCATCCGCTGGCCCAAACGTACTGGATCAGGCAGGCGTCCGGTTTTCCAATCTAGTGCCATAACCGCATTGCCGCGCAGGGTAATCAGGTCAAATTTTGCCAAAACCGAATAGCCCGCGACAGTGGTCGAAAGTGATACTTCAGGCCATGTTTTTTCAAATGACCCAAGCCCCGTGAAAATCTCCTGATAACGCCGCAGCCAAGTCTCTAATGTGGAATCACCAGCCGCACTGGACTGTAAGGTATCCAACGACATGCCAAGTTGATGACGCTGCACCATCTGATGAAATCTCGCGCCGCGATCAAGGGCCTGCTCGACCTCCGACTGCGGTTCGGCGAGGGGGGACGGCCAACGCTGCTGCTGGATATGTGCCAAATAAAATCGGCGCGGGCACTCCATAAAATCTTGCAGACGCGATTGGGTGTAATGAAAATCGGGTGGAAATTGCACTTGATTAGGCGTCGCCATTGATAACCTCCCGTAGATGATATAGTGGGACGGCGGGCTGCTTGACAAAACTACCGCCACGTTCCCAATAGCGACCTACATTCCACGTAATGCTCAAATCCGACTTGGCACGGGTGATACCGACATAGAGCAAACGCAGGCGTTCGGCGGCGTAGTCAATACGGGCTTGTTGAGAGGCAGGGCCGGGTTCGTAATCATCAGGGCGTTTATTAATCAAAGCGTCCAATTGGGCCAAGACCTCGGCCTCGAGATTGAGGTTATCCCGAATAAAGCGTTTTTCGCCGAGATATTCCTCGTAATCCAGTGCTGAGGGGAAACTATAATTATTAACCGCCATCAAATAGACTCGATCCCATTCCAGCCCTTTCGCGGCGTGCATGGTGCTGACGGTGATAATCCCCGGTTTCGGTGCATAGCCTGTCTCGGCATCGTCAAAGCCGATGAATTTCCGCTGGTTTTCGCTGATCTGGCGGAGTTCTTCGGCGAGGTCGGGCAAGCGCCATGTAGGGTTAGCTTGGGCGATACTTCGCATCAACACCGCGATTTTATAGGTCAGGGCAATGTCGGTAGGGTCAGTGAAAAGGTCTTGCCCGATGGTGAGCAACAATTGGTCAATTGGCAAACTGAGCGCGGACAGCCACCGTCGGATCAAGGCAATAAACCCGTCCAGATTTTCATGATAGTCGTCGGGGAGTTCCAAATCCAACGCAAGTGTCCAATCCCCACCAACAGGCCAGATAAAATCTTCAGGTTGTTTATGCCGATGCAGGGCCTTCTGAATTTGGTTAATCGGCCCTTCAGCGTCCTCAATTTCTTCCCCATCGAAATACATCGGCACCCATACATCGCGGTATACCGCAGCAAGAAGTGGGCTGCTGCGCGGATTGGAAAGATAGAGCAAAGCCGAACGCAGCAAGCCAGCCGTCGCGCGAGTCTCGGTGGTACTACGGAGAAGCTCCTCATAGGGCAAGCCTGCTTCTTGCAGCAGTTGGGTTAATTGAAACCCCCGACTGTTCTCTGGAACAAGAACGGCTACTGTTTTATCTGGATTCTCTGGCAACCATTTTTGCAACGAGCCCAGCACCACCTTGAGTTCATCATCAGGGTTAAGACGGCGATTAAAAGGATAGATATATAACGTTGAGACGGCATCCAGCGGGTTGGCTTGAATATCTCCCGGCTCAGTCGGCACGATGTCCTGAGGATAAAAAGCACTTCGCAGTTCCATCACCGGATGTTGATCGGTTGTCCAGCGTACCAGTTCATTGGCTAATCGGATGATTTTGCGCGACGAACGCCCCGACGTATTTAAGGGGCGATCTTTGACATCGGGATTCGCAAGGAAATTTCGCAAAAACTGCGGATTGGCACTGGTGAAGGTGGTGTTAATGGCCTGATTGGGATCACCCACGCGCACCCAATTCTTGCCACCTGTCAGCAGCCACAGCATTTTTTCTTGGAGCAGGCTGCTGTCTTGGGCCTCATCCTCCAAGATATAGGGCCAGCGATCTTGCAGTCGCTCTAAATATTGGGCATCTGTTTGAAGGGCCGTCAGCGCAAGCCGAACTAAATCTTGAAAGTCTACTGCGCCGCGATAGGCTAGACTGCGCTGATAATCCTGATAGACCGCTGTTGCAAAACGGGATAGATCAAATAGGGCATCCTGATTTTCAAGAGCTATGCGCAAATCTTCGGGGGTAATCTGCATCTCTTTGGCCCGACTGATAAATCGGTCAACGAGGTCTATGAGAAGTTCGGGCAGGTCTTTGTTGATGACCACCTTCTCATAGCGTTCTTCCACTTCTTCGCTAAGAATCCAACGCAGTCGTTCGCGCCATTCAGAGTAATGAGCCGTCACGGTATCGCGCCGAATAGCATAGGCTACACGGTCATCCACAATACGAAAATCCTCGGCTAATCCAACCAATGCAGGTCGTTCACGGACAATGTCGTGGGCCAGACCGTGTAAGGTACGCACACGATAGCCTGTATAGGGCAGCAAACCGCGCTCTTGTTCCAAAATGGCGGCTATACGGCTCTTAAAACTGTTGACGGCGGCATTGGCGAAGGTCACGATCAAAACTTCTTGATCACGTCCGGCTCGCCGATTACTCAATTTCTGGACTAATGCAGCGGCGAGATGCGACAACGTGAAGGTTTTGCCGGAACCGGGGACAGCCGCTACGCCCATCAAACCCCGCGAATAGCTGATGATGTCAAACTGGGATGCGCGAAATTTAAACGGGGTATCGTTCACGCCGATGCTCCTGTTGTGCCATAGGATCGTAAGACTTGTTGAAAAACTCGCAGCAGTGGGCCGCGCTGCTCAAAGCCCTGCTCTCCCAAATCTGCGATAGCGAGATAAAGTTGTTTGCCACAGCGCCGGGTCAAACCGAGAATTAATTTACGCAGCATCGTCCATTCCGCTTGAAATTCATCTTCATCCAGCCACACTTTATCCATATCATAGGAACGGCGCAGCACATAGGGATGGGTAATAGGCTGGTCGAGGCGCTCCGACCATGCTGAACTGCCAACATCCAACCAGAATTGATAATCTACTGGACGATTGCGCATCAGGTAAGTATAGGCTGGGGCTATAAACACAGCATTGGCTTCCTCTTTGTGCCAGCTTTCTTCATGCAAGGCGGCCAACAGTCCCTCACTAACCAATGTGCGATATTCCACCCAGACCGTTGACCAATCATCGGTACCATCGGGATATAACACGCGGCGGAACTGTTGGGCCGATTCGACCATCTGGGCGGCTACCGTACCCGCGTCCAAATGGGTATGAAAACCAAACCCGGGTTGGGAAAGCACATCACCAAAAAGACGGCGCAAAAAATGGTCAGGCGGCGTCTGACCAACAGTCTCACGCTGCTCCATTAACCATGTTCTCAACTGCTCATAACGTTCGCCCACCACGTAGGTGATGCGGCTTTGCATAGCCTGTTGGATGGCATCAAATGATCCCATCTCACTACGACCCGTCGCGCCATAGACGACATCGGCCAACAGTCTCCCACGTATAGGGTCAAGACTGGCAATGACCTGCACTAGCGCGTCGGCGGTATCCGGGGCAGGCGGCAGTTGGTCAGCGGGTTGATTCACCAACGCCATAAGTGTCAGCATAGCCCGTGCCGCAGGTTCATCTCGAATCGCCCGCGACGGACGATGCGATACAACGGGAATTCCGGCTGTCTGTAAACGATTCATCACCGTAAATCGCAGCGAATCATTGAGATAGGGCGCTAACATGACAATTTGGCGCGGCTCGACTCCTGACTCAATCAAGTGAATGGCTTCATCACACACCCAATTCAACATCTGGGGATAGAAGGTGCGAAACGCATAGGCAAACGCCTCAAGGGGGGAGGGGTCAAGTTCGGGCAGTGGGGTATCGCTTAAATCGTCATCGGTGAAAATAGCGTCCAATGCCGTTGATAATGATTGTAACGGTTCGCTCTGGATGTATGAGCTATCCCATACGATGTGGTCATCGCATAAGGCCTGCAACTGGGCGGCTTGGAGAGGTTCTGCACCGAGAAACACGCGATAGCCGGCATCACTGTCTATGACCAAAAGCGCACTTTCCAATGCTGGTAGACGGGATTCGATAAAGTCCAATGTCACCGGGAAGTTTTCTTCAATGTTATCGGCAATGAGATAGTGATAGGTTTGGTTCAGGTAGGTCTGATACAGCGGGTTATGTAACAGGTGGTCGTTAAACACATCCAATTGCAGCGAAAAATCCAGCAGGTTATTATCCAAACAGTGCTGGCGAAACTCACGGGCTACTTCCAACCACGTTTGGTAGATGGCGAGACGGCTGGAATGCCCATTCCATGCCCGTGACAACCGTAGGGCCACATCATCCAACGAAAATTCATTGATGGCGGCTTTGGAAAGATTGTCGAGCGCTTGGGCAATCAGGCGGGGGCGGGCGACATTAATGCTGTCAAACAGGGCTTGTTCAACGGCACGATCAACAAAACGGGCCATATAATATTGCGCCGTCTCAATGGTCAGGAAAATCGGCTCGCGGCCTTCCACATTCGTAAAACCCGCCGCTGTCGCAATTTCAGGCCAAAAAAGCTGGATACCGCGTCGTGCCAGACCGCCAAACGTGACTATATCCACCCCTGCCGCGTCAGGCCAATCGGGATTGAAGGCAGCAAGTTGATAGGGTCGGCCCAATGTGCGCTGGGGAACCAGCACAAGGATAGACTCTGGCCGTACTCCCTCCTGTAAAAGACGATGCAGATATTCAACGGCATAGGTGGTTTTTCCAGTACCCGCCGGGCCTTCCAAAAATCGCCGCAAAGTAACCGCCTCCATTGGGACCCCGACTTCAGGGGGATGTCAATCATCACAAAGCATGATATTATCCTCAACCCCTGTTTAGAACAAATATCCAAGTGGCATTCAGGAACACCATCGTTACAATAGAGTCCTATACATGGATTCATTCCTCATGTCCACAACAGTCAACCAAAAAGGATGTCGAATGTCTGAGAGTGTGTGGCATACAATGCCACCTAATGAAGTGCTTAACCAATTGGAAACTGAAGCCGAAAACGGTCTTACCAAAAGTGAAGTTGCCAAAAGAATGGCGCAGTATGGCCCAAACGAATTGGTTGAAGCTGAAAGACCGGGTTTTTGGCAGCAGTTATTGAATCAATTCAATAATTTTGTCATTTATATTTTATTGTTTGCAGCAGTGGTCTCATTTGCGCTGGGGGACGAAATTGAGGCGGTTGCGATTATGGCGATCGTGATCTTGAATGCCACTTTGGGGGTCGTTCAAGAAGGCCGCGCCGAACAAGCCCTCAGTGCCCTGAAAAAATTGGCCGCCCCCAACGCCAAAGTTATGCGGGACGGGCACACCGAATCCATCCCGTCCAGAGAATTGGTCCCCGGTGATGTGGTATTGCTTGAGGCAGGGGACTATATCCCGGCAGATTTGCGGCTAGTCACAACCGTCAATCTGAGCATCGAGGAAGCCTCGCTAACCGGTGAATCTGTCCCCGTGAGTAAACAAGCCGAACAGATTGCGTCCGAAGACGCGGTTATTGGGGATCGTCACAACATGGCCTATATGGGGACAATCGCCACCTACGGGCGCGGCAAAGGGGTCGTGATAGGCACTGGCATGAAAACCGAAATCGGCAAGATTGCAGATGCCTTGCAATCCACCGAGGAAGAAGAAACCCCACTGCAACGCCGCCTAGATGAACTGGGCAAGATGCTCAGTATATCGGCATTGATTATCTGTGGTTTGGTATTCATCGTCGGGGCGATTCAGGACTTACGCAAGGATATGGAACTGGTAGATTCTCTGCAAGAAAGTTTCATTATCGCTATCTCATTAGCGATTGCCGCCGTTCCAGAAGGCCTGCCTGCCGTTGTCACCATCAATCTTGCTATCGGGATGCGCGAGATGATTAAGCGTAACGCGCTCATTCGCCGCCTACCCGCCGTCGAGACACTGGGCAGTGCCACTGCGATTTGCTCCGACAAAACCGGGACATTGACACAAAATCAGATGACGGCTGCCAAGCTGTATGTGGCAGGGTATCACCTCGATGTCACGGGTGAGGGCTACGCAGTGCATGGCGATTTCCGCCTCGAAAAAGATGTCCTAGACCCAAATGACCGTGTCGAAACGATGCGTTTGTTATTAGGGGGACTTCTGGCAAGCGACGCCCGCCTTGAACAAGACACCAATTCACCCACCGGGTATCGCATGATCGGTGACCCTACTGAAGGTGCATTGGTTGTAGCCGCTGCCAAAGCGGGAATATGGCGTGCCGATGCTGAAAATACAAATCCACGTGTCGCCGAAATCCCGTTCGATGCTGACCGGAAGCGTATGAGCACCATTCACAAAATGCCCGACGGGGAATATCTCGCGTTTATCAAGGGTGCGCCGGATATTATGATTGCCCGTTGCTCGGCGATTTTTGAAAATGGGCAGGCCGTCGCCATTACACCCGAACGCCGCCAAAATATCCTAAATGTGAATGCACAACTTGCTGCTGAGGCTTTCCGTGTATTGGCCGTCGCCCAAAAACGACTTGGCTCTCAGATGCCGGATGAAATCACCCCCGAAACCATTGAGAATGATATGGAACTGGTCGGGCTAATTGCCCTGCTCGACCCCGCCCGACCCGAAGTCGGCGCAGCCATCGCCAAAGCCCGTAGTGCGGGTATTCGCACCGTGATGGTGACAGGCGACTATGCCGATACTGCCCGAGCCATCGCCAAAGAGATTGGCCTGCTGCGTCCGGGCGGTGAGGTCATCAGTGGGGCCGAACTTGAAAAGATGTCCGACGCGGAATTGGATCGTAAGGTAGATACCGCCGATGCGTTTGCCCGTGTCTCGCCATCACACAAGGTTCGGATTGTAGAGGCTTTCCGCCGACGTAATCACATTGTTGCTATGACGGGCGATGGTGTGAATGACGCTCCGGCCCTCAAACGTGCCAGTATCGGGGTAGCGATGGGCATTACGGGTACGGATGTCAGCAAAGAAAGCGCCGACATGATTTTGACGGATGACAATTACGCCAGTATCGTCTCGGCAGTCGAACAAGGGCGCGTCATCTATGCCAATATTCGCAAATTCGTCTATTTCTTGCTCAGTTGCAATCTGGCCGAAATCTGCGTGATCTTCCTTGCGACGTTGGCTGGTTGGCCGACCCCATTAACCGCGATTCAACTCCTGTGGCTCAATTTAATTACCGACGGTGCTCCGGCATTAGCATTAGGGGTGGAAAAAGGCGACCCCGATATTATGGCGCGGCCCCCGCGTTCACCCGACGAACCCATTGTCAACAAGGATATGGTCATTGGGATGATTGTTCAAACGATTGTCATGACCGCTGTGACGCTTTTGGCCTTTGCAATTGGGCGGGGCGATATCGAACTATCCTTCGTCAAAGAAACCAGTGAGGCCCTTGGACGGACAATGGCATTTGTTACCCTTTCAGCAGCCCAACTCGCCCGCGCCTACAGCACCCGGTCGGAGCTGTTCTCAATCTTCAAGATTGGGCCATTTAGTAACAAGTACATGCAATACGCAGTGTTGTCATCAGGTGCGGGCCTGCTGTTGGTACTGTATATTCCCTTTCTGCGGGACATCTTCGATACAACCCTATTGAGTGGGTCACACTGGGCCATTTTGATTCCGCTACTGTTGTTCCCCACTGTGATCGCCGAACTCACCAAGCCGTTCCTCCAAGCGATGCATCGGCGGGATGAGGCTCTCGAAAGCCAATCGGCATAGTAAAAAACAAAAAGGGGCGGGGTGGATGACCTCGCCTTTTTAATATCCCAAAACAAAACGTATCCCGATAAGCAAAATGAAAATGCCATATAACTGACGTACTCGGACAGATGGTAGCCCTAAAGCGATTTTTGCACCCCCCAATGCGCCGACCACTAAACCTAGTGCAACTGGAATGGCCGTCGGAATATCCAATTCGCCTGCCTCGTAGTAAGTGATGACGGCGGGCAACCCTACTGGTAACAGCAGCGCCCCCAGCGAAATTGCAGTGGCCCGTTTTTGCTCATATTGCAGCAGGCCCACCAATATAGGCACAATAATAATGCCGCCCCCAATCCCAAATAACCCCGATGCTACACCCGCCAAAAGGCCGATTATCAAAATGATGTACTATTGGGTTGATGGATTAGGAGATTGGGAATCCGGGCTTGAGTTCGATACAGATACCGCAGGAATAGAGGCATCAGAACGAAATTCATGCCAAAATTTACGGGGCTGCAAAAATCGCCACCCCATCAGGATTAGAAACACACCATAGACCTGTTTTAGGGTATCGCTGGGTAAACTGAGTGCCAGACGAGCGCCGATCCAAACCGTCGAGGCAATCCCAAGTGCCAGCAGCACCGAAGCCCGCCAATTGAAATGACCCGCTCGCTGATAGGCCATAACTGCAAAAATACTAACGGGCAGCAGCAAGGCTACGAGTGAGGTACTAATCGCATGAACAGGCTCAAAGGTCAGAAAAGTAATGAGGGCGGGAACAATCACAATGCCCCCGCCAATCCCAAACATCCCTGATAACACACCTGCCACCAGACCAACGATAAGGAGAAGGAGAAAATCTTCTGGCACAGTGGTATCCTATCGGGCCATCACCCGCGCTAACTCCATCATCTCCGGGCTTAATGTTTTGTGGTGACCAGTGACCTCTTCATAGGGTGTCGCGGTAATATCGCCCTTATTTAAGCCGCACAGCACCCCAGTGATCCCATCGGACAAATATCCAACGGCTGCCGCACCCAAGCGTGTCGCCAACAAACGGTCAAATGAGCTAGGCGTTCCACCGCGCTGCACGTGCCCCAGCGTCGTCGCCCGGATATCGAAACCTACTTCTTGCTCATGTTCTTCAAAATACTTCACCAACGCACTGGCATTATACTTCGCGCCCTCAGCAACAACCACCAACGCATGAGATTTACCACGTTGATAGGCATCACGCAGTTCTTCAACTAAAGCCTTAGGATCAGTTTCGACCTCTGGCAAAGCAATGGCCTCAGCCCCGCCTGCAATACCCGCCATCAGCGCTAAATAGCCACAATCACGCCCCATCACCTCAACCAGAAAAGCACGTTGATGAGATGATGCCGTCACCTTGAGGCGATCAATGGATTCCAATGCAATATTGAGCGCTGTATCCACACCGATGGTGATCTCCGAGCCATAGAGGTCATTATCTATCGTTGAAGCCACCCCTACTGTCGGCAATCCCAATTGGTGTAAGGTATGGGCACCTGTTTGTGAACCATTGCCGCCAATCACGACGAGGGCATCAATGCCTTTTTGATTAAGCGCCCGCAAGGCTTTTCGGCGGCCTTCGTCCGTTTTAAATTCGGGACACCGAGCGCTACCCAGTACAGTGCCGCCCAACTGCATAATTCCGCCCACATCACGGCGGCCTAATTGATGGATATTTCCATCAATCAACCCCATATATCCATGTTTGACACCATAGGCTTCCCAGCCACGCTCTATCGCGGCCCGCACAACTGCACGAATGGCTGCATTCATTCCGGGGGCATCTCCCCCACTTGTCAAAACTGCGATTCGTTTCATGGCGAATCTCCACTCCCTTCGTCTAAATTCGCTACAATAGTTTATAGTACCAAAATTAAGGTAAGGAATGTCAAATGCACCAAAGTTTCGTGACAACTACACGCGGATTACGTCGAGAGACACCTCCTATGCGACTGTTCGAAAAAGCCAAGCGTTTTGGCATTTGGAATCCGAGTGAGATTGATTTCAGCCAAGATGTTGAAGATTGGAAACGCCTAACTCCCGATGAAAAAGATGTGATCCTGCGCCTGACGACCCTTTTTCAAGCGGGTGAAGAAGCTGTTACCTTGGACTTGCTGCCCCTCATCCAAGTGATTGCACAGGAGGGAAGGGTTGAGGAAGAACTTTATTTGACTACCTTTCTGTGGGAGGAAGCCAAACACACTGATTTTTTCTGCCGCTTCTTGGAAGAAGTCACGGGAGAAGTTCGTGATTTAAGCCACTATCACACCGACAATTACCGCTATTTGTTTTATCACACCCTGCCCGAAGCGCTACAACGACTTACCCATGATTCATCTCCCGAAGCACAGGTTCGTGCCTCAGCAACCTACAACATGGTCGTTGAGGGGATGCTGGCCGAGACAGGATACCACGCCTACTTTACCGCCCTTGAACGAAACAATCTGCTCCCCGGTCAGCGCCAAGGGATTGCCTTTCTAAAACAAGATGAGTCACGTCACATTGCCTATGGGGTGTTTTTGCTATCGCGTCTGATCGCCGCCAATGATGCGTTATGGGTAGTCTTCGAAGAAACCATGAACACCCTTGTCATGCCAGCTTTAGGGATTATCAATGAAGCGTTTTCCCATTACGACGTTATTCCGTTTGGATTAGTAGAAGATGATTTTGTTAATTACGCAATGGGACAGTTCCAAAAGCGGTTGGCACGTATCGAGAAGGCTCGCGGGGCGAGTATCGAAGATATCTATCAAATTACCAAAAATGCAATTGACGAAGACGACTCATAATAGCTATAGGTGGGTCATGCTGCATACATGGCCCAGTTTTGACTTATGTTACGGCTTGGTAATGCGCTCGTAAATGGCAGGACGGCGCTGACGCAGCAGCGGAAATAACTCGCGCCAATGGATCAGCGTATACGGTTCAAGATCGGCAATGATTACTTCAACCGTATCCCGTTCGGCCTGAGCCAAAATTTTACCCGTCGGGTCACACACAAAACTGCTGCCATAAAACCGAACACTGCCCTCTTGTCCAATGCGATTGGCTGCCCCAACAAAAATACCATTGGCGATAGCGTGCCCACGCATGACTGTCTCCCACGAATTTTGGGTATCGATAGCCGGGTCGGTTGGCTCAGAACCAATCGCCGTCGGATAGAATACAAATTCTGCGCCATTTAAGGTATAGATGCGGGCCAACTCGGGAAACCATTGGTCATAACAGGTGGGGGCGGCAACCTTTAACGGCCCCACGTCAAAAACCGGATATTCGTCCCAACCCTCAAAAAAATCTGTCTCGTTATAGCCTTCGCCAGAGGGGATGTGAATTTTGCGGGTGGCTCCAATTAAATCCCCATTCGGGCCATGAATGGTTGCGGTATCAAAATAGCGTCCGTCCTCAGCTTTTTCAAAGAGGCTGCCAATCAGGGTTATTTCATGCTCAGTGGCTTGTTGGCGAAAAAATTGCTCGGATTCGCCCCCAACAATGGGTTCAGCCCACGCAAAACCCGCTTGGTCACGGGTGCTGGCGAAGTAAGGGGAGAGTGAAAATTCTGGCAGGCAGACTAATTCCGCACCTACTGAGACTGCCCGCCCTATCAACTGCCGATACTGCTCCATCATAGCATCTCGGCTACCCAGCCAACCCACCTGAATCAACGCGACCCGTATCGCTTGCATCAACGTTTTTCCTCCTGACGGTAGCGACAATCTTTGAGAGTGTGTTATTGTAGCGTATTCTTCCACATCACGAGGTACTATGGTTCAACTTTTAAACAGCACACCCAAACAAGACGGTTTCCGAATGCCCGCTGAGTATGAAAAACATACAAGATGCTGGGTATTATGGCCGGAACGACCCGATAACTGGCGCAATGGAGCCAAACCCGCCCAGCGTGCATTCACATCGGTTGCCGCTGCGATTAGCCAATTCGAACCTGTGACGGTTGGAGTAAATCAAGGCCAATTTCAAAACGCTCGTGCGTTACTGCCATCCAATATCCGCGTTGTGGAAATTTCCTCGAATGATGCGTGGATACGCGATACTGGCCCAACCTTTGTTATCAATGACATGGGCGAGATTCGAGGCATTGATTGGGAATTTAATGCGTGGGGTGGCTTGAATGGTGGCCTATATCCCGTGTGGAATCAGGACAATCTAGTTGCCCAAAAGGTTTTGGAAATTGAACAGGTGGATCGCTACAAGGCCTCATTCATCTTGGAAGGTGGCGCGATCCACGTAGATGGTCAGGGAACGGCGTTGGTCACAGAAGAATGCCTATTGAATCCGAATCGCAATCCATCCTTATCACGCGGCCAAATTGAGCAGTTGCTGGTGGATTATCTAAATGTGAGACACATCATTTGGCTAGGGCGGGGTGTTTATCTGGACGAGACGGACGGACATATTGATAATCTGGCCTGTTTTGTTCGCCCGGGCGTGGTTGTTTTGACTTGGACAGATAATCAACATGACCCCCAGTATGATATCTCATGTGACGCGCTGGAGCGACTAACACAGGCTATTGATGCGCAAGGCCGTCGTCCCGAAGTTCACAAAATCCATCAGCCGGGGCCGCTATATATCACCGAAACCGAAAGCGAGGGGATTGATGTGTTGGAAGGCAGCCATCCACGTCAAGCAGGTCAGCGTATGGCTGGGTCGTATATCAATTTTTACATTGCCAATGGGGGAATCGTCGCCCCGATTTTCGATGATCCATACGATGTCGCAGCCCTGCAACAATTACAGGAACTTTTTCCTGAGCGCAAGGTCATCGGCGTACCGGGGCGGGAGATTTTATTAGGTGGGGGCAATATCCACTGCATTACACAGCAGCAGCCTGCTCCTTAAAAGATTATTCAACCCGTTCGAGGCATAGGATTGCCCCTTTATAATCTACCATGTAGAGTTCGCCCTGTTCATCCTCACCGAAAGAGCTAATCTGTCGCCCCAAATAGCCGTGATTCACCGTCACCCAAGTGCCATCCGCGTCTCGGCTAGTTGTCCAGACCCCACCGTTACAATAATCCCCAAAAAAATACTGGCCCTGCAACTCCGGTATCGCCTGACCACGATAGACATATCCGCCTGTAACCGAGCAACCTTCGTTATGGGAATACTCGAAAATGGGGAGTGTCATATCCTCCGGGACAGGCGTTGTATCCGAAAACGGATGATTACCTTCATAGGCATTCCAGCCATAATTTTGTCCGCCGGGGCTACCCGCAGGCTGAAAATCAATTTCCTCCCACATCGCCTCGCCGACATCCGCGATATACAAATCTCCCGTAAGACGGTCAAAACTAAAACGCCAAGGATTGCGGAACCCAAGTGCCCAAATTTCGGGTAAGTAGTCGGGATTATCTACAAAGGGGTTATCCGGCGGGATGGTATAGGTATCGGTATTATTGACATCAACACGGAGCATTTTGCCAAAGGGAACTTTGGTATTTTGCCCATTTTTGAATGGATCGCCCAAGTCACCCCCGTCACCGATACCGAAATATAAATAGCCGTCTGGCCCAAAAGCAAGCTGGCCGCCGTTGTGATTGGGGAAGGGGTCATCGGCGCTGAAAATTATTGTCCCACTATTTGGATCGGCAACATTTGGATTATCAGAGGACACGTGATAGCGTTCAATGATGGCTTTGTTGTCATAACGAACATAGTGGACAAAAAAGATGCCGTTATTTTTGTAATCGGGATGAAAAACCAGTCCAATTAAGCCACGCTCAGTATAGCCGCCTTGTGTAACATCCGCTGGCATTTGGGCTGTTACATCCAAAAAAGGTTCGGGGATAAGCTGCATATTTTGATCGAGAATCATGATATAGCCATATTGTTCAACCACAAATAAGCGTCCCGAACCGTCTCCCGCATGGGTAATATAGAGGGGATTATCGAAAATATCGATGAGTTCGACCCATTGATATTGTGGAGTGTCTTGACTTTGAACTGTGCCGGAGAGAGGGAACATAAGACTCAGCAAGATAAAAATCTGCAAAACAGTTTTGAGCTTCATTCTAGCTTTTCCTAATCGTAACCCTAGTATGAGCACGATTTTAGCGTTGATAGGGATAGCCAAACAAGACGATTTTGGTACAATCGCATATGACATCTATCCTTTGTGTTTTGTCGTTGGATAAAGATAAGGTGAATTAAAAGTGAACCGAAATCTACTGGCCGTCATGCTGACTTTGCTGGCGGCATTTCTTTTGTCTTGTAGTAAAGGCAACGACGACGACCGCAACACCGCCCCTAAACGCACTCCGACTACCATTCCACCAACCCCCATTCGCTCGTTGACTCGTAATTCGGACTGGACACCAGTTATCGAAGAGATTGATGGTGTGGAGATGGTGCTTGTCCCCCCCGGTTGTTTCATCATGGGCAATGAAAAAGGGAGGCGTGACGAGTCCCCCGTCCATCCCATCTGTTTTGACGACGCCTTCTGGTTAGATCGCTATGAAGTAACCAATGCACAATATGGCTCAAACGGTAACGGCCAACGACCCAATCAGCCCCGCGAAAACATCCTCTGGACTGAGGCCCGTGATTTTTGTGCCAGTCGTGGCGGTAGATTGCCCACTGAGGCCGAATGGGAATATGCGGCACGTGGGCCGGATAATTTAATCTATCCTTGGGGCAATACCATGATTGACGAAAACTTGGTATATGACCGAACCCTCATGAACGAAACCGCCGATGTGGGTAGTCGCGCTGGTGGGGTGTCGTGGGTTGGGGCCTATGACATGGCGGGGAATGTTTGGGAGTGGGTCAGCAGCATCCACCGTCCCTATCCCTATGACCCCAATGATGGCCGCGAGGATATGAGCGATACGACCAGCCAGCGAGTTTATCGGGGTGGGATTCGCAGTTATATTGATTTTGCTGCCGCCGTGACGACCCGCTTCAAATTTCCACCTGATCGGCGGGATTGGTTTATCGGTTTCCGCTGTGCCCGATCCATTGAGGGGTAAACGTGACGACGGACAACATCGAAAACACGCTGCCATCTACCGTTGAGCAAAAAAAGGGGGGTAAACCGCGTTCGATACTGAGCGGTCTCATCCTAACCTTCTTCAGCCTTGCATTTAGCGTACTGATAATTGAGATATTTGTACGGGTCGGCTTTGATTCGCTACCGCCTTCAATGCAGGGCGACATTCAGCACGTCCGACGTGTCCCGTGGGATAAGGAGCGCTTGGTACAGGAGTTCCCATTCGTCATTGATAACAAGTTCCAAGCACGGCTTGACCCCGGCATCAAAAATTATCCCATTCACTGGCGCGACGCTAAATTCACCTTTAGTACGGGTACGGTCTGGGAAGGGCATGTCGTGGGGTTAAGAACCGATGGCCCCCGTTGGCCCCTCCAGATTTTGGCATTTGGGGACTCGTTTACCTTTTGCTGGACAGAGGTGAATGATTGCTGGGTACAGCGCCTCCAAAATGAGTACGGCTGGAACTCGGTCAATGCAGGGTTGGCAGGCACAGGCTCAACCGGGCAGTTAGCACTGATTGAGGATATTGGCCCACCATTGGAACCTAATCTGGTCATTTGGCAATGGTATCCCAATGATCTATCCGACGACTATGTGCTCGCCCAAATTCAAGGCAAAACAGGCACGCTTGAAGGTGCACCCGGCCCCGACCCAGTACCCGACGCCAAAGGGTTAGCCCAATATTCAGCTGTCTATACCCTCCTCAAAAAATGGCTTGATCCACCTAAATCCACCAGCCCCTACAAACACTACGTCACCCGCGAAGTCAACGGGCGCGAGATGCTGGTCTCCACCAATGAATATACCTCGCCGTTTAGCATGACTTATCCGCTGGTACAGTACGGTTGGGAACGCAATGTAGAGGCCCATGAAGCTGGAGCGGAGTTTATCCAGCAAGAAATCGGCGCTGAGATGATTCTGGTACTGCTGCCAACCAAAGAAGAAGCCTATGCCGAATATTTGGTGGACGATTTAGGCGAGGAGTATATTCAACAACTTGGGGAAAGCCGCCGGATGTTGATGGCACTGTGTGAGGAAAAAGGCTGGCGCTGTATTGATATGCTGCCAATTTTTCAAGAGGCCATCCATAATGGTGAGACGATTTATTATGCGCTGGATTTCCATCTTGATGCGTCGGGAAATAAACTCCTCGCTGAAACCCTGCATGATTACATTATCGAAAATGGCCTTTTGGATACCCCACAATAAAAGGACGAGTTTACAGGCTCGTCCTTTTCATCGTGTTCTAGGTAGCGTTACAACCCCGACGTGCGGGCATCCTCAGCCGTCCAGCCACGCTCCGATTTGGCATCATGGGCCGGGCGGGCTTGTTTCTCAAAGGTGGCGAAAATCAGCAGGATACCCAAGCTACCAAAAATTAGCGCGAGAGCCAGCGGGAATAAGGTTTTTAAACCCACCCCCACAATCACTCCCGTCAAAATAGTCGGTGGCGTAGCGACATACATTCCCGCCGCCAACAAATGCAGCAACTTGGCAGGTGTCCCTCCATAGATTTTTTCGCGGCGAATGGAGCTACGTGCGGTCAGTGGGCCAACAATCAGCCCAAAAACCAATCCGACTAACGACAGTATCTCAAAATCAGTCATGGGTGGCTCCTGCTTACCACAGCGAATAGATGAATGGGGCAGCGCCACTGGAACTGCTGAGAACAATCAAGACGGCAAACAGCAGCAAGGTCACCACCATCGGAATCAGCCAATAGAGTTTACGCCGCCACAAAAAGCGCAGCATCTCACTCAACACGCCCATTTTAAGGAGAAAATCTCGCATAATAGCCCTCGGATAATCACTTGCGAATCAGATAGGAACCCAGTACCAACATGTCAATATCGCTGTTGCGGAAGGTGTTAAATGCCTCACGGGGGGTGTTGACAATCGGCTCACCCCGCAAATTAAATGACGTATTCAAGACCACCGGCACGCCTGTAATCTGCCCAAAGCGCTCGATAATCCCATAATAAAGCGGGTTGGTTTCGCGTTCGATGGTCTGCAAACGTCCCGTACCCATGTGCGAGACAGCAGCGATTTTATCCTGCATACCGGGCTTGACCGGACTAACCATCAACATATAACGCGGCGCTTCGTGTTTTTCGACATCGGGGTAATCAAAATATTCGGCGGCGCGGTCACGCAGGATCACCGGAGCAAATGGACGGAAAGGCTCGCGGAATTTGATTTTGGTATTCACGATCTCTTTCATGGCCTCGTCGCGGGGGTCAGCCAAAATACTGCGATTGCCCAACGCCCGTGGCCCCCATTCAAAAGCACCCTGATGTAAGCCTATTACCTTGCGCTGAGTCAGGGATTCAGCGACGACATCCATCAGTTTTTCGGGTTGGCTCTCAAACGACTCATAGGTAATACCATTCGATTCCATAAACTGACGGCATTCGGCATCACTGTAGGCTTGACCCCAATAGGCGTGGGGCATCACCCAGTTGCGCGGTTTTTGAAGTACCAGATGGTAGGCCCACAGCGCTGCCCCCAACGCGCCGCCATCATCCCCCGCTGCGGGCTGAATGTAGATTTCTTCAAAAGGGGTTTCGGCGAGGATGCGATAATTGGCACGGGTATTCAGCGCGACCCCACCGGCCATCACCAGTTTTTTCATGCCCGTCTTTTGATGCAGATAGTTGGCAATCGCAATCAAGACATCTTCGGTCACTTGTTGGATACTAGCCGCAACATCGGCGTAATGCTGGTTGCGATCCATTGCAGCTTTTTCGCCAGCCCGTTCCGGATTGGTCGCCATCGTGAAGAAATCATCTTCGGCAGGGCGCGGTTCACCAAACAATCCCAAGAATTTGTTGTTAAAACTCTGCTTGGTGGAGTAAGGAAAGGCGAAATAATCCAAATTAAGGCGAAAACTGCCGTCTTGGGGGCTATAGCGGAAAATCTTTTCCATTTTGTCCATATAGCGCGGCGTGCCATAGGGAGCCATACCCATCACTTTATATTCGCCGTTATTGACACGGAAGCCCAAAAAGGCTGTGAAAGTCGAATAAAGCAAGCCAATTGAGTGCGGGAAACGTTCTTCGCTGAAAAGATTAATTTCGTTACGAGTTGGCTTGCCGTTTTCAGAGGTGTCACCTTCCCAATAGCTAGTCGCCGTGCCGAGTGTGGTCGTCGTCCATTCGCCAACACCATCCACCGTCATGACGGCTGCTTCTTTGAATGGACTGGCGAAAAACGCACTAGCGGCATGGCTCATGTGGTGGTCACAAAAGAGAATCTTGTCGTGATGAATCCCGACCTCTTTGGTGATAATGCTCTTGACCCACAGCTTTTCTTTTAGCCATACCAGCATAGACTCGCCCCACAAATTGACCGATTGTGGGAACGTGTTTAAGGTGGTCAGTAGGATACGCTCAAATTTTTGCAGGGGCTTTTCATAAAACACGGCGTAATCGAGGTCTTGCCCTGTGATGCCTGCTTGTCTGAGACAAAATTCAATCGCCTTGATGGGAAAGTCATTGTCATGCTTTTTGCGCGAGAAACGCTCTTCCATCGCCGCCGCGACAATCTGACCATCTTTAATCAGAGCCGCCGCCGCGTCGTGATAAAAACAGGAGATGCCTAAAATATACATACCTTATCCTTGCTGACGTGCCGCATCTAAGCCTTCGGGGAGAGGAGGGCGATCTAACCAAGCCGGTTGTGGATTACGCCGACGAAGGGGGTCAGTCAACAAACGGGAACCGATGCCAAACGGCACAACGATGGTGAAGTAAAAGACGGTGACGATGACTCGTCCCTGTACCTCACCTATAATTTTTCCAATGAGGTTGAACCGCGCCCATGCGATTCGCCAAATTTCGATCAAGTGACCTCTCAACATCCCTAGTCCAATAAATCCGGTGTAGTATAGCCGAGCGCTAGATACCCATCAAGATAAGGGTTGGGTATCCTGTAATGAATCGCCAATCAAACGATGTGGTGTAATCCGATATAACTCGACCTGTTGATTAATCGAACCTGCACCGGGATAAAAATAGGGTAGGAAAAATGTCCCGATGAGGGCGGCATCATAACGCGATTGGGTCAATTCCAATGGCGGCTCTATTTCATACCCGTCCCGTAAGAGATAGACCGGATAGCCAGATTCCAGAGCGACCCGAACAAATTTGAGCCATTCTGCCTCTGACCACTCATAGGGCCGCACGGTTTCTCGATGGGCATAAAGACTGACTGGCCCACTATTTAATGAGACGGCGACAATCGCATCAGGTGGGGTATTCGCTTCCAACTTATCAAGGGCGTCCCGCTGTTCAGCCGTCAATAACCCAAAGGTATTGAAGGATGGGATAATCGCCAAACGAATCGCGGCATCGGTTCGTAGCCAAAACAACGTGATGATCCCAAAGCCTACCGCGAGCCTACCAACAGCCTGATGACGGGATAGGTGCGCCGCCTGATATAACATGTCTATCATGCCAATTCCCGCTAACAACACCAATATCGGGAATTGAGGCAGCAGATCACGCAAACGAAGGGCAGCATAGAATAGATGAAAAACGCTGATGATGATTAACCAAACCGCCAGCACAATCGCTTCCCGACGAAAACTGACCCACAGACGCATCGCGCCCCATAACAAAAACGGCGATAGATAATAAAATTCACGACCCGTCAGCAGGGCACGCAGCATCGTTTCGGCGGTATCGGGGACGTAGCGGATATGAAACAGGCCCAATTCTTTTGACCCCACCTCGAATGGGCCGCCGAACGCGGTGTCGTGATACCACAGTACCGGAAGGGCCGTCAATGCCGCCATTCCACCGAACCACAAAACGGACTCAAGCAGTTTTCGTCTGGAACGGGTCTCCCAATAATCCAAAACGAACAGCAACAACACGGCAGGGCCAATCAATACTTGGGTATAACGCACGGCGAAAGCGACCCCGAGGCAGACGCCAGCGAGCGCCGCAAAGAGGACGGTTCGACCACGTAAGGCACGGAAAGCCAACACAAACGTCAAAACGGTAAAAACTTGTGCAGGAATATCTGCCATCGGTACGACGAGACGCTCGGTTTGCTGAAAGGAGGTCGCCAAGATAATCGCCGCGACGCCAGCCACCAACCAGCGCTTTTCAACAGGCCAGCGATGCAAGATTTCATTGCAGAACATGCCCGTCACCAATAACGTTAAAATACCCATCAGTGGCGTAAATAGATACAGCACAGACTCGCCACCAACTAGATACCCCAATCCCATCAACACGGAATACCCCACCGGCCAGACCGTCGCAGATTTTCCGGTCTTTGGGTCAGGCGATAAATAGCCAACATGCGCTAATGGGTCAAGCGGCAAATCGTGACTGGCAGCAAACGGGGTAAGGTCAAAGGTATGGCGCGGCGTTTGATGGTTGCCGAAATCTACCGCCATCTGGATATAGGCAAAGGGGTCGCTGGCCGTTGCTCCATGTGCCCGAATCGTCAAATAGACCCGTCCGGCCCATAAAACTGATGCCGCAAAGAGCATTATTGCCGCCGCTTGCCACAGCCATTTCTGCGATTTACCGAATGCTTGCGCAGTTAGAGGTAGTTGGGCCAATAATACCCATACCCCGCAGATGAGCATAGCGACATTTAAATCGAGGCGTTGTCCCCACGGCTCCGGCACAGTCAATGAGTCAGTGGTATGATGTTGCAGTCGTTCACTGACGGCTAACAACACCCGCACCCCCGCCATTAAATACACGATGGTCAGCGGGGCAAGGCTCTCGATGAACGCGCTGTGTATCCTGCGCTGCTTGACATAAATCACCAGTGGTTGTAAGGCGAATAGGAGGATTGTTATGAGCCAAAACGGACGTTGGCTCAATTCCACCACGCCGAGCAACCCAATGAGATAGAGGCCACCCAACCCTACTGTTACAATCATAGAAAGGGAGAGGGCATCCACGTCGCTTTGCATCAGTAACGCCCGAATGTGCCGCTGAATCAGTTGCGTGAAAATGTGTATCATCTCATGGTTGCCAGCGTGGATTAAAAGCGGATAGCGTATCTGGTGTTAGGGGAAAAAAGATCGGCGGCTCTTCTGTTAACGACAGCCATCCAATCCGAACTTTCTCCCCCTCAATATAATTGGAATAAACCAACCGCGTTCCATTCACTTCCAGATTTGGCGACCATGCGCTTTGGTCGGATGCCGACAACTGGCGCGTTGTTCCATTGTGCATATTAAATTCCAGAATCACTCGTTGATCGCTTTGGACATCCAACAACGTTGGGGATGGCTCAATCGTGCCATCATGATCCGAATCTATATAGACGACCATCGCCAAATAATCGGCAATAGAATAGGGGGCCAGCGGCTCAAAAAATGAAATGTTCTCTGGGAGGGCCGAACTCTCTGTATCCACGGTCTCACCCGACGCTAGGTGGATGCTTCGCAGTAAAATTCCTTCATTGTCCCCGCGACTTACCAATCCAATCACCTCATTTTCGGCTGACCATGTGGAAACTAAGCCAAAAACCTCACCTGTCGAAAGCCAATTGAGAGGTGTAGTTGATTCATTTTCGAGCAGACCAAGCTGACCAACCCCATTTTCGACCACAATTCCCTGCGGGGTAATCACTACCGGACGACTATTGGTTTCGGGGGTTGTCAAGACGATTGGACCGTCATTCAATTCAACAGGTTCATTGCCCTGTACCACTGGATATTGCCCGATAATTTCAGCCGAGCAGTCCGTATTGACATAACCGCGTGATACCCATGCAAAATCGCCCCCAAAGTTAATCCGCAGCCACTCACGATTACCGTTTACTCCCGTGATCTGGGCGGTGTGGCCTGTGTCCAAAACGCCAATCACCCGGCCATCTATGGGGGCTGTCCGTACATTTAAGGCAGTGGTGCTGGTCGCCATACAGATCGGCAGAGTTCCAAAAGCGGACACTGCTGCATCGAATCCAACGGGTACGCTGTAGGTCACGTAGGGTCTATCGGCAGATGTGCGGGCCGCAAATATCAGATGTGTCCCATCCAAACTCCAAAATGGCGCGAGCGTTTCTTGATCAATTGGGGATACCCGATGACGCTGTGACCCATCTGCCCGCATGACCTCAATCACTCGGCGCTCATCCGGCCTAATTAGTCCATCGCCATCCGTATCTACAATTGTCGTAAAAGCAATCCATTCACCGCTAGGGTCCCAAATCGGGTCAATATCGTAGGTATCCGGCCCGGTCAAGCGTGACAGCCGATTGCCTGTCTCATCCACCACCCAGATGCTGGCATAATCAAGGTCGTTTAAGACGCCGTCCTCATTGGTATCCACGTCAAATCCATGAAAGGCGATTAATTTCAGGCGGGGCGGCTCAAGTCGAATGTCTAGGACATTCCCCGGTATAACAAAAAGCGGTACTGGTGCGCTGGTCACGTCTTCCATGAGGGACACTTGGTTTTGCTGCGCAATCAGAAAGCGCCGTTCATCTACCGTACCCGGCAAGGGCAATACTGAAGCCTCTTTTATAGCATCTAATGGGGTCGAAATTTTGGCGATGAAATCATAGACATAGACGCCGGAACTGGGTTCAGTTGCGGGATAATGGGGCAATACTGTGTAGGTCAAAAAGCCATCACCCCATTGGATGTTATCCGCATTTAATCCAGTAGGGCTGGCGTTGGTCAAGCTGGCAACATCCAGATTAGGGCGATTCTCCGACCAATTCAGCGACCCCAGTTGAATACTGAGTACCCAATCGTAGTTTTGGAGTGAACCAGTGGCAATCTGCAAAGCAATATGATCCTGATTGACCGAAAAACCACTCAGCCAAGCCTCGGCACTAGCCTGAGAAAAAGCCGGAAGGGAAACCACCTCATCATAAGTCACCCCTTGATCCGGTGAAAATCCAATCCGGCGCAGTTCTACGGTAGCTTTACGTCCCGAACGCAAAACATCCGACGCCCCCGATTGCACCAAAATATGATATTCACTAGATTCGGTAGGCGGGGTCACAAAATGGGCAAGGCTGGCAAAGGTGTTGGGCTGGGTAATACGTGTCGCCTCACCCCCGTCACGATTGACCACATAAACATGCCCATCATCGCCGGGACTTTTGGCTGTGTACAACAAATGCTGTCCGTCGGCTGACCAGTCGAGATTATAGAGACGTGTCCCAGTTGGTGCTTCAAAAACCGATAGAACGCCGCGCGAACTAGGGTAGATAATAAAAATGCCCACTAGGTCACTTGGGGATGGGCCGTTCTGTTCGATGGGATCGTGAAAAAAGGCAATAAAGGCGATTTCATTATGGGTAGGCGACCATGCCATCGCCTGCACATTAAATTGAAAGGGCGAAGTAAGCTCGATATATTGCAGGCCATCGCCGGAGTGTATTTGCCGCGGGACGATGTAAATCCCTGTTGAGTCGCCACCGTCAATCTTGCCGTCTGCATTGGTGTCTTGGGTCTGGCCCAAAAATGCCATTGTACTTAGGTCAGCCACTTCAGCGGCATAGGCTAACCTAGTAATCTGTGGGATATAGTGACCCAATAAAATAAACAAAAGGGCGAGAGTCGTCAGTTTTTTGAGCATAGCATTTCAGATGTTTGCATGAGATAGGGAAACGCCGCCAATCTTAACAGGCAGTGACCCATTCAGCCACAGGTGACTTGTCTACTCCTTCCAAATGCACCTAGTCGGGGCGTTTTTTGTGGTGGGGGATGTGCAGCAGTCCGGCGGCACGGCGTTTCGTTTCTTCGGGGCGGCGGTCATAACGGGCGGTGGTTTGGATATTGGCGTGACCTGCCATGCGGGCGACTGTCGCAATATCCGCACCTGCATCCAATAAATCGCTCACAAAGGTGCGGCGGAGATCATGCGGGCTAAATTCGCGCAGACCTGCTTCATCCCCACGCTTGCGTAAAATATGGAAAATTGCTTGGGTCGTCAAACGCCGATTGACAAGCTTATCAGCTTTGTTGATATGCCAAAATAATGGGCCGTCCTCATCTCCCCGCACCGTCAGCCATTCGGATAATGCGGCGTTTGCCCCATCATTTAGCCACGCGAGTCTTTCTTTTTGACCCTTACCCCGCACCACTAATTTCCCTGTGTCGAGCACATAATCCGCCAGATTCAATTCGACAATCTCAGCGCGGCGCAAACCTGCCCCATATAAAACGGCAATCAACGCAGCATCCCGAACCCCAGCGGGTGAATTATCTTGCCCGCAGGTCATCAATAAAATGCTGATTTCACCCATCGAGAGTTCACGGCCCGCTGGCAGGGTCGCATTTTTGATGCCCCGAATATCCACCGCATTGCTGTAGGCATCAGGCGGCATCTGCCCTAGATTTTTGGCGGCTTTGAGGACACCCCGCAGCGCTGAGAGCATTTTATTGACCGTCCCCGGCTTATAACGCACCGCGAGTTGGGCACGCACAGCCATCACATGCTGATAGCGCACTGCTCCCCAATCACAGGTGAACGCATCGGCTTGCCCACCACTCACAATATCGGCAATCGTATTCAGGGCTTGCAGCATGGTGCGCCGACCCTGTTCGGTATTCAGGCTGGCTAAATAGACCGCTGCCGGATTTTGGTCAAGGGGAAGCAAATGGGCTAAAGGCGCAAGGGGTGATTCCAATGATGGTATGCCTCTCACAGAGGGGAAACGATCTCTGACCTTTGTTAGGAGTTGCATCAGCCATCCGAAAGCCAGAGATCATCTTAGGATACCATACCGTTTTTTTGAACAGAATGCAAAATTAGCCATAAATTCGACGGGCTTCGCGGTGGGTAATGGCGCGCAAATCAGCCGTCATCTCGGGGGTCTTGGCGTAGCCACCCGAAAGGGTTAATACGACGGGTAAACCGAGGCGATAAAGCGCTTGCAGCACATAACAATCCCGTTTATGTAAACCGTCACGGGTCAGTGCCAATCGCCCAAAACGATCTCCGGCCATCGGGTCAACCCCACCCAGATAAAACACGAGGTCGGGCTGTGATTCGCGCAACGCCAACGGGAGATGAGTCGCCAAAGTGCTGAGATATAAATCGTCATTAGTTCCGTCAGACAGTTCAACGTCATGCGACGACGGCGTTTTATGAAAAGGATAATTGCGTGCGCCATGTATCGAAAAAGTGTAGGCGGTTGGGTCATTGGAAAAGATACCTGCTGTCCCATTCCCTTGATGAACATCAAGGTCAACCACAAGGGCGCATTTGATAATCCGCTTATGGACAAGATGACGAATGGCAATGGCGACATCATTTAAGACACAAAACCCTTCGCCATGATCGGGAAACGCATGGTGTGTGCCACCTGCTAGATTAGCGGCGATGCCATCTTCAAGGGCCATAAGCGCGGCGTTGATGCTCCCCTGAGCCGCCAATCGTGAACGCCTAATCAATCCTTTTGACCATGGCAACCCTAGTTTGCGTTCCTCCACTGGGTCGAGTGTGCCATTTTTGAGGCTGTTCAGATATTCATAGGTATGGACACGCAGCAAGTCTTCCCATTCAGCCTCGTAGGGTTCAATAACCTCCTCTGGCCTGACCAACTCCTCGCGCAGCAAAATCTGATGGAGCGCAGCGAACTTGCTCATTGGGAAAGGATGTCGTTCGGGCAAGGGAGCCGAATAACCGGGACTAAAACTCACACGCATAATATCATGTTTCCAACTAAAACGACCCGCGAAACTGTACCACCAAAATCCAAAAGCATCTACAATTAGGCCGCATGATAAATTTTTGAACTATAGCCATGTATTGGAGCTAGTGTTATGGAAGTAAAAGCCGTTGTGGGTAATCTGCAATCTATTGAGGCCGATGCCATCATCGTAAATCTTTTTGAAAATTCGGAACTGAGCGGGGCGACTCGTACGGTTGATGAGGCCCTCAGTGGTGCGATTCAAGACCTTGTTTCGGCGGGTGATTTTTCTGGTAAGGCGGGGCAGGTAACGGTGCTGTATCCACGTGGGGTGATTCCCTCCCGCCGAGTGATACTGGTTGGCTTGGGAGATCGAGAAAAATTTAAAGTAGAGACGGTACGCCGCGCTGCCGCTTCTGCCATCCAAAAAGTCCGTGACCTCAAGGTGAACCATGTTGCCAGTGTGATTCATGGCGCGGGAGCGGGTGGCTTGAACATTGAAACCGCTGCCGAAGCGATTACCGAGGCGAGCCTCATGGCCCTCTATGGGTATTATGAGCAGAAATCCAAAGAAGCTCCCGAAGCCTTTCCCAAAACCCTTTCATTGGTTGCTCTCAATGAAACTGATCTAGCCTCTGCCGAGCTAGGTGTTCATTCGGGTCAAGTAATCGCTAATGGGGTCAGGATTACCCGCGATTTGGTGAATATGCCGCCGAATTTCTGCACTCCGATTCATATGGCGGAGGTTGCCAAACAGGTCGCCGCCGAAGTAGGTCTTAAGGTGACGGTTTTGGAACAGGCCCAGATGGAAGCCTTAAAAATGGGGGCATTATTGTCCGTGTCGCAGGGCAGTGATACCCCGCCGCGTTTCATTATTTTGGAACACCATGCGAATCGGGCTGAAGAATTGGACACGATTGTGTTAATCGGCAAAGGCGTCACGTTTGACACCGGGGGCTACAGCATCAAGGCAGCCGAGGGCATGGAAAGCATGAAAAATGATATGGCGGGCGGAGCGGCAGTGATTGGCGCGATGCGGGTCATCGGTGAACTGAATCTGCCTCTCCATGTGATTGGCATAGTGCCATCAGTAGATAACATGATCAGCGGCAATGCGTTCCGCCCCTCCGAGGTCATCACTGCCAGTAACGGAGTGACGATTGAAATCATCAGCACCGATGCCGAGGGCCGCATGATTCTTGCGGACGCACTGGTTTTCGCGGATCGCTTTAAGCCAACCGCCGTTGTGGATATTGCGACCCTGACAGGTGCCTGTGTCACGGCGTTGGGTGGAATGGCCGCGGGGCTTTTTTCTACCAGTGACGTGTTGCGCGATGCATTAATGGCAGCAGGCGAGACCACCAATGAAAAGGTCTGGCCCATGCCCTTGTTTCCCGAATATGACAAACTCATCGAATCCAATACTGCCGACATCAAAAACAGTGGGGGACGTTTTGGAGGCGCATGTACCGCCGCCGCCTTCCTCAATCATTTTGTGTCCTATCCGGCGTGGGCACACATTGATATGGCCGGGATGGGAATGGATGCCAAAGACAGCAGTCCCTATCTACCCAAAGGTGCGACGGGTTATGGGGTACGTTTATTTGTGGAATTGGCCCGCCGTTGGGGTCAAGCATAAAACAGGAGGGAAACAATGGATCTTTCGATGGTGACGGTCCAAAAACCAGATGCGATTAATTTTATTTTGGGACAAAGCCATTTCATCAAGACGGTTGAGGATATGCACGAAGCATTGGTAACGGCTGTCCCCGGCATCAAATTTGGCCTCGCTTTTTGTGAGGCTTCGGGCGCGTGCCTCATTCGTTGGAGTGGGACGGATGACGAGATGATCGAGCTTGCCAAACAAAATGCGCTAGCATTGTCGGCAGGTCATTCATTTATTTTGTTTTTGGGAGAAGGGTTTTTCCCGATCAATGTGCTTCATGCCGTGAAAAATGTGCCGGAAGTCGTGCGGATTTTCTGTGCCACCGCCAATCCGACGCAGGTGATTGTAGTTGAAACCGAGCAAGGGCGTGGCATCTTAGGCGTGGTGGACGGCTTTAAGAGCAAGGGCATTGAGGACAGCGAAGGCATTAGCTGGCGGAAGGGCTTCTTGCGGAAGATTGGTTATAAGCTGACCTGATTAGGGACTTTTGCGGAGAACAGGGGATAATAAAAACCTCTGTTCTTTATTTGACCACACGTTCGCCCAGATGTTTGAGTTTCAGTGTAAAAGGATGGTTAGGATAGGTCAGGGCAAAAAGATTACTGCTGCTAGGAGCGACATCGGAAACATCTGGCAGTACCGTTGCTACTTCACAGCCATAGGCCTTTTCAACTTGTGATTTCACTTGGCTGCTGTCAAAGGAGTGATCGACACGGTTAATCAAGAGCATCAGCATGGGAATTTCTAGCTTACGGGCGATGTCAATGGCAACGCCAGTTCCCTGTAAATCGTCTTGATCTAGCCGGGAAACGAGCAGCAAGGCTTCCGCGATGGCTAAAAAGGGTAGGGTAATGGGACTAAGCCCCGCGCCAACATCGAGTACGAGCGTGTTGAGCCGCAGGCTGTGGAACAATTCGCGGAAGCCATCAATTAGCAATTTTGCATCTAAGCCATTAAAAGGTGAATTTTGTGGCAGATTGGGTAACAAGAAAAGTCGCCCACCCACATCGTCAGCGGCATAAGGTGTCACGTCGAGAACTGTGTCTTTGATAGAAGATCGTCCATGTAGAAAATCTGTGAATGGGTGGGCAATCTCACTTTCAGAAATTCGAAAGGCTGTATGAAGGTCTGGCGATAGCAAGTTGCCGTCCAGAAGCCCAACGCGATTGCCTTGCAGTGACAACAGGGCTGCAAGATTGGCCGCAATCAATGATTTTCCTGCGCCGCTGTGAAATGAATGGATGGCAACCACTTTGGGCATCGAACACTCCTACATAGCTGATTCAATCTAAGCTAGGCATAGTGTAGTATAAAATGACGGATTGCGGAAATTTAGGCATCAATTTTGCGTTTGGGTTTTTCAGGCATATCTTTCGCCATCAATTCTTGTATCTTCCGTTCTTCCCAGTCCTTGCCGAAGAACCTTTCAGCGCCATAGACGTTGTAGGCATGGGCAACCACGCCAATACCCCAAAAGAAATAGACAAAATAGGCCCAGTCTATGCCATCCCCTGTTACCAAGTCAATTATGGTGAGGAGTGTGCAAATGCCAATGTACCACGCCAGATGCGACCAAAACTCCTTAATATCTTTGACCCGCTTCTTGGCTTTTTGATATGCTTCCGATTGAGTATCCATTTGTTAGCTCCAGTGAACTTCACTTAGACGCGAATGATAGTATAACAAGAGACGACAGCCTTTTTCATCAAGGAGACCCCATTATGGCCTACGAAGTAGAGACCCGTCGTGCCCTGCTGCGTAACATTACGTTAGACGATGCCCAAGAGTATTACGACCAAATTTGGAGTCAACCCGATGTTATGCGTTATCTGCCGGGTGGTGCGCCGCGTGTACGGGAGCAGACCGAAACCTACATTAATTATTTCTCCAATCATTGGACAACGCATGGCTTTGGGCTGTGGGGGGTGGTTATCAAAGAGACTGGCAAATTTGTCGGGCACTGTGGTATCCAAATTATTCAAGAAACCCAAGAAATTGAAGTGGCCTATGCTTTTGGGAAAGATTACTGGGGGCAAGGGCTTGGCTCAGAAACTGCCCATGCGAGCCTGCGTTTTGGCTTTGAGCAGCTAGGGCTAGAACGCATTATTGCAATCGCCGTCCCGGAAAATATGGCTTCACGGCGGATTATGGAAAAAAACGGCATGAAATATCAGGGAGAAAAGCACATTGTCGGGTTTGATCTTTCGTACTATGTGTTGATGCGTGACGAGTTTGTTCCCAATAACGAACCATACCTTTTGCGCAAATTGTAACCTTGCCAAAGATGTGGCATGGTATCATGTCTGTGTGAAATTGCTTCAAACATTACACGGAAGGATTTCCTCCATGTACACATCTCGCTTTCCCCAAAAATCGGTGATCGCTGTACTCGGCCTTGGGATTCTGATCGGGTTGCTGTTTGGCCTTAACTGGCGACCCATGACGATTGATGCCGCGCCGCCGCGACAAGACCCCAATCATGCCTTGACGTTGATTGAAGCTGAAGAAGCCCTTGTTACCGATATTTACGAACGGATCAGCCCATCCGTTGTCCATATCACGACTCGCAGTTCGTCAGCAGTCAGTTACTTCCGTGGTGTTGAACCCGCCGAGGGAACTGGATCAGGTTTTTTCTATGACACGCAGGGACGGATTATCACCAATTACCATGTCATTCAAGCGGCAACAGAAATCGAAATCGTTCTAGAAGACGGCACGCAATTCCCAGCGCGGGTGGTCGGGGCAGATGCTTATTATGATTTAGCTGTCCTAAGCATTGATTCTGATAAATATGATGCAGTACCGATTCCATTTGGTGACACTTCCATTTTACAGGTAGGTCAGCGCGTCTTAGCCATTGGAAATCCCTTTGGCCTTGATCGGACATTGACTACCGGGGTCATCAGTGCACTTGGACGTACCATTGAATCGGAGTCCGGGCTTTTAGTAGGGAACGCGATTCAAACGGACGCAGCGATCAACCCCGGAAATTCTGGCGGGCCACTTCTCGATGTGCGGGGTCAAGTTATCGGCGTCAATACTGCAATTCAGACCACAACGGGTGGGTCGGTTGGGATAGGTTTCGCCGTACCAATTGATATTGTGAATCGGGTCGTGCCAGAGCTTATCTTAAATGGGCGTTATGCACACCCCTCGCTTGGGCTACAACTGGGAGAACTCGGATTTGAAATCCAACCTGCCACTGATGGCCCACAACAAGGGTTGCTGGTAGTGGGCTTTGATGTAAACAGTACGGCAGCGATAGCAGGCGTTCAGGCGGCCCAAGCGACCCAAACACGACAAGGAGTTATTTTTCAAGGTGGGGACATCATCCTAGCCATCAATGGGGTGCCCATTTACACTCGCAACCAATTAACTCTCTACCTCGAAAACAATACCCTTCCAAGCGATGCAGTCACGTTAACGGTGTATCGCGGCGGCGAAACACTCGACATCCGAGTAGTTGTGGGCGTTTACTAGAATCGAGTCCCCTGTGGGTATTGTCTATAGGGGAGTTTTCATCGAGCATTAATGTAACATAAGTCTATTGTCGTGACTTGGACAATCTTTCGTTCCCACGCTTAAAATTCCCCGTCGCTTTGGCTAAGGCAAGCTGAATCTCGTCGTCATCTAACCCGTCAATTACGGCAATGAGTTTTTGAGCAGCCTTGCCTGCCACTATTTTAATCTGTTTACCATGCCAATAAATGAGCACCCGTTGATCCTTGGTAATCTGGAAATCAAAAGGTGCATCCTGAAGTTTTTGGCGTTTATCAATGTTGTCGCTCAAATGTCTGTCCTCTTCTGTTTGATTATCCAACCGAAGAGTATACAATTTTCCGGAATTTTTTGTGGTAGTCATCCATGAAGTTATGTGATAACGGCCAATTATCATCTATGGCAATCTCGCAGAGATTACCTAGTGATAAGATGACTTATCGTAAGTTATCTTATGTTATATTTATCGAGGCAAAATAAAAACTAGCGCATCTGACGTAACGCTTCTAAAACAGTGGAAACAAGTTGTGCATCTAATTCTTCTGCATAATTTTCCCCAAAGAAAAATTCCGGGAGACTACCAAAACTTGGAACATACAAAAACCACGCTCTCTCGTTATAGTCCACCGCCTGAATACTTGTTAGCGGAAATGACCAATCTTGTTTATGGCCCAGCAAGTGAATTTGCTGGTCGGTTACAAAAAATGATCCCGTGTCCTTTATATTGAGTCGCCCTTGTGCAAACGCCCCAGTTTGGCCTTGATAAAAAATGACGTGGCGAAAAGTCATATAGATTTTTTCATCGGGATTTAACAACGGGGGCGGCGGGGCCAGTGAAAGTGGTTTAAGCCATTGGAGATTGCCTTGTTGAGACTGTCGTACCCGTTGTCGTTGGACATAGGAGCGGGTACTGATTCCTACTGCATCCTCCGCCGACAACCATCCTGCCTTGCCAAGATACAATCCAGAAAAATAATACTCGCGGCTGTGGTTATAGCGTCGGTAGCGTATGCCCCAATGATCGGCGGCCCCATTTTCAGGTTCATAATCAAAGGAAGCAGTCGAGCCGCATTGATTACAGATGAGGAGGGGATAGTTTCTCCCTATCCCCAGAAACCTACGCGGCTCAGTCAATACCATCGCGCCTTCCGCATGGCAAAAAAGACACCCAAGAAGCGGTGCTGGTAAATCATCTTGAGCAGGAATATCGCTCATAAGTTTTATCGGGCTGAAGCAGCCATCAATTGGCTAACCGGCATAAATCCCATGTTGCGATAGGCCGCCGCGAGTGTTGGCGCTGCGAGGCTACGAGCACGTTCCGCCCCTGCGGCCAAGAGTTCATCCAAATAGCCCCCATCGGCAGTAATTTCGTTATAACGGGCTTGGATGGGTTTGATCGTTTCCAATACAACTTCGGCAACCTCTTTTTTCAAGTCGCCGTAACGCTTCCCTACGAAATGGGCCTCAACCTCAGCTTTTGTACCACCAGCAAGAGCCTGATAAATCGTCAGTAAATTGTTGACCCCAGCACGTTCGGGATCATCACTGAAAGTCACCGAGCTACCGGAATCCGTGACGGCACGCATGATGGATTTTCGAATTTGATCGAGATTATCCAATAGGTGAACGGCATGGTATTGAGAGTTTTCACTCTTGCTCATCTTTGCCAACGGATTATCCAATCCCATTACCCGTGCCCCTTCCTCTGCTAACCGAACTTCGGGAATAGTAAAGGTCTCCCCGTACAAGTGGTTAAATCGTTGGGCGATGTCGCGGGTAATTTCCAAATGCTGTTTTTGGTCATCTCCAACCGGCACAACCTCTGTATGATAGAGCAAAATATCAGCGGCCATCAGCGTCGGATAACACAGCAGGCCGCTCGACACCGAGGCCTCTTCAGTTTTAGCCGACTTATCTTTAAATTGGGTCATCCGGTAGAGCCAACCTAACGGCGTAACACACGTAAGTAGCCAGCCAAGCTCTGCATGGGCTGTCACATGAGACTGCACAAAAATGATAGATCGCTTGGGGTCAACGCCACACGCAATATACAGCGCCGCTACCTCACGCGCTTTGGCTGCGAGAATGGAGGGGTTATGCCCTGCGGTGATGGCATGTAAATCCACTACACAATACAGTGGATCAAACTCCTCTTGATACTGTACCCATTGACGAATCGCGCCAATGTAATTACCAATGGTTAAATCACCGGAAGGCTGGATTCCGGAAAATACACGCTTACGTTTCTGATCTGTCATGGAAGACCCTTCATCGAAAAAAGAACTAGCCTGTCATGGCATTTTAACATTGGCCTCAATCAGGTCGCAATCCCCACTCCTCTTCATGAAACACACTGCTATCCTAAAGCGCGGTGCGTTTTCATGCCATTCTCAGGAGTCGTTTTAGTGGGTTTCCAAACAACTGAATCAGTTCTTTTATATGAATGACGCCCATTTGAATTATCGCCAAGCCATAAATAACCACTCCTCCTCCAACAGCAACTATCAGATGGGGAATTGTGGATCCAACAACCAACCACAGCCACCCTGCCATCAAGAGACTAGCGATCCCGCACCGGGAAATGACATGAAAATCAAATAGTTGAGGTGGTGGAATATGCGTTTCCATTACCAACAGAATGGCAATCAGAATAAATGTGAGTAATGTAGTTACACCCGCACCATAATAACCAAAGAGCGGAATCGCTCCGAGATTAATGAGTAGGTTAAAAACCGCTGCTCGGATATAGATTTTCCGTAAGACCTGCGGACGACCTTGCACTTGAAAAATATATTGCAGACTTGTCCCTAGCACATCAAGTGCAACGCCACACCCAATTATTCCAATCAACAAGCCACCTCGCGCAAAAGATTCAGTGGCAAGAATCTGAAGCAAGTTATTCCCAATCATGCCTAAACCGACCACAGCCGGAATGAGGATAATAAACATTAGACGAGTTGTTCCGTAGATAGCAGTTTGGATACCCATCATGTCATCGGCCTTCCACCGCTCGCCGATAATCGGAAGCAATGGATATAAGAACGGCGACCCTAATGCAACCAATACAAGTGTCATTTGGTAGGAAGCAGAATAGATAGCAACCGCTGTGCTGGGGGTGAAAAATGATAGCAGCAAACGATCCCCATACATCACAAACCAGTTTGATTGATTAACTACTGAGAGATTGACGGCAAATCGCAGCAATTGACGACTGGTGACAACAGAAAATACTTGTAGGTCTATACCGCGATAGGCCATTACCATTTCTATTAACGTGATGACCGATTGAGAAATGGTATAAGTTATGGCAAAGATGGTAAGATCACCATGGAAAACCGATGCAACAACCACGCTGACACGAGCGATATTCAAACTGATGTCAAAAACAGCAAAGGTAAAGGGCCGCTGTCGAACCCGAAACACTTGTGAAGCCAACCAATTCAGGGCAAGAACCAAAACCATTGGTGATGTCCAGCGAATTACGTCATCGCCGCTGGTGTGATGTACCATGAGGCGATTCAGTGGGGCTGCCAGCAAGAACAACAAAGCCGCAAACATGGTCCCGATAGCCCCAAAAAGGTAAAGCGCATTACTATAGATCCGATTACTCTCACTTTCAGCCTGATTGAGAATCAGCGCGGCGGTAGCGTTTCCCAAACCAGCCCCTGCTAATGTACTCAGCAAGGCAATTAGTGTATTCGACTCAATCCATACTCCGTATAACTTTGCATCAAATGTTTTGACTAAAAGAGGAAAGGTAAGGAGTGGTACCGCGTAGTTGATTAATTGAGAAATAGCAATAATGGAAGTGGCGCGTCGCATACTTTAATTTGCGCTAGAGGCTCATGACATAGACATAACTTACGCTTCCCAAAATACTACTAAGCTGTGCCCGGCGTTTAAGATCAAGATAGGGGAAAATCAAGTGTCCCGTATAAAATAATTGATTAGGAAGCACCTGCTCAACCTTCCATCCATATCGTTTAAACAGCTTAGTCCAGCGAGATCGGCTGAAATAGTATAGTTCGGTAACTGCGTTGCCAATCTCTCCATGTCGGCACGGCCATAAAAGTTCCCAAAGAGCTTTTTTGGTGGTTTTGTCCTTTAAAGGTATTTGATTTATATGGCTCGATTGTGTAGCAGTAGACACCAGTAAATTAGCCAATTTCTTACGTGTTTTACGATAGATACGCTTCATAGTATCTGGATAAAGTGTCAAGTTGGTCCAAAAACGCCAGTTGGTATTAGGCATGATATGGATTGCATATCCGCTGGGCCTCAAAACTCGTTGCATTTCTGATTGAAATACCTCAATATGGGGGATATGCTCCATAACATTCGAGCTAAAGATAAGATCAACAGAGTGATCAGCAAGGGGTATATGTTCCCCATTGTAAATCAAAACAGGCCATTCTTGAAGCATGGCATAGTTAGATTGAGGGATGTCAATTGAAATCACAGTACATCCAAGTGAGGCGATAATTTGAGTTTGCCATCCCGTGCCCGCGCCGATTTCGAGAACGGTTTGACCGGGTTTCAAGAAGGGTCGTACAAGTTCCATCTCTTGGGTTCGAATGGCTTTTAAGCACTCTAGCCATGCACGGGAGTAATAGTTTGACGTCATGCGAAAATGCCCACTTAATTTGTTCGTAGTACCAATGGAGATATGAATAATCTTGACCAGACCAACTCGCATTTTATATCTAATCAACAGTCTAGGTGCGGGCGGTACTGAACGCCAACTAATCTATCTATTGTCTCAACTTGATCGCCATCGTCATGAGCCAATAGTTGTGACATTATACAATGACAGATTGATTTCCTACCATTATGGCGCGGAATTGAAAGCGTTGAATATCCCTATCTATTCCCTAAATCATACTTCAGGTATATCAGGTCGGGCCAAAGCCATATTGCGCTACATCTACTTCATATGGCGCTTTAGGCCTCACATCGTACAAGGTTGCCTCCATTACGCCAATCTAATCGCGCGGGTCAGCCGCCCCTTTTGCCCTCAGCACAAATTAATTACCTCCGCCCGCGCTGCCTATTTGTCGGGCGAAATTCGTTCCGAAGCCTATACCCACTGGTTAGATACATGCCTCATCGTGAATAGTTCACATATCCGTGACCAAGTGCTTCAAAATACCCGTCGGCCTGCCCATAAAATAGAGGTGATTTTTAATGGCCTGCCATTGGAAAATTTCGCTGAAAACCATCAACCTGATTTACGCCAGCAGCTTTTTCCAGAGGCCACTTGTGTGATTGGTGTGATTGGACGCATCGCCGCGCAAAAAGATCACCTTACATTGGTTGAAGCATTACATCTATGCCGAGATGCATGGCCCAAAAAATTGGCTGTATTTTTTTTGGGAGATATGGCTGAACCCGAAATATACCAACAGATAATCCAAAGAATTGAGGCATATGATTTACAAAACATCATTCATATTTTTGAGAAAACTGCTGATGTCGCGCCGTATTATCATGCTTCTGATTTCACCGTTCTGCCATCGCTTTATGAGGGATTTCCAAATGTAGTCCTAGAATCATTTGCAACCGGAAAACCTGTCATGCTATCGGATGAAGCCAATCGGTCTGGAATTGTAGAAGATGGGGTAACAGGCTGGCAATTTCCGGTGGGCGATGCTCCAGCATTGGCTAGCGGTTTGCAAAACGCTTGGAATAGACCTCAAACATCTATTCAAAGCATGGGTCAACAAGCAAGTCTAACAGCCCAACAGTATTCGATTGAGTCAATGGTTACTCAGTATACTCGGTTGTATGATTCATTAAGGCAAACTAAATCATCTAAATTGCGAGGGCTTCGATGGCTGAACATGCAAAAGAAGTAGCAGAAGGTAGGCGGTTCGAATTTGGGAAAAATTGGCAGCAATTCCTGACCACCTTGAACGACAACCGTATTGCCGAAGCAGAAAAATCCTTGTGTCAAATGTTGGGAGTTACGTCTTTGGCGGGAAAGCGATTTATGGATATTGGCTCTGGCAGTGGCCTTTTTAGTCTGGCGGCACGACGGTTAGGGGCACATGTGGTCTCATTCGACTACGATCCTCAATCAGTTGCCTGTACGAATGAACTAAAACAACGCTATTTTCCAAATGATGAGCAATGGCAAATTGAGCAAGGATCAGCATTGGATCAAGACTATTTGCGCTCATTAGGCGAATTTGACATTGTTTATTCGTGGGGAGTATTGCATCATACAGGAGATATGTGGCAAGCGTTGGAAAATGCCATTTCTCTATTGTCACCTAATAGTTATCTGTTTATCAGTATCTATAATGATCAAGGTTTTCGTAGTCGGCTATGGTGGCGGGTAAAAAAGATCTATAATCAAGCTCCGCAATTACTACGTTATCCGATTGTTTGGGCCGTTTTCATTCAAATGTGGATGCCCATTTTTTTGCGGGACTTACTGTTGCGTCGAAATCCTCTATGGTCATGGCGCAACTACTACCAAAGCCGGGGAATGTCCGCATGGTGGGATATCATTGATTGGGTCGGTGGTTATCCTTTTGAAGTGGCCCGTCCTGAAAAAATTTTTGATTTTTGCCGAGAGCGAGGACTAGTTTTGCTACGATTAAAGACCTCTCGTGCCGAAATTACATGTAACGAGTATGTTTTTGTTAAACCAGTTAGCTAGCGGTTTATAGGATTAAATGTGCATACAGGTTTTCATAGGCATTGACCATTCGCGCCATCGAAAAATCAGCCGCCCGATTCAGACAATTGTGCTGCATAGCAACTAGCGTGCAGTCAGGTAGGTGAAGGACATCATGGAGTATCTCGGCGAGACTTTCCACGTCCCCGGTTTTGACCACCCACCCCGTTTCATTTTGGACGATTACTTCGGCGGCGTTGGCGGCTTCGGAAATAATCACCGGACGACCTGCTGCCAGTGATTCCAATGCAACATTTGGCATCCCTTCCCAAAGCGATGCTAAAACTGTGACATCTCCGGCATGATAATATGCCTCTGGGCAATCCGTTTGACCAAATTGGTGGATTACATCCTGTAGTTGATACCGTTCGATAGCCGAGTCTATTTCTGCTTGGATCGCGGCATCTTCATGTTCTCCAACCAAAATGACTCTCAAATCAGCAGGCAATTGCTGACGCTCTTTAAGCAATCCGACGGCTTGGGCAAGTAGGTGCTGCGATTTTTGGCGGGTAATGCGCCCCGGCATGACCAAAACACGCCGCGCATCGGGAGCAATAGTTTGACGCAGGTCGGATTGGGGGTTCTGCGAAAATCGCTCGGTATCTACACCATTGGGAATCATCAGCACCCGTGACATAGGCACTTTGGCTTGCTCAGTCAGTTGCCGTTGCAGGTGTGGGCTGTTACAGACAATAGTTGCACATAAACGCCAACTCAATTGCTCATAACCTAGTTGCTTGGAGGTGTACTCGGTACGAACCGCCCCAATCAGTTTAAGACGGGGTGGCATCAAGAGACGGGCTAGCCGCGACAGCAAGTTGCTATGATAATTCACGGCATGGAAAATTTGTGGACGTATTTGCCAACTCAAGCGGGTCAATGCCTGCCATCCCCGCAATTTGTCCTTCGCACCCCACCCTAAATCCAACAGATGTACTGGAACATTGGCAGCCTCAATGCGCGATAAAAAATGGAGACTGCGGCCTGCCTTTGGGCCATAAAGACAAATAAGATGGGGTTCAAAACGGGTGCGATCAAGCCGGGTGACAAGTTCGGTAATCTGCCGTTCGACGCCACCCGACATCAGGAAATCGGTGCAATAGAGAATTCGGATCATAGGCTAGGCCGCATATTCCTGCGCCCATAACTCAAAACACAATAAAGCCCACAGCCGTTCACGATGGTCGCCTGTCCCATTGGTGTGTTCACCTATCAAGCGGCTTACCACAACGGGATTAAACAACCCTCGGTGGCGTGCCCTCTCACTGGTCAGGGTATCCCGCATCAAGCCATTGAGCGGGCCAGCCAACCATTCTTTGAGTGGAATCTCAAACCCCTTTTTACCCCGTTGATGGATTTGTGGAGGCAGTAGATTACCCAGTGCTTTTTTGAGGATAATTTTTGTCCCACCCCATGCCAATTTATAATGAGAGGGAACACGCGCCATAAATTCAAAAACCTCGTGATCCAGTAGTGGGGAGCGCACCTCCAGTGACGCTAACATACTGGCCCGATCCACTTTGACCAGAATATCACCGGGCATATAGCCGCGCACATCCCCATATTGGATGCGGCCCAGCCAATCCAATTCGTGCCCCTGCTGCAAAATCACCTGTTTAACCTGCTCGGTTTGGTAATCACCCAGTTGATGCAAGGCGTCGGGGGTATACAATTCCGCCCGACGGTCAGCCGTGAAAAAACCTCCAAGGTCGTGCCAGCGGTCAGTGGATTCTTTGACCACCGAAAGATAAGGCCGTAATTTGGTGAATTTTGGCATAACTCGCCCCATACTTTCCGCCGGGGAGCGCAATGGGTGGGGGATATAACGTCGCAATAATTGATGGCGATAGGCATAGAGATAACGGTGATATCCACCAAATACTTCGTCACCCCCATCCCCGCTGAGGGCTACTGTTACATGCTGACGCGCCGCTTGGGAGACATAATAAGTGGGTATCACGGAAGAATCGGCAAAGGGTTCGTCAAGCTGATGGATGATTTTAGGTAAAATCGCCACTACATCAGGTCGTACCACCTCACGCACATGATCGGTGTGACAGTAATCCGCCACAATCTGTGCATAGGCTGTCTCATCGTAGACCGATTCATCAAAACCAATGGAAAATGTGCGGACGGGTTGGGTGCTTACTTGACTCATTAACGCGACAACCGCACTGCTATCCACCCCACCGCTTAGGAACGCGCCCAATGGGACATCGCTAATCATCCGCAGGCGTACTGCCTCTTTTAAAATCTCCCGCAGTTCGGCGGCTTGATCTTCCAACGGACGCCAATCCCATTGGTCAGGGGGTAACAACGTCGGATGCCAATATTCTTGTAAAGTCGCCTGCCCATCGGCATTAATGGTCATCGTGTAGCCGGGGGGCAGCTTACGAATAGATTTAAAAATCGAGCGCGGCGCGGTGATATAACCATAGGCCAAATATTCATCAAGGGCCTCGCGGTCAAGTTCCCGTGAAATATTCGGATGCTCCAAAATGCACTTGAGTTCACTGGCAAAGATCAGTTTTTCATTATCCAGATAGGTATAAATGGGCTTTTTGCCAAAGCGATCCACCGCTAACATGAGGCGATTTTCACGGGCATCCCAGATGGCGAAAGCGAACATACCCCGCAACTGCTTCACGCAATCTACGCCAAATTCCTCATAGGCGTGGACAATCGTTTCGGTATCACCGTTGGTATAAAACTGATGATTTTCGACGAGGCGGGAACGCAATGATTGAAAATTGTAGATTTCGCCATTAAAGACAATCCACACACACCCATCTTCATTGTGCATAGGTTGATGGCTGCCTGCCACATCAATAATGCTGAGGCGGCGAAATCCCAAACCCACCGCCCCCATTAATTGACTGCCAGCTTCATCCGGCCCGCGATGGCTAATTTGGTCGGTCATGCGACGAATAAGCGCGGCTTCGACTGAACGACTCTTCTCAAAATACCAGATACCACAGATGCCACACATACTACCATGTCCCTGTCTAGCATTAAGCGAAACTGCAATTCAGTGTAACACACTCGTATCTCTTTATTGAATATTTTGTCAATAATTATTGGCATCCGACGGTCTTTATAGCCCCATCTGCAAAACGTGATTTTCGACTAAATGAACTTGCCTCTATAATGGTACAGTGTTTAGAAAAACCAAATTTTGTTGAGGCTGCCGATGATAAGTTATCTAAAACAAAATCCAGTGGTAGCATCATTCCTTGTGGGGGGTGTGGCTGTAGTGGTGGCAACCGCCGTTGCCGTCGCTATCATTACCTCTGGTGACGACGAAACACCACCACCATCCACCCAACAAGCTAATGTTGTCACAACTACTGAAGGGCCATTTATAACGTTGGAGACACCACCTAGCACGGTGGACGTTGGGATAGCTGCTCCGCTGCGTATCCGTGTCGAAGATAGTCAAGGGATTAGTTTCGTATCGGTGACTTTAGGTGATGAAGTCGTATGGCGTCCAGATGTGTTAGAAGGACAAAAAATCATTTACACCACCTACCCTTGGATACCCGAAACAACGGGTGAGTTTTCTTTCATGGTCAATGCCCAAGCGGTAGATGGACGCGCCGCCGCTGAGGGATTTACCGTCACCTCTGGTTGCTGCCCACCGGAGGGAAATGTCAATTTAGGATATACCGTACAGTCGGGAGATGATCCGGTCAGCATTGCCGCACAACTGGGCGTCTGTTTTAATGAGCTATTGGCTGCCAACCCCGGCCTTGCCCAAATTCAGGAAGGCGATATTCTAACCATTCCCTACCGTCCCAGTGACGAGAATGAGGAGGAATTTGACCCTGATTCGTGCGGGGAGGCCCCAGATGGCTTTTTTGATGACCCTGCCATCCAAGAGATTGTGCAGCAGGTTGCTGAATCTGAAGCCGCCAATGGTCCGCAGCCCTATCGGAACAGTCGCGTTCCAGTAGAAACCGTTGACATTACCCGCGGCTTTGGCTGCGCTGAATTTTACACAGGTTATCGTGGTACGGATTGTCCCGACAATATGCCTTGGTTCCATACGGGAATAGATTTTTCCATCCGGCAGGGATCACCAATCACCACCTTGGATGGCGGGACAGTCACCCATGCGGGGCCAGATACCACCAGCAATGCCGATTGTTCAAGTACACGCGGTTCACAGCCCCCTCACAACGGCTATGGTCGGCATGTGCGTATGCAGTTGGGAGATTATATGTTCCTCTATGCTCACCTCAGCGGACTGAACACAGGCGTTGGGCGGGAATATGAAGGCCCCGGTTGGATTATTGGCTACGCAGGTTCAACCGGCTGTTCAACCGGATCCCATTTGCATTTGGAAGTACGGCTCGACAATAAGCCTATTGATCCAGCGATTTATATTAATCAGGATGCGGAGTAGAAACCATGACATTCCAAAGGTTGAAACAACGCGCTCACACTTTTGCGACAATGCCAATTAGCGCCACATTACGGGTAGCAATTGGTTTGATGACCGTGATTGTCACGCTCGTCACCATCTCAGATTTGATGCCTGCTCCTTTGACGGGCGTCTATCTAGTGGAAGCCTCATGCGCAGCTATTCCGGGGGCATCCCTCTATCAGCAAGATGAAGATGATAAAGTCGAATCCTTCACCATTCGACTGACCCTGCCAGATGGTACCCCTTTAGCGGGTGTGTGCCTCACCTTCACTCGTGATCGTGGCCCCGGGGAAGCTCCAGAAATTGTGGCCCAATGTACTACCGATGCCGATGGTAAGTGTACCGTCATGATTCCCGGCGGTGTCATTACCGTAAATTTTGGCAACACCAAGATTGGCGGTGTCCAAGTAGACAGTTCGCAGGGCCAGAATACTCCCGGCCTTGACGATGCCTCATCAGGTGGCCTTACCTATTATTTCCCGGCTGATGAACCGGCTGATGAACCTGTCGTGGCTACACCGGGCGATGGGGGCACCATTACCGTAGACCACGCCACAACCAATGAAGACGGTGGCTTAGAGCCATTACCCGGCAATCCCACCAATGAATGGCCCGATATTCCACCCGATTTTGACGGGGGCACAACCGGTGGGGTTGACCCATTCCCATTTGGTGATTTACTCCCGCTACCAGAAGGCACTGTCACAGTACGTTTTACCCCCATCGTTTTGCAGACCGTTGAGTTTTATAATCGGGCCTACTGCTACTATGCTACCCGCGCAGGTGGATATGCCCGTGCCCCTGCTGATAGTGGTTCGTTCCTACCGGGCGGTGGACAATATTTCGATCTAGGGGCGGTGCTCAGTGGTGACAGTCGGCCTGCCCAAATTCTAATCGCCGAGGAACAACCATTTGATATGGTGGTGCAGTGTTGGGGATGGCAGGGCACCGAACTCAAAGAAATCGGCACCAATACCCTATCGCAGGTTCGGGATAATTGGCGGGGACAGACTTTGAACGTAGCGGGTTCAGGCTTTAGTCTCAGCTATTCACTGCCCTATGACCTACCGGAAACCCAACCACAAAATCCGCGCTTACCCGATATTGCCGTACTGTCGGATTTATCAGCCATTGCGGATTTACCGGATAGTGCAGATTTGGGCGGTGTTGTGGCTGTACCCCGTGCCCGATTTAATGACGCAATCTTTGCACCCCGTAATTTGCAGTTGACGAATAATCAATTGACATGGAGTTTTGACGGAGAAAACCCCATTGGCGGCTTCCGAATCTATCGCAACGGCTATCTTATAGGCTCAACACCTCCTGAAGCACGTGGCTGGACAGGGGATGGGCTTGTGGTCGCGGAATGTGGCGAGCATACGGAATTTACTGTGACAGCCTTTAGTGGCGGTCAAGAATCGCTACCCTCTAACGTGGTAACTGGCGAATCCCCGGACTGCGCGGCCCAAGTGACCGTTACTTTCGATCAACTGCTCTTAAATGATGTGAACGATTGTGATGGCGAACAATGTGGCACACTGCCCGAAATCTATGGTTATCTTTTGGTTAACGATTCGGCGGTATTTTTCGGTGGGGCCTCTAGCAGCCCTCAATATGCCAAGTTGAACTTGGGTGAGAGTTTCAGTTTCAATCAAATACTGGCACCGTTCGGCGCACCAAATCAGCTTACCGTCGGCCTGAGCGCCGATGAGGGGCTATCCATTGAAGTTGCCCTATTTGACCATGATGCCGAAACATCCGATGACCTGCTATGTAGTTGGCAGGAACTTCTGCCGTCACGCGATGCAGCAGGTTGGCAATCACAAAATGGCCGTACCATCAGCCGCGATGGAGTGACAGGTGAAGCAGCCTGTAATTTCAGTGTGGTTCTGACAGTGGAATAAATGGACGATGGGCCGACCTGAAAATCGGCCCAACTTGTTTAGTATCCTTTTTCGAGGTTGAGCGCACTTATATCATCACCCACCTCGGTCTCAACCATCCGGCAATTCATCGCCCCAGCAAACGTCACAGCGACGGAATATGCCCAATCCCGCGAGGCCTCAAATTGACGCTGATCTTCCTCATGCTGCCGATAGTAGTCCACTGCCGCATCATATTGTTCGCCGATCTTGGCCCCTCCCGCTACGTCCTGTACCCGCTGACGGGACATACCACCATCGCGGCTGTGAAGAGTGCGGGCAATCAAAATTGCTTCATTCGCGGTGGTAACATAAACCTCCCATATATCTTGATGGGTCAGAATTTCCACCATCAAGCCATCCTCTTCACTCTTTTGCATACGGGAGCTTTGCTGCATAAGGTGGCGAAATTCAAAATTGCGAACCTCGTCGAATTTGAGGTTTCGCCCTGATGCACCGCCAAAAAAGGCACCCAGCAAACCCGTCGCCGGAGTCAAGCGCAGGACATGGCGATCCACGTCCACTTCGCAAATTTGAAAAGCAGGCGCGACTTCACCCCCTTTTGACGAGGCTGCATCTTTAGATAACCGAGTGGTTAACCCTTTGTTCGTTACACCAAGCCACATCCCCGGAATTTGCTTGGGCAACTGTACCTGCTGGGCACGTGCCTTTACCTCGCTCGGTTCGACATCAATGCGCCGATGTGAAACCACAGGCCCGGTAATGGTGGCGCGGGCTGCACTCGGCGTTTTCGTGACCCCAAAAAGTTTTAGGGGACACATCACATATTCGGCAAGGATACGACCTGCTCTTTGGGCAGCATCGGCATATTCCCGATTTTGACCCGTCGGCCAATGCACTAATTCTGACCACTGGGGTTTTTGATCATCTTCGTAGGCTACATAGAGGCCCAGACGCCAGCGATTTGTTTTTTGGTCAAACCCAACGACCACCGACTTGATATAATGCATGGCAAGTCGTGTACCGGGTAGACCGTGTTTTTCACCAAACGTCGCGGAGTAGTTGAGGATACCACTGCCTCGATTGACCTCAAACATCGCGGACATCGAATCAGGGTTATTACTGTCGTAGAGACGCCAACGACCTTCCTCAATTTGCAGTTCCGCATTTTCTGCAAGTATGACAGGCATGATACAGTCCTCTATCTTTACAACTTTTATTTATCACTATAGCATTAAACTACTGCCCCACGCCAAAAAACTAACCAAAATATAATAGGTCTCCTACGGATCGCATTGTTTTGAGGAGGCATCTGGTGATAAACTTAGGCATAAGGCAGAATAAATAAATCACACTATGCAGGACGGGTCACAATGAAAATCCTTATTGTGGATGACGAAGAAGCGATACGCGACTCCTTAAGCCAGAAGCTAACACGTGCCGGATTTCAGGTAAGCACTGCTGCCAATGGGCTAGAGGGGCTTCGTACTTTTCACACGGAACGACCAGACGTAGTGGTACTCGACATTGCCATGCCAGAAATGGACGGCTTGACGGTCTGCCAACGTATCCGTGAGGTGGCTGAAACCCCGATTATGATGTTAAGCGCACAGGCCGTCACCGAAGTGGATATTATCGAAGGGTTAAATGCGGGCGCGGACGAATATCTAATGAAACCTATCCGGGGCAATGAATTCGTCGCCCGTGTACAGGCTTTGCTGCGTCGCGCCCAAATGACCGCAGTCGAAGCTGAAAGTGGCTACAACGATGGCTATCTGAGTGTGGATTTGCAGCGCCGTCATGTGCATGTTAATGGTGAAAAGCGTCATCTAACCCCCACCGAGTTTAAGTTATTGGCCGTCCTACTCGAAAATTCGGGCCGCGTCGTGCCACAGCGAGAGCTTTTGGAGCAAGTCTGGGGCAAAGAATATATAGACGACATTTATTATCCGCGTGTCTACATCAGCCAACTCCGTCGTAAAATTGAACCGGATGCTGCTAACCCCACCTATATCCAAACTGAGCATCGTGTCGGCTATCGCTTTGAAAAACAAAAACGACAGGGGTAGTTAGACTAGGAGCGTTATGCTCACCCTCATCACCGTCACCCTGATAACCAATGGGCTAATGTTGACTCTGGCATTAGCCGCATTGTTTCTCATCCTATGGCAAAACGCCCGCCGTGAGATCAATATCTATTTCAGCCTATTTATGCTGGCGATGGTCACGTGGTCGGCGGGGTCGCTGCTCAGTCGGTCAACGGCACTCGTCACAGTAGATGAGGATTTGACGGTAGTCGGGTTAAACCTGTTGGAAATCGGGTTCGGGGGAGCGTGCATTGCGCTGTTTCTCTTGGTTTCGGCCCTCACAGATACCCGCAATCTTTTTACTTGGTCGCTGGCAATTGGCAGTGTTGCCGTTTTTATCCTCAACAAAACGACTCTCAGTCTATTTGATGTCTCCTTTCAATACACAATTTCCGTCACGGGCGTCCTCAATTACACTTTCCCCATTGTAGATACCTTAGTGTATTTGGTGGTCGTGTCGGCAACTCTGATTAGCGTTTGGCAGAATCTCCCCAAAATCAAAGAGACCTCCATGATTTTAGGCTTGTTGGTCTTTTGCTTGGGGCAGTTGGTCGTGCTGATTAGTCCTCGTTTGCGGGCATTGGGTAGTGCTGAACATACGGCCACCCTTGCCGCTCTAACGATTAGTTATGCCATTGTCCGCAGCCAAGTCATGGAACCGCTTATTGGTCGAGCCAAAGAACTTGAGGCCGTCCAAAAAATCGGTTTGGCGATCACAAGTAGCCTTGATCCGCGTGAAGCCCTTCAGACTATTGCCGCCCAAGCAGCGGGCCTGCTCAGAATTGACGGTAGCCTGATTTTTCTGCGCCGCGACAACGAACTGATCCTAGAAGCCGTCTATAACATCCCTGAAAAGTTTCTAGGAGCACGTTTGACACTTCAAGAGGGAATTGCAGGCAAAGTGGCTAGGGAACGTCGTGGATTTATGCTGCACGATTATCGGCGCGAATGGCATGGTGTCCCTGATATTCCCATTGCCCAAAAAACGTTCGGGTCAGTGCTGGGTGTCCCCCTGATGTTCCGTGAAGACGTTGTGGGCGTCTTAGTGACAATTGAGGGAGTTGAGGGACGTCTTTTTACCAATGATGACCTTCACCTGCTGCAATTACTAGGCCCACAGGCGGCGGTTGCCATTACCAACAGCTTCTTGTTTGAAAAAGAACGCGCTGTCGCTAACCAGCTTGAGACCGTATTAATCAGCACCGAAAACCCAGTGATCTCGGTCAGCCACGACCTTAAAATCGTTTTCGCCAACCCCGCCGCGACGAACCTCATCACCAACGACCCCTTTCACAGCAGCCTTATTGGGAAATCTTTGCTGGATTTCATTCAAGTTGACCTGCTACCACAAAATGTGCGTGGTTTGTTGCGTGATCTTCGGAAATCACGGTCACATATTTACGAAATTCACCTCAAAGATCATGACTATCTATGCCACATTGCCCGCTTGGAAAAACCGAATCGCGGTTGGGTGGCTGTTCTAAATGATGTCACACAGCTTAAAGAGATTGATCGTCTAAAAAGTCAAATGGTACGCATGACCAGCCATGATTTGAAAAATCCGCTCTTTGCTACCATGACGTATATGCAACTGCTGGAGGAAGACGTAGAGGGGGTCGAAAGTGCCCAGCGCAATATTGCCTCGATCTGGAAACAGTTGGATCGCATGGAACGCATTGTCAGCGGCATTTTGGACTTGGAGAAAGTGTCCAGCGGTGCCCCGCCTTTCGAATTATGCAATTTACATCAGTTGTTAAATAGCGCCGTCCGTTCCTACGAGGATATAGCCACCCGACGCAATCAATCGCTGAAACTGGAATCGAATTTGACCGAAGCCTATGTGCTGGGCGACGCCCCTCAATTAGAGCAGGTCTTTTCCAATCTAATTGATAACGCCATCAAATTTACGCCTGAAGGCGGTTCTATTCGAGTGACGGCTGAGACCCAAGAAAGCAGCGTGATTATCTCGATTGAAGATACCGGGATGGGGATTCCGGTGGATGCCCAAAGCCAAGTTTTTGACCGCTATTTCCGGGTCAATGGAGTTAAAGATAAAGTCCCCGGCTCAGGGGTGGGCTTGAGTCTGGTCAAAGCCATAGTAGATCGCCATCGTGGACGAATTTGGCTGCGGAGCGAGGAAGGCAAAGGCTCAACTTTTTTTGTGACCCTGCCACTGGCTATCGCTGAACCCATTCTCTAATCACCTTGTCCTAGCAGGGTAAATCGTCCTATTCTTCATTCTTCTTGCCCGGCCAGATAAAATGAACGAATTGTCTCCACTGACCGATGCCCTAAATATTCCTGCACCTGTTCCGGCGTATAACCTGAATGAATCAGTTGTAATGCTCGCCAATGTCGGAAATCCTGTGGCGAAATATCTGGCAAACCAAGGGCTTTAGCGGCGCGATGTACGACCCGCCACGCCACAATTCGACTCATGCGACTGCCTCGATAGCGTGGGTCATGGCTGATAAATAGCGGGATACTGGATCGCCATTCATCATTAGCCTCCCGTGCCTTCAAATAATCATAGATGGCCGGTAGAGTTGCATGGAGGTGTAAGACATGCTGATGCCCACCTTTGCCCATCACTGTCAATTGCATCGCCTCAGATTTACCTCGACTATTCTTCGAAAAAGTGTCAGCATTTAAGCTGAGAATCTCGCTGACACGTCCCCCAGTCTCAGCCAGAGCATGAAGTAAGGCCCGATTACGCAGGCGTTTGGTTTCCCATAATTCCGGGCGAGATGGGTCCGTCGCTGCCCGTATCGCGGGGGGCATGGGCTGAGTATCAAAAAACATCACGACGGCATTCAGGTCAGGTACAGGATCAATCTGCTTCTCGCGCTTGGTCTGATGATCCCGCCAATATTCCCGCAGCACATGGTTGGCATGGTGCAGCCAGTAGGGGTCGGGTAGCCATCGTTGGGCATCCATATATTGGAACCAATGCAGCACCCCGGCCACCCGTAATTCTATAGTTGCGCGGGCATAGGGTCGCTTATCACCGGATTGATGACTAGCTGGTGCTTGCAGCCACTTGGCAAAGTTCAGAAAAATCGGCTGATCGGCTTGACTGAAATCCTCTAGTTCGATTTCTTCAGCAGTGGTAAGGAATGCTTGTTGGATGGGCAGTTGGGGGTCAAAATTTCGGTCAGCCAGATATTGAAAAAACAAGTCAATAGACCGTGCATATGCCGAGAGTGTATGCGTAGATCGGAGGTCGGCATGGTTAAGATAGTGACGGTAGCTTTCGCCGAGGGTGTCTGGCTTCATCACAATCGAATCCCCTTGTGCAATCTTAAGATGGCAAAGTTCGCGGATTGAGGTTTTCGGGAAGTTGTGTCCAGTATATCTCTGATCCGAACATGGTATGAACGAAGAGGCGCATGTCAGGTGCGATGGTTAATCCCGCTAGCGGAGCGGAGAGTTCTGACCACAAGACGATCTCGACATCTGCGTTAATGCACCCGCCTTTTTCGCGGCAGGTGTCGGGATTCACACGCCCCACAATTCCGCGCGTTCCTAATGAATATGCGAAATATAACCAGTTATCCGGGCCAATCACCATCGTCGTCACATTTTGCAATCCACTGACGAGGGGTTTCAAATCCTGTTCGCCGACTGGCACCTCGCTAAGTTCAAAATATTCAATCGCCCGCCGCGCACTGCCATTGTTGCCAACATAGACATGCCCACCATCCACCACAATCCCTGTTGGGTTACGGAATCCTGTAGCAACCACGTTTAATGTGCCATCGCGTTTGATATTGACCACATCATCTGTCGCAAATTGTGTAACATAAAACGAACCATCCTCAGTAGGTGCGAGGCCCCAAGGCGACCCCAGTCCCTGTTTGACGTTTTCGAGTGCCCGAGGTTCGGTTTGAATATAGGACAAAGCGTTCCGCTGAAAATCTGCGACCCAAATAACAGGCCCTGCCGTCGTTCCCTCCTCGACATACAAGGTGTGTGTGTTTTGCACGCCTGCGATATAGGTAGTGGTATCACCCGTCGTCGCGTTTAAACGGTATACCGTAAAGTCACCCGAACAAGAGGTGTACAAATAACCATCATAGAAGGTAATCCCATTCGGGCGCTGCACATTCCCCGAAAGAATTTTGAGGTCGCTTTGTAGCAGCGGCGTCATGGTAGCAGCGGCGTTGGGAGTTGGCGTCGGGCCATCCTGCCAAGCAAGGGCAAAATCAGATGGGTTCGATCCAACGGCATCTGCACGATGTGTTGACAAAAGAATGCTTCCGACCAAGATTACCAAAACCAAGCCAATTCCAATACTTCCCAGAAAAAACGAGTGGCGTATATTCCGATACAAGATGATCCTCCTAAACCGTTGTCGGGTTAAAACGAGTTCCACATTTCCGAATACTACCACCGACCCCCTGAGTTAGCCACGTGAAAATATCTACGAGTGGCTGACGTGAATCGGCATTGACAGACCCCTGTTCGTCAGTATAATTCTCTACCAATCAGCCCCGGTGGCGGAATTGGTAGACGCTGCAGGTTGAGGGCCTGTTGACCTCACGGTCGTGAAGGTTCGAGTCCTTTCCGGGGCACACCAACACATGGAAATTTACCCATGTGTTTTTTGTTTGACGATATTTTGCCATTTGCTCCATCAGACTTGCCCAAAATGTCGCCTCTCAGTAAACTCATTCTATAGTTTGTCTTTGTGACCATCCGAGGGGCCATTATATGAAACAGCAATCGCGCTCTTTTAAAATGGTAGTTTTGATTGCTTTATTTTTGATTTCTTTAAGCACCGTCACCACTGTTCGCGCCGAGAACGGTATCCCATTACAAAATCTACACGAGCGACAGGGTGGCGCCTCTGCAACCGCCAACATTGCCACGAATATTCATGCGGGGCCAAGCACGGCATTTTGGATTGTGGGCACGGTCAACCGATTTGAAACACTGCCCGTGATAGCCATTAGCCCGGATGGGGCATGGTGGCTGGTAAATGGGCGTTCGGGTCAAGGTTGGGTTGTCGGTACAGCGCTAACGGTGACCAATGGTAGCAGCGTGGGCGTGCAAGACCCCGGCGCATTTATCAGCGTGACCGCCTCATTACTCAATGTGCGCAGCGGCCCCGGCCCCACCGCCGCGATTCAAGGTCGGCTCTCCGCAGGTCAGCGTGTTTATTTGATTGGGCAGAGCAACGACGGCACATGGCTCAACATACGCTGGCAATATGGTAACGGTTGGGTACAAGCCCGTTTCACCTCGGCTGGTGATGCTGCCCCAACTACCGATGCCAGTGGCGCTCCGGTAACAGAACTAAGTGCCTCCGGGGTAGTTAATGCAGGCAGTCTAAACGTCCGTAGCGGCCCCGGTGTCAATTATGAAATTATCGGCACCGTAGTCGGAGGCGAATTACTCCCCATTATAGGCCGCAGCAGTGACGGTTCATGGTACAACGTGCAGACTGTCTTTGGTTCGGGATGGGTATCAGCCCGCTATCTAATTACGCGCAACGAATTTGGCAATGCCCCCGTCACGGAAGATACAGTAGACGAAAATACCTATATCGGGCCAGTAGCGATTGTTAATGCAGGCGCACTCAATATTCGCAGCGGCCCCGGCGCAGGTTATACCATTTTAGGACGAGCCGTTGGTGGCGACCAATTTGTCATTCTAGCGCGTGATGCGTCCTTCCTGTGGATTCAAATTGATACCGAATTCGGCGAAGGCTGGGTCAATCGGAATTACATAATCATTCGCGGCGATGTCAGCAGCCTACCCATTGCCGACGCGACTACTGCTATTACCGTGCGTGACCCCGCAACTGGGGATACAACCGTCTCAACGCCTACCCTAATCGGCCCGGTAGCATTTGTGGCGACAGGCGCCCTTAATATTCGCAGCGGCCCCAATATCAGCTTCTCCTCGTTGGGTTCCGTACCTTCAACCACTCGGATGCCGATTATTGGTCAAAGCCCAGACCGCCGTTGGTGGAAAGTGGATAGCCCATTTGGTGCCGGCTGGGTCAATAAGAATTACGTGCTGGTCGAAGGTGATGCCGGCAATGTTCCAGTCGTCAGCCAATAGCTGGCCGCAGCGAAATCAACCAAGAGGAGTTATTTTTAATGGCTGACAATCTACAAAAACAACTTGAGCGTATTTATGCGCTGATCCAACGGGAGCAAACCGATGAGGCAATGCAATTGCTTCGCCCCCTGCTGGAGGAAAACAGTGACAATGCGGACATTTGGTGGTTGATGGCAAACGCCGTTGATGACCCCCGCCAAGCCCGCCGTGCGTTGATCAACGTCCTTAAAATCAATCCACGTCATGGCCGCGCCAGAAGCCTACTAGATAAACTTAATGAGAGCTTCCCGCCGCGTGATGACGAACTCATGCTGATGATGGAACTTCCTGAAGCAGAAGACCGATTTGCAGTACCTGTCGGTGACAGCGACGAAGACGAAATCAACTTCGAAGACCCCTTTGCCGAAGGATCCGAGGACATCAGCTTTGATGATGACGAAGACCCCTTTGCCGAACTATTAGAAGAAGGCGGCAAAAAAGGGAAAAAGGGGAAAAAAGCTAGGGTAGCGGGGGAAAAAAGCCGACGCTCACCTCTACGCACACTTCTGCTGCTGTTGGTCATTGTTTTGCTGGGCGCCGTCGGATTGTTCATAGCAATGGATGGCGGCGAAGGTGACAAAGGCGAAACGGATGCTGCCGCGATTACCGCTGTGACGGTTGACCAAATCGAATTACAGGACATTCTATCGGCTACGTCCACCAGCGTAAACAGTTCCACCAGTCCCAATTTTGGACCAAATAGTGGGGCGGTCTATGCTGACACCAGCATCGGACGCACACTTTTTGTACAGGGGTGTGTCTGTACAACGTCTGATTGTCAGGGGCCACGTCCCGATGACCTCGCATCTTTGGCGTTTGAAGGGATTAATCTGGCGGCCAGTCGCATCAGCAACGCCCCCGAAAGCATCCGCAACCAAATCCAAGCAGTCGGTGTCAATATCACCAGTTGCGTGATTGGGTCTACGGACACGCTGTATCGGGCATTTGTTGACCTTGTCACGGTGAATGAATTTACGAGTTCCGGTGATCGAGCCGCTTTCCAAGCCCGGTGGGTGAAGGAAGGGTAAGTGCGTCTTTTCTCGCTGGGTTTGTTGAGTATTGTCATCGTCATCTCAACGTTAACACCTCAACCCGATGAACGAAACAACAACCCCCTTTCCGTTTCTGGTGAGGGGGTTCATTCACGTCGTCCCCAAACCACGACACAATCAGATTCAGCCGTCGTTCTTACTGATGCGGCGGGTTATTCCTTTGGTGGCACCTATCTTGGCGAAGGTTTAATACTAACCTCGTGGCAGGCGGTAGCGGGTGAGCGCCTTTTATGGAATGCCGAAGCGGGTATTGCTGCGCAGTTACGCTATCAACTTCCTTCCTATATAGAAGATGGCATCACACAAAGTTGGGAGCAGGCTATTGACCTAACCTTATGTCACGCGGGGGAGAATTACCGTGTTGCCTCGACGGTCAATTCCGCGCCTAGCGAACAGGTCAAATCTGAAAACCTCTGTCTCTCCTATGATCTAACACAGGGTATGACTGTTACCCATCTCGGCAGCGTGACCAGCATCCAAGTTGAACGACTGTTATATACAAATCGCACGACGGATATAGCGCTACTAGAAGTGGAAGCCTCGGCGCTTCGTGCGGCGTTTCCCGATCTGACGCCTGTCCGGTTGGATGTTCGCCCTTTGCAACTCGGCCAAACGCTGAGTTCGATTCAGAATCGCAATTATTACGAATTTGATTCGCTGTTTACGGTCTTAAATGCCCTTCCTTCTAATGAGACTCAGCCGCAGCAGGGTGATTTTGACGGTAGCGTCCAGCAAACAGCAGTGATTCCACTGAAACCTGTATTGCCGCAGCGATTAGGCCAAACTCGCCCGACGATCCTTGTTGGTCAAGGATATTATTCGAGTGATGGTGGTCTTGTGGGCCTCCAGTGGGGTATTTCTTTGGATGGCTACACGATGTTTACCCCTACCACTGAATGGTATAACCAGTTGTGGCAGGTTAATGAAACCCTGCAAAATGAGCACTTAGAGCAAGCCCTTAATGATGCCCTTGTGCCTGACGCCGTGCCGGGGCTAAATACCATTGGCGATTCATTTGCAACCGAATTGGGCAATACGGGCTATGATGCCCTCCACTATAATCTCAATCTCACCATTGACCCCTTCACCCATGCTGTTCAAGGGACGGCCACTTTACAGATCAAGGCCCTATATCATCACCTCGCCAGTTTCACGCTCGACCTCCGCACAATGGTGGTGGATGACGTACAAATTAATGGCGAGTCGGTATCCTTTACCCAATACGAACGAAAATTGCTGATAGAGTTATCCACCCCGGTAGATTACGGCACAATCCTAGATGCCGCTATTCACTACAGCGGCGTGCCTGTCCCAACCGACACTCCCTATAGCAATTTTTTCACAGTCGGATTGGAATACGTAGATAATCAACCGCGCATGGCTTTCATCAATCAACCCGACGGCGCAAACACGTGGTTTCCGTGCAATGACCATCCGCTGGATCGAGCCACCTATGAATTTCATATCACCGTGCCTTCAACTTTGATGGCAGTAGCCAATGGTATCCCCGACGAACCCACTCCATTGGCCGCCACCCAAATGACTTATCATTGGAAAATGGATGTTCCGATGGCAACTAATTTGGCAGTGGTCGCCGTCGGGGATTACAGCTTGATAATGGATACCAGCGTTGACGACCTGCCGATCCGCAACTATGCCTATGCTGGCACCGAGGACAAAGTCGAAACATTGCTCAGTTCGACTGATCTCGCCTTTCGCTATTTACAAGTGATGTTTGGGCCATATCCTTTTGAAAGTTACGGGCATGTGGTGACGCCCTTGCCCAACGGTGCCGTCGAAACCCAAACCATGACCATCATGCCGCGTAGCATGGTGCAGGCTGACAGTGAAGAAGCCCTGTTTACATTGGTAGTACATGAACTCGCCCATCAGTGGTATGGCAACACCGTGACTCTCGGCTCATGGCGAGATATTTGGTTGAATGAAGGTTTTGCAACCTACGCCGAATGGCTGGCGCTCGAACTACGCTATGGGTCAGACCGCGCAACCCGTGCCCGATCTGCTCAGGAACGTGCGATCAGAGGCAGTCGCCGCGAAACACCGCTGGCCTATCCTCTCACCAGCCAGATGTACGACAGCGATAGTTATGTCAAAGGGGCATGGGTGATACACATGCTGCGCGAAGAACTTGGCAACACCGTCTTTTCTGAAGTCTTGCATCAATGGGCCGTCGAATACGTCAACTACCCGGTCACGACATGGGATTTTTTTCGCCTAGTCGAGCAAGTCAGCGGGCGCGACCTGACCCAATTCCGCCGCCAGTGGCTAGAAAGTCCCGGCATTCCCCAATATCAACTGGTCTGGACTTATGGCAAACGTGGACTCGAAATCGCGGCCTGTAACCAACGCAACGTGCGGTATGACTTACGCCTGCCCGTCGAGGTTCAGGGAACGGGCCTCAATGGTGAAATCACCACCGCAACGATTTACGTGGAACTAGGTTCACCCGCCGTTCAGCAGTTCCCGCTTGGCTGGACACCCTCGGCCCTAACCGTAGATGTCAACCAGCAGGTCTTGGAAAATGTGACCACCTTTTATACAGAGGGTCAAGCCAGTTGCTTGTTATCCACGCCCTAACTAACGTGGTTCAATCACGACAGGTACACCGTCACGGGGGCGCAGAGTAACAAGGGCTTCTGGCTCAACCTTCACCCCCTCCACCAGTTTAACCCGATAGGACTGAGCCACCGTCGCCAGCACCAGTTGGGCTTCCATCAGCGCAAAATTCATCCCAATACATTGACGTGCCCCTCCGCCAAAGGGAAAATAACTGTAATGGGGTCGCCATTGCAGGTTGTCTCCAAGAAAGCGCGTGGGGTCAAAACGCTCAGGATTTTCCCAATAATTCGGGTTACGGTGCATCACATACGGACTCAAAATTACGGCACTCCCGGCAGGAATGGGATAACCACCAATTTCATCATCGCCAATGGCCTGACGGCTAATTACCCACGCGGGTGGATATAGGCGCATGGATTCCTGCAAAACCGCCTGTGTATAAGGCAGCAAATCGTCCACTGTAGGTAATCGCCCCTTAAGAACCTTATCCAATTCGGCATGTAATTGATCCGCCGCTGCTGGATTTTCCGATAGCAAATACCACGACCATGCCAGTGCATTCGCCGTCGTTTCATGCCCTGCCAGAAACAGCGTCATTACCTCGTCACGCACTTGGCGGTCATTCATGGCTTCACCTGTATCCGCATTCGTCGCCGCCATCAGCATCGTTAGCAAATCGTTCCCATCATCAATCTGGGGATACCGGCGTCGCTCTCGAATGATGCGATAAACAATCGCATCCAGTTGGCGAATCGCTTTTTTCGCCAGTTGATTTCCCGGTGTAGGCAGTTTTTCCATAAACGGCAGGCGGGTCGCATTTTTGACGCCAAATCGCAACACAATCTCTATCGCTTCTTGGACGGCGGCCTGTTCTTCTTTGGTGATCGTGGTCGAAAAGAGCGTTTGGCAGACAATATTCAGCGTCAACCCCATCATTTCTTCCGCCATGGTCAACGGTTGATGAACTTCGATATAGGACTGCCATTGAGTCATCATTTCAAGGGTGCAGTCGGTCATTATTTGCCCAAACGCCGCAATCCGCTTGCGATGAAAGGCGGGTTGGATCAAGCGCCGTTGCTGTAGCCAGAAATCTCCTTCGCTGGTCAACAGTCCTTCACCGAGCAGGATTTTGGAGCGTACCAGCGCCATCCCTTTGCGATAATTGCGGCTGTTGGTCTGAAGCACATGCTGGATATAGTACGGGTCGTTAAGCAGGAAAATTTCACGCGGGCCAACCCGAAAATGGACAATCTCACCATAGGCGCGGGTAGATGTCTCCAACAGGCCCAAAATGTCGCTGCGGAACTCCCGTAGATTTCCAATGATCGGCTTTCCACGTGGGCCGGGAGGAATCTTCCGTCTAGAATTGACGGGAAACTGCGAATTGGGTTGATCCGAAAACACGATGCTCATCCGACTGTTGCCCTTCACCAAACACCTTCAACCTATCATCTTGACAGATAGCTGTGAACAGGGGATTGTGGGGTTGTAAACAATTTGCAAAATCGAAGCTCTTTATTCAACCGGAGGAATAGATGAACGGCATATTCCATATTAAAGAATCCGCAAAAATGATGACGGCGTTAATTCTGGTTCTTCTTGCAATGTGGGGCACAGGATTATCGTATGCCAATAATTCCCCCCAATCGTTACAACAAATTCCAGATCAAACAAGCTATAGGGACGTGAGTATTTTAGGTCGTGGTA
>JAJTXY010000050.1 GCA_021463865.1 Anaerolineae bacterium
CCCGGTTGACTTAGGCCGAAAATGGGGGTTATGCCAAAGGAAATCTGCTAAGTCGGGCAAATCCCCTCGTGGCATTGCATGGTCTGTGATAGAATAGAAGTTGTGATGGGCCCCCCACAACAAGGGGCTTTTTCTTTTCCACACAGATTTTCGATTGTTAAAAAATGCCCGTAGACGTTGTTCAAGAACACCCTATAGCTTACCCAGAATTCTCCTACCCGTCAAGTAATTCCCCTATACGACTTTTAATTTCGTGGTTAACTCATTTATTGAAATCTCGGCGAGGGCCACACACTCATCCGCCGCGCCATAATACACGCGCAGCAAATCGCCCTGTGCCACCGCGCCACAGGTAAAAACCACGTTTCCAAAAAAACCATCGGTTTCATACGGGGCTTGGGGCCAAAAAATGGGTTCTTTGCTAATGGCGATAATTTGATCAGGGTGGTCATGCGGGGTCAGAAAAGCGCCCAAACAATAATGGTCGTGACGGTCAGCAGCGTGATAAATCGAAAGCCAGCCAGCCTCAGTATAAATGGGTGGTGCGCCGCCCCCTACCCGGCCAGATTCCCAACCATCGGGTTTGGCTTCTAAGACAACCTGATGCTGGCCCCAGTGTTTAAGGTCGGGTGAGGTCGCCATCCAGATATGATAGCCGCCAAACATCCCCGGCATGGGACGGTGATAACACACGTACATCCCATTCATTTTCTGTGGAAAAATCACCACATCGCGGTTGGAGGGTGGAAAAATAATGCCCTCGCGCTGGGTAGTTTCGAAATCGGTGGTGCAGGCTAAACCCGTTGCAATCCCATAGGGGCTGACAGCGGTGTAATTGACATAATACTGGCCGTCGAGATGGGTAATACGGGCATCTTCGACCCCGAAGCTCTCCAAAGTCTGTTCGGCATAGAGCCATGCTTGTTCGGCTATCGTGAAATGCACCCCATCGTGACTGCGGGCCAACCGTAAATGGCTGATACTGGTGAGCCAAAGTTCGCCTGTCCGACGATTAAGCACAAACCGGGAATCGCCGAAATCATAACGGTCATCATGGCGCGGGATTTCCAAGATGAGCAGTTCCCCGTGTGGGTTGAGATGGGGACAGCGCACCACCCCCGGGATGACCTCTTTGGGCCGTTCCGCCACACGCAGCAGCAAGATCACCTCATCGTTAAACAGGGTTGCCCCACAGTTAAACGCGCCGATCACCTCAAAGTCGGGACGAGTGGGTTGGACATCCTGTGGGCGGATAATAGGATTTTGGGGATGTCGTTCCAGTACCATTATTCTTTTTCCTGTTGGGTCACGTGAATCGCATAAGGAGCTAAGGTGATGATCTGGCCCGCCCACTGCACACGCCGTTCTTCTGACGAGGGGTTGTACAACAAATAGGTACGTTCATCGGCGGCAGGCAGGGGTGAAAGTTCCAGACCCGGCACATCAAGGCATAAACACAATACATCCGGCGCATCGGGGAGGGGTTTGAACAGCAGTGCACTCCAAAAGACCTCACCTGCACCATACAGTTCTTTGCCCATCTCGGCGGTATGCTGAAATTCGCTGGTGGCAATATCCTCATAGGGTACATAGGCGCAGGGTTCATGACGATATTGAGCGGGGAGATGGGGGTCGAAAAAAGCGTAGTTGTGGCAGCGCTGCAAGTTCATAAAAGCGCTCATGAGTGGCGCAGGGCCAATTCCATATTTCAGCAGTTCAGCCCACCCCATGATGGTTTCGATATTTTCTTTATAGGCCGGGTACGATAATGAAGCACAGGCTTGGAACATACCCCGTGCGTCATAGAACGGAACAGCGGGGTCATGTCCCCAATAACCCATACGCAGCGCGAGATAGACCAAATCCTTTGCAATTTCTCTAAATTTAGGGAAACCATGCCGGGCCAGATAAGCCGCCGCTGCTGCCCCGAATGTCAACTGCTGGGGTTCATGGGTGAGTTGGCCGGGGGAAAGCTGGGTCATCGTGTGCAGGGCTTGTTCGGCTTCATCTAGGTGGGCCGGATTTTGACCACTCAATTGATAAGCCAGCACTTGCCCCGCCGCATACAACCCCGCCACCCCCACATTGAGAATACTGCCCCGCACCTCCCAGCCATCCGCATCGGCAAACAGCGGAAACAGGTAATGCGTCTTATGGGCAAACCGCTCTGCCCCCTTGAGCGCGGTAAAAAACATCGCTTTCAGGTTGGCATCATCCGTCAAATAGGCCACCCACGCCAACTTGATGAGGGCGTTTTCCAAGAAATACCATGTGTCCATAAAACTGTCGCCAACATGGGGTGGAAAGTTATTGGTCACGTACTCCCATTGGGGGCGATGAAAATGCGGCAGTGTTTTGAGCAATCGTTGGACAATCTCATGACCTGCATCCGTCGCGTTGGCCCGCCGCCACAGCAACAAAGGCCACAGCACATCCAACTGGGTCATAAGTTCAAAACCTTGTGCCTCGTCACGTTTTACGGCGGAACTGCCCCGCACATAGGCCCGCAGTCCGGTCTGCCCACCTATCGTAATCCAGCACGCCTCATGATGAAGGTCTTGCAGCAGATTTTCGGCCATCGCCTGCCATGAAACAGCATCGGGCATCAGGCGCGGTTGGGTGTCTAACAAGGGGGTAAGCGTATCAATCAAAATGCGTTGGGCTTCCCATTGAGTAGGGATGGTCTCACGATGGCGCACGATGAACCACCATGCCAGTTTGTGGGTGCCGGGTTCAAAACGAAACTCGACATCCGGCGGATTTGGCACGAGGCCTAAGCCGTATTTGCTAGGCCTTCGATACGACAACACCTCCCGAATACTAAAATGATAAAACCGTTGGGGTGCCCATTGAAAATGGTCGGGTGGGAAATAACAAATGGTCTCGGTCTGTGTGGCGTGGTCATAGAGGTACCCGGCTGGCAGATCATTGCCTCCTAAGCCCTGCTGATTGGTGGTTGGAGCACGCACAATGGTTTGCCGCCATGTGTGGGCTTGCCGATCATCAAAATTATCTAGCCCGCTGACCCATAAAATCATGGAGGGATTCAGATTGACGTTATGTTGAACATGTAGGGTGGTATTCAGCCAATAGCCGCCGTGTGCTGGGGTAATGTGGGTTTTCCAACGATACCCCTCCCCTTCCCCCGCCATAAAGTCATCTCCGGCAATGGTGCATGGCAAGGTATCTAGCGGACGACTGCCGATTTCGATAGAGGGATGTGCATAAAAAACAAACTGGCCTGCTTGATTTTTTTGAATTTGAAACGGCATTTTTGTGCCCTGCTTGACGCCATTAAAAATTTACGTTATATTGAACGTAAACGCTTACGTTTAAGGATACGTCAAAAAATTTATGCCGTCAATTATTGAGCAGATCGCAAGTGAACTAAATATTTCAAATGCCTCCGTCTCGCGTGCCCTCAATGATCGTCCGGGAGTCGGCAAAGATTTACGCGAACGCATTTTGCAGCGTGCCCGCGACCTCAATTACACCCCCAGCTTGATCGCACGTGGTTTGGCAACTTCTCAAACCTTTGCCATCGGCTTTTTTGTACATGAAAAACCCAATCTTTCGACCCAGACCGATCCGTTTTATGGTGAAATTTTGCACGGTGTGGAACAGGTTTGCGCCGAAACGGATTACCATATTTCGATTGCCACTTTAACTGATGCGATTCTCACTGCTCCGGCGGATTTTCGTTTTGTCCGAGAGCGCCGCATTGATGGCATGATTTTGGCAGGGCCAGATATTCCCAATCATTTTGTGGTGGCGATGCTGCAAAGCGGGATTCCGGTTGTGTTGGTGGACAACAAACTGGATCACTCGCCCATCAACTGCATCAACAGCGATGATGATCGCGGCGCGTATCTGGCCGCTAAACATTTAGTGGAATTAGGTCACCGCTCAATTGGGTTGATTGCTGGCCCGGAACATTGGTCAAGTAATGCGCGGCGCGTTTGGGGCTATACATGGGCCTTGCAAGAGGTGGGCCTCACCGCCCCGATTATCCATGTTGACCGTACCACGATTGACTCTGGCAAGGCAGCCTATTATCAGCTAGTTAGTGAACATCCAGAGATAACCGCGATTGGCGCAGTCAATGATTCGATGGCGATTGGCGCGATTCGAGCGGCCCAAGATGAAGGCCGCCGCGTGCCAGAAGACCTCTCCATTATCGGCTTTGATGATATTGAGTGGGCTGCGCACAATTCCCCATCGCTCACCACCATAAATATTCCTAAACGGCAGATGGGTAAGGAAGCTGCCCGCCGTTTGCTATCTCTTTTGGATGATCCGGAGGCGGCACCTACTGAGATCATCGTGTCTGTTCAACTTGTCAAACGAGAGTCTACACAGGAAAGGAGTTAGCCCACTTCGAGCATTACGCAATATTTTAGGCGTCTAGTCTACTTAAAGTCAAAGAGCCGTAGGAGGATCTGCCATGACTCGCAAGTTTTTGGGATTTTTGCTGGTGGTACTTCTTGTTCTTGGTGTCGCCCCCCTGACCACCCGCGCACAAGATAAAGTCACCATTACTATTTCTACATGGGCAGGCGTTGACGAAGCTGCCGAGTTGCAAGGCTTGTTGGATGAAATCAATGCCAACAACGATGAATATGAAATCGTCCACCAGCCCATTCCTGCCGACTACTATACCACGGTGAAAACACAACTCGCCGCACCGGGCACAGGTGCTGATATGTACTGGATGGATCAGAACAACATGGCGCTGGCGTCCGAGGGTGTTTTCATGTCCCTCAACGACTGCCTCGCCGATGCTGAACCCGGTACTGCAGGCGACCTGAATGATTACTATCCCGGCATCCTTGCCGTAAACGAGTTTGATGGTGAAGTCTATGGCCTTCCATGGATTGCCCAACCCGTCATCGTTTACTACAACAAGGCTCTATTTGATGCAGCAGGTCTCGAATATCCCACCTCGGACTGGACATGGGATACCTTTACTGAACTGGCAAAGGCCCTCACGTTGGATACCGATGGGGATGGCGAAGTGGATCAATGGGGATTCACCAACAACAGTTGGCCGCCCCCCTACATCTTTGTATGGCAGGCAGGCGGGGAACTGATTAACGAGGATTTCACCGAAGCCCCCATTGACAGCCCTGAGTTTATTGAAGGTTTTGAGTTCTATCTAAGCACCGCCTACAATCCCGAAGTGTCCCCCAGCCGCGAAGTGATCGCGGAACAAGGCTTTGGCGAAATGTTCAAGGCGGGCAAGATTGCGATGTTTATGGGTGGTGCGGCTGACGACCTTGACCGCGTGGAAGGCCTCGATGTGGGCGTGGTACGTGTCCCCGGTCATCCTGTGACGGGCAGCCACACCACGTTTGCATGGAACGCCAGCACCGTCATTAATGCCAACACCGAACATCCCGAAGAAGCCTGTAAAGCGCTGGTCGCATTGACCGATGCCATCCATCATTGGAAGATCGTTTCGCCACGTATTTCACAGGCGACGGTTGAACACCTCGTCGCTTCTGAGCCACGCAAAGAAGCGAGTGCCGAAGTCATCATCGAAGCCGCGCAGGATATGCGTGCGCTACCTATCTTTGGCAACTATGCCGAATTTGACAGCGTTTTCTGGAGCGAGTTCTGGGGGCCACTGATTAACGATGAAACCGACCTCAGCGTTCAAGAATTGGCCGAAGAAGTTCGCTTCGACCTAGAAGATACGCTTCCATAACTTCATGACGTGAAGCGGGGAGGTTTGTGACCTCCCTGCTTTTTATATCCCCCGGTCAAGCAAGTAGAGTTTTCGGAGGAACATGATGGAAAGCGCCCTTGATAGTTATCTGCCCACGCTTGGACGCTATGTTTTGGTTGCCATTGGCCTATTGGTGCTGATGTACGTGATCTATCGGGTTCAGCTTTGGTTTGGGATCAAGCGTGAAGCTGCCACCGGACGGGCATTGGTGATGCCTTGGGTCATTGGGTTTCTGGTATTTAATCTTTTCCCAATTGGGGCATCCCTTTATTTAAGTTTTACAGAATATAACCTTTTTAAGCCACCCGAATGGGTCGGTACCGACAACTACAAAGAAATTTTCAGTCTCAAAGCCGCTAAATTAGATGATCCAGACCAGCGCAGCCGCGAAGTATTGCCCCGCCGCTATCGTGAAGTGTGGCGCGTGGGCAGCTATGTGGTGGGGGCTAAAGAAGAAGACTTTTGGATTTCGATGAAGTTCACCCTCACCTATGCCGTACTGACTATTCCGCTGGGGTTAATGGGGTCGCTTGGGGTTGCCATGCTGCTCAATCAGCGCGTCAAGGGATTAAGTCTTTGGCGGGTATTGTTCTATACCCCCTCGATTCTGCCTGTCGTCGCAACGGCCCTATTATGGCGCTGGATGTTCTCACAAAACGGCATCATCAACACAATTTTTGACCCGATTTATGATTTATTGAGTATGGAAATCCCGCGCTGGTTTACCGAACCGAAAATGGCCCGTCCGGCTTTCCTCATCATCAGCATGTGGGGTGTTTTCGGCGCAAATTCGGTCATTTTGCTGGCAGGCCTCAAAGGGATTCCACAGGAACTCTATGAAGCTGCCGCACTGGATGGGGCTGGCGAGTGGCGCAAATTCCGCCATGTGACCCTGCCGATGCTCAGTCCAAGTCTATTTTATATCTTGGTCGTATCCACGATTGGCGCACTGCAAGTGTTTGAATTGGCAGCCTTTATCCCCACATCGAAAGAGGTCGGCACGTTTATCAATTGGCTGATTTACCGCGAAGCCTTTGATACTCGGCATATGGGCATGGCCTCGGCGATGGCGTGGATTTTGACCCTCGTCATTTTGGCATTCACAGCGCTCATTTTCCGTTCCTCACAGGCATGGGTGTTTTATCAAGGAACGCGAGAGGAGAATAACTAAAATGGCCGAGTTAGTGCAAAAACGCCGTAAAGACTGGTTGATCGAAAGCCCCGGCCCCTCCCAAGTCCGGTTCTACGTCCGGCAGACTATCATCTACGGCCTGCTTATGGGGTGTGCGATCATTGTGCTGATTCCGGTCATTTGGATGATTTCAACCTCCCTCAAGACCCGCGATCAGTTGTTTACAGGCAAAGTGGAGTTTGTGCCCGACCCCGCCGCCCCCGAAAATTATGCCGACGTGTGGGAGAAGCTGAATTCGATTAGCCCGCAGATGACCTTTGCCCGCATCCTAGCCAACACGCTGTTTATCACCCTGTTGGCGATGTTTGGTGAAATTTTTAGTGCCTCGCTGGTGGCCTATGGCTTCTCGCGGTTTCGTTGGCGCGGACGCGATACACTCTTTCTGATTATGCTTTCCACCGTGATGCTGCCCGGTATCGTCACCCGTGTGCCGGCTTTTTTGATGTGGCGCGATCTCAAACTCATCAATACCTACGACCCGCTGACATGGCCTTCATTGTTTGCGTGGGGGCCGTTGTATGTGTTCTTGATGCGCCAATTCTTTTTGTCTGTGCCCACTGAAATTGAAGAAGCCGCCATCATTGACGGAGCGAATACCGCGCAAGTGTATTGGTATGTGATGCTGCCGCTTATCCGTCCAGTGCTGCTGGCGATTGCGGTGCTGTCATTTCAGGCCAATTGGAACAATTTCCAAAGCCCGCTGCTCTACCTCACCGCCTCCGAGCGCTTTCCGTTGGCGTTGGCCGTGCGCTTTTTCGATCAGTCGCTGTCCAAAGAAGCCCCCCAGTGGAATTACATGATGGCGATGTCCACCATGATGGCAGCGCCCGTTTTGGCAATTTATTTCCTTGCCCAACGCCAGTTTATTGAAGGGATTAACTTCGGTGCGGTCAAAGGCTAAATCAGGGTTGATTCTACTTTTGGTTCTGGGCCTGACGCTGAGTGGGGTATCCGTAATGCAGCCGCATACCAGCACCGCGCAGGATGCCCCGGATGATCTGGTCAATCTGGATCATCTGCGTTTCCTGACCGAACCGATTACCGTCAATGGTCAGGAAATGGCTGTTGTCCACATCTATTCCGAATACCCCGATTACGAATGGGTAGATGCGGCGGGTGAGGGCCTCAGCGCCGTAGACGATGTGGCACGCGCGGCAGTGGTGTATCTGTGGCAGTATGAACGCACGGGTGACACGGAACTGCTCGAACTAGCGCGGCAGTGCCTCAATTTCGTGTTGTATATGCAAGCGCCCGATGGCGAATTTTACAACTTCGTGACCGATAAATCCGGGACGATTAATGAGCGCGGCGGTACCAGTTATAAAAGCCTCGGCTGGTGGGCGATGCGCGGGTTGTGGGCCATCGGCGAAGGCGTGCGCGTCTTCGATACGGTAGATGTGGCCTATGCTGACCAATTGGCGGAGGCCTATCTTAAAACCGAAACGGCCCTCGGTGCGACCCTGACTAACTATGGCGAATACACCTCCCTACACGGCTTTGAGATTCCGGCATGGATCCCCGGCGGTGAACCGGATGTCGCCAGCATCGGCCTCTTGGGGTTAGCGGCCTACTATCAAGCTCGCCCCAATCCCACCACCGAACAAATCATGACACGGATTGCCGATGGGTTGGCGGAATATCGCTTGGGCGACCATCTGGAATACCCCTTTGGGATGCACCCCGCCCTCAGCAATGCTCCCGGTTTTTGGCATGATTGGGGCGCCCACACCACCCACGCGCTGGCGGTAGCAGGCATAACCTTTAATCGCCAAGACTGGATTGATTCTTCAGCGGCGGCGGCAGATTCGTTTTTGCTGCGCCAATTGGTCTTGGAACGTTACCGCCATATCGGGGTTGTGCCCTATCGCCTAGAGCAAATCGCCTATGGCACCAACATGCTGGTGTTGACGTATACCACCCTCTATCGAGCGACGGGTGAGGAACGCTATGCTCGTTATGCCGGGATCGCGGCCAGTTGGTATTTTGGCAATAACATGGCGGGGGTACAGATGTATGATCCCAGCACCGGACGGGTACTGGATGGCATCAATGGGCCAGCAGCGTGGCGCGTCAATCGTAATTCCGGCGCGGAATCCACCATCGAAGGTCTCATGAGCATGATCGCCATTGCCGATTTGCCGGAGGCGCTCGATTTGATTTATGCCCAGACCATCGAAAGCACACCCTATTTCATTTTGGAGGCCGAATCCGCTGAACGAGTCATCGGCACGCCGACTTATTTTTCGACGACATGGACGGGCGAAGGGTATGTCAGTGCGGGGCGTTATGTTGGCTTGGGTGAGGGTCAGCGGATGCGCCTGCAATTTCAATTAGAGCAGGCAGGCGATTATTGGTTATATGTGGCTCATGTGCGCCAATCCGCCAGCAGCACGACCAATCAAATCCGCCGTGCCGACTTCCCACCGACGATTGATGCCGACCCCAGCGATTGGCCCAATGATGTGCCGACACTGGCATCCAACACCGCCCAACAATTTTTACGCGGGGCGGGCATGTGGCAAGGGCCAGAGGTAGACAGTCATGCGGTACGCCTGACATGGGATGACCAAAATCTCTATATTCTGGCGACGGTGCGCGACCCTGAACATGAACAGCCCTTTATCCTCAGTAATGCGTGGCAGGGCGACACCCTCTGGATTTATTTCACCCATCAAGCCGATGCTACCCGCCTCTCCGCCAAATTTACGCTGGCCCAAACCCCCGATGGCCCGCAAATCTGGGATTGGATACATACCGAATTTTTAGAAGGGGCACAGTTGGCATGGCAGCCCCAAGACACAGGATACATTTATGAGGCCGCTATCCCTTGGGCTTCACTGGATGTCGAGCAGCCTGCTGCTGGCTTATCCATTGGATTTGAAGCCGGGCGAGGTATCGGCGGTAATTCGTTTATGGATTTGACCGGACGTGACCCCGATGTCGTGGCGAACTTGATGAAACTGGTGCTGGTTGAACCGGGCATGGATGCAAATGCCCTGAGTGCCGCCCCGGTCGCACTGTCCGTTCGGCTGGATGATGGGGATCGCCTGACTCTGCAAGAATCTGTTTCACCTGACAGCGATTATTTTTGGCTGGATTTGCTGACCCCCACCCCGGTGACACTCTCCACTGGGGAACATACCATTCGCTTTGAATACGCAGGCGACCCGGCTGAAAACCCCGGCCTCAGCAAGATTGACGCTTTTTACTTGCAGCCCGTTGTGGCGCGGCGGGTCTTCCAAACCTCCGATGGCCGCACCTTTATCCTAACCTACAACACCCGGACGGGTGAATCCACTTGGGAGGAAAAATGAAACTGGTTCGTCATCCCCAAAGCCCCCTGCTTTATCCCAATCCGCTGCACCAATGGGAATCCGTCAATGTCTTTAACTGTGCGGTGACGGAATGGAACGGGCTGTTTCATATGCACTATCGCGCTCAGGGAGTGGATTTTATCTCGCATATTGGGTATGCCGTCAGCGCCGATGGCCTCCATTGGAATCGGCTGGAAAAGCCCGCCGTCGTTCCCCATCAAGGCCGTGAAGATTATCGGGGCGTGGAAGACCCTCGTGTTACCCCATTGGAAGGCACGTTTTACATGTGCTATACCGCCTATGGGGAAAATGGCAATTTTCCGATGATCGCCCAATCTAATAACCTCATTACATGGGAAGACGTGGGGCCGCTGGAAAAAACCGAAAACAAAGATCATGTTTTGTTCCCCGAAAAAATCAACGGACGGTATGCCATCCTGCACCGCCGCCGCCCTCACATCTGGATTGCATATAGTCATGACCTGAAAACGTGGACGGATCACACCATTATCATGTCCCCGCGAGAGGATAATCTGTGGGATGCCAAAAGCATCGGCGCAAATGGCGTCCCGGTAAAAACCGAACATGGCTGGTTGTTGTTTTATCACGGGTATAGCAAAGAACATATCTATCGCCAATCGGTGGCCCTGCTCGATTTGCAGAACCCCGCCAAAGTGATTCACCGTCCTAAATCGTTTTTCATGCAACCCGAAGAAACATGGGAAATACGCGGTGATGTGCCCAACGTGCTTTTTAGCTGTTCCAACAACGTCGTGAACGACCATCTCTACTTTTACTACGCCGGGGCTGACCGTCTGATCGGCTTGGCAACTGCCCCAATGAAAGATGTCGTCCAATTTGCAAGGAAAGGTAAATAAGCAATGGGGGCCATCGGCATTGCATTGGTCGGGGCGGGCGCATTTGGGGAATTTTGTCTACGGGCTTTTGATGCCATGCCGGAAATCCGGATTCAAGCGGTGTGCGATGTGGACACGGCGCGGGCTGAAGCGATGGCTCAACTATATCAGGCCCAAGCCTATACCGACTTGACCGTCTTATTGCATGACCCATCCGTTCAAATTGTGGCGCTGAACACCCCACCCTATCTTCATGCCGAACAGGGGCTGGCGGTTTTGAAAGCAGCCAAACATCTTTTTTGCGAAAAACCACTGGCCCTCACCTGTGCGGATGCCGAAGCGTTGATTAAGACCGCTGCCGCCAATCATGTGCTGCTGACAGTGGATTACGTCATGCGCTATAACCCGTTTTGGCAGGCTGCTGCTGATCTTTCCCATTCCGGTGTATTGGGACAACTGTGCCATATGGATTTAAGCAACCACGCCGCCGGATTATCACTGCCTGCCAATCATTGGTTTTGGGATAAGGCCAAAAGCGGCGGGATTTGGATTGAACACGGTGTCCACTTTTTTGATGCCTTCGCGTGGGTAGCGGGAGAAAGGGGTGAAATTCTGGCCTCGTCCAGCTATAGGCGACCTGATGGAGCAACAGATCGTGTGGAAGCCCTAGCGCGATTTGGCACAACGGCGGCCCATTTTTATCATGGGTTCGACCAAAGCGGCCAAACCGAACAGACAACGGTGTGCCTGACCTTTGAAAAAGGCTATGTCACGTTACGCGAATGGGTGCCGACCTCGATTGAAATTGTGACCCCGCTGGCTGCTGGGCGCATCATACCCTATCTGCACGGGGAGATCGAAACCAGTCCCTACCATAACAATCGCACCTTGATTCGCGCCTATGCCCCACAAGGCAAAGTGGCGATATATCAACAGAGCATCCAAGCGGCAATGCGGGCGCTCGTCCTCGGAATCCAAACAGGCCAACCCCTACCGGTGAGTGGTCAACAGGGTTTGGACAGCCTTGCCCTTGCTGTCACCGCCGAAAATGGCTGATTTAGACCAGAAACAAAAACTTCGCATGACCCAATTTAGTTAGAATCGGGCCATACGTCCAATAAGTTTAGATTGCTTTAACAACTATATAGAACGAAAACACTCCGCTAGCAGGGTGTCTTGCAAGCATAGCGCACGGATTTCGCCACAGGCTCACACACCTACGTTTACCTCACTTTTTCACACGTAGTTTTTCCTTTCAAAAACACGTACAGCGTTTTTGGGTCAATCAGCCGCGAACACAAAGCAGACAATGACAAAACATTGAATGTGGCAATTCTTTGGACACAGCAGCGGCTTGGATAGGCTGTATCAATCGGCGGAACCCGACAGCGTTGGCAGTAGGCAACTTCCTTGTAAACTAATCTGAACAATAGCCCATCCCCGGTTGACTTAGGCCGAAAATGGGGGTTATGCCAAAGGAAATCTGCTAAGTCGGGCAAATCCCCT
>JAJTXY010000051.1 GCA_021463865.1 Anaerolineae bacterium
CGCGCTCAACACCACCGGATATTTTTGTCTACGCATCCGTCACTCCTTTTGACTGGAGTATACCTTATCTTGAGTTACTTTCTTGATGCACTACTAGTGGCAGCGCGTCGTAGGCGTGCCCAATTGGTTATTTTGTTGTCGACTACTGAAACTTACCTTATGTGTTTTCGGCCCGTTGTTTGAGGGCAGCGGCAAACGCCTCGAATGTGGCGGTTAGGTCGGGAATGCTGTTTCCAATGAGGGCCATCATTGGGCCAGTAAATTCCTCGCGCATCGAAAACTTGACACGGTTTTGAGCAAGCGGCTCAAGGATAAAGGTGCGTGTACCCTTAAAAAGGCCAAGCGGCATCCCCGAACTCCAGACCATTTTGCGGTTTGGCTCAAATTCGGATACCTTCGGTTTAAAGGCTCGTTTGGGCGCGACTTTGGTGTAAATGGTGAGTGTCTGACCGGGGGCGATAGCGCCTTCTAAGCGCAGCATCCCGGGATCACACTCCGTATATTTGGCAGCGTCGGTCAAGATAGCCCATATACGTTCAGGGGTGGCATTAATCTCGATTGTTGTACTAAAGACTTTCATTCAGTATCCCCTATAAAAACTTTTCTATAGTCTCGACATTATTATAGGATAGCTTTTCATTGACCCTTTGGTTCAACAATCAGACCGACGTAGCCTGCTCCAATTGGGCAAGTGCCACATCCGCCGATTCGACCACGCGCTGGATGCCCATCTGTCGCGCCATTTCTGCCGCGCAGTCGAGGGCAGTCCGGGCGGCATCTATTTCTCCCAATTCCCGATGGAGTTCGCCAAGCGCAATGAGGGAGTAGGGTTGAAATGCCCGAAAACCGATTTCATCATGAATCGCTACGACTTCAGCATAGTGACGCCGGGCACTCTCGAAATCACTTGCGGCGTAGGCGACATACCCACGATGGCGAGCGGCCCCAGCCTGCTCATAGCGCAATCCGTTGGCAAGGGCAAGGTTATAGGCCCGCTCAAAAAACTGCCCTGCCTCGGCGAGCGCCTCATTCATTTGATAGACAAGGCCGACATGAAAGAGAATATCAAATTGTATTTTGGCGGGTGCTTGGGATGTGGCTTTAATCAGTAGCAGCGCCCGCTGAAAAAACTCATTGGCCGTTGAAAAATCTGCCGGGTCAGCATCTAGGGCTTCGTAGTAATGGACAAGGCCTGCTAGGTCGAGTGCTGCTGCAATCGAGGCGTTGTCCCCGATGGTGTCGGCGAGGGTCATGGCTTGTTGAGTAATCTGAAACGCTTTTGAAAAGCCAATGCGTCTATGCCGACCATGCTGCGCGGCTAACTTGCCGTAGCGTAGCAGAAAACCGAGAGCATCTTGGGCGAGCGTTTCTGCCAAGTCTAGTAGATGGGCACTCGCTTCGAACACCTGCATGGCGGCATCCATTTGCCCATCATAGAAATAGGCGTCCGCCAGCCTGCCAACATCATTCAATAGTTCAGCAAGCTGGACGGCGATAGGTTCGTTTCGCGGTTCGGGGTGCATCGCGCCACCACTTAGGCAAAATGAAGATACTGGACGGCAATGTGTTCCATCGCCAGCTTGACCTCATGGGCGCGGTGGGGTAGGTTGATCGCTTCGGATACCCCATTCACCTCGATAAAGTCCATATATTGGCGCGTCATGCCAGCGCCAATCAACAAAATCGGCAGTTCGGGCTGGCGGTTGCGTAGATAGGTCAAGAAGGTTGGCGAGACGGCCTGCTTTTCGCCTAGCCCAATCACCACTAAGTCATAGCCGCTATAATCGAGCAAGGGCAGGGCCGAAGGATAGTCGGTGATTTCTGTGAGCGCAATTTCCTCCCCCAAGAGACGACCAAACGTATCCATCAATAACTGGGCTGGGCCGTTGCTGCGGTCAATCACCAAAATTTGCGCGGGGCAGCACACGTCGTGCTGGGTGGCCTGATACTGAACGAGCGTGTCTACCATTCTTTGAGGTTGCATGGTGTCTGCCTCCCTTCGATAGTTTCATAATTGCAGAATTGTGCAACTATCAAATAGTGTAACTCGGTACAGGTGTTCTGTCAAGAGGTCAAGGTTAGAATTTTTACTACGGATTTAGATGTGTGGAGGGGTCAGGAGAGGTATAATACCCCACACGCCTTTTACATGCAAATTTCAATCGAATGCAGCAGTTGGGCAAAAAAGACCCCGATAGCGCCGGGGTCTGGATGACTCATGGGAGATTTCGGGATTACTGACCCGCTTCGACTGCGCTCGGATTGAGGCGCACCAAGACCAACCACGCCGATAATTCGGACTGACGGGCGAGATCAATTGAATTTGCCAACACGCGGGCGGCTTCTTGGGGGCTGTGGAAACCTGTGCTGTTCTCGGAAGATACAAAGTCCCATCGCAACTGCGAAGAACGGTGAAGCTGATAGGCCACCGCGAGGTCGTCATCTGTCGCACCTGCTTCCTTCGCGGCCACGATGGTATCAATGGCACTGATGATGGCTTCTTCACTCTTACGCAATAATCCAGCAGTGGTGTCTTGAATGTCAACCACACGGTCACGCAGTTCTTCTTCATCCCAACGGTGGCACGTCTGGCAGGCGGAATTGATATTTTCCAACGGGCTACGCAGCCAGTGATCGGAAATCTTGACACTGCCTTGCCGGATATAGGGCATATGGCAATCGGCGCAGGCGACACCTGAACGTGCATGAATGCCAGTTGTCCACATTTCAAATTCAGGATGCTGAATCTTAATCATGGGGGCACCGGTCTCGGCGTGTGTCCAATCTTTGAATTCGTAGGAATCATAATGGGCTTCAATATCATCAATCGTAAACCCTTGACTCCATGGGAAGGTCAAGACTTTGTTGTCGCCCTTGAAATAGTATTCGACGTGGCATTGGGCACAGACGTAAGAGCGCATTTCTTGGCGGGTGGCTTCGTCCAGATTCACGCCGCGTGCTTCCATTGCGTTGCGAAATGCCGGGCGGGTGATAACCAATTCCATGGTGTCCGGGTTGTGACAATCACTGCATGACGAGCCAGTGTGGATATCGTCGGCCAGTTCGTTGTAGGGGGTATGGTTGAATTCTTCCCAGCCCATTTGCTCAATTAGGGCAGGTGCTTCGGCGGCATGACAGTTGATGCACGCGCCGGGTTGGTCCACCAACTTGACACGCTGGGTATTGGCTTGGTCAATTTGCGCGTAATAATGCCCGCGTTCTTCATTATGGTCTTTGCTGAAGGCGTATCCGGCCCATAGGCGCACCATCGCGGGGTAACGTTCCAGTTTGCTGTAGACTTCCGACCCGCCGTAGGGGGTGCTATTCCCGTCGTTGCGGGTCATGATAAAACGGTCATAATGATCTGGGAAATTCTTGCCCCAGACCGCTGGGTCTATCTCATCCTCGCCGATCTCGACCACTTGGAGAGGATATTCCGTTTCTTCGGCTTTGCGCTGAATAATATTGGTCAGCAGCGCGGCGACGATCAACGTCAACCCGACTGCTACCACGAATACGGCTGCATAGGCCGTGTTCTGACGGGTAAATAGTTTTTTCATACTGCGCGTCGCTCCTTAAACCTAATTTCTACGGTGCCCAACATTGCCGTGACACGTGACACAACTGCGGTCATCGTCGTGGTAGATCAGGCTCACCAAATCTTCATGACAATCCACGCAGTTTTGCTGCACGACATCGGCATTAAATTCCTTAATCTGGATGTTGTCGGGGTAGGTATTGAACGTAAATGCAAAACTGTGGTTAAAGCCATTGCGGGCTTTGACGAAATATTTCTCCGCAAAATTGTGAGGGGTGTGGCAGTCGTTACAAGTTGCAACCGCTTTATGGCTAGAATGATTCCAACTGTCAAATTGATCACGCATGATATGACAGTTCATACACGATTCAGGATCGTTGGAAAAGTACGATAGACCCTCGCCATAGCTGAACGTGAACAGTCCCAAACCGACCAGCACGCCTCCCAAACTGATCAAGGCAACCATAGCCCATCTGCGTTTAGGCAACATGGTCAATTCTCCTCGCAAATCTGCAACCCATACGGTGATGCGCGATAGTCTGGGCAAAAAAGGTTCGTGTGTATTTGCGTCATGGTTCCAATAACTTTGTTAATAAAGGCACATGCTAGGGCTAAAAGTTGCTATTTTGTGGTGATTTTCTCCTTTGTTTGTGCCAATAAGTAGGGTAAGTTTAGAAGACAAATTGCACCGCGTCTTTGATGTAGATCAAAGAGGGATATAGCGACACCATGCCAATTGCTGTCACATTGCTCCAAAATAATCTGCTTTTCGCCCCACTTGAGGCGGAACATCTGCAAAAACTCGCTGACAATGCTGAAATCCGCAGTTTGAAACGGGGTGAGTTTTTGTTCCATCAAGATGGGGAACGGGAAAGTTTTTGTCTGGTTCTAGCTGGTGTGATGCGGTTGGTTCAAGTGACCGAAGCGGGCAAAAGTATCACCATGCACACCGCCGTTGCCGGTGAGCCATTGGCAATTTTGTATGCCCTCATCGGTGAACCTTTTTCAGGGAGCGCCGAAGCGGTGGAAGATTCTGAAATTATTGTGCTGCCAACTCCCCTTGTCTGGGAACTCATAGCGACTCATCCGGTGGTCACACATAACATCCTCAAAATGGTCGCAGGCCGTCTGCGCGAAGCTCACAACCGTATTCGTGAACTGAGCACTGAAGATGCTGAACACCGTATTGCCCGCGCGGTACTTCGCTTACTGGACAAAGTTGGAACCACCAAGATCAATGGCGGTATTGATCTCGACATGCGCTTAACCCGTCAAGATTTGGCTGAAATGAGCGGCACGACCCTCGAAACTGTTAGCCGCACCCTGAAGGCATGGGAGCGTTTGGGCATTGTGCAGTGCCACCGCGAAAAATTGACCGTTTTGCAGCGGGCCGAACTATCACGTATCGTGATTGATGGTGGTTAGCCCGAACCCCCAAAGTCTGGGATGTCGGCGGTCATTGGCTGAAATTGGTGGGAAAATGAGGAATAGGTCTGTTCAAAACGAATGGAGCTATTCCAATGTCATATGTAATCCCCTCTACCGCTCGTTATACACTGGATGATGGGGTAGATACCCTCAATTTTACAATTCCCGCCAAGAAACACTGGGCGTCACTCCCTTTTATGAGTATTTGGCTGATTTTTTGGACCGTAGCCGAAATTGGCGTTGGCGGCGGTCTTCTCACCGGACTAATCGGGTTTTTGACGGGCGATGTCGAACCTGCGAATGTCGTGTGCCCCGGCCTTTTTATGGTCGTCTGGTTTACGATCTGGACACTTGGTGGCACCAGTGTTTGGCTATCGGTGCTGTGGCAATTCATGGGGGTCGAGACCATCCGCGTGAATCAAAATGACCTCTGGGTGCGGCGGCAGATTTTGGGGGTGGGGCGCAGCAAACTTTATGATGTTCAGTATATTCGTGGCTTGCGGGTCGTGCCGAGCGAACCTTATCTGCTGCGTAGTCGGCGTAATCCCTATCCCCAGTGGTTTTTTAACTCAGGTACGCTCGCCTTTGATTATGGTGCAAAAACCTATCGCCTCGGCAGCGATCTCGAAGAAGCCGAAGCACGCGAGATTTTGACCTCCATCCAGTCCCGCTTTCCCCATTACGCCGGCTAGAGAGAACATACATGAGCCGCAAGAAGAAGGCGCACTATCTTCCCAATGGGCCGATACGCAGCCTCTCCCCGCGCGAATTGGATGTCCGTAATGACGAATTGCGTACTCACTATCATTTTGACTCGGCAGATTTACATGCCAACCGTGCAGGTCGAATCACAGATGCCCAGTGGGTGCGATTGGCTCACATTCGGCGGGGTAAACGGATACTCTTGCTGGTTGGACTCCCGATCTATCTGACGGGTGTCTTGAGCATCAGCAGTATCATACTGTGGCCTTTTTTGATAGAAGGCTCCTGTATGCCGATCAGCATGGGGTTGTTTGCGTTCTATTGGTTCGTCTATGTAGTGCGTGAAATCCATTACTTGGGTCAATTGGCCCATGATAAAGAGATGGCCCAAATCGAGTGGGGTCTTTGGTGAGGCACATTTGACCGAGAGTCTTTTTTATTGGACAAAAAACGTGATGGTCTTAGATGGCATCGCCTTTGCGATTACACCCAAAGAAAGCGGCTGTCTATGCGCGTTGGGAATGGGTGGACGGGGTTATCGGTATACCTATCCGTTCCACAGTGGTTATTGGTATACCGTGTATTATCTGCCTCATTCGAGAACCATTATCAGCGCCGAGATCACTCGTGAATTGGACTTTGTGGCCCGACTAGAGCAATCAGTTATTACGCTAGGGGCAGATGGGGAAATTAAGGTAGGGTAGTGTCATATAATCTGTTGTTGTAAAGGTGTATATTTCCATAGGGAGAACCCATGTTACAAAGGATACCCTTTGAAGGATTGCCCGGAACGCCACAGCACCGCGCAGTATTAGAGGCAATTGTTCGCCATTATGCCGATGATGCTCGGATTCGGGCGATTATCCTGTTTGGCTCATTATCGGCGGGGAATTGGCATCCTCTCTCTGATTTGGATTTAGATATTGTTGTAGAGGATGGGACATTGATCAATCCCCTCCAAGAATTGCAGCACCTCTGCCAATCTCTAAGTGACTTGGGTGGTGATGGAGCGTTAATTATTCCCGACGGTGAAGAAGAAGGTGATGTAGTCCTCTCGTCTTTAATGGAATTTTCCGTCCGGTATCACCCGCTTGCCACGACCAGCCCGAATATTGTGGATCAAATGCACTTGTTAGCGGGTCGGATTGATCTTGAAACCGTCCGGGCCGCAGGTCTCGCTAATCGGGTGGTTTCTCAGACCTCCCCGACCATCCTCATCAGTCAGTGTATTCGCTGGGCCATTGAAATCGAGGCCGCGATTGAGCGTAATCGGCTGTGGTTGGCGGTGGAACTATTGCACTATATCCGAGCGAACTTCATGGAGATATTTACACAGGCCAAACATGGGGTGCGGCCTCTGCGTTTTTTCGAGATCGAAGCGCCGGAGTCACTCCATATACTTTTGGGGGAAACCCTTCCGAGCCTCAATCATGCCGCCATATTTAAGGCCTTAGTTGCTGTCATAAACATCTTGCATGATGATCTCGAAAAATTGGGCGATTCCTCGCTAACCCTTACCAATGACCAAAGGCGGATATTGGCTCAATTGCGAGTGAGAATGGAAAATGCCCATCTGGGAAGCTGATACCTCCTCTATAGATTTACGGAAGCCTTCGTGGGGAGATCGGCGTTGTTCTATCCACAGGCCGCCTGTAGAATATGGGGCGACTTTGTGGATACGGAATTGAATACGAGAGCGACACTTCATGGAAACCCAATGGCATAAACTAGTGCTGCTGCCCCTGCTGCTTATGGCCGTCCTATTAAACTTTAGTCATCAGAATACACGCGCACAGGACGTAGAATTTTGGCGCACCACCGTTGAGACAGCGGCGCGAGAATGTCCCCAATTGACCTGTGCCGAATTGTGGTTATTGCCCGCACAAGGCCCGCTCACCGTGCAGACGACAGTGGAAGGGGACGCGGTATCCGACATCACGACATGGCTGGAAATTGTCCATCCCTTGTTGGGGACGACGGGTTATGTCAATCTATCAGAGGCCGAGCAGTATACCCCTGAAGAATGGCAGACCTATCCTGTCCTGCCCGTCGTTAGCGACACTGCCCGTGAAATCTATAAAAAAGGGCTTGAAATGGGCAACGACCCGACCCATTTTTCGGTGGTGGGGGATTGCCAAAATGTGGAATGGTTTTTCTTGGGTGTTTTTGATAGGCCCGACGAATATGCATTGGGACAATTTGATTATCTGCAACCCACGATTGACCACTTTGCCGGATCATGGTCACGCCGCGCCGCAACGGTAGATAATGGCTATAATGTCGCTTCGGTGCTGTCGGCAATGTGGGCCGACCCCGAAAAATGCCAAGCCGGGGAAACCCCGCTCGATTGTGAATTTCGGCTGCATCGCCCCTCGATTGTACTCATCAGTATGGAGACGTGGTGGAATGATGAGCCTGCTGATGAATATGAGACCTATTTGCGGCAGATCGTTGAGTTCTGGATTTCCAATGGGGCGGTGCCGATTTTGGCGACCAAAGCGGATAATCTGGAAGGCGATAATGGCATCAATCAGGCCATTGTCCGGGTAGCCAACGATTACGATATACCCCTATGGAATTTCTGGTTGGCTGTCCAACCGCTGCCGCTGCATGGCCTGACGATTGATCATTTTCACTTGACCTTTGCCCGCAATTTCTTTGATGACCCTGACCGCCTGCGGAATGCGTGGCCTGTGCGTAATCTGACGGCCCTGCAAGCGATTGATGCGGTTTGGAAGGGTGTACAGGTCGAGGAATAAGCACAGGAAACCTATTTGGCAAGGAAAGTGCGTATAATTTGAGTAAGAAGGAAAAACGGTTGCAAAAGATTCGCCAAAACCGCAAAAATGTGAGTTTTGAAGAACTTGCACAGGTTTTGGAAGATTGGGGATTTCTTTTTGTGAGAAGCAAGGGTAGCCATCATCGGTTTGAAGGATTGTTAAAAGGCAAGACTTATGCGTTGACAATTCCTTTTCACAGACCCATTAAAGAAGCCTATATAACAGAAGCCCTAGCAATAATTGATGCAGTACGGGAGGATGAAGATGACCAGCCAAGTGAATGAATTCAGCCAGATTGTCGAACAATATGTCGCGTTACGGCATCCCATCCACCTTTATCAGTTGGAAGATGGCAGTTGGTTTGTGAAATTTCCTGATCTACCCGGTTGTATGACCGATGCAGATCGTTGGGAGGATTTGCCACAGCGTATTCATGAGGCGAAATCTCTTTGGATTGAAGGCGTTTTGGAGCGTGGCGACGAGATTCCTAGTCCCTCCAACCCATACTAAATTATGTGAGGCATGATGAAAAAACAGATTCTATTGTTAATGTTATTGGTAATGGGCATTGTGCTGGCGGCGTGTGCCGAAGAAGCCAAAGACGCCGACCCCGCCGACTCGGTTGAGCAATATCTCAAGGCGATGGTTGAAAAAAACGAAAAAGACTTCAATGCTGTCATCTGTGAGGATTTTCAGGAAACCGCCAAGACCAATTTTGACTCGTTCGGCTCAGTTGAAGCATCCCTCAAAGATGTGAAATGTACGGCCAGTGACAAGACGGATGATTCGGCCAATGTAACGTGTAGTGGGTTTATTTCAGTCGTCTATCAGGGCGAGAACACCCGTGACCTGCCACAAGAGGGCACGGTCTACCAGATGGTCAACGACGATGATACTTGGAAAATCTGCGGGATTTTGCAGTAGTGCTACGGTTGGCTAGACGGGACTTGATCCCACTTTTCCGCCACCTGTTGCAGCTTGCCCTCATCGCTGATGTAGTTTTCAAAGTAGCCGCAGGTGATACAGACATAGCTGATGTAGTCCGTTCCAGAGGTCAAGATACTGGTATGGACATAAAGACCGCCTTCAAATCCCGCGCCTCGTTTTTTGGTATACACGCTGGCCGCACCACATTTGGGGCAGATTCCGTTTTTCATAGAGATAGACCCTCAATAAGTATCGAATGAGGGCAGTATAATGGAACACCGCAAAAATTGGCAATAGTCGCATGGGCCAGTGAAAATCTGCGGTAAAGGAGTACACCAGCTTTGGCAGAAATGGCACTCGCCGACCTCGAAAAATTTATTGTCGAGGCCAAATCCTATACTTATGTGGGGGACGGCAAAAAATCGCTGTCCTATCGCCCGAATTCCATTGACCTCCAATATCACAGCCCACCCTTCGCCTATCTCGACAGCTATTATGGTGGGACGGATTTCATTGGGCAGGAAGTGGTCTATTTTGAGACGCGGCCTGTCTGGGTTATGAATTATTATGGCTATATTCTGCGATCCGATATGATTGAAGCGGCACAGGCAGGCAAAATTATTAAGGCCAGCCTCAGCCAACTCTATTTGGAGGGGCGGTTCCTTGGCGGATTTGAATGTCGGGTGGATCAATACACCTATACCGATACCAATGAGGGCGATTTTACCCATTTTAAGGGGCTGGAATGGATTACCTATCGGGGCGAACGGGTCTATGAATTGGTCTATCATGGTGGTTTGGTCAAGCCCTAGCCGGATTTGACGAGGCGGGATAACTATGTTATCCTCATCAGTGGTTAACAAAGAAATAGAGAGTAGGTGCAGGTGCGCCACCCGCCCGGATGCGCGGCGCATGAGATTTGCGATGATAAATAGCATCGCAAATGGGCACACATGGGGGAAGCCCGGTGAAAGTCCGGCACTGTCCCGCAACGGTAACGCGAAAGTTTTCCAACCAACGCGAAGTCCGATTACCCGCCTGACCTGAACACTCGTCTGTTGTCACCTTCGTGGAAAAAGGGACTCAGCGCAGCATGGATGACTGGGGAATCGGATTTTTGACGACCCCATTCTCTCAATTATGTGACTGATTCCCGCTTCAAAAGGCGGGATTTTTTATTTGTCCCCACCCCCGATCCCTCCCCACCGAGTGGAGAGGGGAAGCAAATTTCCCTCCACGAATGGCGATGGTTAACCAAAAATTTTAACCGTGTCTCACCATCAACGAGGAGGGATTTTATGAGGCACAAGCTGTTTGCTGTTCTGTTTTGCTTGGTATTGGTAGTGGTTGCTCTGCCCGATGGACGTGCGCAGGTGGCGGCTCAAGACCCGACGAATCTGACAGCGGAGTGTGTAGAAACCTATGACCCCGCAGTGGATTATTTCCCCGCGAAAGCTGAATTTGAATATGCACAGGGTGTCACGGTGGAATATTTTAATAACTACCGTGTGGTCAATGTCTTGCCCTATGCAGGTGCGGAAGAACCGTTTAGATACGTGTTGGTGCAATGCGGCACAGCCACGCCAGAAGGCTTTGACGACGCCCAAATTATCGAGACGCCCATTCAAAATATCGTGGCCCTTTCAACAGTCTATCTCCCACACCTGATAACGTTGGGTGTCGAAGATTCCCTGTTGGCGGTGGATGAATTTGATTATGTCAATTCACCCGAAGTCCGCACCAAGATTGATGCTGGCGAGATTCAGGAAATCGGCGGGGGTGGGGCGGTCAATATCGAATTGGCGCTCGATCTTGAACCCGACGTGGTGCTGACCTATGCCTCCGGTTCGGCGGAGTATGACGCCCATCCGATTTTGTTAGATGCCGGAATACCCGTGCTGGTGACATCCGAATATCTGGATACCTCAGCACTGGCGCAAGCGGAATGGATTAAATTGACCGCCATGCTCTATAACCGCGAAGCCGAAGCCAACGAATTTTTCGATGGGTTGGTCGAACGCTACAACGGATTGGTTGAATTAGCCGCCGGGGTAGAAGAAAAGCCGACGGTCATGGTCAATACACCCTTCAGTGGCACATGGTATATGGCAGGTGGGGACAGCTATCTGGGTAATTTGCTGGCCGACGCCGGGGCGGATTATCTGTGGGCCGACGACACCTCTGCGCAAACCATCCCGCTGAGTGTTGAGGAGGTCTTGGATAAAGCCAATGACGCTGATTATTGGGTCAATGTGCTGTTCTGGGACAGCCTTGAAACGGGCATCGCCGAAGATGAGCGTTTTGTCGAATTCGCGCCGTTTGAAAATGGTAATGTGTGGGCGGTCAACAAGGCCGTCAACGAATTTGGTGGCAATGATTATTTTGAGGCGGGTGTTACCAATCCCGATTTGATTTTGGCGGATTTGATCGCCATCTTCCATCCTGATCTGCTGCCCGATCATGAGTTCCGGTTCTATCAGCGGTTGGAGTAAAAATCTGTCCCCACCCCCGACCCCTCCCCAAAGCATTAGGGAGGGGAGCAAAACCCGAACTTGAGGCGTTCCCCTTCCTCATTGCGATGGGGCAGGGGTTAGGGGATGGGGACGCTTGAATGAGAGGGTTCTGATATGGCGAATGCGGCGCTTGATAAGCAATTAGCCGTCAAAAAATTAGTGATACGCTCGGATGCACAGGCGAAAACATGGCCCAAAATTGGCACGAGGCCGCTTATATTGCTGATTTTATTCGGCATCACGCTCGGCTTATTTCTGCTGAATGTCACAACGGGTTCGGTGGATATTCCATTGGGGCAGGTCATCAAAATCTTCGCCGGGATGGACGCCGAAAAGCGCACATGGGAAATCATCGTGATGAAATTCCGCCTCCCCAAAGCGATTACGGCATCGTTGGCGGGGGCGGCACTGGCGGTGGCAGGTTTGCAGATGCAGACCTTGTTCCGCAA
>JAJTXY010000052.1 GCA_021463865.1 Anaerolineae bacterium
CATAGCTACTTTCGCTATCCCCAACGTCTCTTCCCTTGTCTTGCGGTACTCCCTTAATTTACCATCTGCCATTCCCCCGCGCAAGGGTTAAATTTGGGAGTTTTTCAAATTGGTATGAATCCGGCTTGAATCAGCGATCTACCCACTCTTCTTTGAAGGTCAGCCAGTCCTGCTCGGTGGCTTCGTTATAGATGTATATCCCTCCACCCACGACCCGATTGCCCGCGCTCCCCGCATTCTTGATGCCTTGTTTTGCGGCGATAATCGCCGTCGCCAAATTTTCCACCGTTGGATCATGCAGCGGTACACTTGGATAATTCGGGAAAGCCACAATCAAATTGGTCTCAACTTCCACCCGACTGACATCTTGGGAATAGGTTTCAATTTGGTATGCCATCCACTGCTCATACTCCGCTGGCGTGGTCAATCCACTGGCGTGCGCCATAATCACGATCTCATCCACAATCAGCGCGATTTGCTGCTTATAACGCGGGTCCCAACTAATTGAAGGATTCCCCAAACCGGGCGGGACGGCAGGGTCACTGGGTATGAAATCAGGCGGGCCAGTTACCGATAGGGTGCGGTCATCCCCCAATAATTCATCAAACGCTCGCAGCAAACGTACAAAATTTTCATTTCCATCAAATACCGAAAAACCCTGTAAATGAACGCCATCATAGCGCCATTCATTGATACTCTCTCTAGCGTAATTGACCAGCATGGTATGGTTATCAGCGGCATACTGATTGCGTTGACCATCCACCGTAATCCAATCCAACACCTTAACATCAGGAGCAATATCACGCATTAAGACCCGAAAATCATCGGCATAATCCCATGCCCGATACTGTCCATCCTGACGCCATGCCCCGGTTTGTACATAGATCATGTCAATTTTGTTAGCTTGCAAGCGCGTAACAAGCGCTTCCACTTGCGGGCGTGTGGGTGCTTGATTTGTCCAGTTGTCTGACAGCCATGCTCGATTGCTGTTGGACGTACCGCCATCTTCATCATCAAATAAGGGGGTCACCAGTGACCGCAGCAGCAAAAACAAAGCTGCCAAGCCAACAATGCCAATCGCAAACACGAACCAATTCGGCATCGTGCGTTGATTGCGGCGGACGTGTCCACGAGTTGAGCGCGGACGATAGGGTGAAGGTGATGCGGGTGTCGTCATAACCCCAAATGCTCCCATAAAGGCGGCCCCAGAATCAACAGGCCCACGACAATAGATACCACGACGCCGAGCAACACGGCAGCAGCAGCCACATCTTTGCCCACCCGCGCCATTGGATGGATTTCTGGCATGGCAAGATTAACAGCGGCTTCAATACCTGCGTTCAAAAATTCAGCCATCCAAACAAGGCCAACCACCAAGACAATAACCGCGTAATCTCGGGCTGGAATTTGCAGCCATAAGGATACAATAAACACGATAATACTGGCGACTGCTTGGATACGGGTGTTCTTCTGATAGCGCAGCATATGTAACCAACCCGCAATCGCATAACGCAGGCTCGCCACCCGACTGCCACTGATTTGAGGGCTATACGTTTCGGGATTCACTTCAAGGGTTTTTTGAATATCGGGATGGACGATACGCCGCCAGCCAGAGATATGGAGGGCCTTGTTTGTTTTATGGCGCATAGCGATTACGATTCACTTTCGTCGGGGCCGTGAATAAAATCAGGCACGACAATCGGGATATTAAAAAGTGCCAGCAACTCGGCTTGTTTTTCCCACATCACCTTTTGGCGTTCTGGAGTATCATGGTCATAGCCAGCCAGATGCAGCAGCCCATGTATCACCAACAGGCCAAATTCGTCGGCGGGGGCATGGTTGGACTGAGCCGCCTGCTCCAAAATATGCTGATACGCCAAGATTATATCTCCGGCATAAGGCGCTTCCTCATCCTCAAATTCCTTAGGCATGGGTTCAGCAGGAAATGTCAGGACATCCGTGGTCGCATCTACCCCACGATATTGTTGGTTGAGGGATTGGACATATTCATCAGTGGCGACATAAATGGCGAGACCAGTATCTGGCACAAAATCCAGTTTCCCCATTGCCTCTACCGCCAATGTCTCCAATTCCATCAGGGCATCAGCTGGCATGGCTTCCACCAGCATCACATCCTCAGCAATCTGCAAATTACAATCCATCGGGTAAATCATTCTCCGGTTTAGACTCTTCAGGTTTGACGATGGGTGTCGAGGTCGTCTTTTGTCGTTCAACGGTATCACGCCGTCGGGGTTTGCGCGGGTCGGTGGCCTCTGAAACGATAGCCCCATATGTGCCAACTGAAATATTGCGGTATTCACCTGTCGTAGCTTTGGGTGATTTTGGCGCAACCTCTGGCGTTGGCTCGGGTTTTGCTTCAATGGTCGTAGCAGGTTTAGACGCGGTTGGCTCCACTAATTCAGGTCGTGGCGCGACATATGCCGGAACCGCAAGGGTTGAGCGTTTTTTCTGTGGGGTCGGATAGGCAATACGTGGATGATAGACCCCTTGCAGCGTCTCAATAAAGGACTGCTGAATAATCTTCAACTCTTTGAGGGTCAGATTGCAGTCATCCAACTGTTCTTCTTGCAGTGCCCGCTCAAAAATCATACTGACCACTTCCGCCACTTCGCTTTCATTATGTGGCTTGATAGCCCGCGCCGCACTTTCCGTTCCATCGGCCAGCATCAAAATCGCCGTCTCTTTGCTCTGGGGCCGTGGGCCGGGATAGGTAAAATCCTCCACCGACACCTTGCTTTCATCACCGCCAACCTGCTCTAGTGCCTTATGATAGAAATAGATGACCCGTGTCGTGCCATGATGCTCACGGATAAAATCACGAATACGTGGAGGAAGCCGATAGCGCCGGGCCATCCGTTCCCCCTCAACGACATGCCCAATAATTAAACGGGCGCTTTGTATGGGGTCATCCAAAACGTCATGCGGATTAAACCCCTCCGCCTGATTTTCAACATAAAAATGCGGATTGAGCATCTTGCCCACATCATGGTACATGGCGGCTACTCGTACCAATGCAGCATTTCCACCAATACGCTCGGTGGCGACCTCGGCCAAATTCCCTACCTGCAAACTGTGCTGATAAGTACCCGGCGCTTCACGAAGTAATCGCTGCAAAAGCGGCTGATTAGAACGATTTAGTTCATCCAATTTGAGGCTGGTGGGGAGGTTCAACACATTCGTAATCACATAAAGATGGGCAAAAGCTAACATCGCCACAAAGATACCATTGCCCATCCCTAACAGAATTACCCATCCAAGGTCAACGACCTGTGTATCCTCCTCGAATACTAGCTGAAAGGCCACCAGCAGGCCCACATTAATCAAGCCAACAATCGCTCCAGCTACAAAATAAGCATTAAGTCGCTCAATATGGCGCAGGCCCAAAATCCCCGCCGCCCCACTTGCGCCAATCAAGCCAACAAAACCCATCGAGCTATCAATCATTGTGCCAACCAGCAACGCCAAACCCATAATAACAATCAGCGCCAAATGAGGGCCAGCAAGGGTAGTCAACAACAGAGCGAGGGCAGCCGCTGGGAACAATTCATTTACCCCGCTTGGATGAAAGAGTCGCGCAATCAGCAAAAATTCCAAAAAAAGAGTCGCTATTAGCCCCAGCATTGCCGGGGAATGAGACACGTTGGGATAGAAACGATTTAGATAAACCAGCAAAATTCCACTAACCACGACCAGCATCAAAAAACCACCAAAGATCAGCGTCCAACGGCTTTCTTGGCGTTGTAGCAATCCAAATTGACGCAGGGCCTCCACATCTACCTCGGTAACTTGCTGGCCCTTGCTAATCAAAATCTGCCCTTCGCGGAAGGTACGGAATAATGGTTCAACCAGTGCTGCTGCCATTTCCTGTGCTGCCAATGTCTCAGCCTCATTCAACTGGCTATTGGGAACAACCAATTCACGTACAATCGCCACCACGACGCTTTGTTGGCTTTCTGGCAAACTGGCATCCACCCGACTAGGTACGGCTTGTCGTTCCTCGGTCAATAATTCAGGCGAAATATCGCGCCGCATCGTGCGTTCAAGCGCTGCGACGGTCTCCGCTTCAATTGCCTGCCAATCGTTGAAACTGGTATCTAGAATGGTCTGCCAAAAAGCGATGTCAAGCACCTTGAGGACTTCTATCGCCTGCAAGTCGCTGAGTTTTTGTTCACGGGTCGCATACTGGTCATTCCGCGTGAGGGTAATATATTCGACGATATTGCGGGCCGTCTCCACCTGATCGCGGCTGACGTTGGGGATGCGATCATAAACGGGGCGGGCATTATTGCGGGCCACTTGACGGGCTTGGTCGGTGAGGACGGCGCTTTCATAGGTGCGGTCTTCGGGGGCAAAAATATCATCGGAGGCAATATCCCCTGCATGGAGTTGATAGGTGTTATCTGAGGGGAAAATCGCATCGTAGGCCAACACGATGGTCCCCAATATGAGATAGATCACCGCCAACCCCACCATAACGATGCCTTGCAGTCGGGCGGTTGTGTTTTTCAAGATTGGGTAGAAGGTCATGCGCCTCTCCCCACTTGTCCTTTGGGGTGGCATCATATCGCCCCCCTACGCTCGATCAGCCCAACAGGGCGCGTACAATTTCGTTGACCAACTTCCCATCGGCACGCCCTTTCACTTTGGGCATCAACACACCCATCAATTTGCCCATTTCTTTAGAAGAAGTCACCCCGGTTTGGGTAATGGCGGCTTTGACTTCGGCTTCAATCTCTTCGCGGGTTAACTGTTTGGGCAGATAAGTTTCAATCAGGGTCAACTCAAAACGTTCGCCCTCGGCAGATTCGGTGCGACCAGCTTGCTCAAAATTGGTAATGGCTTCACGGCGCTTTTTGGCTTCGGCCTGCAACACATCCAATACTGCTGCGTCGTCCAAGTCTTTGCGTGAATCCACTTCGACCTGTTTAATGGCAGCCTGAATAATACGGATGGCATCCCGCCGCACCGCGTCTTTTTCCATCATGGCCTTTTTTAAATCGTCATTAATTTGGGTTTTCAGAGACATTGGGTTCCTCACTCATATTCATCGTATCGGGATCAGGCCCGACAATACTGAGATTATCAAAGGCAATCGTCACAGGAACACTCAAATCGCCACTAGGTGAATAGCCAGCCAACAGGCCAATCTTGCCCTGCTTAAAACTGTCATCCTGATAGTAGTCGGTCAGTCCGTCACTGTAACACTGACCATTGGTATAAGTGCTTTCACGGCTTTTCCCTGCTTGGCACAGTTGTAGCTGCTGACCGTTAACATAAAACCAAAACTGATCGGCATGACCCACCACGCGAATTTCATTCATAGTGTCAAGTGGGTCTTCGATAACATTATACCGTCCGGGGCGAATCAGGGTCGGATAGCCCTCAAAGCCATCCCCGCTGGTATCCGTCGTGCCAATCCATGTGCTGATTTCTTTCTGTACGCCGTCTTCGACCTTCACAAGCCGATAATAACCGTCTCCGCTGATTTCAAAGGCATAATAGTTATCATTATCCCGATAGCGGAAAATCACACCATATAAATTGTCAAAATCGTCGGCACTGGTCAATTGGGTGGTCGTGACCCGCAAATCAAAGTCGCGCAGCTTGCGATCCAACAGCGAAAAAACGCCATCCTGCAACTGGCCTGAATCCACCTTAATGACCAAACGCGGATTGCCAGCCTCGTCGGGCAAGATTTCCGACGAATTGCGCCCCGGATACAAGTCCCACTCATCGTTATAGTTGTCAAAGGTGGTGACAAAAATGAACTCCCCCGGCTTCGTTTCCGGCAGGGGCAGTTCAATAATATCGGTCAAGACGGCATACACCCCACCCAAAACAGCCATTGTTGAAAAGATGAGTACAATCAGACCATTTCGTACCCAGTTAAAGCCAGCCGCCTCGCGTTTTTGTAGGCGGTCTGCACCCAACGCTAAACGTACCGAGGGCTGGTTAAAACTCAGCAGTAAAAAGGTCGCCAATCCACCAAATAAGACAGCAATCGGCACCATAAAAATAAGCCATCCCACATTGAGCCATGCTGTTACCCCCATCAGAATGACTAGCATCACCACGATTCCCGCCAAGCCATTGCGTCCACTGTGCCACGCTGGAGGTTCTTTTGCCCCTAATGCAGCGACACTCCACAACAGACCGTAGCCGAGCAGAGTCATTAAAACACCGACAATAAGAACGGGTGTTGAGGTGATATTTTCAATAGATAGGCTGCCAACGGTATCTTTGATGTTGCCATAAAACTCTAAAGCTACCCGCAAGCCACCCATCAACAAAAAAATCAAGCCAAACACAAAAAACAACACCTGTATGCCTGCAATTAAGCGGCGATGTTGGGGGCGTGCCGAATAACTTTGGCCGCGTTGGGATTGGACGTGGGGTTCTCTTACACTTGCACTCGAAGATGACATCAGGCCATTCTATCCATCTCATTAAACAAAAGTGTCCGGCCTATTCTACCGGATTTGAAAAAGGATTTTACCAGATGCCAATCTTAATCGGGAGTTCAGCTTTCAGGTCGGAGGTCACGCACCAGATAATCGTCAAATCGGACAAGCATCGGGCCGTCACCCGATTGGGCATATAATCCAAATTTGCCGCCGCTGAGTTCCATATTGACAAACGGAACAAGCAGTTCGTCATTTAGACCCAATTCAAAGACCCCATTTTGATTTTGCACACTCAGGCGATAACTTTCGGCTTGGGGGGCCTTGCCAAAAACTAGCGGTTTATCCAACCACTCCCCATCTAGCCGCAGACGCACCTCATAATAGCCGGAGGCGCGGAGGATAAAGACATAAAAATTATCTTCATCCACATAATTCACCAGCAACCCTGCCATACTATCGGCGGTGCTGGTCGCATCTATGACAGCCGTTGCTTCAATCACATAGGCGGTCAGGTCTAATGATGAACGTGGAGTTGACCAAACCTCCTGCTCGGCAGCTCTGATGTCCATGAAAAAAGCGAGAGCGTCTTGGTCATAATCAGCCGTGTAATCAGGGGTATCCTGTGTTTCCCACACATTCGCATAGGTCGAAAAATCATCCGAGAACAAACGATTGCCGTCTTGAGCATACGCAGTCGGCAAAAGGCTCATCACAAAAATGAATACCAATAACAGTGGAATGCGTTTGCCCATGACTCTCACTCCTTACCCATACTCGCTAACGACTCAACCGCTGAATTTCACGCGCCGCCAATAGTCCAAATCCAGTGTCTGGCCCTAATGTTTGTACCACAAAGGTCAGGGAATCAAGCGCCCCTTGTGTATCACCCTCACGTTCCAATTGCAAGGCAAAATAATACCGGGTGCGCGGGTTATCCGGTTCAATTGTCAGCGCCTGCTGCAAAAAACGGCGGGCCTGTTCGCGGTCAAATAACCAGAAATAGGCCACCCCCATGCTGGTCAGAATATCCACGTCACGCGGAGCCAACGCATAGGCTTCTTGAATCGCCGCCAACCCAACCTCATCCAACTGGAAATTGGCATCGGCATAGAACGCGGCTCGTAATCGCTGCCAACGCACATCCTCCGGCGCAAGGGATACCGCAAGGCTGTACCAATTTTCTGCCGCTGCATATTCACTAGATTCTTGATAGGTACTCCCCAATTCCGCCGCCAATGCTGGATTGGTGGGGTCAAGGGCATAGGCTTGCGCTAAAACATCACGGGCCACCTGCAAATTTTGCTCAATTTTCCGATAGTGCAGTCCCAAAAAATAATAGGTGAGGCCCGACGGGTTGAGTGCCAGTGCTGTTTCAAGGTCAGTCAGACCATCGCCTGCAATCTGGTCACGCACATAACCCCGATAGACATAACTCTGCCAATCGAGACTATCCATCGTCAACGCCGCGCTAAAAGCCCTTTCCGCGCAACCCCATTCCACCAAATCCATACACACCAGACCCAATGTACGCCAATCTTCGGGGGTGGGGTCATTGGAAAATTGGGCCAGTACACCCTGAATCGTTCGCACCTGATCGGCATATTCAGCAGATAGAGTCACTTGTTCAAGATAGGGGATTGCTTCGCTAGGGACTTCCGTCGCCAATAGCAAAGCGAGTTGATAGCTGGCACGGGTCTCTTGTGGATTTAACTGTAAGATCTGTTGGAGATGGGTAGTGGCTGTAGACCAATCCCGCTGACTGAGGGCATCTTCAATTAAGCGCCACAGCATCGGCACATTATCGGCGGTTAAATTCGTTGCCACCGAGACCAGCGCATTGACAGCGGCAAGATTGCCCTGTTCGGTCATCAATTGAGCATATTCTTGACGATAGGCAGGTGTCCAACCTTCCCGATCAACCTTTGCCAGCAGTAGCACTAATTCATCGCTTGGAATTGGCGTGACAACGGGGCCGCTAGACTGAGTTGAAGGTGATTTGGTTTCGGGTCGAAGATTGATATACAGCAGAGGGATGGCAATAGCAGCGAAGACAAATCCCCAGAACCAGCGGCTCTGAAGGAATCGAACTAGGGCTATCTTTTTGGGCTTCATTAAGGCAGTAACTCTACAAGCCCATCACCCGCGTGACCACTTTTTCAATCTCGGTTGGGGTAAAGGGTTTAATCAGATATTCGGCGACATCCTGCAATTTACCCATCAGACGGTTCGCAGGATCACCATAAGCCGTAATGACGATCACTTTGGGAAGTTTGTAATCGGGATTGTTGTGGACTTTCTCTTTGATGGCGTCCAACACTTTCCACCCCTGCATATCAGGCAACGCGATGTCCAGCATCATCAAATCGGGCTGAAGCTGTTCATAAAGTTCTAAGGCAGGACGGCCATGCGATTTAGATTCGGCCTGAAGATTCATGCCCCTGAGTGTTTCAACCAAGATTTCGGCAAGTTCTTGGGTATCTTCCAAAACCAGCACTTTTATCCCCGAATCAAGGGTAGCCATGAATAAATCTCCAGATCAATAAAAGGGCATCAATTAAACTCAATAAGCTAGTTTGTATTATAACATGGATTACTATACCCATGTGGTTTGAAAGTATGAAGGATGTTATAATTATTCAAATCGTGATTCGGTTTCCGAGCACTCACATACTAAAATCCCGTGACGCAAAGGCGTCTATGACTTAAGGATTGTAAACAATATGGACTTTTTGCTAACAGAAGAACACCTGATGGCACAAAAAATGGTGCGTGACTTCGCCCAAAAAGAAGTCTACCCCACCATCAAAGAATGGGATCGCAAACAACAAATGAATCCCGACGTGCTGCCGCGTATGGGCGAATTGGGAATTCTCGGCATCAATATCCCAATGATGTATGGCGGTCAGGGCTTCGACTATATTACATTGGCGTTGGCGTGTGAAGAATTAGAGCGCGTAGATACAACCCTGCGCGTGGTCATGTCCGTGCATATGGGTCTCAACAGCATGGCCCTCCTGCAATGGGGCACAGAAGAGCAAAAACAGCGTTTCTTGGTTCCACAGGCCAAAGGGGAAAAATATGCCGCATTTGGTCTAACCGAACCGAACGCTGGCAGTGATGTTGCCGCAATGACTTCTACTGCCCGCCGCGAAGGGGATGTGTATATTCTCAATGGCGAAAAAATGTGGATTAGCCTTGCCACCAAAGCCGACAACTTCCTTGTGTTTGCCAAGACCGATACCCATGCCAATCCCGCCCATGCTGGTATCACAGCCTTCGTTGTCACCAAAGATATGAAGGGTTTCACCTGTGGTGATATTCACGGCAAATTGGGTGTGCGGGCTGGTTCGACGGGCTGGTTTGCGATGGAAAACGTCGAAGTGCCCGTTGAAAATCGCTTGGGTGAAGAAGGCGAAGGTTTTTATATCGCCATGAGTTGCCTTGACAACGGGCGTTATACTGTCGGCGCGGGTGCGGTTGGGTTAATTCGGGCCTGCCTTGAAGACAGCATTAAATATTGCCACGAGCGCTCAACCTTCGGCAAAGAAATCGGCAAGCACCAACTCGTTCAACAAAAAATCGCCTATATGCAGCAGTGGTATGATGCAGGCCGCCTGCTCATTTTGAAGACGGGCTGGATGAAGAATATGGGGATGCGCAATACCCGCGAAACCAGCATGGCAAAGTGGTATGCCACCGATATGAGTGTGAAGGCTGCCCTCGAAGCCATCCAAATTCATGGCGCATACGGGTTCAGTGATGAATATGACGTTGAACGTTATCTCCGTAACGGCAAAGGCGCGGTGATTTATGAAGGCACCAGCGAAATTCATCAATTGATGCAAGCCGGTTATGCGCTGGGCTATCGTGTAGATCGCCCCATTCGCTGCGAATTGCCTGCTTATGATCCTGAAGTTTGGCAGCGTGAAGCTGTTGTGAGCTAGAACGTTTTTGGGAGGGACTCGTCTTGGACTTGTCCTCGATTATCATTTAAAAAATTTAGGAGGGTTTTCAGTTGCACGTTGTAGTAGTTACCAAATCTACCCCCGACACCGCCGCCAAAGTGACTGTGGATGCCAGCGGCAAACCCACATGGACTGAGGCGATGGTGATTAATCCATGGGACGAATATGCCGTCACCGAAGCCGTGTTGTTAAAAGAAGTGCATAAAGGCCAAGCCACCATCCTGACCGTTGGCACGGAGGAGCATAGCGAAGCCCTCAAGCAAGGTCTGGCGATTGGCCTCGACCAAGCCGCCCGCGTATGGGATGATGCGCTGGTCGGTGCAGACAGTCTGCTCTATGCCAAAGCCGTCGCTGCTGCCATCCAAAAAGTGGGCAATGCTGACCTCGTGATTTTCGGTAAGGAATTTGCCGACTTGGGCAGCGATGTCCATGTCTACCAAGTCGCCCGCAAATTAGGTTATGCGGTTTTGGGGTCGGTCTCCAAAATCCTCGAAATTGACTTCGCTGGCAAAACCATCAAAGTCGAACGCATGTTGGAACAGGGCAAACAGATTGTTACCAGCAAATTGCCCGCCGTGATTGCCGTCCTCAAAGACATCAACGAACCCAAATACCCCTCATTTATCGGTATCCGCAAAGCCGCCAAAGCCGAAATTCCAGTGTGGTCACTGGCTGATCTCGGTCTCGATGCTGGCACACGCCAGACCCAAGTGTCAGCCTATACCAATCCTCCCAAGATTGAAGGCGAGGTTGAGATCATTGAAGGTGCATCGGCAGCCGAAAAAGCTGCAAAATTGGCGGATAAACTGATTGAAGCGAAGGTGATTTAACAATGGCTAACGTTTTTGTCTGGGCAGAACATTTTAACGGCAAATTGGTGCAAGCCTCCCGTGAGGCGCTTGGTCTGGGCAGCACGCTCGGTGATGTCACCGCGCTGGTGTTTGGCAAGGGCATGGATGAAGTGGTCAAAGAAGCCTTTGCCTATGGTGCAAAAAGAGTCATTAAGGCTGATGATGCAACACTGGCAGATTTCCGCGCCGAACCCTATACCGCCCTGCTGTCAAAGGTCGTGAAAGATAACAACCCTGACTTTGTGTTGGCTGCCGCGACAGTGCGAGGCCGCGAAGTTATGGGGGGTGCTTCCGCCGATTTGGATGCGGGTATCCTGAGTGATGTCACCGATTTGAAGGTAGAAGGCGGCAAGCTGGTAGCGACCCGGGCGGTGTATTCTGGTAAGGTCATCTCCACCGAAGCCTATATCGGCAGTGGACCCCAATTTGCCACGATCCGTAATCGTGCATTTAAGGCCCTTGCTCCCGATACTAGCCGCAGTGGAGAGGTGAGCAGCGTCGCCCCGGTACTGAGTGAAGACCAGATTGCGACCAAGCAGGTCTCATTCGAGGAAAGTGTCGGGCAGGTCAATCTGTCGGATGCCGCGATTATCGTCTCCGGTGGGCGTGGCGTTGGTGGGCCAGATGGATTTAAACCCGTGCGTGAATTAGCCGCCGTCTTGGGCGGGGCTGTTGGGGCCAGCCGTGCCACAGTGGACGCCGGATGGATTCCGTATGCTCATCAAGTCGGGCAGACGGGCAAGGTGGTCAGCCCTGATTTATACATTGCCTGTGGGATTTCCGGAGCGATTCAACATCAGGCGGGGATGCGTACCAGCAAAACCATCGTGGCGATCAACAAAGATGGGGAAGCGCCCATTTTCAAACTGGCCCGTTACGGGGTCGTGCATGACTTGTTCGAGTTCTTGCCGGAATTGACAAAGGCATTTAAGGAGCGCTTGGGCAAGTAATTAGGTTTGCAACTTCTCCGAAACATGAGTCATGCCGAATTTAGAGTAATAGCAGAGAAGGCCATGAATCCGCCATTTCGTAGGGACGCAACATGTTGCGTCCGTACCCCAATCTGCAC
>JAJTXY010000053.1 GCA_021463865.1 Anaerolineae bacterium
ATCGAAACGAGCGGGGTCGGCAGTCGCCACCAATGCAGCGCCCATAACAATTGGTCAAAGCGCGTGGTCATCGAAAGCAACAGCGCAAATTGCACCGCCAGCCAACTGCGGGCCACAATCGCCCCAAAACGTATCAGGCCGTTCTCGCTGATGTCCACCCCGCCGATATTGATGAGCGTTGGGCCGGGGGTCGAAAAGAGCAGGGTCACAGCCGCCAATGTAAATGGCAGCGCAATGCCCGCCATGCGCCCCACGCGCCACCATGCCACCCGCCCCAACCAACACAGGCCGATTTCCATGAGCCAGATCAGCAAAAATGCGACCCATGCCCGATCCGGGGTCATGACCACCCCGACAATGAGCAGCACTGCCACGACCACCTTCAGGCGCGGGTCGAAGCGATGCAAAACACTGTCGTGGGCTTGATAGCGTGAGGCGATGCGCATGAGTTCGTCTTGGATGATGGCAGACAGGTTAAGTGGATGAAGTATACCCCATCCCACCAATTGCAGAGGGGTTGGGGTGAGGTGAGTTTTTCCCCCTCACCCCCAAAAGTGTCGGAGCGTAAACGCCTATTTCGATGGGTCGGGCGTGCGGATTTTGACGATTAGTTCATAGCCCTCCCCCAGCGCCGCGACATATTTTCGCAGACTGCTCAGGGTATAGGCATCGTAGCCGCGTTTTTCCAAGCGTGACACCTGCGCCTGCGAAATCCCCAATCGTTCCGCCATCTGTGCCTGCGTCAGCCCAAGCGATTGACGCGCCTCGACCAATTGCAGCCACAATTCGCTTTTTTCCGCTTCCTCTTCATAGATCGCTCGAAATTCGGGGTCGGCCCAATTCGCCGCACGCCATTCTTCATACAGTTGCGCCCCGACTTCTGAGGGTTTTCTACGTTTTTGCTCAGTCATCTTCGTCTCCCCGTATGCAACAAAATTTACCCCTGCGTAAACCGATACTCGATTTCCGTACACCCATTTTCGCGCAGATAATCCAAGAACGCGCCGAAATATTCATGCACATCGCTCATCACAGTCAGCGGGTAAATCAATTTGCGCCCTTCCCGTCGTGTATCATAATGATCGGCGACACCCCACAACAGCCCGCCAATTTGGATGTCGCGCTCAGGATAGCCGTCCTGTTGATACGTCACCTGCACATCGGCCAACAGCTTTTCAGCGGTGGCATCATCCGGGGCGAGGCAGGTCACGGTCAGATAAATCTCGCCGCCGCCGACCTCCCGCCACGCCACCACCGATGCCCCCCACTTCGCCAGCAGGGTATCAAAGGGCGCCGCGCCGATGTAGGTATCCCCGATGTTTTCCAAAAATAGGCAACGATCCACATGCACGAGGGCGTTGATGGCTTTTTCGGGGTCGGCGGGCAGCCAATCCAAAGCGTGGGTGGTGTCCAGATTGATATGCCGCGCCCATTCGACCCCCAATTGTTGACGGAGGGTTTGCTCAATCGGGGTGAGGTCGTAGCGCCATTTTGACCACGCGGCAGGCCGTTCCTCGGCGGGGATGGATTGCCAGAAGGTCGCCACTTCGCGCAGAATATGGCGGATTTTTTCGGCGGCCTCCGCTGCTTGTTCGGCTGTCGCAAATTCCCCCACCAGTGTGAAGTCGGCGCTGTGGTTGCTGCTGAATTGCTGCCAGATGGAAATACGCATGGAATTGCCCCGATTATCCGCCAGTAAAGTACCCATTGATGGTTATAATTATAGTCAACTTTACTCGGTGGTTGGTATTTTAAATGGGGCATCAATCCCACCCAACCACACGACCAACATTTTTGGAGCGTTGTATGTACGACCATCATCGGCGGGTCATTGATCGGCTCGTCGAACAATTCAAAGCCGACCCAGAGTGCCTTGCGCTCATCATCGGCGGCTCATTGGTGCGCGGTTGGGGACGGCCCGACTCGGATATTGATATTCTGATCGTCATCAGCGAGGCCGATTTTCAGCGGCGCATGGACACCAACCGTGTGTTGTATTTTGACCGCGAAATTTGCGATTACGAAGGCGGCTACATTGACGGCAAATATCTTGACCGCACCTATCTCAAGGATGCAGCGGAAAAGGGCATCGAAGCAACCCGCTCGGCTTTTGTCAACGCCAACATCGTCTATTCGCGGATGCCCGACCTCAACGAGTGGGTCAAACGCATCGCCACCTACCCCGAAGAGAAGCGCATTTACAACATGCAAGCCTTCTATAGCCAATTGCTGCTACTCAATTGGTTCGTTGGGGAGGCCGAAAAACGCCAAGATGCCTATTTGATGACCCGCACCGTCGCCGATTTGGTGCTGTTTGGGGGGCGGCTGATTCTGGCCTACAATCGCATCCTCTATCCCTTCCACAAATGGCTGATGCGTGCCCTGAGTGAAGCCCCCGACAAACCTGCGAATTTCATGGAACTGACCGACGCCCTGCTGAAAACCCCGACGATGGCGAACGCGACGGCCTATGTCGAATGTCTGACGAATTTCCATGATTGGGGGGTGGATTTCCCACAGGCGGTGGTCAATTTTACACGGGATCGGGAACGCATGTGGCGCGATGGCCCACCCCCGATTCATGATTGGTAAATTGTGGTAGGGTCGAAATCATTTAGCGAGAAATGGGGCGGATAGGGGTTGTGGTCTGCCCCATTTTAATACGATTGATCACATCTCTACCTCTAGTCTGTAGATTTTTAGTCTGCATAATCGTAACTTCTCCTCATGGATGAAGCAGAATTAATCACCAGATTTGGAATTACTATGCGACAGCTACGTCTTAAGGCGGGATATTCTCAAGAAGAATTCGCCGACCTTTGTGGTTTGCATAGAACCTATATTGGCACAATCGAACGCGGCGAGAAACGTGTGACCATTGCGACGGCCCACAAATTGGCAAAAGCACTCGGCCTTCCCCTATCCGATCTTTTCAAGCGTATTGAGGAATCTCCGAATCAATGACTTTTGTAATTACCAACAGCAATTATTTGGAGATCAGGAAAAATATTGCATCCAATGTAGAGGCTATCCTTAACATGGAACGCCGCTACATGACCCTCTTGACAGACGTGGTTTTACAAGCCGCACCCCAGATTGTGGCAGACTTTGACCGCGCAATTGAACTGCTGCCTTTTTGGATCAACTATCAACCTCGGCAGCGTGGTCGGGCTTATTCGGGAGCATCCATTCCTTGGGCAGAGGTCGCTGAAACAGCCATTGGATCAAATATCATTCGGGCTATTTCTACAAGCGACTTGCAGGTGAAATTTCCCGGCCTGCCATCGGGAGCAGATATACGCTTCGCAACCAACGATGCTCTCATACACTTTGATGTTAAAGTTACTGGCCCAAACGACAGGGCCGACGAGGTGGTGGCTAGCCCCAACCAAGTATCCGGCGATGGGGTGTCATGGCAAGAAGGGGTCATGAACTCCCCTATTATTGTACAGGGTCAAAGGACCACCATGCAGTTTCAACCGGAACTTGCCCCATTTTATGTATTAGAAGGCCAAATATTGCTCTGCCTAACCTATTTTCTAAAAGGTGTATATACGGTGGAGAGGCTAGGTTATCAGCCCATAAGCTACTTTGAGTTAGTCTGTGTACCTAATGGGCTATTGCTTTTTGATGGGCCGCTGTACGCAAATATGCCGGGATTACTCATTCCCGGTAAAGATGAAAAGACATTTGTGAAGAAGCGTACCCGAATTCGGCTTACACCTTTGGCTGACATTGCGGCTTGGCGACGGGCATTGATTTGGCAGCGCATCACCTAGACAAAACATCTAGTGTCGCTCATAGAGTGAACATTACATAAGAGACATTTGGTTTGAACGGGAAATAACTGGTTTATCGTTCGTCTCTTCATCTAGGATAAGACGCTGCTGTCGCTCTTCCATTTCTACATTCTTCTTCGCCAACTCGACGTATTGAGGCAGAAGCTCGATACCGAGATAGGGACGACCTAATCTGGTGGCAGCAACGGCAGTCGTGCCACTTCCCATGAAACAATCGAGCACCGTATCCCCCGGCTCAGTAAGTAAACGAATAAGGCGCGAAGGTAGCTCTAAAGGAAACTTAGCCTCATGATCGTCATTAGCGCGTACTGACGGAAACTGCCAGACCCCACGCGATCCCCATTCAACCCATTCTTTCGAAGTAAGTCTTGCCCGGTTAATGATAGTCTCTCCCGGCTTCCACAAAATATAAATGTATTCAAATTCGTCTACGGAACGATAAGACAGTGTGTGCCATTGGGAGTTTTGCCATGCTGCATCCTTGACCCACGCACGCCGATCATAAAGGTACAAGCCAACCTCAAGACCAGCTTCTTCAATAACGTCCCCAACCAAATGAACGCGGGTTTGGGTGCTATATTTCCCGCCCCTTATGTTATTTCCATTTAAACGACGGTCTATCGTCTGTTCGCTCGTTCCAAGCAATTCAGCTAACTGATAGCGATTATAGTGCGGATAGGCGGCTTTTGCGGCTAACACGTCCTCTTTGGTGATGGGGCTTCGATGACGACTAATGTTGGCGGCCTGAATCTTCGGCATATTCTCATCAGGAAAACACAAAATATCGGCGATATTGATGGCAACGAATCCGCCGGGTTTGACAATTGGAAAATGTCCTCGAATCACTTCGCGCAGTAAATCTACCCATTCCTCATACGTCATATCTTTTTCGTAGCTTTTCCCGACGTGATAAGGTGGTGACCAAATGCTACAGGCGATTGAGTTCGGCTCGATTTGTCCCAATAATACACGAGCATCACCCTCGTAGATTTCATTAACGCCTAAATACACCATACATGTTTACCTATTGCTAGAACTTTTGTTTGTCTCATCTCTATCTAAAGATAGCATTATTTTCTCACAATATCCAGTACCCATTTAATTCCATCTTATTTTATAAATGAAAATGCCGCTTGCCCATTCCGAACAAATGTGCTTAAATTGAGGGATGTAGAGCCGTCGCAGACCTCAAGGAAAGGAGAACTGGATAATGGATAATTCACCACGCAATCAGCCACCCAGCGACCTACCACCCGGTTTGGCTGCTCCGGCACAACGGGCACTGGCGCAGGCGGGCTACCATTCATTGGAGCAGTTAGCCGCCGTCCGCGAAAGCGACCTCAAGCAATTGCATGGCATCGGGCCAAAAGCACTGGAGACCCTCCGCCGTGCGCTGGCGAAACAAGGTTTGACCTTTTTGCCGGACTAGGCAATCGTCCTAATGTTATCCGCGCCGAGCAGAATGGCAACCCGCCGAAGGGTCAAGTTGCACATTTCGCCGCTTGCGTATGAGATTTAGGGAAAATACTAGAGCAAGAACCACCACCTGATTTTCCCTAAATTTTATCTTCGAATTCACCCACATATTCAGCTGCTCGCTTATTTTCTCCGTCGCCAGCGTCGCAGTCGGGTGGGATGGGGCAGGGCGGAGGTATCGTTCAGACTGAATCCGCCGCGCTCACCAAATCGGCGGAGGCGACCTTCGCGGGCCATGCGTGCCATATCGCGCCGCAGTTGCCGTTCCGAACGTTCGGTGTCCAGCCACGCCTGCACCTGTCGCGGATAGACCGTTTTGAATCCGTCACGGGCCAAACGTGACATAATCCGTAAGATTTCCTTATCCATTTCCTCTTTTGACATGCTTCCTCCTCTTGTCGCAGATGCGCTTGTTAATGCCATTTTCGGTCAATTATAAATATTAAATATCAATTTTACTAATTTGGTTTCTATACGTACTTTAGAATCATATCTTAATTATAATATGATCACCTTCAATCCTTATTCTCATTATACCAGATTCGGATAAATGATTCGCTTTTCAAGAGGAGGGGTCACAGACCCCTCCCTACGCGAAATTCACCGCATTTTCGTAGGGTGGAGTCTGTGACTCCACCAGTTTTTTTTGTACGTCAATCAGGCGAATTTGGTATTAGTCGTTTCAAGCGGATGAATCACCGCCCCATCACTGCGATAGATTTCGGATGGTCTCAGCAGTATTTTCGTAGGGAGGAGTCTGTGACTCCTCCAGTTTTTCGCCTGCTAATGAAACATGATTTTTTGCTCCACCCACCCTTTCGATACCTCCCGCCGCCGCATTGACATCCACGCTTCAAAAGTTTGTGAATTCACCTACCTACTGCATTGCCACCCACCGCACAATTTCCGCCAACATCATCGCGCAATTCCCTTTCAGATGGAGACATTCTTCAGCACATACGTTCTATCATAGAATATCAGAAAAATCATCTTATCACAATTTCACCCCCACCCATGATTTGAATTTGGTTAGGGAACGGGCCGAGTCTCGTGAGAGGGATTTAGGGAAAGCGCCACAATTTTAGGGAAATCAGCGTAGCGTGGTGACGACATACCATCACATTTTGTGTTGGCCCACCCGGATTTTTGCCCCAGTTCGGCGCGGCAAATTTGGTGTCTAATGGTTGAATTCGGTGAACTTTTGGGATTGATGTCATTGAACGATTGAGGGGGAATAGACTTCGTGGGGGATAATCCTGTGTCATCCCAAAAATGGAGCACATGGGGTATGATTTTGTCGAATCCGAGGACTCGTCTTGCCAAATTTCTGGACTAACGCTTGCCGTGTGGCAATCCAGATTCATCGTCGTGCTGGATTTCTTGCTTGCCTATCCCCGATTTTTTTGAACCATGCCTGCTCCCCTCCTCCGAGAATCTGACATGCTGTCATCATTTTTGGAATGGTCGAGCACCATAGCCGAAGCCCCGTATTAAAACTTGAGGGATTACTCACAGGCACAAATCGCTGAATTTCGGGGAATACGATCTCGGTTTTTTCTACTCTATCATCCCGCTTATGTTACATAATTCTGGTTTCCAACTTGGGTGATACCAAATTCGGGTAGAGCGTAACCCCATCCCAAACCCTTCCCCTAACAAAGGGAAGGGCTTCAATACGGCTTTTACTCCCCTCCCTATGTTTGGGGAGGGGCCGGGGGTGGGGTTAAGAC
>JAJTXY010000054.1 GCA_021463865.1 Anaerolineae bacterium
TGCCCAGCAAACCGAGTCGTATTCCAACAAAGGCCTCGACTTTTTCATTCGCAAACCCCTCATGCAGGCAGCCCATGAAGCCAGCCGCGAATTTGAGGGTGTCACCGAAGATGACATTGATGTCTTGATTCGCCAGTATGCTGAAGCCAAAGATGAACAGGAACGCTGGGAGGCCTGCAATCTCTATCATGGAGGTTACACAGTGGATTTGTTCAGCGTCATGCAGCGCCAGATTGCCGAATACGTCAAATGGATCGGCAACAATGTGCTGGCCCGCTACGATGGTTTACGGGGTATCCGCCATGTGGTGCTGGTGGGTGGAGGTGCTTCATTGATTACCCCTTTGCTCGTTGCCATGTACCCTGATAAGGTGAAAAACAGCAGTGAGCCGCCCCATTATGCGGCTGGACGTATCTCACCCGTCAACATGAATGCCTATGGGGGACTGCGTGTCGCGGTGGCGAAAGTACGCTCCGAAATGGGAGCAGGGTGATGACAAATCCGGCATGGGAAGAGCTTGCCAAACTCTACCTTCGCGTAGATGGGACGGTCTATCGCTTCAAAATCTTCCCCAAGCACATTGGCATCGAGCAACAGCCGGGCGGCAGGAATTGGCTCACCGACAAAGACCTCAACCCTGATGCCGATATTGTTTATGATCCCCATACGAAGACGTGGGATGATGCCTCATTGCATCGGCTGATTGAGCAATACAAGCTGGGGACAGAAGATCGGCTTGTCAGCAAGGAGTAGGGGCTAATCCCTTAAAGAACCTGCGGATCCCAAAGCTCGGCTCATCAGTCGAGCTTTTTGTTTGGGGTTTACCAATTGCATTGAAGCCTATATAGATGAATCGTGGGCATCAAAATCAGGGGCGATTTGAATAAGGCCGCGTGCGCTACCTGCCTTGCGGGATTTGGCAGGGGTCTCGACCGGAACAAGGCGAACCGCCAGATCATTGTCACTCACGATCAAGACTGTCTTGCCTTTTTGGGCATCCACCATCAGTTGTTGGAGATGTTCTTTGGCATCTTGTAGGGTATATCGATCCATCATCCACCTCATTCCTCACTCAATCTCATTGTAACGTGGGGTAGGTAGACCAGCAACTGACTTGCTCATGTCGGAACCGTTCCGAAATATTCCCTAGAATTCGATAACAGCGGCACTTCGGTGTCGCTTTTGGTTTTTAAAGGCCATTTGTATAACCCCCCGCTCAGAAGTAAAATCACCCATGCACTTATTACTCAAATCTCCATCAATTTTCTACTAAAGGGCCTCCTATGACCGATGAAATGCTGGTCAACGATGTGCAGCTAAAAGCTGAAAATATAGGCGTACTTGAAAATGCTGACCGTATTGCGGAGTTTTTTGGGCGGCTGCATTATCGGATTGATAAGCGCCACAAAATCGCGGACTACGGATTGCTAGGTCTAGGCAGTGAAGAATTCAAGCAGCATATCCGCCAGATTGAGCAAATCGCCGAAGACCCTATTGATGGCAATATCAAAATCTACCTGATGGTGGTACGTTCAATTACGGCCCAATTGCGGAACAAAATCGCGCAACGACTGGTACGCCGGGACTCTCGCACGACCACCAACGACAACTATTTGCTCGTACTAACTAAAGACTTCAGTGAACTTGAGTTTGTGCTCGTTACCACCGACACGGGCGAAAAGCGTGTCAGGGATAAAATTCCGAAGCTCATCATCCGGCCTATTCCTTTGACCATCAATCGTCAAAAACCCGATCCGGTAGCCCTGCGTGTCCTGCGACGGTTTACCTTTACCGAGGACGACGCCGATTACCAATGGGAGAAGCTGCGCTCGGCCTATACGCTGGCGGAGTGGAGCGAGCAATATTTCAACAACCGCGCCCTGTTTTCGGACTACTATTTGCTGCACCGCCTGACCGATGAAGCGCTTACCCCCGAGTGGAAAGCCGACCCGCGTCCGGTGGGCCAGCAGATCATTCGCCATTTCAGTACCGCCCGTAAAAATTTTAGCCGCCAGCCCGAAGATAAAATTCGTAGCGGCCTGTACGAACCAATATTCAAGGTGCTTGGCTTCTCTGCGATTCTACAAAAATCCGGCAACTCTGCCGACTATCAACCGGATTATTTGCTGTATGACCCTGCCAAACCCGACACGCCGATTGCCGCCGCTTTGACCTATGTTTGGAATCGGAATTTGGACGATGTGGACACCAGCCGCGACCAAGAAACCCCCTATGAAATCCCCGGCGCGATGGTCGTCAGCATTTTGGAAAAACAGACTGCACCTTGGGTCATCGTCACCAATGGCAAGCTGTGGCGGCTCTATTCAGCAACGACCAGCAACAAGGCCACCAATTATTATGAGGTAGATTTGGAAGAGGCCCTTGCTGTACAGGATCAAATCACGGCTTTTAAATATTGGTGGTTGATGTTCCGGCGCGAAGCATTTACGGGTTTTCTTGATAAAGTGCTCAAAGAGTCGGCCGAATACGCCAAAAAACTCGGCGAGAACCTCAAAAGCCGTGTCTTTACCGAGATTTTCCCTGAATTTGCCAAAGGCTTTATCGCCAACATGCGGGGGCAGGGCGTTCGCCAATTCGACGACGCGACATTGGCCCAAGTGTTTTCCGGCACGATGACCCTGCTCTACCGCTTGATGTTCGCCCTCTATGCCGAGAGCCTTGATTTGCTGCCCGTGCGCGAAGAACCCGGCTATGGCGAGGCCAGCCTCAACCGCATCAAAAAGGAAATCGGCGGGGTGGGGGGCATCGCCGAATCAGTGGTCAAGGACAAACTGCGCGGCGGCTACAGTCCCACATCTACCGCCCTCTATGACCACCTGAAAATTTTATTTGGCATGGTTGATAAGGGTGCGGAAGAATTTAATCTGCCGACCTATAACGGCGGGTTATTCAGCCCCGATACCCCAACCGGGCAATTTTTGAATACCTATGCCGTGCCGGATGCTTATCTCGCGGTGGGGCTAGACCGATTGGCCCGCGACGAAGATACCCGGCGGCAAGAACTGGTTTGGGTGGATTTTAAGTCGTTGGGCGTGCGGCAACTTGGCAGTATTTATGAGGGCTTGCTGGAATTTAAGCTGAAAATTGCCGACCAAGACCTTGTGATTGTCAAAGATAACAACCGCGAAGTCTATAAACCCGCTACCGAGATCAAAGATAGCAAGAAGGGCAAAGGCGGCAAACTCGGCACGATTGACAAGGGCGAAGTCTATCTTGCCAACGACAAGAGCGAACGTAAGGCGACGGGCAGCTACTATACCCCCGATTACATTGTCCAATACATCGTCCAGCATACCGTTGGGCCAGTGTTGGAACGCAAATTTGAGGAACTGCGCCCCCGCTTGCATGAAGCCCAACGCCACTACCGCGATGCCAAACGATTAGCTGAAAAACGCGGCGAAGACCCCGAAAAATTCTGGGAACTGCATGAACCTAATTCCGCCATGTCGCGCTTGGTGGATGACTGTCTCAATATCCGTGTGCTTGATCCGGCGATGGGCAGCGGACATTTTTTGGTCGAGGTGGTGGATTTTGTCAGCGACAAAGTGATTGACTTCCTAAACGGCTGGACAGAAAACCCCGTTTGGGCTTTTCTCAACCGTATCCGCACCGATATTTTGGAAGATATGGAACGGCAGGGTGTCACGATTGATGCCGAAAAATTGACCCGCGTGGCCTTGCTCAAACGGGCGGTGCTCAAACGCTGCGTCTATGGCGTTGACCTCAACCCGATGGCGGTGGAATTGGCGAAGGTCAGTTTGTGGCTGGATGCCTTTACGTTGGGCGCTCCGCTCAGTTTCCTTGACCACCACCTCAAATGCGGCAACAGCTTGATTGGGGCACGGGTCGAGGAAGTACGACAGGCAGTGGAAGGTCGAGCCGGAGAAACTATGCAGCTTAGTTTCTATCGGGGCAGTGCATTCGAGGGCTTAAAACAAGCCGTTGAAGCAATGCGTAAAGTCAGTTTTTTGAGCGATAACACTATTTGGCAGGCTAACGAGAGTAAACAAGCCTTTACAAGTGCCAGCCAGTTGCTCTCTCCTCTTAAACGCGCCCTTGATATTTACACTTCACGTTGGTTCGGTAATACACCAAGTCGGCGTAGGACAGATACGTTTGACCCAACAACAGAGTTTTTGAGTCGTCCAGACACACTGGATTGGCTGAATGATCCGACGACCCCTCTGCCCAAAAAGGACTATATTGATACAGCACAAGTTGCTCATCTCGCCATGCAAGCCTCTATTGCGGAACGTTTTTTCCATTGGGAACTCGAATTCCCTGAAGTATTTTTTGTTCCGCGCACCCCCAGTGGACAAGATGTTGAGTTAGGGCAAGGTGGTGGATTTGATGCGATTATTGGGAATCCACCATACGGACGATATGGCCTTCTTGCGGATCAAGCAAAGGATCTAATTCGGCAACACGAAATCGCCTTCGGCAGTGCTGATATTGCCGAAGTATTTATGTCTCTAGTACCTAAACTCACTCGAACTAACCGTGTGGGGCTAATTGTACCGAAGGTTTTTACATATGTGGTGAATTGGGCTGAAATTCGGAATCAACTCATAGATACAGGGCTTGTCTTTATTGGGGATGTGAGTCAAGCCTTTCCAGATGTCTTATATGAACAAGTTATATACGTAACCGGAGACTCACCATATATTGCTATCGGAGTGGTTGAAAATGAGAGGCTAGAAATAAAGCATCAAGCCGACCCTAATAATTTTTCTGAAAATTTATTCCCAATTTATCTAAGTGAGGCTAACTCATCGATATTTGATCGAATAAATGAAAACTCGACTCCTTTAGGCAACGTATATGACTATTGGTACGGCAAGGGCGGGGCTGTTCCGAAGTTGATAAAGGAGACTACGCCTTATAGAGTCGTGCAAGGCCGGGATATTGCCCGTTATTCAGAACACGATAAAGAGGAGTTCTTTCTAAAAGCAACCAGTCTTTCAGAAGAAGAAAAAAAACTCAGTCAGCATGAAAAGATAATTGTTCAAGATATTGTAGCCCACGTTACAGTACCCATATCCCGTATTATTTTGATGGCTAATTTCGATACCGAAAAGCGAGTCCCCCTTAATACGGTTACATGCGTTGAGGAAAAAGAGGGTAGCGACTATGGCATTTATTTTTGCCTTGCCTTGCTTAATTCCTATTTTTACTCATGGTATATTTACCACTTCATTTTTAATTGCGCTGTACGCACGATGCACTTTATGCCCGGTTATGTTGACAGAACTCCCCTCCCAAAAATTGAGTTCAATACCCCTGCCGACCAGCGGGAACGATTGGCCCAACTAGGCCGCGCCAAATATCAAGAAAGCCTCAAACAGTCAAGCGCCACCCCGCTGTTGGAATTCACCGCCGAACACTTAGGGGCGGGTCGCTCGGACGTGGTGCATGATGTCTTGGCCCACCTTGCCGAACGCATGATTGCGCTGAATAAAGATAAACAGGCCGAAACCAAACGCTTTTTGGGCTGGCTGGAAAATCGGCTAAAAATCAAACCGGATAAGGATGGGGCAGCGGATATTGCCAGTTTGACGGGTTATACCCTGCTGCAAAATTATCTGGGGGATTATCAAAAAGGCGAAGGTGAACGGTCATGGGCCGATTTTGAATACCGCCTGTTCCAAAATCGCAAACGCTTCGGGGCGACATGGGATGATGCGCTTAAAACCGCTATCCAAGCCGAATATGAAAAATCGCTCGACACGCTGCGGCCTATCAAACAGGACTTGGCGCGGACGGATGCGCTGATTGATCGGATAGTGTATCAACTGTATGGGCTGACGGCAGAAGAAATCGAACTGATTGAGCGCCCCCAATATGAGCAGGCCTTGGTCGAAGCGGTGCAGCAGGCCGTCGAAAAACAACCCGCCGAACTGCCCCCCGACCCGGATAAACGTGAAGAAATCGTCGCCGACGCGGAACAGGCCATCGCGGATAATATCAAGCGCCAAACCGAACGTTATTTTGAACGGGTCAGCCCTGAATTTGTGGAAAATCGCCTGCGGGCGGATGTGGTGGGATGGGACAAACTGCCACCGGAAGTGCGTACCTTCCTCCTGACGGCGGACTATATGTTGATGACCGCGCCGGAGCATCTGGATTTTTCACCCAGCGTCATCAGTTATGCCAAAGCGGTGGAATCGCTGGTCATGGAGCGTATCTTCTTGCCCTTCCGTGATAATTCCAGATACACCGAGGCCGATTGCAATAACCAGTTTTTAAAGGCCTTTATGCGGAAAGAAAAACCCCTGACCCTCGGTAATTTTGGCAAGATTCTCGCCAGCAGTGGGGAGCGTATGTTGCAGGCCTATCTGAAGGTGAAATTTAGCGGGTCGGCGTCGCAAAAATTGCAGACCGAGGTCATCAAGCGGCTGAATGATGAAGACGTATTGGCGTTGCGGAACAGTGCGGCCCACAAGACCGTGATGCAAAAAGGGGATGCCCAAACAATTCGGGAATGGGCGATGGGGATATTTGGGGGGTTATAAAAATTCGCTGGTCAGGGACTTGGCAAATTAGGCGATTGGGAATAAAATAGAGGGCATTAAGTGGCAGAA
>JAJTXY010000055.1 GCA_021463865.1 Anaerolineae bacterium
TGGCTCCAAGACCATCCTGAACTCGTTCGTTCTGCGACCTGTTTTCATTGGTGGCCCGCCTATGCTTAAACACCTACTATTTACCCGAATTTGGTATCAACTGAGGAAAAGGACGTATACAGGGCATATAATAATAGAAGCATTGTTGTATTAGCCATCATACCGACTCTGCCAGTAGAAGGGGAATCTTGCCTTATGATTCGCACCCGCACGCGCAAAATTATTCGTGACCTGACCACCCGCAAGGCCCGCACTGCCCTTGTCGCCACCGCCATTTTTGTGGGGGTGTTGGGGGTCGTCACGTTGACCTCACTTCAAGAAATTATTCTGGATAAGCTCAATGGTGATTTCAAACAAGACCGAATGCCGATGTTTTGGGCCAGTGTGCAACTGCCCGACGCCAACACCACCGACGATCAAACGGCCTATAACGCCGCCTATGCCGAAACACTGGCGACGATTTACGAGCAACCGGGCGTGACATTGGTCGAAGGGCGTATCCGTGAGCAGTTCTATTGGAAAGAACCCGATGACAACAGCTTTATCGAAGCCACCCTGCGGACTTCCACCACCCCGCTCGACCAACAATTGATCGAAACGCCCGAACTGGTGGAAGGTGCATGGCCCGTCGTCGGGCAGCGCCAACTATTGATTGAACGGCGCATGGCAAAACGCTATGATCTCAAAGTGGGTGATCCGATGGTAATGGTCGTGACCAAAGACCTTGCCAATCGCCCCGACCCCACCGCGCCCCTGCCCCAAGAAACATGGACCATCAGCGGCCTGCTGCATCACCCCTATTTGTTTAATGGCGATACCGCCGTCTATATGACCCTCGAAGATGCCCAATCCATTGCACCAATTGATGGCTTCACGGGCATCGGGGTGCGTTTTACCGATGTCTCAACCGCCAAAGCCAACGCCCGCCAACTGGCCGATGTGATTGAAAACGACACGCCGTATGAGGTCTATGATTCGGAATGGCTTGACCCCGCCGAGAATGAGTTCATTCAACAAATGGAACAGTGGACGAATACCCTGACCGTCCTCTCCATTATTGCGATGGTGGTATCCAGCTTTTTGGTGGTCACGGTCATCAGCACCCTTGTGGCCGAACAGCGCCGCCAAATTGGGGTGATGAAATCCATCGGGGCAACCCGCACCACCAATCAGCAAATCTACACGGGCATCGCCTTTGCCTATGGCATCATCGGCATGATCCCCGGCGTATTGTTGGGTATTCCGGCGGCCTATGGCTTGGCGCAGTTAGTTTCACCCTTGATGAACATCATCATAGACGACTTCACCATCTCACCGACGGGGGTGGGCATTGGCATAGCGCTGGGGTTGATGGTGCCCGTCGTGGCGGCAGTCGTGCCCGTCTTTTTGGGGACGCGCGTCACCATTTTGGAGGCCATGACCGACCTCGGCCTCGGCGGTAATTATGGCACCGGGCCAATCGCACGGCTTATCAAAATCCTGCCTCTGCCCCACAGCAGCAAGCAGGCCCTCGCCAATTTGTCGCAGCGCAAAGGCCGTCTGTTCCTTACCGGCATTACCCTGACGCTGGCCGTTGGCTCATTTATGGGTGTGACGGCGCTGTTTATGTCCCTCAGCAACACCATTGATGACATCTTCGCCACCTTCAACTTTGAAGTCGGTGTTTTCCCGGAACGGCTCGAAGATAATGAGCGGGCCGCTGCCGCGATTGAATCCGAGGTCGAGGGGGTGTCCGCCGTCATGCCCGGACGTTCCAGCGAAGAAATCAATATCATCTTAGGGCCGAATGATGAGGATGTGGAATGGGATTATTTCTTCTGGGGCTTCGACCCGGCCCAAAGCGCCTTCCAGTTAAATTTGGACGAGGGCACGGGTTGGAACGACGACCCCAACCGTGAAGGCATCGTCATCACCCAGCATAGTGTAGATCAGTATGGCTGGGAACTGGGCGACACGATTACCCTGCAAAGTTGGAAGCACCCCGAACGCAAGAAGGATTTTGAGATTATCGGCATAGATGCGTATCCAGAGGACGACGGCCTGATCTTCATGCGCTGGCAGGATGTGGCGTGGTTCGTCAATGATGCTGGCGAGCAAGACCAAGCGGGTGAACTCTTTGTGCGTTTTGATGACCGCGACATGACCCCCGGCGAGGTAGACAAAAAAATCGGCGACATCCGCCAAACCCTGCTGCGGCATGGCATTATGGCCGGGTTCTGGAATCAGACCTCGGATGAAGAAGAAAACTCGAACTTGATTAGCACCGTCGGCCTCATCTTCAATATCGCCTCGGCGGTGATGGCGGCAGTCGGCGCGATTGGCTTGCTGACGGCCCTTTCGATTAGTGTCTTTGAACGGCAGCGCGAAATCGGCGTGATGCGTTCCATTGGGGCCAGTTCACGCAGTATCGCCGGGCAGTTTTTGACGGAGGGCCTGTTCGTCGGGTTGATTGCGTGGCTGATCGGCATTCCCTTGAGTTATGGCATCGGCAGTGGCCTGATGAGCGTCCTGCCGATTGACGGTATCCCCTTCAACTATCCCCCGGTGGCCCTTTTGATGGGGCTGGTCGGGATGCTGCTGATTGCGATTATCGCCAGTCTGTGGCCCTCATTGAGCGCCGCAAGAAAGACGGTGAGCGATATATTGAGGTATCAGTAGAGTAAGGCCCATCCAGAATCAGTGGAAGGGCCTTTTTTAATAACTTGCAGGCTAATCGTAAAGACAATCGCATTTGGTTTGGCCGAAATTGATTAATTCATCGTTATTTCGATATTGGTGGATTCTTGGGATTGTTTACAAATAATAGATTTGATTATAATTATAAATAATAGATTTGAAGATTTTTTTCCTAGTTGGAGACCTAGCATGAGTAGTACCGGGACAAGATTTGACAGTTTTCTTTCAAATATTCAGTTGAATTCAAATCAGATCAAAGATGCCATAACAAAGCATACAGGGGTGAGAAAGTGCCTTCATAATGCATATTATACCTCAACCTATAAATCGCTTACTGAAACCGAACAAATTTTGGAACAAGTATTGTATAAAGCTTATGAAAATGAGTTTATTAGATCATATTCATCTAATGAAGTTTTATTAGATGATAGTTATAAACATAAGACCAGTTTATTGGTCGGCTCTTATGGTAAAAACACAGCAATCGCTCCTCCAAGCGATATTGACATTTTGTTTGAGTTACCCATCGACCAGTTTACCCGATATGATTCATACACTTCAAATGGGCAAAGTAAGTTGTTGCAAGATATTAAGGCTATACTGAAAAAAACCTATCCGTTAACAGATATAAGAGCAGATGGTCAGATAGTTTTTGTACCATTTGGAACTTATAAAATTGAGGTTTTGCCTGCTTTCAAATTATTGGATGGAAAGTATCTCTATCCCAATACACATGATGGGGGTAGGTGGGAATATACCAATCCGAGGGCAGAAAAACAGAATTTGCGAGACTCAAATAAACGTAGTAATGGTAATACTATTAGACTCATAAAAATGCTAAAGGCATGGAAACATAACTGCAATGTGCCAATCAAGTCATTGACGCTGGAATTACGATCTGTGAATTTTTTAGAGAAATGGGAACATCATGACAAAAGCTCATTTTGGTATGATTGGATGATGAGAGACTTTTTCGCTGCATTACTGGAATATAAGAATGGTACTTGTCAAATACCAGGCATTGATGATAAGGTGAACTATGGTGATGCTTGGGAGTCTAAAGTATATTCTGCATGGGAAAGAAGCAAGAAAGCGTGTGAATACGAGATGGCAAACGAATATACATTAGCGACTATTGAGTGGCAAAAGATTTTTGGAAATAGGTTCCCTTTTTAATGGATAATCACATGAATCAAGAGAAAACCAGACTTCTTTCGACAGTCCGTGATTTATACGGAAGAGTAGTATGGACCCATAAGACCCATGAAAAAGATAGAGAGATTTGTTCTTCAAAAGCAAAACGTGACAAATGGATTAATGTTATTCTAATGGCCTTAACTACAACAGGTGTATTGGCTAGTATTCCTCTAGGTTCTACATGGACAACTGTTTTGGCAACCCTTCTCGCGTTTGCTTCAACATTATTTGCGCTCTATCGGATTTCTTTTTCATACGAACTAGATGCCGAAAAACATCGAATAGTCGCAAAAGCTCTTCTTGCGGAGCGAGAATCATTGCTTCTCCTAATTGAGCGTTGCATGGCGTCGAATGCTGATCTGGACAACATTCGTCGGGAACTTGAGAAGTCAAAGGATAGAATAACTCAAATTTACACGCATTCTCCATCAACTACTTGGAAAGCCTATAATTTAGCCAGCAAAGGCTTAAAAGTGAATGAAGAGCTAACATTTTCGGCCAAAGAAATTGACATGCTATTACCAAGTGAGTTACGTTCTGAAAAGGAAACAGTCTAGATCGGTCTCATAGAAGATTTTCTCACAATATCTAACCCCCCGCCCCACCATAGATTACAGCGTCCTCCCCACCGTCAGTATCCCATGCGGCAACCATCGTACCTGTGGCGGCATGTCGAATTGTGAGCATGTCTTTGCCTGCTATTATGATGGGCGGGGGCGGCTGGATGGCGACGGCGATGGCATCCCATGTGAGGATATTTGCCCCGGCGTATTGTATGCGCGGCGCGGCTATCCCACACCCGTCGGTTATCCCTCCCCGACCTTTCCCTAATTTCCCTAAATTCTCAAGCACCCCCGTGTTATGCAGCGGTCAGCCGAGTGTGTCTTTGGCTTGGCGAAGTAGATATATAGCACCTAGCGTGGGGATGAATAGACTCATGGATAAGCCAGCCAGCAATATGGCGGTGCTAATGTACCGAAAGGCGGCCATCGGAAAGGTGAGGATAACAGTGCCACCTAAGCTGGATAAACTCTTCAAGACTATGGCTGATACCGAATTCGGGTAATTCATATCTGTTCGACCCCACCTCCAGCCCCTCCCCAAACATAGGGAGGGGAGTAAACGCCCTTTTTGAAGCCCTTCCCTTTGTTAGGGGAAGGGTTTGGGATGGGGTGAGTCTTTACCCGA
>JAJTXY010000056.1 GCA_021463865.1 Anaerolineae bacterium
GTCACAGACCCCTCCCTACGCGAAATTCACCGCATTTTCGTAGGGTGGAGTCTGTGACTCCACCAGTTTTTTTGTACGTCAATCAGGCGAATTTGGTATTACATACGTTAATGACGTCTTGTGGCCTTATATCTGAGTGGATGATAGACGAAATCTATTAGACTGCAAACTATTTTCGCTTTCAATTTGAGAGGATTATAGAGGCTGGTTAGGATAAAGACTATTTGCGAGTTTTACTTACCAATGCGATTTTGATGATCCAAGAAGCCTGCTCGATTGAATGTCATCTCCAACCACAAGGGGATACCCAACAAAAAACCCGATAAATCAGGCGACCTATCGGGTTGAAAACGCAGAGTACCAATTTTTGGTTCTTTAATCACTGCTGGGGAAATCACCCTTCAACTTCAGCACTTCCAAAATGCCTTGTGCCCGACCAATTTCGCGTTGCAGATCTTTTTGATCGGCAAGCAGGGCATGGATCCGTTCTTCAGCAGCAGTCAGACGCTCTTCGAGTTCCTCTTCGCGCTGTTGGGCATAACGCAAATCGGCTTTGAGTTGGATGTTTTCTTCGCGGATGGGTTTGATGGTCTCGACTTCGGCCATCAGGGTTTCAATTTGTGCCTGCCGTTTTTGGAGTTCGGTTTGTAACACTTGGATTTCAAACGCAAGCCGCTTTTCCTGTTCACTGACAATCAGTGACTGAACCTCATCGGGCGACATATCGGGTGGATCGCCCCGCTGTCCGTTTTGCAATGCTATATGAATATCTTGAAAGGTGAGGCCACGATTTTTGTACTCTGCAATTAAAGCAAAGACCTCTAAATCCCCCTCAGTAAAAGAGCGATGGCGGCCTCGGCCCGGGTTAGCATTAGTGGATAAGTAGGTTCCGAATTCTTCTGACCATGCACGCACCGTTTCGGTGGTGATGTCAAAAAGAGCGCTGAGATGTCGGCTTGAATATGTCATTTTAGATTTCCTATCAGATGTGAACCCAACTATACAGCACTCTGCGTTTAGGGAGCAACTTTGGATTTACAAACCCTACAGTCCTGATCAGCTTTGTAAGAGATTTAATCTTTCTCTGTACGTAACTGCGGGATTCCCATTTTTAGCCTGCAAGGTTTGCTTATTATACCATATAAATTTGTTGATTTTGGTTTTATGCTGTGTTATGATCAAAGTGCCATTGGCTTATAGTGCAGGGAGTAACCTCTATGGACAAAAAGAGATTTCGAATGCGATTCGTTTTTTGGCTGGATTTACAAAAGCAAGACGAAAACCAAATCGCAGAACAGATTGAGATACTGAAACAAGAGCGTTCTTTTTCAAAGGCTGTGCGAAACGGTATTCGTTTGATCTGTGATCTGAGGGCGGGTCGAACCGATGTCTTGTTGGAACTGTTTCCTTGGGTGGCAGAGCGCTTCCAACAGCCCCAAAATGATACGAGCGAACTAGTTGCACTCGTTGAGCAGTTCAAAGCGATGATGACTCAAAACCACTCGGTAGTTGTGGCCCAAGCTCCAGCATGGATGCCACCATTGGATAACAAACCCGAAGTCCGCATCATTGAAAACGAAGAGGAACGCAAGAAGCTCTCAGTTAAAAATACACTGGCTGCTTTAGAGGATTTTTAGCAAAGGACGTATTTGAGAAATGACCTATACCCATATCGCGGCAGTGGACGCAGGCAATGGAGGCGTCAACTCCGTTTTAACTCGTTTACAGGACGACAAATTTCAAACCCCGCAGGCCGATTATTTTCCATCCGTGCGGGCGGTTGTACGCGGCAAATCACTCGGCTTAGGGGCCAGCCAAGAACTGCAATATACTCCCGTAGAATGGCACAGCCAGAAATATATCATCGGCGATGACGTGACCCGCATTACCAAACAGGGCTTGGATCGTTTTATTGGTAAAGACCGTTATGGCAGCGAATTTCACCAATTTCTAGTTGCGGTGGCACTGGCTCGTTTGGGAGTAGGGGGCAAAGGCGAAGCCAATGTCTATCTATCGCTGTTTTGTCCACCCGGCTACTTTGCCGATCAGCGTGAAACCATCAAACAGGCGTTTTTGGGTAAATCCGTCTCGATTCAGTATGGGGACAAGCTTTACCAGTTCCGCTACAGCAATGTCGCGGTGATCCCGGAAGGGCAGGCGGCGCTGTTCTGCTTTAATCTCAATCAGGATGGCACTCCCAACGAGAAAAATCCGCTGTATGGGGATGTGTTGTTTTTGGATTCAGGCGTCTATACCCTCGATGCGGTGTTGGTCAGCGATGGCAAGGTCAATCCGCAGCAGACCGCCTCGCATTCGGACAAAGGCATAGACTTCTTCATTCGCAAACCACTGATGCAGGCCGCGCATGAATCCAGCCGCGAATTTGAGGGTGTGACCGAAGATGATATTGATGTCTTGATTCGCCAATATGCCCAAGCGCAAGATGATCAAGGCCGCTGGGAAGCCTGCAATCTATATCACGGTGGCTATACGGTAGATTTGTTTTCCGTGATGCAGCGTCAAATCGCCGAGTACGTGAAATGGATAACCAATAATGTACTGGCCCGTTATGATGGCCTGCGCGGGATTCGCCATGTCGTGCTGGTCGGGGGTGGGGCTTCACTCATTACCCCGTTGATGATTGAAATGTATCCTGACAAGGTGAAAAACAGCAGCGAACCGCCGCATTATGCCGCTGGACGCATCGCGCCTGTCAATATGAATGCCTATGGCGGTCTGCGGGTGGCGATTGCCAAGGTGCGAGGGTAAATCATGCCAATGGGTAAAAAAATTCCTATTGAAATTCGAGATGGAGTAGCAGGCAAGGTCTGTACAGGAACATTCTGTGGCGGAGTTTGGAAGCCTCTCGATCAGTTTTACCCGAAAAGGAAAACTGGAGCTTATATATCGCGCTGCATTGAGTGTGAACTCGGTTATCGGCATCAGCGCTATGGTATAAAACCTAAGCTCAAACCCATTCCCATAGAAATTCGAGATGGCGTAGCAGGCAAAGTCTGTACAGGGACATTCTGCGGCGGCATCTGGAAACCGCTTGACCAATTCCATACAACCGGGAAAAAAGGTAGAAAGCGCCAATGTATTGAATGTGAACGGGCCGCGTATCGGCTCAAATATGGGGCGACGAAGCACAAAATCCAAATCGAAATCCGCGAGGGGGTCGCAGGCAAGGTTTGCACAGGTGCGGCTTGTGGCGGCATTTGGCAACCACTCGATAAGTTCTATCCGGGGAAGGGCGCTGGCGGTAAATTACCCCGATGCAAGGTTTGCGTGTCGGATTTGCGCTATCAGCGTTTTCACCCTGATGCTCCCAAAAGCCCATTGGAAAAGCGTGATGAGGTAGTAGGTAAAGTTTGCATGGGCACCGTTTGCGGAGGCATTTGGCAACCGCTGGATCAGTTCCCAATCGGGCGGCATATCGGCGGAAAAGGGCCACGTTGTTTTGTGTGTCAGGCAGAAATGAAATCTCAAAAACGTATCAGAAAAGCGCCCACAACGAAGGTCAGAAGGGGAACTACTGAAATCCGCGATGGGATAGAAGGCAAAGTCTGTACAGGGACATTCTGCGGCGGTATCTGGAAACCACTAGATCAATTCCACAAAACCCCGACCAATGGCAGAAAGCGCCTGTGCATTGAATGTGAACAGGCCGCGTATCGGCTCAAAAATAAGGCGACCAAACGCCTAAGAGTAATAATCGAAGTGCGTGATGGTGTAGAAGGCAAAATCTGCACCGGAAGAGCCTGCGGCGGGATATGGCAACCTCTGGATCAATTTTATGCTGGGAACGGTGTCGGTGGTAAATTGCCTCGATGCAAAACATGCATGGCGGATTTTCGATATCGGCACAATAACCCTAATGTTGGCAAAAGTCCTTTGGAAATTCATGACGGTGTTGTGGGCAAAGTCTGTGCTGGCACAGTTTGTGGAGGTATTTGGAAACCACTTGATGAATTCCCAAAAGCGAGACATATCGGCGGAAGAGGGCCGCAGTGTTTCGTGTGCCAAGCTGAACATCGACACCAAAAATCTACAAAAAAAACTCGTGCGACGAGAAGTAGAAGTGTAAAGATTGAAATCCGTGACGGGGTAGAAGGCAAAGTCTGTACTGGGGCATTTTGTGGCGGAGTCTGGAAACCGCTTGATGAATTTTATTTATCTCAGTTTCGGGGCAAAACTAAATACTCCTCTCGATGCAAATTCTGCTTGAAACAAGAATCCAAAAAGAAACATCCTGCATTGGGAAAACAAGTCCAAATTGAAATCCGCGACGGGGTAGAAGGTAAACGATGTTCCGGGCCGCTGTGTAACCGGGAAATCTGGCATCCTTTAACGGATTTTGCCAAAGGTTCGGGCGCAGGTGGGAAACGGGCGATTTGTGGGGACTGCAAAAACGCGATTGAACGGCAGCGGCGCCAGCGCAAAAAGGCATCTCTGAGCGGGTCATAACGAACCCTCAAAGTTCACCCGTTTCGGGTTATGTTACATGCAAAAACTTATTATGAGAACCGCTTGCAGGGTATCCAAAAATCCAATATAATGAGGGGTGTCTTTTGACCAAAAACAACCAGCGGTTTGTGACCAGAAAAGAAAAAGCCCCAATGTTGCCAGGGGCCTGCGCAATTTCTATTCTATCACAGACCATGCAATGCCACGAGGGGATTTGCCCGACTTAGCAGATTTCCTTTGGCATAACCCCCATTTTCGGCCTAAGTCAACCGGG
>JAJTXY010000057.1 GCA_021463865.1 Anaerolineae bacterium
TGGCTCAATCAACCGTTTGAGTTTTCGGAGTATACTTTTGGGGTAAACCATCTCTTAAAACATTGCCTCCTATGTCCCAAAGCTTTTGACGACATACACCTTTGAGGAAAAGATGGCGGTGTTGGATATGTTCAATATCACAATATATGTTACCCGCTATCCTGACCGCCCAGCTGATATTGATATTCGTGGAGATATACCATTTGCAACCAGTAACTTTTGATATGTAAGCCTTTGGGATTGGCTGGTCCACAGCCGTAACAGGTGGCGTTGGGCCAAATATCTTGCAAGGGGCTACCTTGAACTTTTATCAAATCGCTCAAAATCGTTACCCTGCCCAATCACCCAACGGGCTGCGCGTTGAGCCACGCTTCATTGATGAAGAAATTCATGCCCCAGAACACATTGTCGGCGGTACGACCCGAAATTGAAACGGTACGGGTATCAATCGCCAGACCATCCGGCCACGCACTCGGCAGGACAACCGTCGTGGAAAATGTTCCGGTAGCATCAGTCTTCACCGAGGTCAAAATGTTGCTCTTACGGTTCAGGCTCGGTTTTTCCAGATAGAGGTTGATGGTCGTATTGGGTGGATAGTTATACCCACGCACCGTCACACTGTCGCCGGGGCCAGCCAAATCGGGTTGGAGGCTAATCGCGGGCACTGAGCCGGGCACAGGCGCGGAAGGTGTCGCAGGGGGAATCAAAATCCGCTGTCCGGTGACTATCAAATTCGCGTTGGGGATGGCATTAACCGCCGCGAGTTGTGCCGCCGACACGCCGAACGCCAAGCCGATACGGAACAAGGTATCACCACGCTGAATACTATAATAACCCGCCGCGTCCGTTGCATACGTGCGGCCAGACAAATTCACTGATTGTGAACCACCACCGATCAACGGAGGAGTAGCAGGTGTTTGGGGCGTGGTTGGGCCACCTGTCGCGGGGGGTGGTACTGGCTGACCGGGTGCAGGTTGACCGGGCGTGGGTTGCGCCGAAACCAGCCCATCCAAGCACAGCACGTCCCCAATCTTGATAAAACGCGGATTGGTAACGCCATTTGCCGCCGCAAGTTCGTAGGGGTCAACCCGATATTTTTGGGCAATTCCCAAAATCGTATCCCCATCCCACACCATATGTTTATTGATGCAGCCAGCTTGGGCATTGGCGGTGTTGTCATGTGGGGGCAGGGCCATTAAAGCCATGACCATTGTCAAGGTCAGTGCCAAAATTTTACTGGTGGTTCTCCAAGAGAGTAAGTTTCTCATGTAGCGGTCTCCTTATGGAGTCTGAATCATTATTTGCTTTTGTTTTTCTTCTTTATCTTTTAGTGTATTCCAGATTTAAAAATGCTGAAAGTCCACTCCCCTGCTTTTGAGCGCCTCCAAAGAAAATGCCCCGAATAGCGGGTATAATTTTGCTACATTCCTAGAGCAGAGAGATATTTTTAAGGAGCAGTCAGTCATGGTTGTCAGCATTGCGCCCTCTGGGCCAAGTCTGAAATTGAGCGAAGAACAGGAATCCATCCGTCAGATGGCCCGGAATTTTGCCCAAAAAGAAATCGCCCCCATCGCCGCCGAATTTGATGAAAGTGGCGAATTTCCATTAGAGACCATCAAGAAAATGGGACGCTTGGGGTTTATGGGCATCGAAGTCCCTGAAGAATATGGCGGTCAGGGGATGGACACCGTAGCCTATGTACTGGCGATGGAAGAAATCGCCAAAGCCGATGTCAGCCACAGCACCATCATGAGCGTGAACAATTCCCTCTATTGTCACGGCCTCATGAAATTTGGCACCGAAGAACAGAAACAAAAATACCTCGTCCCGATTGCCACCGGTGAAAAAATTGGCGCGTATTCCCTCACCGAGCCGATGAGTGGATCAGACGCAGGCACAATGAAATCACGGGCTGTCCTCAGTGCCGACGGGTCGCATTACGTCATCAACGGCACCAAAAGTTGGGTGACGAGCGGCCCTGTCGCCGATTACATTGTGTTGTTCACCATGACCGAGCCGGAGAAAAAACACAATGGCATCACTGCCTTTATGATTGATACTACCCGCCCCGGTTTTGTGCGTGGCAAGAAAGAACCGAAATTGGGTATCCGGGCCAGCGCCACCAGCGAAATCTATTTTGAAGATTACCAAGCCCCAATCGAAGATGTCTTGGGCGAGGTCGGTAAAGGCTTCAAGATCGCTATGACGGTTTTGGATGCGGGGCGTATCGGCATCGCGTCACAAGCGTTGGGTGTCTCGGTGGCGGCCTATGAAGCCAGTGTGCAATATGCCCGTGAACGTATGGCCTTTGGTCAACCGATTGGCTCGTTCCAGATGATCCAGCAAAAAATCGCCGATATGAAAACCCGTATCGAAGCGGCCCGTCTGCTGATTTGGAACGCGGCGTTAGCAAAGATGGCGGCCCATGAAAACGGCGGACGCTACAGCACCGAGGCGAGCATGGCGAAATTGTTTGCCAGCGAAACCGCGATGTACGTCACCCACCAAGCCGTTCAAATTCATGGCGGCATGGGCTATAGCAAAGAAATGCCATTGGAGCGTTTCTTCCGTGATGCCAAGATCACCGAAATCTACGAAGGCACAAGCGAAATTCAGCGATTGGTCATTGCGCGGAATGAATTGGGCTTACGCTAATTTGCTGAATCAAGTTTGGAAGGGTGGTCATCGGATCACCCTTCTGTTTAAACCCTACGCCGATAAATAATATCTTCATCCTCTGCCCAGTAAAATACTAGCTCACTAGATTCTTCGACGTCTTTGGTTAGACGGGCAAGTTTTATGGTGTCACGACGTAGTGTGCCATATAAATCTATGAAGCGATGTTGGAGTTCAGGCCATGAACTGAAAATTTCCTCTTGGTTTGCATATACAATTTTACCTTCTTTGTAGTCGCCCTGTTCTCGCCAGTGTCCTATTAATTTATCATTGCGATGCGCCCAAATAGAATATAAAAGGTCTTTAATGGGCTTCTGCTCATCTGTGGTAAAGACTTCCAAGTTGTCGGCCCATTGAGTCTTTTCAAAATAGAGACGGCCACATTGTGTGCATTGATAAAAGCGTCTGAAGTAAGCCCGATGGTAACTACGAATGCGCTGCTGGCTCTGTCGATAAAACGATTGGCGTTCTCTTCAGGGTATTGTTCAATAGATTCTTTCAAATCCTCAATAATCGCTTGTAAAACTCTTTGTAACTCGAAATAATCTTCCTTTGTGATAAAACGCCCGTCGTAGGGATCGCTATCAGAAATTACGCTCCCACAATCACAGTAAATTTTCATACAACACCTTTAAATTTTTGCTTTCCATTTACCCATATTGTACTTCCTCTGTATTTGCCGTTACAACCCTGTAACCATGCGGTTATCCTCGTTACGGCTCTGTAACTCCGCGTTCATAGTTTCCTTACACTTGGACGGCATCATAGAAAACATCAGATCAACCACGCGCTGGGAAATATTGGTGGAAGTTCAAGCCCAGCACGCGAGCATCAACTCAAATTCTAAAAGGAGAAGGAACTCATGCTCAAGAAACTCGCGCTACTCAGTATTGTTGCCGTCATGTTGGC
>JAJTXY010000058.1 GCA_021463865.1 Anaerolineae bacterium
TATCGTCTGTTTTTGTGCGACACTTGCTTCCATCCTATTCGGTATCTGTTTCGTTTGCCAACGTTTATTTTACCGAATAGGAATTTTCAGATGGATTCTCAATAGATTAAACGTTATCGGGCGTGAGCAAGTTACTGTAAGTGAACGTCCCCCCATTGAAAGTCGTGTTTCATGGGGTGCGATTTTGGCCGGAATCGCGGTTGCGGCTGTTACCCAAATTGCCCTCAATATGCTCGGCCTTGCGATTGGTGCATCTGCGATTGACGTTGCGGAGGGCGAGATCATCGGCATGGAATTTGAAACTGCCACTATTGTGTGGATGTCAGCGAGCATTCTTATTTCCCTGTTTGTGGGGGGATGGGTAGCGGGGCGCTTGGCAGGCACCGCCGATGAAACTGATGGCGCCCTGCATGGTCTCACCGTTTGGGCGGTCAGCGGTATCCTTTCGTTCTTGCCGCTGACTTTGCTGCTGGGAAGCATTCTTAATGGCGTATCCAATGTGGTTGGGCGCGGCCTATCGCTGACCGGAAGCACGGTTGAAGCATTTGGGCCAGAAGTCGCAGAGGCGACTGATCTACGTGATTCCACCCGTGAGAGTATTCGTGAAGAAATCCGCACCCTGCGTAATTCGCCCAACGAATTTGACCTAACCACCTTATTTGTTAGCCTAGACCGGTTGCTGCGTGATGACGACGATGTACGACGTCAGGAACTCGTTGATTTGCTGGTCGAGCAAGGTGGGTTAACTCTCGAAGATGCGACTGCGGCTGTCGCTCGTTGGGAAGAGGCCTATCGCAATGCAGCCAACAATCTTGAGGAAGTCACAGCACGATACGCCGATGACGCGGCTGATACAACGGCGGAAGCGGCTGACCTCTCATTTATTGGCATGATTCTCGGCGCTTTTGCCGCCAGCGCTGGTGGAATGATTGGGGCGCAAAATCAACGGTATGTTGTGTACACCCGCAATATCGTCAGCACTGCTACTGCCCCCGGTGCTGCCGACTAAGGGTCAACACTGCCACAATTTTGCGAAAGAAGAAGCTGGATATTGTGCCCCACGCCTCTTCTTTTATTTTGGATTCAACTTAGCCAGCCCCGACGGATTTATCCCCCGCAATCCGAATGGCAGTGACGCGACCTTCTGCCGTAACCATCCCCGCCGGGCCAAGCATACAGCGCACAACGGATTTTTTGCCTTGCATTTCTTCGACAGTCGCCGAAAGCAGCAGCGGTTGGTCAAGCGGGGTGGGTTTTAGAAACTTGACTTCCAATGTGCCCGTAACATAACTGATGGCGGGCGGTTCGCCATGGGGTCGGCCCTCCGCGCGATAGGCATAGGCGATGGCCGTCCAAACGCTGTGACAGTCAATCAGCGACGCAACCAATCCCCCATAAATCACATTATCAAATCCGGCATTATATTCGGGGCGGGGAATGAATTCCGCTACCACCGCGCTGCCGTCCGCCAACCAGTAACTTTTTAGTTGCTGGTTACAAATCTGCCTTTTCCTTCAATCTCAAGACAACCGCATAAGTGTTATTCAACAACAGCCCGCTTGAGAGCAATCTCGGCGGGCTGTTGAAGTTTCGGAGGATACCAAATGTCTGATTTTTTGTTTTGTGTAGGGGTTCAAAGCCTGTGAGACACAAAGTGAGGTAAAGTTAAGAGATACTTTCCCCCATCTGGAAGAAGAACAAGGAGCAGGGAGATGGC
>JAJTXY010000059.1 GCA_021463865.1 Anaerolineae bacterium
TGGATGACGCTCTTCGGCCTTTTGCTGATTAAAATCCGCCAGCAACTTCTCCACCCCCGCCCGCGCCTCCGGCGTGAGTTGTTCCCACGCAATTTGCGCCGTCAGCATGTGCCCCAACGAATCCCATGCCCAAGCCGAGTGCGCGGTGAAGGTCAATAAAAGGGCTGCCAACATCACCCAAACAGTTCCTGAAACTTTCATCATTCCACCACTCTGAATGTTCGCGGAAAAATTGCAAAATTTTAGCGAAGCATCACGGATGATGTTTGTTGTTTGGTGGGCGAGATCAAACCTCCCCCAAAAGCCCCCGAAATATTTTTTAAAAAATACTTGCAACGTTCTAAAATTTTTATAAAGTTGCAGAGGCTCAAAAAATTCCCATCCAACCATGAACCGTAAAAGCCCTATGAAAACTCTAAATTACATACACACTCTCTTGCCCGTCGGACTCGCTCTGGCGGCTCTCGCAATCCTGCCGGCAGCCAAGGCCCAGTTGATATACTCCAATGGTTTTGAAACCGGCAATAATTACTATACCAATGGCGGGACAGGCAGCACAGGAACCATTTCCGGTCAGGGAACTGACGGTGCTGACATCAAGAATTGGACATCTACGCTGAATAGTGGTTCAGCGCAAATTGTCACGAATAGCTTGGGGACGAACAGCACAGAGATGTTCCCGGCGAGTGGAAATCAAATGTTGCAGGCGCAGTATGGCAACGGTTCTCTGAGCCTCAACCAAGTGATACGGCCCACAACCAACATGATCATGACAGATTTCAACTTCACCTTCAAATTGGCGGTGCAGGAGGATTCGGTATCTAATGCGGGAATTTATGTCGGCATCCGAAACTCCCAAATTTATTCAACGAATAATAATGGAATGGATTTTGGATTGCTGCGATACACAAACAACGGGGGAGAGTATGGTTTTGCAGTGCGGCAATCTACTAACGGCGGATCTTCGTTTGCAGCGAGAGTCGGCACAAATGTGGCGCCTCTGAATGAGTGGCTCACTTTCAGCCTCGATTTTGACCGTGACAGCCTCACCTTCAGCGGGACGGTTCATGATTCAACGAACGGCTTAGTCACGTCGTTCACCAATGTGGCTATCTGGGATAGATATACCAATATGTCAACCAATGGATTTGACCAATTGGGCATCTATGTCCACCAGAAGGGCAACCAGCCCTATTTCCTTGTTGACGATATGAGCATAACCGTAGTCCCCGAACCCACAACCATCGCTTTGGCATTGTTGGGG
>JAJTXY010000006.1 GCA_021463865.1 Anaerolineae bacterium
CCGCTCACGCCACCGTTCACTGGCAGTTTGATGTCACGCAGGCACGCACTAAGTTGTCGCGCTTATATCCTGAACTACTTTCTTGATGCACTACTAGGGAGGTGGTTAATCAAAACAGGGTTATACGACGATGGCCTATCGAAAAATGATGCTGATCAGCCTGATATGTTTGATGCTAGGGGGTATCTTTTCCGCTAGAGGAGTTGTGGCGCAGTCGGACAGCGATCATTTGCCCCCCGTCGCTTGGCTTGAATTGAATCAAGAGGGCAGCACATTACGCCTTTTCCAATCGGAAACTGGTGTGTCAATCGTCTCAAATGAGGACATTCGATGTGCAGCTTTTTCCCCACAGCAGACCCATATCGCCTATTTAACTTCCAAAACAGTAGCGGTGATGCGATTAAGTGACCATGAAACAATTCTCAATTTACCTGTGGATGGTCTCACGAGACCCGATTTGCATCTCTTTATTGGTGGTCGGCCATGTCCCATCTGGTTGGATGAAACATCGCTCGTTTTCTCAACCGTAGACTTTGCCGAGCCGTATGGAATGCCCGCCTACAATCTTTTTCACTTGGAAATCAATACCGCCGAATTAACCGAGGTGTTGGCTTTTGGTAAAAATGGCGCGATTGTCCCAAGCCCGAATCGTCAATATCTGGTCATTTTGAAACCCGGTGAATATTCCGATCCAGATAAACCCGGTGAAATAAGCGTTATTGACGCAACCACCTTCCAACCCGTCAACGATGGTTTTGAGTTTCCTACCGTTGCAACCGCCGCCGAATATTTGTGGGTTCCCACGATTTTCTGGAAGGCGGATAGCACTAGTTTTGCATTCGGTCTGCCTGACCCCGATCTGATCTATAATCTTGAGCAAACGCCCCCTTCCAACATTTGTTATATGACGGTAGATGACCAATCCACCCGCTGCCAAGAATACGCTTTTGAGTTTTGGGGGATGCCAGTTTTTAATGACCAACTGACACGGGTTGCCTATGCTCAACGTTCTGGGTCGGGGGTAAACGAAGAGTCACATCTGGTCTACGGTGAATTTTCGCCAGAGTCACCTCAAGAATTATCAGAAATCGCGTTTTCCACGACAAGCGGGATGCCGATTCTGTGGTTGGACGAGGATAATCTTTTATTTAAGGAATATGCTTTACCCGATTTAAGCGTTGCCAATTTAACAACAGGCGAAGCGCGGCAATGGCTCGATGAAACTTCGGAGATTGAACAGCCTGTTATCGCATTGCAGCCACTCAGTGATGGTCTATACATGCTGGCAGTGGGTGACTATCGTGAACCCCATACGATTGGTTTCTACAATGCAGCGGATGGGACGTTTACAAAACTGGCGGAGGTGGATAGCCTCAGCACGATTGTTTTTGTCGATCATTGACTCACCCAAACTATGGGGCTATGGTGGCATCCCCTAACAGCGGTATACTGAGGAGGTAATCAAACGAGACAAATATCTATGACCCAACAACCATCGCGCCCTTCCAATCTCCCATCCTTTTCGCATCAAGACCAGCCCATGTATGGTTGGGCGCTGGACAGTCACAAACGCCCTGTCCCGATTTCGTTGGCGGGGCGTGGCGCACAGGGTTATACCTGCCCCATTTGTAACGGCCCAATGATTGCCAAAAAGGGCGACATCAAGCAGCATCATTTTGCCCATGAATTCGAGAGTCTGCCGGAATGTACCCCTGAAAATGTTGCCAAAAAGATCGCCGGGACGTGGTTGGTGTTGGAATTGGGCGAACACATGGCCCATAAGAAGCCCTTTCCTCTCCAATGGCAGATGTATGGTGAGAGCTACCGTGTCAATCTTTTAAAGGATGTCACTGCCATTCAAGAGCATATCGAGTTTGGCAAAACCGAAGCCGATATTGCGCTGATGCAAGGCGAAAAATGGGATCATCCCTACGCCGTGTTTATGCTCAATTTGGACAGCAAGCGCGACCCACTGATCTATACTCAATTTACCGCGCAATCCATCCCGGTGATTAGCTTGCCCTCCGATCAATTTCGCAGTGGACAGGTCACGCTGAAATCATTATTGGAAGCTGCTGAGGTCTATGGCGGATGGTGGCTGTTGGAAGAAAGTGAGCGCCTGCCAGAACGGTTGGAAAATGACCCCAACACCATTCGCCAAATTTTAGGTCGCTCGGTTGTCCAACCGCCCTATCGTTTTTGGGGGCCATTGGTCAGCCTCTATGGGCAGCACCATGTGTTACGGGTCGGCGCGAATTTGGTATGGCTGCCACCAGAATTGTGGCAAATCGCTGTCGGTGGAACACGCAACCGCATGAGCGAAGATTTGATTATCACCACACAAGAATGGCCGCAAAAAGATGGTAGTGTCATCGCGCTCTATTATGTCAATTTACGTAATGCCGACTTCGCGGTTGCTATTCGCCGTTTCCGCTCTGGTGAAGATGTGCGGGCGAACTTGCCTGCCCAATATCGGATGCGCCGAACGACTGCCGAAGAAGTGGCTCGCGCCCTAATCGCAAACTAACATTTTACCCTCTCTTAACCGAATCGTTTGACCATTCCACAATTTACCTGTACGATTTCAGGTGTACCATTTGTACCTCTGGGAGTCGTCTTGTGGCGTCATCAGAACATCATCGCTTGCTTGAAGAAGCGATTCAATATATTCACTCTGGCAATCCAACCGAAGGGCGGCGTTTACTGCAACAAATCGTGGCGGAAGATGCCAACTTTGTGGCGGCATGGTTATGGCTGGCCTCGGTTGCTACTACGCGGGATGAACGTGTGACGGCCCTTCGGCGGGTTCTGCAAATTGAACCCAATAATGAGACCGCACGGGCAGCCCTCCAACAACTAGGGGAGACTTTTTATTCTGATGACCCATTAGCGGCGGCTTTTGCTCCCCGTCAGTCCAAACAGCCATTTTTTTCGCAGCAAGATGTAGTGATCGTGGGAGTTGCGATTGTGCTGATGCTGGTGGTGGTCTTGGCTGCTGCGGTGATACGCCAGTCGCAAAACGACGAGCCAACACCGATCCCTGCTACCAAAACCTTTACTCCCAGTCCAAGTTTTACACCGTCCATGACGTTTACGCCGCGCCCAACCAGTACGCCGATTATCCAAAACACTCTGCCGCCGACATGGACACCTGCTCCGACCTTAACGCCGATACCCTCGCGTACTCTCTATCCAACCTTTACCCCGCGTCCAACCAGTACACCCATTTCGACGCGGACAGTGGAATTTCTAGGATAGGGCTATAATGAAGGGTGGCGGTCTGATTTTTATGAACATATGATGGAGTTAAAAACCGCGTGGAACTCGAAGCCTCATCAGTCATAGCCGGTATCATCACCCTGCTCTATTTCGGCTTGCTTGCGATTGTATGGCGCAATCGGCACAAGATCAGTTCAGCAACTATGCCGTGGCTCATGGGGGTTTTGATATTTGCGACCCTTGCCAGCTTGGTTTCGATTGTGTCGCCCGACAGTGGCGATTTTGTGAAAGACCGCCTGACCCAAACTTCACTGGTCATTTATCTTTTGAGTTTCATGCTGGTCGCTTATACTGTTTTGACCCTCATTTTTTTTCTGAAAAAGCGCCAAATCGCCTTGATCGCCCTTGTATTGGGGCTTGGCTGGTGTGTGGCGTTGGTCGGATTAGGGGTATTCGGTGAATCACCCCTCGGCGCTGAAAATTGGATTGCCGACCTCATTGATGATCCCGACCCGGCTGGTCTGATTGCGATTGGTGGCTGGGGGGTGATTGCCGTCATTTTGTTAGGACTGTCATTCCAACGCTTTTATGCCGCCGGATTACCCGAAGTCGCCAACCGTGCCTTGTTTTGGGCGCTGGTTGTGCCATTTGTATTGACCGGGGCTGTTTTAAACTCTAGCCACGCCGAATTTTTACGTGAGGTTGGGTGGGTAGTTCAATTGCTTGGTGTTGCGGGTGTTGTGTATGGTGTGATCCAATTGCGCGTCGTAGACATCCGCCAAACGATTCGCCTCAGCACGGTTAATTTAGTCCTAACACTCATCACGGCTGTATTGATCTGGGGTGTGCTGCTCATCGCCGACGAAATCAAAGCGGACGAAGTGGATAACCGTCGCATTGTGCTGGTCGGTTTAGCACTAATTACCGCCGCCCTCTATGGCCCCCTGTATTTGATTTCGCAGGCACTTTCCGCCCGTCTGATCCGCCAAGATGTAGATGATGTTGGTTCCGAAGTGCGCCGTTTTGTAGAAACCATTACGGGCGTAGTAGAAATTGATGAATTGGCCCAAGTGGTCATGAATACCTTGCGTGATGTGGTGCGGGTGCGGCGTGGGGCACTGCTGATTGTTTCGGCAGGGGAACATTCCAACACGCTGCGCATTGAGCCGCACAAAGTCTCATTGGGTGAAGTTCCCCCAACACAGGGGTGGCTGAGTGTCGAAAGCCCCATCCACAGCCATTTTATTAAACATCGTCTTCCCCTACTCCAATTCGACCTCGATTACGCCAAAGAATATAGCGAAGTGATTCCAGTCGAGCGTGAATTTTTCCGTCAGTTACGGATGGCGGCTTTTGCCCCGATTATGGTACAAGGGCGGCTGATTGGTGTATTGGCGTCCGGGCCGAAATTGAACGATGCTCCATTTTCGGCCAGTGATCTTGAACTGCTGACGACTATTGCCAATCAGACTGGCATTGCCCTACGCAACTCGCGGTTAGTGGACGATCTACGCAAGCGGGAACATGATGTCGCCGAAAGCAACAAACGCCTCGAAGCTGCCAAACGTCAACTAGAAGCCCTCGACGCGGTAAAAACCGACTTTATCACCATCGCCAGTCACGAACTGCGTACCCCACTGGCCCAAATTCGGGGTCATACCGATATTATTGAAGCCCTCAATGAACAGGGCATCCTCGACCAAGATCAATTGACCGGGTTAACGGCAAATCTGCGCCGGGCCGCTGACCGCCTCGAAACCCTGATCGGTGATATGTTGGATGTTAGCCAGCTTGACCTGAGCGCGATGGATTTGCGGTTTGCCCAGACCACCATTGAAAATGTAGTGCGTTTGGCAATTGAACCTCTACAAGAAAGCATACGCAACCGTAAACAGTCTTTGACAGCACGGGGTTTGCGCGGCCTACCCGTTATCGAAGCCGATATGCAGCGTTTGGTGCAGGCTATTCGCAATGTGGTCTTAAACGCCGTTAAATTTACCCCCGATGGTGGACGCATTGACATCATTGGCAGCTTGGTCTCGAATACGCAAACGGGCAGGGATGAAATTCAAATCGCTATCAAGGACTCCGGCATAGGGATTGATCCCAAAAACCACGAGGCCATTTTTGAAAAATTCTTCCGCACTACTGACCCCGGTCTGCACTCGACGGGCACGACGAAATTTATGGGGGCTGGCCCCGGCTTGGGGTTGACCATTGCGCGTGGTGTAATTACAGGGCACGGCGGACGGGTTTGGGCTGAAAGTGAAGGCTTTGACCCCGATAAACTCCCCGGCAGTACCTTCTATATTGTCCTGCCCATCACCCCGCCGGAAGGTGGACGCCGTGTAATGACGTTCTCTGGTGGCACCCCCACTGCTCGTCCAACACAGCCCAAGCCACCTGCGGGTTTAGCCGAATTAGCTAAAGAACCCGCTAGACCGGTGATAGCGGCATCCGTTGCACCGCCACCCGAAAAACCTGTTGAGCCAGTGGAAGCTGATGAAGTGGAGGACAAAGAAGCTCCCTTTATTGAACCGAACCCGACTATCATCAATCCGGCGGCGAGTCGGGTTGGCCTGACATCGGCGGCCAAAGCAGCAGCAGAGGAAGCATTGGCCGAGGTAGAAGCCTCAATGGATGTAGATTTAGATGAGGCTCTCCCGGAAAACGATGATGATGACAGCAAATGGTAAAACCTAAGCGAATTCGACCCCGTAGTGGCTGAGGATTTTTAATACCAGCAAATTGATGTCCTGTTGAATCGCTTGGAAGGCTTCAGTTTTGGAAACACTGAAATAAGCCACCACACGAATTTGGAGGGCGGCCCCCTCAATCGCAATAAATTGGACAACGGGCGATTCAGCGATGATTCGCTCGTGTGCATTTAGAGTGGTGCGGATGCTGTTGATCACCCCCAAGACTTTTTCCGGCGGGGTGTCGCGTTTGATATTAAGCGTCATCTCCAAGCGTCGTTTGTTTAAACGTGACCAATTGATAACACTCGAATTGGCAACATCCCGATTGGGGACAAACACCAATGACTGGTCATATTTGCGAATACGGGTGGTGCGGAAACCTAAGCCCTCGACTGTGCCCTCGCTATCTTTGACGATGACGTGATCCCCCACTTGAAATGGGGAATCGGCCATAATCACAAAATAGCCGATGAGGTTCGATAGGGCATCTTGGGCAGCCAGCGCAATCGCCAAGCCCGTAATGCCCAATCCGGCTACCAGTGTACTTAGGTTGTAGCCAAACTGCTCCATCACCAGTACGATGCCAAAAATCAGCACCAGTGCCCGCCCAATTTGCCGTAAAAAGCGGGCCACATTGGCATCAATGCGTTTGATGCGGTTGCGCTGTGCCTCTAGTGAATCTACCAGCACATCAATCGAACGATACATTCCCCAGAAGATGATGCCCGTCACAATGGCAATGAAAACTTGGTCAGAGACCGCGCTGATTTCCGGCCCAATTTCCAAGACATCCAGCGCAGTCCAAAAGCCAATAATTGTGACCAGCAGTTGGGCGGGCGTATCAAATGCCATCACCAAGCGATCATCAAGGGTGGTTTTGCTGCGCCCCATCAGTTTGGCAACCAAGACCAATAGGCGGTCAACCACTTGACGCGCCAACAGGGTCAGCAAAAACAACCCGATTGCCAGCACAATCCGCACTGTATCATCGGAAAGACCCAAGCTGAGGGTGTGATTTAGAAAATATTCGAAATCTTTTTCTATCCTGTCCATCGGCGGTTAGTTATTTGTTTGGGTCAGTGCTCGTAAGATTCGCTTCTTGCAGCACTTCTTCCGCCGTCGTCTTGGCTACCGATGCGATTTCTTGTTTCAGTTTTTCCTTTTCCTGTTTTTCTTTGCGGCTCTCATACATAAAGTCCAAAATTCTTGGCCCAAAGATACCTAAGAAAACACCAATCAAGGTTGAAATCAGGATGGCTACGGTCTGTGGAACGGATTCTTCGATAAACAAAAATTTGACAGTCGCATCTTGGGTATTTTGCGCCAAGAAGATGATGAGGAGCAAAAGCAGCAACAAACCCAAAACAGTTCGACGGTTCATGACCCTCGTTTCCTTTCAATGGTTGATAGCACATTCCCAATACTCTACACCATTCATCAAAACCTGACTAGCGGCGGCTAAACCCGTGTTTGACTTTTGGCGTGAATCGTCTACAATGTGGACAACTTAGAGTTTTTGGGTTTAGAGGAACTTAGAAAATATGCCCCCGGCGGAAAATGGCGCTTCCAGCGACCCAATCTTGCATGTTGAAAAAATATCACTCAGTTTTGGCGGCATCAAAGCCATCCAAAATGTTGATTTTAAGGTAAACCCCGGCGAAATTTTTGCGATTATCGGCCCCAATGGTGCGGGCAAAACCAGTACCATCAACAGCATTAGCGGTTTTTATCATCCTCAGCAGGGTCGGATTCTCTTTGAAGGCCGCGATATTACCAACCTGCCCACCTACAAGCGTGCTCCATTGGGAATTGCCCGCACCTTTCAAAATATCGCCCTCTACACCCACATGACCACCCTCGATAACCTGATGGCGGCACGGCACATCTTTATGAAATCCGGCCTCATCAGCGGCGCGATCTATTGGGATGTATTCAAATTTTTGCCGCCTAATCTGCGTGATTCCATTGGGAAATATTGGAAGCCTGCTATTCAAGAAGATATTGAAAATCGGGCCATCGTGGAAGAAGTGATTGATTTCCTAGAAATGAACCATGTCCGCAAGCGCACTGTCGGCACGTTAGCCTACGGCTTACGTAAACGGGTCGAATTAGGCCGTGCATTGGTGCTGCAACCTAAATTATTACTGCTAGATGAGCCAATGGCGGGTATGAATGTCGAAGAAAAAGAAGATATGGCCCGCTTTATCCTCGATATTCACGATTACAACGGCACGACGATTGTGTTGATTGAACACGATATGGGCTTGGTAATGGATATTGCGGATCGCATTGTGGTGTTGGATTTTGGTCAAAAGATTGCCGAAGGCACACCCGACGAAATCCGCCGTGATCCCAAAGTGATTGAAGCCTATTTGGGTGAAGAGACCGTTTAAATAAATCTTTCTTTTTGAGGGCTTGTGATGACGAATAATGCAATTCCGAACGACCCAATCGGCCCGTTGACTCCTGATGGCGATACCGTGCCCAAAAATTTTCTGAAAACTGCGAAAAAACTCGGTGATCAGGTGGCGATGCGCAAAAAACGCTTTGGTATCTGGCAGGAACACACATGGAATGACAGCTTCCAGCATGTTCATGATTTTTGTTTGGGGCTAGTCAGCATGGGTCTTCAGCACGGTGACAAAGTAGGTATCGTGGGCGATAACGACCTCGAATATTATTGGGCCGAACTCGCCGCCCAATCAGCGGGTGCTATCACCATCGGCATTTTCACCGATGCTACCCCCCGCGAACTGGAATACTTACTGAACAACTCCGAAGCCTCGTTTTTGGTCGCCCAAGATCAAGAACAGGTAGATCACGCCCTCGAAATCCGCGAAAAAGTGCCCAATATCAAGCGGGTCATTTATTGGGACGAAAAGAGCTTGCGCGGTTATCACGACGATTGGCTGATTTCATTTAGCGGCGTTGAGGCGTTAGGTCGAGAATATACCAAAACCCATCCCGGCATTTATGAAGAATTGGTGTCGCAAGGCAAAGGCGATGATATTGCCATTCTAAGCTATACCAGCGGCACGACCAGCCTGCCCAAAGGCGCAATGATTTTGCACCGCAACCTCATCTATGGGTCACGTCATGTATATACTATTATGCCAGTTGATCAAAATGACGATTATGTCTCGTTCAGCCCACTGGCATGGATTACCGAGCAATCACTTGGCCTAACCTATCATGTGATGTATGGGACAGTGATTAATTTCCCTGAAAAAGCCGAAACCGTGCAGCAGGATATTCGGGAAATTGCCCCCGTCACACTCCTTTTCCCTAGTCGTCTTTGGGAAAGTTTGGTTAGTATCGTGCAAGCGCGAATGGATGACTCTTTTTGGATTAACCGTTGGCTCTATAAACGCTTTTTGCCGATTGGCTATAAACTGGCTGAAATCGAGGAACAAGGCAAACATCCCGGCCCGCTGATGCAGCTTTTACGATTCATCGGCGAGTTCGCTTTGTATCGCCCGTTGCGTGATAAATTAGGCCTCTCACGGATTCGTTATGCTTATACCTCCGGTGCGGCTCTCAGCCCCGATGTGCTGCGTTTCTTCCGCGCCATCAATGTTGACCTACATCAACTCTACGGATCAACGGAGTGCCAAACGCACACTGTCCATTATCCCGGCGACGTGCGCATGGGGACTGTCGGCAAGGCCCCACCAACGGTTGAGGTCAAATTGGGTGAGGGTGGCGAGATCATGGTTAAAAGCCGCAGCGTGTTTGCTGGCTACTATAAAGATGACGATAAGACCCAAAAAGCCCTAACCCCGGATGGGTGGTTTAAGACAGGGGACGCGGGCTATGTGGATGATAATGGGCATCTCATTTACCTTGACCGCGTATCTGACCTGATCACCCTTGCTAGTGGCGAACATTTTAGCCCTCAATATATCGAAGGCCGCCTCAAATTTAGCCCCTATATTTATGACACAATGGCGGTTGGTGGCTTCGATATGCCGTATGTGAGCGCCCTGATCACCCTCGATTTTGAAAACGTGGCACGCTGGGCTGAAAAACGGGGTCTTTCTTTTACCACGATGGTTGATCTTTCGCAGCGTGATGAGATTGCCGAACTCATCATGGAAGATGTTAACCGCACCAACAAGACCCTGCCGCCGCCTGCCCGTATCCGCCGATTTGTCATTTTGCCGCGTGCTTTTGACCCGGATGAAGAAGAACTCACCCGTACCCGCAAACTGCGCCGTCGGTTTATGGAACAAAAGCATGGTGACGTCTTAAACGCGATCTACGGTGGCGCATCCATGCTGCTTGTCCGTTCCGAAGTCCGCTATCGGGATGGTCGCGTGGGTCATACCGAAACCGAAGTGCGTGTACGCAATGTTGGCGATACCCAAGACCTGCCTGTGGTCAAATTGGGTGGTTTTGAATCGCCTCAAATGGCAGGTGATTAGAAAATAATTTGGAGAGTTATTCTTTATGTCGGATGTAAATATAGTCGGCCAGAGCCTTTTTAATATCATTCAATTCACGGTCTGGGGTATCCTCAGCGGCGGCATTTACGCGCTGGTGGCCCTCGGCATCGTCATCATCAATAAAGCCTCCGGGGTATTTAATTTCGCACATGGCTGGTTGATGTTCATTGGTGGCCTCTTTTTTTGGCAAGTCTTTCAAAATGGCGCATCCGACCAAGTGACGGTTGGCCTTAGTTTGGCAACCGCGATTTTGGTCGTTGGTGGGGTCATGAGTATGGGGATTGGCGCAGTCGTCGTCCGACCTGAAACGAGCAGCACAACCGAAGGGTGGCAGGCCCGTCTTGAAAAAATCGGGCGCAAATGGCTGACGACCCTCACCAGCCGCCGTTTTCTAATCGCCCTAATACCCGCATTGATTGCCGCTGTGGTCATGGCGTTTTTGCTTAATCAAGAAGATTCCAAAATCCTGCGCGGCGCGATGGCAGGCATTGTCGGCAGTATTCTCATCGGCATGTTTGTCGAACGCTTCACCATTCGCCCCCTTCTGGGTCAGCCCCTGTTGACGGCGATTTTGATGACACTGGCGATTGGATTCATTATTCAAGGCGCAACCCAACTCATTTGGGGGGCAGACGAGCGCCCCATTCCAGTGTTTGTTGAAGAAAGTGAAAGTAAACCGATTTCCGTGCCGACTGGGATTGATGAGAATGGCAACACCATCTACACCGTGATTGGTTACGATATTTTGCCCCCGCGTGCCCTGCCGGATTATCAGGTGGATACCGAGAGCGCATTGGGTGAATCACTGCGTTTTCCCCGCAATCTGACATGGGGTTTTGCGATTGCCATTGCGACCTTTCTGGCCTTTGTGTGGCTGTTCCAATATACCTCCATCGGTTTGGCAATGCGGGCTACCGCCGAAAATCAAGTTCTGGCTGAAAGTGTCGGTCTACGAGTCCGCCTGATTCTCGCTATTGTGTGGGGTACAGTTGCCGTCATGGCAGGCATCGCCGGAGTGATTCAAGGCACCGGCGGGTCAGGACTCAGTGCCCTCGTCATTCCTGCGCTGGCTCTGCGTGTGTTCCCAGCTGTGTTGTTGGGTGGAATGGATTCCGTCACGGGTGCGCTCGTTGGCGGGGTCATTATCGGGATTGTTGAACAACTGAGCATCCTGTTTATTTCAACCACTGCTGCCCAAGAATTTGCCCCGTTTATCGTGTTGATTACCGTTTTATACTTTAAGCCAACTGGCCTCTTTGGTCAGAAGCGCATTGATCGTGTGTAGGAGATTGATACACCATGCGTCCTAGTGGTACCTATGATGTCAACTACATTCAAGATCAGGCGCTTGTCCGTACACGGGTAGACCTGTTTTGGGTGGTTTTTTTCCTGCTGTTACTGATCGCCATACCCTTGCTGTCGAGTCAAGGTGGGTTAGGGGCCAGTATCGTTCCCCTACGCCTCCTAAGCATTTTGACAACAGGCGGTATCTACCTGATCTCTGTAACTGGCCTCAATATTTTGTTGGGCTACAATGGGCAAATCTCATTGGGGCAGGCTGCCTTCATGATGGTCGGGGCGTACACGTCGGCTCTACTAGTGCGGGATAGTGGATTCTCAATTGTCTTTGCGCTGCCCATTGCCGCCATAGTTTCAGGCGTGTTGGGGATTCTATTTGGCCTATCTGCCCTGCGTGTCAAAGGCTTTTATCTGGCGATGGCAACCCTCGGCGCACAATTTATGATCCCTTGGGCCTTTACCAGTTATGACGCCGAAAAAATCTCCCGCCCCTTCAAATCCATCGGTTTTCTGCATGACTTTTTCCGCAATTTGGATTTTGGTGGCTCAGAAATGATCGTGCCGAACGCCAGTATTTTGGGCGAGGAATTTACCACCACCCTCGACAAATATTACATTGTGTTGTTTTTTGTGATTTTTACGTGGATTGCAGCACGCAACCTGTTACGCAGTCGGGTTGGGAGGGCATGGATTTCGATTCGAGATAATGACCTCGCTGCCGAGCAGTTGGGCATCAATGTGTTTCGATACAAAATGATGGCCTTTTTTGTCTGTGCGGTCTATGCGGGTATCGCTGGAAGCCTAAAGGCCCATATTGATGGCAACATCACCAAAGACGCCTATAACATTGAAGTCAGTATCCGTTTGCTGGCGATGTTGGTAATCGGCGGGGCAGGCTTCGCGCTTGGACCAATTTTTGGCGTCGGCTTTTTCCTGTTTATGGATCGCTATATTGTCCATTGGCTGCGTGATCTATTTGAAAAGCGCATCGTCGAGGTGCTGACGTTTATCAATCCGGCCAACGTCCCCGGCGCCCTGCCACCTCTATTGTTGGGGATGCTATTGGCGCTGTTTTTAATTTATCAGCCGAGGGGCATCGCGTATCGCTGGGCGATTTTGCAGGCGGCGTGGCGCTTGAGGCCCTTTACCAAAGTCTAAGCTATAATCAATCCGATGAGTCAAGAGGTTCCATAGACATGATGGAGGGGTGGAGCATCAAGGAAAAAAACTGCCTTTAGAATTTAGTTTTTGTCCCGTTTAAAAACCGAGTTTAGGAGAAAAGTACCCATGAAAAAGCATTTTGTGATTTTGCTTGTGCTGATTGCGGTGTTGGCGACTGTCGCCCTGCCCTCGGCATTGGCGAGTCGTTCAACCAACCCGGATCGCAGGGTCAATCAACAGAGCGGACGCGCCGAATGTGCGGTGAATCTGGCGGATGAAGGCATCAGCGAAGTCTCGTTCTTTCACTTTGGCGACCTCAGCGGCCCCTATCGGCCTATCAGCCAGCCGCTGGTTGCCGGGCTGACCGATGCGATGGCCTACTTCAATTCTGAAGAAGGCGGTGGTGGTTTGTGCGGCGCTCAAATCACGATGGTTTATGAAGACACCGGCGGTGATGCGGCGAAGGCCACCGAATACTGGGCCGACTTCACCTCACGTGAAGGCAATGAGAAACCACGCATCATTTTCCTGTACTCCAGCACAGACGCCGAAAATCTGCGCGAACAAGCCGCCGAACTCAAGATGCCGATTCTGTTGGCAGCAGGCAGCGAAAAATCACTCTATGGTGAAGACCAGACCCCCGGATGGGTGTTTGCCGCGATTCCTTCCTATGCCGATCAGATGGGCCTGTTCTGTGAATATGTGGCTGAAAATTGGGAAGCAATGGGTATGGAAGGCACACCTACGATTGGACACCTAAGCTGGAATATCGCTTTTGGTCAATCCAGTGACACGGCGGAAACTCGTGCCTACTGTGAGAGTCTGGGTGTTGGTTATGCCGGTGCTGAATACTTCCTGCCGATTGGTACTCCCGACCTGTCCGGTCAATTGAAGATTCTCACGGACGCTGGCGCGAATATCATCTACACAACCACACTGGCAACTGGTTCAAGTCAAGTCATCCGCGCTATCGTGGGTGCTGGTTTGCAGGGTCAGATACTTGTGGGTGGCCCAAACTGGATTTTGGACACCTCGGTCTACGGTCTAGCGGGTGCGGATTCCGATGGTGTTGTTGGTACTCTGCCCTATCTATGGTGGGATCAATTGGACAACCCCGGTGTTCAGATTGTGAATAACGCATGGGTCACCAATCGTCTTTCCGTCGCAACCAACGACGAAGAGCGCACCGCTGCCTTCCTTACCCGTAATATTGCCTATCTGACTTCATGGGCCTTGCTCGATCTGTGGATTGATGTCATGACCCGTGCCATCAACGAAGCGGGTAGTTTTGAGGCGGTAACAGGCGAAACCCTCTATAATGTGCTCAATGCTGGTTATCAATACAGTGCGATGCAGGGGATGGTTGAATATGCCTTTGATGCCAATACCCGTTCGCAAACCCATGCCTACGTTGGGGCAATTGATTTTGTAGAGCGTGATGGACAAGTCCAACCCACCATTGGCCCACTGACCGAACTGCGCGAACTGCCCGATTTGCGCGTCGGCGGTGCGGATGTACCCCAATAAATAATTGACACTTCTACTAAGGGAGGGGTTTATAACTCCTCCCTTATGGGACATTTTTGAGGCAAAAATAGATGTTAGAAGTCAACAATATTGAAGTGATTTATAGTAGCGTGATTCTGGTGCTGCGGGGCATCTCATTTAAAGTGCAGTCGGGTCAAGCCATCGCGTTGATGGGGCCGAATGGCGCAGGCAAAAGCACCACCCTCAAAGCCATTAGCGGCCTCTTGCACAGCGAAGACGGTGAGGTGACACGCGGTTCGATTACTTGGGAAGGCCAGCGCATTGACGGCCAATCCGCCGAAGATATTGTGCGCAAGGGCATCTTCCAAGTCATCGAAGCTCGTCCCCTGTTCCGCCACCTGACTGTTGAGGAAAATCTGCGCGTCGGCGGTATGGTCTATCAAGGTGGGCGTGAAACCAAACGCGATCTAGAAAAAGTGTATGATTATTTCCCCCGCCTGCGTGATATGCGTGGACGTACCAGCGGGTATCTCTCCGGTGGTGAGCAGCAAATGTTGGTCATTGGTCGCGCTTTGATGGGCCACCCTAAATTGATGATGCTGGATGAACCGTCGTTGGGATTAGCCCCGTTGCTGGTTCAAGAAATTTTTACGATTGTGAAGCAAGTTCGCCAACAAGAAGGGCTTTCGGTTCTGTTGGTTGAGCAAAATGCCCGTGCCGCGCTCGATTTAGTGGATTATGGTTATGTTATGGAAAATGGGCGCATTGTGTTGGATGGCACGAAAGAACAATTAATTTCCAACGAAGACATCAAAGAGTTTTATCTGGGCCTCGGTCAAAAAGGCGAGCGCAAGAGCTACCGCGAGGTCAAACATTATAAACGACGCAAACGCTGGCTTGGCTGATTACCTCCGAAAAATCCATGCGAAATATCCTGTTATTTGATGTAGATGGCGTTCTGATTTATCCAGAGGGCTATAAGGTGGCCCTGCGCCGCACCATTGATTATTTTGGGTCGTTGATGGGACATCCTCCCATTCATTTTACCGACGATGAAATTTCGATTTTTGAAGCCTGTGGACTAACCAATGAGTGGGATTCAGCGGCCTTCGCGGTTGGCTTGATGTTGACACAGGCCCTTGCCGAACATCCAAATTTACAAGCCGATACACTCGAAGGCACATTCGCCAATATCCGGCAAGCTGCCAATGTCAATCCCCGTCCCGATTTTGTGAGCCATGTGCGGCAGGTGGCGGCGCGGAATCATAATGGTGATGCCCCTACTCCCCACGCTCTAGCCTATTTGCAGGAATCCGCTAAACATCCCTTTTTGCCACTGTTTTTGGGCGATATTTATTCCCTCGACACCCCGACCACCCGCATTCAGCAGGTGCATACATTGGGAAGTGACGGTTTTGCCAAGACCTATGACCTGCCTGCCCCATTTGAGAGCGAAAGCACCCTCTTTGTTTATGATGTGCCCCTGTTGAGTGAATCCAGCAAAGCCATCCTGTTCAATTGGCGCGAATACCCCGGCCACGATTTTGTAGTATTTACGGCCCGTCCTAGTTTGCCTCCCCGCGATGCCGATTCTAGCCCAATCGGGTATGCCCCCGAAGGTGATTTCGCGGTGGAATTGCTCGGTTTCCATAATGTGCCCTTGATTGGCGCAGGCCGGATGCAGTGGTTAGCTTCGCATTATCAGCGTACCCCCGGCGAATATATCAAACCCTATCCGGTGCAGGCATTGGCGGCGATTGGGGCAGCGATTTCTGGCAACGAATCTGAATCGCTCCATGCAGCAGCGATTTTATTTGAGCAAAAACGCCTGACTGGGCCGTTAGTCGAATTGACCCACCAACCCAATCGTGTCACCGTCTTTGAAGATTCGACAGGCGGTATCCGTGCTACCCGTCTAGCAGTGGAATTATTGCGTGAGGCAGGCGTCGAAATCGAATTTCAAGCGATGGGCGTTTCCCCCCATGCTGATAAACAAGCCGCATTACGTCAGGTGGCAAATCGGGTTGTGGATGATGTCAACGAGGGCCTAAATGCCATCATTAACATGGTAGAATAGGCTATGAAAATCAGCCGGAGGTAGCCATGCAAATCCAAGTTCAAGAAAATTTGGTTCAAAAACTTGAGGAATTAGCCCAACAGCAACATCGCCCCATTGATGAACTTGTAGCAGACGCAATTCAACAATATATCACACGCCTAGATGACGAAGCCCAATTCAGAGCAGATGTACGAGCCGCTATGAAAGAGCATGAATGGTTGCTCAATGAGCTTGCAAAGCAATGACTCGGTATTTGACGATAGATGAAGTTCTTGTTATCAACGAAGAAGTTTTGGGTGGTGAAGTCCGTCTTCGGGATAAAGGACTGCTTGAATCCGCTGTAGCAAGGCCGATGGCAAGCGCTTTTGGTGAAGATGCGTATCCAAGTCTATTTGAAAAAGCAGCGGCACTGCTAGATTCGTTAAGCCGTAATCATCCTTTTGTAGATGGCAATAAACGTACCGCAACTATAGCCCTTGATCAATTTCTTAAAAAGAATGGTTGGCTACCTAAATGGAATCCCACCGATGCCCTTCAATTTATTTTGGCAGTAGCACAGGGTCAGCGCACCATCGCTGAAATTGCCGAATGGCTTGCCAACAACACCGAGCCAATCACCCCACCCAGATAAAACCTCATCGCACTTTGTGCCGCTTATCCAATTCCGCTGCAATATCCTCCGGTGTGAGATTAAATTGGGCCAACAGCACCAGACAGTGATAGGTCAAATCAGCCATTTCGGAAATCAGGCGTTCTTGACCCTGACCCTTTGCCGCTAACACCACTTCTACCGCTTCTTCGCCGACTTTTTTGATGATTTCGTCCTCTCCCGCTTCAAACAATGAATTGGTATATGAGCCGGGTTTGGGGTTGGCCCTGCGGTCTTGGATAATGTCAAAAACACGTTCTAGGGTATCACTCACGAAAGTTCCTCCAATGCGCGGTAAAAACAGCTATACGCCCCTGTATGACAGGCCGGGCCAGCCGGGGCAACTTTAATTAAAAGTGTGTCGGCGTCGCAATCCACGCGGATTTCAACCACCTTTTGTATATTGCCACTGGTTTCGCCCTTGTGCCAAATTTCTTGGCGACTGCGACTCCAAAAAACGGTTTCGCCCGTCTTGATGGTTTTTTGCAAAGATTCGCGGTTCATCCATGCCACCATTAAAACTTGACCCGTGCCATCATCTTGCACGACGGCAGGCAGCAGGCCGTTTTCATCCCATTTCAGGTTGTCCATCTGGTACGGCCTCCGTCAAGCGCACTGGTACGCCATTTTCATGTAAATAGGTTTTTAAATCGTGAATGCTGAGTTCTTGATAATGGAACAGACTGGCGGCAAGCACGGCTTCGGCTTTCCCTTCGGTGAAGGCGGGTAGAAAATCCTCTTTTTTGCCTGCCCCCCCCGATGCAATCACCGGAATATTGACCGCCTCAGCGATGGCACGGGTCAGCTTCAAATCATACCCGATTTTTGTGCCATCCCGATCCATGCTGGTCAGCAAAATTTCACCCGCCCCCATTTGTTCGCCGCGCATGGCCCATTCAACCGCGTTGATGCCGGTTGGGGTGCGTCCACCTGCGACATAGACCTCAAAAAAATCGCCATTCCACCGCGCATCAATTGCCAAGATGATGCACTGCACGCCGAAACGTTCCGCCCCTTCGCTGATAATTTCGGGGTCACGCACGGCGGCGCTGTTGACCGACACCCGATCCGCCCCCGCCAGCAAGGTTGCCCGCATATCTTCAACCGTGCGGATACCCCCGCCCACACTAAAGGGGATAAAAATTGAATCGGCAACGCGACGCACCACATCCAGCATGGTGTCGCGTTTTTCATGGGTGGCGGTGATGTCCAAAAAGACCAGTTCATCTGCCCCGGCAGCGTCATAAATCATGGCCTGTTCTACCGGGTCACCTGCATCACGCAGATTCACAAAATTGATGCCTTTGACCACCCGCCCATCTTTTACATCAAGGCAGGGAATGATTCGTTTTGCTAGCATAGAAATACCTCATTGAATAGCCCCTGATAAGATTGCTATTTCGATAATCGTCGTTGGAAAGGATGCGATAAAGAAAAATGCCAATAGCGCTTTTTTATTGAACATCAAAAATTCGGGTATTTGTGGTTTGCCCAATATTGTGCGATCAATTGACCTGTTTCCAATACATCCAGTTAATTCAATCTCGCCGTATTCGTTTAAATCCAGACGCGCATTCACTTTTTTGAGTGTAGTTGTAATCATCAAATAATTGATAGGAAACCCGATGATTCCGACATAAGCTAACAGCACTGCTCTAAAGAAGAACAATTGTACTGCATTTCCTGTGTCATTAATCGCGTGCCCGGAGAGCTTGAACTCGGTTTGACTATTGCGTGAGATGATCCATCCCCTTTGTTTAAACTCATCGGCAATTTTCTCAAAGAATATCATTTGAAGGGACACATAATTGGACATTTCACTTTAATGCCTCAAAAACCTCTTCCAACGAGAACACCCCCGCATACAGCGCCCGCCCGATAATCACCCCGGCGACTTTGCCAGTGGATTTTAATATGCGAATATCGTCTAACTTGGCGACTCCCCCTGATGCGATGACTTGCAAACTTGTCGCATCAGCAAGGGCGGCAGTGGATTCCACATTCACCCCCGACAAATCACCGTCTTTGTCCACATCCGTATAAAGGGCGTGTCGAATCCCATCGGCGGCAAGTCGCTGACCGAGTTCAATCGGCGACCATGTGGATTTTTCCTGCCAGCCATGTGTCGCCACCCGTCCTCCTTTGGCATCCAGCGCGACGACGACCCGTTCCGCCCCAAATTTTTGGACAGCTTCGGCGGCAAGTTCGGGCTGCTTGACCAACAGTGTGCCAAAAACCACCCGTTCTGCCCCGGTATCAATGGCCTGCTGTGCGGCATCAAAATTGCGAAGGCCACCTGCAAATTGCACCGATAATCCTAAATCGGCAATCTGGCGCACCGTGTCAAAAATAGTCGTTTCCGCGCCGAGCGTGCCGTCCAAATTGACGATATGCACCCACTCCGCCCCGGCATCCTGCCATTTTTGCGCCATTGCCACTGGGTCATCGCCATAAACTGATTCATGGTTCGGGTCGCCATAGAGCAACCGCACCACGCGCCCCTGTCGAATATCAATCGCGGGATAGATAATCAATGGATGTCCTCCACGAAATTGCGTAGGATGCGTTGGCCGACGTGCTGGCTTTTTTCGGGATGGCATTGAATTCCAAAAATATTGCCCCGCCCGACCACGCTGGCATAATTCAGCCCATAATCCGTGCTGGCGAGAATATCATTCGGGTCGGCGGCTTCGACATAATACGAGTGGACAAAATAGGCATAGTCACCTTCATTCACCCCGCGCAATAGTGGGTTCTGCTGGCGGATGTGCAGTTGATTCCAACCGATGTGTGGCACGAGTGGGCCATTAGGTGGGAATTTGACCACCCGCCCCGGCAGTAATCCCAAGCCTTGATGAATGCCCATTTCTTCGCTGGCCTCAAATAAATATTGCATCCCCAAGCAGATGCCAAGCAGTGGAATACCCGCTTTGGCTGCTTGGATAATCGGCTCGACAAAACCGGAGTCACGCAAGGCCGCCATACCTGCTCCAAATGCTCCCACCCCCGGCAGGACAATTTTATCCGCGCCGTCGAGTTCACTCGGTTTGCTGACGGTTTTCGTTTCCGCCCCGACATGCTTTAAGGTATTTTGTACACTGCGTAAATTGCCAGCCCCATAATCTACAATGGCGATCATTTGGTCAATGTTCCTTTCGTGCTTGGGATGATTCCTTGTCGGCGGGGGTCGAGTTCAACCGCACCACGCAGCGCCCGACCTAATGCTTTAAACAATGCTTCGGCTTTGTGATGGTCGTCGCGGCCATAAAAGACCTGTGCGTGCAAATTCATGCGGGCATGGGTGGCAATGGATTCCAACACATGGGCCACCAGCGAGGTCGGCATTTGCCCGATAACAGGGCTATCAAAATCGGCATGAACCACTGTATAGGGTCGTCCACTGAGGTCAATCACGACCTGCGCCAGAGCCTCATCCATCGGAACGAGCGCCGACCCCATCCGCACAATGCCTTTCCGATCCCCCAGTGCCTCATGTATCGCCTGCCCCAAACAAATGGCGACATCTTCAATGGTGTGGTGCGAATCAATATGTAAATCGCCCTGTGCGAGTATGGTCAAATCAAATAGGCCATGTACTGCGACATGATGCAGCATGTGGTCAAAAAAACCGACCTCGGTATTGATATTTGCCTGCCCTGTGCCATCCAATTCGAGGGTTAATTCAATCTGTGTTTCTTGGGTGGTGCGTTGAATTTTCGCGTTACGCATGGAATTCCTTTCCAATTTGGCGCAGCACGGCGAGTAATTTATCATTTTGGTCGGGCCGCCCAATGCTAATCCGCACATGGTTTGGCACTTTGCCTTCGTAGTAACGAATCAAAATGCCTTCATTTTCGAGCCGCGTCTGTAATTCTGGAATCGGCACGCTGGCAACCTTGCAAAAAACGAAATTAGCCGCGCTGGGATAGACATGGATATAGGGAATTGTTTTTAGTTCGGCAATGAGCCGTTCGCGTTCGGCAATGATTTTTTCGATATTGGCCTGCATGGTGGGCATATCGGTCAGTGTCGCCCGTGCAGCAACATCGGCGGCGGCACTCACATTAAACGGTAGCTTGATTTTCCAGAGGTGTTCGATGATTTCCAGCGGATAGATGCCATAGCCAATACGCAGCCCTGCCAAACCCGCCCATTTACTAAAGGTGCGAATCACAATCAAATTCGGTGTATCCGGCACCCGCAGCGCATTATTTTCGATCCCCGCGAATTCAAAATAGGCTTCATCCAGAACTACAACCAGTGGTAATTTCAAAAGTCGCTCCAAAACATCGGGTGGGGTCAGGCTGCCATCGGGATTATTGGGAGAACAAAGAAATAGCAATTTTGCGTTCGTTTCATAGGCGGCTTTTTCAATCGCTTCCACATCCAGCGAAAAATCAGCGCGACGAGGAATATTGACCGTTTTTGCGCCAAGCCACCCCGCCACCAGCGAATACATGGTGAACGTCGGCGGACAGTTCAAAATAATATTGCCCGGTTCAAGGAATAACTGCTCGGTGACTTTGATGATTTCGTCGCAGCCCTGCCCGACCAAAATATGTTCAGGGTCAACCCCCGTATATTCCGCCAACCCTGCCCGCAGATAGGGTACTCGCACATCGGGGTAGATATGAGCGCGACCATCCATATTGGCTAGGGCTTCTAACGCTTTGGGGGATGGGCCAAACGGATTTTCATTCGTATCGAGTTTGATGATTTCGCTGGCGGGGCGACCCATGCGTTCGCTCAATAATTCGAGTGTGCCGCTAGGATACCCATACCCCTCCATTGCAGCGATGTCTGACCGGATACGTATTTTAGAGCGTTCGGCGGTTTGCATGGTGACTACTCCTGTATCCGAGCTTCAGCGGCGGCGGCATGGGCGGTCAATGATTCAGCATGAGCCAGCACCGAGGCGGCTTTGCTCAGTTCAGCGGCGGTGTCATGGTCAAGGCCGATGACACTGGTAATTTTGATAAAGTCTAAAATATTGAGCGGAGAGGAAAACCGCGCTGTACCCCCGGTTGGCATGACATGGCTCGGCCCTGCCACGTAATCCCCCAACACCTCAAACGACCCCTCTCCCAAGAAAATACCCCCGGCGTTTTTGACTTCGCCAATCCACGCAAAAGGGTCTTCCAGCAGCAGGCAGAGATGTTCGGCGGCATACTCATTGGCGACCTCAAACGCTTCCACGAGGCCATTCACAATGACTACCCCGCCTTGATTGCTGAGGGATTGCGCGATGATGTTGTCGCGGCCTAGATGTTCCAACTGACGGGTGATTTCGATTTGTACTCGTTTAGCAAGATTGCGGCTGGGGGTGACGAGAATCGCCGAGGCCAGCACATCATGTTCGGCTTGGGCCAATAAATCGGCGGCGGCAAGGACGGGATTGGCAGACTCATCGGCAATAATCATGGTCTCGGTTGGCCCCGGCAGGCCATCAATCCCCACCACACCAAACACCTGTCGTTTTGCTAATGTTACAAACAGATTTCCCGGCCCAACGATCTTATCCACACGTGGAATGGTCTGCGTGCCATAGGCCATTGCTGCAATTGCCTGTGCCCCCCCCACCTTATACACTTTTTTGATGCCACACACCGCCGCTGCTGCTAAGATAACTGGATTGATAGTTCCATCTTTTTGCGGGGGCGTGCAGATAATAAGGTCTTCAACCCCTGCGACCAACGCGGGAATGGCGCTCATCAACAGCGAAGAAGGCAGCGGCGCAGTCCCCCCCGGCACATATACCCCGACCTTGTTAATGGGGCGCAAAATCTGACCCAATCCGTTTTCATACCAGTCCGTCAGGCGTTCGGCTTGCATCCGATGGAAATTTTCGATGCGTTCTGCCGCCAATTGCAAGGCTTCGGCGACAATTTGGGGGATGTTTTGTAGTGCATTGTGGATTTCGATTTCGGGCACATACAGGGCATCCAGTTGCACACCATCAATTTTTTGTGTCCAATACCCTACTGCGTTGTCCGATCCGTCTCGAATCGCCGTCAAAATCCGACGTACCGCTTCTTCGGGGGTCACTGGCCCATCAAACAATTCTTCTAACCGTTTGCTGATAGCGGGTGTCACTTCGGTTTCGTCGGGGGGACGGCGCTGCAAAATTTTGTTCTTGGCTTCGGCTAGTGAATAAATCGGCAGCAAATCAGTCATGGTTGCACCCCTTGAACAATGGATAATAGACGGCGGCAGCGTTCGGGCCGTTCTTCAAAAATATATGAAACTGGGGTCACGACCACGCCACTGCCCCCAATAGTACGGAACTGCTGAATGGCGGGATACAAACGGGTATGGGAGACGACAATGCTGACTGACCACCAGTTGCCATGATGGGCTTGTGTCCCAAGCGGCGAGATGGTGGGCCATTGCAAGCCGCCTAAATCGGGCTGCCCCAAGACCAGATGGGCGACCTCATCCAAGGTCTCCCCCCGCATATTGGCAAAAATCATGTATTTGCCATGCGCGTTCATATAGGCTTCGATAAATTCTAGGAGTTGTTCCGTAGCCGCCATGACCGCTGGACGGGTTGCCAATGCGGTGCGGTTGCCAATCAATACGGCTTGTGAATCCACAATCAGGCCATCTTCCAATGACCGTAGATTATTTTCGCGCAGAGTCGTGCCGCTGCTGGTGATGTCGGCAATAAAATCGGCATACCCGATGCTGGGGGCGGCTTCGAGTGCCCCATCCGCACTAACTACCCGTATACCCGAAATGTGGCGCTCCGTTAAAAAACGATCTACCGAATTGCGATATTTGGTGGCGACCCGCAGTTCATGTTGGGCCGCTTTGCTCGTCAAATCTTGGACGGTATGCACCTCTGTCCATTCCATCGGCACGGCCAGCACTAGCGCGCACTGTCCATAATCGAGCGCCTCATGCACCAACATCAATTCCTCGGTTTCGCCGCCGAATGCATCATACACCGTGTCATAGCCTGTAATCCCCAAATCCATATCCCCGGATGCCACGCTGACGGGAACGTCACGGGGACGCATGAACATGACCGTTACCCCCGGTAGGGCGGGAATCGTGGCGGTATATTGGCGCGGATTGGTTTTGTTGACACGCAAGCCACAGTTGGCAAGGAATTCGAGGGTTTCCCCTTCCATCCGCCCTTTGCTTGGCAGCGCGATTCGTATCTGCTCATTCATTCGACGTGGTTCTCCCTAATTATGCTGCTCAGATAAACAAAAACGCCCCACATCCGGTTGGCGTGGAGCGCAGATTTGCTGATTTCGGGTGCGCCCTATTTTGAAAATTTTTGCGGGCGCGACACACCATCACCACCGGAAATGAAGCCGGAAGTTATGATGATGGTGATGATACACAGCGATAGAAAGTTGATTTTTTAACATGGGCGAAAGTATAACGTTCGGGTTTTGGGTTGTCAATTAGTTTGGACAGAATAGACGAATGTGCTAATCTTGAACGTATACAAAGACAAACATTAGGGTTGGAATTTTATGACGGACTATGACCGCGACCCCTTTCGGGATGAATTTGAAGATATAGATGAATTGGAACACCTCAGCGATCTTGAGGATGAGGCAGTCGAGGCGTTTTGTGTCACCTGCCGTGAAAAAGTCGAAATGCTGAACCCACAGGCGGTTTGGACAAGCAAAGGGCGTCCCGGTACACGTGGCGAATGTCCCACTTGCGGCGGCACGGTCTATCGCATGGGCAAGACCTCCGCGCACGATTTCACCTCCAAACCAAGCGCGGTGAATGTGGCGGATACACGCGGCATGGGCAAGACCAAAGCCGCCAAGATCAAAATTGAAGCCGCCACTTATATCGCCGCCGCCGCCACCGATGCTGATTTTGCCAAAAAATTATCCGATGACTTGAAGGCCGTAGGCATTTCCACTTGGCTGGATGATGGTGACACCCCTGAAAATGTCAATTGGGCAGGTGGGGTACATCCGGCGCTGGAACAATGCAAAAAAATGGTCGTGGTGCTGTCCCAATTTGCCATTAAGACAGGCAGTGTTGAACAAGCATGGCAATATTTTCGCAGTCAGCGTAAACCCATCATCTTGGCGTTGGTCGAACCCGTTGAGCCACCGGATGATCTACGCCGCTGTACCCGTTTTGACTGCTATACCGATTATAAAAAGGGTCTGCGACAATTGGTTGAAGCATTATCGAGCTAGAGGGAGGACATCATGCGAAAAATCTTAGTTTTTGGGGCAGGATTGCTTGCCGGGGCGATTATCGGCGCGGGGGTGTCGTTGCTCTTAACTCCTGCCTCCGGGGATGATCTGCGCGAGGGGACAAAGGATCGTTATAAGCGGGTATTGGAAGAAAGCGCCAAAGCCGCCGCCGAACGTCGTGCCCAACTGGAAGCTGAACTCGCCGAAATGACCCGCCCCAAGAAAACCGAAAAATCGCAAAATGGCGGCAAGTAAAACCTCATGAGGTTTTACGCTGCTATTTTTCCTCTCTGGCTCGGAAAAGTTTTGCCATCTCTGATGGAGCATTTGATTCTTCTACCATCATCGTCGCATGACCTGCCAGCCATACTACTTTAGGCAACCATTCATGGCGGAGCAGCATACCCCCAAATTGCTCAACGATTCCAAACACATGAACATTGGGATCGTTATTGTCCCAAGCATAGGAAGGATGGCGTTGTAGGAGCATCAAATCTTGTCCTGTAAATGTACTTTTTGTTCCGTAGGGTTTTGATAAATCATGGCCTATCGCTTCCACTAAACTTGATACCCACACAATTGCGGCATAATCCCAGACTAAATCGTCATTTCCACAATTGAGATTATGATGCCGCTCTACAACTAGATATTCCTTAAGAGTCCCTAGAGCGACCTTCCCATGATTCCAATCTTCGGACGGGGGACAATCATCACCTACAATGCCTACATGGGTTCCAAGAGGTAACAGTTTTTTACGCGGTATTTCCAAACCCACTTCATATCCCTGCTATGACTAGACGGAAATATTGACCCCGGTCATCTGACTAACCATTTGCAACAGGGTTGTCCCTTGTGGATATTCCTCTTGCCACAGCATCGCCGGGGGGAACGCAAAACCGGGCAGCAGGGTCGAAAAAATGTGCCCCTCATTATCCAAAGGATTACGATGATAGAGCTTGTCCTCGCCTAACACATAAACATCGGCTTGGCGACGCTGGGGGTCAAATAGCCAATATTCTTGCACCCCCGCCGCCTCATATTCGGTAAATTTCGCCCCATAATCGCGCTCGGTGCTTTCTGGTGACACGATTTCAATTACCACATCCGCAGGGCCATTCAGATACGTGGGAGTAATGCGCTCCCGATGTTCGTTCAAGATAACCATTAAATCAGGTTCACGCGCAGGTTGCTCGTCGCTGATATACATTGAAAAAGGGGCAACCATCAGTCGCCCAAGTTTCTTGAAATCGAGGTACAGGCGTAACAAAACAGTCAAGAACATTACCAGTTCTTGATGAATCTCATTGTTCGACATATGAACCAATACCCTGCCTATGAGCCATTCGGCGTGCTGCCCATCATACAGCCGAAGATAATCCTCAAATGAGATGTATTCCTGAGAAACAGGAGGCGCAGATGTCACATGTTCGACTGTTCTATCCACCATCTTGACCTCGATTTCCTAACCGTCATCTCAAGCATATCAAATCATGGCAGCTTAATCCAACGGCGTCAACGTTAGCCGATATTTGGCTTCATGCAGGGTAAAGGGTGCTTGGGCGCTTACAATGACTACCGCCCCACCCTCTGGCACATCAATTTCCATATCCGACTTGCCTGCCTCAACCGGAACGTACTGGACTTCGTTGGGGTCGCCCAACTTCACCACTGCGATTGACCAATCTTGCCCAACGGTCTGCTGTGTCCGCAAAAACCCGTCGGCGACCCATTCACTGTCTAGGGTTTCCATGTCATCCATCAGGCCAATTTCGGGAATTTCGATGTCGTCCAGCAAAAATCCCGGCCCGGTCAGGGCATTGTTGGTGACGTATTCAAAGCGGATTTGGATGACCTGTCCGGCATAACGCGATAGGTCAATTTCATCCGCCAGCCACCCGTCAGAATAACCTGTGTAATGCAGACCGGGGGCATCGGTGTAGCCGTCGGGATATTCCATATGCTGGCCCGACAGCGGATCCCAACGCTGCCCATCATTGGTGGAAACTAAAACATGCATGTAATCGGGTAGTTCCCCCGTCTCCCACCACACGTTGTAACGCAGGGTTGCGCCGGGCACGCGGGTTAAATCTACAGTACGAGTCAGGCTGCTGGCCGCCCCAATCGCGTTATACGACCACCACATCCAGTCGCCAGAAGCAGGGGCTATATCCATCAAGGGGGTTTCGGTTGAGCCGCTAAAATTCAGTTGATACGTACCCGGAAATTCCACCGACAGATAATCGGCTCCATACTGATTGGCGTTGCTATTAAAGATAAATTCGCGTTTGACACTGCCCAAATCAATCAACGGCGGGGTCGTGGTCAAGTCATAGGTTTGATAGTAGTAGCGGCCATCGCCCACATAGGGATTATCAAGCAAGCTGGCGATGTACCAATCAATCATCAACTCATTCAAAGTCGTGGCTTGCCCGGTTTGTTGCAGCGTATCATAGACTCCAGCAAGCCCATCATGCGGATTTTGCGTGAGCGCCTTGATAAATTCCGATCCAAACCGCTCATACAGGTAGACCGCAAAGAGATACCCCGCCCCATAATAAGCCGATTGTTCCTCGTAATCCAGCGACCACGAATTGAGCGGCCTATTGGTATCGAACATGAACTGCTCGACATTAAAATGATTGACCTCGTTATCCACCACCCCGATGAGATGTTCGGCTAGTTGCGAAAGCCCCTCATCCATCCAGCGATATTCATTACCATCACGGTTGAACTGAATGAGGTGTTGAAATTCATGGGCCAATGTCGCGTAGTATTGTTCGCTATCCAATGGGTTTTCATTCAGCATCATATACACCGCGTCGCGCTGATTGCTGGACGGGCAGATATGTTGGGGGCATTGGTCTTTGGGGCTAAAAAATCCTAACAGGCCGGGATAGAACTCATTGACATGCACCAAATGAATCCGGGTGTCGCCATCAATGCCGGGGTTGGCGTTTGGCCCAAAAATCTCGCGGTCAAGCCACCAAACACGCTTGTCAAAATAATCCGCCGTCGTCTGCAATTCATCCATGTCTATATCAGTACCCGGCTCAAACCAGAAATAGGCATACTGGCTGCGATAGTAGAGTTCCATCTCATAAATATCATGGGGCGATTCCCCCAGCGCAAAGGTCGTTTGATCGCCAATTTGATAGGGGTCGGTGAAAAATGGGCCATACACATCGGCATAGAGTTCCCAACCCCAGCGTGACCGTGCATCTCCTTCGTGGCGGAGTGGTGAAGGCGCAGGCGCATCGGCCCATGTTAGCCTTTGTTGGCTGCTGTTGGAATCGGCTTTTGCCATCATCGTTGATGACAAGACGATAATCAACCCGATGGCCCCCACCCAACGGAGAGATTGACGGACACGCTGTTGAACCATACTGTTTACTCACTTATCTCGACTGCGGAACCTGTACGCAGTCACGAATAATTTACTGGGCCGTAATGGTCAGGTTGAAATTAGCCGGAATGATGGTGACGGGTGCAAGGCCAGAGACAACCAGTGTCCAGCCTTTGACATCCCCACCAAGCGGGAGTGTCCATTCACCGGACGGGGCATCCTCAGCAGTGAGCAGTGGCTCAACCGTGATCGTGCCATCCGCCAGTTCTTGAATCAATTGCAGGGTAAAGGACTGACGCAGCACATTGTCAATCTGTGCCCAGCCTTCAGTTACCCAACTTGCATCTAGGGGTTGCTCAAAATCATCGCTGAAGCCGATTTCGGGGATACTGACATCATCCAGCAAGAACCCATCACGCACCACCGCATCATCGGTGATGTATTCAAAACGCAGTTGGATTTTCTGTCCGGCATAGGCCGAGAGGTCAATCGTTTCCTGCACCCAATCGCCAGATGCCGCCGTATAGCCTGCGCCGTAGCCTGTGTTAAACGGATTTTCAGTGGTGGTGCGGCTGGTAGCAATGGGTGTCCATGTTGCGCCGCCGTCGGTGCTGACCATCACATAGGCAAAATCCCATAGTTCTTCGATGTTGTACCATGCCCAAAAGTTGAGGGTAGCACTGCTGACACTGGTCAAATCCACTTCGCGGGTTAGGCGGGCATCGCTGTCATCCACGCGGTTTGACCACATAGCCAATTGACCACTATGGGCATCGGTGGGCAGTACAGGCACGGTGTCATTGCCACTAAATTGAATCGTCACCGTTTGGGGATCCGGCCCACCCTTGAGGGTGTAATAATTGGTGCCCCACTGATTGACCGATTCATGCTCCATCGTCGTTGGGAGGCCGATTTGCTCTACGCCCCCGGTAATTTCGACCAAATTTGCTAGGTCGGGGTGGGTATAGACGTATCGTCCGTCACCTACCTTCGCGTCATTGAGGTAATTGGCGGCTATCCACTCCGCAAAGACTTGTGAGGCCGTGATAGGTTCACCTGTCAGTGGGTCGGTAATGCCGAGTGCATCCAACGTATTCTGGATACTTTGCATCCCATTGGCATCATCAGCCACCATCGTCTTGATGAATTCCATGCCAAAGCGTTCCAGCAGATAGGCGTTAAACAAAAATGACGCGCCATACACCACGCCTCGGTCATCTTCGGGCCAGTGGGTCAACTGCGTCGAGGGTTCGTTGAGAAATGCGGGCGTAAAATCGCTTGGCCCATAGCCTCCAATGAAGGCTGACAGTTCGCTGAGGCCCTCATTGACCCATGAGGTTTCATTGGCATCATTCACCCAATGAATCATATGCTGAAATTCATGGGCCAGCACGCCGACATAGTAGGGTGAGCCAATATAAGGCAGCATGGTGTCCAAGTTCACATAGAACATTTCTTTTTCATTCGATGAGGAAACGGCCTCATTGGGGTATTCTTGCTCACTGTAATAATAGGCCGCGATATAAGCCCCCAACTTGGAGACATGGAGAACATGCAGGCGGGGGTCGCCATCAATTCCCGGCGACCATTCGCTGCCAAAGACGTCTCGCGCCTGTTGATATACAAGATTAGCAAACTCATCAGCGGCATTCTTCAGGCTATCGTAATCAACCGTGTAGCCGCTTTCGACCCACATATAGATGACATCATTCATGTAAACCAACGTGGCGTCTACTGTGAATAACCCTGTCTCATCATTTTGGGCAAAGAACGGTTCCACATCCCCAATTTGGTACGTTTTGCTAGGGGTGGTCGGCGGCGGAGCAATTTCCCCAACTCCTTTCAGACGTTGGGCAAGATCAAGCCGATCACGCGGCGGGACGACGGCGGTAGCGAGGGCTTGTTCAGTCAAAAATTGTTTATTGTCCTGCGCTCGCACGGGTGATTGTAGGGTAACAATGCCAGCGACCATTGCGATGCTGAGACCAAAAGCGGCTAGCCGTTGGGTAAATATGGCAATAGGGGTACGGGGAGTTTTCACGTGAACCTCTTTCTGGCGATTAAAAAACACTATAGCATAGTTTCTATTGGCTTAATCAACTCCTCATCAATTTTTCGGAGTTTCTCATGCAAGATGTCCAACTGCTCTAACATAAAGCCGGGAGTGCCACGCTTGGGTATAATTTGCAGTAGTATAGATACTCTGCCTTTTAGCAAGACGATGGGTCAGCATTGAGAGTTCCCAATTAGATTACACCGACATCAGATGGTGGGTTGCCTCTATCCCGTGTTTGTCGCAATAAGAAAGACTGGATGAAACGATGAATACCTTACTAGAAAAAGCCATTGCTGAAATCACCAAACTGCCGGAGTCGGAACAGGAAGCATTTGCCGCATGGGTGTTAGAAGAATTGGCTTCCGAACGCCGTTGGGACGAAGTATTTGCGAAATCGGCAGACATTTTAGCCCTCCTAGCGGACGAGGCATTGGCAGAACATCGAATGGGAAAACCCAGTTACGCGACCCGGATGATCTATGATTTCTCGTACTACCGAGCGATTTAGAAAAGGTCTAGAAAATCTCCCGCCACAGATAAGGCGGCAAGCGAGGCAAACCTATTTATTGTTTAGGGAAAATCCCTATCACCCAAGTTTGCATTTTAAGCAAATACACCCGACCAAACCAATTTACTCGGCGAGAGTGAGGGGTAGTAGGTCTCCGTGAAGATGATGAAATTGTCTGGTTTTAGATTGGTACGCATTCTGATTATGACAAGCTGATCTCGCAGTTTTGACAAAGGAATTTCGATTGATTAAATCCATTTTGACAAAGGTTCGACTGCCTGAACCCTACCTTCCGCCTTGGGGAATGCGATTAGCGTTTGGGACGGTCATCATGTTTGTGGTGGCTTTGTTTTTGGGCCTGTTGATTACGACTACCATCCGCGAAGATGACCCCACCGATGCTCAAGCTCTGTCAATTATTATGGGAGCGGCGATTGGCAGCGTGATGGCCTTGACGCTGGCCTATCAATATAGTAGCGGAGTCATCCTGAAAAAACAGGAATCCTCCAAGCGGTATCAGCAGACCGTTGCTCAATCGCTTGGTTTAATTCCCAGCCGCAGCCGTCCCTTTTGGATTGCCTCGCTGTCGGCATTGGCGGTGGCGATTGTGTTGGATACCGTCACGCTTATTCTGGGTAAATCTGATACCAGTTTACCGCTAGGCCTTGACCGGATGGACGACGCAGATGCCTTGACATGGATCATGGCGCTGGTAGTGTTTATTGTTCTCCGCCCTGTCGCCGAGGAAGTCATTTTTCGTGGGATACTCTATCCGGTCATGGTCAAACGCACCCAAGATAATCTACAGGCGGTTGTCTGGTCGGCGGTGATATTTGCCCTATTTTATTTTGTCCAAGCCTTTAATTGGGAGATTAGTTGGGAGGTCAGTTATTGGAGTCTGGCCTATCCCTTGATGCTTGGCCTGACCGCAGGCATTGTTCGCGCTCATACCAAATCTACGACTGCGGCGATTCTTGCAAATGCTATGTTCGGTCTATTTTTGATCATGAAAGCCTTACTTACGTTTGCCTAAAATGGAGAAAACCTCTATGACTTATGAAAATATTTTGGCTGAAAAGGTTGAAGGTGGTGTTGGTCTGATTCGGCTCAACCGCCCCAAAGCCATGAACGCCCTCGACAGCGTTTTAATGTCTGAGTTGGTGCAGGCGCTTAATGAATTTGAGGCTGACCGCGAAATTGGCTGCATTGTCATCACGGGCAGTGAAAAGGTCTTTGCTGCTGGTGCGGACATTAAAGAAATGGAAAACGCCACCACCGTCGAGATGCTCACCCGGGACAGCATTAGCCTGTGGGATAAGGTTGCGAAAATCAATAAGCCTGTAATTGCCGCCGTGTCGGGCGTGGCGCTGGGCGGGGGCTGCGAATTGGCAATGGCGTGTGACATGATTGTGGCCTCCACCTCCGCCAAATTTGGACAACCTGAAATCAACTTGGGGGTCATTCCCGGCGCAGGTGGCACCCAGCGACTCACCCGTGCAGTGGGTAAGGCGTTGGCGATGGAGATGGTGCTGAATAATCGCTGGTTGGAAGCGCAGGAAGCCTATCAATTCGGCTTGGTGAATCGTGTCGTTGCGCCGGAAACCTATTTGGATGAGGCGCTGAAATTGGCGCGTGATATTGCGGCGCGTGCCCCGGTGGCCGTTCGTTTGGCCCGTGAAAGTGTCAACGCAGCGTTTGAACTGCCCCTCAGTGAAGGGATTCGGCTGGAACGGCGCAATTTTTATTTCCTATTTAGCACCGAAGATCAAAAAGAGGGCATGAACGCTTTTGTCAATAAGCGCCCTGCCAAGTGGCTAGGGAAATAGACTAATGGATGCGCTATTTAATCCAGACCACTTTCGTCACTCGATTTTGATGACCGTCCGTTTTGCGGATTTGGATGCGTTGGCTCATGTCAATCATGCCGCTTATCTGACCTATATGGAACAGGCCCGCATGTCGTATGCGAAGGACGTGTGGGGGTGGGACGGCGATATGAAGAATTTGAGTATCATCGTAGCCCGTGTTGCGGTTGACTATAAAGCGCCGCTGTTCCTGAGTGAGCAGGTACGGGTGTGGACGCGCTGTTCACGTTTGGGCACCAAAAGTTTTGATCTCGCCTATTTGGTTCAGCGCGAGGGGGAAATCGGCCCAGACAGTATTGTGGCAACCGGGATGACAGGGATGGTCGCGTATGATTATGCCACTAGCAAAACTATGGCTTTTCCAACAGACTGGCGCACACGAACTTTAGCCTATGAACCCGCGTTATCTTGACGGGCAAATGAGGGGCAAGTAGACTGACTACATCAATTAATGCTGGTTCAAAAGGGGGCGTCGTTTTTTGATGACCGATGAAGACCGAACTATGCGTGAACTACGCTCGGAGGCCGTTGAGGATTTTGTAAAAGCGGTCTATATGCTGCAACAAGAGCATGAATTAGTCCCAACTACCCTCTTGGCGCAGACTTTGGACATCACGCCCCCGTCTGTCACCGACATGGCAAAAAAATTGTCGGATACTGAACGACTGCATGAGCCTTTGTTGGTCGTTAAACCCTATCGTGGCGTGCGCCTAACGCCATTGGGAGAACAAGTCGCGTTAGAGGTTTTACGCCATCATCGGCTATTGGAGTTGTATCTGGTCGAAGCATTAGGGTATAGCTGGGATGAGGTACATGAAGAGGCCGACCGCTTGGAACATCACATCTCCGAGCGATTTGAGGCGCGTATCGCAGAAGTGCTAGGCAACCCGGTTATTGACCCGCATGGCGACCCTATCCCAACCCTCGAAGGCAAACTGCCCGGACAGGAACATTTACAGCCACTTTCTGATTGGCCGCAAGACAAACCCGGCGTTGTGGTGCGTTTTCTTGACCAAGCCCCCGAAAAATTGCAGTATTTTGAAGAAAAAGGCCTAAAACCCGGCGCGATTATTCAGATTACCAAACGTGAACCGTTTGACGGTCTCACCCATGTGTTGATTGATTCTGCCCTGCACGTCTTGAGCCAAAGCACCACCCAATCCATCTTAATCGCCGAACCACGATAGCCCCATTTGTTAAGCAATCTGAATTGTTGATTTTTCTGTCATGAGTACAATCATGGACATGAAATTATTGTGCAGTGCAAAAGAAGGGGTGGTTTTTTATGGGTGGTGTTACGATTCAAGATGTTTTACTCCCGCAAGAGGGGCAAGTTATTTGGGACGGCCTAGTCTATGGCTTGCTGTTTTTTTCGCTCATCGCGCTTTTCATGCTGTCGCAGGGGTCTATGCGGGACACAATAATGATTTCAGCGGTGGTGATGTTTTGTATTCTGGATAAGACCTATGCGTGGGGTTATATTTTCAAGCCGGATGGGGTATATCCGGGGATGCCAACGGACTGCACCGTATATCCGAAAATCTGTGAACGCGACGTGCGGATTGAAGCCCATTTAGTGCATCTTGGCACGTATCTGATGCGGGTGTTGATGTTCTCATTCCCATTGGTGATCGCAGGCCAAACCCGTGTTGGGAAAGCGCGTGTGTTGGCAGCACTCTTGGCGGTCTATGCTGGGGTCTATTCAGCGGCTCGCTGGTATTTTCAACAGCGCCACGCTGGTGGGGCGGTATTCATGATAGATTGGCTGGAGCCTCAGAATATTTTCCGAAGCTCCATGTTGGTCGTCGGTGTAGGCGCTTTAGCCCATCGCTGGTACCGCAATCGCTTCCGAAGCATAGACTGGGAGGCAGAAATGCTTGTAGGCGGGGTGCTGGCCTCGGACGACACTGAAATAGAGGTCACGCAGGGCATGGACGTGCGGCCCTAGCTTGCCATTACCTACAGGCCGCTGATCTACTTCGGTGATGGCGGCCAATTGAACCCCAGTGCCACAGAAGAACGCCTCTTCCGCCACGTAAAATTCAGTGCGGTCAATGGGGCGTTCAATCACTTCTAGGCCCAATTCTTCGCGTACCAACTGCATAACCGTCATGCGGGTGATGCCTTCCAGAATATCGGCATTGACCGGCGGCGTAATCACCTTGTTATTCCGAATAATAAACACATTTTCCGCACTGCCCTCGCCGATATGACCGGATTCGTCCAGCACAATCGCTTCATCATAACCATTCATCAGGGCTTCGGATTTGATAAAGGCGGAGTTGATATAGGCTCCGGTAAACTTGCCACGTGCCGGAATCGAAATATCGCTGATGCGCCTCCAACTGCTGACCGCGACCTTGGTGCCTTCTTCATCACCGAGATAGCTGCCAAACGGGATGCTAAACATCGTGAAGTCGCCTTTGAGATCGTTTAGGCGTACCCCGATGACATTATCGGATTTATAGACCAGTGGGCGGATGTAGCAGTCTTGCCGGAAGCCTTCCGCTTGCAGCAGATTGAGCAGAATATTCACCATGTCATCAATCGTATAGGGCAGATCAATGAGGAGCATTTTGGCTGAGGCAAGGATACGTTTGAAATGATCTCTGGGGCGAAACACATACAATTCTTCATCGGCTTCGTTCCAATATCCTCGCAGGCCACCAAACGCCCCAGTGCCATAATTGAGGGCGTGGGTCATGACACTGACTTTGGCTTCTTCAATCGGAACAATCCGCCCTTCAAAAAATGCGTAACGGTTCTTCACGATCATTCTCCTTTTTCACTGCACGATTTGAGAAATCTTAATACGAATCGGCATTACCCGAAATATTTTTTATGCAAAAATATAATTCACTTAAAAGTATAAGATTCCAAGTCAAATTTTGCAACGTGTTGAAAGTCACGGATTTTCTAACAGAGGGCTAAAAGGGGTGATCGTATTTTACAACCACCCCTGTGGGAGAACAGGAGAGCGGATTTATTTACAGCGGAATGACGCGATGCGGCGGATTCCCCCGTTTGTTGGGTCGGGAGTTCTTGCGGCGGCGATTATTGGGAATGGCGGGAATAGCGGCAGGGGCGGCAGGGTCGTTTTCGGCATAAGGGAGATTAGATTGTACCGATACGGCGAGGCTATGCAGACGTTTAACGACTCGCGGTGCTTGTTCGGGTGGCAGGGCCAGCAAACAACAGGCGGGTGAACCATGCCCCAACGCCAGCAAATTTGCCCGTACTGATTTCACTGCTGTCAACACTTGCATGGTTTGTTGGACATCCACCACCCCAATCGCGGCGACAATGGCAATCGGTTCGACACGCCATTCGCCATTGGGATAGGCTTCGGCAAAGGCTTCTTGTAAGGCAGCAAGGCTTTCTTGATTGGCGGTACGGCGGGCCGTCGTCGGGATGACATAACACAACAGATGTCCGGCATGGGCATTGACGGTAATCACGGGTGGGGCGGCTTGTAGCAGCACTTTTTCAAGCACTTGGCTGGCGAGGTCGGTCATAGAGGGCAAGCCGGGAGCACTGGGTACAGCGTTGGAGGGCGCGAACACCAATAGCCCTTCAATCGAAGTCACAGCGCTAAGATGTTTGGGTTTGCCCGCACTGGCGCTGTTGATGCGTGTACCGGGGTGGTCGGGGTTGAAGGTATTACACACCCGTAGCGGGATATGCGGACCCATGAGAGGTTCGACACAGCGCGGATGCAGCACCTTTGCGCCAAAATGGGCAAATTCACTGACCTCTTGATAAGAAATCATGTCAATGACTTTGGCTTCTTTGATCTTACGTGGATCGGCGGACATCACCCCATTTACGTCTGTCCAAATCCACACATCATTAGCATCAATCAGGCTGCCCAGATAGGTCGCGGAATAATCCGACCCCCCTCGCCCCAATGTCGTGATCTGGCCTTCAGGCGTCGCGCCGATATAGCCCGTCACGATAGGCACTTGTTTTTGTTCCAATAGCGGGCCGATGATTTTTTGGGCATTGGCACGCGATGGCGCAAAATCCGGTTGGGCGTTCTGAAAGCGGCGATCTGTCACAATAACCTTGCTGGCGTCTACGGGTTGGGCTGGGATGCCATTCACCCGCATAATCGCGGCTAGAATCCCGACCATTAAACGTTCACCCATAGACATCGCGGCGTCACTCAATCGGCTGTCTGCCCCACCCGCAGATGCGATCTCCTCGCACGTCCCGAATAATTCTTCGAGCAGGCCGTCAATATGAACATCTACTTTATTCAGTTCATCGGCGTGATCGTGGATATTCATAAATTCTTGGGCGGCTTGTTGGTGGCGAGCACGCAACGCATCCAATTGATGTTTGACCCCGTGTGGGCCATTAAAATCGTGTTTGGTGGCGTGTTCGACCAACTTAACTAGCGAGTTCGTAATCCCACCAATGGCGGAGGTGACGACCACCACGTTGTCCCATTTTTGGGTTTCTTTTTGGGTAATTTCCAAGACCTGTCGCACAGCATTGGCGCTGCCCACCGAAGAGCCGCCGAATTTCATGACCAGTATCGCCATCGGGTATGTTCTCCTGCGTTTATATTTGGCCTATATAGCAACAAACGCGACGTGGTTGAGAGTGCTTCACGTCGCGTTTGTGGGATTTCGTTTGGTTTAGAGACTCTAGGCTCTCACATCCTGCGACCTGAAGCACAACATGCCGGTACCCATACCGGTAGTCGAAGTCATCATAATCGTACAAATGAGGCCGAAAGTTTTCACAGAATATCAATCTCTGCTGAATATGGATTGGAAACAGAATAGCACAGCTATTAGATGAACACAAGCAATTTGGGCCAATTGGACAAACGTGCATGAAATCGCCTTACGTGACAGTCAGAACTTGACTGATTCCATCATGAAATAAGCTCATTCATCGTATCAGTCAGGCGTTACGTAGCTGTCACGGCATCGTCACGGCCCGCCACCCGCAAGAATCGCGGCGGATTTTGGAAAATATAAGTGCAGGATTTTTCGGAAAGAGGGAGAGGTGTAAAATGACAGTCGGCAATTATTCCGAAGAAGGGACATTCTTATGACAGCCAGCGAGACCCCCTCCCCTGAAAACATCACCGCTCGTAAGCGGATAACCCAAACGTTGCAGATTCCGACAACGGAGGTCGGGGCACCGCCCGGTATCCCTGATGATTTGCCTAGCACTGGCCCATCCACTATTCAATTAATCGCCTACAACGCAACCAAGTTTGAAGAACATCACCTCAATGACCCCGCCACTATTCGGGACTATTTGGGCAATTGGCCGGTGATTTGGGTCAATGTGGATGGGTTGGGAAATCCCGAACAGGTGAAAAAGGTTGGGCAGATTTTTGGATTGGGCGAATTGGCGCTCGAAGATGTGGTGTTGGCAAACGAACAGGCCAAAGTCGAACGATATGACCAATATTTGTTTATTGTGGCACGGATGGTGGCGCATGGAAGTGACCTTACCAATGAACAGTTGAATATCTTTTTGGGCAAAAATTTTGTCCTCACCTTTCAAGAATCCCACCCCGGAGATTGCCTCAATCCAGTCCGCAATCGTATCCGTAAAAGCCTTGACCGCCTGCGCCAAAGCGGGCCAAACTATTTAGTATATGCCTTGTTGGATGCGGTGATTGATGCCTATTTCCCAATGCTGGAAAGATATGGGGAACGCTTGGAAGAAATTGAAGATTTGCTGTTGCTCCGCCCAGATCGGCAGACCATCGCTCAACTTCACTCGATTAAACGCGATCTATTGGTTCTGCGGCGGGCGATTTGGCCCTTGCGGGACGCGATTAACTCCTTATTTCACGACGCACCAGAATTTGAAGACGAGCAGATTCGTCACTACCTGCGCGATTGTTATGACCATGCCGTCAAGGTGATGGATTTGGTGGAAGTCTATCGGGAAGTATGTGCCGATTTACAAGATGTCTATCTCTCCAGTATCGCCAATCGTACCAACGATGTCATGAAGACCTTGACGTTGATCTCGACGATTTTCCTGCCCCTGACCTTTATCGCCGGGGTGTATGGTATGAATTTTGATCCTGATACATCTCCATTAAATATGCCAGAACTACGCTGGTATTGGGGTTATCCATTTGCCTTAACGCTGATGCTGATTGTAGGTGCATCGCTGGCGTTTTACTTCAAGCGGCGCAGTTGGCTATAATCTCGCCTCATGCGAACAAAACTGACTACCCTTCGACTGTTTGGATTTTCGCTCCGCACATTGGGCGTGGGGCTAATCGCATTCATCATTGGCGCAGCGGCCCTGTGGCTTGATCTTGAAAATGATGGCCTCGTCGCCGATTTCTTGTGGAATGTGACGGGTGAAACCGAGCCGGGGGCACAGCTATTGGGAGGTCTACAATATCTCGCCAATGGCACACGCGCGATGCCCCACCTCGAAAAAAACGCCTCGATTGAAAATCTACCCGAAAATCCATTTGGCATTAATGCTTTCCTTGAACTAGAGGCCGAACCGGAAAAGCGCGAACATGCGATGCGATTAATTGCCGAGGCAGGGTTTGGCTGGCTGCGTCAACAATTTGCATGGGAAGATATTGAGATTGATGCCAAAGGGGATTTTGTAGATCGGCGTAATGACCGGAATTTTGATGGGGTGGTCAACGAAGCCGACTATATTTCGAGTTGGGATAAATACGACCATATTGTGGATTTGGCTGACCAATATAATGTCGAGATTATCGCTCGAATCAGCAGCCCCACGCCGCCGTGGGCCTTGCCATTACCAACCAGTCAATCGCATGGCCCACCCGCCAATATCCAAGATTTTGTGGATTTCGCGGTGACATTGGCAGAACGTTATCAGGGTCGAATTACCCATTATCAAATTTGGAACGAACCGAATCTCTATCCTGAATGGGGCGACCAGTTAATCAGCCCTGAAGGATATGCTGATTTACTGTGCCGCACCCATGATGCTCTCAAAGCAATTGACCCGAATATCGTCATTTTGACGGGGGCGATTGGCCCAACGGTTGACCACACCGGGCGGGATGCCTTTGATTTGTTATTTTTGCAGCGCCTCTATGATTTAGGGGCAGACCGTTGTTTTGATATTCTCAGCGCACAGGGTTATGGCCTATTTAGTGGGCCGACAGATCGCCGGATGCGCCCCTTTACGATGAATTTTGCCCGTCACCAATGGCTGCGGGATATTATGGTCGCCAATGGGGATGCCTATAAACCGATTTGGCTGAGTGAAATCGCGTGGAATCCTGTACCAAATGATCCGAATATTTCCGGTTTGGAAACGTATGGGCAGGTGACAATGGAACAGGCGGCTGAATGGGCACCGCTGGCCTATGAACGTGCCCGTGAAGAATGGCCCTATATCGGGGTGATGAGTTATTGGTTTTTGAAGCGCCCTAGTGAGAGTGAGTCTAATCAAAGTTGGTACTATTTCCGCATCGTCGAGCCGGATTGGACACCTACGCCAATTTATTACAGCCTGCAAGACTATATTCAATCCGGTGAATGGCAGTATCCTGATAAAGCATGGCCGACCAAAGCCCGTGAACGCCTGCCGCAAGTCCTCGTTGCTGGCTTGGCGGTCTTGTTTGCAGGAGCAATCATGGGCGACGCGGTAATGAAACGATTGGAGCGCCAATGAATCGGGTCATCCGCTGGCTTCCGGTGCTGATTTTGTTGGCGGCAGGTTTCTGGCGGCTTCATTTATTGGAAGCGCAATCCCTTTGGCACGATGAGGGCAACAGTTTGCGCCTTGCCGAACGCTCACTTCCGGCGTTGGTTGAAGCCAGCAGCCGGGATATTCACCCCCCCGGTTATTATATTGGCCTAAAATGGTGGATGTTTTTCGCGGGCAAAACAGAATTTGGCCTGCGTTCGTTTTCAGCGTTTTGGGGCTTATTGGCGGTGGCAGGGACGTATGGGCTAGGCCGGCGATTGTATGGCCCACTCGCAGCCAGCATCGCGGCGGCACTGGTCGCAGCCAACCCCTTTGCAGTGTACTACTCTCAAGAGACGCGCATGTATGCTCAATTGGGGGCATTGAGCGTCTTAAGTTTCTGGGTGCTGGTCAAAATGCTGCACGCCAGTGACCACCACCGCGCCGAAAATCGCCCCAATCAATTTGCCTTCCATATCGCGCCGTGGGCTATCTGGCTCATGATTATTAACACCGTCGGCCTATACAACCACTACACCTATCCCTTTACCATGATTGCACAAGGCGTGGTGTTTTTGTGGTGGTGGATTCCACGCCGCGACCCACGTGCCCGGAATGTCTATATCGTTCTCAATGTAATTACATTGATGTTTTTTCAGTCGTGGCTGCCGACAGCCTATAAACAGATTACTTCATGGCCCCAAGCAGGCGACCAAAGCGATTTGATAGACCGCGCTGATCGGGTTTTTACGCTGTTGATCTATGGACAAACCGCGACCAATCTTTCCACATTCGCCTATGTTTTACCCATCGGGTTACTCATTTTGGGGGTGCTGCTGCCGGATCGCCGTGCCGGGGCCGAACGACCCTCGGTGTTGTGGCGGGTGAGCCTGCCGCTGATTTGGAGTGGACTCAGCATTGGGGCACTGCTGCTATCGGGGGCCTACCGTGAAGCCAATCTGAAATTTTTAGTCCCTGCTCAAATGGCGGTTGCATTGATGCTGGGTCGCAGTTTGGAACGTATTGGGGCGGTGATGAGTGGGACTATACACAATGCCCCCTATCGGTTGGTGGTGCGTTGGGGCAGTGCAGTGGCTCTTTCGTTGCTCATGATTATTCCCAATATTCAGAATCTCGGCCCGATGTATCACGACGATGCCTATGCCCGCAGTGATTATCGGCGGATTGCCGAATTGCTGACCAAAAATGTACGCGATGGGGATGCCATTATCTTAAACGCCCCCAATCAGATCGAGGCGTTTGATTATTATTATCAGGGTGATGCCCCAGTGTATGGCTTGCCCAAAGGGTTAGGGGGGGATGATGCCGCCACGCAACAGGCCACCCATGATTTAATTGCCGACTATCAGCGGATTTATGTGGTGCTGTGGGGACAAAACGAGCGCGACCAGAACGGCATTGTAGAAACCACGCTGGACGAGGGGGCATATGTCATTGGACGGCAGTGGATTACTGATGTCGAATTAGTACAATATGCCGTTTTGGATGCCCCACCCGCCGAACCATCACAAGTGGTGAATATGCCCTTTGGCGATCAGATCACACTGGTCGGTTATGCGCTCTCAACCGATGGGACGGGTCAACAGATTTTGCCGGGGGATGTGTTGGGGGTGACATTGTTTTGGCGGACAAACGCTCCATTGGAAAAACGGTATAAGGTGACGGTGCAGCTATTAAACCCCGATGGCACGCTGGCCTCCCAGCATGACAGCGAACCCGCCAATGGACGTGCCATCACCACCACATGGCAGGCGGGGCAGACCATTACCGATAATCATGGGATTGTGGTCAAACAGAACGCCGTAACCGGAGTTTATACCCTAATCGTCGCGTTATATGAATTTGACTCACCGCATACCCGGCTAATTCCGGGTCAAGCCGATGCCAACAATGCCTATCTGTTGACCACTCTGACGCTGCAATAATCAACCAAACACATCGGTTGCGGGTTCGGGCACGGTAAAGGTAAACGTCTCGTGTTTTTCGTCATTGAGATACAGTTCCACCTGATATTTGCCACCCTGCCAATCGGTATCGCTATCGAGGCTAAAGGTGATGGTGCCGCTGCCTGTCTTGATGATGGTTTCGTCAAGGCGGGTATTCAAAGTTTCGCCGCCGCTTTCCACTAGTGTCCACACGGCTTTTAATTCGGTATCGTCATCGGCGTTTTTGACTTCGACAAACAGATAAAAAATACTGTCGCGTTCATAGGTATCGGTTCGATTCGTACCGTTTTGGTCGCTGGTAAGATAGGCGCGTTCAACCTTTGCATTGACTAAACCGCACGCCGTCAAAATCACCAATAAAATCATCATTCCAGAGATGAAAAAATGCTTTTTCACGAAAGGCACTCCTCAGCGCATCAAATTTTCCAGAGTATACTGTAGCGCGTGGATACTGGGTAGCAAGGTTTTCGTTTGATGACACAACTCGTTTTGCTGACAAATGATGGGTCGCTGGTGATAGATAATCGCCGGGGTGTTTTTCTACAAGCTGCTACATCCCACCATCAGATTTTGATTGATTTGACGGGTTACACGGTCTATCCCGGCCTAATCAATGCCCATGACCATCTTGAACTGAATCATTTTCCGCGTACCAAATTTCGAGAGGTCTATCCCAATGCACGCGAATGGAGTGATGATGTTTCACTGCATCTTAATTCCTCCCCCTATCTCGAATTACGCACCACCCCTCTCACAGATCGCTGTTTTATCGGTGGCCTGAAAAATCTACTATCGGGTGTGACGACAGTCGCTCATCATAATCCGCTGCATCCTCCGCTAAAAAGATGGGATTTTCCAGTGCGGGTGGTGAAAAAATATAAGTGGTCACATTCCCTCTATTTGACCCCTGTCGAGGAAATTCAGTGGAGTTATCACAAAGCGCGGCGACAAGTCTGGATGATTCATGCAGCGGAAGGCACAGACAAAATTGCAGCAGGTGAATTTGGCGAACTCAATCAATTGGGGGTGATTGGGCCAAACACCGTCTTGATTCATGGCGTGGGATTGACTGACGCCGATACCGAATTGGCAATTGAACGCGGGACAAGTTTGGTGTGGTGCCCCTCTACCAATCTTTATCTACTTGGCAAAACTGCCGCCATGCAGCAGTGGACACAAGCTGGGCGGGTAGCGATTGGCAGCGATTCACGATTGACGGCGGATGGGGACTTGTTGGATGAGTTGAGGGCCGCTTATGCAACAGGCCAAGTAGACGCAGCAATCCTTGTAGCGATGGTGACCGAATACCCCCGACAGATACTGAAGTTAAAAGAGGGCGGCAGTTTAAAAAAGGGACAATCGGCGGATTTGATTGTACTGCCCTACCATGATAATCCTGATAAGGCATTGATGAGCGCTAGACGGGCCGATTTATCGCTGGTGATGCGTCGGGGGCAGGTTATGATTGGTGATCCCGAATTAGTCCGACAGTTTCCCGGCCAATTTGAACGGATAATATTAGATGGACGGGAAAAACTGATGGCGAAAAAATTGGTGGAGAGGGTGCGGCGCTGTACATTACAGGAGCCGGGATTACAATTAGACGCAATTTCATCTTGAGACACCATTGAAACGAGGGCATTGTGACCAACCTACTTCAACGACTAGGCGGCTTTGCATCTGGTTGGCGTTTGTTGCAAACAGCGATTGGCACGATTATCAGCGCCATCGGGGTGATTGTGTTCCTCATTCCCTCACAAATTGCGCCGGGGGGTGTTTCCGGTATCGCCATCATTTTGCATGAGGTCATCGGCACACCTGTCGGGATTATGACCCTAATTTTTAACATCCCTATCCAGATTTTTGCGTATCGGGTGCTGGGGGGAAGCTGGCTCATTATCAGCACGATTTTCTCGGTGGTTATTTTCAGTGCCTCAGTCGATATTTTGCCTGCCTTTGTTTCGACACATGGCGTTAGCGAGAATGATTTGCTCAACGCAATTTTTGGTGGAATTGTCGGCGGAATTGGCAGCGGCCTCATTTATGGCGCAGGAGCGACGGCGGGAGGCACGGCAACCCTCTCGCGGATTTTGCAGCATAGAATGGGCATTCCCCTCAGCAGCGCCTATCTGTATACCGATACCCTGATTATCGGCATGGCGGGGTTGGTGTTTGGGTGGGAAGCCGCCATGTATGCCATTGTTTCACTATTTATCAGCGGCATGGTAGCGGATTATGTTCTGGAAGGGCCAAGTGTCATTCGTACCGTGACGATTGTGACCGATTATCCCCAAGAAGTGTCGAAAGCGATTTTGGGGCAATTGGGGCGTGGGGTCACGTCATGGGAAGGCATGGGCATGTTTACCGATCAACCCCACACCGTTTTGTTCGTGACGATTGCCCGCCCTCAAGTGGCGACGCTGCGTCATGTGGTTTTCGCCGTTGACCCTAAAGCATTTGTGGTGATCGGGCAGGGACATGTGGCCTATGGTCGTGGATTTAAGTCTGCCCCAATTCCTAAAGCCGATAGTTAATCGGGCCGGAGTTCGACGATTAGGCCATCGCTCCACTCATATTTGGTGTCCATTTTGGCGGCGACAGCAGCAGCAAGTTCGGGTTCAGCATCGCGGTCAATGGCCCGACCTTTGCCTTGATATGTTTGATCGCCCACCCGGACAGAGATTATCGGATCGTGCCGGATATTTTGTACCCAATGGGCTTTTTCGCGCCCCTCTGCCACGATGTAATACGCTCCGTCATGGCTGACAAACCAGATTTCGATTTCGTGCCGCTTGCCACTTTTCCAACCAGTGGTGGTGACATAACAAAATTCGGGTTCTTTTTCGCTCATGGGGTCTACTCCAATGGATACTTGATGATGAGCAGCGGCATATAAAAGCCGGGTTCACCATATATGGCGGGGTCGGTCATGATAAATTCGGTCAAGGTTTTCGTCGCCGTGTAGGTTTCAATGAAGCCGTATTGATTGGGTCGAATTTGAAATCGCTCCCATCCATCTTTTTCAAGGCCATTGCACAGCCAAGAATGGTTTATATCACCAAAATCGCTGCACACCACTTCATAGCCGAGGATTTCCCCATCCAACACAGACGACCTTTGCCTAATGATATGTGACAGCCCGCGCTCAGGCTCATCCTTTGCGTATTCCTTCAATAAAGGCTGCTCAAAATTTAGGAATAGTTCGACAAAATCCTTGTGCAAACCCGCCCCAAGCAGAAATATATTTTCCTTTTTGGGAATGAAGCGGGAGATGAAATCGCGGGCGGTTTCAAGCTGATATGTTACATCGGGGAAGCCAATTTCTATGCCAAACTTGTCACTACACCACTGTTCGAATTCTGGTCGAAGGGTGTCGGGAATACCAAAAGCGTCAAAATCTTCCTGCGAATTGGCCCAGTAGACAATCGGCGCTATTTTTGCGAGGCAGTGAGACACACTCAAAAGTTTTTCGGGGAGCAACCCGGCAGAGTGCCAATCGGTGCGCGTAATGTATTTGGTGATGTAGTAGCCTGCTGAAACATAGTCAGAAAGGTCAATGCTCATGGCCCATTCTCCCCCCGCGTAAACTCAATCCAATAGTGATCCGTCCATGTGCGGAAGGGCCAAGTGTCGGCAAGGTGGGTTTCAGCAGCGATTAAAGGTTTCATGATACGGGGTCGCTTATCCACTACCCCAAACGCATCGCTGGGGGGCAAAAATACCCCTAAACCGCGTACTCGCTCGAATTGAAAATAGGGCTGGAAAGCGCGGGCAAATTGGCGGGGTGAGGGGTAATAAATCGGCAGTTCGCCCCCACCCGGCAAGGTCGCAATCGTTTCGCGTTTAAACCGACGAAAGGCGGTGCGGAAATCCAGATGGAGGCCATGCCAAAGCGTTTCCCACATACAAAACGGGGAGATGATGCCTAACCCGACGTAGCCTCCCGGTTTAACCGCCTTTGCCAAAAATCGCCCCAACCCGACCCAATCACGGGTGCAGTTGACCGGGCCAAAATTGCTATACACCCCGTCTACGGGTTCACCATGCCATTCCGGTAAATGATTGAGATCAAATAGCAATGGGGTGACAAGATGGCCGAGATTGCCAGCTTCTGCTTTGGCCCGCGTTTGTTCCAACATGAACGGACTGATGTCGGCGGCAATGACCTTCACGCCATGTTGGGCCATCCACAGTGCATCTATTCCACTGGCACAGCCGATTTCAAAAGCGGTGTCGCCAACTTGGAAGCGGGGTTCGAGCCATGACCAGACCCGTTCCCGCAGCCAACGCGAGACCGGACTTTCAGCAAAGTCGCGGTCATACACGGCAGCAAGGGTGTCAAACGCGGCGGTATTCGACATTTTTAGACGGCACGGGCCTTTTCGGTGGCGATTTTGCGTTTGTAATATTGGGCGCTACGCTTGGGGATACGGGCCTGATTTTCGTAATTGACGTAGTACAAACCGAAACGTTTGCTAAAGCCTTCGGCCCATTCAAAATTATCCATAAGACTCCACACAAAAAAGCCTTTGAGCGGCACACCCTGTTCAATCGCATTTTCGGCGGCAGCAAAGTGGTCAATCAGATAATTCTCACGCAGCGGATCATCCACGATCAGGCCATCCGGTGGCGGGTCATCAAAGGCCGCACCATTCTCGGTAATGTAAATCGCTTTGGGATGATATTCCTGATGGATGCGTACCAGCAGCTTAGTCAGACCCTCTGGATAAATTTCCCAACCCATTGCAGTCGTTTCGACATTCCCCAGCGACGCGGGTAAAAATTGCAGGGGCGACAAATCCGGCATCCATGAAACCTTATTGCGGGTGTAATAGTTCATGCCGAGGAAGTCAATCGGTTCGGAGGCTTCTTTCACCGCATCGAGATTGATGTCCTTGAGATTTTCCCCCAACGCTTCCACCATGTCCGCTGGATACTGACCCTTAAAAATCGGGTCAAGAAACCAGCGATTGATAAAGCCGTCGTTCCGCAGAGCCGCTTTTTGATCATTCTCGCTGTCAGTCGCAGGCTCGGAATAGAGTGTATAGAGGGTAATCCCGGCTTGGCAGTCCTCCGAATTTTCGCGGATGATGGGCATCGCCTCACCATGTGCCAGCAAGAGATGATGGGCGGTTTTGTAGGCGGTGGGGATGTCTATAATTCCCGGTGCGTGCTGTCCATAAAAATGCCCGATCATGGAATAGACCCACGGCTCGTTGTGGGTAATCCAATTTTTGACGCGATTCCCCAGTCGGCGGGTCACAACATCCACATAATCGGCAAACCACTTCACACTATCCGGGTTGGCCCATCCGCCCTCGTCTTGCAAGGCTTGGGGATAATCCCAATGGAAAAGGGTAACAAACGGCTTGATATTGACTTTAAGCAGTTCATCCACTAGACGGTCATAAAAATCGAGGCCCAGCGGGTTGACATCGCCTTTGCCTTGCGGAATGACACGCGGCCACGAGATGGAAAAACGATAGCCATCTAAGCCCATCTCGCTCATTAACTGCACGTCTTCGGGATAGCGGTGATAATGGTCGCAGGCGATGTCGCCGTTATCCCCATTGCGCGTTTTGCCGGGGGTGTGTGAAAACCGATGCCAGATGGATTCGCCGCAGCCCTCGCTGGTTGTCACCCCTTCAATTTGATAACTGGCGGTGGCGACTCCCCACACAAAATCTTTCGGAAAAGGCATATCGTTTGCTGCTCCTTAATTAGCCGTCAGTTTCTTTAGTGGTCATGAACATCCAAATCGCCCGCGCCAAAAATCTGCCCCGGTTGAATCACAATAGGTGTGCCTAAATCCACTGTCCCCACAAGGTCATAGGTCATGGCTCCGGTAATGCGGACAGGCACCATTTCGCCTTCGGGAACTTCCCCCTGCACCATGATATACCCATCAATTTCAGGGGCGTCTCGATAGGAACGGCCTAGTGAAATGGTCTCACCTGTTGGGCCGTCATCATCTTCGACCTCAGCGTGGCCCTCAATCAAAACGGGCAGAATCTTGCCAACTTGGGCCTGATTACGCTGCAAACTAATCGGTTGTTGAATCTCCATCAGCTTGTCGCGGCGGGCGATTTTTATGGCATCCGCCACTTGATCGGGCAAGTTGGCGCTGGGGGTGCCGATTTCATAGCTATAGGTAAACGCCCCCACACGGTCAAACTGCATATCTTTGATAAACTGCACCAGTGTGTCAAATTCCTCGTCGGTTTCACCGGGGTAGCCAACAATAAAGGTGGTGCGGATGGCGAGATCGGGCATGGCGGAGCGCATTTTACCAATGGTTTCATGTACCCAGTCCACATTGGCAGGGCGGCGCATCCGCAGCAGGGTTTTGCGATGGGCATGTTGCAAGGGGATGTCCAGATAATGCACGATTTGGGGGTGGGTCGCCATCGTTTCAATCAATTCATCAGTGACATAACCCGGATAAGCGTACATCACGCGCATCCAAGGAACATCCGGCACGGCTTTGACCAATTCTTTGAGCAGAACCGCCAAGCCATTTTTCAGGCCCAAATCGTAGCCATAGTCAGTGCTGTCTTGGGCAATCAAGATGATTTCTTGCACGCCGTTATCGCGCAGCAGACGGGCTTCATTCACAATCGCTTCGATAGGACGACTGACGGCGGTGCCCTTGATGGCGGGGATGGCGCAAAACGCACAGGGTCGGCGGCAGCCATCGGCGATTTTTAGATAGGCACTTGCGCCTTGAATGCTGATACGGGCCGCACCACGTTCATCTTTACCAACGGTTTCGGCATCACTGGGGAGATGATACAGGGGTTCGGGATGTTTGCGGGTGCGGATACGCTGTACCAAATCCACAATATCCATCCAGCGGCGTGTCCCGATAATACCATCCAGCCCCCGTACTTCTTGGGCAAGGGTGTCGCCATACCGCTGCGAAAGACAACCCGCCGCAATCAGATATTGGTTGGGCTGTTTGATCGCCGCGAGTTCATTGAGGCTGTTGATGCTTTCTTCTTTCGCGGGGCCGATAAAGCCACAGGTATTGACGATGAGGACTTCGGCGCGGGTGGGGTCATCAGCGGCCCGCATCCCGGCGTTTTCGAGTAATTGTGCCATTGATTCGGAGTCTACGGTGTTTTTGGAACAACCAAGACTCATCAAATAATAACAGTCTTTGATGCGACCTGTTTTTGCCATAGGAATTTGATTGGATAGCCTTCAACTCTTGAGATACAATGCGGATAGCGCAATCATAGCGGATTCCCTTTTTAAATTAAAGTGATGGTTCAAAATGAGCAAAGTTTATGTGGGGGATTCTCCCATTCAAGGCAAGGGCGTTTTTGCGAAGGTCAATATCGCCAAAGGGGAGCCGATTTTAAAAGCCGACGACTCACATATTGTAGATGAGACTCATCCCTTGCGGCCTGAATTGGGCGAATACGAATATCACACCGATTTTATTGCGAACAATGTTACCGTGTTGTGGCAAGAGCCTGAAAAATATACCAACCATTCCTGCGACCCCAACACGTTTGTGAAGACCATTAATGGTGCTCGTTATGTAATCGCCTTGCGTCCGATTGCGGCGGGTGAGGAAATCACCTTTGACTACCGCATCAATGGACGCGGGGAATATGTCTGGGAATGTGGCTGTGGCAGTCCCCGCTGCCTCAAAACGCTGGATTCCGATTTTTTTAAGATGCCGCTCGATTTGCAATTGGAATATCTGCCGCTGTTGGATGAGTGGTTTATGGTGGAAGAAGCGCCCAAAATAGAACAACTTTTGCAGCAGGGCCTTAATCGTTGATTTGTCAGGTACGCGAACTTGCTATAGTATTTCAAGTATTCGTCATTATCTCTGTACAAGCAGGAGGGTAGCGCTATTAACCGCAACGTGCGCCATATCTCAGCACTTTTCAGCATCGGGCTGATACTCTCAATTGTGTTGGTGGCCTGTGGGGGAGAGGAAACACCCCCGCCACCCACCTTGACGCCTTTGCCACTGCCAACCGCCACGCCGCGTTCGACTCCCTTGCCAGAAGTGGAACTGCCAGTGATTTTGGGTAGCCCGGACAAACCGATCAACCTCTTATTTGTAATCGCCAGCCCATCCAGTGGACAAGTGGATGCGCAAGATACCTTGCAGACTCAATTGAATGACCAATTGGGCGAAGCGCTGACAGTCGAGGTAGGAATATTGTCAACACCACGCGAGGCGCTAGATGCGCTGTGTAACGGGGAAGCTGCTTTGATGTGGGTAGATGTATTCACCTATATCGCGGCGGAACGGGCCTGTGGTGCCTCACCCTTATTGGGAGTACGTCAAACGCAACGGGTCGGCGCCAATGGAATTGGGTTCGATTTTGTTTATGATCGCCGCGTGTTGGGGAATGCAGCGACTCCGGCCATGTTAGCGAACCGTAGAGTTTGCCGAATTGCGGGCGACGAATCACCCGTGAATTGGGTTTATCCAAGTTTGGCCTTACGTGCTGCTGGGGTTGATCCAGTCACCGGATTGCAGGGAGTGATCGAAGTTGCCGATGCTCAATCGCTGGTGAAGGCGATTTTTGATGAAGAATGTGTGGCGGGGGCAATTCCGAACAACCAGTTGGATACATTGGTACGACGATTGCAGCAAGCTACTCCGCCTGTTCAAATCAACTTGCAAGCCACTGCGCTACAGGTGGTGGTCATGCAAGACGGTGATGAGTCATGGCCCGAAGTTCCCTATGAGGTCTTGATTGCCTCACCCGATTTTATCCTGCCCGCCTCATTCCGTGATCTGGTCGTAGAATCAATCCAAGAATTGGTTGAGACAGAAGAAGATGAGGCGCTAAAAGAGCTTGTCCCCTATGCGCAACTGGTCGAACGGACTTCAGCCGACTATGCCGATTTTCGGGCATGGTTAGAAGCGGCGCGTTGGGGAATGGATAATTGAACTGATAATTTGGGCAGAGTATGTTATTATAGCCGGGATCAAATCCGGCTTTTTTGTGCCTACCCTAGCCAGTATACCTATTTAAGGGATTATGTCTGATCTTGCAGTGGTGATCGTTAGTTGGAATACTCGTGCCCTCACTTTAGAGGCCATTCGTACCCTATTGGATGATGTTCAACGCGGCGGCCCCTATGATACCGAAATCTGGGTGGTGGATAATGCGTCCAGTGACGACAGCCCTGCCGCTATTCAAGCTGAGTTCCCCCATGTCAAAATCATCGAAAATGCCAAGAACATCGGTTTTGGAGCGGCCAATAATGTTGCGATGCGTGCGATGGGTTTTGGCAAGCGTGGCATAGATGAAAATACCCTCCCACGTGCTGTCTACTTGCTCAATTCCGACACCCAGACCCGCCCCAACGCCACCAGTATTCTTTTTAATGCCCTGTTTTCATTGCCCGAAGCAGGGGTAGTTGGCGCACGGCTGACGTATGAAGACGGCGGGTTTCAACACAGCGCCTTTGCTTTTCCCGGCCTCTCGCAGTTATGGATTGACTTGATGCCTGCTCCCGGTACGCTTTACAACCGCCGTCTGAATGGTCGTTATCCGCGCAGACTTTATGAGCACCCCAAGCCGTTTCGAGTGGGACATACGCTTGGCGCAACCATGATGATTCGGCGCGAAGTCATCCAAAAAACAGGCATGTTTGATGAGCAATTTTTTATGTATGCCGAAGAAGTGGATTGGAGTTGGCGCATCCAAAAAGCGGGATGGAAAATTTATTGTGTTCCCCAAGCGCATGTCATTCATTTGGAAGGACAAAGTACCCGCCAAGTCCGTCCCGACAGCATCATTAATTTATGGCAGAGTCGCTTACGGCTCTATCGTAAACATTATCCGATGCTCAAACGACAAGCGGCTCGATGGCTGATCGGGGTGGGGATGCGCCGCAAAATTCGCCAAGCCCGTCGTGCCTATGCCCTGCGTCAAATCTCGGCAAAAGAGCGCGATACCCTCATAAGCGCCTACGAACAGGTGATGGGTCTATGACGGTTCAATTGGCAGGGGTGATTTTGGCTCGTAATGAAGCGGTGCATATTCAGGCGTGTATCGAATCTCTAAAATGGACGGATCATGTGGTGGTGTTTGAATCGGGTAGCAGTACCGATAACACCATTGAACTCGCCCAAGCAGCCGGGGCAGAGGTGATTAGCCACCCCTTTGAAAATTATTCTAAACAGCGCAGTGCAGCCCTTGCAGCGGTGGAGGCTGAATGGGTCTTGTTTGTGGATGCCGATGAACGTGCCACGCCCGAAGTCGAAGCGGAAGTGCGCCGGATCATCGCCAACCCCCAGCATATGGGCTATTGGATTCCGCGTCACAATTATATTTTTGGCAAGCTGACCCGCTTCACGGGTTGGTATCCCGATTACCAGATGCGCTTATTAAAACGCGATCAGGCTACCTATGACCCCGAACGTCGCGTGCATGAAGTCCCTATCCTCAAAACGGGCGAACCCGGTCATCTTGAAAATCCACTCATCCACTACAATTATCGAGATATAAATCAATTTATCGAAAAACAACGGCGCTACGCTCGGTATGATGCCGAGATTATGAAGTCCGAAGGGCAGCGGGCCAAATTTCGCAATTTTATCTTGCAGCCGCTTCGCCAATTTCGCTGGCGCTATTTAACACTCAAGGGCTATCGTGACGGCCTGCATGGATTACGCCTGAGTCTGTTGATGGCATGGAATGAATTTGACAAATATTGGCAGTTGCGACGGTTATGGCGAGAGGCGGCTCGATAATGGAGCAAAATAGTCCTGTGTTGCCCTCAAAAGGCGGGACGGCTACAATTCCAGTTATGACCGATCAAGTGCTGCCCCGTACTGTTCCAGTAATTGCCCTCCTAACCGATTTTGGCCTACAAGATGGTTATGTCGGTGTGATGAAAGGGGTGATTCTCTCGATTTGCCCCACCGCGCAAATTATTGATATTTCACACCATATCGCCCCGCAAGATATTCGACAGGGGGCGTATGTCCTGATGACTGTGTATCGCTATATGCCACCGGGTACGATTTTTGTAGGTGTGGTTGACCCCGGTGTGGGTACATCGCGCAAACCTATGGCGGTACAAACGAATCAAGGTATTTTTATTGGCCCGGACAACGGTTTATTTAGTTATGTGTTCGGTCAAGTCGAGGTGCAGCAGGCGGTGGCCCTACAAAATCGCCAATATCATTTGCAAGGGATTAGTACCACTTTTCATGGTCGGGATATTTTCAGCCCAGTCGCGGCGCATCTCGCTAGCGGTGTGCCCCTTGACCAAATCGGCCCATCCCTGACCAAATCGTTTGAAAAATTACCGCTGCCCCTGCTGCAAATTGAAGAAGACCATGTACGCGGCGAAGTGCTGTATATTGACCATTTTGGCAATGTCGTCACGAGCATCGGGCGGTTGGTGTGGGGGTCAGATGATATGCTGCAACTCCATCCCCAATTTGGCGGCACGGCCTTTTCGGAACGGGTAACGGTTGCACCATTTTTCGCCGAGGCCACTGCCGTTGAAATTGCAGGTCAGTCCTTTGCACCGCTGGGGTTAAGTTATATGGGGGCGCAAAAAGGGAGCATCCTGCCGCTCATTAACAGTGCAGGTCAGCTTGAATTAGCCGTGAATCAAGGGAGCGCCGCCGAAAAATTGGGGGTGCATGTTGGCGACCTAGTGATTTTGCGTACTGGTTGAATCAAAGGAAGGTACTTTGACAATCCCTGAGCAATTTCTAATTGAAGGTGGCTTTCCGCTACAAGGCCAGATCAAAGCCAGCGGGAATAAAAACGCAGCCTTGCCCTTATTGCCTGCCTGCTTATTGACCGATCAGCCCGTTATCTTACGGAATATGCCCGACATTGGGGATGTGCGGATTATGGGCCAACTGCTGCAAAGCGTGGGGGCAGAGGTCGAATGGTTAGATTCCAGCACCGTGCGTGTCCATGCCAAAGAGATCAAAACACATAAGGCGGATCCCGACCTCGCCAAAAAAATCCGACCCAGTACCCTTTTAGCCGGAGCGATGTTGGGGCGCACGGGTCAGCTAGATATTGCGGCTCCCGGTGGGGACGTGATTGGGCGGCGGAGGTTAGATGCCCACTTGACGGCGCTGGAAAAACTCGGCGCTCATATCGAGTTTGACGGCTCATTCAAGATGAACGCGGATGGGCTGCACGGCGCGACTATTTTGCTTGATGAAGCGAGTGTCACCGCGACGGAAAACGCAGTTTTGGCGGCGTGTTACGCCAAAGGGACAACCGTCTTACGCAATGCCGCCTCTGAGCCACATGTTCAGCAGTTATGCCTATTTCTAAACCAGCTTGGCGCAAAAATTGATGGGATTGGTACAAACCAAATCACCATTGAGGGCGTCGAGAGGTTGGACGGCGGGGAGTTCCGCGTCGGGGCGGATTATATTGAAGTCGGTAGTCTGATTGGGGCAGCCATTGTGACTGGTGGTGAATTACTGATTACCGATGCCGACCCCCAATATTTAGACATGATCGCGCTCGTCTTTGGCAAATTAGGGGTAACATGGGAAGTGCGCGGCAACGATATTTTTGTGCCACGTGACCAGCACCTGAACATTCAGCGTGATTTTGGTGGCAATATCCCCGAAATCAAACCGCAAATTTGGCCGGGCTTCCCCACCGATTTGATGAGTATCGCCATTTTGGTGGCAACGCAGTGCGCGGGGGCGGTGTTGTTCCACGAATGGATGTTTGAAGGCCGACTCTTTTTCACGGATCGTTTGGTCAATATGGGAGCGCGGATTATTTTGTGTGACCCGCATCGTGTCTTGGTGCAAGGCCCAACGGCTTTACGCGGCGACCAGACCATCAGCAGCCCCGACATTCGCGCGGGTATGGCGATGGTATTGGCGGCGCTGTGTGCGCGGGGCACGACGGTCATCCGCAATATCGTGCAAATTGATCGTGGCTATTCGCAATTGGAAGAAAAATTGGGGGCGCTGGGTGCTCATATTCAGCGCGTACCGATTGGAGCAGCGGTATCTTGACTACCGAAATACCAGCTACCGAAAAAAAAGAACGGGTCTACCGTCCTCTCGGATTAACCATCGGTTTGTTGAGCATCATCCCGCTGTTTGGGATTGAGCCGATCATATGGTTGTATATTGCCCATCGGTTGAATGTAGATGCCAATGGCATTATCAGCGGTGGCCTTGCGCTGGATTTTTGGCGTTGGGCCGGGGGCATTGCAGGCGGCCTTGTCTTGATTACCGCGATTATGGCATGGATCGGCAAACCCCGGAGTTCGCAATATCTTATACAAGCCTCGGTCATCGCCAGTTTTCTGTTGATTATGGTCGCGGCTTGGGTACGCGCTTTTGGCGACTGCACCGGCTGTTTAATGGATGGTGCCACCCAAACTTTTAATGATATTTTTCAATGCAAAATCCCGATTCAAATTATCGCCTTTGTTTATTTCATTTTTTATATCAATCGTGCTCCGGCACGTGCTTTTTATACCCAAGTACCGTTACCTCCTTGGAACCCCGATGAAGAGTAGCCCAGAAAGGAACTCATAATGAGTCGTGTTATTAACACTGATGGCCCTGCCAAAATCCGGAATCAACATATGCGAACGTGTGCGGAGATATTGCGCCATCTGAGCAAGAAAAAAGAGTTTGACGCCGAAACCAAAGACATGATTGCCCAGATTGTGTTTTCGCTACGTGAAGTGAACGATACCATTGAGCAGTCATCGGAGGCATGGGAAAAGCGCAATTATTGGATGAAGGCCGAAGAATTTCGCCAGCGGTGGACATGGACGGGCAAGATGGCCGATCAAGTGGAAGACCTTGTTCGTCGGAATAATTGGGAAGCCTTCCCCTCGCTCATGGTCAGCCTTTTTCAACATTTCGGCGAAATCAAAGTGAACAAATTCACCCGCGATGCTGATACATGGCAAGGGGCGTATGATCGCCTGATGAGTGAGCGTTAGTGCTGCGATTCGCTTTGCATCGGTTGGTGTTCAAACTGCTGCCTTAAAGTGCGGATCGCTTCGTTGTTGAGGGTGTGTCCATAGGATGATGAAGCGGCTTTTTCGGGTTGGGATGGCTTTTGGCGTAACTTGCCAAGCGTTTTGAGCCAAAGCGTGTGATAATGTTCGGCGGTAGCATCGTCATTGCGCGACTGTGCAATCACTGAGAGGCCGCTATAGGCTTCGGACATCACTAGATAATTTTCTAGCTCCTCGGCCAGCCCTAATTCTATTTGGAAAATCTCGTCAGCGAGATCGTATTTTTGCGAATCCAAATAAAGGTTGGCTAATGATCTAGCAATCCTCAATTGGAGTTTTTTGATTTCAAGTTCCGGTAAATGAAGGGCAAGCTCAACTTTTTGGGTGGTGGTTAAGGTAAATGCCTGTTCATAAAAGCTGATGGCCTCATTAGTAGTTGACCACATTGTTTTTTGGGCGCGTTCGCCTGCCTCACACAAATAATTGATAGCTGAGATGATTTCACCTGCCAACCGATAGTGTTCAGCAACCAGCAAGGCATATTCGGCGACACGATCTCCACAGGCATTAATTAACCATTCAGCGATTTGGTGATGATAAGAACGTCGCGTCTTTTTCAGCACGCTTTCATAGGTGACATCGCGCAAAATGGCATGTTTAAAAACATATTCCTGTGTCTCAGCAAATGATGATTTTTCGCGGCTAAAGATCATCCCATGCTGGCGTAATGAAGCGAGTGCCCCCGTGAGATCAGTGACGAACACAGCGCTTTTAATGGTCTGGCCTGTTACTCGCAGCGTTTGCAGTGCTCCATCCCAAAAAGTGGTGCCAATTACCGATGCTTGTTGAATGATGGCGCGTTCTTCAGCGGTTAGGGCATCTAAGCGGGCCTGTAAAACCCCTGTTAATGTTGGAGGAACACGCATCATGGCTAATTTATCTAACGCGACTGACCAGTGCTCGGCATCAGGAAGAATAATCCCATCGGCGATCATAACTTGAATCAGTTCTTCCAAATAAAACGGATTACCCTCGGCGTTGCTTACAATCAAATCGCGCAGGGTATCAGGCAGCGATTCAACCTTACGCAAAATTTCTGCCACCAGTTGGCGGCTGTCCCGCGTTGAAAGAGGCCGTAAATCAATTAATAGATGACATTCTTGGCCTTCCCCCCAATATGGGCGTTTATCATAGAGGGTTGGGCGGGCGAGACATAAAATTAGCAGGGGCAATTGTAAATGGGTATAGGCGAACTGGCTCACAAAATCGAGCGAAATATCATCGGCCCAATGCACATCCTCCAAAAAAATGACGGTGGCTTGTTGGCACGCAATACGCTCAAAAAGTTGGGTCAAATAATTAGGGGCATCTTTTGATTTTTGCTGGGGCGTCTCTTTGAGGTTGGCAAATGCAAAGCCGACCATCTGACCGATGCCCTGTGTCACATCGGTGATTTCATCTGAGGGCCAATAATTTCCAATACCCGCCTCCATTTTTTCACGGGCTTGTTCGGCACTGTCGGTATCTTGAATGCTGAAATAGAACTGAAGGAGATCGCGGATCAGGGCATACGGTTGCTTTTCGCTGCTGGGGAAAGCACGACCTTTGAGGCGGAGCACGGAATTGGCCTGTTGGGTAATCCAGCCACCAAACTCACGCAGTAGACGCGATTTGCCTACTCCGGCGTCACCGCGAATCGTAATTATCTGGGCTTCGCCATCTTCAATTGCCAATTGATAGGCTTTTTGCAGGTGCAGTATTTCAACATCCCGCCCAATCATGCGGGTCTGAATCCCCTCGATTCCACGCTGGCCTGTTTCAAAACTGGGGCGATTTCACGTAACACAACATACACTTGAATGGGAGCCAACGCGCCTTTAACCATCATGGGTTCAAGGGCTTGCACTTCAAAAAATCCCCGTATATGCAGATAGGTTTCGTGGGATATCAACACACCACCTGCTGGGGCATGGCTTTCCATGCGGGCGGCCATGTTGATAGCATCTCCCATCGCGGTATATTCCGAACCTGCCTCGCCACCAACCTCCCCCACTGCCACCAAGCCAGTATTGAGGCCAACCCGTACATTAAAACTATCAATACCCCAGCGTGCGGCAACCTCTTGGGCATATTGGCGGGCGGCTTGGATAATAGCGAGGGCGCTGCGAACGGCCTGAACCGCGTCATCTTCGTGGGCGATGGGTGCGCCAAAAAAGGCTAACATGCCATCTCCCATCAAACGGGCGACATAACCTTGATGCTGTTTTACCACCTCCCCAAAACGAGCTAAGGCGGTGCTGAGGATTTCAAGAGTATCTTCAGGGTCAAGGTGTCCAAAGGTTTTGGAAGAGGACCCTACATCGGTAAACAGAAAAGTGACCAGCTTGCGTTGCTGATCACTTTCGGATTGTCGTTTTAATGCAGCGAGCTTTTCACGGGCAGGGGCCAACATCGTCTCAACGACGCTATCCCCAAGTGTGGCCCGCTGTGCTTCTAGGGTGGCGATGGCCTGTTCTAACTGATGGATTTCATCATTATCCATACGTTGTTAATTGACCCTATCCATTATCTCCATTAGTAGGTAAGGATACAACAGGCATCGTTCCGGTTGAGGTCGAGAAGTTGGCACTACCAGTGACTCCTGTAACGTTATATTCCATCATGAGGGACTTATAGCCTTCGATATACATCCGCGCACGGGCCTGTTCCAAACGCCACAGCCGATCAATTGAGCTTTGCAGCGGTGTCAAATCGCCCCGTGTATCTTCAATGGTCTTGCGATAATCCGCCATATCTTTTTCGTGTTTGCGCCAAGCCTCGTCATTGGTCAAGGTGAACTGCTTCCAACGGCGCTGGTCGTCTTTTACCCAATCATTCCATTCCTCACGGAAGCGCTCCTCTGAAAGACGCTGCATTTCTGAGACTTCATTGATGCGTCGCTCCAAACGCTCCCCGATGCGCTCAAAATCTTCGACAATCTTCTTCATCTGCCGATAGGTTTCGGCCCATGCTTCAAAGCGTTCCAAGTTACGGCGGATGTCTTCATCATAAGCCCCGATGTTGCGGGTCAGGTCTTTGATTTGTTGGTCGCGCTGCTGGCTGATGAGATTTTGCTGGTCGAGGAAGTTCTGCATTTCTTCGCGGCGCATCCGTTCACCGGCTTGGCTTTCGGTAATGCGCTTTTCGGCGGTCAGGGCTAGATTTTCCACCCGTTCGATTTTGAGTTTGACCCCATCAATCAATTTCTGCATTTCCGGCAAGCCAGCTTGAATATCAGAAATGCGACGGTTGTCCTGACGGCGCTGTTCCTCCAAAAAGGCGATGCGGCGTTCCGGCTCTTCAATTTTCTTAGCCATATCTTCAAGGCGCTGCTGCACCGCAGAAAGACTGGCGGCCATACGATCCCGTTCGGCACGGGCGGCCCCCATATCGTCTTGTTGATGTTCGATGCGATCCAGTCGTTCATTGAGTTCGCGGATGGGGCGGGAGGTCATTTCACGAGCGAATTCATTGCGGCGCTCGGTTTCCCGCTCGGCGGCAAGGCGTTTGGCTTCGATACCCTCAATCATTTGGCGCATTTCCAACCGCAGTTGTTCCATCATTTCGGCATCACGTTCCGCCGGAATAAATTGGGTGCGGCTGGTGACCAAATCATTTTCTAGCCCGTTCATCTGACGGGTGAGTTGTTCAATGGTTTCCTGTTGTAAGACCAAGCGTTCTTCTAGCTTGGCAATGATGTTTTTGTCGCGGCGGCGTTCTTCGTCCAGCCACTCAATCATACGCATTGCTTGTTGAATATCCATACATCACGCCTCTACAACTAAATTTTGCTTTCCATCAGGACTGGCGTAAAACGCAAAAATTTGAACGGGTATTATACCACCGCTTGCAACAGCCATTGTGTTTTTACTCTGCGTTAGCCCCACAGATTGGCAAGGAACTTCATTTTTTCGATTGTCTGGAAGGATTCCCCACCCTCATGATTGTTATAGTGCCAAACACGGATATCTTTGGGGCCAGCATAGTGATTATAAGCAGCAAAGACGGTGCGTGGGGGGCAAATGTCATCCATAAGAGCCACCGAAAATAGGGCCTTGGCATGGGCACGCGGCGCTAAATTGACCCCATCAAAATAGTTCAGGGTGGTAAAAACCGTCTCAATTTTTTCGCGGTGGGTCTTGCAAAAACGAGCGATTTCGGCGTAAGGATGGGTGTCGGTGATTTCGGTGGCTTTGCGATAATGGCATAGGAATGGCACATCCGGCATGGTGGCTTCAATGGTCGGCTCCAAGCCAGCGACGGCCAGCGCAATGCCTCCACCCTGACTGCCGCCTGTAACCGCGATATGCTCTTTATCAACGGCGGGGTGAGTACGGGCCGCTTCCACCGCACGCACGGCATCGGTGAACACCCGACGATAGTAGTAAGTCTTGGGGTTTAAGATACCGCGTGTCATAAAACCGGGGAAATGCGGATTTGCACCATCGGGTTCGGGATCGGGGGTGTCACCCTGCCGCCATGTCGTACCCTGTCCGCGTGTATCCATAACAAAATGGGCATAGCCCACGCTGGCCCAATGCAGCCAATCAATCGGTAGGCCGCGTCCGCCGCCGTATCCGATAAATTCCACCACGCAGGGCAGAGGTTCAGTGCGTTGATGGGGCAAAATAAACCAACCCTTAATCGGCTGGCCGCCATACCCGTTATACGTTACGTCAAAGACATCCACCGTTTTATAGCCCGCTTCAACCGGCGTGAAGATGGCATTAATGGGAAATTTGCGGGTTTCGGCAAGGGTATCGGCCCAAAAACTATCAAAATCCGGTGATTCGTGACGCGATGGATAATATTGTTGAAGTTCTTCAAGTGGTAGGTCTACAAACATGAGCATCTCCTCCCTACGGAGATTGGGGAAAGGAAAATAGAAAACGGAAAAATGAATTAGCTCCCAAGTGTAATATAGACTTCATCCTCTTGCACAGTCACAGGAAAACTTTTGATGGGCAAGGTTTCAATTGCGTCCATTAATTCACCAAACAATCGGATGCGTGGGTTCTCACTTTTGCTATATTCGGACATCGGTGGCGGCAAAATGGCCTCCCATTCGACCTCACCCGACTCGACGCGATAGGCGGCCCCATGCAGCGCACACACAATTAAGCCATCAGTGTATTCGCCACGATGCAAAGGCGCTCCGGCATGACCACAGCGATTTTCCAGCGCGTAGATGTTGGCCCAATGTCGCACGATAAAAATATCGGTATTTTCGACTCGATAGCAGCGGGGCTTATCATGTTCCAGTTCTTCGACATGGCAGACGCGAACCAGTTTTCCCAAAATTGACCTCACAGTGGATGACAAGCAGCGATGCGCCCATTATTATAATGCCCATACTTTAACCTAGATTTATTGCGAATTGATAAACATGCCCAAAATCGGAATTGACGCCCGCCTACTGTATTATCGGAAAGGCGGTATCTCAGAATATACCCGCCAATTGATTTTGGCCCTCGCAGAATTGGATACCACTTCCGACTATGCCATCCTGCATAATTTTCGGGATGCCGGGAATTATGCGGTTGCGTCCAATTTCCACCGCGTGAACCTCTATACCCCCTGCCACCATCGCTGGGAGCGCACCGCCCTATCGGTAGAATTGGCCCGACATCGGCTGGATGTGCTGCACAGTCCCGATTTTATCCCGCCGCGCCGAGGGGCACGCCGCCATATCATCACGATTCACGACCTGCATTTTTTGCATTATCCCCAATTCCAAACCGCCGAAAGCCTGCGTTATTATCGTGACCAAATCCGTTGGGCCGTCTGCCACGCCGACCATATTTTTGCCCAGACCGAGACGACCAAACGCGAAATTGTCGAGATGCTGGATGTGCCACCGGAAAAAATCACCGTGCATTTGTTGGGGGTCAATCCGAACTTTCGTGTTTTGCCAGAAAATGAAATCCAAGCGACCCTTGCCCCCTATGATTTGCCGACTCAATATCTGTTGTTTGTCAGTACGATTGAGCCGCGCAAAAATATTCCCGGTCTGCTGCGGGCCTATGCCCAATTACGAACGACCCACCCCGACGTGCCAAAATTGGTCATCGGAGGTCAGCGCGGTTGGTTTGCCGATCAGGAATTGGCCCCGATTGCGGAACTTGGCCTAACCGAGCATGTGCGGCTGTTTGAGGATGTGCCTTTTGGGGTTTTGCCCGCCTTGTATAATGGGGCGCGTTTGTTGGTGATGCCGTCGTTTTATGAAGGCTTTGGGATGCCCGCCATTGAAGCGATGGCCTGTGGCACCCCTGTCGTCGTCACCGAACGCGGCGCATTGCCAGAAGTGGTCGGCGAACACGGTATCTATGTCAATCCTGATGAGCCGGAAAGTATCATGCAGGGGATCACCCGGTTGTTGGAGGACTCCGCCCTTTATGACCGATTGCGCGAAAGTGGTCTGCGACACGCGGCCACTTTTTCTTGGCGTCGGACGGCGGAAATTGCATTGGATGTTTATCGCAAAATAATCGAGTCATAAATCGTTATGAAAAAATCGGCGCTGATTGCTCTATTCCTTTGTTACTGCGCGATGGTGGGGTCGGTATGGGTTGCCCATTCGGTATTTGAGAAGCTGCCCCATCTGGAAGATGAGATGGCCTATCTCTATCAGGCCAAGATTTTTGCGCGGGGTGATACCTATGTGGATGTTCCCCAACCGCTGCGTTCGTATTGGCAGCCCTTTTTGCTCTCGGAAGATGGCAAACGTTTTGGTAAATATCCCCCCGGTTGGCCTTTGCTGCTGGCGGTGGGGGTCAAACTCAACATGACATGGGCCATTAACGCTTGGATTGGCATGTTAAGTGTCGCCCTCACCTATCGACTGGCCCGGGAAGTGTTTAACGAACAGACCGGGGTGGTTGCAGCGGCTCTATTGACGATCAGCCCGATTGCCCTGTTGATTAATGGCACCTTGATGGGTCACACCTCCGCCCAATTTTTTACCCTCTTATTCCTATATGGGGCGTGGCAGATCGAAAAAGGTAAACATCCTTTTGGATGGGCGGCCATTAGTGGCATGTCGTTGGGGATGCTGGTCGCTAATCGGCCTTTAACCGCCGCTGGAGTTGCGGTGCCATTGGTGATATACAGCGGCTTGCGAGTGCTGGTGGCGCTGATTCGAACGATTCAGCGGGGGTGGTCAAAACGAAAGACCAACAAGACCCCTGCCCGTCAATGGCTCACCGATGAAAACGGACAAGTGATCTGGTGGGCACGCTTGGTAATCCTATACATTCCCCTCACTATTGCGACAGGGGCAGCATATTGGGCGGTTGGTGAATTGGTGCTGAAAAAAGGCGGCGACCCATTTTGGCCCAAATGGCCTGTCTTGGCAATGGGTGGTGCAATCGGAGTAGCGATGATGGCATGGGTGGTCTTGCGCGAACCGCCTGCTGAACCGGTTGAAAATCCACACTGGCCCGTTCAAATTGGCAAAACCTTACGCCCGCTGTTGATATTGGCAGTGTTTACGGTGGCCTATGGCGCGTTATATCCGGCCTTTAATTATGCGGTGGTCGGCGACCCCTCCAAAAACCTCTATGAGTATGTTTGGAATTACGACAAAATCGGTTTTGGTGAGGGGCATGGCCGCAATACGGGTGGACATAGCTGGTATTGGGCCAAGTATTATTTGCGCAAAGACACCGTTTGTTATAGCCGCGATTTGTTTGGGTGGGTGAAGCAACCTGACAACCCGCCAGATTCGCCAACTGCTGTCAGCCGAAACGATTGTATGGTAGATAAGGCCGGATTGAGTTGGGTGCTGCTGCCACTTGGCCTATTTTTTGGCTGGCGACGGCGTTGGATGTGGCTGATTGCGCTGACGGCGGGTTCGATTATTTTTGTGACCCTGTTTTATTGGATTGGGGCAGGCGTTTACAGTGCCCGTTATTATTACGAAGCGACGGCACTTCTAGCCATTATTTCGGCGGCAGGTATCACAGGCGTGGCGGATATGCTGAAAGGGCTGCATTTGCGCAGTGGGGTCTATATGTTGGCGGCCTTAGCGATTGGCATGTCGCTGATTGGATATACGCCGGAGCGCCTTGATAAGCTCTATCGTTTTGGGATTATCGGGGAAGATCAAATCGAACGGGTGGATCGTCTGCGTGGAGATGATGAACGGCCTGTGCTGATTATCGCCTATTTGCCGGAAATACGAATGTGGCGGGAAGTTGGGGCGTTGATGGCGTTGACCAATCCCTATCTCGATAGCGAATATGTGTTGGCCCGCGACCCAGATGGCAGTTATACCCAAGCCCTCGTGGAGCGATTTAAAGACCGTAAAGTGGTGATTTATCGGGATGGCACTTTTGCCAATTATGACCCATCGCAAGGTCAGGCAGTGGGTAAAGCCCCAAACCCTTGATTACTTATCCTCCACTTTTTCAGGACGGCGATTTGGGGGGGGCAGTTTTTGCACAGGCTTGGCACGGGCAATTACATAATGGTCGAAATCGCGGGCGACATAGGTACTCGAAAACACACTGCGGGCCTCTTGACGCACATCATGGTCATGATTGCGGCGTGAAATATGGGTCAAAATCAGCGTCTTTACGTTGGCGGCTTTGGCAAGTTCAGCGGCTTGAATCGCGGTCAGATGTCCGACCTCACCTGCCATCCAGCGTTCTTCTTCCAGATAGGTCGCTTCAATCACCAGACAATCGGCATCTTTGACATAGGGGCGCAGACTTTCGGTATCCCCCACGTCGCCAATGACCACCAATTTCGCTCCCGGCACAACCTCCCCCAATACATCATTCGGGGTAATCACCCGCCCATCGGCTAAGGTGATGTTTTCGCCTTTGACCAATAATGCACGTTCCGGGCCATTCGGGACACCCAGTTCGGTGGCTTTTTCGGGATTAAATTGGCGGTGGTCGTGCTGCTGAAACACAAAGCCGAAGCACCCCGGCCCACGATGAATCACCGGGACGGCGGTCACTTTCATATGTTTGTCTTCTACAATCACGTCCCCGGCTTCAATCGGGATGAGATTAATCGGAATGGGCACAGGCGCACCCCGCACTACGATATTAAAAATCAAATCATGTACTCGTTCGAGGGTCGCCATGCCGCCGTAAATGTTGATGCCCTCAATCCCCTCTTCCCAGCGAATGAAGGTCGAAACCAACCCGCCCAAACCCAAAATATGATCCAAATGGCTGTGGGTCAGCAAAATATGATTGAGCCGCCGAAAGCCAATGCCACTTTTCAAAATTTGCCGCTGCGTGCCTTCGCCGCAATCTACCAAAAAGCGATATTCGTTTGCCAGCACGATCAGCGCAGGCAGACCGCGTTGAATGCTGGGGGCGGAAGCAGAGGTACCAAGAAAGATGACTTCAAACATGCGTGCTTCAATCTTCTGTTCTGATGAGAATAGGCTGGCTGAGTTGCAGATAGTTCCCCCGCAGTTGATAAACATCGGGGTTATAAATCGGTAGTTGGTTGGTGGGGCGGCCTTCATAGACTCCTAGTGTTAGCAGGTATTCCTGTTCGCGCAGGGTGTCCGGCAAAATCAAATAACCAACTTGGATGACGACATCTCGTGGGCGCAGACGGTCAGTTTCGACACTGAAGCCGTTGATTTCGTTATAGGGGCTGGATTGGGGGGTATCATGCAAGCGCACAAATACGCCAATATCGTCTGGCAATGGGCCGTCTATCCGCCAATAACTCACTATGGTTAACACATCCCCCGGCTCAAAATCAGGTTGTGTAGACACCGGCTCAATTCCGATAAGGGTCAAACTACTGTTGAAGCGGAAAGGTAATCGCACCGTCTCAAACGTCTGCCCCGCCGTTCGTGGATAATACAAGGTACTCAAAGCGGTCAACTGTCCACCCTTGTCGGCTAAGGCTTGTTCCGCATCGAGCAGCCATCCTACTCCATCGGGTAGACTTGTGTTTTCTAAAGGTTCCGCAAGATGTACCCATTCCAATAGCGGCGCGGGAACGGTGTTGCGCTGCTCAGTATCCACAAACAGCAATCGCATGGGCTGACCGCCTGCTGTCAAGATCAAATCGGTGTCGCAGTCGGCAACCCGGAACGGAATGTCCTCGCGGTGCAGCATCCATTCCAATAGACGGGAATCCGATTCTCTGTCGTTGATTCGGGTCGCGCAGATGCTGACGGGTGGGTTATCAGCATTGTTTTCCAGATAGTAGGCGATTTCCCCTAAATTGGTGTGATAGGCGGCCTGCATATCTTGTCGGTCTGACCAATTGGTAAACAGGTTATCGCGCAGACGTAGGAAATTCGCTCCAAAATCCAACAGCATTAATATGACCGCCAGATACACTACTGGCGCGGGCCATGCCAACCAGCCTTTTTGCTCTTTTAGCCGGTGCAAGCTGGTGGGTAAATCGCTCTGTTTGAAAAATCGGATAAGCTCAAAAACGCCTAAGCCAATCATGATGTAAATCAAGGGCGAGACGAACGATAATGCCCGATAGTCTGGCCCTTCATCGAACCATAGATCAGGTAACAGACCCAAGACAAAAAAGATCAGCAGAAGGCCGTAATTGGCATGGCGGCGGAGGCGGAAAGCACTATAAATGCCAAAAGCCAATATGACTGGTTCGATAAACGAGATTAGGGGTAGGCCGGGGACATTGTGCGCTGGATTTTTGTCACCCGCCTCCAACCAGAAAAAGCCCAAAATCGTGCGGCCAATGGATTCAATAAAAGCGATAATGCTGGAGGGGCGCTCGGCAATAAAGATATATGGCCCGCTGTAGGTGGGGTTTCGCAGCACCGAGATGAAATAGGGTAGACCCAAAATGGTTGCCAAAAGAATCGCATAACTGCTGTTCCACCACAGATAACGGGATACTGATTGGTGGGTATAGCGCAAATACAGGACAAAAATGAAGATGCCGATGCCTGCCATCAACCCAGTGTAGTGTTCATAAGCAGCAGCGGACATGGCAATCGCCAACACGGTATAGGGGGCGGTCTGCGGCAGTAAGGGGCGAATAGAGCGGCCTAGATGGAAGGCTTTTAGGGCAGCGGCAAGGACTATCAACATCATTAAACCAGATAATGATGTTTCAGTGACGGTGCGAGCGGCAATCACGGGCCATATCCCCGCTAACATCGCCAGTAATGCAATAAACCCCACCCCGCGACCAAACAGACGGCGAGCCACTGCAAAGGTTAATGCCATTGTCAGCAGAGAGGCCATCAAGGGCAAGAAACGCATCACAAAAAAGCCATCTCCGACGATGATTTTGGTGGCCGCAATCAAAATGGGGAAAGACGACTCTGTCCCGGAGGGCTGGGTGTCGAAAAAGACCTGTATATTGCCATTACGAATGCTTTCGGCCAGACGCAGGGTCGTAATTTCTTCGTCTGAAAAACCTAATGGAAGGGTGGCGATGTCCCATGCCCGCAGCACAAACCCTGCAATCAGCAGCAGCGCGACCAGCAAGGTATCCCAACGTTTAGCCACTATTATTTACTCCTCCCTACCGCATGGCGGCACACTATTGGGCCGTCGCAATCGCAGTAAATACCAGTACAATCACGCCAAGCCCTGCTAGTCCCCACATCAGCCGGACTTCCCGCGCCAACAGGCTTTCTAATGGATTCGGCTGCCCCTTACTTGCCAACAAAATGGCCCGTTCAATCTCCGGGGCTAGGCTAAATTGAGTCAGCAGGGTCAGCCCAACCATCCCGGCAAAAGCGACATGTTTGAGAAGCATGGCGAAACTCCATGTATTCTCAAAAGTTAGGAAACCCTCATAATTGGGATCACCAGACATCTGTACCAAGCCTGTGCCAACCAGCATGACTAAACTGAAATTTGCCATCGGGCGGAAACGGGCTTGAATCCCCAACACCACTTTACGACGTTCTTCTTGATTGGCAAGGCTACGTGCAGATTCCGGCCAGACGAGGAATAAAATCATCACAAGGCCGCCAATCCAAACGACGGTAACGATTAGATGAACAAAATAGGAAATAGCGAGAATGGTATCTTTCATGTGTTCAGTGTTCAAAGATCAAAAAAGGATACTGTCAATAATTTCACCGTCAAACCATGTCGGGTCACTCGCCAAAAACTGCCGCACTTGGAGATAGCGTTCGTGTTGGGCAGGATGATTGGCATTGGCAAGATAGGCTTCCCGACTTTCAAACATGACGACTAACATCACCTCGTCTGGGTCACGATCCAACTGATAGACATGTACTGCGACAATGCCGGGAACCGCCACACTTTCTTGCTCATGTAGGGTCTGTAATGCAGCCTCGCGCATCCCCGGTAATATCCGGTAATGTCCGATAGTGCCATACATAAAGTGCCTGTCTCCTTGTAACGCCGATGCGATAGCCCCTCAATTGTATCGCAAAATAAACAGGGACAGAGATTTTGGCCCTGCCCCTGCTTTGATTGCTAAATTATCGAGGGTTTATTGTGCTTGTGCGCGGCCCCGGAAATCCATCTCGGCAATCTGTCCCCATGCCGGTGACAAGAAATAGTTGGGGCGGATCAGGGAGTAGGGTACATTGTCGTTGGTGGCGTTGAAGCTCTCTTCCGGCCCAAAATTCAGATTCCAGATGAAGGCCAAACGCACAAAGCCCCATTCTTCCATCAGTTGAATCGCTTCGACAAGGAATTGGGCACTTTCATCCAACGTATTGTCGTTGGCAAATTCAAAATACTGGGGATATTGACCGCCGAGGTCAGCAGTGGTGGCCCAACCAAATTCGGTCACGCACAACGGCACGGTACTGCCTGCTGCGCTGATCTTGTTGGCATAGGTGGTCAGCGTGGTATAGAACGACCACGAAGGATGCGGACTGTCAAATGGCCCTCGGAAGGTGGCAGTGGAGTCGTTCGGTACTTGGTCATAGGGCACGTTCGGGCCGATGTTATAGCCATTGTGGTGCGCCCCATAACAGTCAATCACATCCAGTACACCCGCCGCGATCAGTTCATCGGTATAACGGAAGTCGTCATGTACGGCTTCATTGTTGACACCCGTCGGTGAAAGCGCCCCACTGACCACCAAGATATTCGGGTCAAGGAAGCGGATGGTGTTAGCCGTCACGCGCAGCATTTCCACATATTCTGGCGCATTAATGCCGTTAATGCTGGCCCATTCGCGGTCAAGATTCATTTCATTCCAGACTTCAATGGCATGAATCTTGCCCGGGTAGCGCATAATCAACTGACCAATGAAATCGGCGAATTTTTGATTGTCGGCGGGTGGGCCGTGTTTGGTGAGGTCAGCACCGGCTTGACGTGCCCATTCAGGAGCCGTTACCACACCGACCAAAACCTTGAGGTTCTTTTCGGTGATGGATTGGAAGAATACGTCCAAATAGCTCCAGTCATAGACGCCCTCTTCGGGTTCAACAAATTCCCAACGCACCTGCAATTTGACCCAGTTCAGACGCAGTTGATTGGCTGCGGCATCCAGTGTACCCGCCATCGAATTGGCATCTTTGCTGTAAGGCACCATCACCTGTGCACCGAGGTCAAAACCTGTTTGCTGTGTGGCAGGAAGAGTCGGGGCAAAAGTGGGGGTCGGGGTTGCATCTTGTTGAGCAGGTTGGGCAGGTGGGTTATTTTCCGCGCCACCGCTCGCGGCTGCTTCTGGGTTGGATTCGCCCTCACCCGATGCCTGTGCCGCCTCATTATTATCCGTTGAGGCAGGTGCTTCCACGTCGGAATTGGCAGAGGTATCCTGCGCCGTGTCTTCATTCACGCTGGCATCGGTTTGGTCGGCAGGGGCCGCTTCTTGGTCAGATTGGTTGGCAACGATGGCGGCGGCGTTGCTGCCCATGTTGTTATTGCTATTGTTGCCATCATCGCCTAAATTACCAGTGCCGAGATAAATGGCGACAAAGGTTGCTACTCCCACCAAAAGGGTGACAGCCATCCAAACGGCCATAAAACCACGCAGTTGTCGTTGGTGAGTCGGATTGGAGCGCTGCATATGCGTTGCTGTGTTCATAGAGTTCCTTTCTCGAATGAGTGCGGTTATAAAAAGACAACCCCCTCTCTTATCACAATACAAGGGGGCTATAAGTCGGTTGAAACCTAACGACCAGCCAAACGATCACACGCTGGGCATGAGCCATCAGGACGAATAAGCGCGTATCCTCCCATTGGGTCCTCACCGAATGTTCCGGTAAAGTCCATGTTCCAGATGATGACCAACGGTACTTTGCCGCTGCTGCGTGCCAAACGAACGGCATCCGCCACCCATTGGGCCTGCTGTGCGACGGTGGTATTGACGGCCCATCCAAAAGCGCCCGGCAAATTCCCATAACCTTCAGGGGTGAGGTAGCCCAATTCAGTAAAACAGACGGGCTTGCGAATGGCATTATAGTAGGTATTGACCATGCCATAGAAATAGCGGGTGTAATAGTTGTCGCGCGGGTCGCCGCTGGTTTGGCGAGGGCTGACAATCCCCTCATTGTAATGCGCACCAACGCAGTCCATATAACGTCCGGCCCCTGCCGCCGCCATCCCAGCCACATAGGTATTGTCGTTCCAGACCCGTTCTCGCCCGAACGCACTTTCAGCACCGGTTGGGGCTGGCGCGGCACTAATCACAATTGTGCCGGGGTTGGTGCTCTTGATGGCATTATAAGCACGGGCCAGCAGTTGCGTATATCGAGCCGGATCAATTTGTCCGGTGGGCCATTCACGGTCAATATTGGGTTCGTTCCACACTTCAATGGCATCCGCCCCCAAACCCGCTAACCCGGCAACAAACTTAGCATAATCATCAAAATAGGCTTCCCCACCGTTGATGTCTGCCGGAAAGCCGACTACACCCAACAAAATGCGGAAGCCTTTGGCATGGGCATCATTGATGGTACCTGCGACAGAACTGGGGTCTTGCCCACGTCCATAACGAATCTGCACTTTGGCCCATGTCATTCCAGCATAACGCATTAGATCGGGATGGGCGAAACTGGAAACATGCGCCCCATAGGAGAATACGCGCAAATTGGCCGAGCTGTAGGCGGCGGCTGGCGCACTGACCGGGCCAGTGCTGCTTGTCGTTGAATTTGTAGTAGGTGCGGCAGCAGTCTCAGTGCCGGGGACAACAGGCAATGAGTTCTTGTTGCCAGAAACGCTCACCAAACTGGCAAATAACCAACCCGTTTGACCATTATGGATGGCCTGCAACCATGTGCCATCCCCATTGCGTCCGTTTAATACAACGGATGTGTTGGCACCTAGTCCGGCGATAATGCCCGCACTGGTGCTTGGCCCACTGCGGAAATTGACCAGTCCGGTGGTTCTGCCGCTTAATCCTCCCGCAGGTACTTCGGCAGGTGGATTAGTAGGATTTGATGGGGCAGGGTTGGTTCCACCGGTATTAGATGCCACACCTTCGACGGTTAGGATGGGCAGATTGTTCATCACAAAATCGGCGGAGAAGCGCAAATAATCGGACAGCATCCATCCAGTCGGGCTACCACTTTCGGGCGAACCATAGACCCAGATGCCACCATTGCCCTGTTGATCTTCACGTCCAGTGATATTCACAACGGTATCGAGTGGGATCGTTCCCAGCGGAGACGCATTGATGCCGGGGCGCATCCGAATGGCGAGTCGGTCGGTGGTGACACGCGCCTGCACCGGGCCTTGCGCTTGGACAGCAGGATTGGAATGAATTGAAACAGCCGAGAAAAGGGAGGCTACAATGAGCAAAAAGATTGTAATTCGTTGCATTAGTCCTTGACCCATTATACTTCTGTACCGCTTTAAGATTTGAGTGTGGTTAGAGTTGATTAACTGGCCCACAACGCGGGTGTAGTCTAGCATGAAGCAGGGAGGTGTCGCAATAGACCAAGCAACCCCGTCAGGTGAACGTTGGTTAATGAATTCCGACCTTTGTGTGTTGGTGAAACCATAAAACCCGACTATAATTCTATGTGTAGCTTAATGTTTCTTGAATTTTCCTAAAAATGGTAAACGACCAAGTTGCCCGTTGCTGCACGGGTAGTTTGTAAATGACGGGAAAGAACTTATGAGTTCACCAGAACGCGATCCCATCCTCCGCAAAATCACCGTCATGATTGTGGACGACCATCCGGTTTGGCGGCGGGGTCTGCGGAGTGTATTATCGGATGATGAACATTTAGAAGTCATTGCCGAGGGTGAAAACGGTGAGCAGGCGCTTGAACTAGCGCGGGAGCTTCACCCTGATGTTATTTTGCTCGATGTCAACCTGCCTCAAATGAACGGTCTACAAATCGCCTCGCGTCTCAAAGCCGAGCGTAATTCAGCTTGCGTGGTTATGCTGACTGGATATGATGATGAGGAGCAGGCGCTTCATGCACTGCGGGCGGGTTGTTCGGCCTATTGCTCTAAAGATATTGATCCGCTTTTGCTGATTGAGGTTATTCAAAAGGTGGTACAAGGGTATTATATGGTCAAAGGTGAGTATTATGATTTGGCGGGTATCCGTAAATGGACAAACACCCGCATTGAAGCCACGACTGGCCCTTATACCATTGACCCCCATGAACATTTTGTGCCCCTCAGCCCACGCGAAATGGAAATTCTGCGCTATGTTACCCAGGGCAAGACCAACAAACAGATTGCCGAAGTCTTGAAAATTAGCCAACAAACCGTCAAAAATCATGTCAGTTCGATCCTGACCAAGCTGTATGTGGAAGATCGGACACAGGCTGCGATCTATGCTATGCGGCGCGGATGGGTACGAATTGCGGATACCCCCAATACCCACGATAATGAAGATAACAAGCAAGACCATACTGGGAGATTGTAATGAGCGCTCAATCATTGCGAGATGAACTCATCGCCGAAATCCAAGCCGAATATGACGGTATCAAGATGCGGATGAAGGAAAATCAGGCCCTCGTTGACCAGAGCCAAGTCGAGGTACAGCGCCTTCAGGAACGCAACGTCTCGGTGAACGCTCGAATGCGCCGCATTGAAGATGCCTTCGACACCGTGCCGCGTCAAGATATTCGCGTGACCTATGAAGATGCCATTGATGCCAAAAGCCGCTTGTTAACGATGCGAGCACAACTTGAAAAATTGCAGGAAGGCCAACAGCAGCTTGAACAATCCAGTCAAATTTTAGGGCGTTTGCTCGAAAAACTAAAAAGCGCGGGTAATTTTGGATTGGGTGGTGGCTATATGCCCATGTCTGGCGCAGGCAATACACCCAAGCCTACCCTTAGCCTTGATGGGCAAGCGATTATCCGCGTTGTGCAGGCCCAAGAGCAAGAGCGTCAGGCCTTGGCAAATAAATTGCACGACGGCCCCGCGCAGTCGCTCACCAATTTCATCCTGCAAGCCGAAGTATGCCAGCGCTTGTTTGACCGTGATCCTGATCGTGCCAGCCAAGAATTGGTGAATCTGAAGGCCGCCGCCAGTCAGAGTTTCCAAAAGGTACGCGATTTCATTTTTGATCTGCGCCCGATGATGCTGGATGACCTCGGTCTTATCCCCACCCTACGCCGCTATGCTGAAAATTTTGAGCAGAAAAGCGAGACCAAGTTGCAATTTAATGTGGTCGGCGAAGAACGGCGCATGGCAAAACATACCGAAGTCATGATGTTCCGCAGTGTACAGTCCCTTTTGTCCATTTGCCGTGACCAGTTGAGTGCCAAAACGATTCGCGTCATGATTGACGTAGGTTCGGAAACGATTAAGGCAGTAGTTGAGGATGATGGACAAGGCTTTGATATCGAGGCTGTCTCCAATCCTGCGCTTGGTGATCCAAGAGTACAGGGGTTGAATGCCCTAATTGAACGCATTGAGGTGGTGGGTGGCAAGCTCGATATTTACAGTGAAGAGGGGTCTGGCAGTCGTTTCCAATTGGTGCTGCCCATCTTTGAGGATGAAGAACCTGATTTAGACTATAACTAGGCCAAGTGCTTGCGTTTGAAAAATTCATCGCAATAATTGATTTTGTGTGAATTTTCTAACGGCGATAGGACTATAGGCCCGTTTGCATTATTTTATCTTCCAACTACACTAAGGGAAGGCAACTTTTAGTCTAAAAATGTTCCTCCCCGGAAGGAGCAACTTACATGCGAGGTCGTGTTCTCATTTTAGTTGGTTTAATTATTGTGCTGGGGGTTGTCCTCGCTGCCGTGTTGTTACTGGGCGGCGGAGGTGATGATGGTACTGATGAAACAACTCCAGAGGCGAACACCACACCCGGAACTCCCGGCGTGGTCATTCCTACTACCCGCCCCGGCGATACCCCCGCGCCACCAGTACAAGAAAATGTTGAATTTGTTGTGATTGCCCTGCAAGACCTTCCACGCGGTATTGAAATTACCGATGCGATGGTTGACGTGCGGGCATGGCCGATTGGTTCTGCACCCACTACTTCTTTCGTCGCCGTTGAACAGGTCATCGGCAAGATCACCCGTACCGATATTCCGCGCGAATCACCCATTGTGCAAGCACAACTGGTTGAAAGTTTGGCGGATGTGGCGGGTGAAGGCTCGGACTTGGCAACGCAGATTGAACCGGGGCAAGTTGCGATGGCAGTACCACTGGATGCCACCGGGCTTGGACAGGTCGCTTATGGGTTCCAACCGGGTGACCGGATTGATGTCATTATGTCTTTCTTGTTCATTGATGTGGACGAAGAGTTTCAGACCCGTTTACCCAATCAAATTACGATTGTGACACGGCTTGAAGACGGCTCCATCGGTTTTACTGATGGACGTATCGGGCGTGCCGAACCCAGCCCCATCTTCCCTGAAGGGGTAGTCATTGGCCCCAGTGAACCCGTTCAACGTCCACGTTTGGTTACCCAGCGTACCATTCAAGACGCAACCGTGTTGCATGTAGGTTGGTTACCGGAGGATGGTAAGCTGTTTGAGGCCGAAGAAGCGACCCCCACTGCGCCTGCGGTACTGGCACCACCTCCAACGGCTGATCCTAATCAGGCGAACAATGCCAATACTGTGTTGACGGTTGTCCCCACCGAGACATCCTTTATTCCGGTCATTATGGTGGTCGCGGTGCCGCCACAGGATGCCATTGTTTTGACATGGGCGGTGGATGCTGGTATTCCGATCACTTATGTCTTGCGTTCGGCCCAAGATCAGGGTGCGGCCTCAACATTGACCGAATCGGTCACGCTAGAGTATATGATTAATACCTACAACGTGCGTCAGGCCGAAAATCTGCCGTTTGCGATTGAACCCGCCGTTACGGATATTCGTCGGTTGGACTTGAGCAGTCTACGTACCTTCAGTGGTCTGAGCGATCCTGCGGTTCAGCAGGTTACCGAATAGTCCACTAGCATTGAGCATGAATTGAAGGTTGCCGTTTCTGCCAATTCCCGGCAGAGATGGCAACCGGGTCAAAGGAATTATTGATATGGGTAAGCCACAAGGCGGCATGGGTAAAAAAGATGTCATCCGCGTCATTCTGGTAGACGACATTCCAGAAGCCCGTGAAGGCTTGCGTAAACTGCTGGCCTTTGAGTCCGATATTGAGGTCGTTGGTTCTGGGAGCACCGGGCGTGAAGGGCTGGATTTGGCGATTCGCACCCAACCAGACATTATCTTGATGGACATCAATATGCCAGACATGGACGGCATCAATGCAACCGAGCAGATTAGCAAAGCCGTTCCTACAGCCGCTGTCGTGATGATGTCGGTTCATAAAGATTCGGCCTATTTACGTCGGGCGATGCTGGCAGGGGCACGTGATTTTCTCGAAAAACCGATTTCGGGAGAAGAACTTTACTCGACGATTCGCAAAGTTTATCAATTAAACGCGAATGTTCGGGAGCAGTACCGCCAAGGGGGTGCTGTTGCTTCGACTGAACGGGCCAAAGCCGCAGCGGGTGGAAGTTCCGCTGGCAAACGGGCTGGTCATATCGTGGCTGTCTATAGCCCGCAGGGTGGAGTTGGCAAGACCACCCTTGCGACCAATGTTGCCGCTGGGTTGATGCGTGAAGATACGCGGGTTTTGTTGGTAGATTGCGATTTTGAATTTGGGGATTTGGCGGTGTTTTTATACCTCCAGAGCAATCTCAGTGTGGTTGATCTGGCAAAAGCCGTTGAAGAACTTGATCCTGATCTTATTGAAAATGTGTTGATGACCCATGCCAGTGGTTTGCGGGTACTGCTTGGCCCTGCTCACTTGGATGACGTAGATGAGACGAACATGCTCACACCGGATGTGTTTGAGCGTATCATTCAACAATTGGCTGGTAATTTTGACTTCACGATTTTGGATATGCGGGTGCGCCTAGACCGCTTGGCTGCAAAGTTGTTCGGGTTGGCTGACCGAATTGTATTGGTCGGAACCCCTACCCTGCCGACTGTAAAAAGCTGCCGCCAAGTGTTAGAAGTGCTAGATGGTGAGTTTGGGCCGGAAAAGACTATTTTTGTAATGAACCGTGTCACCGACCCCCGTGAAAAAGCTGGACTCCCACTTGAAGATATTGAAAAGAGTCTGAAGCGTCAGATTGAAGCGCGTATCCCACTGGACGAAAAAACTATGATTGCAGCCGTTAATCAGGGTGTGCCTGTGGTTGCCAAAGGACGGGGTAAATCACCCGCCAAAGAAATTGTTGAGCTTGCCGAACTGGTACGGCGCTCGGTTTTAGGCGAGGACGAATCTACCTCGATGCAGGCCACTGGTAAACAAGAGCGTTCCCGTTTTGGACGGCGTTCGGGCTGATAAGATGACAAGTTGATAGGTTGCTCGTTTCAAAAGTTTGAGTTGGATGAGGAGTATTTTCTATGTCGTTACTACGGAAAATCGAAAAAGGTGGTGGTGCCCCCGGCGGTCCCGGTGACGGTGGCCCCAATGATTCTTCACGTTTGGACGAGATGCGTGTGCGTCGCCAACCCGTCCCCCAACAGGCCCAAGGCGCATCCAGCTATAAAGACCTGAAATCGCGTGTCCAAAAGAAACTGTTGAGCGAAATTGACCCCTCCATGGACCCTCACTCACCTGAGGTGCGTACCACCATTGAAGAGCTTTTTACGACTATCTTGGCTGAAGAAGGCATCGTCCTAAGCCGCGCCGACAAACAAAAGCTATTTGATGCCATCCTTGCGGAAATTTTGGGCTATGGCCCGATTGAACCTCTCCTAGCGGACGAATCCATCACCGAAATTATGGTGAATGGCCCCAAGAACATCTATATCGAACGTAAAGGGATGGTTGCGCGAGTCAACGTTACATTTGAAAGTGACGAACATGTAAAGCGCGTGATTGACCGCATCGTGTCACCACTGGGCCGTCGTGTAGACGAATCACACCCTTATGAAGACGCCCGTTTGAAGGACGGCTCGCGTGTGAATGTGATTATCCCCCCATTGGCGCTGAATGGCCCCACGATTACCATTCGTAAATTCTCCAAGTCACCCCTACAGGTGGAAGACTTGGTTCGTTTTGGTTCTATGACTCCCGAAATCGCCGAATTTCTACGGGCATGTGTGATCGCAGCCCTCAATATCGTCGTGTCAGGGGGTACAGGCTCTGGCAAGACGACGCTGTTGAACGTGCTCTCCGGGTTTATTCCCAACGATGAGCGTATCATTACCGTCGAAAATGCCGCTGAATTGCAGCTTCGTCAAGAACACGTGGTTACATTGGAATCTCGCCCTGCCAATATTGAAGGCAAAGGCGCAGTCACGATTCAAGACTTGGTCGTCAATACCCTTCGTATGCGTCCTGACCGCATTATCGTTGGGGAATGCCGTTCGGGTGAGGCGCTGGACATGCTTCAGGCCATGAATACGGGTCACGAAGGTTCTATGACTACTGCCCATGCCAACAGCCCGCGTGACTGTCTATCCCGTTTGGAAGTGATGTGTTTGATGTCGGGTATGGATTTGCCAGTACGGGCTATTCGTGAACAAGTATCTTCCGCTATTGACCTGATTATTCAACAAAGCCGTATGCGTGACGGTACTCGTAAGATCACCAATATCACCGAAGTGCAAGGCATGGAAGGTGACATCATCACCATGTCGGACATCTTTGTGTTTGAGCAGACCGGTATTGAAGCAGGTAAGGTCATCGGACGTATTCGACCTACGGGTATACGGCCCAAATTCATTGACCGTATCGAGGCTGCTGGCATCCACCTGCCGCCGTCGGTCTTTGGTATCGGTTCCTCCCGTTACTAGCAATAACTGAAACTGGGATGAGCTAAACGTTTAAGCTCATCCCAGTGTGAAAAAGTTTTTGGAGGAGATGAGTAATGGAAATTGTCATTATTGGAGTGTTTGCACTTGTTGCGGTAATGGTGCTGGGTTTTGGCGTTGCCAGCCTGCGACGAGAACGTCAAATAAAACTTGATGAGCGCTTGGGTCGTTATACGACCGATTATGGCGTCTTGTTGGCCGATCTTGAAGAAGAAGAAAAACAGGCTAAAGAACAACGCGCTATTACGCAGGCTCTTGATAAGGCCATTGAAGGACGCGATTTTGCCAAAAATTGGAAAGACCAATTAGCGCGTGCCGACCTCAAGATTACCCCCGGCGAATATGCGGTTGCGCATGTTCTTTCGATCATTGGCACGTTTATTATCGGTTTCTTCATTATCTTTGGCGGCAATATTGTACTGGCTGCGGCGGCTGGTGCAGCGGGCTTCTTTTGGCCGCGTCTCTATGTCGGTATGCGCAAAGGCAAACGCTTGCGCCTTTTTGAGAACCAACTACCCGATACATTGGGTATGTGGGTAAATGGTCTCCGTTCTGGTTACTCGGTGCTACAAGCAATGGAAGCAATCGCCCAAGAATCTCCTGAACCCACCGCAATGGAATTCCGCCGGGTCGTTCAAGAAATGCAATTAGGAGTGGGTCGTGCCGAGGCGTTTGACCATTTGCTTACCCGTATGCTCAGTGATGACCTTGACCTTGTGATTACAGCGGTCAATATTCAACAAGAAGTCGGCGGTAACTTAGCGGAGATTCTGGAAATCATCAGCCACACCATCCGCGAACGCATCAAACTAAAAGGTGAGATCCGTGTATTGACAGCACAAGGGCGTTTGACGGGTTATGTCCTTGGCGGCTTGCCTGTGGTATTGTCGCTGTTCCTGTATATGGTCAACGAAGAATATATGGGCCGACTGGTGAAAAATCGTATGTGTGGTTGGCCGATGCTGTGCTGCGGTATTGGGCTGATCTCACTGGGTACTGCTGCCATTCAGAAAATCGTTGACATTGAGATTTAGGTTATCGTCTCATCTATGTAGGTAAGGAAAACGCTGAGATGATTGGGATAATTGTATTGCTGCTATTAGGTGCGGGGCTGTTGGCGGGTCTCTATATTGCCGGACGCAATCAAGAGGAAGGTGATCCTTTGATGCGTCGTCTGCAAGAATATGGGGATCGTGAACTTCCAGCCTCGCTCGAAGAATTAGAAATGTCCCTAAGCCGTAAAGAACGTATCGTGATTCCGGCCTTTAATGCACTTGCCAAAATTTTAGGCAACTTTGCACCAGAGCAACAGATACAACTGATTCAGCAGAAACTGGATCGGGCAGGCAAAACCGAAACTGACCCATCGGTGTTTTTCGCCCAACGGATTTTCCTCACGATCATCTTGGGCGCGGCGGGTTTTGGCCTGTTCTTCATGTTGACCGATTGGCCCATTATTCGGGCCATCATTGGCACGGTGGTATTTACGTTATTGGGCTATTTCTTGCCGATGCTGCAACTGTCTAGCCAGATCAAGAAACGCCAAGATGGGATTGTCAAATCCCTACCCGACGCACTTGACCTGATGACCATCTGCGTTGAAGCTGGCCTCAGCTTTGACATGGCGATGGGCAAGGTGTATGAAAAATGGGACAGCGATCTTGCACAGGCGTTTGGACGGGTGCTGCAAGAAATCCAATTGGGCAAGCTCCGTCGTGAAGCCCTCCGCGATATGTCGGAACGGTTCGATGTACCCGATCTAACGACTTTTTGCGCCGCGATTATTCAAGCCGACCAATTGGGTGTGAGTATCGGGAAGATTTTACGTGTGCAGGCCGACCAAATGCGTGTGAAGCGTCGCCAGCGTGCCCAAGAAAAAGCGCAGCAGGCACCCGTTAAAATGGTTATTCCGCTGGTATTCCTCATCTTCCCCAGTATTTGGATCGTGTTGATGGGGCCATCCCTTATTTTCTTGGTCGAACAAGGAATGCTTGGCGGATTGTAACTTATGGCAGAATCCGACCTACAACTAGATAAAACACTCACCGACTCGCCTCATAGGGCGAGTTTTGCCTTTTATTCAGCGGGTATCAAATATCTGCTTCGTACCCTATGGACAAGTGCCTTAGACATCATTTACCCCTCGGTCTGCGTTGGTTGCGAGCGGGTGGGTGAGTTGTTGTGTGAGCATTGTATTGAGGCCATTGAAGAACCGCCGCCACCGCCTTCCCTCGGTGATAATTTAGCTGATTCCGTCGCGGTAGGGGCACACACCACCGCGCTACGGGATGCGCTCCATGCCCTCAAATATGAAGGCGAACGGCGGATGGGCGATGTGTTGGGACGCCTGTTGGCCGAAAAAGTATTGGAAAAAGAATGGAAAATTGACATCATAATTCCAGTCCCATTGCACTGGCTACGATTTGCCGAAAGGGGGTATAATCAGGCTAATGAGATCGCAAAAACATTAGCGATTGAAATCGGCAGCAGGTTGGCTTCCGATGCCCTTGATAAAGTGCGTGCAACAACATCACAGGTTGAGCTTTCCGCAGTGGATCGCCAGCGCAACGTAGAAGGGGCTTTTAAAGTGGCTGAATCGTATCAGCAACACCTCCAAGATCAAACCATTCTCCTTGTGGATGATGTCTGTACAACTGGCTCAACTTTGATGGAATGCGCTGTGGCATTGCGGAATGCTGGCGTGGCGAAGGTTTATGCCGCCACCGTTACGCGAGCCGGGTCTACTTCAGCAGATGCACTCTCAGGAAAGATTTCCTGAAGATTCCCTTATTCTTCCCATCTTTACCCATGTTGCAAAGGAGTCGCATAATGGAGATTAAAGTTCATACCAGAGGTCTAAATTATGGCCCGAAATTGGAGGAACACGTCAACAAGAAATTAGATCGTCTGGGGCGCTATCTGCCGAATATCATGACTGCCGATCTGGAGCTTTCAAGTGAGGGACGCAGCAATCAACCCGTTGCCCAACTGACCATTCGGAATAAGCGGGGTATGATTTTCCGTGCGGAGGATAAAAAGCAGCAAGACATGTTTTCTGCCGTAGATGCGGTGGTAGATAAGATGTCACGCCAAATTCGCCAATATAAGACCAAACAGCGCCGTAAGGGTAAGGAACGTTGGAGCGAAGCCGTTGACCCTGAACTGATTGAAATTTCGTTTGACGAAGCTGAACCGGAAACCGCCGAAGAGGTGGTCGAAACCAAGATCATCCGTCGTAAAGATGTTATTTTAAGCCCCATGAACGAGGATGAGGCCGTTGAACAACTGGAGTTGTTGGGTCATGACTTTTTTGTCTTTCTCAATGGGGATACGGGACATGTAGGAGTCGTTTATAAACGTCAAGATGGGAACTTTGGTGTGTTGAATACCCAGACTTCCTAGCTTTTCAATTTTGATCCTTGCTGCAACAAGTTGACAGGCGGGGTGGGGTGTGATACTCTGCCCCGCATTTGCTTTCTATCAGACAGATTTAGCGATGCTCAAACTCGACCACAAAAAATATAAACGCCCCCTCATCATTACCTCCCATCCCGATGATTTAGAGGGTTTTGTGGGTGGTTTAGTTTATCTACTTACCCATAATGTCGTATCCATCGTGTTTGCAGGCGGGGATCGAGGGGTTTGGGATAGCACCTATGAGCACTTACCCCTTGAGGAGTACATCGAAATTCGCAAAACCGAATCCAATGCTGGCGGCAAGGTTTTGGGCTTAGGTGAAATACTCTACATGGGCTATCATGACCGCGAAATTCCGGTCAACGAGACCACCATTCAGCAAGTTCTAGACCAACTTGAGCGGTATCAACCGGATGTAGTAATTTCCTTCGAGTTTTTTCGTTTTTCCACACCCTACCCACACCCTGACCATATGGCAGTGGCCCAAATTGTGCGGAATGCGGTGGCGCGTTATGGCCTTGACCATACCCTCGATTATTATGTCTGCTCAACTCTGTTCCCGAACCGATTTGTGGACGTCTCGGCGGTACGGCGCATCAAATTGGACGCACTGGCTTGCCATGCGACCCAAAATGGGCTTAATGCCATTATCTTTCCCTTCTTCGAGCGGTTGCTATCTAAACTGTGGGGAATTTATATTGGGGCAGACTATGCCGAGGCCTATCGGAAAGTTTATATCCCCAAGCTGCAAAAGCGTCTGGGAATTGAGACGAAGGTTGAAGTGACCTTTAGTGAATCTGAGCGTGTCTGACCCCCTATCAAAATACGTTTAGCCCTGTGGTTTACCTCATTTATCGTTCTCGACCTTGCGAATGTAATGTAAAACCGGATCACGGCTGAATTTGGTCAATAGATGGATAATTCGCACCGGCTTAAACTTGCGGATAAGGTGAATTTTCAACGGCTTGGGTAATTTTGCCATGCTGATTTGGCTAAATTGGTACTGCTTTGCCAAATAACCGATTATCGGGTTTTTCGTAACGACATAGAGGTTATAGGCGGCATTGATGGCAAACATCTCGTCAATGACCTGCCGTGCCACGCCTTTTTCGCGGGCGGTTTCGATGATATAGAGTGGGCCGATTTCACGCCACTGAGGATTCACGATTTGCCATGCACCAAAGCCGAGCAGTTTGTCGCCTTCATACAGAAAGCGAATGGTGCCGCTGTTAACGTGCTCTTCGATTTCCTTGTGGGTGACTTCCCCGATAAATTTGGTGTTTTTGATTTCTTCTAATACGGCATCAATATCATGGGCACGCTGTAAGGTAGGCAGCATTTGAGTGCTTTCCATTAGGCAATCACCTCGGCTTCCTTCAAACGTGCGCTTATCTGTCCGGCGGAGGCCATTTGAATGCACCCTTCTACGATGGCATAAGCGCCAATATACAGAATAAAGGCGATTTCATCACCTAGCGGGGTGATGATTAGCCCCAACCCGATCAAGATGCTGCCAATCGCGGAGATCAGGGTAATTCGTTGGCCTTCGATGGGGGACTCGATTTCGAGGAAACTGATAAATTCCAATATCCCCCGGAAAATGATGGCGAAGGCAAACAAAAAAGCCATCAATTTGAAGGTCGAATGTCCGTTGTAGAGCGCGGCTGCTCCTACAAGAATTTCGAAGACCCCACGTGACAAAGCAATTTGCCACAACCGCCACGTCGCGTTGCTAAAAGCCGCTTCCGTGACAACCTTTAATCCATCGAGCATTAGGCCAATGGACACAATATAAACTGCCGCTGATGCTGCAAGCAAAGGGTTAAACATCGCTGTGACGCCAAACAGCACCGCTAGGAAACCGCGTAGGGCGATAAACCACCACGTCGTTGTATACGTTTCGCTCAAACTTAGAAAGTACAGCATAAGTCCCTTGATAAAAATAATAGATGCACCCCTGAAACGGAATATTTCAGGGAATTGTTCCCACGCTAACGATTCACTCGCGGGTCATCGGGTGCGACTTGGAATTGGGCCGGCCATGGAATGTAGTGGCTGACAAATTCTTCCTTTTCCACCAGAATATTGCCGTCAGCATCCTTGATGGTGCGATAAACATAAACATCTGAACCCGAAACGGCATAATCTACTTGGATCGCTTGCCCACGTTGCAGACCCGGTGTTGCACGATAAATGGTCGGCCCCGGCGGCGTGACATTCCGCACATATGGGCCTTCTTTGGTTACTTTGCGCCCTACACTGGTGCTATAAATCTTAAACTGGATGCTCGCATTCGCTGGACGCACATACACTTCCAACAGCAGATGATAATCGGTGTCGTTCTCAAATTTGAAGTCTACAATCGGTGAAAAGACTGTCGCATCCAAACCCGGCCCTTCGCCCGTTTCATAATAGGCGACACGATAGCCATGTGGATAACGTTCGATAATGGGGAAGCCGCCATAAAAAGCCGCTTGGAACAATGTTGAGGAGACTTGGCAAACCCCACCCCCTACCCCCGTGATGGTTTGGTCGCCCACGATCACAAGGCCTGTCTCATAGCCCTCTTCCTCGCTCACATCACCGAGATATTGGTTAAATGAAAAGACGGTGTGTGGCGGGATGACAATGCCATGAAAACGCGCGGCGGCGACTTCGATATTGGTGCGGCGGTTGGCAGTGCTGCCCACAAAATAGGTTGTGGCGGCAGTGATTTGTTCCGTGATTCCCAATTCTTGCGCGGTCATGGTATCGCGTACAGCCGGGGAAACCGTCTGGAATACGAGCGGCACGGCTCGATCTGTATTGGAGAAAACAGCCCGCTCAAATAGTGGCAGGGTGTTGGCGGTGTCCAATTCCCGTCCATCTTGACTGGCTTGGAGAACCTCTAGCTGTTTGGTCTCATCATTAAACGTAAAACGGGCATCTACCGGAGCCGTCCGCAGTTCAGGTGCAATTTGTTCCAAAAATCCTTCAACCGCATCGGTGGTCACATTCACCTCATAATGCGAAGTGCCGTCGCCGTTGGAAACTTTTTCAATGCGCAACATGTTTTCAATATCTTCCGGCTTCGCTGTCCATGGCCCGGCGGTTGTACCTTCTTCGGGGCTGATAAAAAATGTTACCCCGCGTGTATCCAGCGCAATATTAACCAATGCGGCGGCGTCACTGGCATCCCAAACTTCAGGGGCTTGTTCAACCACCACGAGATTGATTTCACTGCGACTGCTCAAGCGCATAATTTCTTGTTGCAACAAGGACAGTGTCGCGGGGACATCCACCACGCGCCCTACTTGGCTGGTCGTGACAACAGCTTGGCGGTTTTGAATGGTCAGAGTGGCGTCTTGTACCGGACGATTGACAAAATCGTTGGAGACTTGCCCCAGAATTTGCTCGGCTTCGCTTTGGTTATAGGTGATAACCGGAGCGAGTGGGTAGCCGCTCCGCCATACATCCCACTGGTCGAATAAATTACCCAATCCACTGCGGTTGCGTCCAACGTTATAGGCCTCGTTGACCGTCGCCTCAATATTCATCGTGACGCCGAGTTCTTTGGCGGTATATTCCCACGTTTTATCACCATCTCGAAAAACAAAGGTAGCATCTTCGGGATAGGTGAAGCGATTAGCGAGAGCGGCCCGCGCTTCGTCTTTGGTCATACCCGCTAGGTTGAGGCCAAAAATAGTGGAAACACCGGGGTAGATGCGATCTTGGTAGGTGAACTGATAACCTGCAATGCCCGCAACCAAGAGGAAAAACAGCAGGACAAGACCCGTCACTACCAACATGGGCAGCCGAATCATCCAAGGATTCATGCTGTCATCATAGGCAACCCGACGCTGTGGAGTGTAGTATCGTTGTGGGCCACTGGTCATGGGATGGTCTTCTCACCTGACTAATAAATCCCCAAAGAGTATGTTAAATCCTAGCATTTTTGACGCCAATCAGCAACTTTTTTCGCTGATCGTATGGGTATTGTAACTTATCGTGCGTTTGACAAACGATAGAACGACTCACGCTAGACTTGCTCCACACCTATCATTACAATGTTTCCTACGGTTTATCATCAATAGGGTTTCAACATGCGGCGATTTCAAGCAGTATTTGTATTTTTAATGGTACTCGCTGGGTTAACAGTTATTTTGATTGCACATCCGGCCAATGCCCAAGACGCTTCGAGTAATGTTTTTGTCTTGGTAGAACCCAGCGAACAAATTCAAGAGGGGCGTTCGGCGCTTTTACGAGTGCAGATTTTGGATGGGTCACATCCAAAGGAAGTACAGGCCACATTTCTTGGCCGCGTAATTTACCTTTATCCGAGTGTGGATGGCGATTGGATCGGCTTTTTAGGCATAGATATGGATGCGCCGACGGGCACCCAATCTATTGAGATTTTCTATACCGCCGATGATGGGTCGCAGCAGACTTTCCGTAAGGACATTGAGATTATGTGGGGTGCATTCCTCTATCAAGACATTCCCCTCCCCTACAATCTTGAACCGCTGCTTGACCCTGACATTAATCGCCAAGAGGAAGAAACTTTGGTGCGTGTGATGAATCGCACCACCCCCGAAAAATTCTTTACCAACTTCATCAACCCTGTCCGCGATATTGAAATTTCCGAATTTGGTGGCATTCGCAACTACAACAATGGGGTCTATGAAGGACGCCACACTGGAACAGATTATTTGGCAACAACAGGTGATCCGGTAGCTGCTTCTGCCGATGGCCGCGTGATTTTTACCGAGCGGCTGCCTATTCATGGTAATCACATCATGATAGATCATGGGTGGGGTATCCTAACCGCCTATTCGCATTTGAGCGAGATTCAAGTTGTCCCCGGCCAATTGGTACGTCAGGGTCAGATTATTGGATTGGTAGGGGCGACAGGCCGAGTACAAGGGTCGCACTTGCATTTTGAAGTCATGGTCAATGGCGTGTGGGTAGATCCGCCCCAATTCTTGACGCTCAATATCCCGGCGAGTTTGCCGAACCCTTAAAGTTTAAATCTTCGAACCAAACATTTCGCCTGTCGCATTTCAATACTAGAACATTGTATAGTTGTGTGAGAGGCGATTTTTGACTTAGAGCAACCAACAAAGCTGATAAATTTCTGTAATGGACGAACCACTGCTCAACCCTGAAGAAGGTTTAGCGCCCCATAGTCAAGAGGCCGAAGAAGCACTACTAGGGGCGATTCTTATTAATAATGATGCCCTGCTCGAAGTGGCGTCGTTTTTGCGTGCCGACGATTTTTTCTTCCTGCGCAATCAATATGTGTGGGAAGCGATGATGCGACTGCAAGAGCGTAACGAGGTGATTGACAGCCTGACGCTTATTGAAGAACTGCGTAATCAAGGCCGCCTTGATTCCATTGGCAGCGGTTCTTATATCACCTATCTCCTGAGCAACTCTGCTACTGCCATGAATGCAGAAATTTATGGCCGGATTGTGGAGCGCACTGCCACGCGCCGCCGTTTGCTAAAAGCATCGGTTGAGATTGCGCAACTGGCAAAAAGCGAAGATATGGATGTGAATGAGGTCATCGAACGCGCCGAAGCCAACCTCTTTAGTGTGACCGAGCGCCGTTTGAAGCGGGAAGTCACCATTATTCAGGATGTCCTCGCCGAATATTATGACCGCATCGAATATCTTTATCGCACTCGTGATAAACAATCGGGTGTACCTACCGGATTCATTGATCTTGACCGCTTGCTGGGTGGGTTACAAAAAAGTGACCTGCTGATCTTGGCGGCGCGTCCTGGCATGGGTAAGACCAGTTTTGGCCTCAATATTGCCCGTAATGCAGCACGCGCTGGTGGAAGAGTGGCGGTGTTTAGCCTTGAAATGAGCAACGAACAACTTGTTCAGCGGTTTATTGCCAGTGAATCCGGCATAGACAGCCAAAAACTACGCCTCGGTGATCTGGATGACCGGGAATGGGGACTGTTTACCCAATCCGCTGCCCGACTCAGCGAACTTCCCATCTTTTTGGATGATACCGTCGCCATTACCCCGATCCAACTGCGGACAAAGTGCCGCCGCCTCAAACGCGAATTTGATATTAACTTGGTGATTGTGGACTACCTGCAATTGATGAATGGCAAACAGGGGGATCGCAATCAAAACCGCGAACAGGAAATTAGCTATATTTCGCAGTCCCTCAAAGAGTTGGCCCGCGAACTGAACCTGCCTGTTTTGGCATTGGGACAATTAAATCGCGCCGTTGAACAGCGTGCCGACAAAAGGCCGCAGCTATCTGATTTGCGCGAATCGGGGTGTCTGTCGGGAGATACATTGATCCCATTGGCCGATACGGGCGAAATATTGCCAATTCGAGATTTAGCTGGACGTGCTGGCTTCAATATTTGGGCGCTGAACCCAGATACTCTGAAACTGGAAAAAGCATTGGTCAGTCGAGCTTTTTCGACAGGAGTAAAGCCTGTTTATCGTTTAACTACCCAACTAGGGCGTACGATTCGCGCTACAGCTAATCACAAATTTCTCACGATTCATGGCTGGAGACGTTTGGATGAGCTTCAAGCGGGGGATTATCTTGGCCTGCCGCGAACAATGCCGAGTTTCGATTCCCAAACGATGACCGATGCTGAATTGGCCCTGCTAGGTCATTTGATTGGCGATGGGTGTATCTTACCGAGGCAATCTATCCATTACACCACCCGCGAAATAGACCTCGCCCAACAAGTAGCAGACTTGGCCTTAGAAGTCTTTGGCGACAAGGTAAAACCTCGCATCCAACAGGATCATACATGGTATCAAGTGTATTTACCAACAACCCTTAAACCAAGCCGTTGTACCCGTAGCCCTTTGGTCACATGGTTGACCGACTTAGGGGTTTGGGGGTTACGCTCGCATGAGAAATTCGTTCCACAGAAGGTATTTCAACAGCCTGCTGAAGCAATTGCGCTATTTTTGCGTCATTTATGGGCAACGGATGGTTGCATAAAACTTGTCGAAGGCAAAAGTATCCGACCTATTGCCTATTATGCTTCGAGCAGCGAAGGACTTGCTACAGATGTACAGTCACTGCTAATTCGGAATGGAATCAATGCTCGATTAAGACGTGTCGCACAGTCTGGTAAAGGCCGTGACCAGTATCATGTCGTCGTTACGGGCAAACAGGATATGTCTATTTTTATTGATAGAATCGGGGCAGTAGGTCAATACAAAACCCAATCCCTACAACAAATTCGGCAGCACTTAGATGCCCATATTGCCAATACCAATCGAGACATTATTCCATTTGATATATGGCGAATGTACGTTGTCCCTGTAATGCAAGCCTCTGGAATGACCGTGCGACAAATGCAGAGTGCGATAGATATGGCCCATTGTGGGACAACCCTTTACAAACAAAATGTCAGCCGTGCGAGAGCTGCGCGTGTAGTGAATGTTGTCCAGTCAAAGCCACTCGCTGCATTAGCCGAGAGCGATGTCTATTGGGATAGCATTCAATCAATTGAATTGGATGGTGAGGAAGAAGTTTTTGACCTAACTGTACCCGGACTGCATAATTTCGTGGCGAATAACATCATTGTACATAACTCCATCGAGCAGAATAGTGACGTAGTGATGTTTATTTATCGTGATGATGTGTATAACGAAAATTCTGAAGCCCCAAATCAGGCCGAAATCATCGTGGCGAAACATCGCAATGGCCCAACCGGAATGATCTCGCTCTATTTTGACAAGCGGCTCACCCAGTTCCGGGATTTGATGAAACAATCCATTGACTTGACCAATTATTAATCTGTCGTTTCAATTCAGCCTGCCCTACTTTCTCTGGCTGGTGCGAACTAAAATTGTCCGTAAAGAGCGCCGAAAAGTCTTAGGATACCGATTATGCAGGGATTTAATGGTTTTCCGAAGAAAGCCAAATTTATCGGATTACCAGAGCCGTTTTTTATCGAACTACTGCCAATGATTGACCATCTGGCCGAGCTAAAGGTTACGCTCTATTGCTTGTGGGCCATTCAGCAGCAAGAAGGCAAGTATAGATACCTGCGCCTTTCAGGAATCATGACCGATGAATTATTTATGGCAGGTTTGGCATCAAAGGAGTCTGAGCGTGAGGCTGTTTTGCGAGATGCCTTAGAACGAGCCGTCATACGTGGCACGTTATTTCATGTCACGATCACGCTAACTACCGTGCAGGAAGAGATTTATTTTGTGAATACCCCTGATGGGCAAGCAGCGCTTAATGCGTTAGAAAAGGGGTCGTGGGTGCCGGGTGATGCTTCACGACCAGTCCAGTTGATTACGGAAAGACCGCTCATTTTTAAACTATATGAGCAAAATATTGGCAATATTACGCCGATGATGCGTGATCGGCTGTTGGACGCTGAACGAGAATTTCCTGAAGACTGGATTGAAGAAGCAATTCGCATCGCTGTTGAGCAAAACAAGCGCAGTTGGAGTTACATTCAGGCGATTCTTGATCGTTGGATGAGGGATGGGAAGGGGACAGGTAAAAATGGGTTCGCTCGGTGATTACCTTGATAAATTCAATAGTTTTTGGGATAAATCCGATGCATCCTCTGAAAATTCAGTTGAGTTGCCGCCCGATGTCTGTCCGATTTGTGGGGGACTAGGATATTTCACCCCAAGTAATGCGCCAATAGGCCATCCGGCTTTTGGTAGAGCCATAGTTTGTGAGTGTCAGCAGAATAATATTGCTAAACAAGAGGCTGATCGTCGAAGAAACATCAGCAATCTTACCCATTATCAAAATATGAGTTTTGATAACTTTATTACTTCGGATGTTGCCTTATCTCAAATCCAGAAAGCAACTCTTAGCAATTGCATAGATAAAGCATATCATTTTGCCAACAACCCTGAAGGGTGGATATTGTTTTACGGTGGTTATGGATGTGGCAAAACTCATTTAGCGGCTTCAATTGGCAACTATTGTTTAACCCGCGGGCAATCAGTAATTTTCATGACAATTCCTGACCTTTTGGATCACCTAAGGGCCGCGTTTGGACCAAACTCTGAGTTGGCCTATGATGAGAAGTTTGAAATGATACGGGAAGCACCCCTTTTGATTCTTGATGACCTTGGAGCGGAAAGCCCTACCGCTTGGGCTAACGAGAAACTCTATCAATTGTTCAACCACCGATATGTTAGAAGATTGCCGACGGTTATCACCACAAACTGTGATTTTGACCGTTTGGACCCGCGAATTACCAGCCGATTGAGAGATTATCAACTGTGCAGGCTCGTCAACATGCAGGAGCTGCCTGATTATCGTAGTCATCTTGATGATCAGACGCCGGGAGAAATATCAAATGTCAAAATCTATGAGGGGATGACATTTGAAAATTTCTCGACACATCGTGACGAGCCACATGCAAAGTCTAGGGAATCGCTTTCAAAGGCTGCTGCTGCTGCAAAAAAATTTGCTGAAGCCCCCAGCCAACAGTGGCTGATATTTGTTGGAAAAAATGGAACCGGAAAAACCCATCTTGCTGCTGCAATCGCTAATGCACGAATCAAGGCGGGTGAGCCTGTGTATTTTGTTACATTACCCGACTTATTAGACTACTTGCGGAGATCTTTTGAGCCTAATTCACGGATAAGTTTGGAAAAACGCTTTCAAGAAGTCTGTGCGACGGATGTCCTTATCCTAGATCATTTTGATCTCAGTGCCGCGTCTTCATGGGCACGGGAGAAGATTTTCCAATTGATTGAATATCGCTATGTTCGTCGCTTGCCTACTGTTATTACAAAGCCGGGAGACAGTTTTATGGATTTGGATCCTGTGTTTGAAAGCCGATTTTCAGATTCACGCTTATGTCGAGTAATTCATATTTCAACACCGGAACGTAAAGGTAAATCTATACTGACTTTTGACGAGAACAATCGAAAATAGTAGGCTAGACTAGCCCATGCTTGCTGGAAGCGTTTTGACTGGCCTGATATTGTTTGAACTCCTCCGCAGTCGCCACTTCACCCCCGCTGACCTCGCAATCGCGGATTTGGCGTTTGTTGTCGAAAAATACAGTGACTTCGGCACGACGGAATGAACGGGCACCGACCACTGTCTTTTTGACAAAATGATTGCCTTCATCATCTTCCGAGACATCACTATAGGGATTCAGGCGAAGCTGCACAATTTCATCCTCCGGTGAGGGGCGGTTTGGAAACTTATGCACTTTGACGTATAGGTATAATCCCCCGTCCTGCGTTTTGGCCTTTCCCCCGAACAGTGATTGGATATTACGTAAAAATCCCATCAACATAATCTCCTCAAGTTATTCACCACGCCATTACAAAATATGATGTTAACACTCAATCGGGGGATTTGGTAAATAAAATTTTAATTTAACTTAAAATTTCTTTAAACTTAAATTAGGGCAGGTTTTATGGTCTCAGGTTATGATTGACACTCGGAATTTCGATGTCAATGTTTTGTCAGAGTGTTCCCCAAACAACATCCTTTAAGGAGGAGTTACAAAGTGAAATCTGTTTTGAGCAAGTCCTTTGTTGTACTTATGGTTCTGGCTGTAATCGTAGCAGCGCTGCCCTCGGCGTTTGCTCAAGATGCTTCTGCTTTCCGCAAGACCTTCGAACTCACCGTACCAGCGACCGAAGGTGCTTTTGCTGGCGTTGACCCCAGCGGCCAAACCGTTACATGGTGGCACAATCACAGTGGTGCGCGTGAAGAACGCCTCGCCGAACTGATCGCTGAGTTTAACTCCAATAATCCTTGGGGTATCACCGTTGAAGCGACCAATCAAGGGAGCTATGATGACATCTATGGTAAGATCATTGCGGGGTTGACCTCTGGTGAACTGCCCAATTTGGTTGTGGCCTATCAAAACCAAGCGCTGGCTTACAAAGCGGGTGGCGGTATTGTTGACCTGAATCCCTTCGTGACCGACCCCGCCGTCGGTTTGAACGAAGCGGAAGCTGCCGACTTTATCCCGGCTTTCTTCACGCAAGACATCGCCCCCGATGGTGTCCGTATCGGCTTCCCACCCAATCGTTCTGCTGAAGTGTTGTATTACAACCGTTCGGCTTTGGCTGAATTGGGTTACGAAGCGCCACCCACCAACTGGGACGAATTCCGTGAAATGGCCTGTGCCTTTACCGAAAACGGTTGGAGCGGCTATGAAGGCGATGACACCATTGGCTACAGCGTTCGTACCGATGCTTCCAATGTTGCAGCGTTGACCTACGCGCTTGGTGCTGACATCTTCGATGCCGAGACCAACACCTACACCTATAACAACGAAGCCACCATCACCGCTTTAACCTTTATGCAGAGTTTGGTTGCCGATGGCTGCGCGAACCTGATTGCGGAAAACTTTGCCGATCAAAATGACTTTGCCGCTGGCAAGAACCTGTTCTACATGGGTTCAACCTCCGGTATTCCCTTCGTTGCTTCCGCTATTCAAGAAGGTGGTGTCGAACTGGATTGGGGTATCACCTTTATCCCGTATGCCGAAACCCCAGCGGTAGACATCTACGGCGCGAGCGTCAGCCTGATTGCTGGCAGCAGCACTCCCGAAGCCCAACTGGCGACGTGGCTGTTTGTCCGTTGGTTCACCGAAGCCGAACAACAGGCAGTTTGGGCCGCCGCTTCCAACTACTTCCCGGTTCGTATCAGCACCGCCCAAAATATGGGTGATGTGTTTGCCGCTACTCCTCAATTTGAAGAAGCGTTCAATCTGTTGATCGAAGGTCAGGGTTTTGTTGAACCCGCCACCGCTGGTTACGACGTGGTGCGCGATAATGTTCAGGCGACCTTCCAAAGCATTTTGGTCGAAGGTGTGGACGTTCAGGCCGCTCTTGAGGCGCTGGATGTTGCCGCCAATGAAATCGAAGCCAGCTTCCAATAAGTAGGCTAACGCAACAAAGGGAACCCCTTTTTTGCAAATCCTAGATTGATCAAGACGGGCCTTTGCATTCATCATGAGAAGCAAAGGCTCGTTTCATAATTTTTTTCACGAAAATTTCCTGACGCCTCGATTCAAACAATTGTATAATGGGGGACAAACAGCCTCTTTATCTTTTTCGAGAAAAATACATTCTTCGCCAATACTATATTGATACAGTATAATGTCCCATAGGGTGGGGTATCCTTCCCTGTAGTGTTGGCCTGTGACAGATTTTTGCGGAGGCAGTGTTATGGCTTCGATCCATCGTATTATGGTGATTGATACACGCGCACATCTGAGTGATCTCGTGCGTGCTGCTATGTCTATGCTAGGCAGGCGTTATGCGATTTATGAAGTCCCCTCGGCAGAATCTGCGCTGGATGAAATCGCACGAGTTGAATTTGACTTGGTGGTCGCGGCGTATACACTGGATGGCACGATGAATGGCCTTGAATTTGCGAAACGGGCTATACGTGAACGGGCTGGTGTAGCGATTGTCATAGTTGCAGCCGAAAATGACCCCATGCTTGATGCCGATCAACTTGAAGAACTCCCGATTCAGTTTATGCCCTATCCCCCCGGCGAAAAATTTGTGCGTGCGCTCCGGGTAGGTCTTGATGGTGCGGATGTCGTTGAAGCTAGTGAGGGGATAGTTGAGATTGATCTTGGCCCCATCCCGGCCTTAGATGTTGATAAAGCTCGGACGATTTTGGTTAATACAATGCGCGAAGTCGGTGCCATTGGCGGCCTAATTGCTGACCGTACAGGCCGGGTAGTAGTAGATGAACGCACTGGCTATATTGACAAGAGCCTAATTGCAGGTGTCTTGGGGCCAACATTTGCTCACGCTCCCAAGATTGCCCCACAAATTGGCGGTCAAGGATGGTCTCTCAAATTCTACGACGGCAATCGTTATGACTTGTTTGCGCTTTCTCTCGGCTATCACTATTTTGCTGCCTTTTTATTTGATGACAATAAATCTGGTGTGTTTGGTGCAATGACTCGCTTTGGGCGACTAGGGGCTGACGCGATTATCAAGCTATTGGGCGACAGCGCGTGGACTTTTGAGCAACCTGCTCCGGTGCCTGTCCCGACATCACCCACCGCCCCACGCCCCGGTTCTCGTCCGCCCAAACATGCCACACAACCTCTACCCAAACTGGAGGTTGCACCAACGGCCCCAACCATTGTAGATGAGCCTATTTTAGAGCCAGTTGGGGAGCTTGATTTAGATTTATTGTTTGGACAAAGTACCCCCGATGAACAAAGTTTTGACGATTTGTTTAGTAACGACCAGCCAGCAGATTTAGACCTCGGCAATATTCATGGGGATAAGATGAGTTTTGAGGAGGCTCAAAACATGGGCCTCTTAGGTGATTAACCAGATCAGGCAAGGCAGGAACCTCAGTGGTCACAAAAACCGACGACCCGATGATCGGGCAAATCTTAGGGGATTATCGCATCGTTCGATTGTTGGGTAAAGGCGGCATGTCGCGGGTCTATTTGGCGACAGATCGTAATTTACAGCGTGATGTGGCGCTAAAAGTCATTACGCTTGATCGTGACAGGGCCAACGAATTGATGAAACGATTCAAGCGCGAGGCCCGCACCATCGGCAAACTGGATAGTCACCCTAATATTGTGACCGTTTATCGCTATGCCACCCAAGAAGATACGCATTACATGGCGATGCAGTTAATTCGGGGTGAGACGCTGACCCAAATGTTGGGCCGTCTAAAACGCAAAAAGAGTTATATGCCCTATGCCGATGTGCTCAATATTATGCGGCAGGTGGCGGCGGCTTTGGATTATGCCCATAAAAACCAGATTATCCATCGGGATGTAAAGCCTTCCAATATCATGGTTGAAGAAGACACTGGACGGGTGGTTTTGATGGATTTTGGTCTGGTGATGGAAGCTGGTACAGAAAGCACCCTCGGCACAGCGTTCGGGACGCCGCGCTATATCGCCCCTGAACAAGCGATCTCATCACAGCAGGCCGTCCCCCAAAGTGACATTTACTCCTTAGGGGTGATCTTGTTTGAAATGCTGACCGGACAAGTGCCGTTTGATGAAGAATCTGCTATGAGCCTTGCCCTCAGCCATATCACCAATCCGCCTCCCTCCCCGCGTGAAATTCGGGCTGATTTGCCGGAATCTGTAACGAAAGTTGTCTTAAAGGCGCTGGAAAAACAACCCGAAAATCGTTTTCAATCGGCAAGTGAGATGGTCACGGCACTACAAGGTGCATTGGGTGAAATTCCCGCTGCCACCGAAATGCCCGTGCCTGCCCCAACCCCTGTGCCTATGAAATCGGGTGCGCCTGTGCCTCCGCCAAGTGCTGCGATGCTGGACGTGCCAACAGATACTCCAAGTAAAACACCTGCTAACGGGGTGGTTTCTCCGCCTGCCCCCAAAGCGGCGAAAAAGTCTGCGCCGAAGGCAGTCAAGGGCGAAGAAGTTCCAACTCCGCCACCCCCCAAGCCTGCACCGCCTGTAGCAGCAGTCTCGGACAAAAAAGCTAATAATCGTAAGCCCCTCTTCTATGGAATTGGGGGTATTGCAGCGCTTTTAATACTGGCCGCGATTTTGGCGTTAAGCGGAGTCTTGAGTGGCTCAGATGATGTACCTACTGACTCCGATGGAAATTCTGGCGGGCAATCCAATATCGAAACAAACAACAATGACGGCGATGGGAGTTTGAAGCTGATTTATGACAATGACTCCCTCACCATTGTCAATATCTCTGAGCAAGTTCTGAATTTGACCGGTATTGGCTTCAATTCGCTGGATAACAATCGGATGTTCATTTCGCGTGATTTCGGTGCGCAAACCATGAGTACCTTTGAACCGGGGGAATGTATTCGGGTTTTTATTACGAACGAAGCACTGGCCGAATCTGAACTGTGCCAAGGCATGAAAAAAAATGTGAGCTATTTTGCGAAAGATAGAGATAATTTCTATTGGGTGTGGAATTCAGAACTCAACAGTGACGCGGAATTTCGGCTCATTCTCAGCACCGAGACGCTCAAAACTTGTAAAGTTGGGCCAAATGAATGTACGGTCAACTGGCCTCAACTCGCGGAAACCACCACGGGACAATAGCGGCCCGTTCATGGCGGCTTGAACAACAAGGTCAGCTATTTTGAATCCGATTGGTGTTTCAATTGTTCCGTATACCCCCGCACAATATCGGGCGGTGTTGCAATTTAGCGCCCAACAGTTTCGCACCCATCATCATCTGGATTGGCGTCAGATAAATGAATGGCTGCGGGACGAATATCACCAAACTGTACTGGCCTATCGTCATAAAGAACTAATTGGGGTGCTATCGGTTTCTGCCCCTCACAACGGCACGGCATGGCTGCGCTTGGTGTCGCTGCATGACCATACGCCTGAAAATGTGTTTGATGCTCTGCTACAAGCCACTCTATCCCGCTGTATCCAATCTGGCATTCACGAAATCGCGGTTCTGGAAATGGAATTTTGGCTGCAAGTTCTCTTGGAGAAAAGCGGCTTTAGTTCGCTTGACCAGATTGTTCATCTAATTCGAGAGGCTGCCCCGATTGAATATGAGCCGCCCCGCGATTTCAAAATTCGTTTGGTACACGGTCATGATCTGCGGATTATAGAAACTATTGACCATGCTGCTTTTCCCTCCCTGTGGCACATGAGCCTGACCGATTTAGAAGGATCCAGCCATTATGCCGTCAGTTTTACGATGGCAGTGATGGAAAAACATGCCGTCGGTTATCAACTTTCAACTTCCTATTCGGATGGCATTCATCTGGCACGATTGGCGACATGGCCCTCAGCGCAAAAACGTGGCATTGGTCGAGCGCTAGTGGAGCGCCTTATTGCCCAATTTCCATATCGTGCCATTACCGTCAACACGCAATCCAGCAATGGAGCGGCGCGGCGGATTTATGAAAGTCTGGGTTTTGTTACCCAAAAAACGCCCACTCCGGTCTGGCATCTCGTACTCCGAACCCCAGCAGCCAACTTTGATTAATATGACCCTTTAGAAAAGTGGTTTATCTACTATGACGACTATCTACTATGAAAAAGATGCCGATTTGCGAAATCTGCGCCAGCGGCAGATTACAGTGATTGGTTATGGCAATCTGGGTCGTTCGGTGGCCCTCAATTTGCGTGACAGCGGCTATGATCTCATTGTTGGCAACCGCGAGGATGATTTTGCCCGTCTTGCCCGTAATGATGGGTTTATCGTCACACCGATTACCCAAGCAGCACAAGGGGCGGACACCATTTTTCTGATGATTCCCGATGAAATCATGCCACAGGTGTATTTGGAGCATATCGCGCCAAATTTACGCACCGGTGACATGCTGATTTTTGCATCGGGCTATAACATCGCGTTTGGCTACATCGAACCGCCGAATCATGTGGATGCTGGTTTGATCGCCCCTCGCACGCTCGGCATTGGGGTACGTGATGGTTATTTGAATGGGTTGGGGTATCCCTGCTATGTTTCGGTTGCGCAAGATGGATCGGGACGGGCATGGGAGTATTTATTGGCGTTAGCTGCCGCGATTGGAGCGTTGCGACAGGGCGCGATTGAGGTCTCGTTTAATCAGGAAGTCGAAATTGACCTCTTTATCCATCAGGCCGTCTTATCGGCGATTCACAGCACGCTGCTGGCCGCCGCTGATGTCCTCATCCGTGAAGGTTATCCGCCCGAAGTAGCGCTCACCGAGCTATATTTATCCGGTGAATTGGGCATGTTGTTTTCGCGGGCAGGTATTACAGGCCTAACCAATGCGTTGCATATGTTTTCACCCGCCGGACAATATGGCATCATGTCCCGTACAGAGCGCTTCCAAGAGGTCAAAATGCAGCGTCAATTGGAATCTATCCTCGACAACATCCGACAAGGGAATTTTGCCCAAGAATGGGTTTCGGAATCTGCAGATGGCTATCCCCGTCTAAAAGCCTTACAGCGGCGTTTTCAATCAAGTGCCTTGTGGCGTTTTGAACGCGAGGTATTGGACATGTTGCGTGGTCTGCCACCTGATGCTTAAAAATAGGCAATTGCTCACTCTCCATTCCTAAAATTTCTGCGCTATACTCGTATTTTAAGTTTCATATTTTCTGAGCAGGGAAAATACCCAATGGAAAATCGCAAAATCCGCGTACTGATTGCCAAACCCGGCCTTGATGGGCATGACCGGGGCGCCAAAGTGATTGCCCGCAGTCTGCGCGATGCCGGAATGGAAGTGATCTATACGGGCCTGCGCCAAACCCCCGAAATGATTGTGGAAGCGGCGCTGCAAGAAGATGTGGATGTCATTGGCATGTCTATTCTATCCGGCGCACACATGGCGTTGACCCCGCGTGTGATCGAGTTAATGCACGAAAACGGATTGGACGATGTAAAGGTCATTATTGGTGGCATTATCCCCGATGAAGATGTTCCGGCGCTCAAGTCAATGGGGGTGAGCGAGGTTTTTGGCCCCGGTACCAACACCGATGACATTGTAAAACATATCCGCACGGTTGTTTCTGTCTGATAGAAGGATTGTCTGTGTTAAAAACGTCTCCAGAAACACTCGTCAGCCAATTGCTGGCGGGTAACCGTCGTGCTTTAGCCCGCACCATTACTGCCGTTGAGAATGAAATTCCTGAGTCGGTTGAAATCCTAAAAACACTCTATCCCCATACAGGTCACGCCTACACCATTGGAATCACGGGCGCACCGGGTACAGGCAAAAGTTGCCTCGTGACTGCCCTAACCCAACATCTCCGCAAGCAGGGCAAAACGGTTGGCATTATCGCGGTTGACCCCACCAGCCCCTTTACTGGCGGCGCGGTCTTGGGGGATCGTTTTCGGATGCGCGACCTCTCTGGTGATAATGGGGTGTTTATCCGCAGTATGGCGAGTCGTGGTCAATTGGGTGGCTTGGCGCGTACTACCTATGATGTCATGCGGGTGATGGATGCCGCTGGTTTCGACATCATCATTATTGAAACGGTGGGGGCAGGCCAAAATGAGGTTGAAATCGTGAAGGCCGCCGACACTACGATTGTGGTTGAGGCTCCCGGTCTCGGTGATGATATTCAAGCGATTAAGGCAGGCATTTTGGAAATTGCCGATATTTTGGTGGTCAACAAGGCCGATAGTCCGTTGGTGCAAAATACCGTGCGTGCGCTTAAAGCTATGCTCGATTTAGGGCATCGTCAGCGCGTGGTCGCTCATCATGGTCAATTGATGACCCAAACCGATAGCACAGGTGCGCCGGAATATGATTTCCGTGAAGTGCCTATTATCCAAACGGTAGCAATTCATGGGCAAGGTGTCCCGGAGTTGGCCGAAGCGATTGATGCACACCGTAGCTATTTGGCGGAAAGCGGGATTCGCCAAGATCGCCAACGAGCGCGTTTAGAAAGTGAATTGATTGCACGGCTGCGCGAGACGTTGCTCAAAAATCTGCTGTCAGCGGTGCCAGACGACCAACTTGAAGGATTGGTCGAACAAATGATGACCCGCGACACTGACCCGATGAGCGCCGTCCACACCCTCTTAAATTATCAGGCTAGGAAATCATGAACACCATTATTTTGCTGCTGTTTCTAATCATGGGCATTGGAGTGATGGCCTATGGCGTGCGGATCATCATCAAAAAATCCGCCAATGTCTATCGGCAGGGCCAAATGCGCCAATATGAGGGTCAGGCGGCCCAAATGGTCGGCATTGGGACAGCCCTTGCTGGCTTAGGGATGACCTTGATTGGGCTGGGGGGCTGGGGGTTGCTGCTGTTTGGCCTTATCGGAGCAACCTTGTATTTTGTGATGGTGAATCTCGCGGATCGTCGCTAGGTCGAAACTAAACTCTATCTCTATAACGCTCCCTTTCTAAGCTATAATAGATGGTTGAATTTGAGATTTCCCCTCACTTTCGGCTTGACCGCTTCCAAGATAGGGCGTATGAATGCACCTGACACCAGAGACCATTGAAGAATACTTCTCACGATATGAGTGGAGCTATACCCGCAGCAGCGAAAACACATGGATTACAGGGGTGCGAACTTCGGTTTCCTCCTTTCGAATTTTCATTCGGCTAAGTGAGCATTGGATTTATTTTGTCATCAATCCGTTTGTGGTGGCCCCACCCAATGCCGAAGACCGCCTGCGCTTTTACTATCATGTCCTGCGCCTTAACCTTGATATGAACATGGCAAAATTTGGCCTCGATAGCGATGGCGATTTGTTCCTTGCGGTTGAACTGCCTACCGAGAATTTTGGCTACAGCCATTTCGCGGATGCGCTGAACGGGGTATCGCATCATGCCGAACGCCTTTACAGCGAGGTGTTTAATCTGGCCCACAATGCCACCCTGCTGCATGGTCGTTATGACGATGAATTGCGTGGTGACGATCTACCCAAACGTGAACTCCCTCCTCCCTCCCGCCCGTTGGATGATATGGATTTACCCGAAGATTTGAATGACAGCAGCGAAATCGGGCCAATTATCGCGGGCAAAGAGGTGCGTATCGTGGATGGTGAAGACGGCAACCCGCGTATTGAATTCGAAACCGCCCATGATTTGGACGAACCCGACGATTTGCCCCCCAACATTGCACCTGAGGCCGATAGTGGATTGGCGCTTTTGGATGATGCTGGTGAATCATCGGTTGATGCCCCGCGCAATGAAGGCAATCAGCGGGATGGCGATGAACCTGAATCCCCCCACGCGGATTCGACAGAAAAGCTGGACGATAAAGACGAAGAAGAGGACGATTAATCCTCTGTTGACTGCTGTGAGTATTTTAGTGAGTCAACAGTGAGACCAAAGCATCAAAATATCACCGCTTTAGTCAAGGATTAACGGATAGGATAGGCCCATGCGTCCAGAAAATAAACCCCGCCTGCATTTTCTCAGCCTTGCAATTGCCGCAATTGGATTGGCAGTCGTGGGGCTGTTTGCTTTTGGTGTCTGGCTAGAGACCCCCGGTGAAAATAACGAGATTGATTCGTTTACGGGTTTTGACCTCGCGGCCCGAAATGTCAATTTCACTGAAGATTTCCCCTCCGGTATCATGTTCATCTTGCCGATTGTAGCAGGTGCGATGACGTTCCAATTTTATCGGCGCATTGCCACCACCGAGCGCCCCGGCAGTCGTGTCAATAACGCATTGATGCTGCTGTTGGGCATTGGGGTGGTGCTGTTGTGGGTACGGACGTATACCCTCAATGTGACCGATGCGCTCAACGAGAGCCTTTTTGTCACGTCTGGCGAACATGCTCCTTATACGAATGGTGACATCATTCGTGACTTTTTCACATCAGAAATCTGGCTTTGTTTGGCCTTGTCTGTGATATTATTGATTTTGCCGTTTTTTGATAAACGACCTGCCGCTGCTTCGATTTTTCTAAACCCTGAGCGACAGGGCAATTTCAAACCTAAAGCTGGAAAATACAAATGAGTCCAATTATTGTTACCTTTCAAGGTGAGCACGGGGCCTATTCCGAAGAAGCCGTTCGTCAGCATTTTGGCCGAGAGGTTGAAACCCTCCCCTGTCCCAATTTTCAATGCCTGTTTGAAGCCGTGCTAACCGGACAAGCGACTTATGGGATGCTGCCCGTTGAGAATGCGCTTGCTGGAACTGTTGCCCAAAGTTACGAACTACTATTTGAACATGACATGCGGGTGCAGGCCGAAGTTGTTTTGCGTGTCCAACATATGCTGCTTGCCCCTGCTGGAACCAAATTGTCGGACATTAAGCGTGTGAAATCGCATCCACAGGCATTGGCCCAGTGTGAAGGGTATCTGCGCCGACGTGGATTTGAGGCGGTAGTGGCCTATGATACGGCTGGCAGTGCTCGTGATCTTGCTGCGAACCCTGAACCGCATACCGCCTCGATTGCCAGTGCGCTGGCAGGTGAATTGTATGGCCTCACGGTGTTGGAGCGGGGGGTTGAAGACGAACCCTATAATTCCACGCGCTTTTTTGTGATTGGCCTGCATGATGCCCCCCGTACCGAAGGCCCACAGAAAACCTCAATTGTTTTTGCCGTGCGCCATCGTCCAGCGGCTCTCTACGAATGTCTAGGGGCATTTGCACGACACGAGGTCAACCTTACTAAGCTAGAATCTCGTCCCATGCGCTCCAAAGCATGGCAATATTGGTTTTATCTGGATTTTGAAGGACATGCCGAAGACCCGCAGTGTAAACAGGCCTTGATGGGGCTGCTGCAAAGCGCCTCAATGGTCAAATTACTTGGTTCCTACCCGGCGGCGACATCTGTGCTTATGCCTGAAAACGACAATGGACATGCTCAACGTGGAGGCAAACAATGAACACGAATGCCAGAACATGGCTGCAATGTGTAGACTGTTCCGAGACCTACTATCGCAACGCCAAACTCTACAATTGTCCTAAATGTGGCGGCTTGTTGGATGTGCAGCATGATCTGGACTATCTGCGAACTCGTGTCTCCACTGATTTATTCGATCAGCGCCTCGGCGGATTCAAAAATTGGGAACGTAGCGGAGTCTGGCGCTATCGGGAATTGATCGCGCCTGAATTGGCCGAAGATGAGATGGTGACACGCGGCGAAGGCAACACCATGCTCTATGATAGCCCGCCTTGGCTGGCCCAATTTACCGGACACAAAAAATTGCAGCTAAAACACGAAGGCGAAAATCCAACAGGCAGTTTTAAAGACCGGGGTATGACCACTGGCGTTAGTCAGGCCAAACATTTAGGGGCGCACGCCGTCATTTGTGCCAGCACAGGTAACACGTCAGCGAGCATGGCCTCGTATGCAGCGCTGACAGGTTTGCAGGGTGTGGTAGCAATTCCAGCGGGTAAGATCGCACTCGGCAAGGTGGCCCAAGCGATTGCCTATGGCGCGACCTGTCTAGAAATCTGTGGGGATTTTGACCAAGCCCAAAAATTGGTACTGGACACTGCCAACAAGCTGCCCATCTATATGCTGAATTCGGTCAATCCCTTTCGTTTGGAGGGGCAAAAGACGATTATGCTAGAAATGTTGCAACAACGCCGCTGGAAAGTGCCGGATTGGGTGGTGGTGCCGGGGGGAAATCTCGGCAATTCGTCTTCATTCGGCAAGGCATTTATGGAACTCCATCATCTTGGCATTATCAAACGGATGCCGCGTATTGCAATCGTTCAGGCGGAGGGGGCGTCGCCATTTTTCCGCAGTTGGCAAGGCAATTTCAAAGAACACATCACCATGAAAGCCGAGACACTGGCAACCGCTATTCGCATTGGCGACCCTACCAACTATGCCAAAGCCAAACGCAGCATTGAAGTCACAGGCGGGCTGGTGGTGTGTGTAACTGACCAAGACATTATGGACGCTAAAGCCTGTATTGACGCGGCAGGAATTGGCTGTGAACCTGCGTCGGCTGCGTCAGTCGCAGGAGTGCGGCAGTTGGTCGAACAAGGCGAGATCAAGCCGAATGATGAGGTAGTTGCCATTCTTACCGGACATCTGCTCAAAGACCCCGACGCGGTGATTGAGTACCACAAGGGAAATTTGGAGGCCATTGCGCCGAATTACCGTAATCAGATTCACCAGATTGAGGCGGATTTTGATGCGATGGCGGCATGGGTGACAGCCCCCGCCTCCCCACAATAGGCTATTCTTGCAGCACTTGTAAACGTAAATCACGCAGGGCATCGCGTGTCTTGACGATCTCCTGCGTAATGTTCACTTCTGCCATGCCATGCCAGCCAAATGTGGTCATATATTCAATTGAGACCACACCATGATAATCGGCTTCGGCAAGGTCAACCATCAACTGCTCTAAATCCAACTTACCTTTTTCAAATGGCACTTGCAGCCGATCTCGGCGAGCCTGCCGCACTTGCACATGCGCGGTGTGTTCAAACAGCATACGAATGTTGCGCCATGTAATGCCCTGTGCCAGCAAATGGGACACATCCAGTGTCAGACTCAACCCCGGCACAGCCTCCACCAACAAAATGGCTTGTTCGGGGGTACTGGCGGATGAATCCAAATGCGGCTCAAATGAAATTCGCAAATCGGTGTTTTCGGTGGCATCCACAATTCGCTGCAAGGCCGGAACGGTGCGGGCAAGGCTGTGTTCTGGCCCATCCGGTTGCAGCAGTCCCGGTGACACGGTAATCCCCGGTGTGCCTAGTTCAATTGCAAAGGGGACAAGGCGGCGAAACAGCAGCAATTGACTTTCGCGGCGGGCAGGGTCGGCGGAATTGACGTGGGGTAGCAGCAAATAGAGGTCGGTGACGTTTAGGTTGAAATCTTCCACGACGCGCCGCACGGCTGTCCCATACTTTTCGGGTTCACGGGCGGCCACCATCACATCAATATGCGGGCCGGTGCCAAGATCAATCGAGCGAAAACCAAGCCGTGCTATCGTCCCAATAGCTTCGCGCAGTGGTAGATTATTGTAGGCCCACGCATGGCACGCAAATTGCATCATAAAATTCCCCTAACAAGTTTAAGTGGACTGATTCGCAAATTGCTGAAAATTATCAAGCTGTTGGTGATTGCCCAAAATAGCAAGGGTGTCACCTGCTATTAAATGATAATCCGCACCGGGGCTAACTACCAACTTTCCATCCCGCATCAACCCAACAATGACAGTTCCGGTTTTTGTACGAACACCTAAATCTCCGATATTTTGCCCCGCCAAAGGGCTGTCTGCCGCGATAGTCACCCATTTAAATTGCAGCAGGCGGGCTGCGTTCTGTATTTGAGCGACTGCTTGGTAGTCAGGGTGATAATCATAGAGAGGCGCATAGAGTTCTTGGCGAATGGTGTCCGTATAGTGTTGGATGTCATGAACGCCGAAGTTCAAGTGTAACAGAGTTTGGCGGATAATCTCTAGCCCTGCCTCAAATCTTGGCTGCACGACCTCATAGACCCCCATCTCATGCAGCAGGTGCAGTGTTTCGACTTCCTCCACACGCGCGACGATATGCAGAGTAGGATTGACCTGTCGCGCAAGATGAACGATGGCCCGTGTCACTGGGAAATCCGGCACGGTAATCAACAATAACTTGGCCTGTTCAAGTTTGGTGGCCTCCAAAACAACTGACCGACTGGCATCCCCATAAATGACTGGAATACCCTCTTTTTTCAGGTCTTCAACACGGCGTTGGTCAAGCTCAATCACTACACAATCTAACCCTAATTGATTTAACAAACGGGCGGCGTAGAAACCTACCTGTCCACCTCCGGCAATCACAACATGGGATTGTTTGGGCAGAGGTTCTTCTGACAATGGTAACTCTGGTCGTTTTGACCACCTGCGATAAACATTATGTAATGGCACTACCATCCTCATTCCAAAAGGCGTCAGCACCATGGTGATGATTGCGGCACTCAAAACCAGCGCATAAAGGTCATGGTCAATTGAATCGGTACTAAGCCCGACCCGTGCCAGCACAAATGAGAACTCCCCAATTTGAAAAATTCCTAACCCGACGGCAAATGGTGTAATGCCTCGGTAGTTAAACAATCGAGTGATGCCTGCGAGAATCAGTGATTTTCCAATTACCACCGATCCTGCCACTACCAGTACCAATAAGATGTTGTCCATCAAATAGTTAGGGTCAAGTAGCATCCCTACCGAGGCAAAAAACAACATTCCAAATAGATCACGCAGCGGGATGATGTCACTAAGGGCTTGATGGGCATGGTCTGATTCACTGAGCAGCAACCCGGCTACAAACGCACCTAATGCGAAGGATAGGCCGACCAGATAGGTAACATAGCCAATCCCCAAGCCCAACGCGGTGACGGCTACTAGAAATAACTCGCGTGAATTCCAGCGGGCGATTTGCAACATTAAGCGCGGGATCAAGTATGTTCCCACAAAATACATGGCGACGGTGAACATGGCGGCTTTGACCACCGCTAGGCCAAGCAAGGGCAGCCCCGCTTCAAGGTCGCTCAATTGAGGCAGGATAATCATCATCGGCACGACGGTCAAATCTTGCACAATCAACATGCCAATCATAATCCGACTGGCAAGGGTTCCTAATTGACCCTGTGCCATCAGGGTTTTCAGTGTCACCATCGTGCTAGAGACAGCCACCAGCGATCCTAGCCAAATAGCATTATTCCAGCTAAGGTTAAAAAGCCGACCTATCAAGAAGCCATAGCCTATGGTTAAGCCAAGCTGTAAAGGCGTCCCCAATAAGGCAATACGACGCACAGGTTGTAATTCTTTAAAAGAGAATTCTAGACCGAGGGCGAATAGGAGTAAGGCGACGCCAATTTCCGCTAGAAGTTCAATATCATGAACATTGCTGACTGTTACACCCCCGGTATAGGGGCCGACGATGACGCCAGCAATGATGTATCCCATAATGAGGGGTTGTTTGAATTGTTGTGCAACAAGTCCACCTAGTAAACCTGCTACCACGATGATGGCAATATCGGCAGCGATGCCCATTTCTTCGATATTTTCTCCCCTTTACTCATTGTGAAAATGACATTATGACCAAGAACGGTATGGCCCGCAACGAAATGCTAGGGTTGAATTTTTACTGTGTAATCATCCGGGGGGCGGGCAATCGCCATCAAAAAAATCCCCATCACTTCATAATCACAGTCGGGTGTCACTGCAAATTGTACCTGAATCGTGACCGTTCGTGCTTGTGCGTCTGTCGCAGGCGGGGTCGGATAAAAATTGGCATCACAGCCCTGCCCCACTTGAATTTGCCCGACCAGAATTTGACTCGAAAAATCGAAGGTCGGGGCTGCCAGTGTCCCTTCACAGATGCCTAGACTGTTCAGGTTAATAAAATACTGATCAAGGTCGGCTTGGACACGCAGGATGATGGGTGTTCCTACCAAAACGCGCAGGGCATCATAACATACCCCGTCTAACAAATAAGCCGCATCCTCGTATCCGGCAGGCAGGGCAGGTGTAGCCGTTTTAAGCGTAATCGGCGTGGCGTAGCTCCGCAAAATTGGCAGGGTCTCAGTTGGGGCGATGGTGGGTGGCACGGTAAACTGGGGGGTAGGCTGGCAGGATCCCATTGCCATAAGTAGGCCGATTCCAAGCCCTAACCAAACGACGATATTTTTGAGAGATAATCTTGACATCCGGCTCGTTGCACGCTATCATTATCTGTGTTAACAAAATAAGATGCGGGCGTGGCTTAGTGGTATAGCGTCTCCTTGCCAAGGAGAAGGTCACGGGTTCGAATCCCGTCGCCCGCTCAATCAAATTCCGACGCACAGTCGGTTTTTTGTTTTATAACCCCGTGACGTTGTCCCCAATCCATTTGAGATACTCGGCTGAACCTATCACAATCGGCATCCCAATAATTTCTGGTACTTCATAGCTGTGTAACCGCTTGATTTCCGTCTCTAGCTTGTCCTTGAAAATAGCATGGGTGGTCTTGAGTATCATCAGAACTTCGGCCTCGTCTTGCACCTGATCTTGCCAGATGAACAGAGAACGCACTGGAATGAGATTGGCACAGGCGATGAGCCTTTTTTCCAACAACTCCCCCGCGATTTTGCGTGCCTGTTCTTCCGAACTTGCGGTTACCAAGACGACCAGATAATCGCTCATGACGCCTCCTAATTGACGGCTGAGATGAGGGGCGCGACGCTATACAACAAGTTGAACTGTTTGGAGTAAATCACCACACTGTTGTATTGGGTAAGGTCAATATCTGACGGGAGTTCATAGTTCTGTTCGCCAATGTTGCCCTTGATGATACTGATTTCCACCGCCCCTAAATCGCCCTCCATCATTTGATCCACTGTCAGCGGATTTTGCGATTGACTGAGATAGACATATAAATCCGGCCCATTAATGATGCGGAACGTCTCCTCAAAGGCATTTTCAAAACGCAGGATATGTTTGACCTCTGTACCATCCAATCGTCCAATTTCATAAATGGCAACATTCCCCTCGGCACCACGTATAGCATCAAAGCTATTAAAGGTTCCACTTTTAATCACATGCGGCGTTATGGGGTCGGATGTTCCTTCCGCTACGTCTGCTGCGATTTCGGTCAGGGTATCTTCGTTGGTCACCTCTCTTTGCGCGTCGGGGTCAAGCGCGGCTTGTTGGGCAAGGGCCAGATCGGGATTCGTCTTATAATTTTCGCGGAGCACCGCACATTGTCCGCCATTGACATAATCGGCACAGCTAAATTGTTCAGCCGCATCTCCGGTGTTTATCAGCGAGGGCTGTAATTCGGGAATCCAATAGGTCGAGGTGACGGCCCCGACTGCAAATAAAGTGCTGATGAAAATGATTGTCCAGTTGGTATAACGTCTCATAAAGGTGCTGATAATGACAGACTCCAGATGATAAATGAGCTTTCGCAGTATAGCGCATGTCGTCGAAAAAAAAACACCCTCCTAGCCATTGGTTAGAAGGGCGTTGAGAACTAGGTGTGGAAAATCATGGGAACAGCGCTTGGCGGATGCTGTTTAGAATTTGCAGCGCCGCCAAATTCCGACGATTTGCCCCACCAGAGAGATCATTAAAGTCGGTTGCACCAGAGCCACTGACATTGTAGACCCCTGATGACCCTTCCATTGTGACGTATACATTCCACAACGGCATATCGTTGTTGTCGGCAACCGTGGCGATGATTTCATTGTAGTCGGCGATTATGCCTGCATCTACAAATCCATCGTTCGGCAGAGTTGCTAGAACGGGAATCGTGCCATTGGCAAGGGCGGTATCAACTGCTTGTTGCAACAGGTTGTTAAATTGATCTTGACCCGTCTGGGTGGCGTTGGACGGAGTGAAACTGATGAACAACACCACAGGCCGTGACAGGCGTAATTCGCAGTCCAGTGGTGTCTCACCGGGATTACAAATCGCACCGTTGGCGTAGGCAGAGTCAAATAGACGGTCAATTGTCCATCCGTCTCCGCTGGCGGCACTTTCGACATAGAAACTGGTTGCGGTGTCGCCCGTCGTATCATGTGCGGCTTGGAAATTATAGAAATCTACTATATAGGTTTGCAGATTACTATAGCTGCCATATTGGGTAGCAGCGATGTCATTCAACCAGTTTGGCCCATTGACCGATTCATCTCCTGCTACCGAGAAGACATTATTCCGTTTGCCCTGCGACTGACCATTGTTATACACCCCACCAATGCCGGGTTGTAACGCCCCAATATCAGGCAGTTCGGGATACTGGGTGACATCAAAGGGCGGCGCAACCGCATTGACCGTGACACCAAACGAAGTCGAAGCGGTGCCGCCGTTGCCGTCATCAATGTTGACCGTGATGTTGGCACTGCCCGCCGTCGAGCAGGTGACATTCAAGGGTTCACCTGTGGCATTGACATCGGCTACACCGGGGTTATCCGAGAAGGCACTGACACTGATGGGGTTGCCATCTGGGTCAGTGTAGGTCGGGGTAATGGTCAGCGTATCGCCTTCATTACAGGCCTGACCACCAATCGGGTCAAGGGTCGGGTTTTGATTGGCAGGTGGATTGACCGTGACCCCAAACGAAGTCAAGGCCGTGCCGCCATTGCCGTCGTCCAGATTGACGGTGATGTTGGCTGACCCTGCACTGGCACAAAAGACGCTGAGGGGTTCACCAGACGCATTGACACTCGCCACACCAGAGTTATCGGAAGAGGAGGCCACACTAATCGGGTTGCCATCTAGGTCATTGTAAGTCAGGGTGACGGTTACAGTATCGCCCACCGTACAGGTTTGCCCGCTGATGGGGTTAATTGTTGGGTTCTGGTTGGCCGGAGCACTGACCGAAACCGCAAACGAAGTCGAAGCCGTACCGCCGTTACCATCGTCCAGATTGACGGTGATGGAGGCGAACCCGGCACTCAAGCAATTGACCGTCAACGGTTCCCCGCTGGCGTTGACATCTGCCACACCGGAGTTATCCGAGGACGATGTGACGCTGATTGGATTACCTTCGGGGTCGCTGTAGCTGAGGGTGATATTGAGCGTATCGCCCACCGTACAAGCCTGATCGTTGACCGCGTTAAGCGTCGGGTTCTGGTTGGCGGGTGGATTGACCGTGACCCCAAACGAAGTCGAGGCCGTGCCACCGTTACCATCATCCAGATTGACGGTGATGTTGGCCGTTCCCGCGCCCGTACAAGTCACGACGAGAGGTTCACCAGTGGCGTTGACCGCTGCCACACCTGCATTATCTGAACTCGAACTGACGGAGATGGCATTGCCTTCGGGGTCGTTATAGCTAATGGGGATATTGAGCGTATCGTTGACTGTACAGGTCTGTCCTCCGATACCGTCAATAGTCGGGTTTTGATTTGGTGGTGCGCCGACAGTCACACCAAAGCTGATGTTGGCTGTACCCCCCTTGCCATCACTGCCGCTGACACTGATAGTTGCCGTGCCTTGCGCCACGCAGGTAATCGCAAGCGGTTCACCGGAGGCATTGACACTCGCTACACCCGTATTGTCGGATGTGGAGGCAATCGTAACGGTATCCCCATCGGCGTCACTGACGTTCAAATCCACATTCACGCTGCCACCGGGCAAGCAGTTTTGTTGGCCCACTGCGTCAATCACAGGCGATTGATTGGCCGCTGTGACGGTAACAGCAAAGGTTTCATTGGCTGTACCGCCTTTGCCATCATCTACCGAGACGGTGACATTCGCTGTGCCACCCGCCACGCCTGTGACATTAAGGGTCGTCTCGCCTGCGCGAAGGGCGGTTGCCACACCCGCATTATCAGACGCTACATTGATATTCAGTGCATCTCCATCGGGGTCGCTTGCCACGAAATCAACCGTTTGGCTTTGCCCTGCGGTTACGGATATATCACTAATCGCGGCAATCGTCGGCGCGTTATTTTGTACCGCTGCGGGGTCAACTTGTACGGCGAAAGTGGTAGAGGTGCTCCCCCCGCGACCATCCCCAACGGCGACGGTAACATTAGCCTTACCGACAGCAACGCCGGTGACTCGCACGGTGTTATTTTCACCGACGGCGGCACTCGCGGCGGCTGGATCAGATGAAGTTGCTGAATAGGTCAGTGTATCACCATCCGGGTCGCTAATGCTCAGGTTCACCGTGATGGTATCGCCCACCTTAACGGTTTGAGCACCAATCGCGGCGATCACGGGTGGTTGGTTTTGCGGCGGCGGAGCATTGACCGTTACCCCAAACACGGTTGAGGCACTTCCACCCTTGCCATCGCTGACGGAGACGGTAATTTGGGCGGTGCCTGCGCTTACCCCGGTAATGCGAATCGAGGTATTGGAGTTCTTGGTCACAGTCACAGCCGTGTTATTACTGGTGACAGTGGTCGTCAGGGTATCTCCAGCATCAGGGTCTTGAATGCTCAGGTTGAGATCACGATTCTCGCCGACATTGATAGATTGGCTTGAAACAGCCGCAATCGAGGGCGGATTATTGGTCGCTGCTTTCGGATTGATTACGACGGCGAATACGCTGGTGAATGTGCCCCCCTTACCATCATTGGCGGTGACCGAAACCGAGGTCGTGCCAGAATTCAACGCCGAAAGGACAAGGCTCTGACCCGTACCCGCTGTTGCCGATAAAATTGAGGGCAAGGCGCTGGTGACAGTAAATGTTACCGGGTCACCATCGGGGTCACTGATGCTGATGGGTACGGTAATTACTGTCCCCTGCGTCATAATTTGACTGGGGATGGGTGCAATGGAGGGCGGATTATTCGTCGTGGCCTGCTGCTGAACCGTTATAAGGAAACTGGTTTGGGCTGTGCCCCCGCGCACGTCGGTTACTCGTACTGTGACGGTTGCAATACCCGCCGATTTCGCTTGGATGGTGATGGCTTGTCCGACTGGGCTGACCGTCGCCACATTGACATTATCGGTGGTGGCATAGAAGCTCGTTGCGTCGTTGTCGGGATCATAGATGCCGAGTGCGACTGTGGCCGAGATGCCTGTGCGTAAAGTTAGCGGCGCAACCGGGCTAATCACCGGATTGTTATTGGTGCGCGGCGGGGTATTAGTGGGTAGCCGATTGCGAACTTGCAGCCCACTCACCACGACATTGGTGACTTCCCGGCCACCGCGTAACCACACATGCAGGCGGATTTGATACTGCCCATCCGGTACAGCCCCGGTGTTCCAACCACCCAATGCACTGTTAAAAACAGGCACGGTAACAGCTTGGGGGGTTATCGGATAGAACAGACCACCGGGGTTCGGGTCTGGCCCAAATTCAACCGCATATTGGATGAAATCGGGGTGACTGGCACTCCCGAAAATGCTCACAAACCCCTGAAGCTGCTGCCCAAAGACCGGTGAGGTAATTTGGATGTTGTTGGGCAAATTTGACGGAATGGTAGCAACGCCACCACTGCTCGGAAACCCTGCAAATCGGGTAGGGCTGGCGGCGATTGCGCCGGGTGAGGGAAAAGGCGTTGGGCTTTGAGTAGTCAGCGTGGAAGTCCCGCCGGGGGTAATGCTTGGCAGACGCGCGATGGTTGGGGCTTCGTCGTCGCCGTCATCGCCTCCACGCCGACATGCTCCCAGCACCAACGCCGCTGATAGCAGGAGAAAAACTATCAGAAAGCGACTTCGGTGTTTTGCACGTAACGGCATAGCATCTGAATCCTTACTTGATGAAACCAATATTTTAAGCGCATTGTATGCCTATTCGTGGTTTTACACAACGTTCATAGGGGTTCGGAAGTGTTGCGATTGTTCTACGCTTGGCAGAATTCATCTCCGCTGTCTATAATGTCCCCAAGTGGTCAGTGGTTTAGGAGAAGCGGATATGACTGAGCAGTCAGTTTCAACGGCGCTGCCATTGCAAGGTGTTTATCCTGAAAATGGGCATCGCACCGACGGGGAGCGCAAAATCATTCAATCTATCAACCCAATCACCAAAGCCGTGTTGGGGGAAGTCCCTGTCGCCACGCCTGACGATATTCAAGCGGTGATGCAGCGCGTTCGGGCAGCCCAACCCGCATGGGCCAGTCGTCCGCTGGAAGACCGGATTGCTCTCCTCCGTCAGTTCCAAAAATCACTCTACTACCATCATGAAGCAATGGTGCAGATGCTGGCGGATGAGGCGGGCAAGGTATTGCATGAAGCCCGTATCGAGATGATTGATGCCTTTGGGGTGACGGAGTATTACGTCAAGGCCACCAAAAAAGTCCTCAAGCCCCAGCCGCGATATGTGATGTTGTTGCCCTATCGCCGCCAAAAAGTGGTACGTAAACCCTATGGGGTAGTGTTGGTGATTGCCCCTTGGAATTTCCCGCTACTGCTCTCGCTGACCCCCATTATCACCGCGCTGGTCGCTGGAAACACAGTCGTCTATAAGCCCTCCGAATATGGCACACAAACGGGCGAATTGATTAAAGAAGCCCTCTATGAAGCAGGTTTCCCCAAAGATGTATTCCAAATCGTGCATGGCTACGGGGATGTTGGCGCGGCGTTGATTGATGCCCGTCCTGACAAAATTTGCTTTACGGGGAGTGAGACCACCGGACGCAAAATTGCCACCAAAGCGGGCGAGCATCTAATTCCAGTGATTATGGAATTGGGGGGTAAGGACGCCGCGATTGTGTTGGAAGATGCTGATATTGAACGCACGGCACGCGGATTGGTGTGGGCCGGAGTTTTCAACGCCGGACAAATGTGTGTGTCCATTGAACGGGTCTATGTAATGCGCTCGGTGGCTGACCAATTGATTGAACGCATGAAGTATCATATGGAAAAAAGTGTACGTCCCGGCCCCAACAGCGATTCCCACTCGACCTATGGCGCGATCATCACCGAAGCGCAGGCCAAAATTATCCAACGGCAGGTGGAGGATGCACGGGCCAAAGGCGCAACTGTGATGACTTTCAGTGAGCCTCACGGCGAAAATGCGGAACGTTTCTATGCCCCGACACTGATTACCAATGTCAAGCCGGATATGGAAGTCATCCAGCGCGAAACGTTTGGCCCGGTGATTCCAGTCATTCCTGTTGACAGCGAAGAAGAAGCCATTCGCCTGCATAATGATTCGGAATATGGCCTGACAGGAAGTGTCTGGACTGAAGATGCCGAACGCGGCAAACGCATTATGGAGAAACTGAATGCCGGGGTGGTCAGCCTAAATGATCATGTGGTTTCGATGTCTACCCCGGAAATGCCTTGGGGCGGTATCAAGGCGAGTGGCTATGGACGGACACGTGGCATTGAAGGCCTACACGAGATGACCTATCCCCAAACCTTTAGCACCGAACGTTTCCGCCTGCCTTATAAATTCGATTTGTTTTGGCTACCCTATACCCCCTTCAAGAAAGCCTTTCTGCGGCGCTTTTTCCATCTCTGGTTTGGGGCAACTTTCAGAGACCGCCTGAAGGCTTTTAAACCCTGAACAAAAAAGGGGTGGGTAATCAATGACCTGCCCCTTTTTATTTGCCTTAACCGTTAGCTTTGACCTTCGTCATCCTTAAATGTGCTGTCTGAAGGCGTGATGGTCTTATCGTCGGCAAAATCCACCACGATGTTCGATTCCTGTGAATCTGTCGGCGGCTTTGGCACAGGTGGGGGTGTCGGTGGGCGTGGGACAGGCGGCGGCGTGGGACGCGGCGATGGGGTGCTGCCAAATGATTGGGTTTGCGGTGGCATCATAGCTTGTGGATAGGCCATGTTGGGATTCGGTGTCAGATAGAACATTTGCTGTTCAGGCGGCTCGTCTGGCCCACGTATGACGGCAGCAATCACGATACCCATGACACCGATAATCAACATCCCGATACCAAATACCCCTAATGGGCCGAGCATGTCCTGTGCGATGGATCGTTGGAATGCAATAATGGCGTCCCCGGCCAATTGTTCCATCGGATCTGTGGCAATAGCTTGGGGTGAACTGACAAGGTTACTCAACCATGCAAACAGTGGGATAAACACAAACAGGCCGCTGACTGCGAAGGTAAGGCCACCCCACAGGAATAAATCTTTGGCCGAACGCACGGCCACCATCACCAGCAGGGAAAACAACATAATGGGGATTAGGCCTGCCAGTGGGGTCAGTCGGTCAAAAAACAGCACCCCTTTGCGAAATCTTTCAAACGTTTGATCAACTTCGGTCAGCGTGGTGTCGCCACCTTTGGTAATTTCATTCCGTAGAATGAACTGATCGGGCAGGCTGTCAGCCAGCACATTCATATACCCCTGTAATCGCTGCTGCATTTCCGCTTGGTTATCAGGATTACGTGGTTGGCAGAAGGGGAATGTCTCAGTATCGCCTGCAAGGTATTGGCTAATTTCGGTTTCTTGGCTAGGGGAGCAGTTTTCCCAAGAATCCATCATTCGCACAATAGCATCCCGACCTTGCTGTCCGCCCAACGTTTCGCGTAAGATAGCAGAATCGAACCGTACATCAAAAAACTCGCGGTCATCATTAAAGTATTCAACAGCGACTACCGCATTTGATTCAAACTGTTCTTGTACCCGGTCAATGGATACTAAATCCGCCGAGATGTTGGCCCAGACATCGGCATCGGTGTGATCAATCGCATCCCGCAGTACAGTTAAATTTTTCTCTGTATCCGAATCATCCTCAGCCCCATGTATTTGAACTCCTAAAAAGGAGGGGATTACCAATGGGCGGAGTTTTTCGTAGAATTCCCGATCCAATTGGGTATAAGTATCTTCTTTGCTCATGTAATCCCACGATACCAGTGTATAAACCGCGCAGGGTATCCAGATTACCAGCGTGACAAGCAGCATAAATCCTAACATTTGACCGAGGCAGCGCAGCATAGGCTTTCCCTTTGCCTAATGGACGGGCGAATAGACGCCTGCCAATCCAAGAATTTTGACCGCAACAAGGTTTCCATTTTCGAAACGACCCGTGAGGGTGATCGCCGGGTCCGCATGGGCCGTTTTGACCACCGCTAACCCGATGTGTTTGGCTGGATGATTCAATGACGGCATACTGGCGACACTGGTTAATGTGCCGACTGACTTCCCCTCGGTGTCAGTTAAAGTTGCTCCTGCGGGTAGCGATGCTTCCACTTCAACCCTAACCAGCATTTTTGCCAATTTTCCACGACTTTCCATCCGGGCGATAATTTCCTGCCCGATATAACAGCCTTTATGAAAACTCACCGCATCCCATAGTCCCAACTCTAGGGGTATATAGTCCTCTGTGAGTTCATGCCCGGCTTCGGGCAACCCGGCTTCAATCCGCAGCGCTTCTATCGCTTCCCCATTGGCTTCCATGACATGGTGTTCGGCCAATTGCAGTTTGAAATTTTCCAAAATCCCCGGTGTGCCAATCACCCAATACCCATCCCCTGCTAATCCCGGTACTCGTATCAGCAGGGTTTTGTCGTCGGGCTTGGATTCATCAAGACTTGTTTCTAGAAAATGATACACAGGCAGGGTCTCTGCACCTGACCACCATTGACCGACTAGGGCCGCGCTGTACACCCCAAAAATGCCGATGTGCTCAAGTTCCTGACTGACATCTTTGGATTGGAAACGGTCATTAAAAAATACATTGCGCTGTAGCCACCCGCGAATTTGATCGGTTTTGCCCCGGTTGGTAATCATCAATGCTTGTTCGCCGCGATTGAGTACCACCACGCAATCTACAATCCGACCTATTGCCGTAGTGAATACTGTCGCACACCCTTCACCCACTTGGAGCTTGAGGGTGTCGTTGGTCGAGAGGCGATGAATTAAATCGAGGCGGTCACGATCTGTACAGATGACCCGTCCCTTATCGCTGAGGTCGGCCCAAATCGCATGGGCATGGGCGGTGTGAATCATTTCTATCAGCGCACTGTTGACTGCTGCATCGCTCATTCGTCAGAATCCTCACCCATCTCGTCCGTCTCATCGGCCATCGCATTACGCCAATTCACAATATCCTCGGCGTGTTCTTCCTCGTGCCAGATGGCATTTTCATAAATCAGATAGGACAGCGGCTCGCCTTCCATCCAAGCAAAAGCCCGATTGTCATCAAGGGTTTTGTCATCTAATGCCTTGATCGCCTCTACTAGATATTTGGCAACCCCTTGAAAATCATCCCAAATCACATCCAACCCCCGTCCGGCATTATTGTGATACTGCTCTTCATTCCATTCATCAATATCTTCAATGGTGGCGACGGCTGGTGCACCTTTTTTCTTGTTTTCGACATGCACCAAGCCTGTAATCAGTTCCGATTCCCACGCTGTCAAATGCGCCAAAACATCTTTGACTGACCAATAACCGACGGCTCCCGGCATCAGCATTTCGTCTTCCGACAATCCGTCAATCGCACGCAAAAATTTGCTGCGGGCACGCTCGTATGCGGCGATGATATTTTGTTTTGGCACGTTTGGGCTTGCTCCTAATTCTAAAAGCGTTTCTTTGTTATTATAGCAGTCTAAACCGCGCCTTGAGATGATGAGAATTGCCAGCAACCTATGACGGTAATTGTATTGCATCTGATCTTTATCGGGTTAATTTTTGGCCTGCCCTTCATCCTAATTCAAATTTTGCATCACCACTATCGTGTGGGCTACCCGCTATTGGTGGTTGGCACGATGACCTTCACTCTCTCTCTCTTTATACGAACAGCGCTGCTGTGGGTTCTGCAAAACAGCCCATTGGTCAATTCTCCCTTGATCGAAGCCACATTGGTTGGGTTGATTTTTGGCTTTGTGGATATTGGTACAATAGCGTTTGGCTACGCACGGCTGGCCCGTAGTACCGTTTATCGCCCCCAAGCTGTTTTGATTGGGATTGGTCACGCCCTGCCCGAAATGATTTTTGTGGGCCTGTGGGTTATTTGGATTGTGTTAGGGTTGGCAAAACAAGGGGCAGCCCCAGTTGGCCTGTCCAAAGTGGGGGTAAATGCCATCGGGGAAATGGTCAGTACCCTTGCACCGCTGGTTCTACATATCACCTTGTCGTGGCTCGTGCTGCAAACATTTCTACGTAACGAGGCCGCATGGATTTTTCAGGCGATTTTGTGGTGCGCGATGGTGTTTGGTACGGAGACTTTGTTATATCGCGGCAGCACCCAGCCGGAACAGGTCGTGGGTATTTGGTGGATGCTGGTAACACTCATCAATGCAGTAATTTTATGGCGTATCAAGCCACTGTTCGTATGGCAGGCTGAAAATCAAGGTTCGACGGTGACATAGGCTCGAATATCATCTAACGTGCCCTCGCCGATGCCTTGCACGTCCAACAACTCATCAATACTTTCAAATGGCCCATTGGCGGCCCGATAATCAATAATTGCTTGAGCAGTGGTTGGCCCAATCCCCGGCAAGGTATCAAGTTCTTCAAGCGTGGCTTCGTTGATATTCACGATGCGTGGGGCGTTGGGGGTAGGTAGTGAATTGCCCTCGCTGGTTTCTCCCTCGGCTGGCAGGGCCGGCACAAAAATCTGATCACCATCCTGCAAGCGTTGAGCGAGATTGACAGCATCCAAATCAGCATTTTCCAATGCTCCCCCGGCGGCGGTAATCGCATCTTCGACCCGGCTACCAACGGGCAGACTCAGGCGGGATTGCGGATTTTGCACCGCTCCAGTCACATAAATTTCTAAAGGCGCAGGCGTAGCAGTCGGTAAATCGGTTGCGGTTGGCTGGGGAGGGATTATTTCAACAGTAGTATGTTTGGGTTCACGCAGGAGATAAATGCCACCCGCTACAAACAATGCTGCTGCAAAAATTGCCGCAATAATTAGGCCATAGGGGGAGCGTTGGGATTTTTCCATAAAAAATTGCCTATTAAATCATCTGAGGATTATATGTATTCAATTTTACCAACTTCTATAGGTTATTCACAAATGAAGGGTAAATCCTTTAGTTGTGCGCTTAAACAAAGTTCATTTGGTGCGGTTTGTGACTTTTGACGAAATATTTCACAAGTAATTGGTCACTTCAGACAATGATTAAACGCTTACCTACGTGGTATCTTGAGAGTACCTCCTAAACTCTAGCTCTACCGCTTACTTCTGCTGGTGAATGGTTGACACCCCCTTACTTATATCGTTAACTCGTTCACCAGCGGGGCGGAATTTTCCAGTAAACTCCCCCCTACGCCCAAAAATTCCATACAGACAAACAAAAAAACGGTACGCTGTTTGCCTACCGTGTGATGATCTATCAGATAATCAATGGATTAGGGCAGCATCAAATTTGCCAAACCCGTCAGTGCGCCAATTTCTTGTAGCGCGGTTGGCATATGGTTCTCACTGTGGGTTGTGGCTGGCAGTGAGGCCATGATGTTGATTTTGGAAAGGATTTCACCCAGATCACCACTTTGATAGACCTTGCGGTTTAGGTGATAGGGGGCCAGTGATTTTTCAGTCACCTCTTTTGGCTTATCCCAACGAATGAGCCGAATCTCACCCCGGTCAATTTCCAGCGCCGTAATCCCATTCGTATGAACACACGATCCCTCGTTCATATAATAGGGCACATTGTCCAGTGACTGGTCATCGGGTTTTTCATCGTCAAAAATTTGGATAACCTGATGAATTTGCTCAATCACGGGTGGCAGCAAGCGACACATATTCGCATCACTGGTGTGTTCTTGATAATGGACTAACCATTCATGCACTGCCCGCAGCAAATAGAGTTTGGACAGTGGACGGAACACGGGGCGATGGGTATGGCCTGCAATGACCATTGTACGATTTTCTTTGCCCCACTCCTGCAAATGCCGGGCGCGGTTGCACAAAATGAGGTTGTTATCGGCGGCGATATTCAATTTCCATTTGGTGGCGTGTTGGATATGTCGCCAGCCATGCCGCACAATCTGACGGCTGAACCATGCCCGACGGTCCGCATGTGGGTCGCCTTGATGTCCATGTGTGATAAACAGTCGCTCACCCAGCATCACACCTGAATAGACATTAATCGGGCCAAGTATGGGACGCAGATGGCGATTCACTTTTTGAGGGTCAGCCCAATCATCATCGTGATTCCCGTAAATCCGCATATAGTAGGCTTCACCGAGGTTGGCATATTCACGCTCAACCGCAAACGCTGTGCTTTCATGGGCCGCGATGACATCCGAAAACTTGCTTTTCCAGCATTCCTCAATATCACCATTCAATACAAGGCGATAATCATTGTCCATGTAGTAGCGTAGGGCATTGATATAGAGTTCAGAATTTTGGAGAAAGTCGTCGCTGATGGGTGTGCCATCGCCTTTATGCACGTCACTAAGGATGACATAACGATCACGGGCGATTTGATAATCGGATATTCGCAACGCACTCTTTTGGGCAGCATCTAAGGACTTAAAGGTATGAGTGCGTTCGTTGGCTTTGAACATGTTATCCTGATCCTATATTCGGCAAAAAAATCGGTCAACACTTTTGACCGACTAAGCTACGCATTAAAATCCGGGTGCTGGGGAAAGGAGCGCCAGCGTGCCAAATTGGGCATAATAACTGGCGGCAGCGCCAACCTTGTGGGTTTTGGAGAGCGATACAAAACATTAAGTCGTTCATTCAGGGCTACCGCTTCCGTATAATACCCCTCAAGTTGGCCCATAATGCTTTCCCACGGGCGTTGCTCTGCAAATTGGCGGGCGTTGATTGCCATTTGCCGACGTAGTTCTGGAAAATCTCTCAATCGCTGAACAGCATTAACGAAAGATTGAGGATCACTACTACAAGTATACCCGGTTTTATTCTGAATTACTAGTTCTGCGACTCCACCTTCGTTAATGACGACAGAAGGCAGTCCCGAGGCCATCGCTTCCTGAACCACCTGCCCAAAGGTTTCGTTCGACCCCGTAAAGGTAAATACATCGGCACTGGCATAAGCACGCGACAAATCCTCACCGACTTGATAGCCCATAAAATAGGTATCTGTTCCGGCAAAGAGGTTTTCCAGTTCCTCGCGCACCGCCCCATCCCCAATAATGGTTAGGGCCACTCCCGGCAGTTTGGCGACTTCGAGCAGCAAGTCCACCCGCTTTTCGTAGGCCAATCGCCCAACATACAAACAAACTAGGGAGTTCGGGTCACGACCATTTAACAACCGTTCACGCCCTTCTGAAGAGCGATGATTAGGATTAAAACGCCCACCATCCACTCCCCGCCCCCAAATTCGCAGGCGACGATACCCCCAGTCATGAAGCTGGCGTAGGGTATATTGAGATGGCACCAGTGTCAAGTGGGAGCGATTGTGCAGGGTACGCAGCCAGTCGCGTAGGCCCTTGCCTAAGATATTCAATCCATAGTGTTCCGTGTAACCGGGCAAATCCGTTTGATAGTTGGCGACCACCGGAATTTTACGGTTGAGTCCTCCCACCAGACCGTTCACCCCTAAGAGGGCCGGGCTGAATAGATGAATTAAATCCGGTTGAAATTCATCTAACAGCCTGCCGACCCCGGGATTGGGCATCAGTCCGACCCGCGTCTCTGGCGCGAACGGCATCCCGAATGACCGCAGCGGAACAACCCGGCTCGAACTGATGTGAGTAGGGGCGAAATCTGGCGCAAAGACCATCACCTCGCGCCCAGTTTTTTCAAGATATTGTAGGGTGAGATAGGCCGATTTGGATACCCCATCCAATTTGGGCAAGAAGGCTTCGGCAAAAATCGCAACTCGTTTGACAGGGGCGATTTGTGGCCCAGTATTGGGTAAATGAATGGACTCGCCGCCAAAAAGCCGACCCTCTCCGACTGATTCCAATTCCTTACGAATTTCATTTAGACGTTGGACGGACATCTGGTTGTTTGCCTTTGCCCAATAACTCTCTTAGACATCTACTTATTAGGTTAACGCCATTGGGTTAAGTAACAACCTCTATCTTTTCAAAAGTTTATAAGATTTCGGTTAATTAATTTTCACCGCAAGATGAGTGAGAATTTTCGCCCCTCAATGCGTACAACATCAATAAGACCAATACATTTAGGACATTCCCGACATGTGGTATACTGGCGAAAGTGTCTTTTAATTTCCTCAATGATTCTGGAATAGCTTATGTCTATAGACCTGACGACTTTAAGCATTGTGGAAGCCCGCGCCGGACTACGTAGCGGTCAATTTTCCGCGATTGAACTCACCCAAAGTTATCTGAATCGAATTAAGGCTCTAAATCAAACCGTCAAAGCCTATTTACATGTGACTGAAGAACAAGCCCTTGAATCTGCCCAAGCCGTCGACCAAGCTATCCAAAATGGTAAAGATGGGGCACTGCTGGGGATTCCACTAGCGATTAAAGACGTCTTGAGTACAACGGGCGTCGAAACCACCTGCGGTTCTAAAATTCTGGCTGGCTACACCCCACCCTTTAACGCGACGGCGGTGCAGCGATTATTCGACGCGGGTGTGATTATGCTCGGCAAGACCAATACGGATGAATTTGCCATGGGGTCGTCTACCGAAAACTCTGGCTATTTTACGACCCGTAATCCTTGGGACACTGAACGTGTACCGGGTGGATCGAGTGGTGGGAGCGCTGCTGCGGTTTCGGCTCGACTTGCGGCTGGTGGATTGGGTACGGATACGGGCGGGAGTGTGCGTCAGCCGGCTGCCTTGTGTGGTGTCGTCGCCATTAAGCCCTCCTATGGGCGTGTTTCCCGCTATGGTCTCATCGCATTTGCCTCCTCACTCGATTCCGTAGGGGCGTTTGGTCGCACGGTCCAAGATGTCGGCCTTATCCTCGGTGTGATGGCCGGGCATGACCCCAAAGACAGCACCAGTATGAATGTGCCTGTGCCGGATTATATGGCAACCATCGGTCAAGGAGTCAAAGGGTTGCGGGTCGGTGTCCCCAAAGAATATTTTATTGATGGGATGCAGCCTGCTACTGAAAAAGCGGTACGGGCCGCCATTGCCCAATTGGAAGCGATGGGCGCGGAAATCCGTGAAATTAGCCTACCCCATACCCGCTATGCCCTTTCAACCTATTATCTAATCGCGCCAGCAGAAGCCTCTGCCAATCTTGCCCGATTCGACAGTGTTCGTTACGGCCTGCGGAAAACACAAGGGGATTTGTGGGACACCTATAAGACCACACGCGGCGAAGGGTTTGGGGCGGAAGTCAAACGCCGTATCATGTTGGGGACGTATGCGCTCTCGGCAGGCTATTACGATGCCTATTATCTCAAAGCTCAAAAAGTGCGTACCCTGATTAAACAGGACTTTGAAAAGGCCTTTGAACAGGTGGATGTCATTGCTTCACCCGTCGCGCCAACCACTGCCTTCCGCATTGGCGAAAAAGCCGACGACCCATTGCAAATGTACCTGAGTGACGTTTTTACACTCCCCGCCAGTCTTGCCGGGATTTGTGGCCTATCTTTGCCATGTGGGTTTGACGAGAGTAATCTGCCAATCGGGTTGCAGTTGATGGGGCCATTTATGCGTGAGGATGTGCTGCTGCGTGTAGGTCATGCCTATGAACAGGCCACCGAATGGCATATGCGCCAACCCGCTCTGTAATTTTGCATATACTTGAGCATTCGAAACCGGAGAAAATTTGATGAAGGTTGTCATCCCTCTTGCTGGTTATGGTACGCGCCTCCGTCCTCATACCTATACCCGCCCCAAGCCGCTGATCAATATCGCAGGTAAGCCGGTGTTGGGCCATTTGTTGGACAAGCTCAGCACGCTTGACATCAGCGAATATATCTTTATTGTGGGTTATCTGGGGGATCAGATTGAAGAATATATCACGGAACATCAGCAAGTCCCTGCCAAATATGTAGTGCAGCAGGAGATGTTGGGGCAATCCCACGCGATTTATTTGGCGCGTGAACACCTGACCACAGATGAACCGGTATTTGTGGTGTTTGGCGACCATATCTTCGAGACGAACTTTGACTTAATCAAAGATGGCAAACACGAAGCTGTGATCTATGTCAAAGAAGTGGATGACCCTCAACGCTATGGAGTGGTGATGTTAGATGAGAACCGCCATATCGTGAAAGTAGTCGAGAAAGCGGCGCAACCCCCCACCAATCTCGCTGTCATAGGTTTGTATTACATCAACAGCGGACGCAAATTGATTGATGCAATTGCTCTTCAAATCAAAGACAACAAAAAGACCAAGAACGAATATTATATTGCCGATGCCCTGCAAAATCTGATTGACAGTGGAATGAAATTTGATGTCGAGGCTGTCTCAGATTGGCTAGACTGTGGTAGCCCCGAATTGGTATTAGAAGCAAACCGTTATCTGCTCAGTCAGGGAGGCAAAGACAACAGCCATCAACTCCATTTCGATAATGTCATTGTCATTCCTCCCGTCCGCATTGATCCATCCTGTCGAATTCAAAATTCTGTCGTCGGCCCATATGTGAGTATTGCGGCGGGCTGCAAGATTGAATGGAGCATCGTGCGGGATTCCATCGTGGGCGAGGATGCCGAAATCCAAAATACGCTACTGGAATCCAGCCTTGTGGGGCAAGATGCCTTTGTCAAAGGGCAGTTTACATCCTTTAATGTGGGCGATTCGTCTAGCGTGCGCTTTTCGTGAAATGAGCTAATGGATTCAAGGAGGTTGCTATGCAAAATCGGCGTAGGCGAAAAGTGATCCTAATGATCTACTGCGTCATGATGTCTATCTTGTTGGCCTGCAACCTCCCTTCAATGTTCCAAACAGATTCGGAATCAGCTTCGGGTAGTTCCATATCTGATGAAGAAATCCAAACCATTGTTGACGATTATCGGGCATGGACGCGCTTGAATGAAGAGCCGTTTAATGTGTCAGCCATGTTATGGGCATTGTGCCGTTTCCCCTCAGCCGAAGAACAAGCCTATCTCGACAGCCCACACGCCGAATACTATATCAATGTGTATGTCAACGAAGTGGGGCGTGATCTGATAACCCAAGAAGGGCCACGCACATTTCCAATTGGCACAATTGTGGTGAAAGAAAAACTCGCTACGCTGGAAGGTGAAGTGCGTAACGAGTTGGGGATTATGGTTAAAAGCGACTCATCGTCATGGCTATATCTGTATTGGGACGATGGCACACGCTATCAAGCCCCGGATGAAGTCGCCCATTGTGCAGAATGCCACAGCGCCGAAACCGAGGGGGATTCGGTATTTTGGCCCCTGTCCCCCCAATAGGCTTCTCTATACAACCGGATTGCTGGCTTCGGTTTTAGGCAGTGTCACCCGCAGCACGCCGTTTTTAAACTCGGCTGTGATTTCTTGTGGTTTGATCGCTCGTGGGATGTGCAGTCGGCGCTCAAATTTACCGAAGCGTCGTTCGCGCTTGAGATAAGCCCCAGCTGGAATCGTCTCGTCAGCACGTGTTTCACCGCTGATCGTTAGAAAATCGCCGCTAATGACCACATCAATGCTCTCTGGCACAACACCTGCCATTGGATTGGTGACAACTACTACGCTGGTTGGGGTTTCATACATATCCACTGGCACAGCATAAATGTGGCTCGCCGCAAAGGAAAACGCATCTTCCATCGCCCGCTTGATCGAATCTCCGACATTATTGAATTCACGCCGAGGGTCAAAACGCGGATTGCCGGACATCGCAGCCTCCTATTGATAATATTGCTCAATCAGGCCAATTACCTGAAGCAGCACTTGGCGAACACTCGATTTTTGGGTGGAATTGCAGGGCATGACCGTAATGTCTGACCCGACTTGCGTACCACGCCGTACCTCATTCAAATTCGACGCTCCTTGCAAATCGGCTTTCCCAGCCACAACGAGATAGGGCACCGGATGGATGTTATAGAAATTCTCGATCAACTCCGTAGCATCAGGAAATGAGGCCGGGTCAGTGCTGTCCACCAACACAATAAACGCCGTCATTTCTTTTGCCAAGATTTCCCACATAAAGCTGAAGCGAGCTTGGCCCGGAGTGCCATATAAATGCAGTTGGCGACCATCAATCGTGACCCGCCCATAATCCATAGCGACAGTCGTTTCGGCTTTGATTCCGCTGTCCTCAGTAGTGATTTTGCGCTCAGTGCTGACCACTGGAACATCCGAAATCGCATTCACAAAACTGGTTTTTCCAGAGCTAAACGGCCCGGTCACAATCACCTTATACAGCGACATTCGATTCACTCCTCAGATTCCGCGCTTCAGTTGCCAGCATTTTATCGTGCCAAGCCTTAATTATCCAGAAATGGACTATTCCGGTTCAGGTGGCGGTGGTGCAGGCATAGTGCCCTGTTTCCGAAAATCTACAAACCGATAGCCCACCCCGCGCTCGGTCAAGATATAACGGGGATTGGTAGGGTCGGGTTCAATCTTTTCCCGTAGATAGTTGACATAGAGGCGGACGTAATGGGCCTCATCCCGATATTCATACCCCCATACCTTCGCCAATAGTTGTTCATGGGGCACCGTCCAGCCTGCGTTCTCAATCAGGTGATAGAGTAGGCGATACTCGGTTGGGCGAAGTTTAATCCGTTCACCGTTGACGATGACTTCACGCTGGTTGAAGTCCACACTCAAATAATCATCAATTCTCATCACGGCATCGCTAGGCGGAGCAGGCATATCCAAACGGCGCAGCACTGCCCGCACCCGGCTGGAAAGCTCGCGTGGGCCAAAGGGCTTGGTGACATAATCATCTGCCCCTAGTTCCAAACCCACTACTTTATCATCTTCCTCACTCTTGGCGGTCAGAATGATGACTGGGATGCTTGAGAATTCGCGTAACATACGGAGGGTTTCAAACCCATCCACCTGTGGCATCATGATGTCTAATATAACCAAGTCGGGCAGTTTTGTGCGGATGGCTTCCAGCGCGTCCAAGCCATTGCGGGCCTCCAAGACATGGAAGCCCTCCAATTCCAAATTCATACGGATGAAATCAATCATTCGTGCCTCATCGTCCACCACCAAAATGCGTTTGGCCTCTTTGGGGATGGATCGGGGCATTTGCGGTTTCATAATTCAATCAATCCTTCTATATTAAACCGCCTAGTCGCGGATGAAGGTCATGACTTCTTCTTCTTCACCCGTTGGCATGATCTCAACATAGTTAATACGCCACCAAGGAATGATGATCTGAGTGACTTCTTCCATCAAATAGCTGAAATCTTTGCCATCGCGTTTGCGCGGATTTACCAATGTCAAAAATTGATGGGTCGGATCGGGAAGTTCAGCTATCTCAGCCATAATTGCTTCACCATCCGAGACATGTACATAAACAGTTTGCATCGTAGAGCCATCCTATTTGAAGTAAATACGTAGCGCCAATTTTCCAAAACGCATTTCATCCCCATCATGCACAATACGTGCTTGGCGAGGGATAAGTCGCTGTCCATTCAAAAAAGTGCCATTCACACTACCTAGATCTATCAGGGTGAGGGTCGTATCATTATATTGGATGATAGCATGAGCGCGGGAAACCCCTTGCTCGACTGCATTGAAGGCTGAAAGATCAATATCAGGATAATGGCCGGATTGAACGTCGGCACGGCCTACTGTCATCTCGGCACGAAGCCGAACCACCATTGGTTCAGACACCCCGCTGATATGAATCACCAACGATGAGATACCTTTGAGGCTGGATGTACCCCCATAAATACGGGTATTGATCGCATCAAACGCCGTCCCCGTACTGTTGTTTAGCTCTTCTGTCCTAATGGTAGTTGTACTCGTGCCGGTAGGCCCTTGTAACGCTAAGAGAATAGGATTTCCGCATTCATCGCAGAAATACTCTCCCTCCCGATTTCCTGTCCCACAATAATTACAAATAATCATGCGATTATTCCTTGCTCTCGTCGGGCGGTGGCAGCATTAATGAGCGTGTGCCAAATTTTAGGGTCTTTCGTCCCTCTTCTGAGAGTTTGTTGGTCTGACGCACCCGTCGAGCTTCTTCCATTGCCATATGGGCTAAATCTTCTTGGCCCGCTTGCAACAACCGCGTCGCCAGATTCTCCAGCCGTTGAGTGGCTTCTTGGACGCGACCCTCGCTAATGGCTTTTTCGGTTTTTTGCTGCATCCGATACAGCGCCAATTTACCGAGGGCGTCAATAATCATCTTGGGTGGTTCTTCGGCAGGTGGTTTAGCCGAGATTTCAGTGGTCTGGTCAACAATCGCCTTAAATTCGTAACGCTCCGATTCCCCAATCAAATCACCACTGACATCCAACCGCACCATCGAACGAAACCCCGGTTTCATATTGGCGGGCATCTGGAACTGAAGCAGTACACGGGTTGGACGGGTGCTTTGTAGGGTTCCCAAATTAATGGGCTGCGATGTGACCTCTAAGGGCTGGGCGCTAGGAGATAACCGGAAGGCGGATTCAATCTGGATGTCTGAATCGGGCGCAACCGTTAAACGCAGGCGCTCGGCAAAGGCCTCCGAGAGTGTGCGAATACGATCATTCAAAAAGTTGACCACCGCACTCGGTGAATTGACATAGGTTGCTCCACCGCCTGTTTTGGCGGTTAAGTCATCCAAAAAGACGTCGTTCCACTCGTCCCCAATGCCCATCGCACTGATACTGATCCCAACCTGCTTGGCATCATCAGCGAGTTCAAGGCACAACTGGTCATCACCATAGGTGCGACCATCAGTAATCAAAATCACGTGGTTGACGAACTTGCGGTTGAAATGCCGTTTCACTTCCTCATAGGCCGCAGACAACCCTTGAAAAATCTCGGTGCCGCCACCCGCTGCAATAGTGTTCACCCGCGACTTGATGCCTTCCGGGTCGGTGACGGGTTCGCTTTTGACCAACACATCGGCCCGATCACTAAACGCGACCACACACAGACGGTCTTCTTTGCTTAACTGCGAAAGAATCTGATGAGAGGCGACTTTAACTTTTTCCAATCGGCTGCCGCGCATGGATGAACTGTGATCAAGCACCAACGCGATGTTGAGAGGCGCTTTACGTGGTTCACCCGGATTGGCAACCTGATCACCTACGTTGCGAGCGAGAATTTCGAGCAGCAAGTACATCACTTGTGGCTCTTTAATGACCGGCAAAATGCGTCTGCTCGGAACGCAACGCGCCGCAAAAGAAGGACGTTTCGTGTTGGCCTTGCTTGTCAATACCCGATGGTAGGTCGAGCGTTGCATTTCGTCACTCAAGACCTCGTAGGCCAGATTAATATCCTTAAATTGTAGCGCCGCGCCTTCGTGCGAATTGACATCGGGATGAAAGCGTCGAGCCGCCTGACGATAGGCCGATTTAATATCATCAGCAGAGGCAGACGGCGATACCCCTAGAATCGTGTATAAATCAAACTCTTGATACTGAGAAGCCATGTATGACACTCGGTAATGGATGTTCTATGGTTGGACTGGAGAGATGCGAATAATCACCACCGTGATGTTATCGCGCCCGCCACGTTCATTGGCAAGTGCCACAAGTTTTTCACAAGCAGTCTGTGGACTGCCATTCGATTTCGATACGATTTCTAATAATTCATCTTGTTTTACGAGGTTCCACAGACCGTCACTGCACAGTAGCAAATAGGCCCCCGGTGGAATCTGTCGTGTAATCGCATCTACCTCTAGGCTCTCACTTTGACCAATCGCCCGATACAGCACATTGGATTGCGGATGGTCAATCGCCTCTTCTTCGTTGATATGATCCAATTCCTTGAGACGTTCAACCAACGAGTGATCACGGGTGAGTTTATCAATACTCGCGGGGGTAATGAGGTAGGCACGACTGTCGCCCACATGCGCAATATAGGCCAGATTGCCCATAATCGCGGCTGCCGTTACCGTTGTACCACCTTCGGGCACTTTTTCCGAGACGATCTGATTGGCTTTTTGCACCGCGCTCCGCAGTACCTCCGAAATCGTCGGGCGTTCGGCGTCTCCCCCGGCTTCGTTATAAAGCAAAGGCAGGAAAATGTTATTGACGACCTCACGGGATACGACTTGTACGGTCATGGCCGACGCCTTTTCACCGTCTTCATGTCCCCCCATGCCATCAGCAACAATGAAAAGGCCGAAATCGGGTCGTTCCTCGGTGGTAGACATAGATGCGACCATTGTGAACATCGAATCTTGATTATTCTCGCGTACTTGGCCGATGTCACTACGCTGTCCAACAATAAGTCGCGCTCCGGTTGATGAATTGGGCATAACGGTCTCCAAGGGGGGTAACTGGCGGGTGCGCCCATCGAGTTCGATTGTGAGCTTACCAGCAGGTGGCTCGGCAAGTTCGATATTTGGTAACGGGTGGGTATCTAATTCCGAAGGGGATACCACTTTCCCGTCAGTCGGCTGAACAGGTTTGGCTTCCACAATTGCAGCTTGCGGAACGGCAGGCTTGGTGGGTGTTTCTTCGGCAGGCCGAAGACCTAATAAACGTCTTAGAGCATCCATACTAGTAGTTGCCTCCCCACCTTGCTACGCTTTAAGCGCATAAACATGTTGATCGGTTGATCCGATGTATACAATTCCGTCTGAGACACAGGGCGACCCCGTAATGGCCCCACCTGTGGCATACGACCAGCGCTCTTTGCCCGTTTTGGCATCTAGGCTATAGACTTTGCCATCCACGCCGCCGATGTAAATCGCCCCATTAAAATAGGCCGGGGAAGAAGTCACTTGGTCGCCTGCTTTAAATTTCCAGCGTTCGCGTCCACTTGACGCATCAAGGGCATAAACATAGCCATCCACTGAACCGAAATGGACATTGCCATTGGCGATGACAGGGGATGAGATCACTGGCTTGCCGGTGCGATAGCGCCATACACTCCAACCGTTTTTCGCCTCAAGTGTATACAAATGTGAATCACTTGATCCGAAAAAAACCATACCTTCATAGACTACTGGCGACGACATCACCGAGCGTTTGGTCTTAAAACGCCATTTTAGTTGACCGCTGAGGTCAAGGGCAAATACATCACCCAAATCGGTGCCAAAAATAATGAGTTCGTCGGTCAGGGCTGGTCGGCTACGGATGGGTGAACCCGCGTCATATTTCCACGCGGCTCGTCCGGTTGCAACACGCACCGCATAAAATTTGTGGTCATCGCTGCCAAAAAATACATGCCCGTGTGCAACGGTTGGGGAGGAACGAATCGGTCCCTGTGTCGTCAGTTTCCAATTTTGGCGCCCACTGCGAATATCTACTGCATAAATGCTGAAATCATTCGATCCGGCAATTACCAAATTTTCTTCTTCGGCAATTGCAGGCATGGTCGCCACACCGCCATCGGTGGGAAATTTCCACCGTAATTGACCATTTTCAACATTCAATGCCCACAGGTTGTTGTCATAAGAGCCAACAAAGAGCAAGCCTTGATGTACAGTCGGGGTCGAACGGATTTCTTCTTCAAATTTGAATTTCCATCGTACATCAATGGCATTACGTGAGGCTTCGGCCCATTCATCCGAGAGAGCAGTTGTGGCTTGACTTGACCCACCCGCGCCAGCCCCGGCGGACACAACAGGCAGTCCTTTGGACTTGTTCAATACCGCTTCCAATGCTTTTTTCATGGCCTCGGCAGTGACAAATCGCTGACTCATATCGAAGGTCAGCGCCCGCATGACAACGGCTTCAAGTTCGGGCGAGACATCCGGATTGGCCTCACGAATAGGCCGATCTGCAAAGGTGAAGGGTGGTTCAAGGCGTGGGTCGTGACGAGTGAGGGCATGATGCAGGGTCGCCCCTACTCCATAAATATCACTGCCGGGGTTAGCCTCGCCCTTATATTGTTCGGGTGCAGAATACCCCTCTGTACCAATCGTGGTACCTTTTTGCCCAACTTGAAAGGTGCGTGCAATCCCAAAGTCAATGAGACGCAGCCGACCAAATTGGTCAATCATGATGTTGGCGGGTTTGATGTCACGGAAAATAATGGGAGGTTGATGCTGATGTAAATAATTGATCACATCACAGACATCAATGCCCCATTTCACAATCATTTCAATCGGAATATCAGGGACCGTATTGAGAATGGACTCGAAATCTTTGCCGTTGATATACTCCATGACCAGATAGGCCCGGTCACGGACAGAAAAATAATCGTAAATCGTGGGAATCGCGGGATGACTAAGCGCCGCCAGCAAGTTGGCCTCGCGCTCAAAATTGCGTAGGCTCATATCTCGCAATTCTGGGTCTTGCGAGAGATTGAGCATTTCTTTCACCGCGACGTAGCGTTCTACATTGGGAAATTGTAAATCGCGGGCTTGATATACCGAACCCATGCCCCCAACACCTAACACCCCAGTGATGCGATAGCGATTCACCAATACAACATTGGGCTGAAGCGCACCATCAACACCGAGCAGGTCTTTTTTGGGTTCGCTTGCGAACTGCCTTGTATCTACCATATGGATAAGACCTTTGCCCTACATAAAAAGCTAATGAATGGAAATCAGATGACTGTCTCCCTATCCAGACAACCTAATTCCTCTCTTGTATTGTACATCGGGAACAGATTCAACAATAAATGATGAATGATTAACGAAATTATAGTAAATTGAGGTTTTAATCGCAATTATTCGGCATTGAGGTTTTAGGAACGGCGCGATAATCGAGGGAAAACGGCTTGTCGAATACGCTCTTGGATAATTTCCACCCCACCCATCCCATCAACAACGACCCAACGGGCTGGTTCCAGTTGAATTAAGGTTTGATAGCCGACATGTACCCGCTGATGAAAATCGAGGGCCAATGCGTCCAGCCGATTCCATTCAGCTCCCTGTTTGGCGGCAATTTGACGGCGCTCCAATCCCGCTTCTGGTGAAATATCGAGGTATAGCGTCAAATCAGGTTTCAATCCCTCGGTGGCAAAATCCAAAATCAAGCGGAGGGTGTCTAGATCGAGACCACGCCCATAGCCCTGATAGGCCAATGTTGAATCAACATAACGATCCGACAAAATAATTTCGCCTGCTGCCAATCGGGGGCGGATGACCTCTGCCACCAGTTGGGCACGCGAAGCGGTATAGAGCAGCAGTTCGGTACGGGCGTGCATTTTTTCATTTTTGAGGGTGTGCAACACTTCGCGGATTTGATCGCCAATATCGGTGCCCCCCGGTTCGCGTGTCTGCGTCACGGTATAACCCTGTTCACGCAGAGCCGCCGCAAGAAGTTGGATTTGGGTGGTCTTACCGCTGCCTTCTGGCCCTTCAAATGTGATAAACAAGAGGTGTATCCTTTTTTAGAGATATTTTATCGTCCCAACCACGCGGCGGGGTGTTCGACTGCGACTATTGTTAATTCAGTGTAATCCGCTTGAGGTTGATTTTTTGTCCAGACGGTCAGTTCGCCCTTGTATGTTCCCGGCTGGGTGACGACCATTGCCACGCGCATCCGTAGGGATTCATCGGCCTGCAAAACGGGACGGCGCTGGATGGCAAAGGTGTATTCGACCCATTTGGATTGACCTAGATCATCCGTTTCACGGTAGGGTGGCACCATTTCAATAACACTTACTCCCTGTTCCAGCAAGTCACGTTCCACGCCGATGCTAATCAACTCCTGTTGGCTGTCGGTGGTGTTATTCAGGGTCAAAGCTACGTCAAACGACTGATTAACCAACACAATACGGGGTGCTTCTGCTTTAGCTTCAATCACATTAGCCTCACTGCCCAAATAAGCCAAAACTGCACCCCCTAGTACAGCCAGCATGACAGCTATTAAACTGGTGCTGACCAAAAGTTTCTTCCAGCGGGCTTTTAAGTTCATAGATGTTCCCGAAAATTAAAGGGTGATTGCACCAACCACCCTTATCATTTTTGCCACAGATTAGCACGTTTTCAACTAGATGGGCTGCTCATTCCGCAAAACGCGCACATGACGGAATGGCTCGGTACCATAACTCTTGGAGACGAGGTTTTCGTCCCGGATGAGTTCATGCTGACGGCGACGGATATGTGGCGACTGCGGACGCAAATCCACGTAGTACACCGCGCCATCACGGATTTTATCAATGGCCTGTCGTGTTTCTTCCATCGCTTCTGCAAAGGGGTCAACATGGGTGTTCAGGTCAATGCCGAACAAATCTGCCAAGAAGTTTTCCACCTGATTGGCAGTATTGGCCCGCAAGACATGAATCGCCACATTGCGCCGTTCCGCGTCCACAATGAGCTTAGGTCGCTGACGATAGTAAGTTTTTACCGTGACCAGCACATCCGCACCTCGCAGATCATCTACTAGATGGATCGGTACATTCAATCGTTCAGCGGCTTCCGTCAAACGATTACGTGCCACTCCATAGGCATAGATTTTGATTTGCCGATTTTTCAACTGCTGGGGCAGCGGAAGCGGCTGGGTGTGGTCAGGGTCGGAATCTTCCATCGCCAAAGCCAAGGTGTTTTCCAATGGCATTGATCTGGGTTTAGGTGGAGCGGCAACCGCAGCATGTTCTCGACTGCCATTTTTCGTCACCGCAATAGATTCATCATGGTCGCGGTGTTCATGCCGTTCTGCCTTATGCCGTTTACCATTGCCGCCACTCGCCCGCAGATCAACCACCTCTCGAGCGTGATTGCGTTCTGGCACAAGCGTGGTTTCGGGGATAATCATTTCTTTATGAATGGCCCCGTTTTCATCACGCCAGCGCACTTCCACAGGCAATGGCCGCCCGCGCAACTGCGAGTCAACCGCTGCCCCGACATCGTTATGGATAACCATACGATCACGGGCTTGGATTTCGATCAAGACGTCAAAGGTTGGGGGGGCACGCCGCTCCAAAACAGTTTTTTGGGTGCCCCGTCGCCGAGCTTCTTCGTCTGAAAGTGTTACCGACTCCACCCCACCGACTAGATCGGAAAGGGTTGGATTCCGCAAAATATTTTCCAACGTATTGCCGTGTGCCGTGCCAATCAATTGCACCCCACGTTCGGCAATGGTACGGGCGGCCTGTGCTTCTAGCTCACGCCCAATTTCGTCAATGATGATGGTTTCGGGGTTGTGGTTTTCCACTGCCTCGATCATCACTTCATGCTGGAGGGTTGGTTGCGCCACCTGCATTCGGCGTGAATTGCCGATTGCGGGATGCGGCACGTCACCATCCCCACCGATTTCATTTGAGGTATCCACAATCACCACGCGGCGCGATGCCCCTAACACACGAGCAGTCTCACGCAGCATCGTTGTTTTGCCTACGCCGGGTGGCCCCAGCAGCAATACACTTTGCTTGGACTGGATAATGTCTTCGATAATGTCAATCGTGCCATAGACCGCACGGCCCACGCGGCACGTCAACCCGACGACATCCCCGCGTCGGTTGCGGATAGCGCTGATACGGTGAAGGGTGCGTTCAATGCCCCCGCGATTGTCGGCGTCAAACATCGCAATCCGCGAGACCACATACTCCAATTCTTCATGAGTAATTTCGTGGTCACTCAACGGATGATTACCGTCAAGATAGCGTGCCATCGGGACTCGCCCCAGATCGAGGACGACTTCCAACAGCATATCATGACGGCCCAGCTTGTCTAACGTGGCGACAATGGCAGGAGGCCAGATTTCCTTCAGCCGGTCAATGTCATCAGTTATCCGATGTTCCATATGGTTTGTTGTTTTTCTCCAGAGTTGTTTTAACGCATAACGAACATGCGTAGGGCGACAAACCGACCCCTAGCGCAGCGGTTCAATCGAAATTTCCGCTGAACTTACGAGCGTGCCGAATTCCAAAGTGGCCCGCGCTGGCTCTGTCCCGTTTTCCATCCGTGCTACGGTGTGTTTGACAAACACCGCCTGCTGGTCACCCGCTACTAGGCCCAACAGATTCAGCGGTATTCGCAGCCAATCTTGATAAGATCGCACCGCAAAATACATGGGCAGGCGTTCGGCTTTTGACCAACAATTGATGGCATGTTCAAGGATAGCTTCGGCCTCTTCATACACGTCCGGGTGTAGATAGGGCTTCACCATTAACCCCGCTTTGCCTTCAATCACCGACAGATAACCGAGCAGTCGTTGTTCGCCAATGACCTCCACCACCAAACTGCCGGCATTAATCTCCGGTAGAGGGTCAGCCTGTTGGATAAGACTTGGCACCAACGCGGCATGAAGCGCTTGTACGCGAATCATGTCAATTTCATTGGCAGGCCGCACATGCAGCCGTTCCAACGAAGCACTCGGTCGGATTGGTCCCGGCGCTCTTCGGAAAATGGTCTGTCGAGCGTAGACGACAAACCCCGCTTTACGCAACAGCTTAAACGCACTATGTTCATGCTCTAACACCTCCGCTGTAATCGTCCACGCACCCCGCCGCCCTGCTGTATGAACTAGCCCGTCAATTAACTGCAACCATGCCACATAATCGAGATTTTCTTGTGGAATGGGAGCGAGGCAAGCGATATGCGCGGATCGTTCCCCAACCCGATGCCGAATCTGCCCGATCAATCCATTGTCGCCGTCACGCATAACCAATGTTGGAAAACCGAGATCAGCCATTGGCACCATCGCAAGCAGTGCCGCTTCCAAAGGATTAATCCCTCGGGTAAGTGCAATGGTCGTGTCGGTCAGTAGTTGGCGTGACGCCAGACGACGCACGAGAGCGAGGTCCATTGGGGTTGGGGCAAAGGGGCGAACGTCAGTCACAAATTTGTGTCGTTTTGGGTGGTCCAAAAAAGCTGCATAAGCGGTTCTCAGCGAAAACTCCACTGGCGCATCCCACAAAATTGTGCGCCCGATTAAAAGTATTGTATCACAAGCCATGCCCATTCGCGGCAAAAATTTATAGACTTCTTACTAAAATTAGCGCCACGTCATGAGATGGATAGAAATCGGTTGCTCTGGGGAAAAATTAGGCAGAAAATGAAAAACCCCTGCCCGGAGCAGAGGTTCATGTTTCAAAGGGTGATTGAGAGGAATTTTAGCGGCGGGCGGCGGGTGTACCTTCGACACACATGACGCCCTGAGGGCCAACGGTTATGCTATGACGTGCCCCGGCTGCAATGTCAATGCGGTCGCCCTTTTTCAGTACGACACGCTGACGGGTATCAGGCAGAAATACCTCCATGCTACCCTCCACACAATAGAGCGATTTGGCATGTCCGTGACTGCGAACCCCATACCGATAATTGGCATTATTCGACCATTTAAAGGGTCGTAATCCATCTTGCTCAAGCTGATGGGTCATCAAGGCAAGCGTTGGATGTTGGCTGCCATGCCAGCGAACGACGCGCAGCATATCAGTTTTTGTTGCAGACATAAAACTCCAAAGTCCCTTCCAAAATTTGGTCTAAGTAACAAACCAAATTCTAATAATTGAATTGTCATTCAATTGATGCCGGAGAAAATATTATACCAATCCTAAATATTTTTCAAGCATCCAGCATGGCTCATGGACTTGTACAATTTCACCAACATGGTTTACATACTGCCATTTACCGGGGTCATCCGCATACACGCTATAATCATGGCGTTCGTACAATCGCCGCGCCCCCACATTGGTTTTGGCAACCGAGATGGTTGACCATTGGTTGTCGTGCTGCACCAATAGTCGTTCGGCCTCTTGTAGCAGTCGTGTGCCGATGCCTCGATTATGGAGGTGTTCCATGACCCGCAGTGCGTAAAGATACCCCCGCCGCACCGGTTCATCTTCTTCGGTGTGATAACGATTGCGTTTATAGGGGGTTGGCTGTCCGGGCAAAATAAAAACATGCCCTACCGGGAATCCGCCTAAATCCGCGATCAGCATGAGGCGTTTGCCCAGACATTGGTCTTCATAGGTCAGCCGGAACATGCGCCGAAAATGGGTATATTGACCATACCATTCCAATTTGGGCAAATCTTCGGGAATGGCTAACCGCAGTTGTAAATCGAGTTCGAGGTGCATAGAAGCGACAACAGTGATGTCCATAATTATTCCACTTCGGTCAACAGACTTGCTAGGAACGCCGCCTCTTCTTCGGCTGATTGAATTTCACCATCCAGCCATGCCCGCCGAACTTCGCGTAAAAGCTGACCAATGATTGGCCCACGCTTTAATCCTAGTGTAAGGAGGTCATTGCCATTGATGGTAGGATGAATGTGACGCCATTCCATGACAAAATGTACAATTTTCTGCCGCAGAAAGGCAAATGGGGCGGCGGCCCAATTCACTAACCAACTCACCTCCCCTAACGATTCCAACGCATAAACCACTGAACTGCGCGGTGTCTCAGGGGTAAATTGCAGCACCGCCTGATAGCCTTTGCATACTGCGCTGAGGTGGTCAACGTTCGTCTTCGAAATCATCAAGCGCTGGCCCAATTGACGTAACTCTTCTTCGGCAAACCGCACCACCAAAATAGCGAACATAGCCACCCGCCAGTCATCAAAAGCGGGGGATATGTTGAACGGTTGAAATTCCTTCGCATACAGCAGCGCCCGAATTGCCCCTTCCGCCCATTCATCCAAGCGTAATTGGGGATGGATTTGGCGCAATAGACCCAATTCATCCATCCGACGGAGTCCTCGTATTGGCTGCTGTTCCGCCATAATAAGGTTCAATTCATGCCGCACCCGTTCGCCCGATACCCGATCCAAAAATGGTAGGGCGTCATACAATAAATGTTCGGTACGCGGTTCGATTTTGAAGCCAAACCGCTGCTCAAATCGGATGGCCCGTACCATGCGCGTCGGGTCATCTACAAAGCTGAGGCTGTGCAGTACACGGATTAGGCCATCGTGTAAATCGCGCTGTCCGTTGTAATAATCCAGCAACTCCCCCATTGGTTCGGGGGCCAGCCGGATTGCCATCGTGTTGATGGTGAAATCCCGCCGATGCAGGTCTTGTTTTATCGAACTTTGGCGCACGGTGGGGAGTGCGGTGGGTTCTTCATAAAATTCAGCGCGGGCTGTCGCAAAATCTATAAAATCCGGCCCGTTGGCTAAATTGAGTCGGGTGGCATCCAACACCCATTTCGCCGTGCCAAATTGGGCATGAAAATGAACAACGCCCCCATATTTTTCACATAGGCTTTCTACCAAACGCGGTACATCCCCTTCAACCACGAAATCAATATCCAGATTGGGCACATCGAGCAGCAGATCACGCACAAAACCGCCCACTAGATATAGCCCCATGTGAGCCGCCTGAGCTTCTTGGGCGATGGTCAAAATCAACTGCCATACATCGTTGGGCAGAACCTGTGCCAATTTTTGGTATATCAAGGTAGGTTGATTGGCATAAGGGGGTGGTTCCGTCCAGCGCCGGATAAGATCAGTACGGGTTACAATCCCGATAATCTTGCCATCTTCGTTGAGGACGGGCATCTGCCCCCAACCGGAATCCATCATTTTCTGGCGCAAGGTTTCCAATCCATCGTTCGGCTGCACGTAGATCTGTCCCGCTTCCATAATAACGGCAACGGGCTGCTGGCCCATTTGATGATTCATGGCCCTGTCTACAGCGCGGCGGGTTAATAAGCCCACCAGTGCCTTTCCGTCGAGTACCGGATAGCCTTCATGCCCAGAACGCTGCATCAGGAGCGCTGCATCTTTAATGAGCGTCTTAGAAGAAAGTGTTTGCACGCGCCCGGCTGACATCAACTCTGCGACACGCACACCGGGTTTGACAATCTGGGGCAGTAGGTTTTCAATCTGGGCTTGGATACTGGCAATATCCCCATCCCGTATGAGCGCAGCGGCGGCGCGGTCATGTCCGCCCCCACCCAGTTGATCAGCGATTTCTGAAACATCAATTTCGGGCGTGGTGCTGCGGGCCACTAGTTGGACATTTTGCCCCATCTGTACCAGCAGAAACATTGCATCAGGATCAAACAGGTCGCTCAGTTTGGGGGCAAGCGATGAAATCTCGGCGATTTGTTCGGCGGCCTGCGCTGTCGCTATCAAAATCCAATGGCCCATGATTTCAATGGTTTCCGCTGAGTCGCGCAGTTGGTCATAAAGCTCGAGTTGGTCATCTTGTAGGGGATGGCGCAAAAAATCGCGTACCAGATCAAGCTGTGCCCCTTGCTCCAACAGCCATGCCACTGCCTGAATATCACGCACCGTCGTTCGGCTGTAGGTCAATGACCCAGTGTCCTCATGAATCCCCAACATCAGTAAAGTTGCCTCAAGGGAATTGATTTGTACGTTGTGACGACGAATTTTTTCGACGAGTAAGGTAGTATTGGCCCCAAGCGTCTCACCTTCGAACTCATAATGGACAGGCCGGTCAGGATTAGGGGCATGATGGTCAATGACGTGGACGGGCGTTTTGGGCCGGATACCACGCATATTGGCAATCGTCTGGGTATCTACCACATAGGCCCGTTCAATTTTGGGGTGGCGCGTCAAATCTTCTTCGTGAATGGCAGGCAAGAGGCTGGCGTAGAGGGTGAGGAAATTGCGCACATTGCGATTGACCCGACTTGGCAAGACGGCGGTTGCTTGTGGGTCAAGTTTGGTCATTGCCAGCAGTGAGGCGATTGCATCAAAATCAGCATTATTGTGGGTTAAGATGAGCCGCACCGGACGTGCCCTTGTTCAATTTGGCCGCTAAACAAAAATGGGGTATACCCCAAGCGGAAGTATACCCCATTTCTAAAGCGTGTCTATTTTAGGAGGCGCGTTCACCCAAGCGGCGTTCTTTGCCCTTGATCAGTGCCTTAATGTTCTCACGGTGGCGATAGAAAATCATGGCTGTAACCGCGATGTACCCCACATATACGGGGTCGGCTTCTTTAAGGATGACCATGCCAATCATTACGGCTGAAACAAAAGCAACGCTGGCAAGTACACCAAGCGAAACGTAGCGGGTCACAAATACAATGGTGGCCCACAGCATCAGGCAAATGGCAATAATCAGCGGCGGCACCAGCAGCACCCATGTTCCGGTGGCTGTTGCAGCGCCCTTACCACCACGAATCCGTCCCGTAATGAGTGAGGCGAAGATTGACCAATTATGACCGACTACCACCGCAATCGCCGCGATAATCATGGCTGCGGAAGAATAATCATGGGCATGATGCGAGGCGATTGCACGGGCCAACAACAGTGCCCCGATGCCTTTGAAGCCGTCGAGCAGCCAAACCAGCAACCCCCATTGGAAGCCGAGCGCACGGGCGGTATTATTGGCACCCATGTTGCCGCTGCCGACCTCAAAAATGTTAATCCCGTGCAGCCGACCAATAACATAGGCAGTCGGGAACGAGCCGATTAGATAGCTGGTAATTGCGATGGTTAAAACTTCTTGGAAACTCATAGGTCGCCATGCCTCATGGACTGGGTTATTATCGTGCGATAAGCTGGCACAATAATGATAACACCGTTGATTCCAGAACGGTGCGCTTTTGGCAAAATGTATTTAATTCTTTCTCAGTAGTTGTTGTATTCTGTACAAGTCAAATACAAAAGTCGGAGTTGGCGATGTCCAAAATCCATCTTTCACTGGTGTTCCACAACCATCAGCCTGTTGGAAATTTTGATTATATTTTTCATGATGCCTATGAAAAAGCCTATAAACCCCTGACGGACTGCCTTGACCGTCACCCGACCATTTTGGCGGCGATGCACTTTACTGGCCCTCTACTAGATTGGCTGATGGCAAATCAACCCGCCTATTTAGATCAAGTGGCATCTCAAGCCCAACGCGGCCAACTCGAAATCCTAACGGGAGCCTATTATGAGCCGATACTGGCAATGTTGCAGGACGCCGATAAGCTAGGTCAGATACAAAAGTTAAATCAAGCCATTGAACAGCTTTTTGGAACTACGCCTGCTGGCCTATGGCTGGCCGAGCGTATCTGGGAGCCGCATTTCCCCAAGCCGCTGCAAGAAGCAGGCATCCAATACACCATCTTGGATGATGCCCATTTCCAATCAGCAGGGTTTCCAGCGGAAGACCTTTTTGGTTATTTTGTGTCGGAGGAGCAAGGTCAAACGATTAACCTTGTACCCTCCCATCGCCAACTGCGTTACTTGGTTCCGTGGAAGCCAGTTGATGATGTGATTAGCTGGTTGCAAGAGCAAGCCGATCAGCGCAATTCCCCCGGCAAGCCCCCAGCATGGGCTGTCATGGCGGACGATGGTGAAAAATTCGGCCATTGGCCCGAAACGTATAACAGCATCTGGGTAGAGGGCTGGTTGGATGAATTTTTCACTGCACTAGAGCAAAACGCCGAATGGGTACAGTTGATTCACCCCAAAGACTATATGGCCCAATTCCGTCCGCGTGGTCGGGCATATCTACCTACCGCTTCCTATATGGAAATGGGCGAATGGGCGTTGCCATCGCCTGCGTCATGGGAACTACGTGACCTGCGTGAACAATATCAACAAGAACTAGAAATTATTCCTGAATGGGATCAGGAGAAGCGCGAAGAAACTGGGCGTGTGTTGAAATTTTTGCGTGGCAGTTTTTGGCGCAACTTCTTGGTGAAGTACCCCGAAATTAACCACATGCAGAAACGCGGCCTTGCCCTCAGCCAGCGGATTCACGCCCTACCCCCAAGCCCCACGCGCGAAAAAGCCTTAAATGCGCTGTGGGCTTCGCAATGCAATTGTGCTTATTGGCATGGGGTATTTGGTGGAGTCTATCTGTTCCATATCCGCTCTGCCAATTACAGCAATATCATTGAAGCCGAGTTGTTATTGGAGGATGGCAAGACGGCATCGGTGCAGGAAAGCGATTTTAACTCCGATGGCTTTGCCGAGGTGATTGCCTCCAATGGGCCATTACAGGTGGTTGTTGAGCCAGCACAAGGTGGTATCTTGACCGAATTGGACTATCGTCCCGCCAAATATAACCTGCTCAATATTATGTCGCGCCACCCCGAAGGTTATCACATTCAGATTCAAGAAGCCGCCGACACCCATATGCTCATGACCCCCGGTGATGACCGTAATAAGTTTGAAGGCGAACCCGTGCGGGCCAAAGAGAAGGGCCTCGAAAAATATATTTATGTGGATTGGCATCGGCGCGGCATGTTTGTTGACCATTTTCCCGGCGAACAAACCACCCTGCAAAATTTTGAGGCCAGTCAATACCCCGAGCAGGGCGATTTTGTAGACCAGCAGTATCAAGTTGAAATCCAAACTACCGACCCTAGCCCCGTGCTGCGGTTGGTACGCGATGGGTATGTGTGGGTGCGTGATATTCGATTAGCTGTGCAAGTTGCCAAGACCATCCGTCTTGAAAATGAAACTATCGTGGCGGTCTATCAAATTACCAATAAGGGCGATGTGGCACTGGCGACCCGTTTTGGAGTCGAATTGGCCTTTGGTCTTGATGGGGGTGATAACCGCGAATATTGCGTGTTAGAGGTCAATGGCAATAGCTATGGATTGGGCACAACGGGGGAAGTGGGAGGTGTGACGCGCTATCGTGCTTCGACCAAGCTGCGTAAAGTGGCCCTCGAATTTTCGTTAAGCCGCTCGGCGACCCTGTGGCGCTTCCCACTGGCTCCGATTACCCTGTCCGAAGGTGGTTTTGAACGGGTTCATCAGGGCATGGTGTCGTTTCCATGGTGGGTGCTCAATCTAGCCCCCGGCGAAACTTGGGAAACCGAAATTCAATTGGCGTTGACTTCACTCAAGTGAAACATTGTAGACTCCCCACAGACTAATCAGGATATGGGATGAGGATTCGTCTTCATCCCTTCATCGAACCATTGTGGAGCATGAAAGGCGCATTGATGACCACTTATCCCGATTTACAAGGCAAGGTCGCCATTATCACCGGGGCAGCAGGCGCACTTGCCGAAGCCGTCATTCAACGATTTCAAGCCGAAGGGGTTTTGCTGGCACTGGTTGACCGCGATCAGGGACGATTGGAGGCCAAACTGGGTGCGGTTGATCCCTCTAAATGTTTGTTGGTGGGTGGGGTGGAAATTTCCGATAAGGCTAAAGTCATGGAAGCCGTCGAAAAAATTACGGCCCATTTTGGCAAAATTCATATTTTGGTCAATATCGCAGGCGGCTACAGCGCGGGCAACCCTGTGCATGAAACGGATGAAGAGACTTGGGATTCGATGGTGAATTCCAACGCCAAGTCGGTGTTTTTGATGAGCGGTGCGGTCATCCCAGCCATGTTACAACAAGGTGAGGGTGGACGGATCATCAATATTGGCGCGACGGGTGGCCTTAAAGGGGGCAAAAACTCGGCGGCCTATAGCGTGGCAAAATCCGCTGTTTTTCGTTTGACAGAGAGCATGTCGGTTGAATTGAAGGACGCTCGAATTACGGTCAATGCTATTTATCCAAGCACGATTGACACCCCCGCCAACCGTGCCTCGATGCCGAATGCTGATTTCAGTAAATGGGTGACAGCCGATTCAATGGCAGGGGTCATCGCATTTTTGGCTTCGGATGCGGCACGGGATGTCACTGGGGCGGCATTGCCTGTAACGGGTCGGTCATAACATAAGGGATTTAAGGGGACAGGCCGCATCTGACCTGTCCTCGAATTTTAGTAAATGTATTGTTCTTCGAGTTCATCTCGCAGGCGCAGATAGCTGTCGTAGCGTTCTTCGCTGATATGCCCCGCTTCAACCGCCCCACGTATGGCACAACCGGGTTCATGCCGATGAGAGCAGTCCGCGAATTTACAGGTTTCTACATAGGGCCGCATCTCAATGAAATAGCTGTCCAGTTCATCCGGCTCTACATCCCATGGAACCATTGTGCGAAGGCCGGGGGTATCGGCGACATAGCCACCGTCATTCATTTTGATCAACTGGCTAAAGCGGGTGGTATGGCGGCCTTTAGTGGTGGCTTGGCTCACATCGTTGGTTTCGAGTTTTAACCCCTCCTGCATGGCATTGAGCAGGCTACTTTTGCCCACACCTGACGGACCGGTAAAGACCGATACCCGATTGGCATCGCCGCTTAGTAGGGTTTTCAGACCACCTAATCCCTCCTTTGTGAGGGCGCTGACCAAGAGGACTTGATAGCCGATTTTGCGATAGTCCTCGAACATAGCCTCAACTTCTTCGCGCTTCACAAGGTCAATTTTGTTGATACAGATCACAATGGAGGGGATTTCGGCTTTTTCGGCACACACCAAAAAGCGGTCAATCGAGCGTGGATTGGGAGATGGGTTGGCGGCGGAAAATACAAATATCGCTTGGTCGGTATTCGCAATAATAATCTGTTCGCTCTCGGCGGACGTGCCAGCGGTAGATTCACGCGACACACGGGACAATACATGTTGGCGTTCGGCAACTTTAATAATCGTGCCCTTGCCGGCGGTGTCTAATTCAAGGGTCACGGTGTCGTTTAGGGCCACCAAGTCGCTGCGGGATGCGCCTTGACGCTGTTTGGCCCGTTGTGCGCCAATTTTGATCTTGCCGCTGATCTGGCAGGTGACAAGTCCGGCAGGTGTTTCGACGGTAAAAAAGCCACTTTGCGAACGTATCACTCGTCCGGTTACTATTTTTTCGTTTTGAGCAGGGGCGGGAACAGGGTTAACGGGTTGAGCAATCGCGGGTGAAACCGCTTCGCGCGAAGTTTCCTGAACTTCAATGGGCAGTGTTGCAATATCCAACTTTGAGGCTCCTTACTTGGTATACGATAACCACATAGCCACTAGGCGCATGACTCTGCCGCTATTCGCAGCAGTCGCGTGCGCGTCCTCCTTAGATAAACTTATTTGAACGATCTAGATATGAATGAAAAACGGTGGTTAGGACACTTGTTGACCGCAACAAGTTGATGGCGAGGTAGTCAGACATTTACCCCGTGATAACAGGCGCGTGGCAACATAATTATGTCGCATATTCACGATAACACACTTTGGCGCATGGTGTCAACGAATTGAGGCCCCAATTGGGTATAGTAATCAAGGAATTTCTCAGGAGGCATAAGGAATATGGCTGTTACCCAAAAGCGACTCCGCTACAAACTCAAAATCTATCTCCGTGCCGCGCTGATGATTGTCTTGGCCTTCACCATCAAAGATGGATTGCCTGATCGCAGTCGGGGAGGTCGTATTCATGCGGCTGCCCGCCCCTATGAGTTTAATTACATTGCGTGGGAGGTTGAGGCGTTGTGGAGTAAAGCCCGCCAATCCATGTGGGGCTATCAATCGTATGTGCCGGAAGCAGACCGGAAAGAGGCCATTCTGGAATATATTGAGTTGGTCGGGCAGCTATTGGATTTGCAGAGTCAATTAGAAGCGACCTACATCACCCCATCCGCCGCCAATGCCGATGTGCTGCGCCGTCAGATTACCGATTTGGAAAAGCGCCGCGCCGAACTACAGCCGATAGTCGAGCCGATGATTGAGAGCCAAGTGAGTACGGTACTGGCGGAACAGGGCTTTGGCGTAATGGGTCAGATTGTACCGCCAGTATCCTTCCGATTTGTCGAAACGCCGGATGTGTTGGTCGTGTCACCGCGCAAGGTCATCCGCCAAGATTTTGCTATTTCGCTGCGCCCGCTGGATGTGGACGAGGCCGCACAATTGGAGCAAGCAGTCGAAACGGTTTCGCCCAACGATGCGGCATATGTGACGGGGACTGGGGGAGTGGGCATTTGGCCTGCGATGGTAATAGAAAGTCGCTATCCGGCCTATGTTTTTGAAATCGTGGCGCACGAATGGTCACATCACTATTTATTCATGTTTCCGTTGGGGATGGAATATTTGGGTCTGCCAGAAACCCGTATCATCAATGAGACCGCTGCGACGGTGTTTGGTAATGCAATGGCCCTGTTGGTGTTAGATCGTTTTTATGAGAAAGAGGTGACGGATGGGAAAATCTGGATTCCCGATTACCCCACCCTTGCCGATTTTCAATCCCCCGCTGTTCAAACGCCAACGACGCCGACCATGCCTGAACCCATCCGTGACCCCGATGGCCCTCGCCCGACCACACGCGGCACGATCATCAATCGCACCCGCATCACCACCGATTATCTTTTGGCGCTGGGTCGGGTAGATGCTGCCGAAGCCTATATGGAAAGTCGCCGTCAATGGCTGGGGATGCGCGTTTTAAATCAGGCATGGTTCGCGTTTAATGGGGGCTATCAGGCCGATCCCGGTCAAGGTGGAGGGGCTTCGGTGGGGACGACGGTGGATGTCACCGACCCAGCATATCCCGGTGACCCGATTGGCCCTGCTATACATGAAATCGCCGAACTAGCACCCACACTAGGGGATTTTCTGAATATCATGCGGGATGTCACGACCCGGCAGGCATTGATTGACACCCTCATTGAAGCACGGGCACGCTGGAAGTAGATTGTTAAGGTATTGGGGTGGGTTCGGGTAGTTCCGCCCCGAATTCAAATGCCCCAATATCACACACATTAGTACGAGGTGCGCCGCGCTCATCTATCTGGCTACATGCGGGGAGATGACCTGCTCCAATGGCGTTGCTGTTGTCTAACAGGGCATGGGTTTTGGTTGGGCCGCCGTGATCGGCCAGTTCAGGATCAAGCCCCTCTAATCGTTGGGAATTGGGACAGCTTCCATCACTATCGAGATTGGCATCTCCTGAGACAACAGTATAGGCGGTCAAATTTAGGCAATCACCGCCCATATTTTCAGCGATGATCGTATTTTGGATGGTGAGTTCGCCTCCATCGGTCACAACCCCGCCCTGACTCTCACGTGCGTCCCGATTATTGTTGTAGATGGTGCTGTGGACAATAGAGGTTTCAACAGGCAAGCCCGCTGACGATACCTCATTCACAATTGCTGTGCCGCCATTGCCCGAAAACGTGCTGTTGACCACCGAAAGAAAACCTGAATTTTTGACCACATTCCCGATATTGTCAGCAAACAGGCTACCGTCTATGGTGAGGCGTCCATAGAACGCATTGAACACGGTTGCTTCGTTACGATAGAACACGGTATTTTGGACGGTCATTGTGCCTTCATTTTCAATGCCGCCCCCGCCACCAAACCCCATGTCGGTGAGTTTACTGTCTACAAAGCCGCTTTCTTCAATGACTACGGTACTTTCTTTGCAGTTAAATATGCTGCCTACATTTGCGGAAAACAAAGTGCCCGTAATGGTCGCTGTGCCGCCATCACAATTGCGAATGGCATCCCCTAAATTGCTCTCAAAAACGCTTTTGGATGTGGTGAGCGTTCCTCCAATATTGAGAATACCCGCTGCGTTATAGGCCCAACTGCCCCTATTGCCATCAATACGGCTTTCGATCAATGTGACTGTGCCACCCTGATTTTTGATCGCACCCCCTTCCATAATGGTCGGGCTTTGCCAGCCATCGGCGCCCCTGACTGTGACATTCATGAGCGTTAGATTACCCTCCATTTGAAAATCGGGGTCATTGAGTACCAGAAAAATGCGAAAAACAGGGGCATCAGGGTCACGTTCAATTTCAAAACCTTGACCGTCAATGGTCATGGGGCTGGTAATCGGTGGGAGACCCGTTTCACCGTCGGTGTGGTCAGCCGCTTCAATCAGGGTAACATCGCGTGCCAAGACAATGGTATCCTCTCCAACCCCAGCCTCGCAGCCACCATACGCTTGGTCATCATTGGCACTGCGAATCGCATCAATGAGTCTGCAATCTCTGTCAACAGTGATGGTCGCGGCATGGGCGGTTTGATCGGCGAAGGGCACACTATGAATCAGGGCAATAAACGAAATGACTACGGCAAGGCGCAGAAACGGGGTTATTTCCATTCACAGGTCTCCTGTAAATTGATCTAATAACCCCGATTATAAATTTCAGGTTAATTTTGAGAAGTGACACCTGAACAAAATTGTCTGCTGTTTAGCACTGAGACTCGGCCTTAAAATTCTGCCTCCTCGTTCAGCAATTTGCCCATTTTCTGGTGTTCACGGCGGATGGCATGGGTGACATGTGACATGCGGATATAGGTTGAATCCTCGGATGCCGCCAAAAATGCCGATGCAATGGCCGCATTACGAATATTGCCCCCTGCCATACGATAACGCCGTGCCACAAAGCCGAGGTCTACATCTTTGCCGATGGGTGCTCCGGTGGGGAAGCTGATTTGCCAAATTTTCAGGCGGTCTTCTTCTTCGGGGAAGGGAAAGTCTACCAAGAAATCGAGACGGCGCGTAAAGGCTTCGTCCAAGTTTTGACGCAGGTTGGTCGCCAAAATCGCAATGCCATCGTAGCTTTCCATGCGCTGCAAAAGATAGCCGATTTCGATATTGGCATAGCGGTCATGACTGTCTTTGACCTCCGAACGCTTGCCAAAAAGGGCATCGGCTTCGTCGAAAAACAGAATCGCACCACTGTGTTCGGCGGCTTCAAACAACCTAGAGAGATTCTTCTCCGTTTCGCCGATGTATTTACTGACGACGCTGGCAAGGTCAATTTTGTAGAGTTCGAGGCCAAGTTCTTTGGCGATGATTTCGGCGGCCATCGTTTTGCCCGTACCACTTTGCCCTGCGAACAAGGCCGAAAGCCCACGTGAATTGGCGACACGTCCGCCGAAACCCCATTTTTCATAGACCTGTACCGCATAACGCAGTTGATTGCATATTTCTTGTAGCTGTTGCACGCGGTCTTGGGGCAAGACGATATGCTCCCATGCGTAACGCGGTTGGATTTTGACGGCGAGATCGGTCAGCTTGCGATTATTTTGTTCGCGGCTGGCGCTATACAAATCTTCTAACGTCGGTTGACCTTCCCCGCGCCATGCTGCCATGTCGTAGGCCATCGAAACAGCGTCTCGGATTTGACCACCGGTCAGCTTGAACTTATAGGCGAGTTCATCAATATCGAGGGTGCTGCCGTTGAGATATTGCCGCCACTGCTGGACACGTTCATCATATTCTGGCACGCCCATTTCCAGCCGCAGCACCGAACGCTGCCGGGCTACCCCGCGCGGCTCCCATGTTTCACGACCACTGAGGATGACGGCATGAGAATAACGCAAAATTTCCTCCCACATCCAGCGTGGTGGGTCTTGATTGGTATCTAACATCACTTCCCAGCGGGAAATGAGCAAGGCTGCATCACGCAACAACCCCTCCCGGACGCCAAAGCGAAAGACTTGGGCTGCCGAAACGCTAGGGGAATCCTGCTGCAATTGCTTGAGTGCCTGCAAATCAATTTCGATGAGGGAGCGACCCTGTTCCGCCGCTAGTGCATTGGCTACCGCGCGTTTGCCGCTGCCATAGCTGCCATAAAAATGAAAAATGGGCGCTTCTTGGCGATTGGCATTACGAAGGGCCTGTCGGAAATCTTCTTTAAGCACCAGCGATTCTAAATCCGTCGCTTGGTCGGTGATGGGGCGGATAACATTTTGCCATTGGGCTGGAACGGTATCCAAGCCTTGCACATATTGGGCGAGACGGGTATCCACTTTGAGGAAATGGTTGATAAAGGGCATGTGCTGTCCGCCGGATTCGGTGAAAGGAATCACAACAGCATAGCGGATTAACGTGGAGGTGTCGGTGAGATAACCGAGCAGTCGCGTGCGCTGTTCCCAATTGCCTCCCAATAAATTAATCACGACGTTGACCGTCGGTTGGCGTTTGGTGACATCATCCTGTAGATAACCATAGATGCGCTCATAACGGCGGTCAATGGCAGGGGCAAGGCATACTAGAAAAATATCAAATTCTTCTTCGCTCAATTCCAACGCCTCAATGAGATGAAGCAAGCGAAGAGGAGTATTGATTTTCTTGGCATCGAGTTCAAGGGCGGTAATTCGATCCACCGCTCGACTGTACTGCTGCTGCAATACTGCGCTTGACTCTGGCGGCGGGGTAATGCTGTCCCATAGTCCAGCCCCCGGTGCAAGCCCCAGATGACGCTGCATTTCTTCATCTGAGATATATAATCCCTGAAATTCATTATTGGGGTCGAATCCGGCGGCCTGTGCCCGTTCAACAGCGAAACGCAGCAGTAGGTCAATCCGAATGAGGTGAGCCTGTAAATAGGCGAGATTTAACGGGAGTGTTGTTTGCATGGAGAATTCTAGCCTGCCAATAAGATAAGCATTAAGAATCGGATTCTGACAACTTCTATTCTAAATCCAACCCTAGCTTGCGCTATAATCAAACTTAAGTATACGACTTTATCCCCATGGGTTGGAAAACAACATAATGCGTAACTTCGTGATTGTAGATAATCGCCTGCTGACGCCCTTTAATGAACCGGCCCGTAATTTATCAGTGGTCAGTTCCAATATTATGCCCAACTTTTTTGGGACGCCCACGCAGCTAAAAATTCATCAAAAAGAAGTGACGGCCCGTGTCTTGGGGTCGTCTGCTGTCGAAGAAGATCTGCATCATATCAATGATTTGTTGCAAGCGCTCCAAAAACCCCGCCTAGACGCCAACCCCAATGACGAAATTTTTGTTTATCGAGATAATATCTATTTTGATCAAGAGTTTTTGGACTATTTCTTGAAGGTGGCACGGAAACTGGGCAAACCCTGTCAGGCGGTGCTGCCGCTTGATGACCCAGCATGGGCCAAGTATACCTTGCCTCTTAGCAGTCTCCAGCGAATGTATCCGATGGAAGGCCCGCCCTACTGCCCGATTGATATGTGGTATTTCCCCAAAGGCTGGGCGAATCCTGACGAATGGGTACCCATTGCCGTGCCATCTGGGGCGATAGAAAAGGGCTACTACAACATCCCCGACAGCATGGCGAATATCAAGATTGACCCCGACAACGCCACCCAGATGCGCGAACAAGACTTGACCCATTGGCTTTCGGAGCGTACTTGTATCGTCATTGAAAGTTGGGTTCACCTATGGAATGCCACCATTCCATTGGGTACATTCTCGCAAGGCAGCCGTTTTGAAGAGTATGTCGCTAAACACAATGTTTTTGCCATGCGCTTGTTGATGCAGGCCGTGATGGAACAAAAACAAATGCTGTCCAGTTCGCGCGTGGTCAAGGTTGGAGCGGGTACGGAAATCCATCCTTCCGCAGTCATCTTGGGGCCGACCAGTATCGGCAAAAACTGCGCGATTGGGCCGGGGGTGGTCTTGGACAACTGCGTCATTGGCGATAATGTCAATATCGCACAGGGCTGTCAACTGATGTTAAGCGTGGTAGGGCATAACTGCTTTTTACCCTTCCGGGCTGCCCTGTTTATGACGACGCTTATGGACAACACCATCGTTGCCCAAAATACCTGTTTGCAGATGTGCGTGGTGGGCCGCAACAGCTTTGTCGGCGCAGGCACAACCTTTACCGATTTCAATCTTATTCCCACCCCCATCAAGGCGCTCAATTTTGAGGGTGAGTTGGAAGATATTCGACAGCCCGTCATCGGCGGATGTATCGGGCATAACTGCCGGATTGGAGCGGGTATGGTGGTTTATCCGGCCCGCACGATTGAATCCGACTCCGTGTTGATTGCCTCTCCGGATCGCCGCGTGATTATGAAAAACATCACCTATGAACAAAGTGACCATCACCGATTGAATCCCGAAGCCGCCAAGCAGCAAAAGCGGCTGTATCGGCGCGGTGAAATGGCAGATGAGCAGCAGTTATTGGAAGAATGGACTTAATTCGTCTTGAATGGGCAGATTTCAGAGGAAATTCATAAATGACCGACGACACCTTTTGTTTCATCATTCATCCCATCACCATCAAAAAAGATGTGTCGCGTAAATATCCCATTCTCGGCAAAATTTTGACTGAGGGGCAAATCAACTTTTTTTCGCAATTTTTTCCACCCGTCTACATCAGCGAAATTCATGGGGTGGTATCGCAAGATAACGGCAAAGAGGCGACAGGCTGGTTTATTGCCTGTCCCTTTACCCCGCCGACGATGATGCGCCTGCCCGTCGAAAAGGTCTACCGCAAAATTGTCGCCTGTGGGCATATGGCGGAGGAACTTGGCGCAAAGGTGCTCGGTTTGGGGGCGTATACCTCGGTGGTTGGGGATGCGGGGGCAGAAATCGCCAAGCGGCTAGATATTCCTGTAACGAATGGCGATAGCTATACGGTCTACATCGCAGTCGAGGCCGTGCGAGAAGCTGCCCGTGTTATGGATATTCCCCTCGAACAATCCCGTGCTGCTGTGGTCGGGGCAACGGGCACGATTGGCAGTACGTGCGCGGAAATTTTGGCGGGGGATGTGGCGGAATTGATTTTGATAGGCCGCCGCGAAGAAGCCTTGAAAGATGTATTTGAGCGCTGTCGGGGTAAAAAGGCCAAAGTGCGGTATGGTACCGATATTGAGGCGATTTATAATTCCGATCTGATTTTGACTGTGACCAGTGCTACCCATGCCGTGATTGAGCCGGAACACATCAAACCCGGCGCGGTGCTGTGTGATGTAGCCCGTCCACGTGATGTCAGTTGGCGAGTGCATCAACAGCGCGATGATGTACTGGTGATTGAGGGTGGCATGGTCGAAGTCCCCGGCCCGGTGGATTTTGGGTTTGATTTTGGCTTCCCCCCCGGCAAGGCCTTTGCTTGTATGGCAGAAACAATGGCGCTGGCACTTGAGGGGCGCTATGAAGATTACAGCGTTGGGAAATATATCTCGATTGACCAAGCGCTCGAAATCGGGGATATTTGTGCGCGACATGGCTTCAAACTCAGCGGTTTTCGTAGCTTTGAAAAAGCCGTGACGCCGGAACAAATTGACCGCGTGCGTGAGAAAGCGCAACAAAACCGCCGTTCGTGGACGCCCTATCGGGAACAGGCCATCCTTGTGCCATGAGTTAGCCTACGGAATGGATATAAAACCATTAGGGAAAAGTTGAGGCGCGGTAGTTGGTAAGCATTCAGGCTTCATGATATGATTAACTTCTATAGGCACGCTTCATTTATCCAATAAATAGTAAGAGAGGAGGACGGCGCATCGCACCGTCGCCGCAATCGGGGCGAACGTCACCTGCGCTAAATTGATTTTATGAGCAAAGGCCGCATTCTTGTTGTCGAAGACGATTTTGACATCTCCAATATGCTCCGGATTTATTTTAGTGGGCAAGGCTATGATGTACAGGTGGCCCCGCGAGGTGGAGACGCGCTGGCCCTGACGCGCAAACAGCTTCCCCAGTTGATTGTGCTGGATATTATGCTGCCCGACATGAATGGGTATGATGTGTGCCGCGAATTACGTCAAACCACCCGCACCAGCCATATTCCGATTATCTTCCTCACCCAAAAGGATGAACGCTCCGACAAAATCGCCGGGTTGGAATTGGGCGCGGACGATTACATCACCAAGCCGTTTGACATAGAAGAATTGAAACTGCGGGTCAAGAATCAAATTGACCGGGCTGAACGCGAAAATTACACTGATCCCAATAGCGGCCTCCCCAGCAGTGCAATTATCGAAGACCGGCTCCGTGAATTGATGCGTTCCAGCGGCACATGGACGTATCTGGATTGCAAGGTTTTAAACTTTGATGATTTTAAGGAAGTCTATGGATTTGTAGCGGGCACTGAGGTCATGCGATTTATGGCTCTGTTGATGGGCGAAATCGTGGATAACTATGGCACGCCGAATGACTTTTTGGGACATCCCGGTAGCGATAATTTTGTCATCATTACCTATTCAGATCGCGCCGAGACGTTTGAGAGCAAGTTGAGCGAACGTTTTAATGAAGAGGTGCAGCAGCACTATTCCTTCATTGACCGTGAACGCGGACATATGTTAAAAGAAGGCAAAGAAGTATCCTTGATGAAATTAGCGGTAGGGTCGGTCTCCAACGCTAAAAATCAATTTGCCGATATTCGTGAAATTACGGAACGGGCCGCCGAAGATCGCCGCCGAGGTGATAACGACACCTTTGAGGAAATTGAAACCTCTTGGTAATCATTTCAGAGTAGCGCAGGCCGTGAGGGTGGAAGGCCATGTTGGTTGAGATATTTTTTGTCATAATTGGCCTTGCCTTTATACTGTGGCTATGGGGGTTTACCTATCAACTTCTCCGCAGCCGCCGTTATGAACCGCAGGTCGAAGAAAAACCAATCCTCCCTGTCAATTTGCTAGATAATAATGACGGAGTGATTGTAGCTGAGGGACGTGGGCATTTGGTGTATATCAACCAGAATGCCCGCAGTTTGTTTGGCTTAAATGGAGGCGACCCCAACCTAACCTCGCTTTCATCGCGGGTCGAACCCTCGGATGTATTCCAAGATTTGTTCGCCGATGAGGGCCGGGCATCATTCCGTTTGGGGATGAAGCGCATCCAAGCGGCCTCCCACGCCATCCCAACCACTGAGGGTCGGCGCATGGTGGTGGTGCTGCGGGATGCCTCGCGTGAAGCCGCCGACGAAGAACTGCTCGACCCTGAACGCGCCTTGATGGTAGTGCAAGAGGTTAGCCAAACCATCTCAGGCGGTCTCGATTTGCGACAAACTCTTAATACTATCCTGACCAGCCTCTCGCGTGTCCTCCAATTCGACGCGGGAGAAATTACCCTGTGGGATAACAATCTCAACGCCCTCCGTCCGGTGGGACGAATTGGGGATCGGGTATATGCCAATCTACTGGATGAAACGGGCGGGTTGTATGAGATTGATGAGGGTTTTACAGGCTGGATTGCACGCTATCGCCAACCCCTGATGTTGGGGGATGTGAGCGTGCGTTCGGATGTGCGCCCCAAACTCGAAGCCTTTCCTTTCAAGAGTTATGCAGGTCTGCCTCTGCTGATTAGCAATCGGTTTATTGGCACACTGGAACTGACCAGCTATCAGCGCCACGCCTTTGACCATGAAGACCTCGCGTTGCTCCAATCAGTGGCAGGCCAAGCGGCGATTGCGATTGAAAATGCCCGCCTGTCGGGTGAACAAGCCAGCCGCCTGACCCAACTCTCTGGTCTGCAAGATATTGTTCAAACGATGGGTGAAATGAGTAGCCCCCGTGAATTATTTGAACAATTAAGTATGCGAATCGCCGACCTGATGAATGTGGAAGTCTGCGGCCTGCTCCTCTTTGAAGATGATAGCGAATCGCTGGTGAGCCAGTTACCCTTTTTTGGTGTGCCGGATTCGGTGATTTCGCTTTACCGCATTCCTGCTCCCCCCAACAGCGCGGGTTATAACATCTGGCAAAATTCACCATGGTGGTTTAGCAACGACCTGCTCAATAATGAATTGGTCGGGGCGTTGAATATGCGGAATATGGCGGAGGTCATTGGCCTGCGTTCAGCGGCCCTTGTTCCGCTATCCATCGGCAACAACCGCATCGGCCTTGTCCAAGTTTCCAACAAGCGTGATGGCGGCGGTTTTAGCGAAGACGACATGCGCCTGTTGAGCATCTTTGCGGCACAGGCTACCATCGTTATCGAAAACGCCAACTTGTATGAGCGGGAACGACGCTATGTTGCGGAGTTAGCAGGTCTGCAACAAATGACGCAGGTCATGAACGTCGCTGACCAAAGCGAACTGCTCAAAGAGGTGACCCAGCGTATTTCCGGTATGATGCGGGCTGAAATGTGCGGCCTGTTATTCTTTGAAAAAAATACGGTTCAAGGCGACGAGCAAGAGCATATTCTGGTTGCCCAAAAGCCGTTTTTTGGTATTGATGAGGACGGTATCCAGTTTTATCAAGTGCCTGTCGTATTGGGATCGGTTTTTGACCAACTATATGCCGGACGGGATTATTGGTTTACCAATGATTTGAAGATGGAGGTATGGGCCGGGGCGATGAATTTCGCTCAATTGGCCTCTATGCTCGGTTTCGAGCGCACGTTGATGGTCCCGCTTGTCATTGGTGGACAGCGTATTGGCCTCCTGCAAGTTTCGAATAAGCTGAACGGTGAAGATTTTACCGATTCCGATGCCCGTTTGATGATGATTGCGTCTGGACAAGCGGCGGTGTTAATTGAGAATGCCCGCCTTTTCCGCGAGGTGGAACGGCTGACGCTTGAAACCGACACAATGCGGACAATCAGTGAAGCCGCAGCGACCCAAACCGACATTAGCAAGATTTTGGAAGAGTCATTGGGTCGGATTGCGCGATTGTTTGGCGTACAAGTGGTGGCCGTTGGTTTCTTGGATACGCAGACGGGTGATTTGATCTATGAACCCACTGCGATTTTTGGGACGAAATTAGCCGCCTCGATTGTGATGGATGCTTATAGTGCCGGATTTGCCAATAGTCCGGTTATCTCACGCCGCCCCTTCCGTACCGAAGATATGGTACGTGATAAACGAGTCTTAACCCCCTATCGTCAAATCGCTAATCGCCTGAATTTGAAAAACTGCTTGATTGTGCCGTTGGTGATTAACCAGCGTTCATTAGGCGAAATCATCGTTGCCAATCGTCTGGCAGGTGAATTTACTGAGAGCGATGAACAACTGCTGCTGACGATTGGGGCACAAATTGCCGCCGCTGTCGAACGTGGTCGTCTCACCGCTACCTCCGACGCTGAATTACGGGCACGTTTGGAAGAACAAGAATCTATTGAACGCCTTAGCCGCGAACTCGGTGAAACCCTCATTCTGGATCGCCTCTTAGATGTCATCCGTAATGAGGTGCTGCGTAGCACCCCTGCCCAAGAGGTATCGGTTGTCCTGTTTAAGCCTTCGTCCGAATGGATGACAGCCGATAAACCCGAAATCGAAAGCCGCATGGGGCTGACCCAATTGTTCACCGTCGAGACCGTCGGGGCCGATGAAGTGCCGATTTTGCCAATTGAGCGACAGGTCTTGCAAACAGGGGATGCCGTCACGATTGAAGATTTTGCAGCAGCTTCGATTGCCCCCGGTGTGCCGACAGCCCGTTCCGCGATTGCCCAGCCTGTGCGTCTGGGGAATGAAGTCGCCGGGATTATTTCCGTCTTTAGTGACCAACCCTCTGGCCTGCCCGAGCAAACACGTGTCCTGCTTTCACGCCTAAGCCGTCCGGCCTCCTTAGCGGTACGGAATGCACGGCAGTACAGCGAACAGCTTCAACTCAATGAACGGTTGACCCGCCGGGCTGTGCAATTGCAGCATATTTCCTATCTGGGGCAGTTGCTGCGTGAAGGTGCTGATCTGGCCCAATTGATGCAAGAAGTCGCCCGTGCCATTAGTGCCACCATCGGTTTCCGCGTGGTGGCGATGAATGTATTGGACGACAAAGTGCAGTCCTATCGCATGATTGCGGTGGTGGGGGCCGAAATAGCCAAAGAGGAACAGGACAAAACGATTATCCCAGTCGAATATATCGCCGGGATGATGCAACCGCGCTGGAAGATTGGCGACTCCTATTTCCTGCCCGCCGAACTCAAGAGCGAATGGCTGCCTGATCAAAAAGACCTGAGCATCCGCACCGACCCTGAATTTGCCAAGAAGACTGGCCCACGCGGGTGGCGCAATGAAGATGAACTACTTGTCCCCATTCGTGGCTCAACGGGCAACATGCTCGGTTTCATCTCGGTGGACGATCCACGTGATGGCCTGCGTCCCGACGCCGAAGAAGTAGAGTCACTTGAAGTATTCGCGGCACAGGTCGGCTCGATTATTGAAAACTTCCGCTTGGTCGAAAGTGTGCAGCAAGAAGCGGAATCGGCCCGCCGCGAACGTGACCGTTTAGCACAGTTGCATCTCGTCTCCAGCGAAATCCAGCGTGCCAGTGACATGAGCGCCCGCCTGCAAGCCGTTGCCGATGGTATTGTTTCGGCAGGTTGGCAGCGGGTGCAGATTACCCTGCGCGATGAAAAACTAGAACCCTCCTTGCTGATTTATTCGGGCTATGACCCCGAAGAAGCCAGCAATCTATATGGCAAACTACTCCCCGGCAAGATTTGGCGCGAACGCTTTAACGACCTCGCATTCCATGATCTGCGTGTCGGGCGAGCCTATTATCTACGCTATAACCATCCTTGGGTGCAAAAGAATATCTTCCGAGGTCGCCCCCCAACCCCGCGCGAAGTGAGTGAGGATGACTGGCATCCGCAGGACGTGTTATATCTACCCCTGTATGGACAAGACCAGAAGCGTATCATCGGCTTGATTCGCATGGGGATGCCTATTGATGGCAAACGCCCCACCGAAGACAGCCTGCAACCCATTGAATTGTTCGCGCTGCAAGCATCGGCGGCAATCGAAAATACGCGGTTGTATCAAGAAACCGCCCGTCAAGCCGAAACCGAACAGCGGCTGAACGAATTGATGGAAGCGATGGCTTCTACACTTGACCAGACCGAAATTGTACGGGCACTGGCGGGTGGATTGAAGCCGTTTGTGGTGTTTACTCGTATGCACCTTGCCCTGCCTGCGGGTGAAAACGCCGCCAACTTTGAAATGACCCGCGTTGAATTGACGCCGGATGGCCGTGTTCACATTTTCCCGGATAATCCCATTCCGACCAGTGGTACGGCGCTGGGTATTGTGTTTGTGACGGGTCGTTCTCAAACTTTTGAAACGGGTCTAGGTACCTCTTTTGAAGCCTACGAAGACCTGCCGATTTGGGCGGCTGAAGGCGAACGCATGATGCTGATGGTGCCGATGATCGCGGGTGGTAAAACGCTCGGCGTATTGCGGCTCGGCAGTGAGTTGGGTGGGACGTTTGGATTAACCGACTCAGACAGCATGACACTGGTTCAACGTATGGCGAACCTGTCGGCTGTGTCTATCCAAAACTCGCGCTTGTTTGGCTCGCTAGAAGAAAGCACCTCGTTTAACGAAGCGGTGGTGCAGTCCATTCAACAGGGTATCGTTGTGTTGGATGCCGAACTGCGGATTCAATTGGCAAACGCCTTCATGATTAGCCACTATGGTTGGAGTCCGGATGTGGTAGGCCGCCAGTTGTTTGATTATCGGCCTGAATTCCGTGATTTCCTTGAAGACCCATTGCGTGAAGCCCTAACCACTGGGCGCGAGTATCATCAGTTTGACCTGCAAGATATTGACTCGGATGGCCGCCTTGTCATTCGCAACTTCTATACCTACCCGCTACGTCAGCGCGAACGTATTACGGGTATCGTGCTGTTGGTCGAAGACATTACGCAGCGTGCGGTTTTGGAAGCCAACCTTGCCACCCAAGCCGAACAATTAGCGACCCTAACCGCTGTGTCCAGCCAGATGACCGGTACGCTCAAACCCGACGAAGTGGTTGAGGTCGTGTTGGATGCCTTGGATAACGTGATTCCATATGATGGCGCAGTGGTATGGCTACTTGATCCCAAATATCCAGACCGCTTGCAGATCGCGGCGGCGCGTGGGTTCTATGACCCCGGTACAGCCTCATCACGCGAACTGATTGGCCTGTGGGTTGAGATTGACAGCAGCGAACTGTTCCGCGATATGTCGGCTAACCGTAAAGTGATTAATGTCGGCGATACTACCAGCGGCGATCCTCGATTCCCCTATGGTGAGGCGCGTGTGTATAAAAATTGGCTGGGTGTGCCGCTGATTTCTAAGAGTGAAATCATCGGCGTGCTGCAATTGGAAAAGAAGCAGGCCAGTTTCTACAACAGCCAACATGAGCAACTACTCCAAACGTTTGCCAACCAGTCGGCAGTCGCGTTAAGCAATGCCCAGTTGTTTGCTGAAACCCAAGATCGTGCCGAAGAACTCAATCGTCAGGCCGAGCGTTTGGCCCTGCTCAATCGGGTTTCGGTGTCGCTGTCCCAGTCCCTCGATATTGAAAATGTCTTTGAAATCACCCTGCGCGAGACCGCCATTGCTCTAAATGTGCCTGAAGCCGCCGCAATCAAGGTGGATCAGGAAACGGGTATTTGTAAGGTGTTGATTGAACACCCGCGTGGCGATGAAGAGCCGTCACTGGTCTTTACGATGGGGGATAACGCCCTGATGCAGCGTATCCGTGAAGCTCTGCTGCCACAGGTGATTGAAAATGTGCAGACCGATACCCCGATTACTCGTGCTGCCCGCGAAATCATGCGTCGTAAGGAAGATGTACAGACGACGTTGATTGTGCCGTTGGTGATTAGTGGTTCGATTATCGGGGCGATGCGTTTTGATATTTTGGAACCGAATGCCCGGTTTACCAGCGAACAAATTGACCTTGCCCAAACGCTTGCCAGCCAAGCTGCCATCGCCGTGCAAAACGCGGGCTTATATGAACAATCGGTTCAACGTACCTATCAACTGGAAACCTTGTTCGAGGCGGCCCAATCTACGGCAGTCACACTCGACCTTGAAGACGCGATGCGCCGTGTCGTAACACAGATGTTGATCGCTCTGCGGGCCGATACCTGTTCGGTGATGACATGGGACAACATTGAAAACAACTTGGTTTTGAGCGAATCAGCGAGTACATGGGTTGAAGAAGTGCCACACGACCCCAAAGGCACAGTCTACGATTTAGCCAAGTATCCGCTGCGTATGAGCGTTCTGAATGATCGCCGCGTGATTAGCATCCGTTCTGATGACCCGAACGCCGATGAAGCCGAAGTCGCTTCGATGCAGGGTGCTAGTGTGACTTCACGGGTGCTTGTTCCTCTAATTGTGAATGAGGTGTCCATCGGGATTGCCCAACTCGATTTGCGCGAAAAAGGCCGCTATGTTGAACCCAGCCAAATTCGACTGCTGCGTACCCTTGCCAGCCAAGCCGCGATTGCCATTGAAAATGCTCGTTTGCAGACCGAGACACGCAGCCAAATTGAAGAACTTTACCTCATCAATGATCTCTCGATGGCGGTGTCCAGCACGGTAGACTTTGACCAGATTTTGGAAAAAATCCGCGATCAACTACCCATGCTAACCGATGCCCAATTTGTCTATGTGGCGTTGTATGACCGTGAAAAGAACGAAATTCAGTTCCCGGTTGCAATTGACCAACTCGGCGACGATGTGCCTATTTCAAACTATGCCCCTACACCTAAAGATGAGTTTGGGTATATCATCCAGCGGCGTGCGCCTCTACTCATGGCGGGCTTGAGCCTAAGTCAAATTCGCGCCAATTTAGGCATAACCGAGACTTTGTTCCCGACAGCCATGTGTTTCCTCGGCGTGCCGATGTTTGCCGGGGATGAATTGACGGGTATTTTGGCAGTGCGGGACGATGAAAATGCCCGTAAGTTCAGCCTAAACGACCAGCGTATTTTGAATACAGTCGGCGCTCAATTGGCGGTGGCCCTGCAAAATGCCCGCTTGTTCAAGCAGATGTCCGCCTTTACCGAGACATTGGAACGGCGTGTGTCGGAACGTACTTCGCAGTTGGAGCAGGAACGTCAGCGCCTCAGCACTCTTTATAACATCACATCAGAAATTGCGGCCGCCACCCTCGACCTTGACCGTATTTTGAACAGTACCCTTGAAGCAGTATCGGAGGCGATTGGGTCCACGAGTTCTGTCGTATTGGCGATTGATGATATTTCGGATCGGCTGTATGTCTTGACCCATCGTGGATTGGACGTGGACGACGAATCAGACCGTTTGCAGCTTCGCCAGAATGAAGGCTTGGCTGGATGGGTGATTCAAAATCGGCAGGGGTTGGTGTTGCCAGATGTGCAAAAAGACCCACGCTGGTTGTCCATTACGGATCGTGATCGTCAACCACGTGCGTGTGTCGCAGCCTTGCTAGAAAGTGCCGAAGATATTCGCGGGGTGATTATGTTCTTTAACGAAGCGACGGGTGTGTTTAACGATGAACACCTGCGTCTCGTGGTTGCCGCCGCAACGCAACTTGCCAATGCCATGAACAACAGTGAGTTGTACGTCCTTATCCGTGATCAGGCCGAACGTCTAGGCGCGATTTTGCGGCAGGAGCAAGTCGAATCTACTAAGAACACCGCCACCTTGAACTCCATCGCAGACGGTGTAATGTATGCCAATGAAAAAGGCATCATCCGCGTGTTTAACAATACAGCGGAACGCATTCTGGGCCTTTCCAGTGACCAAGTGCTCAATCGCCATATCCGCGAATTGACAGGAATTTATGGTGGACGTGCGACGGGTTGGGCTGAGACACTGGAAAACTGGATGCAGAACCCGACCCATCATCTGGATAAAGCCGAGCAGTTTGTTGAAGAACTGCTGACGTTGGAAGATGAGCGTGTCGTCAGTGTGCGTTTGACCCCCGTGAACATGGGCGATCAATTCCTCGGTACGGTGTCTGTTTTCCGTGATATTACACGCGAAGTCGAAGTAGATCGCCTCAAGAGTGAATTTGTGGCGACGGTATCTCACGAACTGCGTACCCCGATGACCAGCATCAAAGGGTATGCAGACTTGCTGTTGTTAGGGGCGGCGGGTGAAATTACCGAAGCCCAACAGCGCTTCTTGCAGACCATTAAACAAAACGCTGACCGCCTGAGCATCTTGGTGAACGATTTACTGGAAGTGTCCCGTATTGATCAGGGTCGGATGCCACTGCGATTCGCTCCGGTGGAGGTTGGCGAAGTTCTACAAACCGTGCGGACGCACCTTGAAGGGCGCATCAAAGATCAAGACAAGTCCATGATACTAGAAATGGATGTTCCGAATGATATGCCACGTGTTCGCGCAGATTATGATAAAATCATTCAAGTCGTCCAGAATATTGCGGATAATGCCTTCAACTATACGCCGGAAGGAGGCACAATCCGTCTAAGCGCCCAATATGTGCCGGACGATGAGGCGGTTATTTTTGTTGTCCGTGATAGTGGGATTGGCATCCCACCGGAAGTGCAAGGTCGCGTCTTTGAGCGTTTCTTCCGGGGTGATGAATATAGTGAAGTCGTGATGGATACTCCCGGTACCGGCCTCGGTTTAGCCATTGTGAAAGAATTGGTCGGGATGCACAACGGTACCATCTGGTTAGAAAGTGTCGTTGGCAAGGGCACTACCTTCTATGTCAAACTTCCAGTAGCAGTAGATACGCTGGAGACAGAAGATAATCAGAACTAGGATTATTCGGGCAAACAATCTAGGAAGTGAGTTGCAGGAAAGCGTATGGCTAAAATTTTGATAGCTGAGGATGAGCGCGACATCCGCGACCTGATTGAGTTTACACTCAAGTTTGCGGGTCATGAAGTCGTCAAAGCTGCCAATGGGGCAGAGGCAGTCGAGCTTGCCCCGACGGTGATGCCCGACTTAATCATGATGGATGTGCGGATGCCCAAGATGACCGGGTATGAAGCCTGCAAAGCGATCAAAGAAATTGAATCGGTCAAACATGTCCCAGTGGTTTTTCTTTCCGCCAAAGGTCAAGAATCAGAAATTGATACAGGCCTTGAAGCTGGGGCATTTGAGTATATCCTCAAACCATTTTCGCCAGAACTGCTTACACGCCGTATAGCGGAGATTCTGGCCCAGTTTAATATTAAATAGCGGGTCACGGAAGGCAGATTTAGCCACGCATGAGCGCCATTTCAATCGGCAGCGACCTTGTACATTATGAAGTGCTCGGCAGGGGTAAACCAGTGGTGTTGCTCCATAGCTGGTTGGGGTCATGGCGGTATTGGATTCCGACCATGCAGCAACTCAGCGTGAAATATCGCACCTATGCCCTTGACTTATGGGGATTTGGAGATTCTGGTAAAAACTATCCCCAATATGGCCTTGAGGGACAAACCGAGCTTTTGCGCGATTTTGTAAATAAGATGGGGATTCCCAAAGCGGTGTTTATTGGACATGGGTTAGGGGCTGCTGTCATTACCCATTTTGCTAATGACCCGGAGTGCCGTTCGATTGTCCATCGGTTGATGGCGATTGCACCACCGTTATTTGATATGGCCCCCCGCCCCTTGACGGCTAATACGGCCCAACAAAAGTCCCCGCTACCTGCCATCGCGCCTGTCGCTTCCAATGAGGCGGTTGTCGCTGGAATGAGCAGCAGTGGTGCGGCAGATGCCCCTACCTTGATTCGGCCCACCAGCGATATTGACCGGGAAAAATTGCGCCAAGCTGCCCTCGCCGCAGGGTTAGATGGATTGGCCTCACGCATTAAAACCAATACAACCGCCAATCCTACACCCACGACGACACCAGCCAATCCTGCTCCATCAGAAGCACCAAGTACCCCAGCTCCCGTTGCGCCAACTCCCCCCGCCGCCGCTGTTGAGGAGACCCGTCTGAGCGGTCAGCCGACACCCGCCAAAGGGACACAGGCCTTGCTTAATAATCCAATCGCGGGGCTGATGGGAGATATGAACCCACTAAATATGCTAAAAGCGCATGTGGATAACTCGTCCAGCGATTTTGAAAAATTAAAAGCAGAAGTGGCGAAGGTTAAATCGGATGTGATTGCCGCCAGCACCGATTCATTTAAACATATCAACACCTTCCGCGAATTGTTGCAGGTGGCCGCTCCAACGGTTGTGTTATTGGGTGAGGCCGACACTTTTATGAAGCTACCCGAAGAAACGGTCTTATCTCAGCTTTCGGCCCGTCAGCAGTTCAACTTGACAGTCATGGAGGGGATTCGGCACTTCCCAATGTTAGAAGATCCCGCCAAATTTACCCGTTTCCTGCGCGATTTTTTGGAAACACCGGATGTAACCGATTTGGCGATGAAAGAGGAATGGCGACGACGCACGCGGTAAGGGTCTGGGCAATAAGAATACGGTTGACAGGCCGCTTGTGTTCCGCTACGATGTTCAAGCATTACTGAAAGCGGTTGTTTTCAGTAAGCTCGGACTTGGCCCTGCGCGGCAGAGCCTTCGAATCTGGTCAGGCCTGAGAGGGAGCAGCCATAAGGAGTCCCCTCTGGGTGTCGTAGGATCACCGGGTCTGAGCTTACTGCGGATAACCGCTTTTCATAACGGTCAACATTATGTCCCGGCAAATCAAACTTAGCCCCACGCTTCTCCCCGATTCTCCATCTCTGTTGGCACGCCGCTGGGTTAGAATATCGCTGTTAGGGATGCTTCTCATCGTTATAGCGCTTGCGGCACTTATCACTGAGACCATTTTTGCTCGAACCACCATCACCATTGATGTCAACGGCAGTGTTCGTGAAGTACGAACAGATGCCCGTACCGTGCAAGAAGTTCTCCAAGATGCCAATATATTGGTTGATGAGGCTGATAGAGTTACTCCCCCCCTGCAAACACGAGTGAACGGTAATATGACCATTACGATCACCAAAGCCCATCAATTGGTGTTAGAGATGGGGGGGGATGTACGGCGCGTCTATACCCATTCGAGTGATCCCCTCGTGATTCTCACCGAACAAGGTATTCAATTGGGGCCGAATGATGTGTTATATGTTGACCATCGGCCCTATCAATCGGATCAATCCCTTTCAAAAACCCCACCACGCTATTTGCAGGTCATCCGCGCCAAAAATTACACCCTGATTGATGGCGAACATGAACAACCTCTCTATGGGCAGTCTATATCGCATACGGTGGGCGAAGTTTTGGAAGAAAATAGCGTGACGCTCTATCTTGCCGACCAAATTTCGCCCGCACCAAATACCTCTCTAACCGATGGCCTTGCTATTGTCATTACGCGCTCGACGCCGGTTCAAATTTCAGTGGATGGGCAGCGATTACGGACACGGGCTATTGGCGCTACTGTGCATGATGTCCTTAATATGCTAGGATTTCCGTTGTTGGGTTTTGATTACACCATTCCAGCCGAAGATACCCCGTTTTCACCCGATATGGAGATTCAGGTCATCCGCGTGATTGAAGATTTTGAGGTTGAACAGTCACCCATTCCATTTGAAGTGGTCATGGTCAGTGCCGAGGATTTAGGGCCGGATGAACAGCGTATTATCCAAGAAGGTGTGCCGGGGGTGCAGGAAACACGGGTGCGTGTGCGGCGTGAAAATGACCAGATTGTCAGCCGCGTAGTTCAAGAAACGTGGACAGTGATTGATCCCATCCCACAAATTGTGGCGTATGGTGGTACTCCTCCCCAGTAGTGATATAAGGATGGCTTGCCATTAGTAATCCTAAAAACTTGCTTGAGTCGTTGAATATTCTCCCCAAAAAAAGTTTGGGCCAAAATTTTTTGCATGACCCCAACGCATTAGAAAAAATCGTGCAATCTGCGGAACTCCCCCCCGATGCGCTTGTATTAGAAATTGGCCCGGGGACAGGCGCATTGACCGCTCGGTTGGCTCAAGCAGCACGCCGAGTGGTGGCTTTTGAAACCGATGTACGGCTACGTCCGGTTTTGGAGGCGATGCAGCAGCAGTATCCTAATCTGAAGGTCGTTTGGGGCGATTTTTTGGAAGTGGATTTAGAGGGGGTTGTGGGGGGCGATCCGTATTATGTGGTTGCCAATTTACCCTACTACATCACGAGTGCCATTTTGCGGAAACTGTTGGAACATCCCAATCCTCCCAAACGTATAGTTGTTACAGTTCAGCGTGAGGTGGCGGATCGCATTACGGCGAAATCGGGTGAAATGAGCCTATTAAGTGTCAGTGTGCTGTTTTATGGCAAACCCGAACTGGTGATGCGTCTCAATCCAGCGGTCTTTTGGCCCCGCCCCGATGTTGAATCGGCGGTTGTGCGGATTGATACCTTTAGTCAACCACCCGTAGATGTCCCCGATGATGAGACCTTTTTTAAGGTGGTGCGGGCTGGTTTTGGGCAAAAACGCAAGCAGTTGAAAAATTCGCTGGCAAATGGCTTGGCACTGACCAATGAGCAGGCTGATCAAGTGTTAGCAGGAGCGGAGATAGATGGTCGGCGGCGGGCTGAAACGCTGAATTTGGAGGAATGGGCAATTCTCACGCGCATTTATGCCGCATTGCCTAAAAACTAGCGTCTGATATAGCCCTGTGCCATGACCTCGACCTGATCTGGCTGACCCGTCAGTGGAGTGGCTCGTATCGAAAATGAGACCTTCCCCGTGTCTGGGTCAGTTAGGGTAATTTCCTGTGAACGGAAGCCACTTAGCTGACCTGACGCGGTGGTGAAGGCGGCGAGAGCGCGGATGCTTTCCAACGGTTGCCCCATATCATTCACAATCTCCCCTTCAATCAAGTATTCACTGCCATTCCACGTCGTTTCAACGTTGATGACATTCAGCGGCACAATTGAAGGAGGAGAATCAATGACCAATGCCTCAATGCCACGTACATCGGCATAGGTTGCCCATGATTCATTGGGGATTTCCGAAAAGATCACTCGATACGGTAGGCTGGTATGGCCTGATAAAAGCGATAAAGCTGTTGTGGTGTCGGTGATTTGGATGGGTTGGCCTTGAGGAGTAAGCAGATAGACGGTAATCAGGGGATTGAGCAGAGGGTCATCGCCTGTGTTGCGAATCCAACCGATGCAAACCAAACTTTGCACCGCCGATTCATAACAGGTCGGGGCATCAACGCCAATAAATGATGATAATTGCTGGGAAGCTCGGCGGGTTGCTACGTTCCCAAAAGGGGTCAAGGTATAGATAGGCCGAATAGGAAGTGTCGGCGGGGCAGTAGCTTGGGGAGTAAAGCCTTGCAGAGAAGGCGTGCGTGTTTGAGGTTTGGGAGTCGGAGTAGTAGACGAAAGCTGGGCACAAGCAGTTACGAGCACGCTTAACCAGCAGAACAGCCAACGCCAACCCCAGCGCCTCATGCTGAGACTTGCCTTTCCGAAATACAATCAACAATATGAGTTCCACTTTTATTATAGCCCATTATGCTATGGGCGAAAGCCTGAATCACCCCATATCTGGCCCTGAATTTAGCACTCGGCTGTGCTACAATGAATTCAATCCGGGTTGGTTGGACGGTTGCGCCTCGGCTTTGGCCGGGGTGAGGAAAGTCCGCGCTCCATAGGGTACGGTGCTGGCTAACTGCCAGGCGGGGTAACCCGACGGCAAAGTGCAACAGAGAGACAGAATGCCCCAGAGATGGGGTGAGGGTGAAACGGTGCGGTAAGAGCGCACCAGCGTGGGTGGCAACACCAACGGCTAGGCAAACCCCACCGGGAGCAAAACCAAGCAGAGGTCAGGGGCGACCCGTCCCGTTATGAGCCTCGGGTAGGTTGCAGGAGGTGTCGAGTAATCGCCATCCCAGATAGATGACCGTCGCCCATCTTGGGTACAGAACGCGGCTTATAGACTGACCCGGATAGCCCTTATTTTTAGGTCGGCAACCCCCTGTACCCGCCCTTTTATTTTTTGAGAGATTCATGACCCGCCCCAAGTATCGTATTCTCCGTTTTTATAAACCCTATGGCGTCCTGACCAAATTTACCGATGCTGAGGGTCGCCCCACCCTTGCCGATTACGTGAACGTACCCAATGTCTATCCGGTAGGTCGGTTGGATATGGACAGTGAGGGTCTGCTCATTTTGACCGATTTTGGCCTGCTCAATCAGCGACTCACTGACCCGGCCTATCGCCATCCGCGCACCTATTTGGTTCAGGTCGAACATATTCCCGATGAGGCCGCGTTAGAAAAATTGCGGGTGGGGGTGGTCATTGAAGGAAAAAAGACCCTGCCTGCCCTTGTCGAATTATTAGATCACCAACCCGATTTACCCCCGCGTGACCCACCTGTGCGTTTTCGCAAATCCGTGCCCACAGCCTTCCTAAAAATGACGCTGTACGAGGGGCGCAATCGGCAGGTACGCAAGATGACGGCGGCGGTGGGAAATCCAACCCTGCGCCTCATGCGGATTAGCAGCGGCCCGATCAAATTGGAGGGGTTACAGCCGGGAGAATGGCGCGATTTAACTGATGAAGAACGGACGGCGTTGTTAAAAAGTATCAAGTTAAAGGGGTGACTCTCAAAAAAATCACCCCTCATTGCTACTTGCTTATTCCGCTGCCCATGTCCACTCTTGCAGGGTGCGGAAACGATCTGCGGGGGTAGTGATGAACCCGACCTGTAGATTTTCGAGGCGGTCATCCGCCACATAGCTGTAGACGGGATAGTATAGAGTCAGGGCTGGGGCACGTTCCACAAATAACCGCTGAAATTCCTTATATAGATATGCTCGATTTATACCGACTGTTTCGCGGCGGGCCTGCTGCAACAATTCACTCAACCGCAAATCGCGCATCGCTCCATAATTTTGCCCATCTTCGGCCTGTCCCACATGCCAAAACGTATAGGGGTCGGGGTCGGCATAGGGCGCAAAACTAAATTCGACAATCGCCGTATCAAAGTCTCCATCCTCCAGCCGTTGGCGCAATGTAGCTCGATCTACCGCCTCAACTGTCACAGTGAAGTTGAGAGCCGCCCATTGTGTCGCTAAATCTTGGGCCAAAGCTATCAGGGTGGGGTCGTCGAACACCAAGATGGTGAAACTACGCCGCACGGGTTCAGGTGTCGCTGAGGGTTCAGGAGTGGCGCTCGGCGTGGCATCAGGCGGGGCAGTTTCTGGTGTGGGTTCCGCTCCTGTTTCGGTGGGCGTTGGTTCAGGCGTGCTGGGTGATTCAAAGGATACCGTGTTCAGCAGGGCATTAGCGGCATTAACATCCGGGGAAGGATAAACAGCATTGGGGTCATAGGCCCACGAACCGGGTATCAACGGGCTATTGGCAGGAATGGCCTTAATACCTAGTGTGCGCTGTACAGCCCCAACACGATCAATACCATAAGCAAAGGCTTGGCGCAGACGTTGGTCACGAACATAGCGGATACCGTCCCGATTCCAGTTGTAGATCAACACGCCTACCGCTGGCAGCGTTGTATTATAGACCGCCAGATGAGGCAGACCGCGCAAACTGGCTAATTTATCGGTATCTATTTGCCCGATACTATTGACTTCGCCCTGCACATAGGCCGCAATTGCCTGATCTATGGTGTCGTAGGTATAAAACACAATCCGGTCAATTGAGTAGCCTGTTTGACCTTCAGGCCGCTGGCGATAGGTCGGAGCGACTCGCAAGCTGATCCCGGCAATCTGCCCATTGATGGAATAGAACGTTTCCAACTGATATGGGCCTGTACCAATCGGGTTTATTTGATTGATGGGGTGTTTGTCCAAATCTTTGATGGGATAGCCTTGTAGGGCATGGAATGGCAGAATCCCCATACGAAGTTGTTCGGGGAAAGCCGCCAGTGGCTGTACGAGGCGGAATCGCATAGTGTAATCGTCAATCACCGCAACCTCAACCGTTTTCCAAAATTCGGCAAGGCTGGCGTTGCCCTGAAAGTCGGGGTCACGGATAGCATCAATTGTATAGCGTACATCGGCACTGGTAAACGGAATGCCGTCTTGCCAAAGCACATCGCGCCGAATCGCCACGATATATTCTAGGCCATCTTTGGAGACTTCCCACCGTTCGGCTAAATCTGGCACAACTTCCCCATATTGATTGATGGTCGTCAACCCTTCAAAAATCAGCGAGGTGATGTCACGGTCAACGGGGTTAAATTCAGCATACAGCGGATTAATCTTGCTGATTCTGCCAACCAATGCCTCTGTTAATTGGCCGGGGACAGGCTTGGGCAAGGTTTCCCCCGGCTCAATTTCCACTGTTGGGATAGCCGTCGGTTCGACAATTTCTAGGGTTGGGCTGGGGGTAATTTGGGGCAAACTACTGATGGGTGTTTCATCAGAAGAGTTGTTGTTCGTGTCATCGCTGGCAAGTTGGGTATAGAGAGCCGCCGTCAAGAGCATAATGGCAAAGAGCAGGGCCAGCAAGGGCCAGCGTAAGGCTTTCCACATAGGTGTAATCCTTTTTTACAAACACAAAAGGGGCAGTCTTGCACAATGCAAAACGCCCCCGCTATTCAATACATAGGCTTAAGCTGCGTATCCGCAGTTTATTGCACCAGTAGTTGTAGGATGGAATTCACAATAAACAAAATAGACAGGACGACGGTCAGGCGGAACAGCGTAAGTTCCAGACCGCGACGGGTCTTGGTAATTGCGCCGCCAGAGTTGCCACCGAAGAGACTACCGAGGCCGCCTGTGCCACGCGCCTGCAACAAAATCACCGCCACCAGTCCAACTGCGATGAGGACTTGAATAAATTGGAGTGCGTCTTCAATAACCATGCGTGTCTTTTACCCGCTTTATTTGCTATTTCCAAAACTGCGTGGTCTTCAAACCACAGGGCGCACATTATACATCCAGCGCGGGGATGTGTCGAGAGACAGTCCAGTGAAACAGAGGATGTCAGACAAGCGTGGCACAAAAAAGGGCGAAGAGTCCTATGATTGACCTACCGCCCTTTAGGTGAACCTAGTCAGATGGGCCACCGGGGACGTTATAGGGGATAAAGTCCAGTTTGCCACGCTGTATTAAGTCGAGATAACTTGCTACTGAAATGAGCGCCTTGCCCTGATAACTGGCAGATATATAGAAGGCATTGACCCAACATTTCAGATATGTCCCTTCGGGCATTTGCCACCCTATATGCAGCCACAACTCATTCAGTTCGACCCCCTCCCCCAATCGCGCGGCGGCATAGTCAGGAATTTCGATTACTATGCCGTCTGAGAAACCAACCCGCTCATCACGTGCTCCCGGCAGACCTAAGACTGTTATGGTTGAGCCGCTAGGGATTAGGCCAAGTGAAAATGCGGCGCTGGACGGATATTCACGGCATTGCAGATTGCTGCTTCGATTCACATTTACTAAGCCTGATACTTCGGTTGTCGCGGGATTAAGCCCAGAGGCATTATTGACCGTCTCTATCTTGACTTCGGGAGTAGAGGCCGGTGGGATATTGGCCTGAACAGTAGGCTGGGGCGGCGCTGGTGTGGTTGCCGCTACCGCGACTGCTGGTTCGGTGGGTAGTAGTGTGGGGACTTCAGTTACGGCAGGAGTAGCCGCAACAACAGTAGGCGTATTGGTAATACACTCGGTTGTGATTTCTCCCGTTTCCAACATTGGGAGAGTATTGGGAATAACAACCGTATTGGCTACAGCTTCTAGATCAACCTGCTCTACAATTTCATGGTTGTCCTCCCGCAGTACCAGCGAAAACTGATAACCTATAGAGGCTGGAATGAGTATATGGGGCTGCCATGTTTGGGGTTCAGTAATGGGCGTTCCATCCAAACTCCGCAATTGGACAGTTTCTACCGATTGTATCCACTGGCCCTTGCCACTGGTATGGTATTCGTTAGCTGTAAATAGGAGGCAGCGTTCGGGATCAAAAAGGGGCGGAAAAGCGTTTGGGCGGGAGCCAAATACCAAAATGATGAAATAGCCGTATTCATGGGGTACAACACCTACACCAATCTCCCGATAGACCGGGTTTTCCATTGTGCTGCGGTGTAGATTGGATTTGCGCCAATAGTCCATGACAAATTGGACACCACCCAGACCCGCGTTTTCGCCCACCTCAATTTGTCTTGGATCGGGGCCAAAGGTGGGCCAGTTGTAACGTAATGCCCGTTGACGCGGATATTCACCACGAGCATCCTTGTGAAAATCGTAGTTCTCTGGGCGGAAATTGAGTGACCGGATGTAATATGCCTGATCTTCAGCCATTTTGTTAAGTGTTGCATTCAGAGCCAATGGGCTTAGGCCTAAACTCATGCGATGGGTGTTCACCTCGGCCACAATTTCAAGGGCAGCCGAAGCCACATTATCGTTTGCCTGAGCTTGTTTGACCGGATGTAATGGCAAAAAAACACTTTGGCAGATACCGACGAGGATGAGAATGAGAATAAGGCGACGCGATAGCATGACGGACGCTCCAATAAGTTGTCAGTATCTCGTCAGTATATGAAAAATCTTTTGACTTGTCCGTGAAGAGTTTATGAAAAATGTGCGATTTTAGTATGAATGCAATATGGGTTTGGTTAGTAAATAGTTTACATTTCGCCCCGCCCCTGTAAAGCCCGCAGTAGGGTCACAGTATCCACATATTCTAAGTCGCCACCCGAAGGTAAACCCCGTGCTAGGCGGGTAATCTTGATACCCAATGGGGCTAGTTTTTGTTTGATATACATGGCAGTGGCCTCACCTTCCATATTCGGATTGGTGGCGATGATAACTTCCACGATGCCCTGCGTTTGGGCACGAACAACCAGTTCTTTAATCCGCAAATCATCCGGGCCGATGCCTTCTACTGGCGAAATCGCGCCATGCAAGACATGATAGAGACCATTAAAACTGCCAGTGCGCTCGACGGCCACCACATCGAGAGGGTCTTCGACGACAACGACGGTCGCCCGATCTCGTTTTTCATTTTTGCAAACCACACATGGGTCGTCTTCGGTGATGTTATGACAAGTCGAACAGTAGCGCGTTTTGCTTTTTAGGTCAGCTAGAGCCTCTGCCAGCGACAAGGTGATATTGTCCGGCGCACGCAGAAGATAATAGGTGAGGCGTGAGGCGGTCTTTGGCCCAATCCCCGGCAGGCGTGAAAAGGCTTCGATCAATTTGGTGACAGACGGTGGCAGGACTTGGCTCATGGTGAATTTACATTCCAAACAGTAACGATTATATGTTCGATTTTACCCCGTAATGGAGGTCTATGCTTCATTTTTCGCCAACTCTGCCAGATACCAGCGTTCGGCTTCGGTCAAGTCGGCGGTTAACAGCATATCCGGGCGGCGTTGCCATGTGCGTTTGAGACTCTCGCGGCGTCGCCATTTTTCCACCTCGGCATGGTGTCCGCTGACCAACACATCTGGCACACGTAGCCCTCGAAATTCGGCGGGTTTAGTGTAATGGGGGTATTCCAATAACCCTGTGGCGTGCGAATCCTCACCCGCCCCCCACTGCGCCCCCAAGACTCCCGGCACGAGGCGCGAAACGGCATCTACAATAACCATCGCCGCCAATTCACCCCCCGTCAGGACATAATCGCCAATGCTGATTTCATCGGTGGCAACGGTTTGGCGCACCCGTTCGTCGAACCCCTCATAGCGTCCACACACCAAAATCAGGCGGGGATATTGGGCCAATTCTTGTACGACTTTTTGGTTAAATACTCGACCCTGTGGCGTCATCAAAATTACAGGCGTATGGGTATCCTCACCCCGCACCCTTTCAACGGCACTGACCAACGGTTCGACCTTCATCACCATGCCCCCACCACCCCCATAAGGCGTATCATCGGTGGTTTTGTGTTTGTCGGTGGCATGGTCGCGGATATTATGAAGATTGACCTCAATCAAGCCTTTTTCTTGGGCGCGTTTCAAGATGCTTTCGGTCATTGGGCCTTCAAACATGGCAGGAAAAAGGGTCAGGACGTCAAAACGCATGGGGATTTTCCTCAAATATGCTTATATGCAAAAATTTGCAAAACGCCTGTCACATGCGCGGCAGATGGCAGTGTGCTATATTCTGCCCCCATCAGCCAAATTTTGGGAGTGAGAATTATGAGCAGTCAGGCGGTTGACCTCATTATCTACAATGCGCGGCAATTATGTACCATGCCCCTGCAAGACAATGGCCCCCAGCGTGGACATCGGCTTGGAGATGTGGGGATGATTGAAGATGGGGCTGTCGCTATTCACGATGGCGTGATTACGGCGATTGGTACGAGTGACGAGATTTGCCACAGCTATTATTCCGCGACGGTGCTGGATGTCACCAATCTAGTTGTCACACCCGGCCTGATTGATCCCCACACCCATGCGATTTGGGCCGGGGATCGCGCCGCCGAATTTGAACGCCGTATCGCCGGAGCGACCTATCAACAATTGATGGCGGAAGGGGGCGGGATTAATTCCACCGTGCGTCAAACCCGTGCCGCTGATCTGGCTACATTGGTTGACCAAACCAAACCCCGCCTTGAGCATATGATGCAGTACGGCACAACGACTGTTGAATGCAAAACGGGTTACGGCCTTGAAACGCATACCGAACTCAATATGCTGAATGCCATTGCGATTTTGGATGCTGAAATGCCGCTAGATTTAATCCCCACCTTTTTGGGTGCTCATGCTGTGCCTCCCGAATATAAAGACGACCCGGATGCCTATGTGGATTTGTTGGTGCGTGAAATGATTCCGGCGGCGGGGGAATGGAAATCTGAACACTGGCCCGGAATGTTATTCTGTGATGTGTTTTGTGAAGAGGGTGCATTTTCGGTTGAGCAGAGTCGCCGAATTTTAGAAGCGGGACAGATGGCGGGTTTGGGTCTCAAAATTCACAGCGACGAATTTGAGGCGCTTGGTGGGACACGTTTGGCAGTTGAATTAGGGGCGACCTCCGCTGACCATCTGGTGGCGACCAGTGATGAAGAAATCGCCCTGCTTGGTCAATCGAATACCGTTGCCGTGTCCCTGCCCTGCACGCCGTTTGGCTTGGGCCATCATCATTACAGTCGCGCCATAGATATGCTCGAAGCGGGTGTAGCCGTAGCCATTGCAACAGATTGCAATCCGGGGACGGCATGGTGTGAAAATATGCAGTTTGCAATGGCATTGGCGACCCGCTATTTACGCCTCACCCCGGCCCAAGCATTGGTCTGCGCGACGGTCAACGCGGCCTTTGCGATTGGGCGCGGCGGCGAAGTGGGTACATTGGCGGTAGGCAAACCCGCCGATTTAGTTATATGGGAAATGGATGATTACCGCCATTTGGGGTATCGCTTTGGTGGAAATTTAGCCAAGACGGTTATCAAGCATGGCAGTGTCGTGTTTGAGCAGTAGACTATTGCCTCGCTAAGTAGCTTTTTAAAATCGGTAGTGAGGCTTGTAAGGCCCGCCCGCGATGGCTAATCAGATTTTTTTCGTCAGAGGGCAATTCAGCCAACATCCGACCATCTGGCAGCAAAAACACGGGATCATAGCCAAAACCATTGCTGCCACGTGGCTCAAACCCGATATGTCCTTCGACCCGCCCCTCTGCAAATTTGGGGGATTGATTGGGTAAGGCTATCCCAATGACACAGGCAAAATGGGCCGTGCGTTGGGGCATCTCAACATGGGCTAGATTTTTGAGCAGCAGTTGATAGCGGTCTACATCGGAGGCGGCTTCGGGAGCACCATAACGGGCGGAATAGACCCCCGGCGCACCATTGAGGGCATCCACGACTAAACCAGAATCATCCGCAAGCGTGAGCATCCCGGCGGCGTTGGCGTATGCTTCAGCTTTGAGGCCAGCGTTCTCTTCAAAGGTCGCGCCCGTTTCCTCAACTTCCATATGCCCCAAGCCGACATCCCACAAAGACAGCCACTCGACATCACCGAGGTCATCCAAAATTTCTTGATATTCCTTGAGTTTGCCGGGGTTTTTGGTAGCGACAAGGAGTTTAGTTGTCGACATATTTCCTCTGTGAAAAACATGAAAAACCGATACTGATGAAACTCAACCTTTTTCGTTTTAGGAAACTGGGTAAAATATATTTATCAAATAGTTGGGAGACATATAAATATGGAAATTCTAAATGTAGATCAACTCGGTAATTTTATATTCGCTACTGTAAAAGAAAATTTGCTTGTGGCAGGTGGTCCTGACGCATTCAAAAAGTTTACCGAAAGTTGGCTGATTTCAAAAAAACAGAATTATAAAGGAGAGGCATATATCAACCAACTAGAAAATAATTCGGTGTATTTTGTTGAAAGTGCGGTAGCTACGATTCACAAAATCGTGCATTATATACATGATGGCAAACCTAAACTTAAACCTAAGAAAGTTCAGGCGTTCGTAGATTATGAAACACGATTTTTAACTATAAATAACATTGTAAATCCTATATTAGATTACATACGTGGTGCATCAAATCAAATACCCTTTCAGCTTTCAAATTGGCGATGGGACAAGGTTAAAGCCATGCGAGAGGCAAATGATCTTTCAACATATGTTGGCGAATTAGAAATCACCTGCCTTTTTGCTCAAGCAGAAGTAACATTGGCTAGAACTTTTCCCGTAGGCATAATGAGTGATCGGAAATGTGCGGGAATTGCCAAAACCATTCCAAACAGTCAAGTCTTTGACACGGTTAATGCGAGATTTCAATTTTTGGCGAATTTCTTAATGCGAGATACTTAATTTACCCTCATCTAAAATAAATCATAAAATTTCAATTCAATAGATTCTCCTTCACTATAACTGCTGCCGTTTAGAAATAGCCAAGATGTCGTGGTTGCCAGATTGGGGTAATCATGACTATCCTCAAACTCTAGTGCAAAACGATTGAAAGGTGATTCGGCATGAAATCAACACGTCTATGGTTTGGCATTTTCACCGTATTTCTGCTGGGGTTAACGGGGATTGGCCTAGTCAGTTCCGCCCCAAACGCAAGCAGATTAGCGGATGTTGCCACGCCCACTCCAGCCAGTGCCACCGCCACGCCAATACCCAGTGCAATTGGCCCGAGCTTTGCTGCGAATGTTAATCCATTAACCGGGCTGACTGTCACTGACCCATCTGTGTTAGACCGCCGCCCCATCGCTGTCAAGGTGAGTAATGCCCCGGCATCGGTGCGTCCCCAAGCAGGTTTGGCCTATGCCGATATTGTGTTTGAGCATTATCTTGAGGCCAATTACACCCGCTATACAGCACTGTTTTATGGCAATTCGGTCGAGCGGGTGGGGTCGGTTCGCAGTGCCCGCCTGATTGATTTGCAGATTCCGCGTATGTACCAAGCGATTTTGGCTTTTGCGGGGGCGAGTGGGCCAGTGCGTGAGCGCATTTTGAACAGTGCCTTTGCGGATCGTGCCCTTGAAGGAGTGACGACGGGCCAGCCACGCTTTTTCCGTGACCCATTGATTCCCGTGCCCGATAATCTTTTTGCGAATCCAGCTAAAATCTGGGAACGGACCGCCCGTGATGGACAAAATGTTCGCCCCGTTCTTGACGGTATGGTCTTTTTGCAGGACGTTCCGCCAAATCCCGACGGAACAGCGAATGACATCACGATTGCTTACGGGCCGGATACGGTGCGCTGGCATTATGACGCCGAGGCTGGTCTATACTATCGCTTTGTAGACGATGAACTGCATGTGGATGCGCTGGATGAGACGCCCATTACCGCCGCCAATGTGGTCATTTTGGGCGTTAACCATGTGACCGATTACACGATCATCGAACATCAAGTGGGGGACGCCAAAAACTATTCCATCGAAATTCAGCTTTGGACATTGGGGCCAGCCACCATTTTCCGCGATGGGCAGCGTTATGAAGGGCGCTGGCATCGTTGGCAGGATGAGGTGGTGCTGACCTTTTGGCGTGACGATTCGATGGTCGAGCGCATGTATCTCAAGCCGGGGGTCACATGGTTTCAAGTCATCCCGTTGGACTTTCAAGGCATGACCATCGAATAAGCGTTTGGGATAGTCAAGGTGTAAAGGGTATATGAAAAAAACGGCCTGCTTCATCGGATTGATCATCATATTGTTGAGCAGTGGTCAGGTGGTCGCTCAAACAGATGAACCGCCTGCCATCTGGCAACCTGCCCCTAGCACGACATGGCAGTGGCAACTCACCGGGGAAATCAATACCACATGGGATGTGGAGATGTACGACATTGACCTGTTTGATGTCCCGCCGGAAACCATTGATGAACTCCATGAAGCAGGCCGAATGGTGATTTGTTATTTCAGCGCAGGCAGTTTTGAAGATTGGCGACCCGATGCCAACCAATTTCCCCCAAATGTTTTGGGCAAGGACTTGGATGACTGGCCCGGTGAGCGCTGGTTAGATATTCGGCAGATTGAGGATTTAGCGCCCATCATGACGGCCCGCCTTGACCTCGCAATTGAGAAAAAATGTGATGGGGTCGAGCCGGATAATGTAGATGGTTATACCAACGAGACGGGTTTTCCATTGGACGGCGATGACCAATTGGCGTATAACCTGTGGTTGGCGGAAGAAGCCCATCAACGAAATCTCTCGATTGGTCTCAAAAACGACCTCAATCAGATTGTTGATCTCGTGGAATCTTTCGATTGGGTGCTGAACGAGCAGTGTTTTGAATATGATGAATGTGAACTGCTGCTGCCCTTTATTGAAGCAAACAAGGCGGTTTTTGGGGTGGAATATGTTGAGGAGGGTGGCGATCCAAAAGATTACTGCCCCGTCGCTAATGAATTGGGTTTTTCATGGCTGACCAAGACTTATGATTTAGGGGATAAGCCGCCGAGCGGATGTTGGGAAGGGAATTTTTAATTGTCTGGTACACCGGTTATTCGGACTGAGCATTTATGTAAATCACTGCCTGTTGGGGGGCAGATGTTGGAGATTTTAAAAGACATCACCCTCGATATTTGGCCTCAAGAGATGGTGGCGATTATCGGGCCATCAGGCAGCGGCAAAAGTACCTTGATGGGGCTGATGGGGGGTCTCGATTCAGCCACCAGTGGCAAGATATATCTGAATGGCGAGGACATTACCGTCTTGGGCGAACGTGCCCTGACCCGGATGCGAAATCAAAAAATCGGCTTCGTGTTCCAATATTTTAATCTTGTGCCAACCCTGAACGCGCTCGAAAATGTGATGCTACCCCTACAATATGCTCCTAACAGCCCCCGGCGGGGTCACAAAAAACGCGCTCAAGAATTGTTGGAAATGCTGAATTTAAGTGAACGCATGAATCACAATGCGCGTCAGTTATCGGGTGGGGAGCAGCAGCGGGTAGCGATTGCACGGGCACTGGCAAACAACCCCTCGATTTTGCTGTGCGATGAACCCACCGGAAATTTGGATCGGGCATCAACGGCGCTAGTAACAGCGGCCCTGTTTCAAGTACGCGAAAATACCGGAACGACGGTGGTCGTAGTGACACACAACCCCACATTGGCAAAACGCATGGATCGAATTGTCGAACTTGTTGATGGGCAAATCGTACCCTCCCCTGCTACAATTGCCTCCCACTGAACTACCCATTATGAAAGATTGGTTGAATGGAAACCGAAATTTTGACAAAGCCCACTGCTGAAGTGGATGAAAAGAAACTCAAGCGTCAAAAACGCGCTCGCACGGCCCTACGCATCTTTGGACGTGTCTTTGAAAAACTCCTCACCCGCACGGTGGTGACAGGCCTCGAAAACATTCCCAAGCAGGGGCCGGTGTTGTTTGGGCCAAATCATTTTTCGACCTATGACGCGCTCATTTTAATGATTCATCTGCCCAAAGAGGCCCAATTTGTCGGCCCCGGCGACTTTAAACTACTGTGGCCTGCCAATGTGGTGGTGGAAAATTTAGGGCTGATCTTGACGGATCGTGGCTCGGTAGATCGCCACAGTCTTAAGCAGATGGAAGATGTGCTGAAAAATGGCGGGATGTTGGGACTGTTCCCCGAAGGCGGCACATGGGAAAAAGGCATCCATGATGTCAAATCCGGCGCGGCTTATCTTTCGATGGTGACAGGTGCAACGATTGTGCCGATGTCGTTGGGGGGAACGTATTGGGCATGGGACAACATCCTACGTTTAAAGCGTCCCCGTATCACGATTCATTTTGGTGAGCCAATTCCGCCAATTCAAACCAGTGGCAACCGCAAAACCCGCCAACAGGAGTTGCAGCAGGCCAGCGAAGATTTGATGGATCGCATTTACGCCAAACTACCGCCGGAAGACCAAAAACTTTATGACGATGTGCCGCGCAAACGTTACCGTGCTGAATTGGAATTTATGCCAGATACATTTAAGCCAGAAAATGTGCCATCTCTCTCAGGTTTAACTGAACTCATCAGCAAGCCAAATTTGTTCTATCCGATGCACCGTAATGCGAAATTGCCCTGCCGTCCGTTTGTCCAGCGCAAAGGCCAATTTACCCCTGCTCGTGAATTTCAAGTGGCGGTGTTGGCTTTGCAAGAAGGGTTTAATACGATTTTTAAAGGCTATCTGGAATATCGGTTGGGGGACGAAAAAGCCGCGCTCATTCGACGCGATTTTGAGGAATTTCTACCCCTGATCGAACAGGCGATTAAAGCCGATGTCGCCATCAAATTTAAACCGATTGAATGGATGGTTGAAGACGGACAGCAGTAGAGGGTTCAATAAAAAATAATGGGTGGTCAAAAAGCCACCCATTTGATTGATTTATGCCCACGCATCACGATTATGCGAATTACGGCGGATTTGGCTGTTGGCAAGTGCCGACTGCCACGATTCATAAATGGGAATAACCAGATCAGCGCCGTTTAAATAGAGCGCCTCGTAGACATGCGGTTGGGGTTTTGCCAGCGACATTTGACCGCCCTGACCTGTCACCGTACCACATGCTTCCACTAAACATCCGATGGCATAGCTAGAGACAAAATCCACCTCTGCCAAATCAATCACGATGTTGAGACCCGGATACTCCTGAATAATGCTCCACAAGATTGGTTCAATGCCCCGACAGCCCTGTGTATCCAGCCGACCATCAATGACAATCACCGCACTCATACTGGAAACAGCATAGTGTTTGAGAGTAGCCATATACTTTCTGGATAAAGATAATTGCAGGTACCCGATAATAGTACCGTGTACCTATATCATACACGCATTTTTCAAAAATCCATCGGTGTATTACCATAAGACTGTCAGCAAATTGTCTAAAATTACCCTAAAGTCGGTATCTGGTAAGAGTCTGGCAGGTTTTGGGTGAAAGCCGCCTTACAGATTTTTGGTCTAGGAAAAGCTATGCTATACTGACCACCATGAACGACCAACCACTGGATGCTGAGTTTGCCCAAAACGCCGTTCGCTGGCAGGCGTGGTTGCAAAAACATGGCCTTGAGGGATTGGCGGACGCCTTATTAGGGGCAAGTGAACCCCTTGCGCCAATTGGGGCACAATTGCTCTATGTGGCACAACCTGCGCTCAGTTTGATAGCGCCGCGCGAAGCCATTGGTCGTTGGGCCAGATTACTCGAAACACCGGGGGGACTGGCGTGGCTGCGTGAACAATTAATTCCCGGTGATGCGTTGACTATGAGAGCAGAAGATTCCGATGGCGAATGAAAATACCTATTTCTGGCTCATCATTACCCTCGCATTTGTGATGACCGTTTTAAGTGGGACGATTTCGAGTCGCCGCCGCCGATTACCCACGCTGCGCCCTATTCCCGGCTATGAAGCGATGCCCCGGGCGGTGGACGAATCTATTGAAAGTGATCGCCGCCTCCATCTCTCGCCGGGTTCAGCCGCAGTGGGTCAAACGAGTACCATTACGGCCATTGCCGCGACCAGCATTATCTATGCCCTGACCGAACGCCAATCTTTTCTCAACCGCAGCCCATTGGTAACGCTGACTGATCCTGTCACAATGGCAATGACCAACGATCTTCTGCGTAAGGCATATATGGCACGCGAAAATCTGACCGCCTATCGCAGTCGTGTCGTATCGTGGTTTCCGCAAGGGCAAAATTCGGTGGCGTTTGGGGCTGGGGCGGCGATTCGGGCAAAAAGCATGGATACGTCCAGTCATATCATGGTGGGCGAATTTGGCCCCGAATTAGCATTTATAGGCGAGGTGAGTATGCGCTTTCGGCAAAATTTTGTTGCGGCAAGTACCAATCTCGAAGGCCAAGCCATCGCCTATGTTCAATCGGATGCCCCCCTTATTGGTGAGGAAATCTTTGTCGGTAGCGCCTATCTTGAGCCACAAAGCACCACATTTGCCGGAGGCGTCGTTGCGTTGGATGCGCTCCGTTGGGCTATTATAATTGCCATCATTATCGCGGCTATCGTGAACGCCTAATAAAGGAAAAACCGCTGTGCAGGCTGATCGCAAAACACGAAGACGACGGCGTTTGAAATTAGGAAATGCGGTGAATGCCACGCTGGTCTTGGCGCTGGGATTTACCACGATGGTTGGATTGATCTCGCCTGCCGATTCGACGGTGGGTGTGACTGCCGACATCTTTTTGCAATTGGCAGGGGTGTTGGCGGCGGTTGCGGTGCTGGTGGGGGTGTCGAATCTGCTGTTTGTACATCTAGGCCGTCTGCCCCGTGTGCGAAAAGGTGGTTTTTACAGCCTTGTGGTGATTCTTTCGGCGGCGGCGGTCACGGCGGTGCATGTGCTTGACCGTACCGACGCATGGGGTGGTGATTTGGAGGGTGAAAAAGTTGGCCCGCGCTTGTTTGGCGTAATACAGGTCACACTAGAATCGGCCCTTGCCGGGTTAGTGTTCTTTTTCCTTGTTTATGCCGCTTATCGGTTGATGCGCCATCGTGTGACATGGGCCAATTTGGTGTTTCTCGCCGCTGTACTGATTGTGCTGGTTGGCTGGCTACCCCTCAAGGATTGGGAAGGCGCAGGCGATGTGCGGGATTGGTTGATGGAAATTCCGGTTACAGCGGGGTCACGTGGCCTGCTGATCGGGATCGGGCTAGGAACCGTGACCGTTGGTGTGCGTGTTTTACTAGGTCGGGAGCGAGCGTACCGTGAGCCATAAACCTTATGTGCCACCGGGACGACGGGAGTTATTGTCATGAACGACGACCAAAACTTTAATTTTGATGACATGCTAGAGCCAAACTTTGATACGGGTTGGCTCGATAGCAACAAGCTGCCTCCGCAGGATGAGGACAAAACCACCCTGCCGGATTGGTTAAGTTCTGCTCCATTATTGGAAGATGAACCGCAATCATCTACCAAAACGCCCTCGGGGACTTCCGTACCTGATTGGCTAAGTCAGACAGAATCGGATGATTTTGGCAGCACCTTTGTAGAAGAACCTGCCCAACGTGGCCCCCTTTCGACTGATGCTCTGCCAGATTGGTTATCCAGTAGCGAGGCGTCGGAAGAACCCAGTTTCGATTTTGAAGAACCACCCCTGTTGATTGATGAAGAGCCTGAAATTGAAGAGAAGCCCGCATCCTCATTGGGGTTAAAGCGGCTGAGTCAGACCACCCCGGCGGTGCAACCACCTGAACAACCTGCTGCTCCACGTCCCGCATCTAGGCCACCGGAGCCGCCGCCACCTCCCCAACCCCAGATTCGCAAATTGGGGCAAAAACGCGAATCTCAATCTATTTCACCGGATGAGATGACGTTTGAGGAGTGGGAACGCCAACAGCATCAAAAGGAATATGAGCAGGTACATGCCGAAGATATTGCCATGACCGAGGCTGTGCCGGATTGGTTTGTGGATAATGTCGAAATCGGGACTGCCGACAAAGATATTGCTTCTTTGGTGCTGGATTTGGAAGAAGAGGAAGCACCCTATATTCCTGAAGTACCCCCACCCACCACTACCGGGTCGTTGACCAACTACGTACCCGATTGGTTTATGGGGTTGGAGGAACAAAATCTTGAGAACGCACCGGAATGGGCACGGACGGTTGGGACAGATGACCTGAGTTTCGAAACGCTGGTGGACGCCTCGGCTTTTGCGCCGCCCGAACCCGAACCTCAGCCCGAACTACCCACCGCCCCGACCTTTGATGATGATGTGCCCGATTGGTTCAAAGGGGTTGCTACTCCCTCTGCTGAGGCAGGCGGGGCAGATGATTGGATGTCGGCACTCGATTCGGCGTTGGCAGCCTCGGCAGAAGCACAAATGCCAACCACGAGCCAAGATGAAACCGATCTTGCCGCTAATATGACATTCGAGCAACCAGATTGGTTTGAACCGTCTGCCGAAACATCCCCGGATGTTATGCAGACTTTTATGGAAACTCCCGCACCAACAGATTTCGAGCCGAGTTTTGGTCAACCCGATTGGTTTCCAATTGAGCAATCGTCAGAAGCAATGCAGACGTTTGTTGAAACACCCGATCAGGAAGAGGGTTTTGAACCGAGTTTCGATGAACCCGATTGGATGGCGGATGTAGCCCCACTTGGAACGCCGGAAACCGAGCACGCCGTGCCTGTCGAAGATTTGTTTGCTGCCGAGCCTGCCCCCGAAGAAGACTTTTTTGCCACGATGATGGGGGCTGAGTCCGATTTGTTTGGGGAAGGTGGTGCTGCGACTAATCTGTTTGCACAACCTGCGGTTGAGGATGATAGCCCTGATTGGCTACGTGAATATGAGGCCCCCGACGAACTCCCCGTCCTACAAGTGCCAGAAGAGCCGACAGTCCTGCTGCCGCGTGAGCAAGAAACTGCCCCGGAATGGTTAGGGGATATTTCAGGGGTAGATTTTGCGGGCGCGGATGATTTATTTGGGGACGTTCCCGGCAGCAAGCCCCCAACTTTTAGCGACCAAGACCTAAAAGCGGTTTCCAGCGGCACGAGCATTGATGACCTGTTGGGTCTGTCCAAAGAATCCAATCTACCAGTAGTTGCAGGGCCAAAGGGTCTTGTTCCAGTGCGCGGCAAGACGCCTACTGAAGAAGTCATGACCAGTGATCTTTTTGAGGGCATTGATGATGAACTGCTCAAGGCACTGGATGATGCCTCTCCCAAAGCACCCCCCAAGTCTACGACGTCTGAATCTGAAGCCGTCAAAGAAGCGGTTGTCGCGGATCGCCCCGAGTGGATTGCGGATTTGCGGCCTGATGTCCCGGTCACGCTAAGTGCGGGTGGAATTAGTATCGCATTTGAGCAGCAACGTATCAGTGATTTGCCAGACGACCTGCGACGGCTACGTGAGAAATCCGTTGATGTATTGAAGACCGAAGCAGGGACTTCAGCGCAAATCTCCGACAGTGGCCCATTAGCAGGGGTAACAGGTGGGCTGGGGATTGCTCCCCAAGCAACCGCTCTCGGTGAGCTAAATATGGTGACCCAATTGAGTGTCACGGATTATCAAGCCGAACGGGTTGCGCTGTTGGAAGGCATTTTGGAACTGACCGAACAGCGGCGGCGAGCACTGGGCTTGGATGAAGACGAAGAACTGGAAGTCGCAGCGGCAGCACCATCGAAGAAACGCAAACGCACTCGCCCACATTTTGACCGTTTCTTGATTTCGATTATTTTGCTGGCGGCGCTGATTGGCCCATTTTTGAGTGATGCCCTCCATGTGGCTGAAGAAGCTGACAGCAGCGGATTTACGGTGCGCCAGTCTGCGGTGCCGAAGGCAGTGAATAGTATTCAACCGGGTCAATATGTCTTGATGGCGTTTGAATATGGCCCAACCGCAACGGGTGAATTAAATCCACTAGCTGAGGCTGTGCTGCGCGATATTCTAAGCCATCGCGGGATACCGATTATTCTCAGCACCAATCCACTTGGAGCGATTAATGCACGCGGTGTAGTGGAAGCCCTCGCCGATGATCCGGCCCTGCTGGATGCTGTCGAGCGCGATGAGCCATTGGAAACCCGCGAAGACTATTTTGTTTTGCGTTACGTCTCGGGCGGAGCGATTGGGATTCGCGGGCTGACACGTAATGAGCAGGTCGGGGCGACGATTTTTGCCACTGACGCCGAGGGCGAAAAGACGGGTCTGGAATTTGATACGCTCGACGCCACTGACTTCGCGTTGGTGGTTGTGATTGGCGAACGGGCGGATGATATTCGTAACTGGGCCGAACAATTTGATGTGCCGGGACTGCCCAAATATGCCTTGATGACCGCCGGGGCCGAACCACTGGCAACGGCCTATGTTAATGGTACGGGCTATCAGGGGTATCTAGCGGGGTATCGGGACACTTATCGGTACAATCAACTTCGCAATACCCGAACTCGTGAGGCGTTTGAAACCCCGGAGGATATAGATATTCCCGACCCCGAAATTTCACAATGGCATAGCATGGCGCTGGGGGCGATGGTCGCCAGTGCATTGATTGGATTAGGTGTGGTCTTTAATCTGCTTCGCGGCCTACGGAGGCGGCGTAGATGACAGTAGAAAACCTTGACCTTATTGCAGGATGGGCCGGATTGGTGCTGACGCTGATGGTGTTCAGCTATTTACTGGCGGATAATTTTCTCTATCGTATCGCGGTGCATGTGTTGATTGGCACGGCGGCGGCGTACATTGCAATTGCAGCGGTGGAAGAGGTGCTGCTGCCGTGGCTGCGGGCGACGGTATTTAGCGACGATGCCGAAACCTCTGCCAGCATTCGTGCGTTGGGGGTACTACCGATTTTCTTAGGAGTATTACTACTGCTTAAAACCTCACCACGATTTGCGCGGATGGGCAATTTAGGTACAGTCTTTATGATTGGAATTGGCACAGGCGTGGCGTTGGTCGGCGCGGTGATTGGCACAGTCCTGCCCCTCGCCCGCGATGCCAGCAACAGCTTTGACCACGAATCGGTTTTAAATGGCGCGATTCTGCTGGTTGGTACGCTTTGCACACTGGTTTATTTTCAATATCTCAGCCGCCGTCGCAGTGATGTTAACCGGGTGCATATTCGAACATTGCGTTTTGTTGGGCAGGGATTTGTCACCCTTACCCTCGGCGCATTATATGCCAGTGCCATTTTGACCAGCCTTTCCATTTTTAGCTCGGTCATCCAAGATCAACTCCGATTTATTCTGGATCAACTAGGAGGGTAGCCGCTGTGATGCTAGGACAAACCTCGAACAGCGGGCGATCTATCCTTGCGATGGATTTTGGTTCCGTCAACACCCGCCTGATGGTTATTGATGTCGTTGATGGTCAATATCGCATGGTCACACGCAGCCAGACCCGTACTACGATGCGGCCTCCCATTGGGGACGTGACGGTGGGGATGAGCCGCGCCATTGAAAATATCCAAGATGCGACGGGGCGGATTTTGATTGACACCGATGGCTATTTAATCCATCCCGAAAATGAAGATGGGGGTATTGATCGCGTTGTAGCGACCAGCAGTGCCAGCCGTCCACTCCGTGCGGTATTGGCTGGGTTAATTACCGAAGTCAGCCTCGCCAGCGCCCGCCATGCCCTCAACGGCACGTATATTGAGGTCATTGAGGTTTTAAGCATTTCAGACGGACGAACTGAAGAAGAACGCATCAATGCCATCATGAAAGCCAAACCTGACCTCGTATTTATCAGCGGGGGAACGGACGGCGGCAATCAAGATTCGGTTTTAGAATTGACCCGTGCCACCGCAATGGCCTTGATGCTGCTGCCCGATGATGAACGCCCTAATGTTTTGTATGCAGGTAATGAACTACTGGCGAATACTGTTGTGGGTATGCTGCAAGACCATGCCAGTGTATTTGTTGCCCCCAACGTGCGCCCCGATGTCCATGAGGAAAAATTGGGCACGGCCCGCATGGAATTGGCAAACGTCTACAGCAATTTCATGACCGCACAGCCCGTTGGTGGGTTTGATCAAGTAACCTCCCTTGCCAGTGAACTGAGTGGGATTGGGATTGTCCCCACCGCACAGGGCATTGCCAATATGGTGCGTTTTTTGGGCGAACTGCTGCAAAAAGGGAGCGCTGGGGTGCTGCATGTGGACATTGGGAGTACCACCAGTACGCTTGTCACCAGCCTCGATAAACAGGTCAATTCCACCATCCGCAGCGATTTGGGTTTGGGTCACAGTCTCTTGACGACACTGGCGGTTTTGAACATCGAACAGGTGCTGCGCTGGCTGCCTTTCCCAGCAACGGAAGACGATCTTTGGAACTATGCCTATAACAAAATATTGATGCCCTCTACCATTCCTCAGACCATGCGCGATTTGATGATCGAGCAGGCTATTGCCCGTGAAATCGTCCGCCATTTGGTCAACGGGGCACGCGCTAGTTGGCGCCACGCATCCAAAGACGGCAAGCTACCCGCTTTCCGACCCATTATTGTGGCAGGGGCAACCCTTACAGATGCGCCCCACCCCGGCATTACGGCCATGTTGATGTTAGATGCCTTCGAGCTAGAGGGGGTGCATAATCTCTATATTGACCCCTACGCTATGATCGCGCTGTTGGGGGCAATCGCCTATACTGACCCAACCGTGACCGTCCAAACCTTTGAACACAACGGCTTGGTAAATCTTGGGCCAGCATTTTGTGCGACAGGCCGGGTACGTGGACGTAGCCAGCGCCCTGCCATGAAAATTCAGATTACGCTGGAAAGTGGTCGCACGGTTGAGAAAAAACTGCTCCCCGGTGAAATTTGGGCCGCACCGTTGTCCTCCGGTCAAGAGGTACAGGTCGTGGTTCGTATGGGACGTGGGATGAGGATTAATGGCAAACGTCGTATCAAACAGATTGTAATCGCTGGGGCAGCTGGGTTGATTTTTGATGCACGGGGTCGCCCACTCAATTTGCCCGCTCTACGTCGCCGCCCTGCGATGTATGCGGAATGGTGGACTGGTGTGACCGGACAGGTTTGGACGGGGATGCAAGAATTTTCTGAAGCCGAGCCGTTGTCCGAAATGGATAAGGCCGCTCGTGAAACCCGCCGTGATCGTTTTGCCGAAGAAAAGCTACTCCAAGAGGTCATGTTTGAGGCGGAAGCCGCCGAAGGATTTGACGAGGGTGAAATAATAGGTTCGGGCCGTGCCGCCACCGGACGGGATCATAAACGGGGCAAACCTGAAAAAGCCAAGAAGTCGTCGCGGCGTGGTCGCAAACAAGAAGAACCGGAAGAAGTTGATGAAGCGCCGGATATTCTGGAAAGGCTGAGATAGAGGCCGATGAGATACCATCCAGAAGAACGCATTGTGCTGGAATATACTGTCATCAAACGTGACCGTATGCTGCCGCCTCGGGCCTATGGTGCGGTGCGCGTTTCGCCGGGGGCCAATGTCGAAAGTAATCACATTATTGCTGAGGGCGAACTGCCACAGGATTATCGGATTATAGATGTGGCGGGGCCATTGAATATTGACCCCGACGATATTGAAATGCTGTCGAGTATCATGACTGTTGCACAGGGCGATTTCATCCATGCCGGACAGCCATTGGCAACCGCCCCACGGCGTAAATATCGCAAACGTATTCCGCGTGCTCCCGTCGAAGGCGTCGTGAGTCTGGTTGAACAAGGCCGGGTGATTTTGCAGACCAATCCCCAACCTGTTGCGGTCTATGCCCGTATGCAAGGGCGGGTGACGGAACTGATTGGCAATAAAGGGGCACGAATTGAAACCGTTGGTTCGCTCATTCAAGGTGCATGGGGCAACGGACGATTTTTGTTCTCGTCGTTCAGCTTTGAGCCAAAAGATGGATTGCAAAGTTTGGTCAAACAGACTAGCCTCCTAGAAAACGTGCGGGGTCGGGTCTATGTCTTGGATCGCCCTATCGTGGTCGAAGATTTACGGTTGGTGGTTAAGAAAGAATTGGGTGGATTAGTCGCCCCATCCATGAGCTATCACTTGCGCGAAACCGCGATGGCGCTTAAAGTTCCTATTATACTGACCGAAGGTTTTGGTGAGGCGCAGATGACCCGCCGTATTCATGACATGCTGCGGGAATTTGAGAACAAACGCCAAGCCGCCTTTGATGCGATTTCGCCCAATCGCTGGACGAGTGAACGACCTGAAATTGTCATTCCCTATCAGGCGTCCGGTCAAAATGCGTTTGAGCCAACCTTTGATGCGGTGTTGATCGTTGGGGCAACAGTGCGCCTGAGCCGTGCGCCACATGAAGGGCAGATTGCTACCGTAACCGACTTGCCCGATAAGCCCCAAATCATGGAAAATGGCTTACGGGTAGCGGCGGCGCAGGTCAAGCTCCGCAATGGGCATGAAGTGTTTGTCCCACTTGCCAATATCGAATTGCTAGGTGAGGCGAAATAGATGGAATTGCAGGTGCTTGCCGAATGTTATCTAGGAGAGGAATACATCCATGAACAACTTTCCATTTGATGACAACGACATTGACTTGTTTGCAACCGAATCGCTGGTTGAGGACGAGAATTTTGACTTCCCAATGGATGAGAATGGCGCAGGCATGAGTCGGCAATTTTTGATCGGAAGCGCCGTGTTAGTCATTACGATTGTTTTGGGTGTCTGCGGGATTGTGTTGGCTCTGCGTAATGATCAATCCAAAAACGCTGATGCGACTAATATTCCTTTGACCAATGAAGCGATACTAACCGCCATTGCCGCAACCCAGACGCGCGATGCTAATTTAGATGCAACAGGGACAGCGGCCAGAGAGCGATTGAGCCGCAATTCGACCAACACAGCGATTGCACAGGCCTTTGGCACTGCTTCGGCGGTTAATCATTTATTGGATGGGTCTAGGACAGCTATTGGGTTTCCGACTATTTCACTATATCAAGAAACCGAACAGGCGAGTTACATTCAGAGCAAGACAGCAGAACGTCCATCCGTTATGCAAGCACAAATTCTGGATTTTGATGGCAATCCGGTGACAGGCATTACCATCCACATTTATCAAGATGATGGCGATGGTAAGTTTAATTTACCTAGCCCGACCTCTACAAAAGCTGGTTAGGTAGCGAGTGCAAATAAACAGAATAGGATACACTTGTAACCAAGATGCTGTGTAGGCAGCATTATTTAGAGATATTTTTTGAGGGGAGAGAAAAAGCCGATGAGTTCTCAAGGCTTTCCGTTTGACGATGATAACGAAATTGACCCCTTTGCCGAGGATTTTGACCCATTTGAAAGCGGGTCGCTGGTAGAGGAAGAAGATTTTGACCTTCCACCAGACGAGCAAGAGGGCGGAATCAGCCGTACATTCCTTTTTGCGGGTGGGTTTATTATCCTCGCTGTTTTGCTGGGGATTGTCGGCGTGGTCGCTTTGTTATTAGGGGACGACGGTGGCAACGAAAGTGCGTTGCTGGCAACTCAACGGGCAGGCACCAACCAAGCGATTGAGACTGCGATTGCCGCAACCACAACCCGTCTAGCCGAAATTGACGCAACTTTGACCGTCACAACCGCCCGGCTTTTCCAAGATTCGACCAGTACGGCAATTGCGGCTTTTGATGGAACCAATACGGCAGTGGCGGCTCAATTGGAGGGCAGTCGAACGGCGATTGCGTTTAATGCCACCCAAACGGGCGCGGCTTTGCAAACACAGGGCGCTCAATTTGTCCTGAGTCAGACCCCCCCCACCGCAACTCCCCAAACCTTCCAAGCCCAGATTCTGGATCAAAATGGCAATCCAGTGACCGGCATTGTCATCAATATTTATGCCGATGATGGCGATGGTGAGTTTAATCCTGCCGCCCAAGCAACCGTGGCACCCACACCTACCCGCACCCCAACCGCCACCGCGACAGTTCAGCAATTGCCACCCACTGCAACCGCCACGCCTAGCCCATCGGCGACTACGGGGTCATCTGCGCCTGCCGCCCCTGCTGGAACAGAAGAAGCGGATGATGGTGCGCCTGTTGGAGCGAAGATACAGGACGACGGCCCAAGTGTGGAAATCTTTGCACGCCGTTTGCCAAATGATCCCCAAAGTGGGCCAGCGCAGGGTGGGCCAACCCCAACTACAGGTGATGGGCAGCCGATTCAAACCATCGTAATTGGGCCAGACGGTGCATTTGAGATTCCGCCACTCGGGCCGGGGAATTATTTCCTTGATGTCGGCCTACCACCCGGAACCTATACCTTCCGTATTGGTGAAGAACAGGTTGTGATCAATTTGGTGTCGGGGACGCAGCAACAGATCTTGAATCTGCCCAATGGGGTGAACCTGACCATCATTGTACGGGCGGTGACAGCACCAACCGTTGTGACGTTGACCCCAACCAGCACTTCGACAATAGATAGTAGTATCCCGGCCTTTGACCTGACCGTGACCGCCATTTTTGCGAATCAGACGGCCTCGGCCCAACCGCAGATCGTCACCAGCCCAACCATTGTTCTGCCGACGCAAATTGCCCAAACCGGGTTGTTCAGCGATGCAGCAGAAGAAGCAACCCCCGCGGGCCTAACCCTGTTGGCAATTCTAGGTGTAGGGTTGATTGCGGTGGTAGTGGTGGTACGGAGACTGCGTTCATCCATCTAAAAAGCCCCGAATTTGGGGGTACAGACACACCCAATAATTGATTATTGTAAAAGGTGGGCCAAGTGCCTGCCTTTTTTATTGAGTCAATTGAGTAAAGGATAGAATATCATGTTGGTGACAACCACTCCAAACATCGAGGGCCATCAAATTACCCGCTATTTGGGTATTGTGTCGGGTGAAACCATCTTGGGTGCAAATATCTTCCGCGACATTAGTGCCTCCATTACCGACATTATTGGGGGTCGTTCTGGGGCCTATGAAAAATCCGTAATTGAAGCCAAAAATATCGCCTTGCGTGAAATGATGGAGCAGGCGGCTGGATTGGGAGCAAATGCCATCGTCGGCGTTGACCTCGATTTTGAAACCGTTGGTCAAGGCGGCATGTTGATGGTTAGCGCCAGTGGTACTGCGGTTGTGGTTGAATAAGGCCGGTTAAAAAATTCAATACAGCCGATAATGGCTAGGAATTAGTGGATAAAAGTCACTGCAAGAATGGGTTGTTGAACTGCATTAAATTGCATGGCGAAATCCTCAAATCATTAACAGTCGGTTTAGAGAAATCCCGGTGTGCGATCTTGATACCAATACACACTATTTGCCCATCGCGGACACCGGGCCTACCTCAGCCAGTCATACCCGTCTTCGATCAAAATGTCGCTATTCTCGTCTATGTTCTCTTCGGTTGAATGCTGCCCATCTGAAACAATCCAGATTGGCGCTAGGGTTATCCACGATCTCTTCAGACGCGCATCCGTTTCGGCGCTGTCTGTTTTCTGGTCAGAACTGCGTTGTGAACCGTGTTTGCGTGCCATGGTGGGTTTACGATAAGGTTCCCGGTTGGTACTCATGATTTGGGTTATCCTTTTGGCTCAAGCTGTCGAGCCATACTCGATTTATTGACTGAAAACAAATCCTCTGCATTTGGGTTGTCAGGTTCATCTGAACCCCCTTGAACGAGTGAACTTGAAGCATCGAAGTCCGATAGTGGGCATAGATTTTGTTGAACATGGTTTCTCCTTTGTACTCTTACTGATACGCTATTTACGATTTTAGGTTTTGATATTGACCTCGGTGTTTGTTCCCTACCGTGAACCGTAAAGGCTCAACTGGGCGGGATGCGGCACTTCAAGGGTAGTATCCGATGTTAGAGGGGCTTCCACCCCCATCTCCTTGAGCGTTTCTTGGGCCGTATAGATAATGTCTTCCAACCAGCCCACCACATCTTCGGTGCTCAAGTTGCTTACTGTGGCGAGAGTGTCCGTGGTCGTCGCCTCGTGCAGTCGGTCAAGTGTTGCTAATACAGTTTCGAGATGACACTCCGTCAAGCGATTTTGCAGAACCGTCAGGGATAAAAATTTTGTGTCCATAGTCGTTTTTCCTGCTCTATCAAGGTCGCACCGCAAAATAAATACCGGGGTGTAGTGCCTTTGACAATTTCACTGTCTCTGGCCCCACACCCCGGTAATTGGGTTGCTTGGCGAAGTTTCGGGTTGGCTAGGTTAAGATAGGTATCTTCCTAGGCCGCCTCGAAGTGTCCTCCACAGGACTCAGAGTCCACAGTGAATCAGAACCGCTGTATTCCGTTGTTAAAATTGCAACTGCTTTATTGCCGTCTTGTAGCCTATCTTGTAGGCCGACGCCCATCGGGTTTCCACCCTCGGCATCCAACAAACTGGGCAATATCTTCATCCAAGGCGCATCGGACACGATAATCGTTCCGTTCAGGTTCCAGCCATGATCGCTGGCGAGTGAGGTCTTGCCATTGAGTGCGGCATTCTGACCGCCAAATACGGCGGCTGGCAGCACACACACTCCACCCAGTCTGAACTGCCGTCCGCTGCGGCTAATGGTCGCAGCACACAGCATATCGCTGGTGATAGCGGCCTCCCGCAGTGTGGCACTCATGACTCGGTCACTAAAATGGCAATACATCTTCTACTCCTGAATGGGGTTCGCCTTTGTTTACCCCAGCTTTTGAATTGGACGATAGATTTTACAGGTCAGATCGCTTTTTTCGACTGCTCCTGAGAGTTTACAACAGTTACTACGGTCTGGTCAAGCATTTGCAGGATACTGCTGCCTTTGATAAAGACCCGGCGCATTCCCGGCGGCTGCGATACTTGGAGGTATCCCTGATCAATCAACTTCTTGAGCGTGCTTAGACTGACTCCAAGCGCATCAGCAGCTTCTTTACGAGAATAAACTGCATTGGGCTGGATGCCAGACTTGTTTTTATTGCTTTGCGTTGGTTTGATAATTGCTAACGACACTCTTATACCTCCGACTATCTTGTCATTATATGACACTTGACACCACTCGTCAACAGGCATTATCCTCTGATAATAGATGATGAAATTGATTTTAACCTAAAGAAAGATTTTTAGACATTACAATAGTTCAGAATAGCTCAAAATTGTCCTTAAATTGTATAATGCAGGTTAAAATAATCTAATTGTACAAAGTGGTACAATCGCTTGAAATCGGGTTATAATCTACTATAGAACAACATATCGAAAGTTTGTTTAGTGCGAAGATAGGAGTCGTCTGACTTTGCAAGGGCGGGTATTGCTTCTGAATGGAAGCACATGGGAACCTCTCTCGGTGATCAGCATACCGCGAGCCATCAACCTGCTGATTTCCGGTAAAGCGGTAGTAGTAGAGGAAACGGGGCGTTTTCTCAAAACTGTCCGCAGTCAATTCCAAATCCCATCGGTTATCGCTTTGCGGACTTACATTAATGTGCCACGCCGACAAGCTCAGTGGAGCCGTAAAGGGGTTTTAGTGCGTGACAACTACACCTGCATCTATTGTGGCATTGTGCCCGGTGAGATTTTGCAGGGCAAGATTCTGTCCAAGAGTGATATGACGGTGGATCACATCTTACCCAAATCGCGGGGTGGTAAAGATGTATGGACGAACACGGCTTGTGCGTGTTATGTCTGCAATCATCGTAAGGGTGATCGGTTGCCCGGTGAAGCAGGTTTAAAGCTGATGTGGGAACCGCGCCGACCACGTACCAACTATCTGGTGATTGAAGTAGGCAATGGGCCAGATGCGTGGAAAAAATATATCGAATTTGGCGATACCAGTTCATAAGCGCCCTCCTCACTCCGGCGCTTAGTCATGGCCCTTCGCCATTTTTGCATACGATAGTCAAAGCCCAGAACAGGGAATGGATTTGTTTTTCTCCGCTTGATTCACATTCTGTGAACGGCTATACTACGATTGATGTACCAACCACCTATAGCTGCGACTTTCCGGTTTAATTAAAGAGAGATTGATGCGACGCGAACGGGTTGCGGACGACATCTACGTATTTACCAGCGAACTCTATGCACAGGTCACAGCAGGGGCCGTCATCACCCCCGCGGGTGCAATCCTGATTGACGCACTGGTATTTCCCGAAGAAGCGAAGTCCATCCGCCAATTTATCGAGAGCCGCCTGAATACGACGGTTCGTTATGTCATCAACACCCACTATCACGCCGACCACACCTTTGGAACGTGCTTTTTTGAAAATGCAGTAGTGATTAGTCATGCCCAATGTCATGAATTACTGTTGACCAAAGGGCGTGAAAGCCTCTCGCAGACTCAACAGCAGAATCCGCGTATTTTTTCGGAAGTAGACATCCGTTTGCCACAACTGACTTTCGAAAGTGGTATGATGGAGTTACGGCTTGGGGGTAAAACTTTGCAGATGACCCATTCCCCCGGTCATAGCATGGATTCTATTGTTGTACATATTAAAGAAGACCGAGTTTTGTTTGCTGGCGACACCTTAATGCCGATTCCCTATTTTGTAGATGGCGATTTTGAGATTTTCATCGAGTCCCTCAAGGGACTGCGCAATGGCGGCTATGAAAATGTTATTCAGGGACATGGCGAGGTCATTTTGCGCGGCGAGGTCGAACGCAAAATTGAATCTGACCTAGAATATATGGATCGTATTCAAAAGCATGTCAAAATAGCCTTGACTCGCTCGAATCCAGAGGCTTATCTTAGGGCACTGGATGTCGAACAATGTGGTAAAAGCCGGATTCCGCTGAATGGCGGAGTTCAAGAACTGCATATTGGAAATTTAATGGCATTGCTAGAACAACATATGCGCCGCGAAAATGCACTGAAGCAGGCCAACTCGGTAGGTTAGAAGATGGAACAAGAAAGACTCCTCAATGGTCGCTACCGCCTCGTCCAGCAGCATGGCTCGGGTGGGATGGCGGTCATTTATAAAGCCACTGACCTTGCGTTAGGCCGAACCGTCGCCGTCAAAATTCTGCGACCCTCGTTAACCAATGACCAATCGTTTTTGGTACGTTTTCGCCAAGAAGCCCGCAATGTTGCCAACTTGACACATCCCAATATTGTCACCGTGCATGACGTGGGGCAAGATGGCAACACCCACTATATCGTGATGGAATTCTTGGATGGGCAAGACCTTAAAAAGCTCATTCGCTCGAATGCCCCGCTGCCGATTGAACGGGCCTTAAATCTCGCCATCCAGATATGTGCTGGCGTGGGTTATGCACATCGGGCTGGTCTTGTTCATGCCGATGTGAAGCCGCAAAATATCCTGATTCTCGACAGCGATAAAATCAAGGTCACGGACTTCGGTATCGCGCAGGCATTGGCGGCAACCAACCCACCTGAACGTCAAAAAATCGTCTGGGGCAGCCCGCATTATTTTTCGCCGGAACAGGCACAGGGGGAATATCCCACCCCAGCATCGGATGTCTACTCAATAGGTGTGGTGATTTTTGAAATGCTCACAGGCCGTCTCCCCTTCATCGGCGCTGACCAACAAGCCCTTGCAATGGCCCATATTCGAGACACGCCGCCGCGCATTTCCGAACTAAATCCCCAAGTGCCTACCTCGCTTGACCATATCATCCAAAAGGTGTTGGCGAAAGAACCCTCAGCCCGTTATCGCACTGCCGATCAACTAGGGCGTATTTTGATTGCTTACAAAGAGCAGGGACGTGAAGAAACGTCTGGGATGCCGCCTATTCAAGTGGCAAATCCGGTCATAAATCCGCCGATGGTGAATGAACCACCTCAAATGCCGAAACCTGTTACCCCCTATCCCCAACCTGTTGCTCCGTATGCCCCGCCGCCGGGAGGAGCGTATACCACTGTGCCGTCGCCCTATCAACAGGGCCTATCACAGTTTCCTACCGACGCGAATGGCTGGCCTGCCCCTGCCCCCGACAGCGGCTACTATCAAGCCATTCCCGCACCCGAAATTATGCGCAGCCCCGGCTATCGTTCGCCCCAACCACAGTCGTTGGATGTGGTGACGTTGCTGCTGGCTTTTGTGGCCCTCATTGCGATGACCGGGGTGGTCATTTTGTGGATTTTTGTGTGGGAAGCCTATTTTGGTTAGCCCTCAGAACGTCAGAATTTGCTTAGAAATCGGAGAGGGACTGTGGAGTTTGAGTTCTTCATGACGTATAATCAAATAACGTAAGCACATCAACTCATTTCCAATTGGGAAGCCGCTTGATTTGAACGATTTATAGCCCCCTACTGTATCTCTATAGAATCGCTTCCGCCGTTGGGATGAAATTTGGAGGAAAGTTGCGGTGAAAAACCCTCGTTATCGGAATTACATTGTCTGGATGTTAGTGATTGGGATGATCTTAGCGATTGTGATTGGGGTGAGTAACAACAGTAATCGCCGCAATGAAATCACGTTGACTGAATTGGTCAATGACATCAACAATCCTACGGAACGAACCAGAATTGACTCAATCGAGCGCTCGGAAACCAAGCTGAAGATCACCTATGAAGACGATACGGTGAAAGAATCACGGGTGGATGCCAACGTAGAAAATCTTCCTCTCTTGTTAGAATCGCATGGTGGCGATCCCGACAAAGTGCAGGCGATTAATTTTGAATACAAAGAGGGCAGTGGTCTTGGCCCTTGGCTGACCCTGTTGACTGGTCTATTACCCCTGATTCTAATTGCAGGTTTCCTTTATTTGATGGTACGCCAAGCGCAGGGTAGCAACAATCAAGCCATGCAGTTTGGTCGCAGCCGCGCCCGCATGTTCACTGGCGACCAATCCAATGTCACCTTTGATGATGTGGCAGGTGAAGATGAAGCCAAAGAGGAACTCAAGGAAGTGGTTGAATTCCTCAAAGAACCCGAAAAATTCATTCAGTTGGGTGCTCGTATCCCCAAAGGCGTGCTGCTCATTGGTAGCCCCGGTACTGGGAAGACCCTTTTGGCGAAAGCCGTCGCAGGCGAAGCGGGTGTGCCCTTCTTCGGCATCTCCGGTTCAGAATTTGTGGAAATGTTCGTCGGTGTGGGTGCCAGCCGTGTGCGTGACCTGTTCGATCAGGCCAAACGCCACAGCCCGTGCATTATCTTCATTGACGAAATTGACGCGGTAGGCCGTCAACGTGGTGCGGGTCTGGGTGGCAGTCACGACGAACGTGAACAAACCCTCAATCAAATTTTGGTCGAAATGGACGGATTTGATACCGACACCAACATCATCATTGTCGCCGCGACCAACCGCCCTGACATTCTTGACCCCGCCTTGATGCGTCCGGGTCGTTTTGACCGCCGGGTGGTGCTGGATCGTCCCGATATGCGTGGCCGTGAGGCGATTCTCAAGGTGCATACTCGCGGCAAGCCATTGGCGGCGGATGTGGACATCTCGGTTATTGCCAAATCTACCCCCGGCTTTGTCGGCGCGGATATTGCCAATCTAGTCAATGAAGCGGCGATTCTGGCAGCCCGTAAGAACAAGAAATCCATCAGCCAGCGCGATTTCGAAGAAGCTACTGAGCGCGTGGTGCTTGGCCCAGAACGCAAGAGCCGCATCATCAGCGAACGTGAAAAACAAGTAGTGGCCTATCATGAAGCGGGCCATGCCGTTGTCGGTCATATGCTGCCCAAGTGCGACCCCGTCCGAAAGATTACGATTGTGGCGCGTGGGATGTCCGGCGGTACCACATGGTATATGCCCGAAGAAGATTCCATGCTCAACACCCGCACCGAACTCATTCACCGCATTGCGTCGGCGTTGGGTGGACGGGCCGCTGAGGAATTGGTTTTTGGTGAAATTACCAACGGCGCTGCCAGTGACCTTGAACATGTCACCCGTATTGCCCGTACTATGATTACCCGTTGGGGGATGAGCGCCAAACTCGGCCCACGTGTGTTCGGCCAGCGCGAAGAATTGATCTTCCTCGGACGCGAAATCAGCGAACAGCGCGATTATGGTGAATCGGTAGCCCAAACGATTGACGAAGAAGTGCATGAGATTGTGACCGAACAATACCAACTGGCGATGCACGTTCTGCGTGAAAATCGTGCCAAGCTCGACTTGATTGCCAACCGCCTATTGGAAGTGGAAACCATCGGTCAGGAAGAATTTCTTGATCTGATTGGGGAACGGCCTAAGAGCGAACCCAGTATGTCTCTCCCATCTGCCAGCCCGCGCAGTGTCCCGACGCCCGAACGTGGCTCGGATATTCCGCCCAAGATGGGGGCTGCTCCATCCCCTGCCTAAACTCATCAGGCAAACCCCTGAAGTTTGGTAAAATAGATGCTCCATCCAGTTTTGGGTGGGGCATTTTTAATTGGTATAGTTACAAGGAGAAAGGTAAATTATGGGATACACAATTCGATACTTCACCACTTCTCCACTCGGTAGTCTTGTTCCCGTACAAGCCCAGATGATTCAAGCGGAATTTGAAGTACACCCGGCGGGGACGAACCAACTCGATATTTTTTACCACCCGGATCGTGGGCCATTAACGGTAGATTTGACCGATTCCACCCAAGCGACCACCCAACGCGAAATCGCCCAATTTATCGAGGCCGTCACCGAGCGGGGTGGCCCCGAACGTGACACGGTACTATCGGTTTTGGTGCAAACACAGGCATTGGTGGCGATTGGTGTGCCGGATGACGTAGAGGAAGTTAACCCCGATGTGCTACCAATCGTCCTAGAGATTATCTCTAATTTAGGGGATGGCCTGTTTCATGTGCAGGGTGAGGGGTTTTATGCAGGCAACGACCTAATTTTTGAGTTATAGCGCCGATGGGAGGGCGACTATCTTATGAGCGAATCTACATCAGGGTATCTTTTTCTAAAGCGAGATGAGGAAAAGATTCGACAGTCTCCGCCACCCAAATTGGTCTATCCACAAGATTATAGTAGGCGTCCACTCCGAGACAAACTTTATGGGAAACTCCCCGACGAAATTCCCCATTTCTTCATTAAAACACTGAATGAGAAATGGTCGGCATTGCTGATTGATAATACTGGAGGCGCGACCACCGAATCTAAAAGGAGCTTAGACCAATGGATACTCGAATCTTCAAAACAGTTCCCTCTTCTGCATTTTGAGACCCATGACGAAGGTTTTGACTATCACTTGTATTCTGAAGGTATAGAGAAAGCCTCGCTCGAAATGAATATAGCGATTGAGTTCTCCATGAGGGTTGACCTCGTTGAAGAGCATTATCCAGACATTGAGGATCCCTATATCTTCTTTGACGAGAACCCAGAAATTAACGAAGCCCTGCGATTGGAAGTTGAAAACTCAAGGGAGTATCAGACTCGTGTAGTGCAACAGTATCAACACAAAAATGTCGCCGCATTCGAAGTTTTTGACGCTTCTCCTCAAGTCATTGCCCAACTGGAACAGTTACTCTCTGTTGAATCCTATTTTGCTGATAGTATTGGGCAAGTTGAAAAATTTAAAGAGATTCTTGGCTTTCCCGAAATGAGTTGGGTGAGTTATCACTATGAGAGCCGAGATTTGCGCAAGTGAGTCAACAAGCCCTTCGTAAGTGTACTACAAATGGGTACTGGCCCACTTTATGCAGTGAGGCAAATGAATGACACAAAAAATGTCAGATGACAAAATCGCGCCGGTAGAAGGTGTACCGGATAGCGTCCTAGAGGAATATGGTCAGGAGTATTTTGAAAGCTACAACTATGCTGACCGCCCGCTCGGTAAATATAGCATGTATTGGTTTGCGCGGCGCTATTATGCGGCGTTGGTGCGGCGTTATGCCCCATCGGGTGGCGGCAAATTGCTCGAACTCGGTTGCGGCTTGGGCCATCTCATAGGTCTGTTGCAAGATGACTTTGAATGCGTCGGCATAGATTTAGCGGCCTACAGCATCGAACAGACTCGCAAAAATGCCCCCAAAGCGACGGCCCTGATGATGAGTGCCGATGATCTAAGCGCCTTCGGGGATGGCGAATTTTCAGTCGTGGTCGGGTTACATCTGGTTGAGCATCTCCCCGACCCCGCCGATACCATCCGTCAAGTCAATCGCATTTTGAAGGATGGCGGTTTGTGGTTGTTTGCCACGCCCAATCCCGGTTACAGCCTGCGCCGTCTTAAAGACCCCAAGACCGATGCGATTGGCAAAGACCCAACCCATATCAATGTGCAACCACCTAAACAATGGCGGGCATGGTGTGAAGCCGCGAATTTTAAGATGCTGCGTCATTTTGGCGATGGCCTGTGGGATGTGCCCTACCTGCCCTATCTCCCTGCCAAAATTCAATTTGCCTTATTTGGAGGGCCTGCTTTATTTCAAGTCATGACCCGTACCACATGGACGCCGCTGACGTTTGGGGTCAATCAAATCGGGATTGCCCGTAAACTCGGCCCCGTGAAAGGAAGTGCAACATGAATATGATGCGGCGCATGTTTTTTGGTGGATTCTTGGGCGGCACCATCTATTGGTTCTGGCGCTATTTCGCTCCTGAACATTCGGCATTGGTGTTGGGTGATAAAGTCGTGATCGTCACAGGGGCATCTTCGGGGATTGGACGCGGTCTTGCTATGACCTTTGCCCGACGCGGGGCGAGAGTGGTGTTGGTAGCCCGTCGCGCCGAAAAATTGGAAGTCGTCCACCGCGAAATCGAACCTTATGCGGAGGCTGTTTTAGCCATCGCCGGGGATATTTCTGATCCCGCCGTTCAGCAACAAGTCGTCCAAAAAACCAAAGATGTTTTTGGTCGAATTGATATTTTGGTGAATAACGCGGGTATCACGGGCGGCGGACTATTTCATGAATTCACCCCCGAAAAGATTGACGAGATTTTGGCGGTCAATTTGATGGCGGCGGTGCAGCTAACCCATCTGATACTCCCGACGATGCTGGCCCAACGTGAGGGCTATATTATCAATGTCGGGTCGGGTTTGGGGCGTGCGCCAACGCCGGGTTTTGTTGCCTATGTCGCCAGTAAATTTGGCCTATCGGGATTTTCCGACGCCCTCTCACGGGAATTGATTGGCTCAGGAGTGCGGGTGCTGCTAGTGCAACCGGGCTGGACACGTACCGAAATGCTCCCGCCCGATGTCGAAGAAGCGGTCTCATCGTATTGGTGGTATCGCGTGGAAGACCCCGAAGTCATTGCGGAAAAAATTGCCGAGGGGTTGGTACAGGGCAGACGTGAGATGATTTTTGGTGGACGGATGGTGCAGTTGGGGATATTTGCCGAGCGCCATTTCCCGCTGTTAATGCGGTTGTTGTGGCGCTGGGAATTAAATTCGCGCTGGTTGAGCCTTATTCGCAAGATAGGCTAGAACGCCAACGACTAATGAGGGTATGAGTGCTGGCAAATGCAAGTTCGGGCAGTTTATCCGCCGTGAACCATGCCACTTCCTCAGCATCATCCGCTGCACAAAGCGCCCCGCCGATCATCTGCGCCTCAAATGCAATCACAATCGGGGTAGGGCTGCCATTGGGGGATTGGAAATAAAAAACGTCTAGCAATCGGGTGATTGTCACCCGCAAACCAGTTTCTTCATAGGCTTCACGGATGGCAGCCTCGCGGGGGTCTTCGCCAGCATCCACAAATCCGCCGGGAAGCGACCATTTGCCTTTTTCGGGATTTTCGGCGCGTTTAACCAACAAGACGCGGTGCTCATCCACAATAAATACAATGGCGGCCACTTTTGGGTCGAGAAAATGAATATAGCCGCACCCCGAACAGGTACGGCGTATTTTCCCGAATACTTCACGATCTTGGAGGGGTTGCCCACAGCGGATACAAAAGTTGACACCCGTGCTCATGTGGCCTCGATTAGCGTCTACGCCATGTGTAGCCCAATGCGAGAATCGAAGCGATTACCCCAACTAGGCCGACTACCAGTAAGGCGTTAATTTCAAATCCTTCATCCTCATCAGCCGACTTGTCAAATTCAGCACGGCCAGTTTCGGGCGCTGGTTCCAAAGCAGGTTCATCAGACGGCAGAGTGGTGTCATCTGGCCTAGATTCTTCAGCGACCTTTGTGGCTGAAGTGCTAGTAGCGGCAGGGCTGGGTTGTGCCGTCGCGGTTGGCGCTGCTGCGAAAGTCATTGTCTCGGCGGTTGGATTATTCGCTGCTGACCCTGCTTGCCCACTTGTTTGAGGAATAGCCGCCGATGGGTTCACGGGTGACTGGCTCGTTTGGGTTGCTGCGACATACCCTTCGTCTGTCTCGTCTTCACTGCCTGTCTGACCTAAAAGCCCAGTTGGTTGGCTTGGAGGTGGCACAGGTGCGGGGCCTTCCGCCGAATCACTTTCCTCTACTGCTCCGCTAGGCTGCTGTGTACCCATGACATCGGATACTCCGGGAGCGCTGGATGCTGAGGCTGTGGTCCCATTTCGCATGATACTGCTCAAGTCCAATGTAGGGGTAAAAGTGGGCTTGGAAATGCCAGATGCAACAGCTTCCCCAGTAACGTCCGATGCTGATTCTTGGTAGGCTTCGTTAGAATCCATGTTTGGACTGGTTGTATCGCCAAACCCCGCAAACAAACCGATAAATACCAATAAAATCGAAGCCGCAAGGGTCGCAATACTCGCCACCTGCCAACGATTAAACCGGGCTAGGCCGATGATTTTTGGGTGATGTGAAATACTACTGCCTCCACTCGTTTGACCAAGCATCGCAGGCGTGAGGGTAAAGTTGCGCGGTGCTTTGAGGCGGGGCAGTGATTTAACCAAGTTCACCGTGTCGCGCAAACTATTAAGTTCAGCACGCAGCAGTGGCTCGGTTGCCAGACGACGTTCGAGGGAAGAACGCTCTGGCGGATCGAGAGCGCCGTCGAGATAGGCCGACAGCGCCATCAAGTCTTCTGGTGAGATACGATTAACCGACATCTAAATACTCCGGTGTGGGGTGGTTTACCTGACGCGAAACTGACATTTTCCCCACACAATCTTTCAATCAGCTATTATCCTGACGATATTGATCTGGTAAAAGTTCCGCTTTTTTCCGCAGGCAATCGCGTAAATTCGAGCGGGCACGGCTGAGGCGAGACTTGACTGTGCCCAATGAAATTCCACTGATACTTGCCGCTTCTTCATAACTATAACCTTCGACATCGGCTAAGACTACGATGATGCGATACGAGGCGCTCAGTTGTTGCAGGCAGTTTTCAATGACAGCCTGCAATTCACTGCGTTCGACGACCCGTTCCGGCCCTTCAATGGTTGCCATCAATGGGGCATCATCTTCGGCATCAAAATAGAGGCCGTCGCCTTCCCCTTCTATGTCGTCAAGCGAGGCGGTGGGGTGTCGTTTTTTCAAGCGCAGCTCGTCATAACAGGCGTTGGTGACAATCCGCATCAGCCACGACTTAAAATTATCGCCCCGGAACTGGTCAATTTTGCGATAGGCGGCAATCATCGCATTCTGCGTAACATCCGCCGCCATGCCATCATCTTGCAAAATGCGATAGGCGACACTAAACGCCATGTCTTGGTACAGCACTACCAACCCATTGAATGCCTCAAGATTGCCTTGTTGGGCGGTGGCAATCAGTATTTTTTCGTCACTTGGAAAATTAGTCATTGACAATTTTTGTTAAAATGCTTATTATGGCTTATACAAGCGCCGGAGTGATGAAACTTGGCAAACATGCACGACTCAAACTCGTGTGGGGAAACCCTTGTGGGTTCGATTCCCACCTCCGGCACAACGAAAGTCAGGTGATTTAGAAGCCTGACTTTTATTTTTTCCCCTACACACGGCATAATAGAATTAATCTCCTCAGTTCTCAAAACTATGGTGTATTATGACCCGAACCTTTGAAGAAAAAAAGCGTGTACTTGAATTATGGTCTGAAGGATACAACAAACTTCAGATTGCTAACATGATGGGGATTCCGAGAACCACAGTTAGGGATTGTATCACCCAATATTCTAATGTTGCCCAACTTGAACAATTGGCATTAGAAGATAAATTGTTCAGTCCAAAGACTCGGATTTACGAAGCGTTTGATGGAGAACTTCAAAGAACTTATGCTTATCTTTTAGGTTTGTATCTGGGGGATGGTTGCCTATCACCAACCCGAAGTACATATAAAATCAGAATAACATTGGATACTCGCTATCCCAATATCATCGCTGGGTGCGTCCAAGCGATTCAGACTATTTTACCTTATAACCAAGTTACTCCTTTCAAGCGCAAATGTAATTGTGTAGATGTCACCTGCTATTCAAATGAATGGCCCGAACTTTTCCCTCAGCACGGTGAGGGCATGAAGTATCGGCGAAAAATTCAGCTAGAACAATGGCAGCAGGAAATCGTAGATCAATACCCCCTCGAATTCTTCAAAGGGTTGTATCATAGTGACGGCACGCGCAGCCAAAATATCGTTAAGGGCAAAGATTACCGCCGCTATATTTTCACCAATATGTCCAAAGATATACGCCAAATGTTTATCCACGCCTGCGAATTGTTGGGATTGCATTGGACGACGAAAACCAGCAAACGTGATATTATGATTTCGCGCCGTGAAGATGTCGCGTATTTGGACAGCGTGATTGGGCCAAAAAGCTAGGCAAACCGACAGATGCGAAATTATCTGCTGACCGGAATAATTACGATTGCTTTGGGGATTGGCGTGGGTGTCTATATTGGCTGGGTGCAATATCCGGTAGAATATCGCAACAGCTATATGTGCCAGCTTTCGGACAGCTATCAAGAAGAATATACCCTGATGGTGGCACGCGGCTATCGTGAAGATGGTGATTTAAATAAGGCGTTGGATCGTCTCCAACCCTTACGGGCAGTTGGTGTTCCAGAGTGTGATGATGGACGCAGTTATCAAATTGACAATATCCCAGAATGGGTCCAAGTGCTGACCGAACGTTATATCAGTCAAGGGGCTGACCCAGCGCTTATTCGAGATTTGGTGGCGCTGGCGGAGGGCTTTGGTCGGCTCACACCCATTATGGAAAGTTTCCGTTCCTAAATATCCCCAAATGTGTGAAAGTGCATGTCTGAAATTAAACCCAACCTCAAAACTGATCAACCCGACACGGACGAAGATTTAATTTACGAGCCGGGGGTGCGTCAAAAGCCGCATACGGCTGTTTATGTGGTCATTAGCATCATCGGTTTGGCGATTGGGTTGGGGGCAGGACTGTTTTATACATGGCAGGTTGATCCCGTCATCGAGCGCAATACTCGCCCGGACAAACTCCGCGAAGAGGATCAAATCAATTATGTGATTGCGGTCGGGCTTGATTATGCCTATACCGGAAATTTAGACCGGGCCTATAATTTGCTGGCACAGGTTGACCCCGGTGGTGATCCTTTTCAGATTGCTGCCGATACAGTCTGCACCTTGACCCGACAGGGACGTATACAAACCAGTGCCGATATTCAAGCCATCCGTAATTTAATCGCTATATTTCAGGGGCAGCCAGATGTACAGGCCAACTGTGATATAGAGGTTTTTAGTATTTCCAACACGCCGACGCCGACCCCGCAGGTTACATTACCGACGCCAACGCCAACGCCACCACCCATCGCAACCAAGACAGCTACCCCGGAGTTGCCGATTGTGCAAGAAACCATTCCTGTTGGCCCGGATGCCACTCAACCGAGTATTGCAGGGCGGATGGAGGTAGTCCAACAGCGTCCATTTTGTGATGCCGCCAATCCCGGCATGATTGAGATTTATGTACAGGAAGAAACCAGTATCCAAATTCCGGGTGTAGCGATTGAAGTGCGTTGGGCCGGGACGGGCGGCCAACAAAGCCAGATTTTCTATACTGGCCTGAAACCCGAAATTGGGCTTGGGTATGCCGATTTCAAAATGGAACCCGGCGTCGCCTATATCGTGAGCCTGCCCAATTATGGCGCGACAACCGAACGGCTAGAGGCGCGTACTGATGGTTGTGAAAGCGGTGCGGTCATTTCCTACGAAATTTATTTTAGAGAGACTACCGACTAAACGGAGTGTTCATGGCAGACGGCATCTACCGATTTCCCGAAGGCTTCCTGTGGGGCACAGCCACCGCCGCCCATCATGTGGAAGGCAATATGAACAATAGCTGGTCGCATTGGGAAGCGATGGAAACGGGCGCGGTCTTTAAAAAACAAAAAAACGGGCGAGCCTGCGAGTGGTGGGATGGTCGCTGGGTCGAAGATTTTGACCGGATGCAGTATCTGGGGCATAACACACATCGCCTGTCGGTGGAGTGGAGTCGGATTCAGCCCGAACCGGATAAGATTGACGAATCCGCCTTACAAAAATATCGTGAGATGCTGGAAGGGCTGCAAAAACGCGGGATGCGCCCGATGGTGACACTGCATCATTTCACCAACCCAATGTGGTTGGAAAATGAAGGTGGCTGGCTGGCGAATTCTACTGTTGACCGCTTCATCAAATTTACCGAAATGGTGGTGGATGCGCTCGGCGATCTAAATGATTTCTGGTGTACGTTTAATGAGCCGATGGTTTACGCGGTACAAGCCTATTTGGTGGCGATGTTTTACCCCGGCAAACGTAATCCGTTTAAGATGTATCGCTGTGCTGAATTGATGCTGCGTGCCCATGCTGGCGCGTATCAGGTCATCAAATCCCGCTATCCGAATGCGCTGGTAGGGGTCGCCAAACATCTGCTGAAAATTGACCCCCTGCCGCCGAAAATCATCAATGGCCTACCGATTAAGTTGGTGGAAAGCGTTTTCCATCGGGCCTTTTTGGAGGCAATGGTGACGGGAGAACTGCGACTGCCTCTCCGAAAAACAGTGGTCATTCCCAATTTGGCGGGCACTTACGATTATGCCGGACTGAATTTTTATCAGCGCTATCGGGGTGGATTTGCGCCCCTTAGCCCCAAGACGTTTTTCCTCAAACAAGTGCCGGATGATGAATCCCCACCCTCGCCGCCGATGTGGGGTGAGATTTATCCACAGGGGACATTCGAGCGTATCAACTATATTTGGAATATGATGCGGAAGCCGATTTACATTACTGAGACTGGCACACCCGATGAAGGAGATACCGTTCGCCCTTGGTATATTGCACGGATGGTTCACAGTGTTTGGCAAGCCATTAATTTTAATGTGCCCGTGCGTGGCATTTACTATTGGACGCTGCTGGATAATTTTGAATGGACGGCAGGTTATAATCCCCAATTTCGCTTTGGTCTGTATGCCACCAACTTCGAAACCCAAGAACGCACCATCCGTCAAAGCGGTGAGTTTTTCCGCGAGATTTCTTTGGCGAATGGGCTTTCCAGTGACATGGTGCGGAAGTATGTGCCGCAGTTAGAAGAAAAACTGTTCCACGGTTCGCCCGGTCAAAAAGAGGTGAAATTACCGAGCCGAGCCTAACTGAAAATCGTTTTGAGTTCGATCACCTGACCCAATACCGCCGATTGGAACTGCTCATCTGGCCCAAAGACGCCGAGTTGAACGAATTTCTGGTCAACCTGTTGCCACACTTCAATAAATTGTGCCGCTGGGTCTACCATCCAATATTCGCGTACCCCGTATTTTTCGTACAATTTGAATTTTTTGCCACGATCCAAGCGAGCGGTGCTGGGCGATAAAACTTCAATTACAAAATCCGGCGCTCCATACCAATAATCTTCAACCAATCTACAGTGGTCATTTTGGGGGCTGACCCAAAACAGGTCAGGCTGTACCGCGTTGATTTCGTCAAGGTAAATGTCCATTGGGGCAATACATAATTCGCCGTTGGTCACTATTCCGCCTACAGTCAGCGTCAATTTTGTAACGGCTTTTTGATGTGGAAACTCAGGGGATGGAACCATAATTACCTCGCCATCAATGAGTTGCATGGGAAGATTGGTTTCGGGCAACATCTGATATTCGGTGACGGTCATGCGTTGTGTCGTTGCGACTTCGGGCGACTTGATTTGATCTACCATGATCCACCTCGAATCTTTATTTCTTTGTCCCATTATGCCACAATGAGAGTGTTTATGCCGGATAATTGTAGAAGGGCGACGGGGTGACTTTTTATGTCTTGCCGTAAATAGCACAAATGAGTTATCCTGAAAAGTGAAACGAAATTCTAACAAGGGTTATCATGGCTCAAGAAACTGACCCTCAACAAAATGAACTCACGCAAATCTTACATCAGGCGGGTTACAAATACACCACCCCGCGCCGCTTGGTGGCGGAGGTACTGTTGGAATCGCATACCCATCTTTCCGCGCCAGAAGTGGTGGATCGTGTGGCAGCGCGGGACACCTCAATTGGGCGGATGAGTGTCTATCGCACCCTCGATTTGTTCACCCGGCTCGGCTTGATTCATCCGGCGTTCCAAGGCGGGGTGAATGCGCGATATGTGGTCATGGTTGGTGGACATCACCATCATCTAATTTGTCAGAACTGCGGCAAGGTCATGCACTTTGATGAATGCCCCCTGCGTGATTTGATACACCATCTGGAAGAGCAATTTGACTTCTCGATTGAGGGTCATTTGCTGGAATTATTTGGACGCTGTGCCGATTGCCGAAATCAAGAGGTAGCTGCCGTTGCTGAATGATACTTTGCGCTGGGAAATTATCTGCGCGGCATGTGGTTGGGAGGCGTGCATCGAAGCCCTTGTTCCGTTCATCGAAAATGGCAGTGGCCTAATTAATGGGCTGTGGGAAGAATATATCTGCCCCGACCATTTGGAAGTAGGCCGACGAGCCGTGTATGTCGTGGCGGAATGGGAACGTGGGGTGGAGGTCGAAACGGCCTATATCCGCTATTTTTCCGGTGAGGCCCATACTATCCCCGTGCCAAAATGCTCCACCTGCAAACGGACAATGCAGGGAGGACAAATACTCAATCAACTGCCCTTCTATCTGCGACCTCAACTGGAATTACATGCTTGGAAACTCAAGCAACTTGAAAATTTGCGCCGTATGGTCGCCGCCGAGCAGCAGGCCGTTCGTCAAGAGAAACAAACACCCGAACAAGCCCAATCGCTGCTTGAGGCCGAAGTCTTGGCGATTCAGCGATTTTTTACCGGATTCCGCGAACAATTGGGGCTAACCGCGCCGACCACCCTCTTAAACGAGGATTATTTTCCGACCTCCCTGCCCAAATGGGAGACGGCAGTAAAAGCAGCTATTGAAGAATCCGCGACTCGGTTGCAGCAGCTTCAAAAACGGCAGGCTGAAGAAGCCATTAAATCACCTGCACTCTGCCCAAAATGCCATAACAAAAGTGTCTATCTCCGAAGTGCCAATCTATTTTGAGTGGAAGGAACTATGTTCCGATGAGTACCCGCATTCAAATTCCTACCCATGCCGATCCACGCGAATTCTGGTCAGGCGGCACCTATGAACTCAACTTGAGCTATGACACCTTGCGTGATAACCAATGGTCGCGTTTATTAGAGTCGTTTTGGTCAATAGATGGCGTCTATGGGCCATATGAAGACCGCTACACCCCCGGTCAAGCCGAATCTGCCCGCACCAAAATTCGCTATCCCGCCCCCACTGACACCTACAGTCAATATGGAATTGTGAGTGTGGATGAGGTGCATCTTGGCTTTGAAGTGCTAGCGACCCGCTCCATTTTTGAGGGATTTTCGGTACACCTGCCAGCAGGAATGGTGGTTACAACGTCGGCATTGGAAAATCCCAAAGTGGCGGCGCGGGTTCGGGAAGCGGTAGAGGACGCTTATCGGTTTGTGGCGCTGCGGATGTATGAAGCCATGCCGTTTGTGATTGGCAGTTTTGATTTTAATGGAGAATGTTATCTAGTGGATGAATTAACCGCCGATGCTGCCGCCCGTGATAAATTCTTCTTATCGGGAAACTGCTTTATCCAAGACACTGCTTTGCGTAAATTGGGCCGTCAACCCGATGATTATGAGCAGGCAGCAAATGGATTGCGCTGGCTGCCAGCGGGGAGAGGGGAATAGATGGCGCTCGAATATGCCAAAGTGCTGCCTCAAGTCCAAAAGATGGGCCGTGCCCTGTCCTACAAAATGGAGGACATCAGCGAACGGGGTCAGCGGGCTTTTGATGAATTTATGGAGTTAAATGACAACGCGGCGATTTACGAGCGCATTCAATTGGCCCGTGACCGTGACGCTGGCTATCGTGGGGCCGCGCCTATTTCCATTGATGGTGAATTGTTGACAGGCCGTTATGAACTGCCCAAAGCCCCGGATAAAGCCACGATTGTTGCCGTAGACGGGTCGCAAATTTACCCGGATATTCACGGAGCCGCCTTTTATTATTTGACCAATATTGGGCGTTTTACGTTTTATCATGGCGATAATCAACTGCCCCAAGAATACAGCGAACCTGTCTTGTATTATGCTGATTCGGACATCCGCGACCCACACGACCAATTAATCACCAACGCGACAGTCAATGCACGGCGCACCGTTGGTGAAATGCAGGCATTAGCAAGTGCGGCATGGGGGCACCGCGATAACAACCAAGCAATTCTGGCGCTCTCCGATGGGCCACTGTTGTTCTGGTTGGGGCGAGATGTGCCGGAATCAAATCTGCTCGAAAAAGATTATCATGGCGCGATGGTGCATCTGCATGATACCCACACCGCTACCTTTACCCGCCATCAGCACAATACCAGTTTGGCGGGCTATATTGACCGCCCCACCAGCCGTTTTGTGGTGGCCCTGCTGCATCTGCTCTCGCTCAATGAGGAGGATGTGCGGCGCTCGGTATTACAAACCCCCGGTGATTATGAAGGTCTGGACGATCAATGGCTGTTTAAGCGGATTTTGCAGCCGGGGGAACGTTCGGCGTTGATGATTCAGCAAAGCCCCCAGAACAAAAATTATCGCAATTTGATTGGGGAAAGTCATGAGATTGTCTATTTCTATCTGAATGTGGGCAGGCATGGGAACGCCCATTTAGCCCGCGTCGAAATCCCGATGTGGGTGGCACGATCACGCGAGGCGGTCAATGAAGTCCATGCGCTGATTATTGGGCAGTGTCAGATGATGGGGAATTATCCCTATGCGCTGACCCGTGCCGACGAAATCGCGGTCATTCGCACTCCTGAACGGGCCATGCTGGAAGAATTGATTCGCACGGAACTGCTGCGCCATAAACATGAAATTGAGGAATCCGCCAAGCTAACAGGCAAGCTGCAAACCCGGGCAGGCCGTCAATCCTTTGGGCAGTCAAGCGGCAGAAAACGCTAAGAGGTGGACTATGGAAGCATTTGAAATCGGGCATGTCTTACGGGCCAGCACCGAAGGGTTTACTTTTGGGACACGCAGCCAAGACGTGTTGTATCCCACATTTGGCTCGTTTGTGCAGAGTTATAACCAGCACAGCAACGACGATTTGACCATTATCGGTGTCATTACCTCCATCAAAATTCAGGATGACCCGTTGGTGCGACAGTTGATTATGGCAAGTGATATGAACCCGGCGGCGGTGCGGGATCAGCGGGTGAATCGGCTTGTTCCAGTGGAGATTGATGTATTGAGTATCGCCTATGTGCAGGATGCTCGGCTATTTAACAGTTTGCCGCCGCGCCCACCGTTAAGCCTTGATCCGGTCATGTTGTGCAATACCGACCAGATTTATGTGATTACGCAGCAAATAGACTTTTTTAGGCTGATTTTGAGCGCTGGTGGGGTGCCGAATAATATTGAATTGTTGGCGGCGGTGATTCGGAGCGCGGCGGACGCACGGCCTGATGATGAGCGTTTGGAGTTTTTGGTGAATGCAGGGCGCAACTTGGCGGGGTTATTGAGTAATGATTTGCAGATGCTAAAACATGCCTTACAGTTGATACGGCCTTGACCGAACGCTACTATGTGTGGTGGCGATGAAACGGTATGCACTTGTCAAGTGGTGTCATTTGATATAAGTGAGCGCCATAGGTGTCCGTTAGGTATCGGATTTTGTGATAGCGAGGTCAGATCAGTTGTAGTTTATTACACAGAGATACCATTTATCATCAAGCGAATAAGGACAATATGCTGAATATCCGTCCCCAATAGTGGTATTTCCCCTTATAAATTATGGGTAAGGTATGTAAACGATAGGCTGCTTTCAGAGCGATAAAAACTAATTGCGTTAATACCGCCAAAATGATCGTAGCATATCCAAATCGTTTTGCTTTGAGTCCATTCTTTAAATTCTTGAGGAAGGTTTGAATACTGACAATCTCGTATTGGGTCAGAAGTATTTATTTCAGCCCATTTGACCAATTCGGTAAATTTTTCTTGATTGCCAGCAAAAAATGCCTTATCTTCTTCGGTTGCCGAAGGTTTTGTTCCGAAATAAATCACAGAACCCCCTATGATAATTATTGGGGCAACTACATAGGATATTTTTAAGGCTAAGGTGTCTATACGTCGCTTTTCATTCAAGAAATATGAAACAGCTTGAAAGAGATTGAAAAGTCCAACTCCAACGGTCAGAAATAGAGCTAGGCCAGCTATACACAAAGTTTCTAGGTCTGGATGCCCATCATATATGCTCAGAAAAAAGATGGCAGGAGGTAGAAAGGTCATTATTACGGTTAGACCGCCAAGAAGAATTCTTGACATACGCTCTATCTCCATATTCACCGTATCCCATAAGCCAATTATTCCGAAAGGACGGCGCTAACCTCGATTTCAACCAAGAGGCGTGGGTCAATCAGGGCGCTCACCTCCACCATTGTTGCCGCAGGTCGGATGTCGCGGAAAAATTCACCGTGTGCCCTACCAATGGCTTCCCAATCGGCAATGTTGACGACAAACATGCGGGTTCGTACCACGTCTTGTAGGCTAGCCCCGGCTTCTTTGAGTGCTTTTTCGATTTTGGTGAAGATGAACTTGGTCTGCTCATAGGGGTCGGACCCGCCGATGACATGGCCCTGCTCATCAACGGCGGTTGTGCCAGCGACCTCGATGATATTGCCGATCCGCACCGCCCGTGAATAGCCGACGATGCTTTCCCATTGCGTACCAGAGGAAACATTGATGCGGTTGGTTGTGGTCATGGGCCTATTCTTCCGAGGTTGGCCCTTCGCTGTCAGTGGGGACATAACGTTCAATGTGATGCTTCACCGCAAAAACGGCAGCTTCGGCGCGATTGGTGACATGCAGGGTGCTGAGAATCTTGCCGACGTAATTCCGAACTGTGCCCTCGCCTAAATAGAGTTTTTGGGCGATTTCACGATTGGTCAGGCCGCGTGCAATCAAGGCAAGGATATGCAGTTCACGTTCGCTGAGTTCGGCAAAGGCGGAGGCTTCTTTGATATGGGCCGCTTCACGCACTTCATTGAGCAGGCTCTTGGTGACGGCGGTATCAATGACAGCATCCCCGGCAGCAACGGCCCGGATGTCATCAATCAATTTGCCGCTGTCTACCCGCTTCAGGACATACCCCACTGCACCAGCACGGATGGCATCCATGACGAGTTCGTCCTCGGCATAGGAGGTTAACATGACTACTTTGATTTTGGCTTTGTTTTTCAGAATTTGCTCACAGGCCTCAATGCCAGAAATACCCCCCGGCATCCGAATGTCCATAAGCACAATGTCTGGTTCATAGGTCAGGGCAAGCTGGACGGCTTCTTCGCCGCTGTTTGCTTCGGCTACCACTGAGAATTCGGGTTCGTTTTCCAATAACGCCTTGAGTCCAGCCCGCACGACCGCATGATCGTCGGCGATGATGATTCGTAAATGAGACACTGCGCTCTCTCCAAAACTTGTATCAAGTGCTTTTCTGCACGTAAGGAAGATGACTACTTGCCCTATTATAGTGACAAGTACGTTTTGTAGCATTATGATAATCCGAATTGCCTACTTTTTTACAGGGAGAAGTCATCGTCATGCCCACAGAACATCTATCTTCTTCACCTACCACGATAGATTTGCTGACCCGAGCCGCCAGTGATGTGATCCGGGGTTTAAGCCTGCCCCGTACCCTGCAAAGCATCGCGGATGTGGTGCGCGAACTAGTGGGAGCGAAATATGCAGCGGTGGGCGTGCCATCGGATGAAGGTGGTTTGCGAGCGTTTATTACCTCCGGGTTGCATCCAGCGGTTGCACGCGGGATTGAACATGAACCAGAAGGACTGGGATTGCTGGGAGCGCTGTTTGATACCGATTACCCGATTCGCCTCAATGATTTAAGTGCTGACCCGCGCTCCAGCGGTTTCGTCCAAAATCACCCATTTATGAAAACTTTTCTGGGTGTGCCGATTGAGGGCCGCAATCATCAACGGCTCGGCAATCTCTATTTATGTGACCGAGTGGATGGCAAGCCGTTTGATGAGGACGATGAGCGGTTGGTGGTCTTTTTTGCGACGTTTGCAGCTATCGCTATCGAAAATGCCCGTCTGCATCAGCAGCTACAAACCGTCGCCCTGCACCGTGAGCGAGACCGTATCGGCATGGATTTGCATGATGGGGTCATCCAAGAGATTTATGCGGTGGGCATGAAACTTGAAATTATGCGTGGCAAAACGCATTTGACCCCCGAAGAAGAAACGCGCTTTCAATCTATTGTGCAGGATTTAAACAACATCATCGAAAGCATCCGGGGCTATATCCGCGATTTGCGCCGCCCCACTGATGTGCAGAGCAGCACTTTCCATCAGCAAATTGCCAACCTTGCCGAGCATTTCCGCGATTTTGCCGGGGTAGAGGTGGCACTGTCCATTTCGGAGGAGCTACCGGCCTTGACGGATGCCCAACGTCACTCGCTCTCCCAGATTATTCGGGAAGCATTGGCGAATGTGGCTCGTCACGCCAAAGCATCCAGAGCCGATGTACACGTGGCCGTCGAAGATGAGGATTTGTATGTCATGGTGCATGACAACGGGATCGGGTTTAATACGGCTGAAATCTTAAACCAAGATCATTTTGGTCTGCGTAATATGGAACAGCGGGCGAACCAACTGCGCGGTTTTATGCAGATTGAAAGTCAAGAAGGCAAAGGCACAACCATTCGAGTGGTGATTCCGCTCAAACGCCCGGTTCCACCAGTGAAATAGACGAAATACCGATTTCCTAATTTAGAAATTCGGATTTGACGGGTAGGTGCTATAATTGTGCATCTATCCGTTTATCGTTTGAGGCGTGATTTACGTTATGACATCCCCCAAAATCCACCTGCTGGTTGCAATTCGGCTGCAATCCATTGCGCGTTACCGTGAAAATCTTAATACGGAGCCAAAATTTGCTGTCAATCTGGTGACCAGCATTGAAAAAATTCACGAGGCGCTGGCTGATAAGACGAAACGCTCGGATGTGTTGGTGGTGGATAATGGATTGGGTGATGTCCATACGCTGGTAAAAGAACTGCGTCAAAGCCATCCTCGCTTGTTGATTGTCTTGGTGGATGAAGAGGCCGATTTTGGGATGCCGGGGCGGGCTGATGACGTTTCAACCGAGCCGTTCAAGAACGATGAACTGATTAAGGTCATTAAACGCCTGTTTGAAGATCGCCGATTGGAAACATTACGAGCGGATACACTCCCCCCGGTGCGCCAATTTGCCAAATCGCTCACCCGCGCCAAAGGCCCGGCTAAATCCCAAGCGGCGGTGAGTGCCATTTTGGAATTGGGTTATGATTATGTGGCGTTTTATACGATTACGCCAACCGACCCGCCGATGCTGACCCTTTCGGCACAAGAAGGGCCGTCTTCGGTCACAAGTTTGGCCCCAAATCGCCTTGAATACAACACCAGTTTGTTGGGATGGGTAGCGCAAAATGGGCAAAGCAAGATTGTGGCCCAAGAGGATACCCCCAACCATCCGTTTATCTCCAAAGGGCGTTATGGGGTAGGGGTGGCGGTTCCGGTGGGGACGACGCTACGTTTTGGGGTGGTGTTTGCCTGCAAAGAAAAGGCGGGGGAGATTAACCCCAAAGATGTGCTGATGCTCGAACTCATCAGCACCCAATTGGCGAGTGCGTTGGCGCGCGAAAATCGCTAGTATATCTTGCCGAACTCCACAAAAGGTTAGACCACAGATGAATTATTATGTTGCGATTGAAGGTGTCATCGGGGTCGGCAAGACCACGTTGGCTCGGTATCTTCAGCAGGCGCTTAATGCCGAACTGCAAATTGAGGTATTTGAAGAAAATCCATTTTTGGCCCGTTTTTATCAAGACCGTGGGCGTTATGCCTTTCAGACACAGGTCTTTTTTCTGTTGAGCCGCTATCATCAGCAGCGCCGTTTACATCAACTCCCCCGTCCGTTGGTTAGCGACTACATTTTTGCCAAAGATCATCTGTTTGCCCAATTGAATTTGGCCGATGACGAATTGGCGACGTATGAGAGTGTGTATGAAGCGCTGGCGGAAAATATCCCCCAACCCGATTTGGTGGTATTTTTGCGGGCCGATACGCCGGTTTTAATGAGTCGCATCGCCGCGCGGGATCGCTCTTATGAACGCAACATGGATCCGCATTATATTGATGAACTGCGGGTGGCGTATGACCGATTTTTTGCGGAGTACACCGCCGCGCCTGTACTGGCGATTGATACCAATCATATTGATGTGGTGCAGGATGAAAATCAGCGGACGGAATTGATTGCGACGATTCGCGGGGTGTTGGGCACGGGGCCACGTCAAGCTGCTTTGCCGGGTTTGGCTGAAGAACCACCTGCCCTAGCCGAAGTAGCGAAACCCGCTCTCACCGAGCCGAATGATCTGGATGTGCATATGACGGCCCTGCGTTTGGGCGATTTTCAGCGGTTTCATCGGGCGTTGGACAAGGCCAAGAATTTTAACCCCGACCTATTCCTAAATTTTGTGCTGTTGCAAGAGGAAATCGGCGAGATGGCACGGGCGGTGGTGCAGCATTGGAAAACGGCACAGCAAGACCGTGAACCTATCCCAAGCGAAAAATTGCGATTGGAAATGGCGGACGTGTTGGCCTATCTGCTGAAAATTGCCAACTATACCGGGGTGGATTTGGAAGCGGCCTATTTGGAAAAGATGGCGGTGAATCGGCAGCGCGTGTGGGATAGTTCGGCTGAATAATTATGATGATGCAACCCAATCCATCACAAAAATGGTTTATTGCGGTGGCGGGCAATATCGGAGTCGGCAAAAGCAGCCTGACGCAATTGCTCGGCGAACGGCTGGGCTGGCAGCCGTTTTTTGAGGCCGTAGACGAAAACCCCTATTTGCAGGATTTTTATGCGGATATGGCGCGGTGGAGCTTCCATTCGCAGGTCTATTTTTTGTCGCGCCGCCTGCAACATCACCGTAAACTGCTGGATCATCCGGGGCACGTCATTCAAGATCGCAGCATTTATGAAGACGCGGAGATATTTGCCAAAAATTTGGCGCTACAGGGTAAACTATCGGAACGTGATTACCGATGCTACCGTGATTTGTATGATGGGATAGGCGCATTTTTGCCGCCACCCCATTTGCTGATCTATTTGCAGGCGCCGGTTGGGGTTTTGGCGGAACGCATTGCGATGCGTGGACGCGCTTATGAACGGCAGATTTCGATTGAGTATCTGGCCCAACTGAACCGCCTATATGATGAATGGGTGGAAACATGGACGGCCTGTCCCATTTTTGTGATTCCGGCGGCGACACTCGATTTTGTGCATCGGCCTGAAGATTTGGAACAGGTTGCCAGCGAATTATTGGAAAAATTAGAGGCGATCCGGCTTAGAACATCCTCTAGGCGGGGGGATATGGATTGATGACGGTTGAACGGTCAAATGAACAGTGGCTGGTGGACTTGACGAGTGAGGATACGACGGCCCAAGCCGCCGCATTGGATGATTTGCGGGTCTATTTGCGACGGGGGATCTTGTATTATCTAAGTCATGAACGTAGCGATCTTAGTGACCTGTCGAGCGAAGAACTGCGGCAGATGGCGGAGGATTTTTCGCAAGATGCCACGCTGCGGATTTTGGATAACCTCGATTCGTTTCGGGGGGACAGCCGCTTTACCACATGGGCCATGAAAATCGGGACACGCACCGCGATTAGTGAACTGCGCCGCGCCCGCTATAAAGATTTCAGTTTGGATGAATTGACCGCCGACGGAGAATTTCAATTGAAATTGGAGGGCGGGGACAGCAATAGCCAGATGGTCAGCCCTGAACGCGCCACCGAACAGGTCAACGTGCTGCAAATTATCCAACAGGCACTGGATGAAGTCTTGACCGAACGCCAAAAAACCGCGTTGGAGGCCGTGACCTTACGCGGTATCCCGATGGATATTGTGGCGGAACAAATGGGCACCAATCGCAACGCACTTTACAAATTGTTGCATGATGCCCGCAAAAAACTACGCACCCATTTGGAAAATCAGGGCATTGTCATGGGGTATGTGTTTAATCTGTTCCAAGAGTAGTTGGGTCAGCAAGGGGTAGCCAAAAACCAAAGGTGCTGCCTTTGCTTTCGGGGCGATAAATGACCTCGCCATCGTGCTGCTCAATGATGGATTTGACGAGGCTTAAGCCCAAGCCTGTGCCGGGAATATGGGCGGTATCTGGTGATTTGGCCCGCGAAAATGGCTTAAATAACTTGGCACGGAACTCCTCTGGTACACCTGCTCCATTGTCTTGGACTTCGGTATAGACCCGCTGATTTTCGACAAACACCTGCACCGCGATTTTGCCACCATTGGGAGTGTATTTGATGGCGTTGGAGACGAGATTAAACAAGACTTGATGCAGACGGATGGCTTCCCCTTCTACGGTTAAAGTGGCGACTGGGCGTTCAATAGAAAGCTGGTGTTGATGATTTTCCAGTTGGAGCGCCGATTGTTCTAATACCTTATCTACCAAAGACAGCCAATCAATTTTTTCCGTGTGCTGAATCCCCTTCATGCCAACTTGTTCCAAATCGGCCAATTCGGTCAACATACCGTTCATCAATTCGTGGGATTCAGTAATCCATTGGGTCATGCCGCGTTGGGGTTCGTTTAACAGCGGGCCGATGTCCTCTAGAAGGATGCCGAAATAACCCATTGCGATTGCCAATGGATGTTTCAGGTCGTGCGAGGCCATGCGAATGAGTTGGGATTTTAATTCGCTGAGTTCATAATAGGGGTTGATGTCGGTAATGGCGCACATGACATCTACTAGCGTGTCCTCACCATCCAAAATGGGTGTCATGCTGTTGCGTACCCAATAGATGCGGCCCTGTTTGTGGCGAATACGATAATCGAGATTGACGACTTGTCCGGGCTGGATAGTCAGTAGAGCATTTTCGGCGTTCACCCGGTCTTCAGGCAGGATGATGTCCCAAAACAGTGCCGGATTATCAATAAATTCGTGGTCGGTGTAACCTGTGACTTTCAAACAGGATGGACTGACAAAAACAAGGGCCTTTTGAAAAAGGTTGTATTTACAGACCATATCCCCCACCGAGGATAGGATATTGTGTAGCTCATGGTGCGAAAAGTCGAGCGCTGTCCAAACTGCTCGGTCACGGATTTCATGGTGCTGTAAAGCCGTCCCAATCAGCATGATGCCGGGATGATCATTATCGAGCACGATGGTTTTGGCGCGGATAAACAGCCAGATTTCCTTTTGGTCGGGTCCATCAAATGGAAACTCCCCCTCCCAATAATCCAACTCTTTGAGCGTATTCTGCAAATATGCCCACCACTTGCGGGTATTGGGAGAAACGAAAATCTGTTGTGTAACGGGCTGCCCTACGACGGTTTGACGTGTTTGGTGAAATAATTCTTCGGCCCGCTGATTCCACTCCACAATTGTGCCATCATCATGGGTGTTGATTATGACATCGGGGAGTTGGTTCAGAAGATTCATACTTTTGGGTACTTCCATTGATATTGTATAAGCATTCATAGATGTGCCATGTTTGGTGTGTTGATATGTTTTCATTAAAAAGGAAGAGTGCTTACAATATCAAGCTAAATATCATATTTTGGGATATTTTTCACAAAAATTAACTTCCCACCAAGACAAGGTTTTAAAGACGTTTTCCCTGTGTTAGATGGTTGTTAGAATTTGTGATGGGAGAACATTCTCATCATAACTGAAATTCGTTTCTCAAAATCCCCCGAAAAATTTGGGGTATTGGGAACGGGAAAGAGGCGAGTAAAATTAAACATATTGGTTAATAGCTGGGGGAAATTTGTCAATGAAATTAGAAGCACTTTTACAGGGAGTGAATGCTCCAAATTCAGAAACCCGCCTGAATGTCGTTCGTGTCTTGGGTATGGTGGAAGAAACACGGGCCTTAATGGTGTTGGGCGAACGCTATAAGGTGGAGACTGATGCCACTGTCAAGCAGGCGATCCAATGGGCGGGGAAAAAAATCCACCAAGCCAGCCAGTCCGGTTATTCGACGATTAATGAAATCTTTCGCTTTTTTGGGATTGACCGCGAGATTGCCAAGTTGGTTGACCCACGCGAAGAGGAATTGATGCGCCGAATGCAAACCAGTATGGACAACGCCATGATTAAATCCCAACAGGATGCTGCGAGTCGCAGGATGACGACAGCGGCAGCATTGGGAGTTGGGGCGACGCTGATCGCTGGCCCGCTTACGGGAGGAATATTGATGGGTAGCGCGATGACTGGGTCAGCTTCGGATATTGCGTCATCCAATATGGGAGGGCCACGCCGCGAGGAGCTTTCCAGCAAGCGTACCCCACCGCCCATTCCTTCGGACGTGAACATTACCATTTGGGTCAGACGGTTGCTGGAAGACCCCAACCGCGAAAATCGCAAAAATGCAGCGATTGAATTGGCGAATTTTAATAATCCGCTGGCCCTGCCGCACTTGGCAACGGCTCTGTTAAACGATATAGATCCAGTGGTGCGTGAAGCCGTCCAACAGTATGGAAAAGTGCTGTATTGGAAAATGATTTACTGGGAAATGGAGCAGGACGGCACGCTTGAACAAGAATTTAAGGTGCGGGCTAAAGCAGCGGGTAAAGATTTTGCGGAACAGGCTAAACTTAGTGAGACGGGGCCACTTTCACCTTCCAAGTCTGAGCCGCCACCGATGCCCCAAGCCAGCCATGCGGATATTGCGCAGATTTTGGCACGGGCCGAAGCTGAACGCGCCAAACGCAAAAAGCGGTAAAATCAACCTCACCCCTAGAGGCTTGTCTGGTATTCGATGGGGGTGAGGTTTAGGAAACCGCATGGTGATGGGGTGTTGAGTACGGATGCAACATGTCGCGTCCCTACGAAACCAATCGTGCAGTCAACCAAGCCCCGCTTATTCATGCGATTTCCACTAACCCCTCCCCAAGCATTAGAGAGGGGAAAATATTTAAGGAGAAATTTCGTTATTGTGCCTAAATTCACAGATCGTATTGCCCAAAACGACATGCTACAATCACGCGCATGTCGGTTTTTTGTCTATAACCCACATTGGAGAGACCGATGAATTTGGATGACCTACAGCAAATACAGCAGTTAGACGCGACCCATATGTTAGGGCATATTGATGGCCTGCCCGAACAATTTGAAACAGCGTGGGAACATGCTCAAACCCAACTGCTGCCGACTTATTTGCCAAATATTCGCCAAGTCATTATTAGTGGGATGGGTGGCTCGGCCATTGGCGGCGATCTATTGGCTGCCGTTGCTGGTTTAACCTCGCCAATACCGATATTGATTATCCGAGGCTATGATTTGCCTGCATGGGTGCATGGTGAACACACCCTCGTGATTGCCAGCAGTTTTTCCGGCAATACCGAAGAAACCCTCGCGGCCTATGATGTCGCCAAAGCACGCGGGGCACACCTTTTGGCTTTGACGACGGGTGGTAAACTAGCCGCCAAAGCCAAACAAGATGGACAAACGCTGTGGTCTTTTTCAACCAACATTGACCAACCACGCGCCGCTATTGGCTGGTCGTTCGGCTTGCTGCTTGGCTTGGCATCACGCGCGGGCTGGATGCAAAATGTTGGTTCACAGGTTGCTGAAGCCGTTACCACTATGAAGGCCTACCGCGAAAAATATGGGGTGAATGTCCCTGCCATGACCAATCCAGCCAAACGTCAAGCCGGGCAGTATATGGGCCGTGTGCCGGTGTTTATTGGCGCAGGTATTTTTGAACCTGTGGCGCGGCGCTGGAAGGGGCAGCTTAACGAAAATAGCAAGAGTTTCGCGGTGCATGACCCCATCCCTGAAATGAATCATAACGCGGTGGTGGGGGTGAATTTTCCGCAGGAAGTTTTGAGTAAGCTGTCGGTGATGTTTATTGCGTCGCCCCAATATGACCACCCGCGTAATCATTTGCGGCATGACTTGACGCTGAAGTTGCTGCTGCAAAATGGGATTATGATTGACCGCTTTACTCCGGCGGGCAATTCACCGATTGCTCAGATGATGCACGCCATTCAATTTGGCGATTATCTGAGTTTTTATACCGCAATTGCTTATGGGGCTGACCCGGCGGTGATTGCACCGATTATGGAATTGAAACAAGCCCTTGCCGATCATCAATAAATGAGGGTCGGTTTACATCAACGTTGGTTTTATTTAAGGAGATTTGCACTGATTATGACGCAGAAGCCTGACCATGTTCGTTTGTATATCCCCGGCCCCATTGAAGTGCGCAAAGAGGTGTTGGAGGCGCAAACTGAATGGATGATAGGACATCGTTCCAAAGCCTTTGCTGACCTGTATGGTCGGCTGCAACCCAAATTGCAGCAGAGTTTTTATACCCAAAATCGAGTATTTATCTTTACATCGTCCGGCACGGGGGTGTGGGAAGCCGCCTCTCGTAACTGCGTGCGTGATGAAGGTCGAATTTTGCATCTGGTCTGTGGTTCATTCAGTGAACGCTGGGCCGAAGTCAGCCAACTGAATGGCAAGCAGGTAGATGTGTTGGAAGTGGAATGGGGTCTGCCGATTGTGGCTGAACAACTGGCCGACGCCCTCAAGCAGAAACATTATGACGCAGTGGCCTGTGTTTATAACGAAACCAGTTCGGGGGTGATTAACCCACTGGCGGAATATGCCAAAGTGATGGAGGATTATCAAGACACCCTGTTTTTGGTGGACACGGTAAGCTGTTATATGGGTGCGCCGCTGTTTGTGGATGAGTGGGGCATTGATATTTGCCTCACCAGCACCCAAAAAGCCTTTGGTCTGCCCCCCGGCATGGCTTTTGGTACCATTTCGCAGGCGGTGTTGGATCGCGCCAAGACGGTCAAGAATCGCGGCTATTATTTTGATCTGATCGAAATGGATAAACACCACCAAAAGAACAATACCCCAGCTACCCCGCCTGTGTCGCTGATGTTCGCGGCGGATAAGCAGTTGAACGATATTTTGGCGGAAGGTATCCCAAATCGCATGGCCCGTCATCAACATCTGGCGGAAATGACCCGCGCTTGGGGGACAAGCGCTGGGTTTGGTCTGCTTGCACCAGAGGGCTATCGTTCACCGACACTGACCGTCTTTGAAAACACGCTCAAGGTAGACATTAAGGCACTCAATGGCTTTTTGCGCGGGCGGGGTATGGAAATTGCTGATGGGTATGGCAAGTTGAAGGATCGCACCTTCCGGATTGCCCACATGGGCGATATGCAGCCGACCCACATGGAAGAATTGTTTGCCAATATTGATGACTATCTGGCAACGAACCACAACGGAAATGGGGCGAACTAGATGCCACACATTTTGATTCCTGATAATCTGGAAAAAATCGGCCTCAATCTTTTGACCCAAGCGCAGGGCGTGACCATCCAAGCCCCAGCCAAAATGACCCGCGATGAGGTTTTGGCAGTAGTCGGCGATGCAGATGGCATGATTATCCGAAGCGGAACGAAGGCCAATGCTGAATTATTGCAAAAGGCTACCAAACTCAAGGCCATTGTGCGGGCAGGGGTCGGCGTGGATAACGTTGACCTTGTGAAAGCGACTGAACTCGGTATCGCGGTCATGAATACTCCGGCGGGTAACACTGTCGCCACTGCGGAACATACAATGGCGTTAATGCTGGCGTTGGCGCGGCATATCCCCAAAGCGCAAATTTCCATGCTGGAAGGCCAGTGGGAGCGTAAGGCGTTTATGGGGACGGAACTGCGCGGCAAGACGCTCGGCATTATCGGGTTTGGCCGCGTGGGGCAGGCAGTGGCAAAACGGTCACTGGCCTTTGAAATGAACGTCATCGCGTATGACCCCTATGTCTCCAAACAGTTGGCGCAATCGCTCAATGTGACATTGCTGCCCTTAGATGACCTGTTGGCGGAGGCCGACTATCTCACTTTGCATACAGTGGTGACGCCGGAAACCGAACATCTGATTGATGCCGAAAACATTGCCAAGATGAAAGATGGGGTGCGGTTGATTAATGCGGCACGCGGCAGTTTGGTCAATGAACATGATCTGGCTGAAGCCATCAAGAGTGGCAAAATCACCGGGGCGGCATTGGATGTGTATGCCGAAGAACCGCCGCAGAAAGATAACCCATTGATTGGCTTGTCGGGCATTATTCATACCCCGCATCTGGGGGCCAGTACCCTTGAAGCGCAAGAAGCCGTCGCCGCCGAAGCTGCTGAGATTATGCTGGATGCGTTGCTGCGGAATGAATATCGCAATGTGGTGAATCGAGAAGTACAGGTTGGCTAGAGGCTGACCAAACAAGACTCTATGGATGTAAAACACCGTACTGGTGAGGGGGGACAACCAGTACGGTGTTTTTTGGTTTCTCCAATATCAGTGACGCGCATCTCCGATATTGGCATTGATTAACGTTCCGTCACTTCTACACTTCTCAATACCATGTACCGTCACAACCACCTCAGGAACGTCATGCTATCAGATTAAAACAGGTGGCTGAGTTTTGGGTAAAAGTAAGATGAATTTCCCGTGAGAGAAAACCCGCATGAATGGAAACTTTTTACCCAATCTAGCGGATGCGGCGCAATTGTTTTTCAAATACGACCCGCATCACCAAGCGCCCTAATTTTAGTTCATCCCCATCGCGCAATACACGGACTTCTTGGGGATAGACCCGTTCGCCGTTGAGATAGGTGTGGTTGACACTGCCCATATCGGTGATTGTAATGGCATTATCTCGATAGCGCAGGGTGGCATGAACACGCGATACCCCCCTATCCTTACCGTCATATCTGGTCAAATCTACATCCGGCACTAACACACTGTCGGGGGCGGTGCGGCCCATAATCATCTCTTTGGAATCGTTCATCGCCAATTTGATCGGGTCGTGGTCATATCCTTGCACCTTGAGGATTAAATTGGACAGGCTGCCAAAGGTTGTACCCGCAAGGCCTTCGTCCTCGACAATCAACTGCTGCGTTCCCTGTGACATTCCTGCCTTCACCAAGAGCGTCCCGCAAGCATAACAATAACCTGCATGGGGTGGATTTGGTTTACCACATTGGGGGCAGGCAATATCGTCGGTAGGCGGCTCTGGCATAGAGGATTTTGGCGGCGGGGGTGGGCTAATCTTGGCATTTGGATTGGGGGGGTGATGTAAGCCTTCATTCATTTCCCATTGGCGAATAAGGCTCGCAATCTGCTCACGTTCGGCAGTGGAAATGAGAGGGCGCAGACGTTTGAGTTCTTGCAGGGCGTGGTCAGGGGCGGCTCCCTGTCGGCGCATAAACACGAACGCCTCAAACAAGTCTTGTATTTTGTATTCCAATGGGCTACTCATAGCTGTTTTCCAAACCTTTTCGTCCTTGAAATCCCCCTCCAAGCACTTTCAAATTGTGCGCCAAGACGGGATTAGCGTCAAGCGATTGAGGAAATTTTTCATAGGTGTAAAGAACAACTAACAGTTCCATGAAGTTTTCAAAACGCTGCAACCCAATCCCAAAGCCTGCGTATAGATGATTGAACACAACAAACACAGAGAATCAACACCACACATCATTTGTGGAATTTCGGTAGAGGAGTAGTGTATGAGCGACTATGATAAAACCATTGACCCGGCAGTGCCTGTCGAAGGTGGCAATGGTGAACCCAAGCAAGATTGGAATTATCAACCCAACGATGACGGGGCGATCCCAATTCCCGTGCGGATTGGGTCACGCTTAGAAGAAGCCCCACCCACAAACGAACCGCCAATGCAGGGGGTTGCCGATGATGACGCGATTGTGCGGGAATATGAGCGCAAGTATTATCGCCAGAGCCTCTACAACGACGCGCCCATACCCCAACCGCGTGTAGGCGACAGCCACAAACAAAAGCGGCAGTGGAATTTCCGCGACATCAATGTCAAAGCTCCACCCAAGCATCGCTATCAAACCCGTGCCATGTCGGGTGAAGTGCAAGATACGGAACGGACATGGGCCGCGATTGCGCACGCGAGCGCCCTGCTCACCATTTTGGTGGCGATTGCCGCCGCGCCGGGGGTACTGTTGACGGTACTTATCCCGCTGGGGATTTATCTGGCCTTCCGCAATAAATCTGAGTTTGTGGCCTTCCATGCGCTGCAAGCCTTCACGATTCAGGTGGTAGGGACAGTCGGAGCGCTGGTGCTGCTGTTGGCGGGGACGCTGGTTTTGGGGACACTCATCGCAATATCGGCGGTGTTAAGCCTTGTGCTGATTGGCATCCCATTCCTGATCTTCTTCGTCCTGCTCTTGGTCGGACTGGTACTGTTCAGTGTATTTGTCCTGCCGCTTGGTATGGTGGTCTACAGCATGATTGCTGCCGACGCCGCCTACAAGGGCCGCAACTATCGCTATCCGTATATTGCGGACTGGCTGGATGACCAACTGAAAAACGGGATGCTTGGATCCGTGATCTAGGGAGTCTATCACCCAAGCAGTAGAACTAGAACGAGGAAACGAAGAACACGCTCAAGAGGGAGGGGCGCGTTTTTTGTCATATTTTGTGTATGCTGTAATGGCCCCCAGTTTCTGGACAGTTGAGATAAGAAGTCGTACAACTGGAAAGAACTGGGAGATAATTGAGAGATGGCAAGACGAAAACGACGGACCTTCAGTGC
>JAJTXY010000007.1 GCA_021463865.1 Anaerolineae bacterium
TGATTGATGGATGAAAAACAGGGTCAGTCTGAGCCTGACCCCTACCACCCCATTTCGTAGGGGTAGGGCTAAGACCTACCCTTTACCCGAATCTGGTATAAGGCGGAATTTTTTGACCAAATCGAAAAGGTGATGGAATTTCCCTATTTTGGGCATAACCTTGACGCACTTTTGGACTGCCTGCGAGACTTAGATTGGCTCTCTGGCAAAGGGTTTGTGCTATATTATACAGATTATGCCCGTTTCCTAGATGCAGACCCCCATTCTTTTGACAAAATCCTAGACGTTTTTATTGATGCAATTGATTTCCGTCGTCAATATCCAATCCCGCCTCTATATATCCTCTTCCAAGTGCCACAAGGAAAATTATTCAGTCTAAGGGTTTTGGAATTGGGCTAAACCAGCATTACTCCTTCTTTTCCTCGGTGGCACGTTCGGCATCGCGTTTTTCCAATGCGGCCTGCACCCGCAAAAACATCCCACTAATGGTCGCCGGGGCATCATAGTCCATGTCCATCGGGTCGGCGGCATTTTCATCGGGCAGTTCGCTCACTGGCACGACCTTCGCGGCGGGGACTTGCTCCAACAAATTGGCCTTATCAAACTCACCCTTCTGAATTTGGCTGGCCCAATTTGCGCTTTCTTCAAGGGTACGAGTGGTAAAACGCACTTTCTCTGCCAAGAAACGCAGCACTTCCAGAATCACCTGCGGACGGGATTGGATGAACATATTAAACTGCTGGCGGGGCAGCATCAAGACCTGCAAGCTGCTGGTGGCACGCGCACGGGCCGAACGGGGCTGCCCATCCATCAGGGCCAATTCACCAAATGGCATCCCGGCCTCAAAACTGCGGATATATTTTTCGCGCCGTTCACTGTCAATCGCATAAATACTGAGACTGCCCTTTTCAATCAGGTACATGGCGTCGCCTTCATCCCCCTGATCGAACAACACCTGACCATCCACATAACGGCGGGGCACAAGGGCGCGGCTGAGATTTTCTAGTTCCGAGAGAGGCACGCTGGAAAAAATCGAGACTTTCTTGAGGCTTTCGGCACGGCGCTCCAATTCCTGCGGGTCAATGGTCTTGGTGCGCTGCGACAAATTCATAAATACGTCAAAGCGGTGGACGTGTTCGGGGTCATATTCGCCAATACCATCCGTCAACTGATCCCAGATGCCTGTATCTTCAGGCGGGAACACGTTGCGGATAAACGACATGATATACACGCCGAGTTCGTTGCGGATTTCGTCAATTTCTTCCCGAAGTTTCGCAATATCGGCTTCCCACGCCTCGCGCAGACGGTCAGAGGTCGGATTTCGCAGATTATTTCTCAAAATCCCGATATTGGCTTGGGCAACAAACAGACGGCGAATCGGTTTGACCTTTTCCTCCCCAAAAAATTTGCCCAATTCGGACAACAACTGCTCAATTTGCTGGCTGCCGAGTTTTTGCACGGCTTTGGTTTCGGCGGCGGTCACACCCACACTCAAGCCCAGTGTTTCGGCAAAGCGTTTTTTCTCTTGGGCCAGACCCTGACCAATCAGGTTGGCAATGAGGAAACCACCCCCCAAGCCAATCCCTACCGCGACGAGCAGCATCAAGGAGCCGGACAGCGAACGCACGGCATTGTTAAACACGATATGAATAGCAATCGCCGTGATGATGCCAACAATGGGCCACGTGAATTTTTCGCGGTCATGGGAGCGGCGGATACGACCTAATGAAATCCCGACCATCGCGCTGGCAGTAGCGTGCATCAAGGAGGCCGATAACACCCGACTGATGGCAAGCGATAGGCTGGCTTCTGTGCTAGAGAGATAGCTGATATTTTCGGCGACGGCAAAACCAATGCCCGCCCCAAAACCATACGTCGCCCCATCTACGACATAACGAAAGGTGGGACGCTGAATGAGGTAGATTAAAATCAGGGATTTCAGGATTTCTTCGATGACCGGGGCAGCGAACCGCACGAGATAATCCAACCCAACATCACCAACAATCGAGGTATTGATGTAATAGGCCGCGCCAAACGCCCCCACCGCTCCCCACCCGATACAAATCAACACGGTGCTGATTTTACCCGTGCCGAAGAGGTCAAACGCATCAATCATGTAAATCGCCAAAACGGGGATACCGATGGCGATGATGTACGCAATCAGTTCATTGGTATTCATAATCAGGGAGTCGTCCACAATAACATTTGGTCAATGTCCAAAAACTAGGGGAGCGATTTGCAGTCACTCCCCTACTATTGTGGACAATCTCCTCTGATTTGGCAATTTTTAGCCCATTGCCGGAGTGGGTCTATTACCGCTTACCATTGGCGCAGTAACACACCTCATCAATGAAAAATTCCTGCCCCCCAATCGAAAAGGTGTTGACCACGCCCACGAGGACAATCATACCCGTGTCATTGCCAAAGCCATTGCCGACCAAGACGGTGACTCCCCCAATCACCTGATTATGAATCTCAGCAAAGTCGTTAAAGTTCTGGAAGTCCCCGTTGATTTCGATGTTGACGTTGCCCCCATATTCGCCGAACCGGAGGGAGACAAAACTGACCGGACTGCCAAAATCGAAGGCGATACTGACATTGTTCACAATCAGTTCTTGGCCGCTGCCCCCTGCTGCACCAGAAGCACCTATCTCAGCGAACCCCCCACTGGCAAGCCCGCCACCAGTCCAATAAAAATCCACGACGGTCATGTTGACACCAGCATCGCTAAAGGTATCCCCCACTACGAAATTACTGCCGAGGGCGAGGCCTTCAAAGTTGACACACTCACCGGGAGGAGGTCCGCCGCAGGGATCATCGAACCAGAATTCTTGCCCTCCAATACGGAAATATTCAATCGTGCCTTCAAGGATGAGCCGGCCTAGCGTGCCGTTTATATCATCCACATAGATGTTGACACCCCCCAGCGACGAGCCATGCAGACTTGGAAAATCTGGGGTATTGATGAAATCACCGTTGATCTCCAAGTTTAGATTACCGCCATACGCCCCATATAGCAGAATGAGGCCATCAATGGGGGCATCCAATTTGAACTGTAAGTTGATATTGTTGGTGTGGATTTCATAGCCACTCCCGCCCGCCATTCCGCCATTTTCGACGCTGGCCTCGCCATCGGGGAAGAGAGTGCCGTCAGCCCATTGAAACTCCTGCGCCTCAACCGTAGCACCTGTTACGGCAAAGCTATCTCCGACATGATACGTCATGCCGAGGGGTAGCCGTTCAAACTCAAAACAGACTGGTTTGATTTCGGGGATATCTTGTGCATGGGCCATTGGTAAACCCAGCATCAAGAACGAGAAAATAACCGTTAACCCGACGAATCGTACAAGAGATTTCATGCGTTCCCCCTTCCTTTATTTGCGTTTGAGGATCATTTGAAGCTCTATCCAAGCGCTTGGCTGTCTATGAGGTATGAACGCAAATTCACATGATTTATCACAGATGGGGGAATGAGAGGAGATGAGCAAAAATCAACAAAGGATTATTGCCCTTGTTGTTACCCCAAGAGGTGATTGAATGGATATATGGATATATTGAGATCAAATAACCCCAATTCCCCGACAATCAGAAAGGGGTCATTTGAGGGGATTCGATTACCGTCGCCGTTTCATCAAAAAGAATACCGCGCTTCCTAGTCCGACTGCGACCACTGCCAGTACGATAGTCTCAAGGACACTTAAATTACCAACGGCTGTTCCCGAAAGGCCACTATCACCCTTGCCAGTGTCGCTGCCAGAAAATAATATACCAATCCCCATCACGACAATTAGTGCCGCCGCCATGCCGACCAACTGCACCATGCGTTGATTGGGCCATTTGCGCACTTTGGGACGTTGCAGCAAATCAAATTCCTGCGCCAAGCGTCCCGACAGCCGCATACTATAGCCGGGGTCAGGCGGCGTATCGGGGTCAATAACATCGCGTAGTTGAATAATCACCCGTTCCAAGTCGCGGGTGCTCGTTGAAGTGCCCATCGGTCTTCCTTCCAATACGGCATCGGTCAGAGCCGCCAGTTCATTGTCTCGTTCGGTGTTTGTCACGCCGCACCTCTTTTAATGTATAGTTCCACCGACTTGATCCCGTAGCGCCTCAATCGCCCGCCGATACAGCGACTTGACTGCATCCAACGTTTGCCCCCGTTCATCTGCAATTTCTTGGAAACTCAGGCCATCGGCAAACCGCAGCATGATAATTTCCTGATAATGTTCGGGGAGGGTATGCAGCGCCTTTTGGATCAACCCTCGTTCACCTAAAGAATCCGTCTCATATAATCCCGCCCGCGCCGTATGCTCAACATCCTCAAGACTGACTTCCCCACCCGGGTTGCCGCCCTTACCGCGTCGGCGGTAATAATCAGCAATCTGGCGGTTGACGATGGTGTAGAGCCATGTGTTAAATTTGGCTCGCCGTTCAAATTTTGGTAGGGAGCGCACCACCGCTACAAATGCCTCCTGCGTCACGTCCTCCGCATCTTGAGGTGGCACTCGGCTTTTGACCCGGTTAAACACCTTTGCCAGATAGCGGTTATAAAGGGCTATAAATGCATCCTTATCACCCTGTTGAGCCAGAACTGCCAATTGCTCGTCGCTGGCATCTCGGTTAGTCATTTTCTTGCTGTTCCTTTTGTCGTAAAAGCCAGCCAAAACGGGTTGCAAAAAAGTTGGAAATTTGAAAAATTCGTCAACCTTTCACAAACCTATGGCAACAGTTCCAAATAATCGCTATGTTTAGGTCGAAAAATGGTGAAATCCCGTCGGTCAAAAGTGTATACCTGTGTAATTTTCAGTCGTTCCGATAACGCCATAATTGCAGTATCTACAAAATCAAATTGATGGTCAGCATAGTGCAACATAATTTCTTTCATACGCCGGAAATCTTCATTTACTAAGTTTTCTAATTGGAACGCTCCCGAATATAGACGATTAAACATTTGCACAGCAGTTAAGTAGTATTCACGCACTTTAAGCATGTAGAAAATCTCTGGCAAAACAGCATTCGGAATCACCCGTTGTCCCACTAACCCACGTAATGCAGCCCGTGCGGCTTCATGATTTACATCTCGTTTTGATGCCACTGCCACCAAAAAAATTGGTATCAATCAATATCGCCATCTTTTTGCCCAAAGTGTGCTGTTACCGATTCCCGTACCGTCATCGAAAGGTCTGTATTCTGCGTCTCAATCACCCCTATCAAATCTTCTAATGGGTCGGGGGGGGGTTGATAGATGCCCTGCTCCGATTTGAAACGCGGTCTACCCTCGTGGTCAATAAGCCAAAATACTTTGTCAAGTTCCTCATCCGTGAGCGCCAATCGTTCAATATCCCCCTGTTCCAGCCAATAGCGGCGAGCAATTCTATACAATTTTGGGCGCAGCGCACGCACGGCAGCGCGGTAGGCCTCGGGGTCGGCGGTGTTCGCGGGAATTTCAATATCCTCATCGGTCAGACTCATCCTAGGGCGTGGCGCGATTTGAGAGGATTCAGTCGCCATCTCATATTGACGCAGCATCAACTCCAAGAGTTCTTCCGGGTCACGGTGTTGTTGTCGAGCCACAGCCAAAATCAACTCTTGTAGATTTTCCGAAATCTCGAAATTGCGCATTGATCGTATCCTCAGATGAATCTTCGACTAGTATATCCGAGATTAGCCATGCACAAAAATGCCTTTTTTCCGCAACAGGCAACAAAAAAGCCACCCCAAGTGCGGTAGCTATTTTTTGTAAATTGTTCAGTTTAATACTTATGAGAAAAGCGTATCCGAGGCGCTTTCAAACCATTCATTCCACGCCATACCGGTTTCATCATTAGGCGTATCCAATGAACCAGTCGAGCCATTGGGCGTTCCACTTTGGAAACGGGTGGGTTCTATGAAGATCGGCCCGAGGATGCGATCAAATGTTACAAGAAACGGGCGGTCAAAGGCCGCACCACTGGCTTCTAGGCGACTTAAAGGTAAGGTTGCTTTCTGTTCCTCCGGTAATCCCGCATCACCGGGGCAAAAATCAATCGCATCCGCAACAATGAAACTCATTTCGGTGGTCATGAAGACATCGGTAGTTTTGCCGCTGCCATCCACTTCACGTAGAAACACGACCTCTCCGTTTATCTGACGATAATCATCACCGAAATCCGATGAGCCAACCCCACCCGCCGTGACGCCGGGCGCTTCGTCCACATGATCATAATTCGTCTGACGTTTTAACCCGTCCTCACCCAAAAAGTAGACAATTGGGATACGGACTTCCTCGCCGGGGGGTAAATTTTCTAATTTGACCTTACCGGGAATGGCAGCTTTGATTTCGTTGACAATTTTTACGACCTCATCCGTTGTCACGGGCGAATTGGCATAGGATTTCACAAATGCGTTTTCTTCATCAGCAAAAAGTTTCCTGTCACTGCTGGGTGAGGACAAGTATTCTTGGTACAATAGAAAAGTATCAATCCCATATTTGCTCAACAAAAATGGCAATAGTAAACCCACCATTTTGGCTTTTGCAGCTATTATCTCTACTTCGGATTCGAAAGGTGTACAAAAGCCTTCTGGGGCTTTTTTATCATCTTGTGAATCGGCGCTAAAAGGGGACGATTCGAAGGGTAGTTCTCTCTGAATGGCACCGCGGTTAACCAGTCCTTCGTCTTCCTCTTGGCAATGGTCGCACGTCCCACCACAGGCGCACGTCCGCTGTATTTCCGGCACTGCATCCCGATTGCGTTCAGCTAATGCGGTGACATAGCGATTGCCATGTGTCCGCTGTAGCTGCTGCACGAGAGAGGTGGTCAAAGGCGTTTTCCCATGCGGGGCAAACTGTAAAAGCGGATTACCCGATGGATTCAAAGCTGAGGGATGTTTTACAAGGTGGACAGATGGTTCTGTGTCCTCTAGTGCGGTTATGGGTCGTCGTTGTCTGGCAAACATAGATTTTCACCTGTCATATTCGACTAGTCTACATTCGGATAGGATTTCTGCTCGACTCAGCTAGATTCCACCCCCTCAATTTACTTCGAATCGGGTTTCTTCAATGGTGCGGTTTTGGGCAGAGCAGGCAGAGTATCGCGCATCGTAGCGGACGCATCCTTCGCTTTATCCCCTTCAGTAGGTTCTGTTGGCAGGGGTGGCAGTTTGGAAGTGCTACGCATTTGGGCCTCACGGATTTCCGGCACCATATGGTCAATCATGCGCAGCGCATTTTCGCGCACAAATACATCGGGGGTGCCAGCCTCTGGGCGCAGCGCGGTAATTTGTTGGCGGAGATTGGCAACCAATTGCAGCAGTTCTTCATAAGTTGGTTTTTTTTCGGACATAGCCCCTCACAAAAAATAGTCCCGGATTTCAGATTTCAAAATCATCCCATGCCGCCGTCTGCATAATCGGCACAAAACGGCGCAGGGTGTTGCTCCCCACTTTTTTGGCAGCTTGCAGGGCAAGATAGGCCTGTTGGAATAATTCCGGCCCATTGTCGGCATCCTGTGGGCAAAAACTGATACCCATATTGGCCCCAATGCCCACCCGCCGACCTTCGAACGTCAGTTCAATTGCCTGAATCGCAGTCAATAGCCCTTCCGCCCATGTCATGCTGGTGGCAACCACCTCACCTCCCAAATCGGTGAGCAGAATGCCAAATTCATCCCCGTCCAGACGACCCATGAGCGCACCGGGGGGTGCATGAGCTTTGATAATCTCAGCCACTTCGCGTACCATTGCATCCCCGGCGGTGTGCCCCAGTGTCGAGTTGATGCGTTTGAGGCCTGTCAAATCCATCAGCACCAACCCGACACCATGTTCACGCGCTTCGGCCCGCAGAATGATTTGTTGGAGGCGTTTTTCAAAGCGCCAACGGTTCGGCAGTCCCGTCAGCAGATCAAAAAACGAATCTTTTTCACCGCGCGGCCTTGTCATCCTAGTAGCTGCCTACCACTTCCCATGTGTTTGGCCCCATATTGACCGAATAGAGCCGCAAGACGATGCCTTTGCCGTGATCAATATAGAAATAGTAAACACCCGTAGTGGGCGGCATATTTTGGATACGCCCTGCGAACGCGGCTTCTGGCGCATAGGCCCAGCCCAATGCCTGCCGAATTTGGGGATTCTCCCGCCACACCTTGCCAATTGGCCCGGTGGGTTGATACCGCCCCGTCGGTGGCACGATGCTGGCATCACTTAACGGCTGGCTGGGGTCCCATGTATCCACTACGGTTTCCCAATAGCCCGTATTATAGATGATGTAAATCGTGCCGCGTGGGTCAGATGCGCCGATGGGTGGGGCATACCGATAGACCCGCCCGCCTTCAAAATCTTGTCCCGTAGCGGCAACGGAATCCACCGCCAGCGGACACAACCCGGAAGTATCAGCCTTGCCCGCCTCAAAGGTAAAGAAAAACGCGGTGGTACATCCTGTCGGAACCGCGCGTGTCGGCTGAATTGGTACAACGGGTACTCGTAACTGCTGGCCCGCAAAAATCGAATCGGCATCGAGCAGGCAGTTGGCTTGTACCAAAGCGTCTACGGTGGTATTGGTCAACTCTGCAATAACCCCCAGCGTATCACCAAAGGCCACTACCATCACGGGCCAATCGGTGCGGGGGGTACAATTGGGGTTGGTATTGCTGCCCGTACCGCTGCTGAGTGTGACCGTCGCCGTCGGGGTTGTGGTACGGCTGACCAATGCAGTTGCGGTTGCGTTGGCTTGAGCGACAATGGTTAAATCCGCCGTTGGGAGCGCGGGTCGCAGTGTGGGTGCGTTGCTGCTGTCATCTTCGGTGAGCGAACAGGCAAGCGTCACCATCACCCACAACACCATTAGGAATATCAGTCTTACTTTCATCCCACCACCTCTCACAGTTAAAGTAAAAACTGCCCCACCAATATTCTAGCCCTCTTCTATCTATTCGCACAAAGATTTCATGCCAAATGTCACTCCCGTAACGATAGATGCGCCATAAAATTAATATTCAGTTTAGGAGGTAAAATATCATCAGGTTGCACCGGGTCACGCCTCGTCGCAGCCTTTATTGCGTCACTTTATCTTCAACCTACCCCGGTTTTCATTGTCCTCTTCGCAGTTTCCTTGTGGCTTTTCTAGTTATCTCTCATAAGGAGTTCACGATGTTGAAATTGCAGGTTTGGTTTCGCATCGCAGCCACCATCATAGTCATTCTGGTCAATCTCGTTATCGGCTTTGAATCTGCGGCGGGTGCTGTCTACAGCGGCAACCTGAGTTCTGGCCCCGGCGCAAACAACCCCAGCAGTGCTACCTATCAAGTCCCGGCACTCGTCGGCGACACTCTCAATGTTACCCTCGACTATTCTGGCGATAACAATTGCGGCGACGGCTGGATTATTGTGAGTTTTAACCGCAGTCCGACATATGCCATTATGGGTGGCTTGGTTGGTTCTTTTTCGGGCACCGCAAGCTATAGCTATACCCCTTATGTAGATGGAGATGTAGCCGTAATGGTGCAGGCGCAGTGTCGGCACGCCACCTCCATCATGCAGGTGATGGCTATGACCTATACGTTGACGGTGACGGTTAATAACCCACCTCCCCCTGATGAAAATCCGTATGCTGCCGAAGAAGCCGCCGGACTTCAACGTCTGCCACCCGGTAGTGAGTTGCCTGTGGTGATCTACACCCCCACACCTACCGCCGCTGCCAATGGCGACTTGTTCATTGACATCTGGCAGTTGGATGAGCATGGCGTCGGCCTGCCCTTCCTCTACATTTCCGAAGATGAGTTATTGGGCCTGCCCGAATTCCCCGTCGAAAACATCCTAATTGCCAGCGACGGCCTAGTGAGTGTCTACAAACTGACCACTGGGGAGTATCAGGTCAATATTGGCCCGTTGGCGGATGGCAAAATCCACGTCCGCATTTTTGATGACATCCCGCCGACCCACGTTTATGGGTATACGTTGGAAGTCGAGTAGGGTACTGAAAGGCAAAATTTGAATGATTGTTTTACGATTCGGCCTTGTCGCCGCGTTGATTGGCCTCAGTTTGCTGGGGTCAATCCCGTCAACACAAGCCGCCCCCTTGACCTATAGTGGTTCTGTCGGGACATTTCTCAGCAATACGATCTGGACGTATGTAGACACCGACAGCTATACCGTCTACGCCGAGGCAGGCCAGACCGTTGCCCTTGATCTTGTCTATGCCGGTTCGTGCGGCTTTGCGTCGGCTCGTTTGGATGTTGCGATTGGCACAGTTGTCGGCTCACTCAATCTCCCGCCGGGGGGTGGTAGTGGTTATGTCACTTTTAACGGCACGCAGACCTATTCACGGGTCATGCCTAGCTCTGGCGCAGTCGAAATCAGTGTCACCATTAATTCCATTACGCTTGGCGGCATCCCGTCTGGCTGTAGTTTTCTTTACGATATGACGGTGACAGGCGCGAGTCTTACCTCTAGCGGCTCGGATGACCCCACACTGGCTGCTGAAGAAGCCGCTGGTTTGGCACGAGTCCACGATTCCTCCCTGCCTGTTGTCATCTATACCCCCGCCGTCGCTAACGACACGCCCTTTATTGACATCCGCGACCTAACGGGTGTGCCCTTGCTCTATGTGTCGGCAGAAAAACTGCTGGCCTTGCCCGATTTTCCCGTCAAAAACACGCTGATTGCCAGAGACGGCCTAGTGAGCGTCTACAAACTGATCACTGGGGAGTATCAGGTCAATGTTGGGCCGCTGACGGATGGCAAGGTGCATGTCATCATTTTTGATGGCATCCCGCGCACCCACACCTACGGTTATACCTTTGGCTACCCCCGATGAACAATTAATGGAGGCAAACATCATGAAATTTTTGGGGATCGTCTTCCTCTGTCTCAGTCTATTTCTCCCAAGCCTCACAGCCCACGCGGAGGCAAGTATCACTTTTAGCGATTCGATTACCACCATGGGCAATCCCATTCCCAGCATCATTTTTTGGCGCAACCATCAGGTGTATGCCGAACAGGGAACTACCCTGACATTAACGCTTGACGCTAGTGGTTGGTGTAATTGTCGGATTGGAGGCGGCAATCTGTTTGCCAACAATGTGCTAATCGGGCAGTTTTCGCTGGTCTCCCTACCAACCCCTACCAATATCACCTTTACCCACCAATTCGTATTCCAATACCTTGTTCGCCAGACTGGGGAGGTGCTGCTGCGGATTGACCTCTATGCGGGCTATTCCGGCTTCGGCAGCTTCACAGAAACCATTACGATGAATTACGCCCTAACGGTCAGCGGCGTAGGTAATCTGACCAGTTTACAGGAACAAGCGGCGGGGGTGCAGCGAGTGGGCAATGACCCCTCCTTGCCCGTTGTGATTTATGTGCCTACCCCGGATGCCCATCAAAAGGGCAATCTTTACATAGACATTTGGCAATTGGATGAACATGGCATTGGATACCCAGCCCTCTATATTTCAAGCGATGAATTGTTGGCCCTGCCTGATTTTCCCCGCGAAAACACCCTGATTGTCCGTGACGGTTTCATCCGGGTTTACAAGTTGACTACCGGGGAGTATCAAGTCAATGTCGGCCCGCTGACCGATGGCAAGGTGCATGTCATCCTTTTTGATGGCATCCCACCCACCCATACCTACGGCTATACGTGGTCGCCTACTTCCGATTAAATTTCTTGCCATCTCCAAAAGGTGTGTTCAATATCTCGAATACACCTTTTTGATTTTCTTGATTTCGAACCGATAAAATTAAAACTGATTGACATTTTATGGATATTTATTTTAGAATATTTAACATAGAAGTTAATTCTAGGCTTGCTTCAAGGAGTCCCCATGACGATCAGCCCTACGCTTGCCATTACCTTGCGTCACCCCACCCTCAATGATGTCCCAGCTATCGCCAAGCAAATCAACACGACCCATTTTCATGATACGGGCGTACCCGTCGTGGTCACTGAAAAGCGGCTGCGGGCACTATGGGATGCTCCGGGGATTGATATACCGGGCAGTGTCTACATGGCCCACAACGCCGAGGGTCAATGTGTCGGTCTCGCCACTTGCATCTGCTTGCAGCCTTTCGAGGAAGTCGAGACCGAAATCACCGTCACACCGGAACTACGCGGTCAGGGCATCGAAGAAACCCTTCTACAGACCGTCATTGACCACGCCACCCGCATCCATATGCCCCAAGCCGATCCGCACAGCCGATTTGTGCTTAAGGCATCGGCAGACGAACGGGCCACATGGACAAATCAATTTTTGCAGGCCCACGATTTCAAGGTCGTGCGCGGCTTTTGGAAGATGCAAATAGATTTTGATGGCCGCCCACTCCCCACCCCAGCATGGCCCACTGGCATCGAACTGCGCCCTTATGATCCTGCCACCCAGCTACAGGTGGTCTACGATACCTTTAACGCCGCCTTTGCGGAGCATTGGGGGTTTCACAGCATCCCCTTTGACCAATGGGAATTTGTCATGCAGCGCGATAATCCCGACCCAACCCTGTGGTTTAACGTATGGGCCGGGGATGAGATGGCTGGATTTGCGATGTGTACCGCCGAACGTCCCGATATACCCAATCTTGGTTATGTCTCCGACCTAGCGGTTCGCCGCGAATATCGAAAATTAGGCTTGGGGCTGGCCCTGCTGCATCATGCCTTTGGGGAATTCCAGCGGCGCGGCAAATTGGGGGTCAGTCTGCATGTGGATTCGGAAAATCGAACCGGTGCAACCCGACTGTATGAACGGGCCGGGATGCACGTGGTTGAAACTTCGTGGAAATATCAGCGGGTGCTACGCGAAAGCGCCGCCTAAAGTCATTGTTAAGTGATAGGAGCGCTAATCATGACAGTCACGATTATTTAGCAGCAGTGAATGATGTATATGGTCAGCCGTGTGAGTCATCCCAATCTTTTCGGCACGGCCCACGCTGGACGGTCAAACCATCCAGCTATAGGTAGGGAAAAGCCTCATTGAATGAGGCTGCCGATGGCGAAAACCCTATTTTGGGATGATTCGTGTTTTACTCACTTGAACCAACATGCCCTCTATCAGTTTCTCGGTGGTACAAACTGTTCCAATTCCGGCAGCAGCACCACACTTTCCTGCTCATTTGGATCGGTTCGGGCGATGACGGCGGTACAGGGTTCGGTTTGACTAAGATTACCGGGCAAATGCGGCATCCCGGCGGGGATATACAAAAATTCACCCGCGCGGATAATCATGTACTCGCTGAGGTTCTCGCCATACCACATCTCTGATTCACCGCTGATGACATAAATCGCCGTCTCGTGGTGTTCGTGCATATGTGCCTTCGCCCGTCCCCCCGGCGGAATCACCAACAGGTGCATACAGATCGCCTGCGACCCGACATTCTGCGCCGCGATGCCCTCAAAATAACTAAAGGCTTGTTTGCCTTCATATGTTTTGCCGGGTCGGACGAGTTGACAGGTTGGTTTGGGTGCGTTTGCCATAAATTCCCCCTTATTGTAAAAAGTAAATACCCCCAGCATTTTAGTCGTCCATTTTAGGCTGGTGGGTCAAAGGATTTTTGCGATGCCGCATCCTGCCCGCATTGACCGTACTGCCATTCTACAAACTGCTCGTGCCATGATGGAATTAGAAGGCATAGATGGGCTATCGGTCAACCGTTTGGCGGCGGCGTTGGGGGTCAAGCCGCCCTCGCTCTATCATCATTTTACCAGTAAGGCCGCCCTGCTGCGCGAACTGAATGCAGAAACCAATGCGGGTCTGGTCAAAGCGATGCAGACCGCCCTACACACCACCGACGCCACCCTGCCCCACAAAATTTTGGCAATGGCGCTGGCCTATCGTGCCTATGCCCACGAACACCCCGTCAGTTATGGCTTGGCGTATACCAATGTGGTGGCGGAACTGCGCCCCGACCCCGAATTTTTGGAAAAATTGGCCCTGACCCTCCAAGTCCATATCGCGGAGTTGGTTGGGCCGGGGGAATCGCTGCCTGCCCTACGTGGATTATGGGCATTGGTACATGGGTTTGTGGTCTTGGAATTGGGGGGGCAGTTTCAGCGCGGCGGCAACTTGGACGCTACCTTTGAGCAGGTCGTCATGGCCCAAATTGAAGGCTGGCAGCGCTAACCCTCCGCTTTGTTAAATTTCCCTGACATTCATGAAATTTGTATAGCAGTTTTCAACCGCGTGGTATAATACTTTTAAGGGGGGGGTAAGTTTAGATTCAAATACTAGCGTAGAGGGGAGATGTGCTATGTTCAAGAAGCTAAATTCCAAACTCGGCCTGACATTCCTGATTGTCCTTGCCCTGCTCATCGTCGGGGTAGCCTATATCCTCTATACATCCGATTCTGATGACGTTAAATCCGCCCGTCAAAATTCGGAGGGCCGCTTGGTCGAATCCGATGATGTCGTGGTGGAGCGGGCAGGCATTTGGACGGCCCAAGAAGCCAAATCCGCCAGCAGTGGCAGCTATCTGTACAGCAGCGGCAGCCCCGATGATGTCTTGACCTTGACCTTTGTCGGGTCGCGGGTGGAGGTGATTTACACGACGGGCACCAATTTGGGCACACTGGCGGTGGATGTTGACCGCACCGTCCTGCGAACCGTGATAACCGCCGACCAAGCCACTCAATATCAAGAACGCACGGTGGTGGATTATTTGGATGACGGCCTGCACACGCTGCGGGTCTATGCCCAAGAGGGTGGGGTGATTGGGATTGATGCGTTTAAAGTTTCACGTGCGGATACCGAAGCTATTGTGATTGATAGTAGGAAGTTGCCTAATAGTATAATACAAGATGCTCAATCAAAGGGCCGTGTCTGCGTTGATGTAGCCCTGCAAGACCCTGAACCGGCTTCAACGAGGTCGCCGGGACAACTTCGCAACTTGGACTTGATTAGACGGGTTCAAGATGAAGTTCTGACAAGCATAACTACGGGGAAACTTGAAGTCACAGTTAGGTATGGGAGTGTACCCGGTTTTGGCGCTTATGCCGATTTAGAGGCACTGCTTACTTTGCATTCAAATCCCCTAGTAGTATTCATAGATCCTTGCATTGAGGGTACACTTGATTTAGAAAGCAGTGTTCCGCATATTCGTGCAGACGATACTAGGAACTATTATAATGTAACTGGGGCAGGCATGGTAATTGCTGTCATAGATACAGGAATTGACCCTGCTCATCCAGATCTTAGCGATGCTATCATCCATCAACAGTGTGGTCATGTCTCTACTGGGGGAGGTTGTCCCCCAACCACTGATAAAAATCAAGCTGCAGATACAACAGGTCACGGAACAACAGTTGCCGGAGTCATTACTGCAAATGGAGTTTCTACTCACAATGGAACAAGCACAGGAATTCCACTAATTGGTGTTGCGCCAAATGCTAAAATTGTGGCAATTAGATGGACTAACAGCGCAGGAGGAGGAGGTTCTCAAGACTTTGCAAATTCTCTTGATTGGGTTTATTTGAATGCGACCTATTATAATATAGACGCTGTAAACATAAGTGCTGGGTTTGGAAGCCCTATATCCAACGTGGCACCAGATTACAGTTGTGATAATGCCTCCACAACGCTTGTCCCCCAAAATCTAAAAGATGCCGTGATAAATGTCTATAGTTTGGGGATTAGGATTTTCGCATCAACGGGCAACCAAGGTAGTTCGACAGGTATTAGGGCACCAGCTTGTCTCAGTCGAGTAATCGCTATTGGTGGAACTGACGATAACGACCTCATATATCTAAGTGGAAATTCAGATCCCGCAATGGACTATTGGGCACCCGGGGTGTTAATAAACACCACTGGCGCAACTACCACTACTACCACAAATGTTTGCACATCAGTGGTCAACGGAACTTGTGTCCCATCTCAAAATGGAACTTCATACGCCGCTCCTCATGCCGCAGCGGTAGGGTTACTTCTCGATCAAGCGAGCACAACTGCTATTAGTGACGCCAATTTCAGAAATTTGTTAAGTACAGGAGCAACGAATGTTACTCAACCTTCTAGCGGTTTGACTCGTCCTCGAATTAATGCTTTTGGCGTAGTCGAATCAGTTTTACTTGATAGTGCGCCGGGAGCACCCGCCAATGACTTCCGAGCAAACGCCTATCATTTGCCAGTCGTCCCTCTAGTCTGGACCCCCACCATAGGTCAGTATGTAAGCCAAGATTACGAATACATCCAAGACGCTAATGAATCCCATAAGACTCCCAGTGAGGATATAGCACTTTCCTCTTCTTGCGGCGGGAACAGTTATACCAATACAGTCTGGTATTGGTATTCGGATAATTCAAGCTATGATCTATCTTTATCTACTGTATATAGTGTATATGATAATGATCCAAATAATTTGTATGATACAGTTTTAGCAGTCTATCATAGAGAAATTCCTAGTGGCACGTATACACTAATAGGCTGTAATGATGATATTAATCTTACCAACAAACAATCTGCTGTCAATTTTGAAGTGGACGCTGGTGAGACTTACTATATTATGGTTGCCAGAAAGGGCACCGTTCACTTTGCTGGGCCAGCAGGATTGCACCTATTGGTAAGTCGCGCACCTGCTGGGGACACTTTGGTAACGTTCAATGCAACTGATTCTATTATTCGAATTTTTTCGTCACTCCGAGACTTTACGAAACCTATTGACAGTTCAGTTTTTCCAGCTATTCCCGGTACTCCGGCTCCCTATAACCGACGTTGGGTTATGGGGGACTGGGATGGGGATGGAAAAAAGACACCGGGTTTCTATAGCGCTAATGGCGTGTTCTATACCACCAATACCATCGGGACTACTTCCCTCGCTACTTGGACAGGCACGTGGTTTGGAATGAACTCAGGATACGTAGGTAATTTCGCTGTCGCAGGGCGATTTGATGCCAGCGTTCCCAACGATTGCGTAGGGGTTATCGACAGCGGGAATTTTCCTCCCTATGGTGTAGCTTTTGCGCTATATTATACGTGCAATTTCTCTGACCCCAATCCTAATAAAACCTTTCAATGGCTCAGTGTCTTACTCCCCGATGTGCAAGGATTTACAGGTGCATTCCAGTTTATGGCAGGCGATTTTGGTACGGACGGTAATGTTTCGCCAAATTTCGTGCCCGATGGTATTGATACGATTGCAGTTCGGCGTAGCCAATTTGTGGCTTTTACAAATACGCCGCCAACTACGATCAATGCGACTTATCCTTATGCTCAATACCTCGATTTTGCCTATTCAACTTTGGATCCACGCTACTATGGGACTCTTGTTGCTGGCGATTGGGACTCAAATGGTCTAGACAGTTTTGGAATATACTTCAATCATGGAGGTACATTTCATTATAGAAATAATCTGGAATGGAACAATCCTGTAAATATCATGCAGGGCGTCGGGACAATGGGTTTGGATGTAGCCTATGGTGCCGCCAGTTGGAGAGAAACAACCCCTATTTGGCCCACCCCGTAAATTGTGATAACTACAGACAACAAAAAAGGCTGTCCCTACCACTGAGGATAGCCTTTTTCAATTTCGTCTCGGTGAGCACCGATTAATGCCAATCGGGATAGGCACTCCAGCCCGCCAGCCCCGCCAATAGATGCGAATCACTGCCATCGGCCTGCATGACATACAAATCAAGGTTGGGGTGCATCAAACCCTCCGGTACATCGCCCAGCAGAACATAGGCAATTTGTGTGCCATCCGGCGACCATGTGGCCCCAAAAACCGATTCGGCCATGAGTTGCTGGACAGTTTCGCCGTCCGTATCCACCACATAGACTCCACGTGCCGTTTTGTCCAGCGTCGTGAACAACAATTGGCTATCATCCGGCGACCACACCGGGCCAGTCATGCCTTCGACGGCATCCGTCACCAAGCGGCTGTCGGAGCCATCGGCCTGCATAATGTAGAGGCCACCTTCGAATATATAGGCAATTTGTGTGCCATCGGCGTTGGGGGCAGGCGAATAGCCCTCAATCCCCAAGCGGGTCTCTGTGCCATCTGTCAGATCGAGGACAACGAGTTCGCCGGGTTTCATGCCTGATGTATAGACCAAGCGGTCATTATCAAGCCACGCCGGGCTGGAATCGTACACCTCGTTAAATGTCACGCGGGTCTGGTCGCTGCCGTCTCGATTCATCACATAAATGTCGGTTAGGGGGTTATCGCTGTTGGGCCGATCCCGATCCGAGACAAACGCGATTTGGCTGCCATCGGGGGAGAGAGCCGGGTCGGTGTTGCGATAGAACTGCCGATCCACCAAGTTTTGGGTCAATTGGGTAATCTCGCCGCTGTTCACATTCAGCAGAAAAATGTCAGGGTTGTGCCCGGTAAAATCGGCAACATCGGCTTCATAGACTATCCAACTGTCTACATCCGTTGCCGGGTCTTGGGCGTGGGCCATGCCGAAAACTGCCGTTGTCAGCAGCGTAGTGGCAATCAGGGTTTTCTTGATTTGACTGAACATCAATATCTCCTCATCTTGGAATCAGTTCTACTCAAAGACGGCAATGATGAACGGGAAGTTCCAGACTCAATAAATCAAGAAGCCCATCCGGTGGGGGATAGGCTTCTGAGAACCGATGAGGAGAAGTTCTTGGAGATTTCAGGAGGAGCTATTTGCTCAAACCTCTGAAGCTAATCAGGTATAACCTGTGCTTGCGCTAATCTCGAAAAATCAATCTTAACCTCATTGTATACTCATTTAGGAGATTCGGGTGGTGAGTTTTGGCCTATCTTCTGTGTGCATCTGTCATCGTTATCCTGTTGCAATTAACCCAATCGCCGTCATCGCACATAGCACCCCCACCCCCTGCCAACGGGTCAACCGTTCCTTCAAAATGACCAGCGCCAGTACCACTGTCGTCGCAGGATAGAGCGAGGACAGCACCGAAGCCACATCTACCCGACCTGCTTCCTCGGCCAGCGCAAAAAACACATTGCCGCCAACATCCATCACCCCACAGAACATGATCAGGGGGATATATTTTCCCGTCGGGGCAGCCAAACGGCGCATCGAAACGGCCAAAATCAGCATGACAGTGATGGAGGTCATACGCGAAACCGCCAGCGACCAGAAAAGGGCCTCGTCACTTAAGAGCGCCACCAGCGTCAAAAATCCACCAAAGCCCATGCCCGCAAGTACGGCCAATCCTAAGCCATCGGAGCTAATATGGCCCGACCCCGGCTGCGAAATCAGCCACACCCCGACCAATGCCAGCCCAAAACCAAAAATCGTCAGACCACCCGGCAAACCCTGCGTCACAATGCCAAAGATCACGGGGAGCAGTCCTTGTAAAACCGCGCTTAAAGGGGCCGCGATGCTCATTTTACCAATCGCCATCGCCCGATAGAGCGCCGCCAAGCCAATATCCCCGACGATTCCGGCTGCTGCCCCAATCAACAGGTCATGGCGGGAGGGGGCAGGCTCGCCAAACGCCAGCGCGAAGAGAATTAGTGCCACCAATCCGGTTATTTGCGAGAAAATCAACACCGTGAGGACGGGAGTGCGTCGCGTCGAATAGCCTCCACTAAAATCGCCCGATCCCCAACTGGCGGCTGACATCAATCCGTAGCCTACTGAGGCCAAGTCTGACCCAAAGAGGTTCATGGCTGTTCCTTTGCTGCAATACTAATTGATAAAAAGATTGTGGGGGCACTCGGTTGAGTACAGGGTGAATTTTACCGTACTTGGGGGATTAATTCTAAAAGCGACTGTACCAAAGTACAGGGCCAAACTGGTCACTCGACGGAAGGGAAATGGCTTGATTAGGTGCATCCTAGAAGATGAAATGATTGTGGGGGAGATAAACGACCAATGAACCATCAACAGTTTGAAACATGGGTCAAAGCAATCGGGGCCGCATGGGTTAACCGCGATCCACAAGCCGCCGCCGATTTGTTCACCCCTGATGCGACCTATCAGGAAAACCCATTTGAACCACCGCTGCAAGGTCGCCCGGCCATTTTGAAGTATTGGGGCGAGGTCAGCACACAGGAAAACATCGAGTTTCGTTACGAGATACTCGAAGTCACCGAGTCTATAGGCTTCGCGCACTGGTCGGTGGAGTTGACACGCATCCCCAGCAGCAAACGGGTTAAATTGGATGGCATTTTTGCCGCATCGTTCCGCCCCAACGAAACGCGCTGTCACGAATTTCGGGAATGGTGGACACGGCAGGAAGGGCCATCCAGTCGGCGCGTGGCATTGATTACCGGAGCGAGTCGCGGCTTGGGGGTGACGTTGGCGACCTGCTTGGCGGGGCAGAATTTCGACCTGATTTTGACGGCACGCGGCGCCGAGAGCCTTGAACAAACCGCCCAACAATTGCGCCAATATGGAACGACCATCATCGCGCTGGCCGGGGATATCGCTGAACCCGCCCATCAACGCCGTTTGATCGAGGCCGCCGAATCATTGGGCCGATTGGATGTGCTGGTCAACAATGCGTCGGAACTTGGGCCAAGCCCGATGCCAACCCTTGCCGAGATGCCGCTTGCCTCCTTCCGCCATATCTATGAAGTCAATGTTGTCACGCCATTGGCCCTCACGCAAAGCGCCCTGCCCCTCCTGAAAGCCAATCACGGCTTAGTGGTCAATCTCAGTAGTGATGCCGCCGCCGGAGGGTATGCGGGTTGGGGGGGCTATGGATCGAGCAAGGCCGCGTTGGATTTACTGTCGCGGACATGGGCTAATGAATTGGAGGAGGCAGGCGTCGGTGTGGTCAGTGTTGACCCCGGCGATATGCGAACAACTATGCACCAGCAGGCCTTTCCGGGTGAGGATATTTCAGATCGCCCCGAACCGAGTGTGACTTTGCCCTTCTGGATGTGGCTGTTTGGTCAAAAAGTGACGGACATCAGCGGCCAGCGATTTCGTGCCCAAGCCGAACAATGGGAGGTGGTGCGATGAAACGCGATGAATTGATTTTCCCACGTCCATTGGAATTACAGGCCGATATGCCTGCTACCGAGCGCGGTTTGACACGTGATGGGGTGCGCCTGATGGTGAGCACCCTCGAAAACGGTAGGCCCGTCCATCAACACGCCCATTTTCATGAGTTGGGGCGATTCCTGAGCGCGGGGGATTTGCTGGTGGTGAATCGCAGCGCGACCCTACCCGCTAGTTTACCCGCCCATCATACCGACATAGGCGATTTTGTCCTCAATCTCTCGACACGCTATGGGCCAAATTTATGGCTGGCCGAACCCCGTTGGAGTTTTGCCAAACCCGGCCCATTACCCCTCAAAGCGGGGGACGTGTTTGATGTCGGAGGACTGACAGGTCGCCTCATTCAGCCCTTCCCCGGCCTTGACCGTCTGTGGTTTGTGCATGTCTGCTGCGATTTGATGAGCGTCATGACACAGGTGGGCCGTCCCATTCGTTATGGCTATGTGCAGACCGAATATCCGCTGGACGCCTATCAAACGGTGTTCGCCACCATCCCCGGCAGTGCCGAAATGCCCTCGGCGGGGTATCCCTTTACCGAATCGCTCTTGGATGATCTAAACCGACTGGACATCCAGATCGCCGGGGTGCTGTTGCATACCGGGGTATCCAGTTTGGAGGTCGAAGTCGAGGAAGTTGAAGAGCACCCCTTGTATCCAGAATATTTTGAAGTGCCTGCCGAGACTGCCGAAGCCGTTAATCTGGCCCATGATGAGGGGCGGCGTGTCGTCGCGGTAGGGACAACCGTGATACGGGCACTGGAATCGGCGTGGGAGGGGAATCGGGTGCATCCGGCAAAGGGCTTTACACGGTTATTTGTTCATCCGGCACGGGGACGACTGCAAGCCGTGAATGGCTTGATTACGGGATTGCATGACCCCATCACCAGCCATTTAGCCATGTTGTATGCACTGGCGGGCCAAGACTTGATTCGTACCGCCTATACCGAAGCGGTCAAGGAGGGGTATCTGTGGCATGAATTTGGCGACAGTCACCTAATTTTGACCACCCCGCCCAAATAACCGTAACCAATTGACAACATCACCGCACCAGTAGCAAAGGCCGTCCCTTCATTTGAGAGACAGCCTTTTTCTTGTACATATTCCACCTCTGGGTATGGCTGGTATGTCTTGGCAATTCTGAAAAATTCATGAATTTCGGATTTGCTACTATGCGAATTAGGGCATATTGATGCGGCGAAACTGATAATCATCAAATTAGTAAGGATTCACCCTACACTTCCTAACGAATTATTGACAAAGATACTCCTTATACTGTCGTTTGGGAGTATTTTTTCCACTCACGTTAAAATAAATTCGAAAGGTTTGCAAGATGTTTTCAAGACCAATAAGGCATATCATTGCATTATTGTTGGTTTTAATAGTAGTATCCTCGTTCATCCTACCCATATCAAACAGCACACTCCCAAGACCCAACGACCTCACAACGAGTCGAATCAGATGATACTCGTGTAGATCGAAACGGGAATTGGTCAAGCCAATCCGCCAGTGGAGCAAGCGGCGGAAGCTATCTGTACGGCGGGGGCGGTGAGAATGACTCACTTATCCTGCACTTCTATGGTGCAAGCGTCGAGGTAATTTATGTCAGCGGGCCAAAGCTGGGAACGTTAGCCATTGAAGTAGATGACACGGTACTACGCACGGTCATCACCGCAGCCGACACCACCAGCTATGGGCAAAGCGCCAAAATCAACTATCTCAGCGAGGAGTGGCACACACTGCGGGTCTATGCCCAAGAAGGCGGCACGGTGGCGATTGACGCCTTTATCGCCAATCTGGACGCCCCACCCCCAACTTTTGTCGAACCCTCCGACAACCCAGATCGCCCAGCGGGCAGTGCGGCTGGGGTGCGTGCCCCAGTGGTGGATACTCCAGTGACGGAAGACACCACCCACCATGCCCCGCGTGTGGCTGAGTTGGCCCACGTCATTATCAATGAAGTAGACCCCAATGGCCCAGACGCGGTTGAACTGTTTAATCCTACCACCTCGGTAGTCAACCTGACCGGGTGGCAGATCCATATTTTCAGTGGCCTTACACTCGAAACTACGTGGACGATCCCGGCATTTTATCTGGTTCCGGGCGCGTATGTTGTGTTGTACGAGACCGCTGGAACCAACACTTCTACTGCCCTCTATTTTAACGACGCCACTGGCATGGAAGCGGATTTCAACTATGCCGTCGCGTTCAACAATAATCTGGGACAAGGGGTGGATTTTGTGCGCTGGGGTGGCTCGACCATCTTGCCCTCCGCACCGGATACATGGACTGGCAGCCCGACCTTTGTTTTTGATTCATCCCGAACCATCGGGCGCAATGAGCAGAATGATGATGACGACGGCAGCGCTGATTTCTTCCAGCAATGCCCCACGTTGGGCAAGGTCAACAACGCTTGCTTGGTGCTGAATGAATTCTTCACAGATTTAGTTGACGCAGTGGAGATCTTTAACCCGACTGACAGAACTATTTCCCTGACCGGATATCAGTTTACTTCCTATTCAGACGTGAATACCCTTGACCTCACCTATACCTTCCCGACTGCGAGTATTCCAGCGGGTGGATATGTCGTGCTTTATGAGGGTGCCGGCACCAATACCAGCACGGTCTTCTATGCAGGCTCCGGCCAAAACTTCGCATGGAATAATGACGACGGAGCGGGTTTGTTAACAACTGGTGTAGGTGGTTCGGTGGTAGACTTTGCCCGTTGGGGTACAACCACAGTTGCTCCGGCTGGCGCAAGCTGGTTTGGTGGGGTACTGCCAGTTGGCCCGAATGACAATACCAGCGTACAGCGGCGCCCCAGCAGCGAAGATGGTGACCGCACCAGCGATTTCTGCGTACAGGTGCCGACCCTCGGCACACTCAATCGGCCCTGTGTGGTCATCAACGAAATTTACGGCAGCGACCCGGACGGCATTGAGATTTATAATGCCTCGCTAGCCAACTACACCCTGACCAACTTTACTGTCCAATTGTATGATTTCAATGGTGCGCTCGGCGTGAATTACATCGTGCCCGCCTTTACGCTAGCAGCCGGGGCCTATGTGCGTGTGGTCGAAGGCACAGGCACGAATACCAGTACCCTGCTGTTTGGTGGCGGTAGTCTGGGGTAGATCAGTGGTGACCCCGGCGCAGCCCGCCTGTACAACGAAGCGGGTAACGGGGTAGATTTTGTGCGCTGGGGTAGCAATACTGAGTTGGGAATCAATGGGGCGTACATGACCAGTCCCAATGCGCCCGCCTTCCCCGGTAATGTCAGCACCACCTCGATTGGACGCAACACCAGCGGCGGCGATACCGATCGTGGGTCGGACTGGTGCCATCAACCCACTTCGCCAAGCACACGTAACTATGGCTGTCCAGCCCGTTTGGCCGTCTTCGCACCTGCTTCCAATCAAGTCAGCTTGACGGAGACGCCCGGCAGTCCGCCTCCTCCCGGCAACTACTTCACCTATAATAGTGGGCTGCCCGCTGCGGGCACCAACGGACAATGGGTCATGGGCGACTGGGACGGCGATGGTCGCCAAACCCCCGGTGTGTATGGAACGAACGGTGTGTTCTATTTTACCAACGCGGTCGGCCCCATCCCATCCACCGCTTGGCTGGGGATTTGGTTTGGTTTGTTGGCCGGGGTTGTCCCCAATGCCCCCATCGCTGGACGCTTTAACAGCGCCGTGCAAAACGATTGCATCGGCGTGACCGACAGTGCCAACTTCCCACCCTTTGGGGTCGCTTTTGTGCTCTACTTCACCTGTGATATGACGGGTGGCAATCCTCCCAAGACCTTCCAATGGCTCTCGGTGGTTCTGCCCGACAATCAGGGCTTCACGGGCACCTTCCAGTTCGGTGCGGGTGATTACGATAGCAATGGGGTAGATTCCGTCGCCATCCGACGCGGTAATTTTATCGCCTTCACCAACACCAATCCCACCACCACCAACGCCACCTTCGCGCTGGCTCAATACTTCGAACCGCCCATTGCGGGTACCAGCCTGTTCATCGTCGGTGACTTTGACAACAATGGTCTCGACAGTTTTGGATACTTCTTCCCGGCAAGCGGGGCCGCTTACTTCAAGAACGACCTTGACTGGAATTCCGGTGCCACACCCGGCAGTATGACCGTCTGGTTCCCGCTGGGTACCGCCACCACTGCCGATACGTGGTCTGGTTATTGATCTATCACCACTTAAAGGGTTATCGTTGGGGCAGATTCTTAGGGGTCTGCCCCTTTTTTATTGGAATGCTCCTCATGTAGACAGTAAGTACCCAATGGAGGATTTCAAAACCTCGGCAAACGCCTGTGTCGCGGTGCAGCGATACCCCCCTCGCCGCCACAACAAGCCTAGACCCCGGCGCGGGGTCGGATCGGTTAGCTGGATACTCCGCACAGCATCAGATAGAGTATTGTGCAGGGCCAAACGGGGTAAGATGGTCGCCATGCCAGAACGCTGGATAGTTGACAAAATACCATCCACTGTGTTCATTTCAATACTGATGGGAGTATGGATACCTGCCTGCTGTTGTGCCGCCTCCCACAAGCGGCGGGTGCAAAATCCGGTCGGGAAATGTACCAAATGCAAGCCATTAAGGTTAGCAACAGGGAGAGTTTTATACACGGCGAGGGGGTGATTCATCCCCACTATCAACACCAAGTCCTCTTCGAACAACAATTCTGTCTCAAGTTCGGCATCCAGCGCGGGCACGAAAGCAATCCCGATTTGAAAATGCCCTTCCGCAACACCCGCTTCAATTTCATCAGCAGACCGCTCCTCAACCCGCAATTGGATGGCAGGGTAGCGATTGGCAAACTCCGCAAGGACTGTTGGCAAAAGATAATGATTCACGGTTTGCACAGTACCGATGGTGATAATTCCTCGCTGGAGACCATTTAGTTCATGGAGCGCGATTGATGCTTCAGCCAGTTCTTGCATGATCTGACGAGCATGATGCACCAATATCTCGCCTGCTGGTGTAAGGCGAATCTGGCGGAGGGAACGATCTAGGAGACGTGATCCCACTTCTTGCTCCAATTTTTGAATCTGCTGGGTTAAGGCGGGTTGGGTGATGAACAGTCGCTCGGCGGCCCGGGTGAAGTTCTGTTCTTCGGTGATCACTAGGAGATAACGTAGTTGACGAAGTTCCATTTTACGATAAGTCTCACTTATGAATATCCCAATTTCTATCTATTGGACTTATCATAACACATCCCTTATCGTTGGGGCTATTGGAAATCACAATACTTGGACAACTCAATGGAGAAGCTCATGAATAAACGCAAATGGATGTTGCTGCTAGTGCCGTGTGTGCTTGCCCTCGCCGCCATTCCGGTGTTGGCGCAGGATGGCTCCCAACCCATCAAAGCTGAAATCACGGATGGAGCAAGGCCGGAATTTGATCTGGTTTATGCGCGGGTAGAACGTTTCGGCTCGACTCTGTTGTTTCATCAGGTAGTCGTTGGCGAAGCAGGAACACTCATTCCTGAGGCAACCGGAGAATTTGCGGGCGCGGCGGTGTACAGTTATGTGTGGCCGACCTCGCTGGATAGCGCAGTGGTGGGATTTGAGCCAGAGCAAGGGATTTTAGCACTGGCCGTCACCTCACACCCTGATTTTGATGACACCCCCCTTGTGGATGAAGACGGCGATGGTGACCATGGGGATGATGGCGAACTATGGCACAGTCATTGGGTGGTACTGGTCGCAGATGAGGCGTGTGGTGAAAATGGTTTGAAGGTTAAAGATATTCCAGAGGGCGAGATGCCAGCCGTACCTGCGACATGGCCCGGTGTACCGCTGTTAATTGACAGCCCCAGCTATAATCTGGAACTCATCGGCGATGAGATTGTGGTGGAAGTGCCCCATGCGGCGGTTGGCTTTGCCGAACATTTTAGCTTTGACGGGGTGACGGCTGGTTTGCAGATTAACCAGAATCTACATGACCCGCTCTTGTGTGTCACTTTAGTCGAGGACATTGCATCCGGCGACCTCAGCCTACCCGGTATCGCCAATTAGCCCTAATAAACCTTAGAGAACCGCGCGGTAAGTCGCTTATTTCAGCATTACGGCGCGGCTTGCTTGGGTTTAGGTGACGAAACCAATCAGGCAGAAGGCAGCACAAGACAGAAAGCAGCAACCCAAGACCAGAAACAGCAAGCAACCAAAGACCGACCCGAAAATGTCGCCTACAGCATTAAAGATGTCCATTATAGAACCTCTTGTATCATTCCAACGTGGATAAGACATAATATATTACGTGAAATCATCGTCACTGTTGCACATTTTCACCTCCCCAAAAATAGGAGTTTCCCGATGCTAGACATCACCGACCTTAAGCTAGATCAATCCAGCTATATTGAGCAGGCTGCCGCGATTTTGGTGCGGGCCTTCCGCGAACATTGGCTGGACGCATGGCCCAATATCGAAGACGCGCTGGAAGAGATGCACGAAATGTTGGCCGAAGATCGCATTTGCCGCATCGCCTTGCAGGAGATCAATGGTGAAACGCGGGTAGTCGGCTGGATTGGGGGCATCTCCGGCTATGACGGCTTGGTTTGGGAACTGCACCCACTGGCGGTTGACCCGGATTTTCAAGGGCAAGGGATCGGACGGGCATTGGTACTCGATTTTGAGGAACAGGTGCGGCAGCGCGGTGCCCTAACCATTCAATTGGGCAGCGACGACCAAGACAGCATGACGACATTGGCGAATACCGACCTATATGAAAACTTGTGGGAGAAAATCGCCAATATCCGCAATCTGAAAGGCCACCCTTATGAATTTTATCAAAAGTTGGGATTCTCAATTATTGGGGTCATCCCCGACGCCAATGGGATCGGCAAACCCGATATATTGATGGGAAAACGAGTGCGTCATTAACATCATCCTTAAGTTTATTCCCCGTTTGAGCATTCCATAAAACGCCTTAAATAGACATTTCCAGCAACATCGCCTACTAGGTTTAAGTTTGTTTCTAGTCCGGAGAACATGTTGTTGTATTTTACTATTTTAATGTCTATGAATATTGGGTAAATTCATGAATTATTCCGCAACTTTTCCTTTATTCTTGTCGGTAGTATGTGATAAAGTGGAAGCATGATGTTGGATATTCCCTATGATTCACATCCAACGTCGAAGTGCAGAAAGGCAATTATCATGAAACGTACACGCATCTTCGCTAGAACTCAACAGGCACAGGCCCTGATGGAATATCAGGTCTTGATTCCAATGGGGATTCTCATTGCGCTCATGGCTGGGGCTATCGGCGCGTTTTTGACCACCAGTTTTCAAGAGACCGCTGATGGGCTGCAACCTGAGACGCCGGATTGCGAAGAAGGCGATCCCGGCTCGAATGAAAACGATACTCAAGGCCCAAGCTACGCAACCATGGCCGGCCACAGCGTTACGCTGACCAGCCATGTCTATAATGAAACAACCAATACGACGACCATCACCTACCGCGTAACCTCCAGTGGCGACCCGGCCATCAGCCATTGGATTCTCGCCCTACCCGCCAATATCTTAAGCAAGTTGTCATCGGCCAGCGAAGCCTATGAAATCGGGACTGACCCCACGACTGGCGTAACGGGTATCAAATTTGATCGCGGTTATGATAGCGGTGGTTCTGGCAACAAAGGCAACGGCAACAAACGCAGCGACGCTGGTATCGTTCTGGTCAGCGCCCCACGTCAACCACGCTACGCCGAAACCCGCGACATTATGATCATCCTCGTCGGCGACTTTGAATGGAACGGCGTCACGGTAGCGATCAAAGCTGGCACACAAACCTATAGCTCCACCATCACCGCCCCTGTGCGCGTCAAAGAAGATAATAGCTGCGATAACGACGGCTCTGATTCCTAATCGGTAGGCAGACGGAATTAAGCATACGAGAAAGGCTGGATGCCATGAAACTGAACAACCGTAACCAATACCCGTATTCCTATAACCAGAAAAATGCTGTTGATTCCAGCAATCTGGGAATTCTCAAACTCATCTTCCTGATGATTGGCGAGCGGGCGTATGAATATCTACAACCTGTGATCGAGCGCGTTCAGCAAATCAACCCCCGTGTCCGAGCGTTGGTACTGGTTACAGTCTCAAGTGTCGTGGTACTCCTGCTGAGTATGTGGTTCTTCACCATGATCTTCAATATGGGCGACGAAGAATCCACCTCTGGCGTACCGAGTGCCCAACAGGTCTTTGCCGCACCCTATGACATTGACCAGCGTCAAATGCCTGTGGATGGAACCGACCCCAATGCCTTTTTGCCACAGACGATTGGCGATTCCTATACCTTTGTGACCACCAGTTTGCCGATTGATTCCGGTACACAAAAGGTCAACCCCAACGCTGTCGGGACACTCAATTTGTGTATGGTGGACTTTGATAACTCATGCACTATGCAGTATACGCCACAATACTATACGCTTGGACGCTATGCCGATGTTAACCAAGATGTAGTACAGGTGTTTGTTGGCAACTACTGGACACCGGAAACCGCCCACATTACGGTAACGGAACTCATCACCCGTTTACGCACCGTTGGCTACATTGGCAATTTTGTTTCCGGCGGGCTTGGCGCGATAGACTACTTCTACAGCACCAGCAATGGTTGGTACTCGTTCACATGGACACGTGGCGCTTGGGTGATTTCTGTATCCGGGAGATCACGCGAAGCTCTTGAAACCGCTATCCAAACACTCTCGATCTAAACCGTCTGCCGATTCTCGTTCAATTCCTCCTGACAAACCTCCCCATTCACAGCGGGAGGTTTTTGTTTCCATAATCCCGAAGCACACTATAATTACGAGGGTTACTCAATGGACTTAAAGGAGAACCTTGTGCGTAAATGGATGGTTGGCTTTGTGACAATGGTCTTCGTCGGTGGATTATTTCTAACACTGAGTTGGGGTCAGGCATCGGGCGCCGCCCGCTTGCAAGCCAACACCCCCACCCCAAATCCCGAGGAGGTCAATAGCCCCGGTCATATCACCTATGTTTGGGATGGGCATTTGTATTTAATCGAAGCCGTTGAGGGTGCAGAGCCATTCGACATCACAGCGGCATGGGACGAAAGGCCCCCCGGCGCAGATGCGTGGCTCAATTTGTCGCCGGATGGGGCATGGTTAGTGGTTTCAACTGAGCGCTTCGACCCCGAATGTAACGGCTGGGCGTGCCTTGTGTTGACCGACCCCGCCCTCGAAAATATCGAGGTGATTCATGTGGGGGGTATGGTGTTGCATCCTGAAGGTGGGGCGGTGGCATCAGGGGGTGATTTGATTGTGTATAGTGACAGCGGTGGGCCACACGAGCGCGATTTATGGGCCATCAGACGAGATGGCGAGGTGTGGGCAGAGCCGCAATTATTAACCGCCGATTCGCCCTATTCGTTTAATATTTTCCCTGCCCTAGATGACGCGGGTCAGCATGTGGTATTTAATTGTAGCAACGACCCCTACGCAATTGAAGGCTCGGCGCTGTGTGAGGTCGAGATTGAGACATCGGCCCTCCAAATCCGACTGACTCCGGAACAGGGGCCAGATGGCACAGCGACCAACGCCACCATCCATCCCGATTATGACGGTGAAGGCAATATTGTGTTTGAGGCCGATTGGCAGGGCGAACAGATTTGGCGCTTGTCCCCCGACGCGACCACCCCTGAATTGGTGAATGGCGATTTCAGCAACGACAATTCGCCGTGCGTCCTGCCAGATGGTCGAATTGTGTCGCTGTGGTTAGGCCGCCCAAATACCGATGGCTTGCATGAACTCAAGATCATGAACGCGGACGGGTCAGGTGATTTTATGCTGGTGGTTGACCACGATATTGTGGATGGCGGCTTGGGTTGCGGCGTCTGATAGAGCCATTAGCATTGGCACAACAAATCGCTGACCGACTTGGCACGATTGAGGGTATCTCCGCGGTGGTACTCGGTGGGTCGTATGCACGTGGGGATGCTATACCAGATTCGGATATTGATCTCTCCTGAAAATAGTGTTGTCCAACGAGATTTTCATCCCTCATGGTGAGCGGTAGCTCATGGACAACTCCTTGATGATAGACTCAATAGTTTGGTTTACTCATCCCCTGCTGGGGGGGGGGTATATCTACCGTATAACAGATAGCGCATTCTGCCATGCACCCAAAATGCAAAATTTATACCCCCCACCTTGATAGCAATTTTTGAGGTGAAAATAGGTGTGAATACTGAGAGAAGCTATAGGGCGACCCGGCTATGGAGTCACCCTATGTGGGCCTACTGCGGGGTCAAAAGGTCAACGTGGGTGGTCATGATACTCGCAAGCGCGTCCATTGCGTTTTGTGCTAGGGCACAGTCGCAGTTAAACAGCACCACGACGCCAAGTTTCGCCTCTGGATTAAAGAACATCCATGTGTTGACACCGGGGTCGCCGCCCGAATGACCAATAGTGCCCGGCTCCGGGTAATTCAAAAACCAGAACACACCGATGTCGCTGGTCACTTCGGGAAGGGCGGGTTGCAGCATGGTTTCGACCATCGCTTCGTCCAAAATCCGTACTCCGTCAAGTTCGCCACCATTCATAATCGCCGCAAGGAAACGGGCAATGTCGCTGGGGCTGGCACGAAGCTGACCATCGGGCCACGTCGGATATCCAAAATGCTCCATTGGCTCACCATCGCTATACGGCACAGCGATTGGGCTAAGGTCGGCGAAATCCGCCAAGTGCCAACCGGTATGGGTCATGCCCAACGGCCCAAATAGAAAATCCTGTGCATAGTCGTCTAATGGCATATTGGTGACCTGTTGCACGATGTACCCGGCCAACGCCGCCCCTACATTGCTATATTCGGAGGTTACACCGGGGTTACGCAGGGCGAAATTGTCATCGGCACTGTACCACTGGCCGCCTTCAACCAAATAGCCTTCCAAGAATTCGCCCAACTCAATGGGTGAATCGCCCGGTGTGTAGAGGTCAGTATAAGTTGGATAGGCATCGAGAATGCCGGATGTATGTGTGACCAAATGGCGCACTGTGATCGCTTCGCCGTCCACATGCGGGTTATCCACCACAAAGGGCAGGACATCATTAATCGGCGTATCGAGGGTGAGTTTGCCTTCCTGAACCGCCCGCATCACCGCCGTGCCCGTAAACGTCTTGGTTACGGAGGCCAGCATAAAGGGTGTATCAGAAGTCACCGGAATGCCAGCTTCGACATTGGAGAAACCATAACCGCCTGTCCACAAGACCTTACCCGGTGCAACAAGCGCCAAGCCAACCCCCGGAATGTGGGCCTGCACTAGGATTTCATTCACCAGCGCATCGAATTCGGCCTGAGTTGTGATCGGGGTATCTGGGAGATCGAGGGTCATTTCGGCAGTCTCGGTGCAAATGGCTTCTCGGCTCTCAGCGGTAGTCAGTGAAATGAGAGGGCTTCCTTGCCCCAAAATCACCAACGCCCCCTCATCCAGTTCTAAGGTGTAGACTTCGATACCCTCTGATAATAACCGATTGCCATCCAAATCAAGCTGCCCGTTCAAATAGCAGGTGTTGCCGTCCGCCTGCCAAATGGTGACAGCGGCCCCATCAATCTCAATCAAAATCCCCAAAGAATCGTTCCACCACACCCCGTCAAATGACTCATCTTCTTGGGCCGCGACAACGCCACCCCCGATGCTCAAAATGAAGGCCAATCCCAACACATATCGCAGCAGACGCATGTGCTTTTTGCTCCTGATTTTTGTAAGAACCCACAAAGCATTACGTGGATATGGGAATGCGGTTGCAATTTTGCTTAAAGCAACAAAAAAGGCAAGAGAATGATCTACCTGCCCTTTTTAGGGAAATTTCCCTAAATTTTTACCTACCCGCCAACCACGCTTCAATGATGGTACGATGCTCATCCCAATGTTCATAAGTGTTGTTGGCAAGGGTGTCATTAATCGTCTCGCCCAACCACTGCTGCAAATTGCTGTTGGGCATAAACTCCTCATCGGGAATCGAATTTACGGCGTCAATAATACTTTGCGCCGACTGACGCCAATTGCCAAGCACCACGTCATAGGGCAAAGTACGATTGGCCTCGACCTGTTGGGCATTAAACAAATCCACATCGGCGGGTGCGGATGGTTGGGGTTGTCCCGACAAGGCGGCCTGCAACTCACTCAAGGCGAACCGCTGCCAACCAATCAAATGGGACAAAATATCCTTGACCGACCATGTACCCTCGGCACCCGATTCCATTGCTTTGTGCGACAGGATACGGGTGAGCAATTCTCGCAGTTGGCGATAACTTTCATCGAGACGACGGAGCAGTTCTTCTTTGTTGACAAATTCCGACATGCGACTGTTCTCCTCAAAATGATCGTGCGGTTCTATAAATGCAAAGCGTTGCGAATGGCGGCGGCAGTTGATTCGGCGTTGGTCAATGTTCCCCGCGGATCCACCAGCCGTTTGGAGCCAATCGGTTCGCCGGGATAACGTGGCAGTAGTTGGATATGCAGATGGTTGATCGAGCCATCACATATGGTCACCAGATAGACTTTTTCCGCTCCGAGTGCCTGCTTAATGGCCTGAATCACCCGAACACACATCTGGAAAATGCGGGCGGTTTCATCAGCGGCCAATTCCGAGACATCTTCACGGTGCGGCTTATAAAGCACGATTGTATGTCCGACCATGCGCGGATGCAATTCTAGCACCACGCGGAAATCAGCGTCTTCGTATATGACCGACTGCGTGCCAAAAATTTCGCCTGTTTGCAGGTCATGGCAGACATAACAAATCCCTTGTTGGCGCAGCGTTTCGATTTTCTCTTTGACTTCATCACGGGTGGGTAATACATTCATAGGGCTGGCCTCCTATTGTGTACGGCACACAACTTATGGAGAGTTATGGAGAACACATAGACCCCTCATATGTGTAGAGTTGAAGGGTTGCACCATTGGCTGGGAGATAGTATACCACGCGGAAACGTGGGTCCGTCGTCAGTGGCTCGGCGGTGATGCGAAACTTCAGTTTCCCCCCAATTATTGGGGCTATTTCGATTGGGACAAGCGGGCGGGCGGCTACCACCGAGGGCGGGTTGGAGGAGATCAATTCCCAATGGGTTTTGAACAAGGGCAAGTCTTGGAGGAGCTTGTCTATGAGAGCGGTACACCATGCCTCATGCTGGAATTTGCTGATTTCATGCCGCAGCGCCTGTACAACGGCAGGCAAAAACTCGGTGGCATTGGCGATGGCAGGCAAAACCCCCCGTTGTGGCTCAAAAAAGAGATGAAAAATCGGGGTGGATTGAAAATCGGCTAAATTTGGGACACCAACTTGTCCAAAAAGTTGTTCAGCGGCGACATTCCACGCCAACAGATGATGCGTACAGGTCAGCAGATAGGCGGGAAAACTGACCTTATGCAGCATGGGGTCGGTCTGCTGGATGGCCCAAGCGCTGTCTTGATGGAGGGGCGGCGTGATGGTGACGATATACCCAAATGTTTCCAGCACATCGCGGCGCTGGGCAAAGGTAGCCGCAAGCGCATCCAAAATTCGTTCGAGGGTTTCGCGTTCGGGCTGCTGCACCCTGCCGGATTCGACGCGCTGCAAATAGCCCGTGCCCAAGCTGGCCTCCAGTTCAACCGTTAGCTGGGTGAGACCGCTGGCATTCCGCAAAGCACGCAATTTTGCCCCACCCACTTTCCCCACATCCAGCGCAACATGCCCATTACCTGCCATCGAATTCGACTCCAAAGTCTATGACAATGCCAAACTTTGTTCTTAGAATGATAACAGATTTGGATTGAATCAGAGGAAAGGGACACAATGGCACAGCACATCACGATTCAGCGGGGTTATCTGCCGGGGGCGATTGGACGAATCACTGAACTGCACGGCACGTATTATGCGGCCCATTGGGATTTGGGGCTGTTTTTTGAAGCAAAGGTCGGGAGCGGCCTTGCAGAATTTATGGGGCGATATGACGAAACCCATGATAGGCTGTGGCTGGCATTGGACGGGCAATGTATTGTCGGCGGAATTGTCATTGATGGGGGCAGGACCAGAACCGAAGGCGCACGATTGCGCTGGTTTATCATTGACCCGGCCTATCAAGGGCAAGGTATTGGTCGGCTGTTGATGAATGCGGCTGTCGCTTTTTGCAGAGAGGCGGGATTTAAAAGGGTCTATCTTACGACATTTGCGGGCCTTGATTCAGCACGGTATCTCTATGAACAGGTAGGGTTTACCCTGATTGAGGAAGTCACCGGAGAACAATGGGGTAAAGTGCTGACCGAGCAGAAATTTGAGTGGCTGCTGGAATAATTGGCGGATGACCCGATGGCGAAGAAGAACCCCATCCCAAACCCTTCCCCAAACATAGGGAAGGGCTTTAATACAGGGCTTACTCCCCTCCCTATGCTTGAAGGCGCGGGGTTGATTTACTACGATTTGCTGCGTAAGGCTTTGGGCAGGTCTTTCAATTTCAGTGCGTTGTCGAGTGTCAGCAGGCTTTGGACGCCGAACAACTTACCCGCCAGCCACAGCGCCCCAACAATCATGACCACCATGCCCCCGATGCTGACCAATACCTGCCACGCGGGAACGTCTGAGATGGCGATCCGCATCATCATAGCAATCGGCGCGGTCATGGGGAACATACTCATCACCGTCGGGATGGTCGAATGGGGTTCTTCGACAAACAGGGTCAAAAAGAACATCGGCGAGATGGCAGGCAGGGTGATTGCGGCTGTGTAATTCTGCGCCTCGCGGGAGGTGGTATTCATCGCGCCGATAGCCGCCATTAATCCACCAAATAACAAGTAACCCAAGACAAAATAGATGGCAATCAGGATGATTTTGCCAATGCCGATTTCGACATTACTAAGTGAGTCGGCAATACTGGAGGCTTGCCGTCCGATAAACATGGCCGTCCCCATCAACATGGTCACTTGCACAACACTGACCACCCCCATCGCCAAGATTTTGCCCACCAGTAGAGCGCGGGCCGGAACCGAGGACAGCAGGATTTCGATGATGCGCGACTCTTTTTCCTGCACGACACTTTGCATCAAATAGCCCCCACCCCAAAAGAGGGTCATGCCCAACAGAATGGCCGTGACATAGGCCACCACAAAATTCTGATCCTCGTTCTGTTCCTCCGCGCCTGTCTCTATAACACGGTGCTCAGTGACGGCGGAGGGTTGACGCAGACGCAGATAGAGCAGGTCATAGGTTGGGCCGCTGGCATTTTGCAGCATACTGGACAGCAAAAAATCGGTAAACAGGCCGGAGCTATCGGAGGTAGCCAGATTAAACTCCTCGGTGTAGAGCGACACCTCACCTGTTGCCAGATAATTCGGCTCGACCACAAACAGCATATCAATGGTCTTATCCTCAAGCGCCGCTTTGCCAACGGTCAGATCGGAGTAGGCATGGATGCGCCCCGTAAAACATTTGGGTTGGGTCACTCGTTTGATCGTGCCGGGGGTAAATGCCGCATTGGGATCAAAATTACAATCGCGGGCAGTCGCGGGGCCATAGGTTTCCGGTGCAGGGAAAAGCTGCTGCGGGGTGGCATCTATGTAGCCGATTTGCTGGTCGTTGGCGGCGGTGATGAGTTCTTGTTTTTCCTCCGAGCGATCATCGCGGCTGGATTCATAGGTGCGATAAGCCCCAAAGATCACCAATGCCAAAACGGGTAAGCCAAAGGTCAGCAGCAGGTAGGCCTTCCGTCCAAACTGGCGCTTGATTTCAAATACGAATACTTGATACCAGTGGGTCATGTTGAATCACCTAGAGTCTCAAGAGTGTGTGTGAAGATAATTTACTTTGGAGCAGAGACAAAATGACCTCCAACTCCATGTTTGGATTGGTTCGCAAGCCCATCGCAAGAGCTATTCCCTGTGTATCGGTGCTGGTGCGCGTAACTAAACTTAACCGATAGTTTTCCACATCGTCAGAAAGGCTATAGGCATGAAAATGAATCGTATGGCCTAATTTGGCGGCTTGGACATGCCCGAAATTGAACTCACGGCGCATGTAATCCAATAATTCGTCTTGCAATACCAAAACAAGGTGTTTGCCCAAGCCCTCAAACGTTTCGACCTTATGATGAAGCTGGACTAGCGTCGTTTTGGAGGTCATCTTCCAGTTAATGCCATAACTGCCACTATCGCCGCTGTCAACAGGGGTGTCTACCACATCATGGAGGAATTGTTGGCGAGTCGGCCATACTGTTCCCGTTGTATCAAGCGCCTGCAATTCGATGCCAACAAAATCCATCACTTTGCCATCGCGCACCGACACCAAAAAATAGTCTACACTGCCGCCGGGGATTTCAATCTCAGGTATGCGGTGCAGTTCATTGCCGGGTTCATGAAGGGTCAACAGGTGCAGGCAGTCTAGAAAAATCTGTCCTCTTTCCAAGAACCGATGCGGACAGATAATGATGTTCTTAGGTTGTTTACTGCCATATGTCACTGAGCAAGTGCCAATCGTAAGGTTAGGCTGACTTTTACGGGTTTTAAGGCATTTGCGATTAAGATAAGCACAAGGTTGTTGGGTCGCCAGCGACGCCCAATCCACCGCACTTTGGCGTGTTGAAACCGTGTATAGCTCCAGAATATAGTTCATAATAGTCTGGCACACCTTTCTTGGGCAGTGGCGATGTATTCCGGCGACACATCAATCCCAATGGATTTGCGGCTCAGGTTCATAGCGACCAGATTGGTTGTACCTGTTCCACAAAACGGGTCAAGCACAACTCCATTTGGTGGGCAGGTTGCCGATAGTGGGATTTTGCAGAGATCTTCAGGATAGGCCGCATAATGACCAATCCTTCGTGTACTGTCCTCCGGCACAATATCCCACACATCACCCGGTTTGCTGCCATCAGGATGGTAGATAAGGAAATAAAAACCATTTTGAGCGAGTTCTTTGGCTCGCCCTGACACTTTTTGGGCATCCGAATGGGTGGTGCGCTGCTGGTTACGAATCACCATACGAAAGTCGGCAATCTCTCCCTGTCGAACCCGTTGCAGCATTTCCTCAAGCGCCACAAAAGCTACCTGCTTTTCATCATCGCTGAGGGCCGTCGAAAGTTCAATCTGCCGTTTGTAGCGCACACCTGTTACACCTGTCGCCGAAACCACCGCCCCATTTTTGACCTTCGCCTGTCGCGGCTTGGCACGTATAGCATCCATGTTGTAATAGTAGCCTTTAGGGGTCTGGACAAAGTGGAAGATATACTCATGGGTATTCCGCAATTTGTCAGAGGAATTATCCGGCCCTTTCAATTTATTCCAGACCACATCGTTGCGTAAAATCCAACCCTGTACATCTATGAGGGCCAACGCAACCCGCCAAGGAAGTCCAAGTAGATTTTTTTCTGAATATGTATCCCCTAAATTCAACCAGAGCGATCCGGTTGGTTTTAGGACACGCTTTAATTCTGCGAACACAGCCAACAGACTGGTTAGATATGCCTGTATAGTTGCTTCCTCGCCGATGCCGCCGTTGGCATAAGCTCGTTTGTTCCAATACGGCGGACTGGTCATGCAAAAGTCAATAGAGGCAGTTGGCATGGCCTGTAATGTTTCCAGAGCATCCCCGCAAACAAATAGGGGATGACAGTCGGTAGCAGCCCAGTAGTGATCGAATAGGGTCTTTAGATTTGTAGTCACTAGGCCAACCTCCATTATTCTATTCCGACAGCGGCGTCATCACCGGCGTGTTTTGATTTTCACGTAGGGACTGCCACAACAATTTAGGTGTCAGCACCTTGCCGTACATCAACATACCCAAGCGAAACACCACCGCCGCCAACCACAAGACTCCCACCGTTGAAGCAATTAAGATGACCATGCTCACGGCAATCTGCCACGTCGGGACGGAGGTTAGGCCGATGCGCATGATGATTGCCACTGGGGAGGTCATCGGGAAAAAGCTCAGAATTACGGGAATCGGGCCGTTGGGGTTGGTAAAAAACAGGGCATTAGCAGCAATCGGCAGCACAGCGATCAGGCCGATGAAGCCCCCGGCTTGACGGCTTTCGGCTTCAGCAGTGACGGCGGCCCCCACTCCCAACATAATGGCCGACATGAGAACAAAGTCCAGAACGAACAGGACGATCATTAACAGAATATCGCTTGTTTGAAATTCCGCACCGGAGAAAAAGTCACGGCCCTGCTCGGTAGTCAAGGCAATCACCGCCCCGGTCAGTACCCAGAACGCAATCTGGGTAAAGGCGAGGCCGCTCAACCCTAACAACTTGCCCACCAGCAGCTCCAATGGGCGCACGCTGGAGGCCAAAATTTCCATTAGGCGGTTTTCTTTTTCTTCGACCACGCCACCCATCATAAATTGCGAGGTGGTGGAGGTGGCGATAAAAAAGACAAACACGAAGATGGTCGGCAGCAAAAACCGCCCAATCAAAGCGGCCTCACTTTGACGCTCATCCGTATCAAGCGTGCGAAAGACCACGTCCATTGGCTCAACCAGACGCTCGGCGGGCACTTGTAGATCGTCGGCTTGCGCGACCAGATGATCGCTGAGAAACCGATCTATATCCTCTTTGAGCGCCTCGGTGACATTTTTCTGAGAATAGACATCCACCTGCCCGGTCAGGGTGTAGTTGGCATCAATCACAAAAATGGCATCGGCCACACCGTCTTTTAGCTGCTGCTCGATATAGGGAACAGCCTCTACTTCCGGCACGTCCAGCGCAAAATAGCCTTCGGGAGTTTCGACGCCGGGTTGAACAATGTCGGCGTTATCGACATAACCGACCTTCTGAAAATCATCGGTGCTGGTTTCACGCTCGATGATGAACTGGGTGATAAAAAACATGATCCCCAGAATAATCAGCGGAAAGGCAAACGCCATGAACAGAAAGCCGGGGCTGCGAAAATTCACCCGATATTCGCGGCGGGCCACAATCAACGCTTTGGCAAGATTCATCAGTGGCCTCCCTTAATCGGCTGCCCGCACATCATTGTAACGGGCTTCGGCGCGGCTGCCATTCCCGCCCACGACCTGAATAAAAATCTCGTTCAGGCTGGGCACGGCCAGTTCAAAGCGGCGCACAGCGTAATCTTTGCGGCTGGCAAGAATTTGCATCACATCATCGGGGGTGAAACCGGGGGCCAGCATCAATTTAGCTTCATGGCCGTTGCGCCCCGCCAACACCTCTTTGACACCGGGGACAGTTGTCCAATTGCCCTCGCCTTCCACGATAACCGCGTTCTGGGCATAGGTCTGGCGCACTTCCTTGACTGGGCCATACAACACGCGCTGGCCTTTGTTAATCATCAACAGGCGATCCGCCATTTCTTCGACTTGGTGCATCTGATGGGTAGACATGACGATAGTCACGCCTTCGGCCTTCATTTCGTACAGCAGGTCTTGAATCAACTGGGTATTCACGGGGTCGAGGCCGGAAAAGGGTTCGTCAATAATCAGCAGGTCAGGTTTATGCAGAATCGTGGCAATCGTCTGGACTTTTTGCTGCATCCCTTTGGAAAGCTGACTGATTTTGCTCTTGGTGTTGTCGGAGAGGCCAAAACGTTCCAAGAGATCGAGGGCACGCACCCGTACATCATGGGTAGACATGCCCTTTAATTGACCGAGATAGATCAGCATTTCCAGCACTTTGACGTTTTTATAGAGGCCGCGTTCTTCGGGCAGATAGCCAATACGGTCTTTGGTGGCGTCGGTCAGCGCACCGCCCAATACCTGAATTTGACCGTCGTCAGGGCGCAAAATATCCAGAATCATGCGGATGATGGTCGTTTTGCCCGCGCCGTTGGGTCCAAGCAGGCTAAAAATCTCGCCGCGATTAACCTCAAAATTTACATGATCAACCGCCGTGAAATTGCCAAAGCGTTTGGTGATGGCTTGTACAAAAATGGCATGGTCAGCAACGGACGAATTGGAATTGTTCGTGGTCATGCGGTGGGGTATTCTCCCTTCCCTCCACTTGGGTCTATTGGATAGATGACCCGATGAGATAACGCCCCTATCTCACCCCAAACCGCCTAGCCTGTCAATAGAGACTGCCCCCAATCCGTCAAGGTCCCCCATTTTTTAGGAGGATTTTCCCATAAATAGCAGGACGGTTACGCCGGGATACTCCCATTGCTCAACCCATGCCAGACGATTGGCCCGCATCCACTCCGACAGTTTGGTCCCGTCAACGGCAAACGGGTCAAATTCGTCCATCGCAAAGGGGTAATGTAGACTTTCGTTGGGATTGCGCACCATCACCCACATCCGCTGACCCGCGACGAGAGGAGCAGGTTCATCAAATTCGATTTCGATAGTCGGGGGATCAAAGGAATCATCGGTATAGCGGCGGAACGGAATCAACGATGAACCATTGAGCACCATCAGTTGATCCCCCGGCTGAAAATTGCGCTCGATCTGTTGGGAGGCGGCCCGCCAGCCCTCCCGCTCTTCCTCATGATTGGCGATACGAATCAATACAGTAGCCGTGCCAAAAATCAGGATGGCAATCAGCAAAAAGGAGGCCCAATGCCGCCATTGTGCCTGCTGACTCCCCCGCAGTACCAACAGCAGAACGGCTGGCAGCATCACCATAAAATAGCGGTCATGATAGACAGCGCGGAACTGCGAAATCAGCGCCACCGGAACCAGCGCCCCCACAATCACCCAGAACGAATAGAGGGCGGGCACATCGGCGCGGGGATGGCGGAGGGCATATACAATTCCCATGAGCAGCAAGGCTGAACCAATCACAATGGCAGGAAGATAAAAAACGAACTCGCGGCCCATATAGCCAACCAGCAGATTCCATAGTGTCACAAACGGGTCGGTGAGAGTCACAGGCGGTATCCATGCGATGCCAAATGAAATGACCTCTTGTTGCGTGAGCGCCCCAATCCAAATCAGCAGTGGCACACCCGCCATCAGGTGACACACAAACCACTTCCTAAAGAAATCGGCTTGACCACGCAGGACAAACGCTAAGGTAATGTACTGGGCCAGCGGCAGGGCAATCGCAAAGTAATGGGTCATGTAGGCCCCCATTGTCGTCAGGGTAAACAGTAGCCATAACTGCCATGAACGTCGGCCTTGCAGCAAACGCAAAAAATAATAACTGGCAGCGAGGGCCAGCAAAAAAAACAGGGCGTAGGGTCGGGCCGAACGGGAATACCAGATGTGGTAGGGATTAAAGGCCAACAGCGCTCCCGCCCATAATGCCAAGCGTGTGCTGCCATACAGTTGATTGACCACGCCCATGAGAATGGCGATACTCAAAATCCCAAAAAACGCGGAGGGCAGGCGCAGAAGCAAGTCAGGTTCAGCCGGAAAGAGTCGCATCACCATAAAATAAAATGGGACGTGGACACCGTCAATAAGCAAAAAGTCAAAAAAATCTTTGGCCGGGGCATGGGCAAAAAACGAGGTGAAATTTTCATCCGTCCAAAGGCTGGCGCGGCCCAACTGCCAAAGGCGCAATAACGCCCCACCCACCAGCAAAAGCATTGCATAAAGATAATACCGCGATGATCTTTTCATGATACGCCCAACTCCGGTTCGGTCATGAGATAAACTACCTATAACCTTAACCTAGATTGGGGATTTTGGGGAAATGCGATAGGGGGCAGGTTTTGGTGGGCTGCCCCTCTACGACTTTATGGGAGATCGGCGGTCAATGTCCCGACATAAATATCAGTCTGGTTTTGATAGTTGCGCTGGATTTCAAAATAGCCATAGTACGTGCCATCCCGATATTCCAATTCCGAATACCAGATACCGCGCAGATTGGTTTCGTCGGAGGAAAAGACCGGGCCAGTTCCGACCCGTTCCCACGTAATCCCGTCCTGACTAATTGCCAGCCCAAACGCCATATTACGGCCATTGCCCTCAAACGTGCGATACAACATCACCAAGCCATCCGGTGTTAGGCGGACACGCGGTTGATGCACCACCCGGCTGTCCCATGCACCTTCTTCAGGGGAGGGGAGAAACACCGGGTCACTTTCGGCATAGGGGGCCGTTGTCGTTGCGGGGTCATCATATTTTGTCCATGTGATGCCGTCCGGTGAGGTCGCCATACCGATGCCACCAAACCCACCCGCGCCGATGTCAAATCCGGCGTAGAACATCAGATAGCCGTCGTCTGTTTTGACCACACTCGGGGCACTGACGCCGCCACTGTCCCATTCGGACGCTGCTGCGCCGGGGCCAAGACTTATTTCGGTGTCCATTGTCCATGGGCCTTCGGGGGCAGGAGCAGTTGCACGAGCAATCGAGCCGGGGTCGGTGCTGCCAAATTGGTGCGGCCAGAGGTAGAAGTAGAGTACCCATGTGCCGTCGTCCTCGACCAGTGCCGACGATGCTAACGCCGCCTCGACATTAAATGGGGCATCAGCGGTGTAAAACACGGGGTCGGGTGTGACCTCTGTCCAATTGATGCCGTCATCCGAGGTCAAATAGCCGATTTCAACCGAGGCGGGCCATGCCTGAAAGCCATTGCGGAACATGTGAAACTTGCCATCATGAAAAATGACCGTGCCGGGGTCGGTATAGGTGCCGTCCCATTCGCCCGATTCGCCATGTGGCACCGCGATTTTTTCAACATCAATCGCAAAATGGTGGTCATCCTCTTCGTTGCCCTGTCCAACAGCGATCTTTGGCATGGCGACCAGACCCATCAACAACACGACAGCCAAAACCTTTTTCAACCCCATACGCCTTCTCCTTGTAATATTCATGATAGTTCCGAAAGGGGCGAACTGCGGCGTCCACCCCCGGAAGGATACGCTATGGCTTGTATCGTAGGGGGAATAGAAATTTGACTCAAGCACCACTTTGGATGAGAGGGATAGTACCAATTTTGCGATGACCAAATCACTGCCCGCCTCGTTTATGCTCTCGATTATCCGCCTCGAAAGCCAACTGCCGACTCCCTTATATCGGCAAATTTATGAGGCGCTGCGTCAGGCCATTATCACGCGCCATCTGGATGCCGGGGTACGCCTGCCCTCGACCCGTGATTTGGCGGAAGTGCTGTTGGTCTCGCGCAATACGGTGATTAACGCCATTGACCAACTCATCGCCGAGGGCTATTTGGAATCACGGGCCGGGTCGGGCACATTTGTAACCAGCGACCTGCCCGAAGAATCGCTATCGGCTTTTGTTAACCACACCCCGCCTGAACCCCACCCCCTGCCCAAACGCGACCTCTCCGAACATGGCACCCGCTACGATTGGCTGGCCCAGCGATTTTCAATGCCGCGTGTCAGCCCGCCGCCAAGTTCACTGGCATTTAATGTTGGCGTGCCAGATTTACGGGCCTTTCCATTTGAGCAGTGGGGGCAGATGGCCGCACGGCATTTTCGGGATCACCCACCCCTCGCCATTGGCAGCGAACAAGGCTTGGCGGGATATATGCCACTGCGCGAGGCCGTCACCGAATATCTGCGGGTGGCGCGGGGGGTGCGCTGTGATACTGAGCAGGTATTTATCACGGCGGGGACGCAACAATCGCTCTATATGGCAGTGCGACTCTTGTGTAATGCGGGGGACGCGGCATGGGTCGAAAATCCGCTGTATTCTCCGGTGCGAAATGTGCTGTACACCGAAAAAATCAGCCTTGTGCCGATTCCGGTAGATGATGAGGGCTTGGATGTTGAGGCAGGTATCCAACAGGCGCCCCATGCCAAATTGGTGTATGTCACCCCTTCGCACCAATTTCCGACGGGCAGCACCTTGTCTTTGGCACGGCGTATGAAACTACTGCATTGGGCCGAGCAATCCGGGGCGTGGATTTTGGAGGATGATTATGACAGCGAATTTCGCTACAGCGGCTATCCGTTGGCCTCGCTGCAAGGGTTGGATGTGCATAACCGCGTGATCTATATGGGCACATTTAGCAAAGTGCTGTTTCCCGGTTTGCGTCTGGGTTATGTGGTCGCGCCACCGGATTTGGTGAAGGCATTTGTCGGGGCGCGGGCGGTGATGGGTTATACCCTGCCACTTGAACCGCAGGCCATTACTACCGAATTTATCCGCGCAGGCCATTTCACTCGCCACATTCGCCGGATGCGCAAACTGTATGCCGAACGGCGCGATGTGTTTATGGAAGAAGCCGCCCGTTATTTGGGGGGATTATTGGAATTTGGGCCATCGGATGCGGGAATGCACGTCATCGCATGGTTGCCAGCGGGGATGGATGATCGGCAGATATGGGAAGCCGCCGCCAAACAGGGACTTCGCACGCCGCCTGCCTCCACCTTTTATGTCGGCAACACCACCCCGCGACATGGCCTGCTATTGGGATTCAGCCCCATCACCCCCGATGAAATCCGCACTGCGATGCCTAAATTGGCGCAAGCGATTGAAGAGGCCTTTACCCTCTCAGCAAGGCCATCGTCGCCCTCGCGCTAATCTGATGAACCTTCCTTGACGGGCGATTGTTCGGCCTCCATACGGGCCAGTCGTTCCTCATAGCCGGGAAGTTCCTTGAGAGAGCGACCGATGGTTTCATAGTGGGCCTCATCTTCCGCAATGGCGGCGTCAATTTCGACTTGATGGTCAGCATAATACGACCACGCGGCATAAACTTGTCCGGCGGTAAGGTCATGCCAACGACAAACCTCCTCGACTGGATAGCCTCGCTTGAGGTATCCGGCAAGAAATTGAACCGTAATGCCTGTGCCAACCACTCGTGGCTGTCCGCTGCGATGGGTTGGATCACTTGCGATATGATTGATGGGTAAAATCGGCATTTCATACTCTCCAAAACTGATTATACAAATCACCCTCGACGCTACACGCACCTTCTTGAACCGCTTCACCGAAAATTCAGGGCGGATGCCGCTGCCTTTAGGGAGGGGGAGGAAGCACCCATAACTGCTATTGGTCAACTAGTTGACACAGTGGTAGACTAGCGCTTATGAAACTAACCGCGAAAATCAAGCTCATTCCCACCCCCGACCAGCGTCAGTGTTTACATGACACCTTGCAACAGGCTAATGCTGCCTGCAATTATATTAGTGAAATCGCATGGCAGTCCAAAACATTTAACAAGCTGAAATTGCAGAAACTCTGTTACTATGACGTGAAGTCGCAATTTGGCTTAACGGCACAAATCGTCATTCGGGCTTTGGGGAAGGTTGCGGATGGCTACAAACTGGACAAGCAAGTCAAACGCGAGTTTCGCAAGCAGGGGGCTTTCCCCTTTGATGAACGCATTTTACGTTACACCCTTGCGGATAACGCGGTCAGTATTTGGACGGTGGAGGGTCGGCAACGTATCCGATTTGAAGCGGGCCAACGCCAGATGGAGTTGCTGCAATCCCAACAGGGTGAGAGTGACTTAGTATTCATTCGAGGCGAGTTCTACCTGTTTGCCACCTGCGAGATTGAAGCACCAGAACCCGACGATGTGACCGAGTTTTTGGGGGTGGATTTAGGCATCGCCAATATTGCTACCGACAGTGATGGTGAACGCATATCGGGCCAACACGTCAATCGTGTAAGGCATCGGAATCAGCGCCTGCGTCAAAAACTCCAAAAGAAAGGCACGAAATCATCCAAACGTCTGCTCAAGAAAATGAGTGGACGGGAACAGCGGTTTGTCAAGGATGTCAACCATTGCATCAGTAAAACAATTGTGCAAAAGGCTAAACGCACCGGACGCGGCATTGCCATTGAGGATTTGACCGGCATCCGTGAACGGGTACGGCTTCGCAAGTCGCAGAGAACACAATTACACAACTGGGCCTTTGGTGACTTGGGTAACAAACTGGGCTACAAAGCCCAAGCCTATGGCGTCCGCTTGGTTCAAGTGAATCCCCACTATACCTCGCAAACCTGTTCGAAATGCGGTTGTATTGATAAAAATAGTCGTCTCAATCAAAGTACGTTCCAATGTACATCGTGCGGACAATCTCTGCACGCCGATGTGAACGCGGCAATCAACATTGGTTGCCGGGCCTCAGTCAATCGGCCAGACGCAGTGGGTGAATCGAGCTAAGTCTCACCCCAACTGCAAGCCCCTGCCGCAAGGCATAGGGTAGTTGACATTCCTCATTCTGCACGAAGATGATTCCGGCATGTTCTCGACCTTGCTCAAGCCACACGAAATGCAATTGCTGTTCTATACGTTTATCACATGATACCATTATTCGCCCCTGCTCAGTGGAAAAAAATGAGATGGGCTTCATCAGAATCGTCTTGTTTACCCAGTTCCGCACAATGAATTGCGTCTATACCCTTACGACGAAGTTGTATTGCCACTTCTTTGCTGATATGCGAATCAAGATAAAATTTGGGCAATAAATGGAACAATATCAACCTCCCAAAAACGGCATTAAATAAAAAATCCAGCAGGTATAGTAATGAATCATATACAAAAATCAACGGCCTATCCACTGTACTGCCCCCGATGAAATCCGCACCGCCATGCCCAAATTGGCACAGGCGATTGAAGAGGTGATGCAACGTGCCTGATGACCATATGCAAGTCGTCTAGCAGTGATGCTTGATTTGGCCTATCATCAAGTCATCACGCAACTTAGCTTCATTGAGAGGTTACTCATGAAATGCTGCCACCCTGCTCGTTTTGCCATCATCGGGTTGGTTCTCCTCTTACTGGCGAATATCGCCCTTGTACCCCATCACCATGCCAATGCCGCTCCCAAACCGCAAGCACCTATTCCCTTTGAAGATCGCAGCGACCCCGTGCTGTTGATTCAGTCTTACTACAACGCCATCGTGCTGCGTGATTATGCCCGCGCCTATGGCTATTGGGATAGCGCCCCACAGGGTCAAACATTGGCCCAATTTTCGGCAGGGTTCGCCCAAACCACTGATGTATGGGTAGTCGTCAGCACGCTGATTCGGGAAGGGGTGGCCGCCGGAACAACCTATGACGCCGTACCAACTCTGCTGATTGCATCACAGACCGATGGCACGATCAAAGCCTATGTCGGGTGTTTTACCGCAAAGGTTTCGCGGGTGGAGACGACAACCGACACGAACGTCGCGGATAATCCTTGGTCGCTGGCGAATGAAACCAGCGGATTTGAGGAGATTACGCCTGAGGAGGTAGATGTCAATCTGATGCGAACCTCCTGCAACCCGCCCGCGCTAGGTGATCTTGTAGTTGATTCGCGTGAGAGTCCGATTTGGCTACTGCGCTCCTATTTCAACGCTGTTCATCTCAAAGACTATGCCCGCGCCTACAACTATTGGAGTTCACCCCCCAATGGCCTGAGCTTCAGCCAATTTTCACAGGGCTATGCCAACACCACCGATATTTTTGTGGCGCTGCTGCTGGGGATTCAATATGATGGCGCGGCGGGGAGCACCTTCGTGTCCATGCCCACCATTTTGATTGGCACAGAAAAGAATGCGGCCCCGCAACGCTATTATGGCTGCTACGTGGCCCGAACCTCAAATGTCGGGTCTGGCCCAACCCCACCGCCGCCGTTTTGGAGCTTTTACAGCGCTAAGATTAAAGTTGCCCCTGCAGACGCGACTGATATTGAGTTGCTGACCACGCCGTGTGAACTTTAGACGCACGGCACATTCGATTTTTTCCCACAGGGGGTGAGGAAGTGTTGCTCACCCTTTTTGTTTGGCCTTTGGACGATGTATGCTTGATGGAACAATCCTTCACCATGTACTGTCCTAATAGACGAGTGAGTCCATTATTTGCCTTAGTCATGAAAGGCTATCCTCATGAACCGACACTTTTTCTATGTGTGTCTTATTCTTGCAATTTTCACCTTGTTGCCCGCCAACGGTTTGCAGGCCCAAAGCGGCAGCCATACCCTTATCCCGGCGGGCCTTAGCCCCATTACCCCTGCCAACGCCGCCCAGATGCAACAGGTGGCCCAACTTGGCAAGGGTCGGATATTTGGCTTAAGTTGGATGGATCATCACATCGGGGTTGCCACATCGCTGGGGGCATGGGTCTATGATGCCGAAAATCTGGCGGAAACGAATTGGCCGAATGCGCCCATCATCCCAGCGCTTACCGATCAAGCCGATGCGGGTGCGTTTAGTCCCGATGGGCGATTCTATGCCAGCGGCGGGATGAATGGTGAGATTGCCTTATTCAATCTAACGACCCATGAACAAATCGCTACGATGGTAGGCCATACCGAGGCCATCTTAGACGTGGTTTTTAGCCCGGATGGCAAGCTGTTGGCGTCCGACGCGCGGGATGCGACGGTTCGCGTTTGGGATACCGCGACCTTTGGCGAGGTGGCATCCTTTCCCAAAGGGGAAACGCTGGATTCACCCATGACCTTTACACCGAACAGCCTGAGTTTTATCTGGGGTACTAGCGAATCTGCCACAGCCGAGGTGGGCGGCTATACCATCCATGAATGGAATCGCAAAACCAGTGAGGAATCGGTACTGGTCAAACGGGAAACGACTCAAACTGGCACGTATCTTTCGGCGCTGGCCCTTAGCCATGATGGGCGCTATTTGGCAGTTGGGGCGAACTATGAACTGCATCTGTGGGATGTGCAGACCAATGCAATGTTATGGACGGTAGACAACCGTGAGGAATATCTCGTCAATTATTCACTTGCCATCAGTCCAGATAGTCAATGGGTGGTCAGTGCCACGACGGATTTGGGTGGATTGGCCGAAGCAGTCAAGGTATTTGACCTCACAACAGGCGAATCGAGCAAAGCGTTTGACGACTATGCCGGGGTGGTCAATCATGTCGCGTTTAGTGCGGATGGGACATGGCTGGCGGCAACTGGGTACGATGGCACTCTCCGTTTGTGGGACGCTGCCACTTTTACCGAACAGGGCCGGGTAACAGGGCATTATGGCGCGGCTGACCACTTGGCGTTGAGCGCCGATGAGGGGCTGTTGGCGGCAGGCGGCTTCGACCACGTGGTGCGTGTTTGGGATACCGCCACGAGCACCGAACTCCCCATCCTTGAATCCGGTTGGTTTGCTACGATTGAGGGGGTCGCATGGCATCCCAATGGTTTACAGCTTATGGCGATTGCCAACCATGTCGTCAGCGATTACAAGGTTTGGGATACTGTCACAGGCACCGAAATGACCGTTCAATCGCAAAACGGGGATCGTGTCTTCAGCGGGGTGTTTTCGGCGGACGGGACAAGGATATGGCTGGCAATGATGCAAAACGGGGCGTTCACCGTGCTGCAAGTCCCTGTGGACGGCAGCGAGGCTGTCACGCAAACATTGGTCTCAGCGCCTCCTTCCGCAGCCCTTTTCACCTCAGATGGTAGTCTGTTGGCGAGTGGCGACGAGTCGGGCACGATTCACCTATGGGATACGCTGTCGGGCAAACCAACCGACGTGTTTTTGCAAGACGGCCCGGTGAAGTCGCTTGTTTTTAGCCCTGATGCAACATTGCTGGCTTCGCTTGGCAACGAGGGCCGTATTTGGATTTGGGACGTGGCAACAGGCGAGTTATTGGCGGAACTGCCAGCGAATACAGGCAATACGGTGAGCATGGCATTTAGCCCAGATAATCAACTTCTGGCAACCGGGAGCGAGGACGGCACGGTTTATGTGTTAGATATTGCCACCCAGACGGAATTGATTGTGCTAACCGGGCATCTGGATGATGTCACCAGTCTATTATTCAACGCCGATGGCACAGCATTGTTCTCAGGTAGCTTCGACGGCACCGTGCGGGTGTGGGGTGTCCGTTCCTAACCCATCCGCCAAAAATCCGATAATTTATAGGCTGTCCAGTACATGTGATTTTTGTGTATGGGCGGCCTTGTTTTTCTTTTATTTAAGCCAAGATGGGGTATAATTATGGGGGAGGAAATCATACCCCATGACCGATTCAAATACCTCATCTATTGACTTACGCGAACACGCCCGCAAACGACCCGGCATGTACATTGGTGGCATAGATACGCGGGCACTTCATCAACTGTTTTTTGAAGCTCTCGAACATGCAATTGATGAAGCCGCGATAGGGCGCTGTGACCAGATAGGGATTACCCTCCTCCCGGATAATCAGGTGGTCATCGAAGATAATAGTCTTGGCTTGCCAATGATTCACGTGAATCGAGAAAACATGTCCATGATGGAAGCTGTCTTGGAGCGATCTGGAATATTCCGAGACCCACATGGGGAATATGAAGCGACGGGTAGCTCATTTGGGGTTGGATTACGTGGGTCAATGCGCTGTCGTCGGAAATGCGCGTGGAGAATAGGCACAACGGGCAGTTATGGACAAAAAGCTATCATGAAGGATTGGCCGACAGCCCTTTACAGCAAATAGCAGGTGTTCCCGATTCTGAACACGGCCTGAAATTGACTTTTACCCCTGACTTCAGCATTTTAGAGCCGAACCCGTTTGATTTTGAGCGCATTGTTGCCCGATGCTGTGAACTGGCTTATCTCATTGCAGGATTGAAGATTATTATTCGTGATGAGCGAACAACCCCATTTCAGGAACGTGCCTGTTTTGCCCCTGATGACCTGAAAACGTGGGTTCAAGACCTTAATAGAAGTGCCCTCCCGATTCACGACATGCTACATATCAAGCAACCGCTCTTGATTCCCGTTTCGGAAAATCACCAGTATAAATGCGAAGTTGAATTTGCTCTCCAGTTCACGAGTCATAGTGGTCAGTCAAATGTGTTGAGTTTTGTCAATCGAATCGAAACCTCAAAGGGTGGGACACATCTTGCAGCCTTAAAAGCTGGCATTGTCAGTGCTTTAAATGAGCAACTCGTTTCTCACGGCATAGATAGTCAACTTGATTGGCAAGCCATTGCTCATAGGCTAAGTGCTGTGATCGTTTTACACCATCCCGATCCGCAGTTTGACAGCGCCATGAAACCTCATATGATGAATCTCGAAGTATTTGGGCCAATAGCAGACTTAGCTTTCACATCGCTCTGGCGTCAGATCGAGAGCATGAAATCGGATGTTAGAAACCGCTTTTTTGACCATTTCCTTTCTCACACCACCAGCAATTCCCCCGACTCCGCCGTATAATAGACCATGCGTCCGAAAAATGTACCGATGACTCAGTGGGGGGTCATGTCTCACGAAACGACTCTAATCGAGCGGCTAACCACGCTCAATGAAATCGCCGCCACACTCAATAGCGCGGTGGATGTACAAGGTGCGTTGAATTCTGTCCTTGCCCGTCTGGTCGAATTGATGGGCCTGCAAACGGGCTGGATATTTTTGATTTCGCCGAATGCCCAAGAACGTTGGTGGGGCAAAGGCTATGTGCTGGCGGCCTATCATAATCTGCCCCCCGCACTAGATTTGGAAAGCGCCCCGGCGTGGGATGGCGGGTGTGATTGTCAGGGCTATTGCAACAAGGGCAAATTAACCGAAGCCTATAATGAGGTGAAATGCAGCCGGCTGATTGAATCGGGCGGCGATACACGCGGCTTGATTGTTCACGCCTCCGCCCCGCTGCGCATTGGCGACCAGACCCTCGGTATCTTGAACGTCGCGGCCTCGGATTGGAGCGAATTTAACGAGGAGTCGCTGACGATTTTAAACAGCGTCGGCAACATTATCGCGGCGGCGATTGAACGTGCCCGCCTGTTTGATATGCTGCGCGAACAACGCATCCATGAACAGGCCGTGCTGCTGGAATTCTCCAATCAACTCCTGAGCCGCTCCGAACTGCAAGACTTGATGAATTATCTAGTAGAGGAAGTGCGCCGCCTGTTGGGTTTTGATGCCTGCGCCCTGCTGCTCCCCAGCGAAGACCCGGCGTGGTTGGCATTTAAGGCCGTCAGCGGATGGAAAGCCGACCCCGTCGCCGAGCGCCGCCTACTGCCCAATGATGATCGTACCGGGCCGGGGCGGGCCATGCGAAAACAGCAACCCGTCGTCATCGAGGACATCTGGAAAAATGACACTCCGACTTTCCGCGCCGATTGGTTAGCCGCCGAGGGATTTCGTGGGCATGTGATTGTGCCGCTAATTGTGGATGGGCACTCGATTGGCACGCTGGTCTTGGATATGCGCCACGTCTACAAAATGGACATTGATAAACTGCGCTTTTTGCGGTTGATGGCGAATCAGGCCGCTATCGCCATTGAAAAAGCCCGTCTATTGCAACAAGAGGCGGAGGGTCGGCGGCTGGAAGAAGAATTGACACTGGCCCGCCAAATCCAGTTGAGCCTTTTACCCGATTCCTGCCCTGTAATTGAGGGCTGGCAGATGTGTTCGTATTATCAAGCGGCTCGGCTCATCGGCGGCGATTTTTACGATTTTTTCTGGTTGGCAGGCGAAGGCAAACGGCTTGGTATGGTCATTGGTGACGTAGCAGGCAAGGGGATTCCGGCGGCCCTGTTTATGTCCATGAGCCGCACCATTATTCGCTCGGTTGCCAGCAGCGGACGACGCACACCTGCCGAAGCATTGGTACGTGCCAACGAGGTTATCATTACTGACGCGCAAAGTGATGTGTTTTTGACGGCATTTTATGGGGTGCTATATCCAAACGAGGCACGCTTTGTCTATGCCAATGGGGGACACAATCCCCCGTTGTGGTGGCGGGCTGAACACGGTGCCTTCGAGACCCTGCACGCCAAAGGCATTGTTTTGGGCATGTTTGAGCAAATCCGCCTTGAGGAAAATCAGATCATTATGCAGCCGGGGGACATCATCATCTGTTATACCGATGGTGTCACCGAGGCAATGGATGCGGCAGGCGATTTATTTGGCGACGCGCGTTTGCGGGCCGCCGTCGAAGCCCACGCCAGCGAACCCGCCAGCAATATTTTGGACGCAATTGTGGATGCGGTGTCTAGTTTTACGGGCGAACTCCCCCAATCCGACGACTTGACGTTATTTGTCGTGAAGCAGCAATCGTAAAGAACTTGCGAGTAGAGTTTGCGATATTAAGATTAGAAAATTACTATTATTACTGAGATGCTTTATATAAATAATTCTAATCAACAAATATTCTCTGAACCGATGGCCCACTCTGGTAGGGGTTCGCGGCACTGAATCCACTCCGATGGGATACCCGACGGCCCAACATACGGCGCCACGATCCCCCCGACTATGGCGCAGTTGGTGTCTATATCCCCAAAAACGGAGGCGGTCTGCCACAGGGCCTCCTCGTAATTATGCAGATATGCGCCAGCACACCACACACAAAACGGCACCGTGTCTTGGGCGGAAATTAGCAGGCCATTGCCTAACATTTGGGCAGCATGGGCCACTTGATTGGATTGAATGTCACGGGCATGTCGCAGACCACTTTTGACTTCGCTTTCCGGCACATAGGGCAGCACCATCTCGATAAAATCTTGGCGAGTGGGCGGGGGTGTACCGCGCAACCGACACGCCACCGCCACCGCCACCGCCACCGCGATACCCCCCGCAATGCCTTCAGGGTGGGCATGAGTAACTTCCGCAGTTTGAGTAGCTACGGCGATAACCTGCTCCATGTCCTCGGCGTAATATCCACCCACCGGAGCCACGCGCATGGCTGCTCCATTGCCAAATGACCCCTGTCCGCCAAACAGTTCGTGCGAGGCTTCGCGCCACCAATGCGCTTTCGTACCGATTTGTCGCAGCAACCGACCTGCCCCCGCGCCATATCTGCGTTCGGGGTCGTAATGCGCCGCGAAACTGATGGCGAGGGTATCTTGGTCTATCTCGCCTTTTTTGCGTAACAGGCAATAGATCGAAAGGGCCATGTTGGTGTCATCAGTATAGCGCCATTGACCCGCTGGTAATTCGCGTTGCTCAATTCGTTGGCCCAATGAATCTTTGGGGAAATGGAAAAAGTTCTCGCCAAAGGCATCCCCAACCGACAACCCATCCAGCGCCAAACGTGCATTGTCGAGCGAGGGCATTCTTAAAATTCCTGTCGAATGTCAATCGTGTCATGATGATGCACCAGCGTATACCCCCGTTCGGCAAGTGCCCGATCTACCAACGCGACATAATTCGGGGCCTCTTTGCCAAGCAGTTGACCTTTGAGGTGTTGCGGCACATCCAGCCCCAACCAATCGTGCATCACATTAAACATCCACTGAGCCGACTCATAGGGGCCGGGTCGTCGTTGTTTTTCCCAGACCATTACCCCAAACAGGGCCAAGACCGAATGTCCCTGCCGCCGCAGATAGGTATCGAGCAAAAAGAGATCAAGGATAGGGCTGCGGCCACCGCGTTTTTGCTGCTTCTGGAGCGCACGAGCCAAATAATACGTCAGGAATTGATTGGGATTTTCGCGGAACATAAATTGATTGTAGCAATATTGGTTGAGGGATTCGCCAATTAACTGGGCATCGTCAGGGGGGCAAGTTGGACTAGGATAGAGTACCGACTTGGCACGGCCCGTCCAATTGCTAGTGGTATAAAAATGGGTCAGTTCGTGGGCCAACCCATCCTCCAAAAAATAGGCATAGTTATCATGCTCGAACATCTTCCATAAATAGGCAGGATTTTGGGGGCCATAGACAATGATGCCGTTGGGTACATTCTCCCCGGTTGCAAAAGTCCGCCCGTCGGTCTGCTGTTCAAAATCGTCAGGGGCCTGCAAAATCAGAATATTGATGTCTTGTTGTCCGCGATAGGGCGCGACGGAACTCTCAATCCAAACCATAAAACGCTCTATCATGTTCCACAGTTCATAGGTATGCAGGGGAATCGTTTTGCTGTGCTGCACGACTAGATCAAAAACCATGATGCTCTTCTGTGCAACATAAGTATGCTCTTCAGGGGTTAATCCTTGGGCGGCATAGACAAAAAAACCTTCCAGTTTGGTCGGCTCGATCTGCCCTTGCATTCCATTCGAAAAAACATTCCAACCCGCCGGAACGTCCTTGATTTGAAACTGCACCTGCAAATCATTGACCCATTCGTGCAGCGGCATGGGGACAGGAACACTGCCGACCCCCAAAAATACTTCGTGGTCGTTGATAAAAGGGTACATCAAATAAACATCCCGGTCAGCCCCCATACAGTCGGTATAGGCGGTTTCCAGATCGTAATCCACCAAAAATCGCTTGGCGGGGAGGGTTAGTTTTTTCTCACTTATGTTACAGATCAGCGGATTTCCCCAACCATCCCGCGCCTGCATATTGGAAACCTTTATGCCGGGGACATTGGCAAGGGCTTCGAGCAGGAGGGTTGTTTCATCTTGGAGCGATTGACCCTCAACGGTGATGTGCAGCAGTTTTTGATTGAGCTTTGCCAAGCTGACCGTAATTGCTAGGCGCATAATGTCCCCTTTGGTGATTGCATCTCGCAAAAAATCGTTCGGCTATGTAACGGAATGTTCGGCGTCTATCCAAATAGTCTGGGGTGGCTCAAGCAAATCCAACCCGCGTGCCTCGCGTTGGCGCTGGATTTCATCGTAATCCACAAACAAGTCGCTGCAATCTTGTTTCGCGCCACAGTTGGGGCAAATAATCTGGCACTTCCAATGGAGTTGCCAGTTTGCCCCACACCAATCGCAGACCTGAACTTTTTCGGCCATGACCGTCCCTCTTATACTTTGGGCCGATCCGGGGGAGTCGGGATACTCGACAAAAATTCATACATTTCTTGCACCCACAGTTCCAATTGACCCAGCGACGCCTTGACTTCTTCGACACGATCCTTGCCCAACAACCACAATACGTTTACTTGGGTAGGATCGTAGCGGGTGAGCCGAGACAGCACATCCGTAATGTCGGCTTCCATTTGCACTGCCAAATCTTTGTCGGGGTTGCGTGTGCCAGCGGGCGGGGCAGCCGGACGTTTTTCGACGACGCGCGATTCACCCCCGGCATTGATAACCATGTGGGTCGCGGTGCTAAATTTATCGTCCTCAAAATCTTCCCCATTTTCAGGTTCAGCAGATCGAGGGGCACGTTCGGTTTTGGATTTGCTGGCGGTAGCCGACCCAATACGGCTCACGTCACGCACTTTACCATCTTTGCCAACGACCTGTGACCGGTCAACTTCTAAATTCTTTGAAGTTGATTGACTGAGTTCACTCAAAATACTATTCACCCATGAGGTGATGGTCGGCTGACTGACCCCCAACTGGCGAGCCATCTCGTTATACGAGACACGTGGGTTAAGTTTTCCGTCCCCACTCCACTCAAACCACGTCCGACCTTGTTTGATACGACGGCGCAGAATATTTTTCTTGTCGTCGTTGGAATAGGCCAGACCGTGTTCAAGGTTTGCGTTCTCGGCATATTCGTAGGCGGCCTCATAGCCCCCCTTTGAGACATAGGCCCTAATCATATCGCGTCCAGCCCGACGATAGGCTTCGACCCGATGAAATCCATCCGCCAAAAGGTGGTTGCCATTGGTATCTTGGAACACAATAATCGGTTCCATGTCTCCGCCGTTTTCAATCACGATGGTGTACTGCTCTACCCGCTCTTCATCAAGCCCATCCACACGCACCTGAATCTGTTCGTCAATGACGATTTGCGACAGATGCAAATCCACCGGACGGCCTTCACCGGGATGGCGTGTCCCCAATTCCAGTGCCTCCAACGGCGATAACGAACCAGCAGCGCGTGGAGGTCGGCGGCTGTTCGGCTTAGACCTGTCCATAGGGTACTCCTTCAACGGCCTTCAAAAATCGGTCAATCAATTTCCAAGCAGTATCTACAGCAGAATGGCGAGGAGCATAGGTGAAGACTGTCCGCGCCGCATCCGAGGCTTCTTTCCAAACCGTACTTAATGGAATTTCTTCTTTGTACCAGACCCTGCCGGGGTAGAGTTCTTGCAGTTCGTCCAAGCGATCTTTATGTTCGCGGGTATTGGCACGGGTCATCATCGGAATGATGCCCAAAATTTCGGCGTCATGCAGCCCGGCCAAATTTGTCATCATCTGGGTAATCTTTTCCAACCCGTCGAGGCTTAGACGCGACATCTCGGTGGGGCAAAGCACAAAATCGGCTGCCGCCAGAATCGCCGGGGTAAAAAGGGAGGCTGTCGGCGCGGTATCAATCAACACAAAATCGCACATGTCTTGCAGGGGTTTGAGGGAACGTTCAACTGCCCCAAAATCCGCCCCATCGAGTTGGATATTGATCGCAGCCAACTGGGTCTTTTGTCCACCCGGCAAAATATAAAGTTGCCCACCGGGTTGGCGCTGAATAGATTCATACTCATCGGCGGGTGCCATCATCAACACCGAGTTAAGGGGTTCACCATTGACCAGCAGTTCAAAAATGCCCTCGCGTGGTCGGCCCATCTCGTCTACCAGCGCGAATGACATCGCAATATGGCCTTGTGGGTCCATATCTACCATCGCTACCTGATAACCCATCGCCGCTAATCCGACCCCGAGGTGGATGGTCATGGTGGTTTTGCCAACGCCACCCTTTTGGTTCATAAGCGCAATTGTCGTACCCATAAAAATTATCTCCTCACGTCATTTCACATCCAATGACCTTCGATGCTGCGGTCATTGGTCGCACTGGATGTCCGCACGAATATTTTTCGGTTACTCGTAGTATACATCGCAAAACTTTGTCTGTCGGTAGCGATTGTTATAGTTCGGTTCTAAATCGCTTGCCTAAGTCGAATTTGCGTCAAAACAATCCCTCGGAACAAGGCAGTTTGAACCGTCGGGATACGTCATCAAACACTCGCCTCACAGATCATCGCCTCCAAAATCGCGTCCTCATCCACCTGATTGGCTTGGCTCAATTCGGCAAGTTGAGAAGGGCCAAAAGATGGGCGGTTTCGCTTATCCCGATTTTTGGCGGCATAGAGTTCAGCAAAACCTTGTGGGTCTTGTTTGCAGAAGGCCAACCATCCCGCGTGGCGCACCCCAAATTCCATGACCCAGTTACGATTTTGGCGGTGATGCGCCAAGAAGCGCGGCCACACCGTCGGCAGATATTCGGCAACGCGAATCGGCTCACCATCTTGTCCCGGGCCATACATAAACCACCACAGGCGGAAATCTACCTCGAACAATTCACTGCTAATCGGTACATCGTTTGGGGTCATCGCTTCGATCTCGTTCAAGACTTTACGTAGTCGTTTCCATTCACGTGGCCCCGGCTTGACCCCAGATAACTCTGGCATCAAACAGAAATTGACCAGTCCACGCAGCGGGCCATGATTGTAAATCTCGCGGGCCATTTCTTTGGCTTCATCATGTGAAATTTCAGCAGAAGATTGAATTTCAGATTGCCCCTCACTGCGGCGCGAGGTGACTTTGGCTTCCACCGAGGTAATTTCAGCAGGGTGGTGGGTGGGTGATGAAGTTCCATCCATTTTTTGTGTGTTTAGTGAATGTGTTTCATTCGGTAAATCTGGTGAGTAATTTTCAATCTGTGAATTCTTATTCTTAGATCGGCTCGCTGCCAACCGCTCGACTGGTAATGTCGAACCAGCCGATGGGTCTAAATTTGCCGACGATGGGGCGGGAGTCTCCACTCGATGGGGGGATTTTGCATCACTCGATGGGCGATTTTCATCCAATCGGTTGGTGGGTAGATTCCCATCGAAAAATAATTTGCTATCCGTCGAGGGGATAAATTCATTCAGGCGCTCATAATCAATACGGTACCATTTGCCTTTATCGAACTTGTTATTTGAAAGCTGTGCCCCGACCAAAATCCCGGCCTTTTCAAGTTTGGAGATCGCCAGCTTAAACGTAGCGGCGCTCCAAAAGGGATAGTCGGCGTGCCAATCGGCATAGGCATGGCGATACCAAAAATAACCGTTGATGCGGTTGTCTTCTTTGCTGGCAAACACCCCGGTCATGTAATGTGTTTGTTGCAAGACCAGCGCGGCTTCTGGCCCAAAAACATTGGCGAGGGCTTTGGAAAAGACCACTGGAATATCGGGTTTGTTGGGTTCATTGTCAAGAGAAAGTGGCTTGTTCATGGGATTATCCTTACAATTGCATCTCGCTTTGCTTGTAAATAACTAATTGAACTTGACAGTGAGCCTAAACAGATTTTGCTAAGTCATAACCCTTACAGTCAAAATAGCCAATTTTGGGATTTAGCTTAAATTTGCGTTAAAAACCCTTGACTTTTTGGCTCAATAGAGCGATAATCTTAGTATGAGTATATGACAAGCCATCGTATACCCAAACTGTAGACTCATAGATCTATAGACTCAATTGCATCTTAAACAGGACTTCACCCCACCCCATCCAACACGGGGTTTTTCCTGTCTCTAAAATTAGAACATATGTCCTAACTAGAGATTTTTAGATTATACTCCGAATGTACTATGCTTGGCAAGTTGGCTGCTTTCAATCACATTTCCTTGTCATACGCATTCAAAACGAAGTAAATGAAGTCCCACTTCAGGATACCCACCCTTGCTTTGGGGTAGGGGTATCGCTCGAAACAGGGGAGAAAATGACGATTGTTTGGGAGACTTGTCTATTTTCTCAGGTGTGATACAATCGTTTATAGCGTTTTTGGTGATCCCCTGCACTTTCACCACGACGCACGTAACGGTGCGGCGCTACAGGCTCCTCAAAATCAACCTGAGTAGCGCAAACCGCAGGCCCCCAAGGTGGCTCAGGCGTTCTGACCTTGAGATACTCTTTGGGGCCTGTGCCCGTTTTCCTCGTCCTGCCGGTCTTCGGCGATGCCTTCATCCAGCACAAAGAATTCGGTCACACTGCACCCAAAAAACTCCAGAAAGGTTTCGACTATGCGTGCATCATACCGCCGCACTTTATTTGTCACGTATGCGGATATGGTGCTTTGGGCGACTTTGGTTTCTTGCGACAAATCGTCCTGAGTCAGGCGGTTCCCTGTTTTACGACCATATTCAGCCATCAGTTCCGCCAGACGATTTTTAAGGATCATCGAAACCTATCTCCTCGTGACATGCTTCAGTATACAAACTTCCACCTAACTTGTCAATTACCTGAGTCAAAGATCGCTATGACTCATCGGTGAAGGCGGGTAATAGGCAAAGCAATAGCCTTCACAGCAGGTTAGTGCTGCTGCTTATACGCAACTCATATAGTTTTACCGGACGAAGGCCCAATGCGCTAGTGGGAATTTTGTGAAGACGGCTTGTTTAGGGAAAGTAAGACCGTTTTGACGGCGCCGAGTTTCCCTAAATTTTGTTTCGATTTCGACGGCGTTCCACGATGGTTGTCAGATGTGCGACCTGCCCATTTTGGATTGGACATGACACTAGGCACACAAGTTTGTGGACTCTGGCACTATATCTTGTGCAAGCCTTGCCTTAATAATTAGATGAATCTAGTCGTACAAGTGATGGGGAAACAGAACATGGTCGCACAACTGCTGGCAAAGCACATCGGTATCCCGGCTGAACAGGTCGAAGCCTTCCTCAGATTATCGCACGCGCAAATCTACGCAAATGCGGACTACTATGAGTTGGTGAAATCATTAAATTACGACCTATTGGTCGAATCCCTCAATGATGTGCGTCGCGCCTATGAACAGCACCTTGCCGGTCTCGCCAGTCACCTGCGTGACCAACACGGTTATCTAGGCAGACCTATGACCGCCTATACATTGGGCAATTGGTTAATCGGCTTCCTTAATCAACCCCATCTGTTGTTCAAAATAGTGGATATTCACCGCCCACTTTCACGGGAGATGATCGAAACGAGCCTCCCCACCATTTTGGAGATATTGGGCAAGATGCCAAATGGCGCTCAGGAGTGGCAGCGGGCGACGGCGTTATTATCACTCCCTCTCTGCATACAGGATTAAAAAATCTCCCGACTGGGTAGGGGAGATTTCTCTACAGCGGTTTTCATGTTGCCTGACCCGTGTTTTTCACTAACTTCAGCACGGCGGCTTTAGCCCCGTGTTTTTATAGGTCAACCTGCCTGAAAACCGCTATAAGAATCAGCGAAGCGAACACCGTAGCTGGGGTGGGGAACCCGCCCTTTACTCCCAGTTGATGTGAATAATGGTGTGTGTGCCCCCGTGCTCTCGACGTGGGACGTTTTCATCATACGTCACCGCGAAATTCGTGCCGGGTGGCAAAAAGCGCCGTGCGATGCCCCAATAGACCCCATATTCCAAATCGTCGGGGAAGGGGATACGGATTTTCATCTGGATATGCTTGTCGCCAATTTTGGTATATTCCATGCCGCCAATATCGGTACCGCGATGGTTGGTCTGGTAGACGTTGTTCCAAATAGAAAGCAGGGTATGAATATCCATATTGCTGATTTCAGCCGGGAATTTGGCGGTTTCGATGACCTTCATGCCGATGGAAATAAACATCTGCGACGCATTCCCCGCTTCGCTGGCCGCAATATCATTGAGTACATCCAGCCAGTTCTGTTGAGGATACCATTTTTCTAGTTCTACCTGTTTTAAGCCATGTTTTTCCAAAATGTCTTCAAATTCATCCACAGTGATGGCACTCATAAACATCATCATGCCCTGACCGATGGATTCGCAATCCGGACTGAACGATTGAAATTTGGACATGGTTCCCTCCAAAGCCCACTTGTTTGTTTTTTGAAACGATATTACTAATTATAATCGGTACGTAAAAAATACTGCAATCTCCAAGTAGGGTATTTTTTGGAGAGGATGCAACCTTTCGCTGCAAATCCGGTACTAATGCAGATATAAGCGAAAGGAACAGGCATTCGGCATGGCACATTCGGCCAACCAATCCCACCAAGAGAGGTGGTTCATGCAAAACCGATCCACCGACCCAGATCAAGGCCTGATTGCAGCGATGGCAAGCGGGGATGTGGGGGCTTTGCATGAATTGTATGTGCGGCACGGCATGGCCCTGCTCAATGTGCTCATCCATGAATTGGGTGAGCGGCATCTGGCCGAAGAAGTGCTGCAAGATGTGATGTTGGCGGCGTGGCAGACAGCCGGGCGATTTCGCGGTGAAAGCCAAGTCCGGACTTGGTTAATCGCCATCGCCAAACGCCAAGCCAACAAAGCCCGTGAACGTCGTCGTCCTCCCGAACATGCTCCCCTCGATGATGACCGCCCTGACCCTGCCGACCAAACCAATCCGGCTGCCGTCTTTGACCAAGCCGCCGAACAGGATGCACTGCAACAGGCCATTCGCCAACTGCCCCTCGAACAACAAGAGGCCCTCGAATTGGTCTTTTTTCGCGGGATGTCCGGGCCAGACGCCGCCAGTCAATTGGGGGTGCCACTGAACACCCTGAAAAGTCGCCTGCATCGCGCCCGCCAAAGCCTCCGCCAATTGCTAGGAGATGTACCCCATGCTGAATAATCACCCACGTGACCTGCTGCCGTTTTATATCAATGGCACGTTGACCGAAGCCGAGCAGACCCTGATCGGGGCGCATTTGGCTGTCTGCCCTGCCTGCCAAGCTGATCTGAAAGAATGGCAAGCCATTGCACAGGCCGTGCAAGCCGCCGCCGAAGATTCTGCCGCCACGCTGCCGCCCCTAAAACTGCCTGCGCCATCCACCAACCGCCGGATTGTGCCGATTGCTCCCCTTATTTCTACCAAGACCCTACCAGAACCGGAGAACCCATCCATGTTAAATCATGCTCATCTGCCTGTGTTGAAAATCCGCTATCTACGTGGCTCATTGGCGCTGATTGCCGCCTTGATTTTGGTGCTATTTGGCACATTCGTTTTGGCACAGGGCATTGACGGGCTGCTCCCAACCGAGGAGTCTGACCCAATCGTTTATCATACTGGGCAGGCGACCATGCTCGGCCAGACCGGGACGCCGCGTCCTACATTGCCGACAGCCTATGACGTATTGCAAGCCAATCCCGATCTCAGTCGCTTTGCCGCTGCAATTACCGCCAGTGGATGGTTGACCAACGTTACCCAAAGCGAACCCATTACGATTTTTGTCCTGCCAGATCGTGTTTTTGAGCCGATTCAAGCGGAGATCGCGCCGGTCATTATGGAGGGGGCGTCGGATTGGGAAGGCTATCTGTTCAGTTATGTCGTGAATGATGCGTGGTCGCGTGACCAATTGGCGACCCTGCCCCCCGATGTACGAGGCTATTTTGAACGCGGCGGCTACAGCTATGGTAGCAAACTCCAACTGGGCTATGATGCCAATGGCGCGTTACTGCTCAATGGCATGGCGCATATCACCCAAAGCCTTGAAGCCTCCAATGGCTACGTGCATATTTTGGATGCCCCGCTGGTGACAGCTAGATCATTCCTGACCGCCTATCAAGGAATAGACAGTATCGAAACTGCGCCAACGGTGTGTGATGTACTCGCGGAAAACCCTGATTACAGCTATTTCAAGATGGCGTTAGATGGATTGCAGAATGGAAACTATTCTTGGATATGGCACGTGGTTTGCCGAAACATGGGGCTATTCACTTTGTTTGTACCGGACAATGCTGCTATGCGTGCAACCTTCCCAAACAGCGGCACAGTAGAAGATTTTCGCCGCTTAGTCTTTTTTACACCGGAAGCCAATGAAGCCCTCCAAAATTTCGTGCTGGCCCATCTGCTCTCTGGCCTGTGGTCGCAGGAACAGTTAGCCAAGCAGGAGATAGTGCGTAGCTCGTGGGGAGCAGAGGGGCACGAATTTGTCAACACCGTCAACGCCCGTTGGAGTGATACCCAACCCTCGACCCTTATCATCAACAACCGCGCCAAAGTGACCAAAGGCGATGTGATCGCCACTAACGGTATTATCCATTTTGTGGATACCCCAGTGGTTTCGTTCCTTGATCTGTTTCCCGATGAGGCGCTGACTGATGTGCTCCCCCCACCAATTGAGACCGCCCCGGCTGGCACACCCGCTGCATTGGCCGATGCCCTCAATGCGTTAATGGCGATAAGTGATCCTGCCGAACGCCAGATGCGCTTGGAAACCTTATGGGATGATTGGCAGGCCGCTGGACAAATTCCGTATGTGGAGGGCAGTAAGGTGGCATTCCTCTATCGGGGTGAGGCATTGACAGTCGAATGGCGCGGTGATTTTAATGGCTGGTTGGCGGATGGCGCATTGGTTGGACAAAAGTTGAGTGGCACGGATTTGTGGATCGCAGTCGCTGAATTCCCCAGCAGCGCCCGCCTTGATTACCAAATCGTGGTCAATGGGGGGACATGGCTGCTCGACCCGGCTAATCCGCATCAGCAGTGGCGTGGCAATGGGCCAAATTCCGAACTGCGGATGCCCGATTCTATCCCTTCAGAATGGACAGAACGCCGCGAGGGTGTCCCACCGGGTACGTTGACTGATCTCCAAACAATGGTTGCTTCAATGTCAGGCTATGCTTTGACATATCAGGTCTACACCCCCGCCGACTATGCAGAGTTGGACAATCTGCCTGTAATCTATGTGCTGGATGGTCAGGATTATGCCGATGAGCGCTTGGGGGCACTGCCGATTATCTTGGATAATCTCATCGCGGCGGGGAAGATTGAACCGGTGATTGCCGTGTTTGTGGATGTGCGTGCTTCCCCGAACGGGCCAGAGAATGTACGCGAAGACGCCTATACCAATAACGCCGCCTTCGCCGATTTCATGCAGATGTTGGCTGGCAGCATTGATATGGACTATTCGACGGATGCCCGCGCCAGCCGACGGTTGATTTTGGGTAATTCGCTGGGAGGGCAGGCGGCTTTGTTTACGGCCATCAAAAATCCAACGGGTTTGGTGGAGTTTGGCTTGGTTGCGGCGCAGTCGCCATCTTTCGATGACACCTTGTTGGATTTGTACCGCCAAGATATGACCCGTCCGCTCAACATCTGGCTGAGTTATGGCACGCCGGAATGGGACATTGATGTAACCCCACTGCGAATGGTGATTGAACGGCACGGCTATCAATTGACGACGGTAGAGGTGAATGAGGGCCATTCGTGGGGCAATTGGCGCGGACTCCTCGATGATATGCTGATTCATTTCTTCGGCACCGAGGAACGCGAATAATTTCCACACCCCCTCATTCAAATCTACTTGGATGAGGGGTTTTTTGTCCCCGCCAATACCTGCAAAAATGACCCAAAGGTACTACGCGACCTTTTTCTCCAATTTCGCTCGGTATAGCTGAACGCACGATTGGAACTTGAAACTATTTGGAGGAAACGTATGTCGCAAAAGTTGCTAGGCCATTGGAGGTCTATCAGTATTGTGTTGGTTGCAATCGCCTTGCTCGTGGCAATGGCTGTACCCGCCGTTGCCCAAGAGGGGGGAACCAATTTTACACTGCGCGTCGTGGGTATTTTGGAAGAACTCAATACGGATAATGTCGTCGTTTCGGGGCAAACCTATGATACTACCAATGCCACTGTTGCCGCCGATCTCGCAGTCGGGGATTTAGTGCAGGTGATATTCAGCCTCGATTTAGCGACGGGTGAGCGTACTGCCACCTCAGTCACCCTGTTTGAACTGCCGCCGTTCTCCACACCGGAACTCAATCTGGTGGGTGAATTAGAAGACATCGGCGCGGACTATATCGTAGTGTACGGCCTCACCTTTGATACCACCAATGCCGAAATGGATGAAGGCTTGGCGGTAGGTGATCTGGTGCGGGTGCGTTTCACGGTTGCCGAAGACGGCTCATTTGTGGCCTCGGAAGTCCACGAGACTAACCTGCCGACTCCACCCGTGCCGCCAACGGGTGAACTGGTCGTCTATGGTCGTTTGGGTGCCATTGACGCCGATTCCGTGACGGTTGCCGGACGTATTTTCGACACCACCAATGCCGAAGTCGAAGCAGGGCTTGAGGTGGGGGATTGGGTGTTGGTCACATTCACGATTGCCGAAGATGGGTCATTAATCGCCAGCAGTGTCATATTGGCGGAGTCGCCCCAACCGCCCCAACCTCCAACACCACCTCAGCATCCCCATGTGATGGTGGGTGAATTGGAGGCCCTCAATACAGATAGCGTGGTCGTCAATGGGCAGACCTTCGTTACCACCGATGCCGAGCTTGAAACAGGCTTGGCAGTGGGGGACTGGGTGCGCGTCGAATACACCATTGCGGAAGATGGCTCATTTGTCGCCAGCAAGGTCGCTAAATTACAGTTCCCACAACGCCCGAACATCTTCACCACCATCGGCGAACTAACCGAACTCAACACCGACACAGCAGTCATTGGTGGCCTGACATATGATATTACGGAGGCGACAATTGAGGCAGGCGTCGAAATTGGCGATTTGGTGCGTGTGACGTTCCGTATCGAGAGCACCGATTCCACCGTTACTCTTGTCGCCATCGAAATCCAAAAACTTGCCACCCTGCCCAATCCCCCCAATCACCCGTCGGTTGGTCAACCACCTATCAATCAACCCCCGGTGAACCAACCACCCGTTAATCCGCCGCAAAATGGTGCACCGCAGAATCCTGCCAATCCACAGAATCCGCAGAATCCCGGAAGTCCAGCAGTACAGCCACCCGCCAACCAAACTCCCGTTCCGCCGAATAACTCCTCGAATATCGCCATGACTGTCATTGGTGTATTGGAGGCGCTTGGGGCGGACAGCATCACGGTTAATGGGCAGGTTATCAGCACTGTCGGTCTGAATGTCGCCCCCGATTTGCAGGTTGGCATGACGGTGCGGGCTGAAATTCGGATTATGAACGGAGTCATGGCTGGTTATGTCATCATGGTGCAGAACCAAGCCAATAATCCCAACCAGCCACAAGTCTCGACTGTGCTGCCACCCGTTAACCAACCACCGAATGCGCCATCACCGCAGATGCCAACCATTCAACCGCCGAATAATCCATTTCCGAATGGACAGCAGTCTCCACGCTGATCAACTTGTATGGGGACATAGCCTCCTATGTCCCCCCTCCTAATTTATTAGGCTTTGGTTATTGGCATCGCTGTAGCAACAGGGGACAATGGAAGGAAGTGATCGCGTGTGGCAGTGGCAAGACGAGAGTATCAATCACAGAGGTCAGCAATGATTTTTCTGGTGCTGCCAGAACTAAGCGAAGAAGATGCGCTGATGGACGAAATGCGGGCAGGTAGTTCTGATGCCATCCTACACGTCTATCAACTCTATTTCCGACCCATTTATGAGTATATTCGACTGCGTGTGGGAGATGCCCGGATCGCGGAGGACATCGCCAGCGAGGTTTTTTTGCGCTTGATTGACGCCGTGCGAAAACGCCAAGCTCCGCGTCACAGCCTGCGCGGATGGTTATTCAAAGTGGCTCGCACACTGATTGCTGCCCAATATCATGAGGCCAAGAAGCTGCCGACCACAACACTCGAAGAATGGATGCCTAGCCCAACAGACGACGACCCTGAAATCACACTGATTCGCACTATCAGCCTTGAACGTGCCCGTAGCGCGATTCGCAATTTATCGGCGGATCAGCAGGAAGTGTTGATTTTGCGGTTTGGGCAGCGCCTCAGTTTGCAGGAAACCTGTGACATCATGGGGCGTAGCATGAGTGCCGTAAAATCGCTGCAATTACGGGCGATTGAATCCCTACGCAAACATCTGCGCGAGATGGGCGAACTGGGGGATGTACGTTTGGAGGGTCGCCATGTCTGATCGCAATCTCGGGGCCATTTTTAACGATTGTATAGACCGCCTTGCTGCTGGTGAGACGATTGAGGACTGCCTGCGGACTTATCCCCGTCATGCCGCCGCCCTGCGTCCGATGTTGGAGACGGGGGAATTGGTCAATCGGGCACGAGTCGTTGGTCAAGAAGCTGTGCAAGTCGAAATGCGGGTACGAGAGCGTCTGCTGCGTGAATTGGATAACCCCACCCGCGATGGTGTAGTTTTGACCTTACCCCGCCGTCAGAATACCCAAGTGCTGCGGCTAGTGGCAATTTGGCTGGCCGTGCTTTTCTGCCTCATCAGCACCGGGGTAGGGGGGACATGGGTCGCGGCGCAATTGGGCCTGTTTGATGATAACCACGAGGGGCAGGAGGAGATTCCGCAAACCGCGACTTTTACCCTTACTCCGACTATCACGCTGACCGCCACCGCGTCGCCAAGCCCAACCAGTACCCCGACGGTGACGATGACCCTTACCCCGACGGTCACGTTATCACCGACCCCGACCATCACCCAAACGCCGGAGGGTGATTATGCGCCCTCAACGATCTTGCCACAACCGAATGGAGTACAGGGACCAAACGCGACACCGGCAGGCCCGAATAATCCTAACAATGGCGCTAATCCGCCCCAAAACGCCGGGACGCCGGTTGCCCCACCCCTTAATCCGCCGATCAATAACCCGCTGCCGACTCTGACGCCTACCCGAACACTACCTATTCCGCCACAGGGCCAACAGCCACCACAGTTTTCACCCACCTTGCCCTTATGGGTCATTCAAACTATGACCGCCATCGTCCAGACACTTACGGCTCTGCCACCACACAATCAGCATCCGATGAACCCAACCTATCTCACACCGCCGCCGCCGCCACCCAATTATCCGACGCCTATGCCGCCTCCGAGCAATCAACTGCCGAACGGACAGCCGCCTAATATGCCGCCAACGTCGTGCCCACCAAGGTGTGGATAGCACGTTTTCTGGTTGCCCATCGTGTATTATCAGTACGCGGAGGGCAACATGCGACCAAACCTAGCGACTGAGATGGTTTTGCTAATCGCAAGTGCGACAGTCGTGGCAATTGGGGCAATGTATGGCTCACTTCAAGGCATGTTTAACGCTGGGGTCATGTACTTCGATACGGGTTATCAGCCGACTTTTTGGGAACTGGTTATACCAGCGTTGCTTGGGGGTGTTTGTTATGCTACCATTGCTCGGCATCCAATTTGATTTGATTGGACGTGGCTTCTGGAAAGTATTTCTAGGGATATGGGCCGTCGGATTTTTGAATGGCGCGATTTCTGTTGCCTTGATGATGGCAATATTTCAAATCAGTGCCGATTTCATGAACGATAATGTTATCTTCAGTTTGGCAATTGCCGCTGGCTTGGTTACGCTGTTGGTAGATGGGTTAATTATCATCTATAGGTACCGTTGGGTAAGGCACTCCATCGAGGGGTATCCGCTGGGCTATTACGAACCTCCTCTCTCTTACATAGACTCCTAATCGAAAAGACCCAATGCAGCGCTGCGAAAAGCGATGTTGCCTTGTAAATATCAACTTCTGTCTACACCCGTTGCAGATGCGTATCTTTAAACGCGGTGACATATTTGAGGCCATAGCCGAGTGTCCGGTCAATGCCAATGTGTGCCGCCAAAATGAGTCCCAATTGCAGTAGCAGGTCAATTTCCAAGCTCCACCCCATGCCAAGCAAAATGCCCGCCGTCACGAAGGTGTGGATGGCATTGTAGACCGTCGCGCCGATCTGTGGATTTTTTAGATACCCCACCATCGAGAGATCGGGGACAAATAACAGCAGCGCAAATAGCCATCCGCTGAAGCCTTCCATCCAATACAACGCGACTGCCCCGATGAAAATGGCGAATCCTTCCAAGTGCAGCAGCAAGCGGGGTTGCGACAGTGAAGGAGCAGTATTGGCGATGGAGGCGGTTTGGCTGGACATGATATGACCTCTGATGACTACAAATGTTAGCTTTCAAAGCTAATAATATAAGGATTCGCTTCGGTTGTCAAGCAGCAAATTTGGAGGACAATAAAACTGGCGATTTGAGTGAATCGTTGGTATTGCCATTTTCGAAAATGGGACTATTCAACCTATGAACACGTTGGTTTTGGATATTGGTAGTTCATCGGCCCGGGCCTTGCTTTTTGATGACCAGCTAACCGTCTTAGCTGAAACAAGCGCCCCTTATCAATTTTCGACCACCCCGCACGGCGCATCGGAAATAGACGCTGATTTCCTTCGCCAGATGACCGAGCGCTGCATAGATGAGATTTTACGTCACCCTGCCGCTGAAAATATCGGGGTTGTCGGCCTCACTAGTTTTGGTGGCAACTTGTTAGGCATGGATGCACAGGGCCGGGCGCTCACGCCAATTTACACCTATGCCGACACACGCAGTGCCGATGATGTGGAGTATCTGCGCCGTTTGATTGACCCCGCCGAAACCCACCATCGCACCGGGGTGGTGCATCACACCGCCTATTGGCCGGGTCGCATCGCATGGATTGAGCGCACCCAACCCCCCGTCTATCAACAGGCGGCGACTTGGCTGGATTTTGGCGCGTATCTGATGCGGCATTGGTTTGGTCAGGCCATCAGCAGCTATTCGGCGGCGGCGTGGAATGGCGTACTCAATCGGGCCAAACTGACATGGGATGATACGTGGCTCGAAATCTTGGAATTGGATCGCGCCCACCTGCCGGAATTGGCTGATTATGATCGTCTCCGGGTCGGCTTAATGCCGGATTATGCCCTGCGCTGGCCCACCCTGCGGGACATCCCCTTTACGCTCACCGTTGGTGATGGTGCGGCGGCCAATATCGGTGTCGGCGCAATTGGGCAGAATCGTTTAGCCCTCACTATTGGCACAACCGCAGCATTGCGTATAGTCATTAACCAAATAGAACAAATACCCCCTGTACCGTCGGGCCTTTGGAGCTATCGAGTCAATTCACCTCATCACCTCATCGGCGGCGCTACCAGTGAAGGCGGTAACATCTTCCAATGGGCACGTGAAACCCTAAAGCTCGACCCCGCCATGCTCGAAACCGATTTGAGAGGCCGCGAAGCCGATGAACATGGCCTCACATTCCTGCCCCTACTCAACGGTGAGCGCAGTCCGGGTTGGTGGGCCAATGCGACGGGTGGCGTCATCGGGTTGCATCTTTCGACCACCCCGCTTGACATTGTGCAGGCCGCGCTCGAAGGGGTAGCTATCCGCCTAAGCTTGATTGCCAACCAGCTACAACCGTTGCTTGATCCGGATGCAGAGGTCATCGGTGGGGGTGGGGCGCTGGCAGCCTCCCCAGCATGGGCACAGATGATCTGCAACGCACTGAATCGGCCTTTGCATCTGACCGCCGAAAAAGAGGTCACGGCACGTGGCATGGCGATTTTGGCACGTGCCGCACTTGGCATTGGGACGCTGGAGGATTTTCCACCAACCATCACCCATACCCTGCTGCCCCAAACCGAGGCCGTCCAACGTCTGCACACCGCCCGTGAACGACAGGTGGCCTTGTATCACTATCTGAAAGGAACATCCGCATGAAATTAGCCGAGTATTGGCAGCAGCCCTTGAGCGGAGTCGTCAATCGGCGTGGTACACAAACCGATTGGCTGGAAGTGGCCCAGATTGAGATCACCACCGGGACGCTGGCGATAGGCGACACGCTGTATTTTCCGCACTATCAGGTAGAGGCCAATGTGCCGAACGGGTTCCATCACATACAGGCCATCGTGCGTGATTATGGGGTGGCGCGCCGCATTGCCCGACTTCGTGCTGTTCTGCATACCCAATCCCTAACATATCAACCTAATCCCATCGGTCATTTCCCAGTAGATTTCGCCGGGGTGGGGGTGTGCGATTATCTGGCATTTAGGGAGGCATTTGAGACGACCTATACTTGCCAAGATGAGAAGCAGGCCCATTACATCAGCCATCTGTGGGGCGACTTTGGTGTAGTGCAGGTGGGCGGGATGCCGATGGTTTATACCAAAGCAGGTTGGGGCAGTGGCATCTATGAGGTGTTCCCGTATGTAGATGAAAGCAATAGAATCGTTGGCATTGAAGCGGTCTTTATCGAAGACGATCCCTATTTGATGGAAGACGTTGAGAAATTTGAAATCAACACGCTACGTGAATTGCGTGACAGGGCCAACGAACGCCTTGATGATCGGGATTGATAAGTATTTGCTGGCTTATTGGATAGGGGCTATCATTAATCGCAGTTTATAGACTATTTTCTTTAGGATAGACCCATGAATTATTCCCTCCGACGCTGGTCAAGGTTTGTGTTGGTCGGTTTTTTGATGACCTTACTTTCCCTAAATTTTAGGGAAACTGGATTTGCCAGCACCCCCTATCCGCAAACGGCAACATCACAGCGGGTAATCGCCAATCCCGTCGCTTCGATTATCAATCCCCAACAGGCCGATGAGGAATTGGCGGCATTTTTGAGCCAACATCCTGCCGGGCGGGTCAATTTAATGATCGAGTTGGAGGGCAATCCGGCGCTGCTGGCTGGATTAGATGCCAATGGTACTTATGTTACAGCCGATCTCGTGACTCGTTTGACTCAGCAGGCCGCTAACCTCCAATCGCAGGCCCAATTGACCACGAACTTGCAGGCGATGGGGGTAACGATTCTCGGTACAACCCAACTGGTCTTTAACGGCATGGTCGTTGAAGCCGATGTTAGTCAAATCGAGGCTATCCGCGCTCTGCCAAACGTGCGGGCCGTTTTTCCCGATGTCATTTCCCGAACGGACAACGTGACGACGGTGCAATACATCGGTAGCGCCCAATTTTGGCAAAATACGGGTGGGCAAACCGGGCAGGGTATTCGCATCGGCATTATTGACACAGGCATTGATTATCGCCATCCCAATTTTGGCGGCACTGCGAATTATGCTGGCACGGATACGACGACCTTAGCCGACGGGGGGTTTCCAAGCGCTAAAGTCGTCGGTGGCACGGATTTCGCTGGCGATGTATTCCCCAATCTCGTGCCCGACCCCGACCCGATGGAGTGCGTGGGTGGCAGCGGACATGGCACACACGTCGCCGGGACAGCCGCCGGATTGGGTGTCACCACCGCCGGGGCGACCTATGCTGGGCCATATAACACCTCCATCTCCGGCAATACCTTTCGCATCGGGCCGGGGGTCGCGCCCAACGCCTCGCTCTATGCGCTCAAAGTTGGCTGGTGTGATGCTTTTGTCTCCAATATCGCCACTACCCAAGCATTGGAATGGGCGGTAACAAACGGGCTGCATGTCGTCAACCTGTCGCTAGGCGCTTCCTATGGTGCGGCGGCGGATATGACCTCGATGGCGGCAGATGCGGCCTCGGTTGGCGGAGTGGTCGTGGTAGCGGCGGCGGGCAATTCTGGGGATACCTTCTACATCCATGACTCACCGGGGGTCTCCTCGCGGGCCATTAGTGTTGGGGGTAGCCGCGAAGTTGAGGGCGTGGATATGGTCACGCCAACAACCACCGCCAGCTTTGGGGCACTCCCCGCCACATTTGGACCCCATTTGAACAATACTGGCCCGATTACTGCAACGGTGATTTATGTTGCCGCACCTGCCTTTGGCTGTGGCGTCATTACCCCCGTTGCCACCCCTTGGATCGCGCTGATTGATCGTGGGGGGGCGTGCAATTTCGTTCAAAAAGTCCAAAACGCACAGACGGCGGGGGCGGTTGGTGTGATTGTTGCCAACAGCACGACGGGCGTCTTAACACGTATGTCGGGCACGACTACCACCGTGACTATTCCGTCGGTAATGGTCTCCAACGCCGATGGGTTGACCCTACGAAGTCAATCGGGGGTCGCCACCGTCACCCTACGCGGCACCAGCGGCGGGGAAACGATTTTTGCTAACACCTCACGCGGGCCAGCTATCGGGATCAATGGGGCGATTCTGCTGAAGCCTGATTTGGTTGCGCCGGGGGTCGGGGTGGTGTCCAGTCGGGCCTATGGGACAGGGGCTAATCAATCCCTGACCCTTAGCGGCTCGTCCATGTCCACGCCGCACGTCACTGGGGTGATTGCCTTACTGCGGCAGCGCTATCCGGGCTTAAGTGTGGCCCAATTGAAGGCGCTCGTCATGAACACCGCCACCAACGACATTTTCACGGGTTTTGGCGGGACGGGCAATCGTTATCCCCCCAGTCGTGTCGGGGCAGGGCGGGTGGATTTGTTGAATGTGGTCGCGGCCTTCAATAACGAAGTCATCGCCTTTAACGCCCTCAATCCTGAACAGGTCAGTGTCTCGTTTGGGGTGGTCGAGGTCGTCGGCGCGACGGCGATTTCCCGCAGCATCACCCTGCAAAATCTCTCGAATAATGATCGCTCGTATGCTGTCAATTTTGATACACTGGCGGATTTGAACGGCGCGTCAATCACCGTATCCCCGGCGAGTGTCACCGTACCTGCGGGTGGGACGGCCTCCATTACTGTCACCCTGAGTGCCAACGCCGCCGCTATGCCCCAACCCAATACACCCCATCCCACTGTAGCGACCACCCAAGTCGGCCAGACGCGCAGTTTTGTGGCGGAGGAATCGGGTTATGTCGAATTGGTGCCGATTCAAGTGCCCGGCCCATCGCTGCGTGTTCCGGTCTATTCCGCGCCGCGTCCGGTGTCGGGAATGCTGGTCGCCAATAATCCACTGGTGATTGGGAATCTCAACACGGGCACAATGCCACTGCAATTAACGGGTGCGGGGGTTAATACAGGCGCGACGTATCCCGCCGATGTGATTTCGTTGGTTGCTCCTTTTGAATTGGTGCAAGAAAGCGGCGACGAACCCGATGCCCAAGCCTATGAAAATCACGCCGATATTCAATATGTCGGTATCACCAGCGATTACGAGGCGGTGGGGTCGGTCACTGGCACAACCCTCTATTTCGCCATCTCGACATGGGCTGAATGGAGTACGCTCGGCGGCGGGTCCTATCTCAACGGTGTATTTCCGAACACCACCCCCGCTGGCAATCCCTTCCGTTTTCAAGGCACACCGGGGGATGTGTCATTTGAAGTGCAGTTTGATACCAATAACGACAATGTGGCCGATTATGCCCTGATTACATGGGACTTGGGTGATTTTCAACGCACGGTCAATGGCACAACCGACCCCAACAGCGATGTGTTTATTGCTGTACTGGTCAATCTCAACACGGGGGTGATTAATGGCATCAACGAAGGTGCCGTCAATGTCTTGCCTGCCAGCACTCGCACCACCTATCCGTTTAACACCAATGTCCTCATCTTGCCTGTAGACGCGGTGGATTTGGGCCTGAGTGATGCTAATGCCGTCGTGCGCTATCGGGTAGCGGGTTATAGCGTGCCAACCGGTCGAGTCAATGAACCCGCCGGGTATATTGATTTCGCCCCCGCAACGGGTTTTGCGCCCTACAATGTCGCCGCCCCGGTCTACAGTTTCACCGATGCCAACGCGATTGCCAGCGGGCCTCTCACCAATTCCCTGACCTATGAAGATTTGCCGGGGCAGGTCGTTCCAGTGGATTTTGATGTAACAGGCCTCGCTGATCCGCTGCCGTGTATCCTGTTGATTCACCATCACAATGCACGCGGTTTCCGACCTGAACGGGTGTGTGTCTCGCGCACGGGTACAACGCCCCAGACCAATGATCTGGTGATTAGCAAAGTCGGCGCATTGGAGGCAGGCGGGTTGGGCTTGCCGGGTGAATCGTTGACATGGGTCATTACGCTGACGAATGTCACCACCCAGACATTCAATAATTTGACTATTACCGACACTATCAGCCCGGATTTGCGGGTGGTCAACGCGACGACGGCCTCCGGTACGGCTGCGGTGAGTGGGCAAACCGTGACCTTTACCATTCCAAGCCTTGCACCGGGCCAGACCATCCAGATGCAAATCATAACGACGGTTGCCACCAGTCCGGCGAGTGGCGTGTTTGTCAACGACGCCACTGTGACCGCCAATGGCATTACACGCACCGCCCATGCTGAAGTGCTGGCCGCGACGGGTCTCCCCGCGACGGGTTATCCGCCTGTGGAAAAGGACACATCTCTGCCAATCCTACCTATAGCGATTTTAGGATTCCTGATGATAATTGGGGTGGGGCGCTGGCTCAAATTGAAACAAGGGTGGGGATAATGGCACGCCTGACATCCATTAATATCAAGGGGTTTCGGCCCTTCCAAGATTTCACGGCGCAACTTGGGCCACTAGAGGTCATTGTTGGCGCGAATGGGGCAGGCAAGTCGGCACTGTTCGAGTTTCTCAAATTTCTGCGTGACAGCACCCAACATGAAATTCCACCGGGGATTATCGAAGGGTATATAGGACAGCAGATTTTTAATCGCTTTTTCAATCTTGAGTCCATCATATGGACTATCGGTGTGCAGTTAACACAACCAGATGTGCTGAATTATTCTTGCACCCTACATGGACCTTTAGGAAAACCAGCAATTGCATTCGAGCATGTAGAAATAGGTTTAGATTCTACGAATTCTAAAACTATTATGCAAAGGAGTGCTGATTTTGCCAATGCCGTTACAGTAGTTTTTTCCTATCCTTCGGAAACTGAAACAACAGAAGCTTATTTAGCGACTCCCAAGCCGAATCAGACCGCTTTGAGTCTAATCAACTCGCCGCAGTTAGATGTGCTGTATCAGCTTCGGGAGGCTATTTCCAATTGGGGATTTTATAGCGCATATGGATTAAAAAGTAGTAATATCCGCCGTCCCGTCTTAATTGAACAAACACCTACCTTAAGCGAAGATGCTGGTAATCTCAGTGCGGTCTTATTTTTCCTGATGACCGAACACCGCTATGCCTTTGATGAAATCCAAAATTTGATGCGCCAAATCGTGCCCGCTTTCACGGAATTGACGGTCAAAGCGCGAGGTGGCCCCGGTGAGATTATGGCGTTTTGGCGTGAGGGCGACCAAGAATTGACGCTTGCCGATGTCTCTGATGGTATTTTGCGTCTACTGTGCTGGATGGTGCTGTGTGTGATGCCCAATCCGCCGTCGCTAATCTGTATTGATGAACCCGATCAAGGTGTTCATCCACGCACCCTTCCCATTCTGGCGGGATTGTTTCGGCGGGCCAGTCAGCGTACCCAAATTTTGCTGGCGACCCACAACTCCTATTTCCTGACCCAATTTGATTTTGGTGAAATCGCGGTGATGCGGAAGAAGGATCGTAATATCGAGTTTCTAAAACCCGCCCATTCGCAGGTCTTGATAGATATGCTGGCGGATTTTGGCTCTCAAGAAGTGGAACAACTCCATCGCAGTGACGAACTGGAGTTACTGCCTTGATGGAGGTCATGATCTATGTCGAAGGGCCATCGGATGAAGCGGCGATGCGTGCTTTATTAAAACCATTGATCGAACAAAAGCAAGCGGAGGGCATCAGCATAAATTTTTTTGAAGCACCACCCGGTCACAAAAAAGAATCTGTTCTGCAAAAAGTGCCGATTCGCGCAGTAAATATTCTGCGAAACAATCCGAATGCGTTGGTCTTGGTACTGCCGGACTTATACCCGCCTGATGTGTCCTTTCCACACAAAACATTCCCTGAATTGGAAAAAGGACTTCGGGCTAAATTTCAGCAGGCGCTCAAGTCTAAAGGGTTGCAGGAAGATACACGCCTCATCAACCGCTTTAAAGTGTTCTGTTTTAAGCATGACATGGAAGCGCTATTGCTGGCAGCCGAAGAAGCCCTTGCGTTGGTTTTGGAAGTGGAAACGTTGGTGGTTACTTGGATAAAACCCGTCGAAGACCAAAATCATAATCACCCGCCCAAACAAATCATTGAGGCATTATTTCAGGGGCAAGGCAAACGCTATATTGAGACGAACCATGCCCCATTGATTCTAGGCCTTGTGGATTATCATGAAATTGCTTATGCCTGCCCACAATGTTTTAGGCCATTAGTCGAATTTTTAGAGGGGTTATCCCCCCATATAGAAAAACCATGAGGGGATAATTGGGTACGAATATCTATTCCGACGTGCCCATGCCACCCATCATCTCATCCAGCGCACCGCTAGCAGCCAAGCCGATCAATCCGGCATAGACACTGCTGTTGGCAATTGCCCCTGTATACACGGGGGTCACTTCGCCTGTCGCAATGTTGACCTGTACCACAGATGGTGGAACGACATCGCTCTCCACACTGGCTTCGGGGGTGCTTTCCGTATCCGTCGAGAAGCTAAACGACGCGGTGAAGCCGGTAATCATCTGTGAAATAACGCTGGTCGAGGTGACCAGAATGGATTGACCATCGGGCATCCACACCGGGACATCCGGTAGGGCATTCAGTGGCAATTCAGCCAATAAGGTCGCGTTGGCAAAATTGCTGTCCGCGATATATACCAAGCCGGGGAGTTGCTCTTCACCGCTATCGTTATCTTGGGTCTCGGCCCAAACCACTTTTGAGCCATCGGGGGAGGGGGCGATCCCTGTGATAGTGTTCGTGCTAGAGTACGGGATGCCCTCGGTGCTCATGATGCCAATTTGCTCCGTTACCATGTCTGCGCCCACCCAGTACAGATTGTCACCCACAAAAGTTGGGGCATAATTATAGAGGCTGTTCGAGACTTGGCTTATGCTGTTGCCCGCCACATCATAGACGAAGACATTGGTGCCGTCACCCACCACTCCTTCTTCGGGGTCATCGGTGGGAAAAATCACAATCTTGCCGTCGCCATTGCTGTCCGTCCAGCCATTTAGGGCGACCTGCGTACCGGAGGCATTCCAACTCAGGGTATTAAAGGCGGTTGGCGCACTCGGCACAATCTCCGTCAGTGATGCGCCCGCCACGTCCACCACATAGGCTCGATAGGTAATGGCGGCGATTTGCTCATCCGTGAGTTCGCTCTCTTCAGCGTTTAGCGATTCGGGCGTAACGTCTGGCGGTAGAGCCAGCAATGTCAGGGCGAGACGGCTGCCGTCGGGTGAATATTTCATCATCGTGCCGATTCCGACAATCCCAAAGGCGTCCGCGCCGATCAAGGTGCGGGTGCTGCCGTCAGCGGGGTTGAAAATCTCGATCAGTGTACCGCCTGCTACTGAGCCAGACCGCACAAAGGCAACTTCACCGGTTGTCGGACTAACGGCATAGGCGCTGGCGGCATTATCTTCCGTGCCTTCAAACAGGGTCTGGTCTACTGTTCCACCCAACGGGGCACTTACGAGCTTGCCCGATGAACCAGATTCGGTATCCCCTCCGAGGAAATAAATCCGTGACCCGTCGGGCGAGACCGCGACCCCCGGTACGTGGAACAGGTCAATACAGCCGCTGGTCGTGATGGAAAGTGTCAGAGCAAGAAAAATGAAGACTAACGACTTCTTACGCAATTTGTCCCTCCAAGTTAAGTTGATACGATACCCATCCATTCTACTAGAAAATGGAGTATGCACAGCTAGTCAGAAATCCGGTACAACTGATGGTCGCCCTCAAAACCGCGCAAGGCTGTGCGGAAGGCTTGGGGCTGAATCTGGCGCTCGGTCAAGACTTTTTGCACCTCGCTGTCATTCAAGTAATCCCCCGTGATGACCACATCCCCGCCTGTGCTTTGGCCCTGTACCCGCGCCGCAATGTTGACTGTGCTGCCAAAATAGTCAAGGCGGTCATTCAAGTTGACGGCGATACACGGACCGGAATGGAGGCCGATTTTCAACACTAGGGGTCGCGTTGGGTAGACCTCAGTATAGGCGGCGACACTGTTCTGCATATCAAGGGCCGCCCGAATCGCATCCGCCGGATTGCGAAAAACCGCCATCACTGCGTCGCCAATTGTCTTCACGACGGCCCCCCGATGCACGTCCACGACCTCATGCAGCAGTTCAAAATGGTCAATCACATGGGCGAAGGCGGTGGCGTCCCCCAGTTGCCGATACAAAAAGGTTGAGCCTTTGAGATCGGTAAACAAAATGGTCAGGTTTTCAATTTTGATCGAATAGCCGGGGCGCAGCGCTTCGGATGAGAATAAATCACGGAAGGTTTGCAGGGCGGTGATGTCGGCGGCGGTGGCGGCTTGGTTACTCCAACGTCCATCCTCCAAAACCAACAACTGCTCACGTCCGGTGGTGTTGCGCATGGCTACGGTGACTTGACCAACGCCGACCTGATTTGGGGCCGCTTCCAAGTTTGCCGGAGTCATCTCGACGGTGAGTTCAGGCGCTTGTCCGGCACTGGCGGTCAACCACGGCTGGTTGGGCAGGGGGGTCAGCAGGGCCGCCGGAACGACTATTTCCCGATTGGCAAGGCGGGGCGCACGCAGCCGATAGATGCCGGGGTCAAGGCGCAGGGTGGTGGTACGTGATTCATTGGCCTCCAACTGTTGCTGCATCAAGATATGCGGGGTGGCGTGTGGCCCACCAATGCAGTAATCATGGTGTTCAATCTCCGCAATCGCCTGCCCTAAGGTAAAGGTCGCTTCGACGGAACGTTCAAAATCGGCGGTGTAGTCAATGTTGCACGAGGGACAGTGTACAGTCTCTGGCAAATCATACAGACGGCGGACTTGGGCTTTTGCCCCACGACATTCGGGGCATAACACATCCCAACTCAAATCAATCAGGCCAATTTGGGCGGCGTGCAGGAATACTTTCAGGGTGGCTTCACGATCAGTTGTCCATTTGTCGGCGAAGGCATAGGGGCGCATCCGGGCCAACTGCGATTCCGGCGAATTGAGCAGATGATATTCAAAATGCACCAAGAGGGCCGGGTCGTGTTTGGCGGCACGGAGTTCCTTCATCATGCGGTCAAATCGCTGGCGAGCATCCCCGCTGATTTTGACCATCGGCGCGACATAGGGGCGTTCTTGATGACCCTGCACATAGGCATCCATGCGCTTAAAGGCCCGTCCAAACAGCACGCGACTTTGCACGCCGACCCCGAACGGCACGCTTAGTAAACCAAATAGACCATTGGCCTCCGCCCATACCTCATAACGCAAATCCGTGCCACCTTCTCTGGTTGGTGTCAGATGGGTCAAGACGCGCATCGTTTTCATCGGGAACAGGGGATAATCATAGCGCCTGAAGACCCCGAAGCGTTGCGGCTTAATCCATTCAAAGGCTGATTCTTCGCCGTACATAGGGAAAAAGCCGTACAGCTTGCCGCGAAACCGCCGATGGACTTCGTTATCTTGTCCAGCGACTTCCTCAAAAGTCAGGCTTGGCAGTCCGGTCACACGATTAAAATTTTGGGTGTCGGAAACATACGGCCACAAGGCCTCCGGAGAAGATTGCAGTTTCCAATGCCAGTCGTAATAAAAAACTTTGCCCATATTTCACCCGGCTCGATATGATTCGGATTTGGATCAAGGGCGGGTCTGAGACCACGCCTCTACAAAATGGCGTAATCGTGCGTTTAGTAGGGGTCCGGTTCAGAAGGTGTCGCAAAAGTCCAACCTCACCCCCCGGCCCCCTCTCTCTATCTGGCGAGGGGGGGTTTGGGGTGAGGTCAAATTTCTGCTTTTTAGACACCCTCTGAACCTGACCCTACTTTACCCACAATCGTATCATCAATATTTTCCCCCGCGCAAACGCCTATCTTGTGTACCCACAGCGGCGCATGAGAGATGGGCAAACGTGGGGTGGATTAGACCCAAGAGTATGCTAAGATGACACGCCAGCAGTAAAGGTTCTTTCTAAAACTCAGGGAATATTCATCATGCGACTGATTTTTATCTTGATAACCCTTGTGGCGCTGATGGGTGGTCTTTTACCCGGCCACGCCGCCGCCCAAAGCACCCCGGTTGCACAAGGGATCACGCTCGATTTTGTAAATTTGCGTTCCGGGCCGGGTGTCACCTTTGAAACCATCGCCGTTATTGACCCGGATGTGGTCGTGGATGTCTACGGACGCAGTGCCGACGCCGCATGGTTTCAGGTGAGCACCAACGGCCAATCGGGATGGATGGCACGCACCTATGTAGCACTCTTGAGTGGCACACCCACCGGGCTGCCGATAGTAGACGCTACCATAATCCCGCAAAACAATACAACATCCGCCACCGCTACTGCCACCCCGCCAACCGTCACAACGAATAGCAGCAATACCAATGGCGTCACCGTTTCGTGGGCCAATTTACGCTCCGGGCCGGATGTGACGTTTCCACGTGTTGCCGTACTGAGCCGCAATACCCCTCTGTCCATCACAGGCCGCACTGCCAACAGCGTTTGGTTAAAGGTGATTGCCAAAGGTCAAGAAGGGTGGGTTTTCCGTACATTGGTGCGGGTGGATGCCGCTGTCCTAGCCGCCTTGCCGATTGCCAGCGGAACGGTCTCCACCGCCGGGACAACCTCCACGACGCCCAATGCACCCACTAACAATACCCGTCCCAGTGGTACCAACACCCAAAACGGCATGACGGTCTATCCGTTCGGGGTGGGGGGATCGGGCGCGAATCCCGAAGTTGGCGACAACGATACCGATGGGCGTATTAGCCAATTTCTCTTTACTACTGATGCGATTATCTATTGCCGCGATTGGAATGGTTGGACAGATACCCGCACCTATGCTGGTGGTGGGATTATCGTCTATCTCTGGCAAGGGCCAGTCACGGGTGTGGTGTTTTACGCTACCGAAGCCATGATTAACGCTACTGGAATCCCTGCCGCGCAGCCCGCCCTGATTCGCTCCGAATCTGGTTTCGCCTTATACCGACTGCCGGGGGGTGATTTCCAGATGAACGGCCCTAACCGGGATGGCAGCACGTTTAATCTACGCTGGAGTGGGTGCAACGCCAGTTATCAAACGCAGTAAGCGGAGACCATTAGCGATTTCCAAGTAGGTTGACCCATTGGAACACGGGGCTAAAGCCGCCGTGCTGAATTTAGCTGGAAATGCGGGTCACTCAACATGAGAACCACTGATGATTTGATATTCAAGAGGACGGCTTAAGGGTCGTCCTTTTCATTTTATAACATCTCAACGGAGTAGATTTAGAACGTATGAGTTATATTTTATGAGTGATGGTCATATTGGTGAGGTCGGGAGTGTCCGCTAGAGGGGCAAACGTGTTTTAGGTGGTATGTGTTCCATCGGACATCTTTCGTAATCTTGAAGAGCGACGTACACTCATACGTGTATGGATTGAGCAAACAGCGAAGGGAAAAATCACGATGATTAGTTTACTGATTACCTTGCTTATCGGCGCTTTTTGCGGTTGGTTGGCAGGTCGGATTATGGGCGCAAGCAAACAAGGCCCGATTGTGGACATCATCTTAGGTTTGTTGGGGTCAGTGGTCGGTGGTTGGGTTATTGCATTGGCAAGCGGCGACAGCGTGACCGATGATAATGGGCTGCTGGGACGTATCATTGTGGGGACGCTCGGCGCGGTCATCCTCATCGCAGTGGGGCGTGCGCTGATGGGTCGCAAGTAACGATGGGTGGGAGGAAACGGGTTCCCCTCACCGATTGGAATACAACTATTACGCTAGACCATTCACCATCAAATTCGAAAATTCCTGCGTGGCGGGGTTGTAATGGAACTGGAAAAAGCAATCGCCGCCATCTTCTACCATGACCAATTGGTTAGGATAATCCTCCAACAGGTTGCGGTCACATAAGAAATTGCCGTAGATATAGCGTTCCCCGTCGCGCTCAAAGCCAAAATATTGACGGGCATAGTCGGGGAGCCATGCTTCAACGGGTGGCTGATGCTGGTAAAAATCCTCGATGTGATCGGTCAAAAATGCCTCGATATGCGCCTCAAGGGTTTGAATAGCTGATTCACTCGGCGTCCAATAGCCAGCGGGGTTTGGAAAGATGCTATAATGCCCTACATCTTGCGCCATGTCGGTATTGAAGACCATCGCTTCAAAGTCCTCCCCCGTCACGACAAAAACGGTGGGCACACTCGTTGCGGACATTCCGGCAGGACTGCCATCGGGCACGGCGTAAAAATAATTGCAGGCCAGTAGTGGGATCATGAGCATTATCAAATGCAGAGGCAATCTTTGGGTCATACGGAATACCTCGAATGGGTATAGAGGTGAGTTTGCACCCACCTCTAACAAGTGGGGGACTTTCCATGCTCCAAGACGCCAGTCGCCAGAGGATTGTTCCCAGTGGAATCCTTTTGTGAAAAATTCTTTACAAAACATCCTCTCCAACTATTATTACAATACCCTGACATTGCAATCGGCAACTTTTTTTCGAGCCGAACGGTAATAGGATTAAGGACAGCGTGGCGACTCCCCATCTCCCTGAGGATGCAGAACTAGTTCGGGCTGCTCAACAAGGTGATCAGCAGGCAATTTCGACGCTCTACCAGCGCCATGTCGGTCAGGTCTATCGTTATGTCTATCTGCGGGTGTCGAACGCGGCGCTGGCCGAAGACTTGACCAGTGAAGTGTTTATTCGAGCAATTGAAACGCTGCCCAAATATGAGGAACGTGGTGTCCCATTCTTGGGGTGGCTCTATCATATTGCGCGTGGTCTGATTATTGACCACTACCGACGCGAAAAACGACGCGGCCCCACCACCTCATTTGACCAGTTGACGCTGCACACAGCAGGTGATTCAACGGAAGAAGCGGTGATGGCAGATATTGAAAAAAGTACCATTTTGCAGGCGCTGGAGCACTTGACCGAGGAACAACAGCAGGTCTTGATGCTGCGGTTTATACAGGGACACAATCTGGATGAGACAGCCACATTAATGGGCAAACAAGAGGGTGCAATCAAGGCCCTACAGTTTCGGGCGCTGAGGCGACTCGCCCGATTTTTACACAGGGATTCGGATGAATCAGAATGAACCCAGTAAATTTGGAAATCCAGTTGGAGGCGTGTCTACGGCGACTTGCAAAAGGGGCCACTCTTGAAGAATGCCTTGCAGCTTACCCCCACAATCGAGCCGCCCTTGAGCCGCTCTTGAGAACCGCTTTGGAATTGTCAGCCGCTGTACCGCCCTCATCGCTGCCGACCCCTGAGCAAATGGCACGGATGCAGACCAGAGTCCTAAACGGCGTAGCGGCCCAGTCAAAAGTTACCCGTTTCCCAAGCGGCATGGTTGTCCGGTTGGGATTAATGGCGGCGGGCATGATGTTGATTTTGGGCGGCTACGTGGTATTGGCTGGCGGGCAGGATGACCCAGACCAGCATGGTGAGGCCGCGATCTCGACAGCAACGGACGCTGCCACTGAGGTTGTGACATCACCCGTCCCAACGATTGTCGCCATTGCACCGACGCAGACCGCTACCGACCTGCTATTGGCAACGGCGACCCTACCTCCATCCGAAACAGTTTCTCCTGTTCCATCGGTTATGGCATCCTCCACCACTCGTCCAAGTGAGACACCTCCGCCTACCATAACCGATACGGTGACCCCGCCGCCGCCACCGAGCGAAACTCCGGTTGAGGTGGGGGATGCGACTGAACTCGCCGTCTATGTAGACATCACCGGGCCAGTCGCGCAGGATGAACAGGTCACCGTTGCTGGCGTGCCGATTGTCGAAGAGAACGCGGGTGATTTTGGTTTTGCCAGCGGTGATGTGGTCACCGTCAGCGGTTTGTTGTTGGATGAGGGTCAACTCTTGGTGGAAACAGCCCGGTTTGCGACCCCCGATGAACAGGCCAACGCACCGCAGTGCCCGATTGAGACACCCAAATGCGACCCGGTGCTGTTGGTACTAGGTGAAGCTCTCAGTGTCCCTTATACGGAATTGGAGGCGCTCAGTGCGACCCACCTCGGTAATGGTGAAATTGCGCGGATTTATCTCTTGGCCCAAGCAGGGGCGGGGGATGTCGCGTCCCTGCTTGCCCGACGTGCCGCCGGAGCCAGTTGGCGTGATTTAATGCCTGCCGATGCCAGCCCGTTGAATAATGGCGTCAATCTGGGTAACGGCAAAGGCCAAAGTATCCGTGAAAACGACTCGACCCCAATCCATCCCGGCAATAGTGGTAATGCCCCCGGCCAAACGAACCGTCCCACCCCGCGGCCCTCTAATAATGGAAATAACGGACAGGGCAATAGTGGTAATAATGGGAACGCGAACAATGGCAACAATGGGCAGGAGAATCAGGGTAATAACGGGAACAATGGGAATAACGGACAGGGCAATAAGGGAAACAACAAAGATGATTGATGGTTGCCCTGCATTATTACGGGAAACAAAAAGGACGGCTTCGTGGCCGTCCTTCCTGTTATGGAAGGGAGGAGGAACTAACAAGATGCAAACTCCCTACTAGGGAGAATAAAGAGTCTGCATGAGGTTTAGCTAGTTTCTTGTATGCAACATACCGCCTCTGTGACTAAAAAGTTACGGGTAGTTCCTCAAGATTATGGCGATTTCCAAGTAAGGTTGACCGCTATAGCCGCCGTGCTAAATCTAGCTGGAAATGCGGGTCACTCAACATGAGAACCGCTGTAGAAATTGCAACCCCCGCCACCCATCCTGCGTACTACCACCAAACCCAACTTGTGAGTCCAAATATGGGGGATTGTGCCCAATGTTACTTCGCAAAATGATGGTGATCACTATCGGGATGGTGCTGCTGTTTGTGGCGTCGCCATCAACTTTGAAGGCCCAAGACAGCGCCTGTACCGTCTCACTGAATGGAGAAAACGCCCAAGATTATCTGGCACGGGGTCAGCAGTATGCCCATGATACCCCCTGTGCGTTGGCCGATTTCAGCGCGGCTATTGAATTGGATGCCAGTCTGGTGGAGGCTTATGTAGGACGTGCACGGCTGTACATGGAAACGGATGCCTATGATCTGGCCCTCGCCGATTTGGATGCCGCCTATCAGCTTGACCCCCAAAACGCGACGGTCTTGGCGCTACGTGGGCGGGTTTATGCGGGGCCGAATGCGGTGGATACGTTGGGCGGGCCGTTCCTCAATCTTTACCTCGGCTATACGGGGTATGGGGATGACTATCTTTCGGCGATTAATGACCTTGACCAAGCGGTTGGCCTTGACCCCAACAATATTGAGGTTATCTTGGCCTATGGGGATTTTTATGGCATCAATGGGGATTATGAAAGCGCCATCAGCCAATATTCGATAGCGATTGACCTCTATCCCGATGACCCGCGTGGGTATTATTATCGGGCCTTTGCCTATCTCAAGATTGCCCGTGCCATTTCATCGGATCGCACGCTGACCCCCGAAGTGGCAGACGACCTCAATCGTGTGGTCGAACTTGCCCCCGACAGCCGATGGGGGATTTATGCACAGGGCTTCCTGTTGGATATGCACGGCGATTTTCCGGCGGCGATTGATGAATATGAGCGGGGCACACAGCTTTATCCTAATGACGCGGCGATGCACTATCGCATGGCCTATGCCATCACTTCAATGATTTTTGGACGGCCACTGGAACGCGGCAGCAATGAACGCGGACTGGCGGCGATGGCGCGGGCAGTTGAATTGGCGCCTTTCAGTACGCTGTATTGGGTGCGGCAGGGGTTCATGGTCGTGACGTTGGATATTGATTTTACGCTGGCCCTCAGCGACCACCAGCACGCGCTGGAAATTAGCCCGGATTTTCCGCCGGCCCTGTTGAATTTGGCGGGACTGCATACCTTCTCACAGCAGTATCGGGATTGTGAACAATCCGCCGCCTATCTGGACGATGTACTGTTTATTTATGGGCCGGATCGGGTACGGGCTGTGCAAGAATTTAAGGATTTTGAAGCTACCTATGCCCAACGCTGTATCGAAACCGCCGGGCCAGAGATGGTAGATGTCAGCAGCCCGCTTTATCCGGCTGGGTCAATCTACACACTGGGGATACGTCCGCTGATGCTCGAAAATGTGCCCGGCAACCCGTCTGGCATGGTCGTCTGTTCACCCGGCACAGAATCCACAGTGGTTCGCACCGCCCAAAATCCTGACGATAGTTTGACTTACGTCTACCTTCAATGTGATGGTGGGGAGGGCTGGATTTTGGAGACCCTGCTGCAATAAGCTGCAATAAACGACTTTTGCTGGTGTCCACTCGCCGCGTTATAGTCTAGTCACGTTTACTTCTGAACAACACCGTATGGCTTCTCTCATCTTCGGATGGGCAGGAGCCTTTTACATTCTCTGTGAAAGAGAGCCAGCCGCATGAATCAATGGCGACAACTACCCCGTAACGTGTGGGTTACAACGTTGACCAGTTTTCTGACCGACGTATCCAGCGAGATGATTCTCAATCTCGTGCCCCTGTTCCTCTCGAATGTCTTAGGCGTTTCAACGGCAGTCATTGGGTTAATTGAGGGTGTTGCTGAAACGACCTCTAGCATATTAAAAGCGGTGTCGGGGTGGTGGTCGGATAAGATTCAGGGGCGCAAATGGTTAGCCGTCGCCGGATATGGCCTCTCCGCCATTGCCAAACCGTTCCTCTATGTGGTGACGGGGTGGGGGGGTGTTCTGGCAGTCCGTTTTACGGATCGGGTGGGCAAGGGGATTCGCACCGCCCCGCGTGACGCCCTCATCGCAGGCAGTATTGATGACCAACATCGCGGTTTGGCGTTTGGTCTGCATCGGGCCGGTGATACGGCGGGGGCATTGCTCGGGCTAACCATCGCGCTGGGGGTCGTACTTGCCAGCCAATCGGATGCGCTGGATCTAAGCCGTGACACCTTTCGCACGCTCGTTTTAATTGGCATCATCCCCGGTTTGTTGGCCGTACTGGTGTTGGCGATTGGGGCGCGGGAGGTGGCAGCCAAGCCAAAAGCGGGTCAGACCCCTGTCGAAAAAATACCCCTCAGCCGCGATTTTAAATTCTTTTTGGTGGTGGTTGCTATCTTCACGCTCGGCAATTCGTCGGATGGCTTTTTGGTACTGTTGGCCCAACGGCGCGGCCTGCATGTCGCTGAGATTTTGGGCATGTTGATGACGTTTAACCTAGTCTATACCCTCTTTTCTGGCCCATTGGGGGCATTGTCGGACAAAATTGGGCGGCGTACCCTGATTCTCAGTGGATGGAGCATCTACGGCCTCATCTATTTGCTATTTGCCTTGACCGCGACGGGCTGGCAGGTGTGGTTGGTTTATGGCTTTTACGGCCTGTATTATGCTTCGGTGGAAGGCACGGCGAAGGCATTAGTCGCCGATTTAGTGCCGAAAATCCAGCATGGCACGGCCTATGGCATCTACAACGCGACGATTGGCCTCATGGCGCTTCCGGCAAGTTTGTTGGCGGGGGTGTTGTGGCAGGGCATCGGCGGATGGAATGGATTCGGCCCGCGTGCGCCATTTATCGCCGGGGCAGCGTTGGCGATGATCGCGGTGGGGCTGTTGGCATGGCATAATCCGGTCAAACCAGCCGAGCCGATTCAATCAACATGATAGGTCGCCACAATCGCTTGCATTTCGGTGATAAACGCCTCCCGCCACGCATGGGGTTCGACGAGTTCAGCCCCATGCCCCAACCAACGCACCAATTCAAATACCCATGCCTGATTGCCTTCGCCAAAGCGCATTAAAACCGCGTCCGGCGCGATCACCTCAAATTGGGCATGACCATAATACCAATCGCGCTGCAATCGTGCGGCTTGGGCGGGGGTCATGCGGATGACGACAGGTGACATCTCGGCCCAATTGCGAATCGCCTCATCCAGCCATTTACGCCCTAACCAATCCGCCACATAAAATGGCGCGACCTCCCGAATCGGCTGCGGATGGTGGGTAATACTCATCACCCGATCGGCCCGCCACAGCGACGGCGACATACTGTGTCGCTGCCCGACCAGATACCAATGATTACGATCCCAGATGATGCCGTTTGGGGACACCACATAATTGCGTCGTGACTTGCTGTAGGGCGAAAAATAGTCAATTTCTACCGCGTGCCGTTCCAAAATCCCCTGTAAAAACACGGTGATGACCTGTGCCTCACTTAATTCGGATAGGCTGATTTCAGCAGCAGGCGGTTCAGGGTGAAAAACATCATGGGGCAGGCTTTCAAAACCGATCAACTGCTCGGCCTGTCGCAAAATATTGTGCAGATGGTCGGGCACAACCGCCAATAATTTCTGACGGGCCATCTCTAATTCATTGGCGAAGGGTTTGGCGCGGAGACGGTCTAATAGAGCCAGCCCAATGAGCAAAGACGTCGCCTCACCGACTGAAAAGGCGATTGGTGAGATGAAATAGCCTTCCATCAATTTGAAACCGCCGTCGCGCCCCGGTTCGGCATACACTGGCACGCCCACTTCCGCCAGCGCCTCGACGTCGCGGTAAATAGTGCGTTTGGAGACTTCCAATCGCCGCGCCAATTCTGCTGCCGAAAGGGGCAGCTTGCTGTTCCGCAGTAGCAATAAAATCGCCATTGCCCGATCAAAACGGTTCATGGTGCTCCCCTAATGAATGATAACACGGGGCTAATGACGTTTAACCTATTATTTCGGTAATCACCATCCCCAGCCCCACGCCTCCAAAGCATTAGGGAGGGGAGGAAATGCCGTATTAAAGACCTTCCCTTATTGCGATGGGGAAGGGCTTGGGATGGGGACGAATTACCGCGTTTAAAAGTTAAAGAGCATAAGCCGCCGTGCTGAAGCTAGTTAATGCAAGGAGGCCGGATTTATCCCCGCGATTGGATGCCTCAAATAAATGCTGACACACTGCTGGCAACATTCATCCATATCCTAATTTATAGAACTTGATATTTCTATGAGGAAAGGGAATTGCAGATGTCGTCTGAAGCAAAACACTTGGCGGAAGCAGTTGAGGGCTTGTTTACCACCAGCGATCACGGGTGGTTTAGTTCCTTCGTATCGGCGATGGATGGCTTGACCGCCAAACAAGCTGCCAGCGTGCCCGCCGAAAAATTCAACAGTGTGTGGGGGGTAGTCAATCATGTCCGATTTTGGCAGGAGGCCGCGTTGTTGCAGTTGCAGAAACAACCTGTAGATAATGAGACGTTGGGTGCGGCAAATGGCTGGCCCGGCGCGGGATCATCCGAAGCCGAATGGCAGGTCGCCAAGAAACGGGTCGTTGAGGCCAATGCGAAATTGGCGGCTTATGTTGCAGGGTTGAGTGATGCTGAATTAAACGAACCGCTCAATGACAGCGGTCAATGGCACACGCGGCATCATCTCATTCAGAGTATGATCGCCCACAACAGCTATCACACCTGTGAACTTATCAGCATCCGCAACATGCAGGGGTGGTTTTTCGATTCGCTCTAGTTGTATAGAACCCCATCCCAAACCCTTCCCCAAACATAGGGAAGGGCTTAAAAACAAGGATTTCTCCCCTCGCTAATGATTTTGGGGATGGGCCGGGGGAGCGGTTAAGCATTATCCCCACCTTGACGGCCTTTTGGCAGATGGGCTAGACTAGGCGATAGATTGAATCAATCCCGCGATGAGGCTCGCGTAACATCTTGTGATGAGATTAATGGCTTCTACCGAACATGGGTAGAGGCTTTTTTGTTTATGGCGCTTGCAAGCGGGTTGCCTGTAATAACACGGGGCTAAAGCCGCCGTGCTGAATCTAGCTGGAAATCATCTGATTTGAGGGCCTATGTCTACCTATCACAAACGTCTGATTGGCTTTTTTGAGGAATTATTCCATTTCCACCCCCAAGATTTTCGGGATTTTTTGCAGCTATTGGGCAAATGGTCGCTGTTAGGTGGGGTGGTCGGGATTATGGCGGGGATCGCCTCGGCGATGTTCCTCGTCAGCCTCAAATGGGCCAGTGATTTTCGCATCGCCCATGCCCCCATCATTTTTTTACTGCCTGTCGCTGGATTCGCGGTGGGATGGATCTATCATCATTTTGGCAGCACGGCGTCACAGGGCAATAATTTGGTGATTGAGGAGGTCAACACCAACGCCACCCGTATTCCGCGCCGCATGGCCCCGATGGTGCTGATTGGCACGGTAGTAACACATCTTTTTGGTGGGTCGGCGGGGCGCGAAGGCACGGCGATTCAGATGGGGGCGAGTCTGGCAGATGGCCTGCGGCGGCTGTTGAAAATTAATGGCGATGACCGTCGGCTAATGATTATGGCGGGGATAAGTGGTGGTTTCGGGTCGGTGTTTGGCACACCCGTTGCCGGATTTGTGTTTGGCATGGAAGTGCAGAGTATGGGCCGGATTCGCTACGATGGCCTTGTGCCGTGTTTGGCGGCGGCGGTGGTGGGTGATTTGACCACCCGTGCGCTCGGTGTCGAACATTCGCATTATCCCCATCTGCCGAATGTCGAAATTGACCCCCTGTTGCTGATTAAAGTCCTGATCGCCGGGGTGCTGTTTGGCCTGACGAGTATGCTATTTGTCGAATTGACCCATGCCGTCAAAGGGCTACATTTTCGCAATGTCAGCTATCCGCCCCTGCGACCCTTTTTCGGTGGGGCGGTGGTCGTTGGTTTGGCGCTCCTGCTGGATACCCGCGATTATCTGGGGTTGAGCTTGCCCCTGATTCAAAAAACCCTAAACGGGGAAGGGGTTGTCACCTTCGCGTTTTTGTTAAAGCTGGTTTTCACCGCGATTACGTTGGGTTCGGGATTTTTGGGTGGTGAGGTCACGCCGCTGTTTGTGATTGGCTCGACGCTTGGTTACACGTTGGGGCGATTGTTGGGGGTTGACCCGATTTTTATGGCCTCGATTGGCTTTGTGGCGGTGTTCGCGGGATCAAGCAACACGCCGATTGCCTGCACCCTCATGGCGATTGAGTTATTCGGCGGCGCACCGCTCTATCTGATGCTCGGTTGCGTGGTGGCCTATCTCGCATCGGGGCATCGGGGGATTTACGTTACCCAACGCATCAGCGCCCCGAAAACGTTTCAATTGGAGGTGCTGCCAGAGGATAGCCTCAAATCGTTAGCGGAACGACGGCGCTAATTTCCATCAAGTTGTTCCAGTGCCTTTTCAATCCAGCGCTCTTGCATCTGGATGTCCATCAAGGTCGCCTCCCAAATCAATCGCTGATGGGGGGTGGCTTGGGCAATGGTGACATCAAAAAAGGCTTCACGGGCGGCTTTATAGTGGGCCGTGCCTTCCTGATAGGCTTTCAACCACGCGATCACCTGTGTTTTCGACAGGCGGTTTTCGGCAAACAGAAATTTTAAGAGGGTGATGTCGCGTTCTTCCAAGAGTTCGCGGTTGGTCAGTGGGGCCAACAGCCATTCGTCCAACATCGCCGCGCCGGATGCCGATAGATGATACATCTTGCGTGCCCGTGCCTCATTGGGGATTTCCAATTCACCCTCAATTAGGCCCAATTGTTCCAAACGCTTGAGAATCGGGTAAATCGCGCCGGGACTGGCACTCCACCGATGCACGCCGGTCTCCAATGTGCTGATAATGCTGTACCCCGACTGCGGCTCGACTGAAATAAACCCCAGCACCACATATTCGAGCGTGGTGAGTTCGCGCTCCAATTGAATTTTGGTCATATCCCCGCCTAAAACGACTGCCAGTTAGATTGGCCTATTTGGGCACGGGGCTGAAGCCGCCGTGCTGAAACTAGCTCAGGGTCGGTCATTAGAATAAACACAGAAACTAGTACCAACAGCCTATACGTTATCTTACGAATCGTACTATACTGAGATTACGAAACGTAATATATCGTTCGAGATGTATATCTCAACGTAGTATATCACAAGTGAGCTATGGGACACAAACTCGCCTTCGATTTTGGTACGACCAACAGCCTGATTGCCCATTGGGACACCGATCACCCCGACTTGGTGCATCTGCCTGACTTGAGCCTTGCCTCGGATGCCATCGTGCCCTCGCTGGTCTATATGGGGCAGGGGGCAGTATTGGACACCACGCCGATGGGAGGACAGGTCGTCGCGGCGGGATTGCATCAGCGGCCCGATCACCGCCTGTTTCGCAATTTCAAACGGGGCATTGTCGTCCGGCCTGCTCCCGAACCACGCTATCTGGATAATCAGCTTTGGTCGGACAAGGCGATTGGCAGTGCTTTTATCCAGCGCATTTTAGGGAATGTGCCTTTCCCTAAACATGAGATTGATGAAATCGTGCTGACTGTGCCCGTCATCGCCTTTCAAGAATATCTGGATTGGCTGCGGCAGACGGTGAAAGAGGGAGTCAATGGCCTGCCCCTCGAAAAAATCCGTGTGGTAGATGAATCCACAGCGGCGGCGCTGGGTTATGCCGTCACCGAGCCGGATGCGCTGGTGTTGGTGTTTGATTTTGGTGGGGGCACGTTGGATGTCTCGCTGGTGCAACTCCCCAAAGATAAAGCCAGCACGGGCGGATGGTTGAGCCGATTGCGCCGGGGTGGGGAAGCCAAACTCATCGCCAAAGCGGGTGGGGCGCTTGGTGGCAGTGATGTTGACCGCTGGATCGCCGCCAGTATTTTGCGTGATCTTGGCTTGGATGAAACCGCCGAGGGGTATCAAAGCCTCTTAACGGCCTGCGAGAGTGCCAAAATTGCCCTTTCCGAAAGCGAATCGGCCTCGATGCAATTTACGTTGGCGGGGGTCGAACATCAACACACCCTCACACGGCACGATTTAGAAACCGTGCTGCTCGAAAACGGCTTGGATGCGGCGGTGAGTCGCGTTTTGGAACGCACACTATACACGGCCCGTCAGCAGGAAATTTTCGCCGAACACCTCAAAGATGTGTTGATGGTGGGGGGTATGTCGCTGATGCCTGCCGTCCAAGCCATTTTGCGGCGCTATTTTCCCAATGCCACCCTGCACACCGGCAAGGTGTTTACGGCGATTGTTGAAGGGGCGCTGCAAATCGCGGTGGGGTCGGGCATTGATGACACGCTGATTCACAGCTATGGCCTGCGGCATCTGGAAAACGGCCAGCATCGCTACGATGAAATTTTGCCTGCCGGATGGAAAATCCCCACGAACCGCCCGATTGAATTGATATTGGGTGCGGCCCATCCCGAACAGACCCAGCTAGAATTGGTCGTCGGCGAAATTGACCCCGAACAATCGGCGGGTGTGACCATCCATGTGCAGGACGGCGAATTAGTGGCGCTGGCGGAGGAATTGGCGGTGGTGCCGCTTGACAATCCCATCAGCATTCCACTTAAACCCGTCGGGCAGGTGGGCGAGGAGCGCATCAAGGCGGCCTTTTCGGTAGATGCGGAACGGCAATTGCATGTCACCGTCACCGATTTGCAGCGGCGCAAGGTGGTGATTAAAGATCGGGTGGTGGGGCCGGTGCGATAATTTCATCCCCACCCCCGACCCCTCCCCACCGAGTGGAGAGGGGAGAAAAACCTGTATTAAAGCCCTTCCCTTTGTTAGGGGAAGGGTTTGGGATGGGGTTCTGCACCGCCAAGTTATTTTGTTTAAGCATATCAGTCGGCGTACAACAGAAATGATCTTCCCAAAAGGAGCGTGCAAAAGTGACCACAGGTACGGAACCCATGTTGATGCGGCGTGACCGGGGACGGGCGTGGCGACTTTCCCCACGACGGCTGGCGACCCTGCTGACCAATCTGCCTCCCGGCGCGATTTCGTTGGAGGCGGCAGCGGAAATGTTGCAGCACGAAAATTTCAATCTGCGCTATCATGCCGCGACCATGCTCAGTCAGCGGGGGGATCGGGAAGCGCGTCTGATTATGGAGCAGGCGTTAAATCACCCCGATGCGCCTGTCCGAACCAGTGTGGCCCGTCATCTGGATGGCTTCTCGTGGTTTGTCGCCGAGCCGATGCTGCAAAAAGCCTTGCAGGATGCCGATGCCCGTGTGCGTGAAGGGGCGGTCTATACCCTGTGTAATATCGGCAGCGCCCCAGCCCTGCAACTGCTCAGTGAGGTGCTGGTAGATGAAGAAGATGATGTGTTGCAAGCGGCGGCGATTGGTCTCCGCAAACGCACCACACCCGACGCCGTGCCCGTTTTGGAATTGACCCTCAACGCGATTGACCCGATGGTGCGTGGACGGGCATTGGAATCGTTGGGGGCAAATCAGACCCATGAAGCGGCGGCAGTCGTGCGGAAAGCCCTATTAAACGACCCCGACCCCGATGTGCAATATGATGCCATGCAGAGTTTGGTAGAATTATTGGCGGACGGCATTTTGGGCGAGGTAGCCGATTTGCTTCGGCAGAGCAGCGGCCTCTATCGCCATGCCCGATTGCGCGGCTTGCTCCATGCCTGCAATTATGTGGGGGTCAGTATCGAAACCAGCCCACATTGCGAAAAAATCTTGGAGGCCCTTGCCGATTGCAGCCATGATGAATCGGAGAGGGTACGCTTGCAAACGACGTATCTGCTGGCATGGATTAAGCACCCCCGCGCCACCGAGATTTTGGAGCAGGCCGTCGCCGCCGAAGCCGATGAGGTCTTAAAGGCCCAGATGATGAGTATCGGGGTGAGTTTGGGGGCGATTGCGGTGGATTGAATCGCGCAACCGTTCCGTAGCAGGTTGCCACGCCGCCATGAGGCAAAATTGAGTTTTGTGCAAGTTTTCCTCTGGTTCCCTTTGACTCGACTTTCGGGAGGGCTACCGAGTGTGGCTACTAATGAGATTCAAAATTAGTAACATTTTAGGTGGAATTATTCTCCTTATATGGTTGACGATAATAATAATTTACTTTGATGTCGAAGATTGGATCAGATTTATACCAAAAATTTTGTAGTATTGCTTGTTGTTTTAGTCGGCATGATTGTTGTAATCCTTAGAGATTGTAACCTCTCCAAAAGAAAATAAGGAAGCAACCATCCCTAAAAATCGAGCCGATGAACAATAGAGCATCAAGCGAGGGTCACAAACCCCCGTCATCGCTAATATGTCAGCCACACCAGCACGTCACGCCGATTATCTACTTGAATGAATGCCCAGATTGTATCGCGCATGGGGATACAACACCCGCTGTATCCCCGATGAAGAATTTCAGGCGTTTTCTAGATGCGGCAGGACTTTGGCCTCAATTCGTTCGCGTGGCACAAACCCGACAATACGCTCAACGGGTGCGCCATTTTCAAATAGAATCAGGGTGGGTAGACCCATCACCCCATACTGCTGCACAATCGTCTGGTTGGCATCGCTATCCAACAGGCCGACACGCAATTTGCCCTCATATTTATGGGCGATTTCATGCACGATGGGGGCGAGCATCTTACAGGGTGGACACCAATCCGCCGTAAATTCGATCAATACGGGTAGGCTCGATTCCAATACCTGCGGCCCGAAATTTTGCTCGGTGGCTTCAAAGGTGAGGTGGCCCATGATTCCTATTCCTTTCGACAACGAATGATTTTGCGAGTTGAAACCATCTATTAGGGTAGCAACTCAAGTGTACTTGAAGTCAAGGGGTCAATTTTCAATGGCGGAAATCAGCATCAGCGAAGTCACGCAGCAGACGTGTCTTCCTCCATCCACCCTGCGCTATTATGAAGAAATTGGGCTAATACACCCGACGCGGCGTGTGGGGGGACGGCGGCAGTATGATGAAAGTGTGCTGCAACGTTTGGCGCTGATTCAGACCGGGCAACAGGCGGGTTTCTCGCTGGCAGAGGTCGGCGTTTTGCTCAACAATATCCTCAATGCCGGGGCAGGGAGCGCGGCGGGGTGGCATGAATTGGTGAATCGCAAACTCAAAGAAATGGACGCCCTGCTGCACAATATCCAGAATATGAAACGGCTGTTGGAGGACATCATGGATTGTGATGATGCCAGCCTTGCCGAATGTATTGTGCTGACGGCCCAACGCCACCCCATCACGCAGCCATAATCAGCTAGGCACGCAGTAGCAGAATTTGGGTGAACAGCAGCGTCAATATCAGCAGGGCCAATGTGAAGGCCAGTTTGTAGCGGTTGGTTAAATGACGACTTTGAATCATCTCAAAATCCTCTTGGCTGTGGTCTCTAATATCTCTACGTATTTTCGGCAAAAAGGTTTGGCGGGGGTGAGCCTACGCCGATTTTCCGTCGCCCACCCGTCAGTTATTTATGTCGTCAGCAGGGCCAAATCCGAGTTGACCATTAGCCGAATGAGTTCTTCAAAGTTGGTGTGTGGCTCCCAGCCCAATTCACGTTTGGCGCGACTGTAATCCCCACGTGAGGCGGCGATTTCGGTGGGGCGCATAAACCGCTGATCGCACTCCACATGGTTTTCCCAATTCAGGCCGACTTGTTCAAAGGCCACCCGACACAAATCACGCACGGTGTAGATGGTGTTTGTGCCGATGACATAATCACGCGGTTGGTCGTTTTGCAGCATCAGCCACATGGCCTCGACATATTCTTTGGCATAACCCCAATCGCGCACCGCATCCAAATTACCGATACGCAGTTTGCCATGTTGCACCAGCGGTTCACCCAATTCGTTGAGTGGGGGGTTTTTGATGCCGAGTTTGATGCAGGCCGCCGCCATTGTCACCTTACGGGTCACAAAATGCAGGCTGCGCCGTTCGCTCTCGTGGTTGAACAGGATGCCGCCGCACGCGAACAGGCCATATGATTGGCGGTAATTCACAGTCATGAGATGGGCATACTGTTTGGCGATGCCATAGGGGTTGTTGGCGGAGAAGGGGGTATCTTCGTCGCAGACCTCATAGGGCACACCGCCAAAAATTTCGCGGCTGGTGGCCTGATAAAATCGTGCATCCGGTTTGTGGCGCAGCACGGCTTCCAACATGCGCACGACCCCGACGGCGGTGATCTCAGCCGTGACAATCGGCTGCGTCCAGCTATCGGCGGGGACGGATTGGGCCGCGATGTTATACACCTCGTCGGGCTGATATTTTTGGACGAGCGAGCACAGCCGATCCCCGTCCATCAAATCGCCATATTCGAGGGTAATTTTGCCGATCAGGTGGTCAATATTGGGATAGCGGTAGTTGGTCGAACGCCGCGCCAAGCCGATCACACGGTAGCCTTTTTCCAGCAGCAAGTCCGCCAGATAGGAGCCGTCCTGCCCGGTGATACCTGTCACAAGGGCCGTCTTTTGCTGTGCCATAAACGCCTCTCTTGGAAGATGCAAAAAGTGTGTAGTCAAAGGTGGATTGTAAACGCGGAGAATAGAATTGCCGAGAGGAACGGCGGTTTTTCGTAAGATAGGTAGGGAGGGCGACGCAGAATCGCCCGTCAGCCGTAATATTTTTGTGTGACTAAATCACCACCCGCCCCCAGTTGAATTAATCACCTGCCCGGTGATCCAACGGGCATCATCGGTACACAGCCATGCAATTAAACGGGCGGCGTCATCGGGTTCACCCCAACGACCCTGTGGCGAATGTTCTTTGACCAATTCATAGAGGGCGGCATCGGCATAACCCGTATCCGTCGCGCCGGGGTTGACCGTGTTGACCGTGATCCCGCGCCGCACCAGATAATCGGACAGGCTGAGGGTTAATTGGTGAATCGCCCCTTTCGACGCGATATAGGCCAATTCACCCGACATCGGCCCCAAATGCTGTCCGGAGGTCATCATGATGACCCGCCCGCCAGAATTTTTCTGAAACTGCGCCGCGAACGCCTTGACCAACAACAGCGTGCCGCGTACATTGGCTTGTAGATGCGCGTCAATATGTTCGGCGGTCAAGTCCTCCAATGCCCCCATCAAACTGTAGGCATGGTTGGCGACCAAAATTTCCACATGCCCGAAGGCTTGCACCGCCGCCGCTACGACCTGTTCCACCGCATGGGGGTCAAGAAAATCGGCCTCCAGATGTTCCACACGTGGGCCAATCGTGCGGAGTTCGGCCAGCACGTTTTCAATGTTATCCGCGCCCCATGCCATCTGTGCATCGTAGCGGGTGAGCGATTGCACAAACACATCCGCCCCCATTTCGAGCAGGCGTTTGGCGATGGCATAGCCAATCCCGATGCGACGGCTGACCCCCGTCACGATGGCGACCCGTCCTTCCAGTTGGTTTTCCGACATAAGCTTCCTCTCTTATCTGAGATACTTTGGGTTGATAATCGCTGTTGAGCGATGGGTGAAGCCCAACTATGATTTATTTTGGTATTGCCTGTTTTCCAAATACCGATCCACTATCTTAATCAGACCCAAAATCTCATCTGCTGCGCGAGAAATCGTATCTATCATTTCATCTTGGCTCAGATTTGCATCAAGAGCCTGATATTGAGCAAGCAACATCCCTGAATAACCTCTAATCATAGAGACCGGATGCAGTAATTCTTTTTTAAATCTTGCCAATACGTCCTCTGGTAAAAGTTGAGGGTCAATATCTGGAAAACGGCTTTCATCGGTGAAATCATTCATGTCCAAACTCCCTCAAAAAAGCACTGATCATTGATTGGCAATGCCCAGTGCCTTCTTCTTATAGTTCCCCAAAATACCTTGACCTCTAAGCTACTGTGCGACCCCGCTGGCCCGTACCGTCGCCCACGTATTGACATCTTGAATGCCTTCCGGGTCGAAAGGATTACCGGGTGGGCCGGATAGGGCATGTTGATTCAGTGTAAGTGACTAGAGATCTGCCAACACCTCCCAGCCGCCGAGCCAGCATATCCAGATCAACCAGCCTGACAAAATAATCATTACTCCTAAGGTTAATGGAGTGGCGACGAACTTTTCTATCGCTTGGTATTTCTGCCATTGAGTAAGAAAGACATAATGTGGGATGACGGTTAGCACAACCATCGGGATGAACAAGGCAAGCACCAATGCTTCTATGAAACTGTCTAGACTTGACGCTATCCCTACCCACACTCCTAATACTCCCATCGCAGACATACCCATCGCGTATTGGCAGCGATATCCAGCACTAACATAGGTGGTAATAACCTGAAACAGCCCCACTAGTCCGAGTGTGATGACGAGGGGAATATAGGGGTCGGGTGGAAGGCGGGCAGCAACCCCAAAGGGAATTAGCAGGCCTACGACAACGCTACGAAATTGAGTTCTGGTGGTGAGATTGGGATTGAAAAAATCAAGGCTGAACGAGACTCCCCAAAGCAAAATCGTGAATCCCAAAATGCTTGTGGCAGAGGCACGGGGCGCAAGATGTTCACGGTACGGCAATTCACCGAGCACACAGCCAATAACCAATATCATAATGGGCATCCAGACTAAAAAGTTTGCTAGAAATGCCCCTACTTTGTGCAAAGCTGTTTCGCCATATATCGCTTGGTAATGTGTTAATCTATTGGGGGCAAAAAACATCCATACCCCCAAGCGTACCCAATCTAGGGGGTTCAATGGATGAAGGCGTCTAGGTTCCATTATTCCACCAGCTTACGAACGATGCGCCACGTATTGACATCTTGAATGCCTTCCGGGTCGAAAGGATTACCGGGTGGGCCGGATAGGGCATGTTGATTTAACTGGATACGTTCGCGCAGTTGCAAGCCCAACGTTTTGAGTACCCCATTGATTTCATTAAAGTTATCCGCTGCCACCTGTTTTTCCAGCGTCGTCTGGAAGCGGCGAAAATCGAGGCCGGGGTATTGGGCGACCACATCGCGTGAGGCATCCCGCAGGGCATCATTGATAAATAAGTCGGGGGTGCGGAGTGCCCAATCGAGCGCCCACCATTTGGTGACCGGGTTGGCGGCTTGGCGATAGGCTTCTTCTGGCAGATACCCCGTCCCGAACGAAAACAAGGTGACGTTATTGGGGTCAATATGCTGATCGGCATAGGGGTGCATCAGTTCACGCGCCACGACCTCCGCCGGATTACCAAAATTGCCGACCCCGCCATCCACCAAAAAGCGTTTGCCGTCGCCCGTCGGCACCGGGATGGGATCCCAGAAAGTGGGAATACAGGACGATGCCAAGACCGCCTCGACCAATTTCATGTCGGCGAATTCGTCGGTGCTGGTGGATTTAATGAAACGAGTTTGCCGCGCCGCCACTTCGACGGCTGTCATTACGATACGCGGCTGATGGGGTTTGCCACTGAGATATTGACCGAGTTCGCGCACCGTTGGGTGGGTGTTGGGGGCAGGGTGCTTGGCAAGCTGTTTCAACATGACTTCGCGCAGGGGGTCAAATGAATAACGGGCGGGCAGGAGCATGTAGAGGAAAAATTCGCCAATATCGAGGGGCAGCTTGTCCAAAAAGCGCACCAAGCCAATCGGCAGATGCAGCCGACTCAGCAGGGGGATGGTCGCGCCAAATGGTCGAAACCGACCCGCTTTGGAAAAGACATGCTGACCCAACTGCTCATATAAATCCAAAATCTCTTGTCCGGTCATGCCAATCGCCAATGACGCCGCGATGACCGCCCCGGTGCTGGTTCCGGCGATGACCTTGACACGTGGGTCGTTAATCAAGGGGCGTGTGCCCAATTGATCTTCAAGCTCGATCAGGCCATGCGCGACAATCGCTCCTTTGACGCCACCGCCATCTACCGCAATGCCGATATTTTCGCGGACAGGTGCAAACATACTACTACCCCCTAACAGATTAATAGATAATAGTTTGATTCTAACTACTTCAAAAACGGGGATCGGTCAAATCAGTACCAAGATAATCAACAGGGCATAAGCCGCGATGACCCCCCGCGAAAAATTGAGCATCGCTTTGGGCGATTGGCCCGCCTCCGTGTAACCTGTGGTCGTCAAAAATCGCTGTTTGATGATCTCCCCGATGATATACGCCGCGCCGAACAATATCGCATAGATTTCTTGGTCGGGTTGGCGTACCAGAGCCAAAAACAGTGCCGCGTGTCCTAGAAAATTGAACACGGCATAGGCCATCGAAATGATTTCTTTTTGGATATATCGCAAGCCAAGCGGGGCGACCATGCCGAGTGTCAGCAATCCCAAGAGGATGACGGCGGCGAGGTGGGGATTGTCCCCGATGATGAATTTGTCTGCACCGAGGCTATCCACAAACGCGACAAATGCCAACAATATGCCGATTCCTTTGACCGCCGTTTCCAGCCAGCCCAATAGACCCCAATTGGCGATATGCCATTGCTTGGATGAGGTAGCTTCTGATTGCATGGTTGCTCCCACTTTGCTGTTGATCGGATTTATCGGATAGATTCTAGCAAGGTTTTGAGCGATTCCACATCGGCGACCCACCACCCAATCGAATCGGCTTGGCCTTGTTCATTGGTGAAATTGAGTTTTATCAATGGGCTGCCGATGGATTTACCCATATATTTATCGGGCGTCTCAATAGATTGGATGCTGCTTAGGGGAATATGAAATTCGGCTTTGGGCAGATAGCGCTCAAAACAAATCTCGCTGTCCGTCACCACCAACATGCCTGTCCCGCCAATCTGACCCACCCCTTTGGATTCCTGCCCGAATAAATTGGCGTCGGTAATGATGGTCTTAGCACCGGGGAAACGTTCGCGGGCGACGGCCTCGCTTTGTTGGCTCATGCTAGGAGGTGGGGTGGAGGGCTGACGCAGAGCTTCAATGGTTTGTAACACCTCATCAAGGTTTCGCACCCACCATGCCACCGTATCTATCCGGCCTTCGGGGTTGATATAGCGGATTTTGAGCAAGGGCCTGCCGATGGATTTGCCCAGATGCGATTTGACTGTCTCCACTATTTGAATACTGCCCAACGCGATATGCCATTCCCTATTGGTGACCAACTGCTGAAAATAGACCTCGCTGCTGGTGATGACCATGATGCCATTGCCGCGCAGTTGAGCCGCGCCTTTGGATTCTTGCCCGAAAAAATTCGCCATCGGGACGATCAATTTGGTATTCGGAAAACGCTCGGCAATGAGGGCGGCGCGTTTTCGGGTGATGCGACCCAATGCCCAAAATACCCCCACTAATGTCACCAAGATGACCGCTACGATAATGACTACAATGAGAATAGCGTCCATAGTCCCTCGCAATGAAAGTGTTATTTCTCCGTATTGTAAACCGACATGCCCCCTTTCGACCAAATTCACCCCGATGAGATTTTTATGTATCCGAGAACCGCAAGCCGTTTAGTGTGTAAACAAGGTACACAAGGAGGCAGGGCAGACTTATGACGACCAAAATTCCAGCCCGGATACAATGGGCGGTAGAGACATTAGCGGTAGCACCAGACGACCACCTCTTGGAAATCGGTTGTGGGACGGGAGTCGCGGTTGCATTGATTGCGGAACACCTGTTAGGCGGAAAAATCGTTGCCATTGACCGTTCGGAAAAGATGATTGCCCAAGCCCGCAAAAAGAATCAGGCATTGGTCGAGGCGGGGCAGGTGGATTTTCAGGTGGCCGATGTGGAGACTATGGATTTTGGGGAGATGCGCTTCAACAAAATCTTCGCGGTCAATGTCAATCTATTGTGGACAAAACCCGCTGCTGAACTTCAAGGCGTGATAAAAAGGCTAAAATCATGCTTACAGACAGGTGGCACTCTCTCTCTATTTTATGAGCCGCCCGACATTAGCCAAACCCAAATAATTGCCGACATGGTAACGGGGGTATTGGTGTCGCATGATTTCATCATCCGCGAAGTGTTATTCAAGGACTTGGGGACAGCACGCGGGGTCTGCATCATCGCGCATGTCTAAACTGTTTTATCGTTTGATGTTGATTGGAAAGTATACTCTAAATTCCGATCCCTTGCCTTCTTCGCTTTCGACCTCAATTCTGCCGCCGTGCAGTTCCACGATTTTTTTGACAATCGGCAGACCCAAGCCTGTGCCAGCGGTTTTGCGACGGGCCGATGGCGTGCGATAGAAGCGGTCAAATATGCGGGTTAATTCGATGGGTGAGATGCCAATCCCTGTATCTTTGACAGAAAAAATGATTTCACTTTGCTGCCGACTTACCTGCACATGCACTTGTCCACCGTCGGGCGTATAAGTCAGGGCATTGGCAACCAAATTGACAATGACCCGCTCAATTGCCTGCACGTCTCCTATGAGGGGCGGGGTGTCGTCTGGTAAATCCGCCGTCAGATGAATTTGCTTTTGTGAGGCCAACAACTGTTGCCCCTGCACAATTTGACCCACCAGTTGAACAAATGGAATGTAGGAAGCATCTACCAACTCAACTTCACGGTCAAGCTGCGAAATGGTCAGCAAATCTTTAACCAGCGCATCCAACCGCTTGACTTGATATTCTAGGATGGGCAGGCGTTGTTCAAGCTGGGCAGGCGCGTGGCGCAGCATATATAGACTGGTGTTGAGTACCGCTACTGGATTACCCAGATCATGCGCGGCATCGGCCACAAAGCGTTCCTTAAGCGCATCCAATTCGCGCAGGGCCGTTACATCACGCTGCACCCCGACATAATGTTGGATGTTGCCCTCGGCGGAATGCACCGGAACAATCACCAGTTCTGCGACGTACAAGCTACCATCTTTGCGCCGATTTTTCAAATCGCCTTTCCATGTTTTGCCGCTGGTGATGGTATTCCACATGGCTTGATAGACGGCCAAAGGTGTCTCGCCACTTTGGATCAGGTTTGATCGCCGCCCCTGTACTTCGTCTAAGGTATAGCCGTTTAGTTTTTCCCACGCCGGGTTGACGTACAGGATATAACCCTTATCGTCAGTGAAGACAATCGCATCAGCGATATAACGCAGCATGATCTCGGAGCGTTCTTGTTCGACGGCTAATTCTTGGGTGCGGGTGCGTACCAACTCCTCCAAATTTTCAAAAAGCTGGGCGTTGGCAATGGCGATGCCCGCTTGTTGGGCCACCGCATAGGCGAGTTGGGCGTAATCCTCGGTAAAAAAGCCGACATCCCGATGATCCAAATTTAGCACCCCCAGCAGCACATCCCGATGTATCAGCGGAATCCCAAGCCAACTGTGGATAAGTTCGTCGCCGGGGGTGTAGATTTTCCAATCGTCGTTTGTCTGTACATCATTGATGATGACAGGCCGTCCCTGATTTTTTGTATACTCCTGCGGCGCAATCAGGGCCTCGATAGTCTGCCACGGTACGTCGTCCGGTAGGCCGCGCCATTTGGTGAATTTCAACTGACCCGCTTCCATGAGCATAATGGTGGCCCGCGTATAGGGAATCAGGTTTGCCAGTTGGTCGAGCAAAATATCTAGCACCTCATCCAGTTTGATTGACCCGCCAACCGCGACTGCGATGCGCTGCATAGCTTCCAGTTTGCGGACGTGCTGTTCCAAGCGGTCTTGGTCTTCTTTTTGCGCGGTGATGTCTCGCACAATCCCGCCATAGTAGATTTGTTTTCCGGCCACAATCGGAAAGATGACATTATCTATATAGCGGATGGTGCCGTCTGGTCGTTGAATACGGCGCGATGGGATATAGCGGGGTGGTTTTTGCTCTTGATCGGGGAAATATTCGCTGAGTTCCCGTTCCATCTGGGCGAAGACTTCGGGTGACTGCATCTCACTGGGTATCAGCCGTTTTTGAATTTCAATGAGGGGCTTGCCAATGGCGTCGTCCGCTGAAATGCCAGTAATGCGTTCGCTGCTGGGGTTCCATTCTTGAAGGATGCCATTTTGATCTACCAAACGAATCCCTTCAAACGCTTGCTCAACAAAACTGCGATATTTCTGTTCACTGGTTGCGAGGGCGGATTCGGCGGTCTCAAGATGTTGAATCCGATCTTCAAGGCTGGCGATCAGCTCTTGGATTTTGTGACGCATCTGGATAAAAGCCAATGTCAGCCGACCTACCTCATCCAAATCACGTGGCGGGGCAATATCCACCGTCCAGACATCGGTCTGTAGGGCGGTTACACTCCGTGTGAGGTGATAGATGGGGCGCGTCACACGCGATGTCACCCACAGCGCAAACAGCGACGCCAACACTATGAGCACCGCCGAGAGTGCCACACTGGTCTGCCACGCCTTGTTGATGGGGCGCATGACGACATCCAAAGGCTGGCGATGAATGAGCGTCCAAGCCTCCTGTTGACCTAGCCCTTTGACTTTATGAAACGACAATAGATCGTCGGGCGCGGGAGGGGCACCAAACAACACCCCACTTGTGCCTGTCACTCGTAAATCGGCTTGTTCTGGATTGGCCTCCGATAGGTTAACTTCTCCATAATCCGGGTTGGAATGATACAGATAATTCCCCTCGGCATCCACCACATAGACCATCTCACTGTCGTCGTGTGTGACTGCTTGCTGGAACAAGGGTGTCAGTCGAAGGTCAAGCACCAGCACGCCGACCAGTCTGCCACTGTCGGACAGCAGACGGGTCGCGTAATGGGAGACGAGTTCAATGGAAACATTACCGGAATGGACATGCCACTCCGCCTCCGAAACAAAGACCAGCGGCTGCCCTGTCGAGATACCCCCTTGCATGGTCGTGCCATGAAAATAGCTGCTCTCACTACGATCCAGCAGTTCTTCGACTGGAACGCTATAAATGTGCTGATCTTCGTTATTGACACACAAGGTTTCATGCCCAATGGCGTCCATCAGGCACGCACTTTTATATCTGTCACTATATTGTAGGAGAAATAAGCGAAACAGGGTTTTGACATCGGGAATGTAGTCGAGCCGATTTTCGGGGAGGGCGTTGGCATAGCGCCGGATTTCGACACTCTGGCTTAAAAACAATACATCGGCGTTGGCTTCGTTGAGGGTCGTCTCGATCTCAGCCGCTTCCGCCTCCAAAATCCGTGATTGCTTGAGCCGCACTTCTTCCCGAAGGGCCGCCGAAAATTCACGTATATGGTTAAATGTCAGTAGGATGGTGGGCGCAATGAGAACCACAATAAAGGCAACCCACCAGCGGACGCGCATGTTTTCTCGAAACAGTCTCAGCATACGCATGACCTTTGAAACTGATGTCGAGTAATTGCCCGACCACCCCGACCCGTTGTATTTACATAAGTATCATACCCAACGATGAATTTATGAATTTCTAATTTCATAAAAGATTCCAGTAACGCCAGACGATTTCTTCCACTTTACCCTAAGTTGCTATTCCGTGCATGTCCGGCTTTACAGCGACTTCAACCCCTCCTATAATTATCCCCATGCGCCGACGAAAACGTACCTTTACTCACAACCTGCCCCTATTTAGAACAACCTGTTTGGCCCGCCCCGGCCCACGCTGACGGCTTCCTATTCCCAAAGACATTCCACTGTTTGAGTTACTTTGTGCCCTCGCTGGCCCAACGTCTGATCGTCATTTGCATTAGTCATGGGAGTCGTTCAATGAATGGAAATGGGGTATCGTCGTCCCACTCAAGTTTTAGCATCGTCAAAGTTGGCCTCTTGGCCGCGATCATTGGAGTTATCGGTGGAGTCGCCGCCGAGGGCCTGCACCGCCTCATCGGCCTCGTCACCAATCTGGTCTTTTATCAACGCTTTGGCACGCATATCGAAAGCCCACTCGAAAGCCCGTTGGGAGTGGGGATTATTTTCATCCCCTCCATTGGCGGCCTCATTATTGGCCTGATAGCGAAATATGGCACGCCGTTGGTGCGTGGTCATGGCATCCCCGAAGCGATGGAAGCCATCCTTTCAAAACGCAGCAAAATCCCGCCACGTGTCGCCTTGCTCAAACCCCTCAGTGCGGCGATTTCGATTGGCTCAGGTGGGCCATTTGGCGCGGAAGGCCCGATTATTCAGACCGGTGGGGCGTTGGGGTCGCTCTTGGGGCAGGCCGTGCATATGACGGTAGCCGAGCGCAAGGTCTTACTCGCATGTGGGGCGGCGGCGGGTCTATCGGCCACCTTTGGCACGCCGGTTGCGGCAGTGATTTTTGCCATTGAACTGCTGCTCTTTGAATTTCGCACTCGGTCATTTATTCCATTGGTCATCGCCAGCACTATTGCCGCTGAGATGCACATTGTCTTTATCGGGCCGGAGCCAGTATTTGCTGTGCCAGCAGGTGAATTCGGCGATCCATTGAACCTGCTGTTTTTCCTAGTGTTAGGTTTGTTATGTGGCGGCACGGCCATTGTCCTAACCCGTTCGTTGCATTGGGTTGAGGACGGCTTTCATCGCCTGCCCATCAATCATTATCTGTTTCCGGCGGTGGGTGGTCTATTTGTCGGTGCGGTAGGTTATGCCGTTCCGCGTCTGACCTATCATGGGCTGGATGTCTTTGGGCCGGGGTACACGGTGATTGAAAATACTGTGACGGGACAATATGCCCTCGGGTTTCTGCTCATCTTGCTGTTCAGCAAGGCGGCAGTCTGGTTAGTTGCGTTGGGGTCGGGTACATCCGGTGGAACATTGGCCCCCATTTTTATGATCGGTGCGGCATTGGGTGCGGCATTCGGGCTCACGCTCAAAAAAACCTTCCCTGACTTGGATGTCTCCACTACCTCATTCGCATTAGCGGGGATGGCGGCGGTGTTTGGTGGTTCGACCCGTGCCACCTTTGCCTCGATTGTGTTCGCCTTTGAGATGACCCATGATTACGAATCCCTTTTGCCGATTATGTTTACCTGCGTGATTGCCGACCTGATTGCGGCTCGTTTTATGGAAACTAGCCTGCTGACCGAACAGCTTCGGCGGGGTGGGGTGCTCGTGCATCATGAATATGAGGCTGATTTGTTGGGCATGGTGAAGGTTGCAGCGACAATGGAGACCCGTTTAGTGACAGTGCCCGCCTCAATGACGGTGCGTGAATTAGCTGACCGTATCCATCAGCATGACCCTCAACTGACACGCCATCAAGGGCTGCCGATTCTCAATGTTGAGGGTGAATTGGTTGGTATAATCACCCGCAGCGATATGCGCCTTGCTTTGCTAGAGGGCTATGGTGATATGTCGGTCTTGGAGGCAGGCACACATCCAGTGGTGACGATTACCCCCAACGCCAGCCTGCAGGACGCCATTTTACGCATGTTTCAATATGATATTGGTCGCCTGCCCGTTGTGGAAGGTGAGGGGTCAAATCGCCTAGTCGGGTATTTATCGCGCACGCATGTCATTCGGCCCTACTTGCAGCGGCTTCACGACGAACAAAATCTGGAGGCAGGGTGGATACAAGCTTATTTTGAGCGTTGGGCACGAATACCCCGTCATGAATTGAGGAAGTAAGGGAGAAGGGGGATTTGTGTGGCTGGAAAATAATCAGCCATGTACCGCCGAGCAGCTTGCCATGTGGTTGAGCCAACTCAGCAACACCAGCGTCGGCCTGACGATGATGCCATCCCTACCTGTGAAATAAGGCAAAAGAGATTGGGGCATCTTAAAGCTCCCAATCCCTTCGATGATCCGTTCATTGCACCACACCATCCATTGCTTGCACAGTGGCGACAGCTTGATCCATCACGCGGTTATGCCCATTGCTGCGCTGGGTTTCAATCAGCCGGACGGTGGCGCTTAATTCCTGCCGACGAGCCGCGACGAGGGCATTCACCAAACGGGTCTGCATCGCCATGCCTTCAATCATCGCGTCCACTTTGCGGTGCATGTCGGCGATTTCCAATTCGTTTTTCAAGTTAACTTGATAGTCGTTTTTGGCAACGGCTCGGTCTTTTTCGGCCTGCCGATTTTGGGCCATCAAAATGACCGGGGCTTGCAGGGCGGCGAGTGTGCTGAGGGTCAGGTTCAACAGGATAAACGGAAAGGGGTCAAATGCTTTGCCACCCATCAGGCCGTTAATGCCAATCCAGACTGCCATCAGGAAGCCGAAGGACAGAATGAACGTCCAACTCCCGGCAAACAGGGCCATTTTATCGGCGACCCGTTCGCCAAAGGTCGCGGTTTCATCAATTTCTTCATAGACGTCGTCAGTAACGGGGCGCGGACGTAGATCACGGATCAAGTCTTGCGCGGCGGGTGAGAGGAGGCTTTCGAGTTCCTCAATCTCATCAATCAATACCTGAATACGCGCATCATCATCGTCGTCTACAGGCACAGTGAGGCGGTCAATCAAGAGATCGTTGTACATGCTGGTTATTCCTTTCGGCTCAAGGCTCAGGCCGCGTATCACCCTCATAGCCGCCACATACGGCAGGGCATGTCGTCCTGAATTTGAAAACGTATAGAGTTGTGGGTTTTCCTTGATCGAAAGTGGCCGGGTTTTGCCTCACTCGCACTTAGACTTGCGCCTTGGCGGTGGGGCGGGCAGCAGGCTTCTCATGCTGACCCTCCGGCAAAACTAGGGGGGATCAGTCGAGGGCGCTACTGCCACCAGATAAGGGCGGCACGCTTTCGGTTATGGGACTACTACCCTCTGACATTTCATTCCTTCTTACTTGATCGGACAGACGTAATGGGGCAAAAAATCTCCCTATCACAAGGGTCATTATACATCCGTTTTAGCAATTTGCACCCATTGGTGATGTGAATTTTGCACGAAAACTGCCTACCTCTTGATAGGTAAGCAGTCTCCGCTAGGAATACACTATTGTCCAGCGTCCGGTGCTTTGGAGCAGTCGGTACAGGCCACGCTGTCAACGGGTTCACCATTGGCAAGGTTCGTTACCCAATCCACCACGCGCACCCCTTCCACTGCATATGTATAGAATTCGGGCATCCGCAAAATGGTGTGCAGTGTGCCCCCAGCAATATAGCTAGCAAAGTTGGGCACGGCAGCGGCGATGTCGGCGTTATTGAGTTGGATACGCTCCAACAGGGGCATACTGCCTGCGCCCAAGACCGCAAGGAACAGATTTTGGGTGGAATCATTCGCCGTGTTATAGGTCGCCATTGTGATGTCGGGGAAGCGGGCCGCCGTCGCCAGATAGTACGATTCAAAGACCATCGTTTCGGGCGTGGCATTGGCATATTGTTCCCAATCGGGCCAAGTGCTGGCGACCCCCCACGCTTCATTCACCAACGCGGCTCCCTCTGGCGCACGATAGCCACCCGAACCATCCCCCAGTTGGGTAATCCGCGCATCGGGATACTGCTCGGCGACCAATCCGGCATAAAATGGTGAGGCGATTGAACCCGCGCTGCTGCCTGCCACAAAAATCGTATCCGGCGCGGTGAAATTTTCGAATGTCCAATTGAGGGCGCTCATGGCGTTTTTATAACCATAGTGGTAGATGGTGATTTCCTGAGTGCCAGAGCCATCAGAAGCCTCGACTTCATAGGTGGCCTCGCGGTTGCCGATATGCACGTCGCCGGTGCAGTAGGGGACAAAGACCATGTTGTAATCGGCAAAAGGATTTTCAGGGTTTTCGAGGTCAAAAATCCCACCCGGCAGGGTAGTAGGATTATTGGAGTCATTGTCGGCGGCGGGGTTATAAGTAGATGACCCCTCGTTACAAATTCGGCCAAACCAACACGCCCCACCGCCATTAAAAAAAATGAGCAGATGACTGCTTTCGGCTTTACGGACGTGGAAGGAATATTCGGTGCCGTGTGCGCACTTGGTTTCCCCGCCGGGAAACAGGGTATTCCATCCGGCATTCAATTGATCAAGGGTGGGGAGACTGTCCTCTTGGGCTTTGATAGACGGGGGCTGTGTCCCCAAGGCGGAAACGAGTAATGCAAAGGCAAGCATCAAGACTGAAAAAGATTTTTTCATGGGTACGATTATTCTCCTAAAATCTCTAGTAGCACCGTGAATGATACTCTAAGTATTTGAAGATTGCGACAATAATCCAAGAGTACGGAAAGGGTAGGGTAAGCTGTCGGGATGTCTATAGCGATGCGGCGCGGGTTGTGTTACTATCCCTTCGACTAGATTTACAATTTTTGGAGCCTCGAACCATGCGAAAACATCAATACCATTTTTTGGTCATGCTGTTGATACTGGCCGTGACCGTGACTGGGTTGGCGATTAAAGGCCAGAATGTCAGCGCACAGACCTCGACTGCACGCGGCATTACCCGTGATTTTGTCAATCTACGCAGTGGGCCGGGTCTCAGTTTCCCGACTCTTGTGATTATCCCACCCGAACGCTCAGTGGATATTGTCGGGCGCAACGCCGAAGGAAATTGGCTGCAAGTCACGGTAGATGGGCAGAATGGCTGGCTGTTCCGCTCATATGTTAGCCTTACCTCCGGCTCGATTGCGGCGCTGCCTGTGACCAGCGGCGAAACCACACCACCACCGACCACCAATACCGGGACAGGCACGACGACCACGACGACTACAACGACCACCCCTATTACGGGATCGGTGACGGGGGTTACGACCACATTTGTCAATTTGCGTAACAACGCGACCTCAACCTCAGCAGTGATTGCCGTCATTGACCCCAACACCAATGTCGAAATTGTGGGGCGCAGCGGCAACAATCGCTGGCTGAAGGTCATTGCCAATGGGCAAGAAGGCTGGATGTTTAAATCGTTGGTGCGGTTTAACTCGACTGTATTAAGCAGCCTGCCTGTTCTGTCTGGTACAACATCTACCACTGGCACGACCTCGACGGGGACAACCCCCTCAACGGGTACGACCAGCATAGGGGTTTCGACCTATCCATTTGGGGTAGGGGGCGCTCCCGGTTGGACAGGCGATGATGGGCGTATCAATCCCTATACCTATAATACGGATGCCATTATCTACTGCCGCGACTTTAATGGGCATACTACCTCCCGTACCTATCAGGGCGGGGGGATTATGGTGTATCTGTATCAAGGGGCGGTGACGGGGGTGGTGTTTTATGCGACGGAAGCGCAGATTAATGCGGCGGGGATTCCCTCTGGCAACCCAGTGTTGATCCGGGCGGAATCGGGATTTTCGCTGTTCCGGCTATCTACAGGGGCGTTCCAGATGATTGGCCCCAATCGCGGTGGCGGGAATTTTAATATTTCGTGGGAGTATTGCTTCTCGACGAGTGAAGGCGAATAGGCCGTCAAACCGCCATTTCCAACACATTGAAGAATTGAATACCCCTCTCGGCGATGGTTGTTGGGAGGGGTATTTTTTGTGGTAACGGTGTTGTGTTTGGGTGTAATGAGGGTTCAGGAAGGGTTAGTAGGTTTCATAATGGGTAATAGACAGGGGTGTGAGTGGGCGGTGCGAAACGGGATGCACTTGTCAAGTGGTGTCACTTGATATGGGAGTGGGTTATATTTGGCCGTAAAGATGCGGAAAATGTGATAGGGGCTGCTATGCTGTTGGTGCCAAAATCCGGTAAAAGCTGTCCCCATCCCAAACCCTTCCCCATCGCAATAGGGAAGGGCTTCCAGACAAGATTTTCGCCTGAATAAGCACTTCTAATGGGATAGGGAGTCATGACAAGCAACATGGAATATACAGAGGAAGAGAAGCGGCGGATTCTGCTGGAAGCGCGGTATTTATATACAGAAGCCGAGTTGTGTCAGAAATGGAATTTAACGCGCTATCGGGTGAAGCAGTGGAAAAAAGCGGCGAACTATGCCTATCTGATCGGGACGGTACGCGAGATGGTGATTGTCGCGCTGCATAATGGAGCCAACAGCATCCCCGCCATCATCGGCACCGTGGATTATTTGAATCATGCGGTCTATACGGAAGCCGAAATTGAAACACTCCTGAATGGCCTGCGTGAAGAAGGTATTGCACAGGAGCAGGCGGGTGTCTGGTCATATAATCGGGCCTATTCCAAAGATGATACGTCGTTTATCTTTTAGAGAACCCCACCCCCAGAGGCTTGTTCGACATTCGATTTAGGACAATGCTCAGAACACCGCATGGATACGGGGTTTTGAGTACGGACGCAACATGTTGCGTCCCAACGAAGTGTCTAGTGCAGCTGTTCCAATCCCCTTTTTTCATGCGATTTCCATCGGTATGAGGCAAATCTCCAGCCCCTCTCAAACATAGGGAGGGGAGAAAGCTCGTGTTTTCTTATGTCGCGGTTAACGAAGGGTTATCTTATTGCGCTTACGGCCATCACCATTTGGTCTACGACGGGTATTCTGATTGATTATCTGATTTCCCATTATGACATGCCCGCCCTGCTGCTGTCCTTCTGGCGGAATGTGTTGGTGTGTATCGCGCTCGTACCTGCCTCAGCCATCATCCGGCGTTCGCTGCTGCGGATTGAAAGGACACAAATCCGGTTTTTTGTGTTTTATGGGGTGGTGTTGGCCCTGTTTAACTCCATCTGGACGCTCTCGGTACAAGAAAATGGGGCGGGGGTGGCGACGGTGCTGGGATATAGCTCGGCGGGATTTACGGCTATTTTCGCGTGGTGGATTTTTAAAGAGCGGCTGGGGGCTTTTAAAATCACGGCGATTAGTTTGAGCCTGACGGGGTGTGTGCTGGTCGCTAATGCTTATGACCCGGAGATGTGGAAGCTTAAGCTGTTGGGGGTGACGACGGGGTTGTTATCGGGGGTGTTGTTTGCCAGCTACAACATGATGGCGAAAGAGGCCACCAAGCGCGGCATTAATGCGTGGACATCCTTGTTATATTCGTTTGCGTTTGGGGCGGTTTTCATCTTGATTTTCAATTTTCTCCCACTGCCCGGTGCGGCGGGGTCGCTTGCTGCCATTCCGCCAGACCTGCCCAGTGATGGGTGGCTCGCCCTTATCGTCCTGTCGTTTATTCCGACGCTGTTCGGTTATGGCCTCTACAACACATCTATGCACTATTTGTCTGCGAGTGTTGCCAGCCTGCTTGCCACGATTGAACCCTTGATGACGTCGGTAGAAGCCTATCTGCTCTTGGGTGAACGCATGACGATGGTACAGGTTATCGGCAGCGTACTCATCGTATTGGGGGTGATTGTGATGCGATTTGAGAAGGAGGAGCGATCTGTTTTGGTGGCAAGTGCGGGGTAGTAGCGATTTTAAGTAGGTTGACCTACTAAAACACGGGGCTAAAGCCGCCGTGCTGAATCTAGCCGGGGTCAACCATGATGAAAAGATGACAATCGCTATAAACCTATCACCCAAAAATCGCTGAAGATCATCCCACAGTGGCTTATAGACATGCCAAAACTGAAGCATTATCAGCGCAATCATGTACGATCCCCCAAGATAAAGCGCGAGGGCAAGATCATTGGTTCTTAGGCTAGTCGAGAAAGTCAAAAAAGCCGCGAAAGCTCCGAGAAAACAAGGAAAAGCAATTTCAAGTAGGATGTTCTTTACCGACCCTATTTGCTTTTGAGTACCATTGCTGTTGTCGTGCTCCCCCAAATGTGCAATTTCTATCCAAGGAATTGCGAAAACGATCATCAACGGAAAAAACCAGAGGGCATGGATGCGGAAAGCCTCATGTTTTTCGTTGGCGATGGCGGCGACCTGAACAAATACCAGCACGGCGACATTGGTGACAAGATAGCGGAAATGGAAAATGGCGTTATGTATGAAGAGAAGTTGGTCGGTATTTGCGATAGGGCTTCCAAAACGGGCTTATCATGCAACCCCACAAAACAGCATATGGCACCATGCCATAGTAGGTTGCTTTTTCACGGGGGAAGGTGAGGTTGGTCGCTATATAACTGAAGGATGGTTCGTCTGGCAGATAAAGAATCGAAACGTGATCGCCAAAATTGTAGGTGGGGTCTCCGGTATCATAGCCATAGATATGTTCGTCAAGAGTGTGAAAGATTTTGTCGTCCACCACATAGTCGTAATTCACCGAATAAAAGCCGCAGGTATTTTGGACACAGTTAAACTGATCGCCTGTGATGGTCGCGTCCGTAGTTTTGCCTTCCGTCAAAAGTCGTCGAAATTGTTCATGGTCGTTCCACGAATTGACTTGCAGTAGAGCGCCCGCTACAAACAGGACGGCAAACACAATTGGCATAATGAAAGGGACAAGTTTGAAAATCATAGACCCTGCCAAGCCGATGAACAAGAATAAGCAGGGTCAACATTATACTGCATTTTTGGAATTTGAAGTATTACAGAATTAATATCGCCCATCTACTGCAAAAACATCAGAGTCCATGCCTGACCGCCGCCGGTGCGATAAATGCCGCCAGAGCCTGCGGTGAAATAGACCCGTTCGCCGCTGGTATCAATGGCCCGCTGCAAGACCCCGGTATACTGCACGACATCGGAGGTGGCCCAACCGAGGGCATTGCGTACCTCTTCATTGACGCGCCACGCATAATAGAATGAGCCGCTGGGTTGGTGCATCCCTTGTGGGACGGCGGCATCTAGCCCAACATCTTTGAGGGGCATCCCCGGCAGATAGCTGTCGCCAATTTTGATGGCGGGTTGACCGTCAATCAGCAGATAATTCACACCCAATGTCGGCAGATAGACAATGCGCCCGCGTTCAAAGGTCTGTTCCTGAAAGGTCGTGACCAGCGATGGGGTGGGGCAGCCGGATGGGGTAGGGGCAAAAAACCAGCTTTGACCACAGGCCACTTTGACGACTGTTTGGGCCGCGACCTCTTGGACGCCGTCACCCACGCGCACCATCAGGGTCATTTCCTGTCGTCCGTCGTCGGGAACGGTAAACTGCCATGTGCCGATCTTGGGCAGATTGCGGGTTTCTTCGATAAATTGACCGTTATAGACCCAACCGACCCGCACCGAAACGACTGGCCCTTGGCCCTGCCACGTCAGATTAACCTTGCCGCCTGCGGTGACACTGGGGGGGTCTACGACGATGGCACTGATGCCGAGGGGCAGTAGGGTTTCGGGGGCGCTGCCAGCGACAGACGGTGGTACATATAAAATATGGCCGACGCTCAAGACCGTGCCGGCAGCTAGACAATTCGCGGCTAAAATTTGATCGGCGGTATATTCACCACGTGCGGCAATGCTGTAGGGGGTTTCATTGATTTGCAGTTGGTAGGGCTGCCAACCCGACGGATAGGTGCATACGGTTTGGGATTGGGGGTTGTTGATAGGCCCACCAATGCTGTTGGCCGCTAATTGCATCTGATCTTGGTTATTTTGGGCGGACTTGGTCTTAATAATATTTTCTTCCGGGAGTGTGGGAGCCGCCGCCGAAGGTTTGGCGCCATCATCAAACATACAGCCGCATAGGACGCTGGTCAAAATTATCAGTGCTAGGGCGTAGATTTTTTTGGACGACATGGTTACACCCATTTCTCTAAATCAATTTATAACCAGTGTACCGCCTTCAAACTTAGTGGGCATGACGCCGCTTCTACGACCTACAAGCGAATCACTAACAAAAACCTAACCTTATCTGACAAACAACTTACATGGTGATTTCTGCGTATAGGATTGTGCATTTTTGCACGATTTTAAATTGCTGCGGTACGGTAGAATCGCAGATTATTAGCGTATGGGAAGGTGATGCAGGCATGATTCAGGATGATAATTTGAAAGTTGTTAAACCCCGACATGATTCCATTTGGGACATCGTAGGTCGGAAAATTGGGTATTTTGTCACCATCGTTGTGACCATGATTGGGGTGGTGGTGGTTAGTATGGTGCCGGATTGGGATTTGAGTTTTATTCGCAATGCCAAGTTTGAAGATTGGCTACCCTATTTTTACCTCTCCTGCGCGGCGACGGTTTTGGCAAATGCGCTGTTGCTGGGCCTTGATCCCTATCGCCTGCGCCATTTGATGCAAATTGTCACCAACGTGTTTTCGCTGGTGTCTCTGCTGGCCTTCATCTCGATTTATCCACTCCGTATCCAAGATGACACGCTGGACACGGTGGTGCATATTGCGTTGTGGTTGGGGGTGCTGGGTATCGGTGTCAGTTTTATCACCGAAGGCGTCAAGGTACTCGTCGGTCAGCGGGAAAAACCGTCGAAGGGCAAGGTCAAGGTCAAGGCCAAACACGACGAAGCCATAGCTCAATAAATTTAGCTTAGAATGCGAAACGCACCCCGGTCACCGCTTCGGATTTTTCCCAGAGCCGCTTGGCAACTTGCTCGTCATGTGAGCGGCGGGAGGAGCGATTCTTGGCAGGGTAGCCCCACATTTGGAAACGGCTGACCCCGTAATATTCGCCACCCTGCGCTTCGGGGGCGGCGGCGGCATATAGAAGGGGTAGCGCACCAAGCTCCTGACGCTGCGAGATAAGTTCAAAAAACGCATTCAGGTAGCGGTGAAAGAGGTTGCGCTCCGTCGGCATGACACTGACACGCAAATTGGTGCGGGCAAAGCCGGGATGAGCACCCATTGCCTGCGCTTGGTAGCCATGCTGCTGAAAACGCCGATTGAGTTCATAGGCGAACATTAACTGGGCGAGTTTGCTGTGACCGTAGGCCATCCAACGTTCATAGCGTTTTTCGTAGTCAAAATCCGCCAACAATGATTCAATATTGCCGTATTTCTCCGCTTCACTGGCGACGGCAATCACACGCGCACCGGGGGTCTGTTTGATGAGGGGCAGCAGAAGTCCGGTTAGGGCAAAGTGTCCAAGATAGTTGACGCCGATGTGCATCTCAAAGCCATCTTTGGTTTTGCCAAACGGCACAGCCATAATCCCGGCATTATTGACCAATATATCCAACCGCTGATACTTGCGCTGAAACTCCTCGGCGAATTGGCGGACACTTGTTAGATCATCCAATTGGAGGGACATGACCTCGAATCTGCCATTGGGATTAATCTGGCAAAATTCGGCGATACGTTCTTGCCCAAGCGTCATGTTACGAACGGCCAGAATAAGGGTGGCGTTTTTGGCCGCAAAGCCTTTTGCCACTTCATAACCCAAGCCGTGTGTGGCACCCGTTACGATGACCACCTTGCCAGTTTGATCGGGCATGTTTTCCAAAGTCCAATGGTCGGCCATTTTTGTTTACTCCCACTTTGTGTCCAAGACTTTAATGACCAATGGTCATTTGTTATACTGTAACTGACTGATGGTCAGTATGTCAAGTAGCAAATGACTATCAGTCATCAACGAAATGGGACATCATCATGAAACGCGCCTATAGCGACAAAGCCAAACAAGAACGTGAAGATCAGATTATTGCCGCCGCCGAAAACCTCCTGATTGAGAAGGGCTATCATGCGATCAATATGGATCAGGTGGCGCGTGCTTCGGGGTTGGCAAAGGGAACAGTGTACCTTTATTTCAAGACGAAGGAAGAGGTATTCTTGAAGGTCTTTGAACGGCAGGGGGGTCTATGGGGAGATGAGATTGAGCAGACCCTTTTGACTATCGAGCCGACCCATGAGCCGACACAAGCGGGTCTTGTGGAACTTCTCGTCCATTCACTCGTATCCAGACCACTTTTCACACGGCTGGTGGCTCTGTCACCGATCATTTTTGAGTATAACATTGCGCCAGAACAACTGCGTGCCAACAAATTGTGGGTGTATGACAACCTGCGTCGTCTCGGTGATCGGATTGAGGAGGTATTTCACTTACGATCTATTAGAGGGGCACAACTGTTATTGCGGTTGTTCGTCATCGTGGCGGGCTTGGAAGGATTTGCACACCCATCGCCGATTGCCAAAGAGATTTACGATAGCGAACCAACCCTGCCGAAAATTGATTTTGAGACTGAATTGCGGACGCTGCTTACTCTGTTATTGCAATGATCAGGGCATGGGCAAGGAAATGAGGTCGGCGGCCTTGCGTTTAGCATCTTCGGGACGGCGGTCATAGCGGCGGGTGGTGTTGACATCGGCATGACCTAAAATCCCCGCCACCGTCACAATATCGGCGCCGCGATCCAACATATCTCCGGCAAAGGTACGACGAAAATCGTGTGGGCTGAAATCGCGCACCCCGGCTTGGTGGGCACGCTTGGCAAGAATGTCATAGATGCTCTGCGGGGTGAGGGAGTTCAGGGTGATATGCCCCCCCTTGCGGATGACGGTCAACAGCGGCCCGTCGGTGTCCCCACGTAATTCCAACCAGCGTGTCAGATAGAAGCGAGCCGATTCGGGAACATAGACAGCCCGTTCTTTCCGCCCTTTGCCATGAATGACCAGACGGCGGGTCGAGGTGGCATAGTCCTCGATTTGCAGTCGCACGACTTCGGCGCGGCGCAACCCCGTCGCCCGCAAAATGGCGATCAGGGCGGCGTCACGGATGCCGAGCGCGGTGGCATCCAGATTACACGCCCGAAAGAGTTCGACAATTTCTCCAGCGGTCAGTTCACGTCCGGCGGGGAGGGTGGTGTTTTTGACATTAGCAACGTCAGTGGCGCGGTGGTAATCCTCGGCAGACATTAGCCCCAACTTCCAACACTCTTTTAAGACACCCCGTAGTGCTGCCAGCATAACATTGACGGTGGCAGGTTTGTAGTCGAGTTCGAGCAGGTGGGTACGAATCATGGCGGTGTGGGCATAGCGCAAATATTCCCATTGAAATTGGAGGGCGTCGAGGTCGGGGGCGATCATTTTGGCGATGGTGTCGAGGGCGTGGTGCATGGTGCGTCGGCTGTGTTCGGAGGGTTTGCTGGCAATAAAGATCGCGGCAGGATTTTGATCGAGAGAGTCAATGGCCTGTAGGTGTAACATAAGATTAAAAATATCATCTTCCATAACTAGCATTATCATAGATAATTATAGCGCATAAATTGAAATTTTGAACATGATGGCCCACACGTAGAGTTGGGCTGAGAATCAGCAGCGACCTAACTTTCCAGAAGAAATGTTCTGGTACAGGACTGTCGCACTATTCAAACTCACCCAAACGCCTTAAGGGTGAAAGCGTTTGGGTAAGCGAAAGCCCCTTCAAAGCGCTTGATTGGTCAGCAAAGGCCAATCGGGAACGGCCTGCCCCTGCCAAGCCAACCGAAACGTCTCTGGGATAGGTGAGCGATAGGGCGGGAAAAAATTACCCTCTATCTGCTCCATGTTGCCTGTCTCAGGTTCGATAAAAAGAAAACGGGCGGGATGTGACCAATTCGCTTCGGGTTGCAAATCCACAAACGCTAGGACGACTGAGCTATCCACCACCCGTGTCCCCCGATTAAACGGCACTTCGTCCCCTGCCTCATAGATCCGCTTGTCTAGGTATACGACGCTCGTTTGGAGTTCTGGCTCACTCAGGCTATCGCGGGCCACTGCCACCAATTGATCCCAATCTAGTGTCATGTCAAGGCCTTCCGATTGTTAGGCAATTCATCAAAACGATGCTACTCGGCCACCTGCCAACTATTTTTGCTGCTGTCCAGCCCGTCGAACAATGGCAGACGCACGCCGCACGATCATTTTATCCAGTGCAGCATATTCTGGCTCATATTCATCCGCCAATTTTTCCAATTCGGGTAATGCAGCTTCGACCCGCCGATAAAATTCCTCGGGTTTGACCCGTTCCCAAATTGGCTCGAACAGACGAAATACCTCATAGTAAATCGGGAATTTGATCCATGCCCAAGAGATACCCAAGTGGCAACCACGCGCCCCATTTGAGGAGACGCTGAAATTCGGCGTATCGTGTGGATGGTGAATCGAATCGGCATAGTTATAGGCTTCGGCGGCGGTCACGGTACCATTATTATTCGTGTCGGGGTCGCTGACCAAAGCATTGCCATAGGGGTCAGCCCCGGCCATCGCTGCAATCCAGTCTCGAGCAAAGGGATCAAAATGTGCTCCACCAATCGAGGTTTGGGTTGCAATGGCGGCGGATGCCACACTCGTATAACTAGCGGGGCTGTTATTGATAATCGGCTGATTGAATCCGCCTGCAAAACATTGCTCCATCATGACGACAAGGCAACGGAATCTGGGCAGTTCGGCTAATTTGGCCGCAAAATCACTTGCCAGATAGTCGGCTCCATAACAACATAACACCGATTCCGAACCGCTCGTCGTGCCGTGATTATTGGTGTGAATCAGCAAGCTATCATTTGCCTTTAGGCGTTTTTTGAGATCATCCAACGCATTGTTGAGTTCAGTTTTACTGCCTGCCGCATTGACGGGCATCTGATAGGCCGTGTTGTCGCCGGGCCATGTCGTCGCGGGTTGTGGGTTGCCGCTATAGTTGAGGGTGCCATCGTAATTCAGCACATAGATGTTTGCGGCTGGGACACCATAGACGCCGCGTAAGGTGCGGTACAAAAATTCGAGGTCATTGGTGTGCCGATTGTTGGAATCGCCTGAAAACAAGATGGCATAACGATTGCCCCATCGGATGGGCCAGCGCAATTCAAGGCGGGGTTTCACCGGATAGTAAGCAAGTTCTGCATACTTGATGGGTTGATGAAATGCGGTATAGGTGCGGGGAGTCTCTTTTGCATCCATATAGGGCGGAAAAAGGGCATCCACTGTGCGATACAACTCACCCGATTCCGCATCATGGAGCAGATAGCGACAGGGGTGCGCCCAATTTGCGAGTGGCATATCATCGGCAAAAACCATCACGGTATCCCGGTCTAGCTTAATTTGCTGTTGGCGGGCTTTGATAGATGTGTTACGGGGCAACACATCCCGCTGGAGATAGAAATTAGTGGTATGAACCTCGGAATAGTTGCTTTGGCGCAGCACGGTCTCCTGCACTTTGCGGAAAAAAGTGCTGGGTTTGGTAGAGGGTTGGTCTGGCATATGTGCCTCCTTATAGAGTCATTGCGTGTCTCTATCTCTATATAAAGGGTGTCAACAGGTTGTTTATCACGTCCCCTAAGCGTTAATCGGGCCACGCTCACGAAAAGCGGCGACAGGGAGAGTCCTTATGTGAAATGAATGCGTGTTGATCAGACTGTGGGTAAGTTGCTAGGTAGCGAAAATCCACCAGCTAATACTCCGAGTGTAGTATGCAAAAGGCGTGCTGCCGCCCTATAATTATCTTAAGCCTGATCCTCATCGGTGTTTAAGTGTGTCAGATGAGTGGCGGATTTTGCTTGTTGACACAAGACGATGATTCTACTGTTCTCCCAGCGGTTTTCTCAGCACGGCAATGATATGAAATTAACGAAAATTGATATTAAGTGATATATTTTGTGATATTTATCATAATATATCATGCCTTCTTTACTTTGATTGTCCAAGATGCGAAGTAAGAATAGGCAGAATTTCATATTAAGGAGGAGTTGAATGGATGTTTTAGACCTTTCAAGACTACAATTTACAGTCACCACAATTTACCACTTCTTTTTTGTCCCCCTCTCGCTCGGACTCACGGTTCTGGTCGCCATTATGCACACGGCTTATGCCCGTACTGGCAAAGAAGAATATAAGCGGATGACGAAGTTTTGGGGGAAACTGCTCGTCATCAATTTTGCGATGGGGGTCGTAACCGGGATTGTCATGGAGTTTCAGTTCGGTATGAACTGGTCGGAATATGCCCGTTTTATGGGGGATATTTTTGGCGCTCCATTGGCGATTGAAGCATTAATGGCTTTCTTTTTGGAATCCACCTTTTTAGGTGTTTGGATTTTTGGGTGGAATAAACTACCCAAAGGGCTGCACGCGCTTTCGATTTGGATGGTCGCGCTCGGCACGAACATATCGGCACTCTGGATTTTGATCGCCAACTCTTTTATGCAGCAACCCGTCGGTTACAAGCTCGTGCAATATACGCTGCCCAATGGTGAGGTGGCGAACCGGGTCGAAATGAAAGATTTCCTTGCCATCGTCACCAATCCCAACATTTTTGTACAGTACCCGCATGTGCTTTCGGGGGGGATGGTCACCGCCGCGTTTTTTGTGATGGGCATTAGCGCCTACCATCTACTCCGCAAGAATGAAAATACGACTATTTTTAAGCGTTCGTTTCAAATGGCAAGCATCTATGGGGCTGTCGGCATTTTTATTGTGTTGGTCGGTGGACACGACCAAGCCCAGCACATGGTTGAAGCGCAGCCAATGAAAATGGCCGCCGCCGAGGCCTTGTGGGATAACGAAGACCCAGCCTCGATGTCCTTGTTTACCATCGGCGATGAGAAAAACCGTGAAGACGTGTTTGCCATTCGCCTCCCCAGTCTGTTGAGCATTCTTGCCTATAACGACTCTACCGCCGAAGTCAAAGGGATTAATGACCTACAAGCTGAATATGAAGAAAAATATGGTGAGGGCGATTATGTGCCACCTGTGGGAGTCTCCTATTGGAGTTTTCGTATCATGGTCGGCGCAGGGTTCTTGATGTTAGGCATCTTGATTTTTGCCTTGTATCTCAATTTTGAAGGCCAAGTCGAGCGCTACCGCCGTTTCCTCAAGTTCCTGCTGCCTGCGATGGCACTGCCTTACCTTGCCAATGCGTCTGGTTGGATACTCGCCGAGGTAGGCCGCCAGCCTTGGATTGTGTTTGGTCTACAAAAGACCGCCGATGCCGTTTCACCCAACATTTCGACAGGAACGGTATGGTTCTCGCTGATCGTCTTTACGCTCATTTACGGGGCGTTGGCGGCAGTGGATATTTATTTGCTGCGGAAATATGCCACCCAAGATGCGGGTGACGAGATTATCCCCATGCCCAAAGAAACCCTGACCCCTGTCCAACAGGGTGCATTTTCTGGGGACTAAAGGGAGGAAAAAACAATGGATATTGATCTAAATACAATCTGGTTTACCTTGATCGCGGTGCTGTTCAGCGGATTCTTTCTACTAGAAGGCTTCGACTATGGCGTGGGTATCCTCCTGCCGTTTTTGGCAAAGCATGATGCTGAACGGCGGATGATGATTAACACCATTGGCCCATTCTGGGATGGCAATGAGGTGTGGATGATTACGGCTGGGGGGGCGATGTTTGCTGCTTTCCCGAACTGGTATGCGACCATGTTCAGCGGTTTCTATCTTGCTTTGACCCTCATGCTCTCGGCCCTGATTTTGCGCGGGGTGGCCTTTGAATTTCGCAGCAAGGATAAATATCCCCAATGGCGGCGATTCTGGGACGGGGCAATCTTCTTTGGCAGTGCGGTACCCGCGTTATTATGGGGGGTTGCGGTTGCCAATATCGTCAAAGGTGTGCCGATTAATGGGCGCATGGCCTATACAGGTGACTTTTTTGACCTCTTGAATGTCTATACACTGTTGGGTGGTCTGGTCACATTTTTCATGTTCTTGCTGCACGGTGCGATTTTCCTCAACCTCAAAACAGATGGGGTTATTCGGGAGCGTGCCCACGAAACGGCAAAGCGGGTGTGGGTTCCAACCACCGCAGTCGTGGTCGCTTTTGTGGCTCTCAGCTATAGCCAGACCGACATCTTTGAGCAACTGGGCGTGAATCCGGGGATTACGGCTCTCGGTGCCGGGGTAGCCCTCGTCGCGGCGGGTGGATTTATCTTTAAACGCCAGCATGGATGGGCTTTCTTGATGACGGCCTTGACCATTTTGTTGACGGTTGTCACTGTTTTCCGGGGATTGTATCCGCGTGTCATGGTGTCGAGCCTGAATTCTAAGTTTAGCCTGACGATTTATAACGCTTCATCGAGCGATTACACCCTGAAGGTAATGACTGTCGTGGCGCTGACGTTCGTGCCGATTGTCTTACTCTATCAAGGCTGGACATACTGGGTTTTCCGCAAACGTATTACGACTGAAACCCATCTCGAATATTAAACTCGTTTCAGGGCTGTCGGCGGGTCAATGAGACTTGTGGATAGCCCTCCCCTTATCCCATCGCAGCAACTCTGCGAGTAATTGCTATGAAAATTGACCACCGCCTCTTTTGGGAACTTCGCCCCGTCCGCCTGTGGTTTGTCACTGCCGTCGGATTAGGTTTGATAAATGGCCTATTGGTGGTTGCACTGGCCTATACTCTGACCCAAATTATTGACCAAGTATTTTTGCAGGATGCCTCCCTACAAGTGGTGCGTGGGCAATTGGCGTTGCTCATCGGGTTGGCAGGATTACGCTGGTTTGTGCAATGGGGCAGTGAATTTTCCGCCCTGCATCTGACTGATCATATCAAAACCAATCTGCGTGAACGGCTGTTTGGTCATTTGTTCCAGCTTGGCCCGGTTGCATTGGCCCAAGAGCGCAGCGGAGAACTGGTCAACACACTGCTCGAAGGAGTGGAATCGCTCGATAATTATTTTCGCCAACTCATTCCCCAACTTTTTCTAATGCTGCTTATCCCGTTGGCGATATTTTTTGTGGTTGTTCCCCAAGATGCCCTCTCGGCTATCATTCTCATTTGCACCGCGCCACTGCTGCCGCTCTTTATGATTTTGATTGGTTGGTGGGCCGGGGCAGTCGGCCAGCGTCAATTTAAAAGCCTGAGTTACCTAAGCGCCCATTTCTTGGATGTGTTGCAAGGGCTGACCACGCTGAAATTGTTTAATCGCAGTCAGGCGCAGATCAAAACGATTGGTCGTTTGAGTGATGATTTTCGGGTTGCCACCATGCGTGTGCTGCGGGTGGCCTTTTTATCGGCGCTGGCATTGGAACTACTGACCACTTTGAGCATTGCCATTATCGCGGTGGAAATCGGCTTGCGGTTGCTGTATTCCAAAATGGAATTTGAACAGGCATTTTTCATTCTGGTCATCGCGCCGGAGTTTTATCAACCCCTCCGCAATTTTGGGGCGAGTTTCCATGCAGCCTCAGCAGGCAATGCAGCCGCCAACCGCATTTTTGAACTCTTGGCAATGCAGCCTATTGCTGTCACTATTCATGCCATTCATAAACCGTCCCCGCTGCCCCAACCCCCATTTCACATGCAATTTGAGGGCGTAAGTTTTACGTATCCGGGGCGCGAACAACCTGCCCTTCATCATCTCGACCTAACAATAAAGCCGGGGCAGCATACCGCCATCGTCGGGCCAAGCGGTGCTGGCAAAAGTACCGTCATCAACTTGTTACTCCGCTTTTTAGAACCTGCCAGCGGTCAAATTTTGGTCAATAGCGTTCCTCTTAACACGCTGTCGCCAGAGGGATGGCGCGGTCAGTTGGCATGGGTATCGCAGAAACCCTATTTGTTTAATACCAGCATTCTCGACAATATTCGATTAGCCAAAACGAATGCCACACTGGACGAAATCATGTGGGCTGGCGAACAGGCAGGTCTAGCCAAATTTGTGCAACAGCTTCCGCAGGGATGGAATACCCGGATTGGTGAACGGGGCGCACGATTGAGCGGTGGACAATCCCAACGGGTCGCATTGGCACGGGCATTTTTGAAAGACGCCCCCCTGTTGATTTGGGATGAGGCCACTGCCTATCTGGATGCCGAATTGGAAGCGCAAATCCAAACGGCGATGGAAAACCTTATGCAAGGCCGCACGGTGCTTACGATTGCCCATCGTTTGCACACGATTCGAAAGGCCGACCAGATTATCGTGATGTCGGAGGGGCAGGTGATCGAGTCGGGTACACACTACGAATTATTGCATCAACAGGGTCTCTATTATCAATTGGCGGCGATATGACTGACCGACAGATAATTAAACGTCTTTTGGCGCTACTGATTCCTTTTTGGCGCGGGATTTTGATGGCAGTTGTGTTGAGTTTTTTGACCATCGGCAGCAGTATGGCGCTCATGGGGACTTCTGCATGGCTGATTGCCAAAGCCGCATTGCATCCGTCAATTGCGGAGTTAAATTTAGCTATTGTCGGGGTGCGATTTTTTGGCATCGCGCGTGGACTGCTGCGGTATATAGAACGCCTGACCTCGCATCAAGTAACATTCCGTCTGCTCAAAAATCTGCGGGTATGGTTCTATGAACAACTCGAACCGCTTGCCCCGGCCCGGCTGATGGTGCATCGCAGTGGTGATTTGCTGGCTCGTATCAGCCACGATATTGATACTCTGCAAAACTTCTATTTACGGGTGATCGCGCCGCCGCTCGTCGCCATTGGCATCACACTTACGATGTTGAGTTTTACAGGTTGGCTCTCCCCGATCCTTGCACTGATCACCTTGTTTTTTCTCATTCTGGGCGGGGGGGTGTTACCAATGATTGCGTGGTTATCTGGCAGAAAAACAGGCCAAGCTGTAATTCAAACCCGTGCTGATTTGAATATCGAATTATTGGATGGTGTGCAGGGCATGGCGGAATTATTGGTTTTTGGGCAAGCCCAATCGCATTTTGCCAAAATCCAAGCCATCAACCGGGACTATCTTCGTCATCAGCATGGACTGGCACAGCGGAGTATCCTGCAATCGGCCTCCGGTAATTTTTGGGTCTGGGTGTCTATCGGCGTCTTATTATGGGCAGCAATTCCACGCATTGATGGGATTATGCTTGCCCCTCTTGCACTTGTGACAATGGCATGTTATGAAGCCTTTCTGCCTTTGGGGACGGCCTTTCAAAATCTAGGAGGTTCCATCGAGGCAGGCCGCCGCTTAATGACCTTAGTTGAAGAAAATTCGCCATCAACTCCCTCACAGGCTGTCCTTATCCCGCCTCATTATGACCTCACCTTTGAGAATGTCAGTTTTCAATATTCACCTGATGACCCACCTGTCCTTAATCATTTCAATTTGACCATTCCCCAAGGGGCACATCTTACGCTTGCAGGGCCGAGTGGTATTGGCAAAAGTACCCTCATTAATCTGTTGGTGCGTTTCTGGGACTATCAAGGCGGAGAAATTAAGTTTGGGGGGTATTCCCTGCGTGATTATGCTCCCGAAACACTGCGTGATTTAATCGCAGTTGTACCCCAAAATCCGCATCTGTTTAATGCTACCATCCGCGAGAATCTGCTGCTGGCTCGGCCAAGCGCCACCGATGAGCAGCTAGAGAGTGCGGCGAAAATCGCAGGATTGGATGCTCTCATTGCCACTTTTCCGGATGGTCTCGATACATGGGTGGGAGAGTTAGGGCTTCGGCTGAGCGCAGGAGAGCGTCAACGAGTGGCGATTGCTCGGGCCATCCTCAAAGATGCCCCCATTTTGATTTTAGATGAGGCAACCGCGAATTTGGATCGAGTCAGCCAACAAAGTGTCCTAAAAACTCTTCAAACAGAAATGCAGGGACGGACGGTGATTTTCATTACTCATGAGTCGCCTAAAGGAGATTTGCCAAATTCAATTTGTGTCCTACGGTAGCGGTCTGTTGATTACACAGTGCGCTAAGGTGTGTTTTTGGGCAACTGTGTTCGGCGGCGACCATGCGACGGTACGTTCGCCCGATGTTTATGAAATGCGGTCTATCTGGGAGGCATGAGTGCTTGAAAGGGCGTCATGAGTGATCGGTATAGTCATGACGCCGATTCACAGGAGATTTAATCAACAATCGTCAGGGTGTTCCAAGTCCAATCGCTTTGAACCCGCGCACCATCGTCGCGTATGGCCCTGTCATGGACTTCGAGCCTCAAGAAATAGGGGCCGACGGGTAAATTGGCAATATCCCAATCGGCCAATTGACCATTGACGACAGGTGTGCTGGCGGCATAGGCCGAGAACCGCGACTACTGGGCTTCGGTGACGGTGGGGCCAATCCAGAACAAGGCATACTTATTGAAGAATTCATCAGAGGCAGTACCCTGAACCCTGACTTTGTTGGCGGTGCCCGCATTGCTAATAGTAGTAAGTTTTCGCGCGGGGAATTTTTATTATTCTCTTAACTTAGGAAGCAAAAAAGGGACCCCCCCCGCAAGACTGCCTCAGTTTGTCATGGCTTGTTCGCCAGTTCCGCGTATTGGAGCGCCAATTGGCGGAGGCTGTCCCAATCGCGCAGGGCGATCATCTTGGGATTAATGAGAGCGCCACCAACCCCCACTGCCACGCATCCGGCCTTGAAGTAGAGTGTCAGATTTTCCAGTGTCACACCGCCTGTTGGGATGAGACGGAGTTCCGGCATGGCGGCCAATACGCCTTTAAAATAGGCTGGCCCCAGCGTGTCTGCGGGAAAGACTTTGACAAAATCGGCCCCAGCCGCCGCGGCGGTGGCGATTTCGGTAGGAGAATACGCACCGCATACACTGGCAATGCCACGTTTTTGACATTCAGCCACCATCTCCAACTGCAAAATGGGCGACACGAGAAATTGCGCCCCGGCATCAATCGCTTGGCGGGTGTGATCCAGTGACCGCACCGACCCAATGCCAATGATGGCCTCGCCTGTGTCAAAAATCGGCATGGATTGGCGTAAGGCTTGAACGGCTTTGAGCGACTCTAGGTTGGTGAGGGTGAACTCCAAAATTTTCACGCCCCCCTCCAACAGGGTCGTGGCAAGGGGTTGAAAATGGGCGAGATCATCCAACCGGATGACCGCAACGAGGCGATTTTTCAGGACGATTTCCTTAATGTTAAAATTGGCGGTCATAGGTTATTCCTTGATACAACCCATAAAGGTACATCGCACCCAACGAACGGTCATGCAGACCATAACCCATAATGCCCGTTTCGCCCCAAATCATGCGTCCATGATCGGGCCGGATGGGGCCAGTAAACCCAATATCTACCAGTGCCTGCATCACGGCTTCCATATTGACCGAGCCAAATTCGGACGGGTGCGCCACTTCATAAAAATCATGATGCCCTGTGACCTTGACATTGCGGGCATGGAAAAAGTTGATGCGTCCGGCAAAGGCCCGAATCATGGCAGGCAGATTATTGTCGAGGGTTGCCCCTAATGAGCCAGTGCAGAACGTCAGGCCATGATAGGGACTCTTCACAACATCCAAAATACGCTGGATGGTCGGTTGGTCACGCACGATACGCGGCAGACCCCAGATGGGCCATGGGGGATCGTCGGGATGGAGGGCGAGATAGACCCCGCTGGCCTCCGCGACGGGCACCACACGCCGCAGAAAGTAGGCAAAATTCTCAAAAAGCTGATCTTCGGAAACCTGTTGATAACGGTCAATGAGCGCCTGCAATTGTTCGCCCGAAAACGCATTTGTCCACGCGACCCGTTTTTCAATCCCCTGACTAATGTCAAACGCCTCGATGTCCGCATTGACATAGGCACTGCTGGCCGAGCCATCGGGATGAACATAATGTAGGGTACTGCGCATCCAATCGAACCCCGGCATGAAGTTGTAACATAAGGTTGGAATACCCACTTCCCCCATGTGTTGGATGCTTTGGCAGTAATTTTCGATATGGGCGTCCCGTTCCGGCAGACCCAATTTGATCGCTTCGGAAATCGGGATACTTTCGATCACTGCTAATTTAAGGCCGACTGCTTCAATTTTTGCTTGGAGGGCTTGCAAGCCCTCAATGGGCCAGACTTCCCCTACCGGAATGCCATCCAACGCGCTTACAATGCCTTTGATACAGGGCACTTGGGCGATGTAGTCCAAGCGCACCGGGTCGGTATCGCCCAACCACCGCATGGTCATTTTCATAGGTCATTCTTTTCTTGTTAAATCTGATTAGGCTATTAAATTCGATAACTTGGCCCCATCCCACACCCTTCCCCATCGCAATAAGGGAAGGGCTTCTATACCTTTTCCCTTAACGCTTTAGGGAGGCGCTGGAGACTTGTTCGACATTTGATTGCAAGGGACAGCGACGGGGTTTTGAGTACGGACGCAACATGTTGCGTCCCTACGAAACCGATATTGCGACCAAGTAATCCCGCTTATTCATGCGATTTCCACCTATGTCGGACAAGCCTTCGTCGGTGTGGTTTCATTATTTTCCGTCTCATATGCCACTAAAGGCGCTCCAGCCGCCATCTACCGGAATGACGACCCCGGTGACAAAACGTGCCGCATCGCTGACCAGCCACAACAGCGTGCCCAACAAATCCTCCGGGTCCCCAAATCGGCGCATGGGTGTATGGTCAATAATCTGCTGTCCACGTGGAGTCAGATTGCCCGTTTCGGCATCAATCAGCAGGAAGCGATTTTGCTCGCCCAAAAAGAAACCGGGGGCAATCGCGTTGACGCGGATGTCGGGGCTGTGTTCTCGTGCCATGTAGACCGCCATCCACTGTGTAAAATTCTGAAGGGCCGCTTTTGCCGCGCTGTAGGCCACCACCCGCGTCAGGATTTGATAGACCGCCATTGAGGAAAAATTAATCATCACCCCCGTCGGCTGTTGCGCCATATAACGCCCAAACACCTGTGAGGCAAGGAGCGTGCTGGTGAAATTTAGATCAAATACCCAGCGCAGGGCATCTTCCGGTAAATCAAAAAAGTTGCGTTCACCGGGCACAGCCGTCGCGCCGGGTTTGTTGCCCCCCGCCCCATTCACCAAAATGTCGAGTTTGCCATAGGTGTCCATAATGGTCTTGGCGGCGGTTTCCAGCGAGTCTTTTTTCAAGACATCCGCGCTAATGCCGAGGGCCTTGCCACCCTCCACCTTGATTTCTTCGACCAGCGCATCAATTTTGATCTGATTTTGGGCGAGTACCACAACGGAGGCACCTGCATCGGCAAGGGCTACACACATCGGTGAGCAAAGTACCCCTGTTCCCCCAGTGACAACGGCGACCTTGCCAGAAAGATCAACCTGCATAAACGATTTATCCCTTCAAAAAATCCTCGCGGATAGGGCTAAAAGTATCAATCAACCGTACCGTCGGCGTCAGGAGTTGGATGGTATGGGGCACATTCGACGGAATGGCGATCATATCCCCGGCCTTGAGTTGGTGGGGCGTATCCCCCACAAAGAATACTAGCTCGCCCGACGCCACATAGGTGATTTGCTCATGGGGGTGGCTGTGGGGAGGATCAGGTAAGTTGTATGGGCCATCCGAAAAATCCATGACCACCATCATGAGGTCGTTGGTGTGGGTTAAATAGCGTGTGCGCCCCGGTTTAATGGTCTCGCGCACGGCTTCTGCTTGTAATACTGCCGCCATTGTTCTGCTCCTGTTATGAAATGAACAACCCCATCCCAAAGGGGTTAAACGCGGTGCTCACTCCCCTCTATGCTTGGGGAGAGGATTCAATCTGGTGTGATGTTGGTAAACCGCATGGGCAGGGTTTCTGAGTACGGATGCAATATATTGCGTCTCTACGAAATGCACACGAGCGCTATTTTGATCCTGCTTGTTCATGCGATGTTCCCCCATAGCTTCAGGATGGGTTGTATGCAAGAATGAAAGTCCATAACGCTAGTTGTTACCGTACCTTAACGGGCTAACCAGCCGCCATCTACTGGAATAATCGCCCCGTTTAAATAATCGGAGGCCTTTGATGCCAAAAAGACCACTGCGCCCTGCAAATCATCAGCCTCACCCCACCGCCCTGCCGGAATCCGCGCCAAAATGGAGGCATTGCGCGTTTCATCGGCACGTAGGGCGGCGGTGTTATCGGTAGACATATAACCGGGAGCGATGGCGTTGACGTTGATGCCCATCGAAGCCCATTCGTTTGCCAAAGCGCGTGTAATGCCCATGACGCCGCTTTTCGAGGCGGTATAGGAAGGAACCAGTATGCCACCTTGAAACGACAGCATGGAAGCGATATTGATAATCTTGCCATGCCCATTGGGAACCATGCGGCGGGCGGCGGCCTGCGAAAGGAAAAAGACCGCCTTCAGATTAATTTGTAGCACGGCATCCCAGTCATCCTCACTAAATTCGAGGGCCGGGGCACGTTTGATAATCCCCGCGTTGTTCACCAAAATATCAATGCTGCCGAGTTCTTTGACGACGGTATTGATCACATCCGTCAACCCGCTGACCGGGGTGCTGTAGAGATCGCAGGAAATGGTGGTAAATTTACGTCCGGCCTTTTTGACCAGATCACAGGTCTCGTTGCAGTCGGGGGTGCGATCTAACACGGCGATATTCGCGCCTGCTTCGGCCAATCCTACCGCCATTGCCTGCCCCAACCCACGACTTGCTCCAGTGACAAGGGCGACTTTGCCGTTCAGTCGAAATGCATCTAATATGCCCATAAATGTGTTCCTTTTATAAAATTAAATCTGGTGTCCATTGCATGGGTTTACCTCACCCCAAACCCCTCTCCAATTAGAGAGGAGGCCGGGACCTGTCCGACATTCGATTGCGGGTGATGCTTAGAAAACCGCATGGCGATGGGGTTTTGAGTACGGACGCAACATGTTGCGTCCCTACGAAACCCATAGTGCAACCAACCCTGTCCCGCTGATTCATGCGATTTCCACCAATGTCGGACAAGCCTCCGAGGGGTGAGGTTAATCTCCCTAGAGCAGGCTCGTCATGGGAATGGCGTCCATATCCGAGAAGGTTTGATTTTCACCAGCCATTGCCCAGATAAAGGCATAATTCCCCGTACCCATTCCGGCGTGAATTGACCAACTGGGCGAGATGACAGCCTGCCGATTGCGAATGACCAGATGGCGCGTTTCGTTTGGCTCACCCATCAGATGAAACACGATATTGTCGCCTTCAAGGTCGAAATAGAAATAGACCTCCATGCGGCGGGCGTGGGTGTGGGCGGGCATGGTGTTCCACATATTGTTGGGTTCGAGTAGGGTCACACCCATGACCAACTGGCAACTTCGGATGCCTTCGGGATGGATAAATTTATTGATGGTACGCTCGTTGGAATTGGCGATGCTGCCGAGATGGACGGGTTGCGCTTGGCTAATTGGCAGATGCACGGTTGGGTAGGTCATGTGGGCGGGTGTGCTGGCGATATAAAACAGCGCCCCCTCCCCCGCAAAACACACCGATCTGGTGCCCATGCCGATGTAGAGACAGTCGAGTTTTTCCAATGAAAATACCGTGCCATCTACCGTGACCGTGCCGCGCCCGCCGACATTGACAATGCCCACTTCACGCCGTGCAAGGAAAAATTCCGCCCCCAAATCTTTGGGGCTGGCGGTCAGTTCAATCGGTTGGGTGTTGGTCGGGCAAGCCCCCCCGATGATAATCCGGTCAATATGGCTGTAGGTCAGGGTCAGTTCGCCGGGTTTGAATAGTTCAGGAATGAGAAATTCGGCCCGAAGCTGCTCGGTGGAAAAATTTTTCACCTTGTCGGGGTGCGATGGATAACGCATGTCCATGAGTGGTGGCCTCCCTATAGTTCCAGCAAATACAATTGGACGCGCCCGCCTTCATCCGAGGCGAACAAAATGCGGCTGCCATCCCAATCCCATGTGGGGTGACAATGACTGCTTTGCGTATGCCATGAGGTTTTGTGTCCGCATAATTCGGTTAATTTCGGCTCGGTGCCCGAAATATCAATCAGCACTAATTTGTCTACATCGTCGCCCACCAACACAGTATTATCGGGGTTGGCGTGGTAATGATTGCAGTAGAAGGGCATATCAATCTTCTTGACCAGCTTGCCATTGCGATCCATGAGGCCGACAAACGGGATCATGGTGTTTTGATTCACCGCCACGTCTTTGACCACCGCCTGTGTCTTATCGGAAGTAATCGTACCGTCGTGCCCCGGCCCGCGATTGTCGAAAAAGACATAGCCGTCCTGCGTCCAAAACTCATGCCCAATCGAGTCCTCCTCGTTTTGGCGGAAACAGGGCCGCGCCTCCCGCGAGATGAAATCCAAGAACCAGATGCGTTGCTGTACCAGATTCCACGGGCCTTCATGACAGAACATGCCTAAGGTGGGGTCTACGGGCGAAAATTGGAAATGCCCAACCTGATGCGTGTCCTTAAACACATCAAATGACCCCGATCCGTCAATGTAGGCCAGTGTGATGCGCCCATCCTTGATGGCATAAAAGCGTTCCTTGAACCCCGCATAATTCGCGCCGTGATAATGAATGGGGTCGCGGCTGTCTTCATTGCGGCAAAACGCGACATATTGGCGATTGGGGGCGATGGACGGCACACTCGCCATTTGATACGCGCCTGTCTCTCGATAAACCAACGTCGTGACGCCTGTTTCGGTATTCAGCACCTTGACTTCGCAGTTGGTGGTATAGGCGATCAGGTGGCCTTCGGGGGTTTTGGTGACGGCGCTTGCGGAACGCACAATATCCTCGCTCAACTGCTCGATCACCCCAGTATCCAGATTCATGCGAAAAATGCTGAATTCGGGGTCTTCGTGGGGGGCACGATTTTTGCCAGAGGCGCGGTCTGACTGGAAAATAATCTCGTTTTTGCCCTGTACAAACGAATTTTCCGTAAAATACATATGCACATTATTGCCCGTTGTGGTCAGGCGCTTGATGGTGCGGCCTGTCAGCGCATCGGTAAACGTGCTCATTTCCGATTGCCATGTTCTCATAGACTATCCTTTTACGATTCTGGCGTCACGACCAATGTAAAGGTTGTGCCCGAAATTAAAGTGCTGATGCGTTTCAAGACCCCGCACCGTTCATTTTCGCGGCTCTCTTTTTCCAAATATTCGACCTGAAAATTCGCCCCTTCCGCACAGACGCTAATCGTGGATTTTTCACCACGAATCAGCAGGGTATCCGGTGTTTGCACCGATACATCATGCCATGTCACAAAGGTTTCTTCAATCGGCAGGGGGCCGGCGGCAAATTCAAATTGATCTTGGACAATGGCGACACCGGTTTGGGGATCGAGCGAGACGGTGCGGCGGGCAAGGGTTAATTCCGGCAAATCATAGGCGGTGTGGAAATCGAGTGTGACGAATTTCCAGCCCTTGTCTTCGCCGTGTTCCAAAATCGTGCCATAGAAGCGGCGCGACCCGCCAAATTCACGTCCGGGTTGTTCCATGTGACCGCCGATACGCGGGATATTGTGGCTATAGGCGTTGGTGAAAATATTGTCATAGCGCGTCTGGCGGAAATAGGCTTTGCTATATTTGCCACGTCCGGCGTCGGGGATAAGGCTTTCACCCGCGATGTGGTAGACAAAACTGCCCACATCCACATGGCTGTGATGTCCATCATTGTGCCCCACCGTCACCGCCAACACGACGGGTTTTTGGGCGACCTTGCCAACCATCTTGACCACGCCGACGGTTGGTAAAATATAATCGCGTAGGGGGGGCGGGTCATATTCTTTGCCATCCCACCACACCAATTGGCGCAGCATAATGGGCAGCTTGGCGACGGAATAACTATGTTCATCCGGTTTGGGCAGACTGCCGACCAGCGCCCGTAGTTCATGCACCCCGGTACGTTCGGCTAATTTCTGCGCGATGCCTGCCGCGATATTAACCGTCTCCGGTGTATCGCCAAAATTGAGATATTGCGGGGGTTGCAGCGCCATGCCGACTGGATAATAGGCAATATCTTTCATGCGCTCGGTTGCCAGCAAATCATATTCCCCTGCCGTGATTTCGCGCAGCAGTTCCGCGACGGTGACATAAAACATGAGACCATAATTCCAATAGCCCACGCCTTCAATGCTGCCGCCATCGGCCTCGAACCCGGTGGCAATGTATGTCTCGAAGCCTTCCAAGACCAGCGCCAAGGCTTCCGCCAACGTTTGGGGATCGTCCACCATGCGCAAAAAGGCCAGACCGATGCTGCCATTACACACGCCGTTCCAATTCAGCGCCCCTTTAAACCACCAGTGCTTGCGGGCATTGGCGAGATAGGGTTTAAAAATGTGGCGCTCCAATTCCTGCTTGACGCGCTGAACCACTTCGGGTGTTAGGTCGTTTTTCAGCAGATAGGCCGTTTCGGCCAGCACCGCGCCAGTTTCCGCCGCGAACAAATCAATGCTGTCTGGCTCACGGGTCAGGGATGTGTGGGCGCCAAGTGGTTCGGTGCGGAGGATGGGCGGCTCAATTTCCCAATAATTCGGCCCTTGCTCCTCATGCGCCGGGACAACCCAAGAGGTTTCTTCGCAGATGGCCCACAGCAAATTTTCAATCGGACGCAGCATGGATGTATCGCCCATGATGAATTCGACAAGGGCGCGGGTGAGCATGGCCCGCCGCAGAAAATAGGGGTCTTGATATTCGGGACGGCTGCCCGTGTGTTCAAATTCGCGGTAGAGATGATAGGTCAGCAGTGGAATATTGTGTACATCGGGAACCATGACCCGTATCACATCAAGCATCGGCAGGGTCATGGGGGCGGTGCGGATTTGTTCGCGCAGATCGCTGATCGGGGCAGGGTTGGCAAACCACTGCTTGAGTTGCTGTACGGATGGACGCATGTTAATGCACTCCTACCAGTGAGAGTTGATCGGCAAAATGACAAGCTACCCCATGTCCTTCGGGAGTTTCCCGCCACGCCGGGACTTCTTGTTTACATATGTCTTTGGCGTAATGACAACGCGGATGGAACGCACAGCCACTTGGTGGATTGGCCGGATTCGGCACATCGCCCGAAAGGAAAATGCGTTCGCGTTTGATATCCGGGTCTGTCGAAGGCACGGCAGAAAGCAGGGCCTCGGTATAGGGGTGACGGGGGTTTTGATAGAGTTGTTTAGATTCGGACAGTTCGACAATCTTGCCCAGATACATCACAGCGACGCGGTTGCTGATGTGTTGCACTACTGACAGGTCGTGGGCGATAAACAGATAGGCCATATTCAATTGCGACTGTAAATCTTGCAGCAGATTGACCACTTGGGCTTGCACCGACACATCCAACGCCGAGACGGGTTCATCACACACAATCAATTTGGGTTTGAGTGCTAGGGCACGTGCAATGCCGATGCGTTGACGCTGCCCCCCGCTGAAGGCATTCGGATAGCGATTCATGTGTTCAGGGCGCAACCCGACATTTCGGAGCAGGTCGGCGACTTCTTCTTTTAGCTGACGCGGACGCTTGCCCGTGTGGATGACCAGTGGCTCGGCGACAATATCCAAAACCGTCATACGCGGGTTGAGTGATGAAAAGGGGTCTTGGAAAATCATCTGAATTTCGTGCCGATACTGGCGCAAACTGTTGGAATCGAGCTTGGCGAAATCAATCATGTGCCCCTGACTAATCCCGTCTTTGTGATGCCGCGCATGAACGACCAATTTTTTGACGTTATAGGTCAGGTCTTCGTCTTCATGAAACAAGATTTCGCCTGTCGTCGGTTGATAGGCCCGTACCACACAACGGCCTGCGGTGGTCTTGCCACAGCCGGATTCACCCACTAGCCCCAACGTCTCGCCACGCTGGATTTTAAAATTGACACCATCCACCGCCCGGACATGCCCCACGACTTGTCGGAGGACACCCCGCCGGATGGGGAAATATTTGCTGAGATTATTCACTTCAATTAGATAATTGGTTTCCATCACACCCCCCTAACTATATAGTGTGCAGCGGACTTGATGACCGGGTTCGACTTCGACCAATGGCACACCCTCTGGGTCTTGGCAGGCCGATGATTTGTTTTTGACCGGACAGCGATCAAAAAAGGCACAGCCTTTGGGTACATTAAAGGGGTCGGGAATCATGCCGGGGATGGGATGCAGCCGCGTGCGCTCTTGATTACCCATCGCGGGGACGGATTGCAGCAGGCCGACGGTGTAGGGATGTGCGGGACGTTTTAACAAGGTGGTACGCTCCGCCACCTCAACCACTTTACCCAGATACATGACCGCGATACGATCCGCCATCTCATTGATGACCCCCAAATTGTGGGTAATCATCATGATGGCCGAGCTAAATTCATTTTGCAGATCACGCATCAAGTCCAAAATCTGGGCTTGGATGGTCACGTCCAGCGCGGTAGTTGGCTCGTCGGCAATCAACAATGACGGGTTGCAGGAAAGCGCCATCGCAATCATGGCCCGCTGACGCATCCCACCCGAATATTGATGGGGGAAGGAGCGCACAAATTGACGCGGGTTGGCGATGCGGACGGCCTGCAACATCTCAATGGCTTTTTCTTCGGCTTCCTTCTTGCCGACCTTTTGATGCAGCATGATGGCTTCCATGATCTGGTTGCCAATGGTGTGCATCGGCGAGAGTGAGGTCATCGGCTCTTGGAAAATCATGGCGATTTCGTTGCCGCGTATCGAGCGAATTTCCGAGCCATTGGGGTCGAGGGCGGTCATATTGACTTCTTCGCCACTGCGACGGCGGAACCACACCTCGCCCTTAGAAATTTTGGCGACACGGCGGGGCAGCAAACGCATGATGCTGTGGGCGGTGACGCTTTTGCCACAGCCGGATTCGCCCACGACCCCTAATGTTTCCCCATTGCGGATGGAGAGTGTCACCCCATCCACGCCGCGCACCGTGCCATCAAGGGTATGAAAATGGACTTCTAAGTCCTGAATTTCTAAGCAGTTTTCGGGATTCATGGCACACCTTAAACCGTATAGGGGTCAGCCGCGTCGCGCAGGCCATCGCCCAAAAAGCTAAACGCAACGGTGACAATCACGATAACGAAAGCTGGCGAAAACACCCAAGGATAGAGCGCCAGCGATTGCAGGTTTTGCACCTCATTGAGCAGCACGCCCCAACTGGTGGTCGGAGGTCGTAGGCCCAAGCCCAGATAGCTGAGGGCGGTTTCGGCCAAAATCATGCTGGGCAACGACAGCGTGGCGACCACGATAATCTGCCCAATCGTCGCGGGCACAAGATGTTTAAAGATGATGCGGGAATCGCTTGCCCCAGCCAGCCGCGCCGCCATGATGTAATCACTTTCGCGTAGGGAGAGCACCACCCCGCGCAGTTGCCGCGCCAGCCATGTCCAGCCAATCAAGGACAAAATGAGGGTGATGGCAAAATAGGTCTGAATTTGTGACCAATCTTTGGGCACGGCGGCGGAAAGCGCCATCCACAGGGGAATAGACGGAAAGGCCCGCACGACTTCAATCAAACGTTGAATGATCTCATCTACTAAACCGCCATAATAGCCGGAGACAATGCCCAAGACCGTCCCCAGCACCAAACTCATGATGACCCCGACGAGGCCGATGGTGAGCGAAATTTGCCCGCCGATTAAGATACGGGTAAACATGTCCCGCCCCTGTCGGTCTGTACCTAAGATAGCGACGACCCCGCCCGGCGCTTGGAATAAATGCACATCTGTTTTAAACAGCCCCATTAATTTATAGGGTTCGCCCTTTGCAAAAAATTCGAGATGGATTTTTTTATCGGTGCGGGTAAACACGCGCCGCAGATTTTCATCGTAACTGCTTTCGACCTCATAGACATAGGGTCGAAGCGTCCCCTCGTCAAAAAAGTAGACGGGTTGCGGGGGCAGATAGGTTTGTTTGGGAAAGCGCGTTTGTAGGGTATAGGGGGCGACAAAATTGGCAAACAGGGCCAACACATAATAGATGAGCACAATCACCCCGCCCAACATCGCAAAGCGATTGCGACGGAAGCGCCGCCAAATCATCGTCCACTGCGAGGCAGCATAACGCGCTTCTTTCTCCGAAAGCCCCTGATATTCAGCGCCTTCTTGCATCGCCTCTTCATATAAACCGCGCAGTTCGCCGGATTTTTGTTCAAGTTGAATGCTTCCAACAGCCATATTTGTAATACTCCTCATCCGTGTTAGTTATAGGCAATGCGCGGGTCAACCCAAGCCAACACGAGGTCAGCGATCAGGTTGGCAATCAGCAGCATCAAAGACATCAGCATCAAAAATGTACCGGCTACAAAGGGGTCTTGGCTGCGCAGCGAACGCAGGAACAATGGCCCAGTCGTCGGGACGGACAACACCTGCCCAATCAGGATGGAGGAGGAGATAATTTTCGGAATTTCGAGGGCCACCACGCTGATGACTGGATTAAGGGCCGAACGCACCACATATTTATTGATGACAACTTTCTCTTTGAGTCCTTTGGCGCGGGCGGTGGTGACATATTGTTGGTTGAGTGTATCCAGCATCCCGCTCCGCATAATACGAACCAACTGGGCGGTACTGGCGAGGGCCAAGATAATAGCCGCTGGGATGAGGTGCATAATATAGTCCAACGTTTTGTCAAAGCTGGCGGGGGCGTTGGCATATTCAATGGATTGATCGCCAAGCACTTCCAGATCGAGAACAATCCCACCGACATATAACCAGATGAGCGCCAGCAAAAAACCCGGTATGGACAAGCCCAGATAGGCCAATGCCGAAAGCAGAGTATCGCCAATCGAATATTGATGCGTGGCGGAATAGATGCCAATCGGGATCGCCATCACGATCATAATGAGAATCGAGATGCCCCCCAACAGCAGGGTATAACTCACACGGCTGTCAATCAGGGGCCAGACATCCTCTGACCATTCATACGAATAGCCAAAGTCACCTTTCGGAAAACCCGTGACCCATTTGTAGTATTGCGTCAAAAAGGGCTTATCCAAACCGTAGCGCTCGCGCAGCAGGTCGGCGGTGTCGTCGGACATCCCCCCACCGCTTGTTCCCTGTACCGCTTGCAAGGTGGTGAAGTAATCACCCTTGGGTAGTTGAATGATGCCGAAGGAGATGAAGGAGATGAGAAACATCATCGGGATCATCCCTAATAGGCGGCGAATGATATAGGCAATCACTTTTCATACTCCGTCAAAAAACTTAAAGGCGTTTAAAGGGGAACCTCACCCCAAACCCCTCTCCCTCGTGAGATGGGCTTAAATGCAGTGATTTCGATTCCCCCTCGCCGGTTGGAGAGAGGGGGTTAGGGGGTGAGGTTAACGTTCTAACTTAAAGTGATCTGTTATTCTCCGCCATCAGAGAAATAGAAGTGTTCGGGATTCATCGTACCGGGGGTCATGATAATCCAGTCGGCGGTGTGGTTTTCCGCAACATTCATGAAGTTGTCCTTCACGACCACAGGATTCGGGACCAGACCCACTGTACCCAGCGTCCATAGACCTTCGCTGGACATGCGGACAAGCTCTTTGCCGATTTCAACTTGACGGACTGGATCAGTGGTCAGTTTGTATTCGTCATAGAGTGCCATCGCAGCCTTGAATTCTTCGGTGGGTTCCAAACCTTCTGCGCCACCCGTCTTGTACCACGTGCCATAGGCCGGAGCCATCCAAGAGCGCTCGTCAAAGGGGAAGATGTAGATGGGGTCAACCATCGGCAGCAACCCACGATCAGTCGTCCATGTGGCGACCATAACTTCATTGGCACCAGCACGCGGCCAGAACACGTCACGAGTCGAGGTTTGAACCTGTGTCTCGATACCGACGGTGTTCCACCATTCGGCAATGAGTTCCAACGAGTCTTGGATACCAGAGGAGGTATTGGAGGTTTCAATCAAGATCAGGATGTCCGAGCCATCCGCAAAGTTATAGAAGCCGTCGTCACCCTTTTGGAGGCCAATTTCGTCCAGCAAGGAGGTGGCTAGATCAACATCATATTCGCCGTTTAGATTCTCAATTTCGGGGATGTAGTACGGAGAATCGGGCACAACGGCAATCGTGCGTGGCACACCCTGACCCAAGAAGGCGATGTCATTGATGGCGTCGCGGTCAATCGCGTGCGACATGGCCTGACGGAAGCGCAGGTCTTGGAATAGCGTGCGATACTTGTCATCGGGATAGCTCTGGTTGAACCACAGACTGGCAGAGGAAGCCTGCGCCTGCGGCCATAGCAGCATGTGATAGTTGCCTTCTTCGGCATTGTCCATATAGATCGGGAATTGGGCGAGGTCAATGGCACGGGCCTGCATATCGAGGTCGCCCGCGATACCCATTGCATTCACGCCGTCCACGCCTTCGACCAAGTGTAGATACACATAGTCAATGTAGGGCAGTTGGTTGCCTTCTTCGTCCACTTTCCAATAGTAAGGGTTACGTTCCGCAACCACGAGGGTGGTACCGGCTTCGTATTCCGTAATCTTCCATGCTGTCATCACGGGGCGATCTACGTTGTAGTCAAAGGCTTTTTCTTCAAACAGTTCGTAGGTGGCGTCGCTGTTATATTTGGGGTGGAATTGTTCCAGATAGTGACGTGGCGCAAAGAAACCAAAACGCTCAAAACCCAGCGGCCATTGATTGCCATGGAAGGCCAAACCGACGGTCTCCGCCAACCCATTGGGGGCAGCGAAATGTAGGGTGATGGTGTCATCATCCACTCGTTCGAGCGTCATCGGCTCGCCACCAATCATCCACTCACCATGAACGGCGGCGGTGATATTGGGATCATTTTCGATGTCTTCCCACCAGAAGATCACATCATCCACCGTGAACGGTACGCCGTCTGACCATTTTAGGCCGGGGCGGAAATTCAGGGTCAAGGCTTTACCATCATCGCCGAATTCCCAGCTTTCAGCCAGATTTTCTTGCACAGCATCCGAAGGGTTACGCGGCCAACGCAGCACGGGGTCATAGGTGATACGACCAAAGCAGTGGAAGTCATCTACACCGCGCCATGCACGATGCCATGTCCCACCATAAACACCAATCGTATCACCTTCAGCCAGTGGGACGACGAGTGGGTTAGCGGGGAGGCGTTCTTCAACAGGGGGGAGTTCACCAGCCGCAACCTTTTCAGCCAGCATTGGGGCTTCTTTATAGGCGGCGCCATCTTGGGCCGCCGTTTGACGGGGTAGTGCAACAAAAGCAGATGCAATTAAAACACATACAATTACAAAAGGCAGAATTCGCTTGTACATCATCCCTCCTAAAATTTTGCTTGAAAAATTGGAACAGAACGGCTTTTTGCTGTCGTGTTGCTCCTTTCTCTCGATATTATTTTGGGGTCGAGTTAGCGCTAACTCTAGTAAAGCGACTCAAAACCCGACTCATTTTGAGTTAGCGTTAACCCAGAAAACATTCAAAGAATAGTTGCAAAAGGTTAGCGTTAACTCATATAATATAAAATGGTTTTTAAATTTTGTCAAATTTTGTGTTTTTCGACTATTGACAATTGGTATAAGCATGACCCGCAAACTGCAAAAAGCAACTCTCGCCGACGTAGCACGCGAAGCTGGCGTCTCCATGATGACCGTCTCTCGGGTGATTCATGGGACAGGCCGGATTAGTGAAGATACCCGTCAGCACGTCCGCCAGATCATTGAGAAACTGGAATATCGCCCTAATCGCGCCGCCCGCACCCTCGTCACCAAACGCACCAACATGATCGCCTTCGTCGTCCCCGACATCACCAATCCCTACTTTACGGAAATCCTTCAGGGGGTGGAAGAATTTTTCTGGCGCGAAGGCTATAACGTCATGCTTGCCAACAGCAACGAAAACCCCGAACGCGAAAAAGCCTTGCTCGACCAGTTGGAATCTACGATGGTAGATGGCGTGATTGTCTGTGCGTCGCGTTTATCGGATGATGAACTGATCCCCCTGATCGAAAAACACGCGGCTATTGTCACGGTGAATCGGAATTTGCCCCACCATCTCGGCAGCGTTGTCACCACCCTGCATCCACGTGGCTATCGGGCAGTGCTGGCCGCCAAATATCTTTATGAAACGGGGCGGCGTAGAATCGGCTATGTCAATCTCGTGCGCAGCATTTCTAGTGTCAATTTGGAAATGTTTATGCACGAACTAGAAGACCTCAACATTGCGGTGAATCCCAGTTGGTACGCCACCTGTAAACCCACATGGCAGGCGGGTTATGATACGGGCAAAGTGCTGCTGGCCCAACACCCGGAGCTAGATGCCGTAATTGCCGGGAATGATCTTGTGGCGCTGGGTGTCATGCGGGCTGCCGTTGAACAGGGCCTCCGTATCCCGCAGGATTTAGCCATTATTGGGGGCGATGATATTTTGATGGCAAGCCAAGTCACCCCACCCCTCACCACCTTTCGGAGTGACAAATATAGTATTGGGACGATGGCGGCGGAACTGCTGCTCCGACGAGTCGAAGGGGATTTAACCTATTATGAGCATCATTATGATGATGTCCTCATTATTCGAGAGAGTACCTAAAATGGAAGTTAAAGAACGTTATTTAAACTCCCCTTTAGCCTATGAGTTGTATCAGGCCATTGCCCACTTGCCGCTCATTTGTCCACATGGGCATGTGGATCCGCGTTTGTTTGCCGAGACCGATTATCCGTTCGGCACCCCCGTTGATTTGCTGATTATCCCTGACCATTATATTTTTCGGATGCTCTATTCGCAGGGTATCGCATTGGAATCGCTTGGTATTCCGCGCCGCGATGGTGCCCCCGTCGAGACCGACCATCGGCGTATCTGGCAGATTTTTGCCGACCATTTTTATCTGTTTCGTGGCACACCAACGGGTATTTGGATCAAGGATGAATTGGAGCAGGTGTTTGGGATTTCCGAAAAACTGACCAGCAGCACGGCCCAAGCCATCTATGACGCCCTCGCCGACAAACTGACCCAATCGGATTTTGCCCCCCGCCGCCTGTTTGAGCGCTTTAATATCGAAACACTCGCCACCACCGACACCGCTACCGACCCTCTGAGCTATCACACCCAAATGCGTGCGTCGGGCTGGCCGGGCAATATCATTCCCACCTTTCGCCCAGATGCGGTGGTTAATCTCGACAGCCCCAACTGGCTCGATAGCATCCACCAACTCAGCCAAGTGAGCCGAATCGAGGTGGGCAGTTATGCCAGTTTTATCACGGCTCTCGAAAATCGCCGTGCCTTTTTTAAACAGATGGGGGCAGTTGCCACCGACCATGCCGCATTGACGGCCCATACCGAACACCTAACCGCCGCCACCGCCGAGGCCATATTTGCACGTGCCCTTAGCGGCAATCTCCACGCGGATGATGCCCGTCGTTTTACTGGGCACATGCTGATTGAAATGGCGCGGATGAGTGTCGAAGATGGCTTGGTGATGCAGTTGCATATCGGGGCATTCCGCAATCATAACCCGCATATCTATGAATATTTTGGGCGAGATATGGGGGCGGATATTCCCATCCAGACCGAATTTACCCGTGCGCTGAAGCCCCTCTTGGATTGTTATGGCAGCGACCCACGCCTGACCCTGATACTGTTTACACTGGATGAAACAACCTACAGCCGTGAACTCGCGCCTCTCGCGGGTCATTATCCTGCCCTGCGCCTTGGCCCACCATGGTGGTTTTTCGACAGCTTCAATGGCATGGCCCGCTATTTCGATCAGGTAATTGAGACCGCCGGACTGTATAACACCGCCGGCTTTAACGACGACACCCGTGCGTTTCCGTCCATTCCGGCGCGGCATGATGTGTGGCGACGGGCCAGCGCCAATTGGGTGGCCGATCTGGTGATGCGGCAGATTGTGGATGACGAGGATGCGGCAGAGATGATGCACGATTTGGCGTATGGCTTGGCAAAACGGGCCTACCGAATGGGAGAAAAAGCATGAACCTTCAACAGATTCAGCAGGCCGACACGACGTATACCCTCGTTCGCACCCCGCAAGGCAAACATTTGGTGGTGAGCGGGGATACACAGGGTTTTGAAGGCACGTCGGGGGATGGTGGGTTGGTTTGTCCGCTCAACCCGTATAATGCCGCCGAACTCCGCAAGCGCCTCAGTTGGCTCAAGCCGCAGCCGCTTGGATTAGCCACCTCCGCCGGATTTGGAGATCGTCTCGGCATCGCTACCCCCGGCCACGCACAGGCCGTTTATGCAACCGGGATCGCGCCGATTTTTGCGCAGCAGTCTGTCCGCGAAAACACCCGTACCAGACGCAGCCCGCAGCAGGTGATGGATGACGCCATGTGGGGCGTCTTGGAAAGCAATTGGCAGGCGGCATGGGGCGCGGATGCCGATCACCAAAAAACGACTGCCGATCTTGACCAGTTCATCGCGGCGGGGTACACCTTTTTTACGATTGACCCCGGCGATTTTGTAGATAACGACGCCGAAACCGATGATTTGGAGACCCTGCGTCAAAAAGTGCAGCATTTGGAATGGAGTGTCTTATCCAGCGACCCCAAGCGCCTATTGGAAGATTATCTGAGAGATTGGCCGACCCTCAATCTGCACTTGGATGAATACGCCCTGCTCAAAGCCGCCGCGAAGTATGGCAAGGCCGTCGTGCATACGGTCAATATGGCGCGTTATTTGCTGACCCGCCTTGCCGCTTTCGATCTGGAAATGTCGGTGGATGAGACGGACATCCCGACTTCCTTCGCCGAGCATTTTTATATCGTCAGCGAACTTAAACGCCTGCAAATTCCGGTGGTCAGCATTGCCCCACGTTTTGTTGGCCGATTTGAAAAAGGCGTGGATTATATCGGAGACCTCGGTGAGCTTGATCGTAATATCGCGGGACACGCCGCCATTCAGAACTTTTTTGGCCGGACATATAAACTAAGTCTGCACAGCGGCTCGGATAAGTTCTCGGTTTATCCCATCGCCATGCGCCACACCAAAGGATTGGTACATCTCAAGACGGCTGGCACCAGCTATCTGGAGGCCCTGCGCATCTTGGCGGACAAACAACCCAAACTGTTCCGCGAGATGCTCAGTTTCTGCGTGGCCCGTTATGAAACTGACCGCAAGACCTATCATGTTTCGGCGGAATTGGAGCGGATGCCCAAAAATGTACTGGATGACGAACTACCCGATTTACTGGATCAGTTCGATACGCGCCAAGTGCTGCATGTGACGTTTGGCTCAGTCCTAAACACCTATGGGACAGTGCTGCACAGCACGTTGCGGCAATATGAAACCGACTATCATGCGGGGCTGAAGTGCCATTTTGATAGACATCTGCAACCCTTTAGCACCCAAAAATCATAGCAGAGGGCATGATGACACTCGATATTTTGACGATGGGGGAAATCATGCTGCGTTTCACCCCACCCCTGCCCCAAGTGTTGGAGCAATCGCCCTATTTTGAAGTGCGGCCTGCGGGGGCAGAATCGAATGTGGCGATTGCCGCCGCTCGGATGGGCCTCAAAACGGGCTGGATTTCGCGCCTGCCCGATCATTCATTGGGGCGCCGCGCCGCCGCCTCGGTGCAACAGCATGGCGTGGACATCAGCGGGGTCGTGTGGACGCCGACGGGCCGCTTGGGGTCATATTATCTCGACTATGGCGTGCCCCCCCGCTCCCCCCACGTGATTTATGATCGGGCTGGCTCGACCTTTACCGAAATGACCATGGGCGAGGTGGACTGGGACTATTTTTGTTCCACCCGCCTGTTTCATGTGTCGGGCATTACGCTGGCCCTCAGCGAAAGCCTGCGCGAGGTGGTGCGCCATGCCATTCATTTAACCCGACAATCCGGTATTTTGACGGCACTGGATGTCAATTATCGCGCCAAATTGTGGTCAACCGACACGGCCTATCAGACCATTCGCCCGTTGTTGTCGCAGGTGGATATTCTCAAAATGGGCCTCGACGAAGCGCATCACGTCCTCCAAATGAGCGGGGACGCCGCCACGATTGCCCAGCGCCTGCATGATGAATTTGGCTGTCGGGTGGTTGTTATCACCAACGAAAGCCAGCCCGTCGTAGCCTTTGATGGTCAATTGCACACCCAAGCCACCCAGCCCGTTCAGGTCGTGGATTCAATTGGGGCGGGGGATGCGTTTATGGGTGGATTTTTGTGCGGCTATCTGGAACAGGGAGTGGCATGGGGACTGCAAATGGGCAGTGTCTTAGCCGCGCTTAAATTGACCTATCAGGGTGATGTGGTGTGGTGTAACCGCGACCAAGTGATGAGCCTTATTGAGGTACGGCAGTCGGCTTTTCGGTGATCGTTTTCGGCCTCATCTCGACACCCCTCCCCAAACCCGTTCCCGTGCCGATACTTTTGTAGAAAAACGGACTCCTCTCCCGCCTGAGAGGAGTTTTTATGTCCCCCGCGTGCTTCTGACCGGACACCTCTACTGGCCCCTTCTTTTCGATTGTTCAATTTTTCCCCATGTGACTTAAGTCACAGTGCCCCAATCCGACCTTTGGCAAGATGTAAGCATAGCATTTGAAAATTGAATCTTGCACAAGGAGTGTTTATGAGCAAGTTGCGAACATTTCTGATTATCGTGGTGGTCGCCGCGATTGGTATCTCAGTCGGGCGCACCTTTACCACCAAGACCAACGTCAAGGCGCAGGGCCCGGGTTGGCAGGAAATTGCTGAGGCACGTGGCCTGACCGAAGATGACCTGCGGGCGGCGGCCATGACCTATACCCCAAGCGGTGTGATGGATGAATACGTGATGTTTGCGTCGGGCGGTCACAGTGGACAGGTGTTAGCCATCGGTGTCCCCTCGATGCGTCTGCTGCGTACCATTAGCGTTTTTACCCCTGAGCCATGGCAGGGATACGGTTATGGGGCAGGCAATGAAGTCCTCGATCAGGGGAACATTGACGGGCAAGAAATTCGTTGGGGCGATTCGCATCACCCATCGTTAAGCGAAACGAATGGTGAGTATGACGGCGAATGGTTATTCATCGGCGATAAGGCCAATGGGCGCGTGGCGGTGATTGACCTGCGCGATTTCGAGACCAAACAAATTGTCACCAATCCGATTTATCTCAACGATCACGGCGGCACCTTTGTGACCCCCAACACCGAATACATTGTTGAAGGTGGTCAATATGCCCATCCGTTGGGTGGCGAATATGCGGATATTGCGGAATATCAAGACCAGTATCGGGGCCTCATCACCTTCTGGAAATTTGACCGCACCACCGGGCGCATTGATGAAAGTGCCTCGTTTGCAATGGAACTGCCCCCCTATTGGCAAGACCTGTGCGACGCGGGTAAAGCTGTTTCAGAAGGTTGGGTTTTCTGCAACTCCATCAATACCGAAATGGCGACAGGTGGTATTGAATCGGGCAATCCCCCCTTTGAAGCAGGTGTTAGCCAAAACACGCACGACTATCTGCACGCCATTAACCTAAAGGCAGCCGAAGCCGTTGCCCAAGCGGGCAATACGGTTGACATCAATGGGATGCGTGTCATTCCACTCGAAACCGTCAACGAAAATGGCCTGCTCTATTTCGTCCCCGAACCCCGCAGCCCGCATGGTGTAGACATTGCCCCACACGGTGATTTTATGGTGGTGGCAGGCAAACTTGACCCACATGTCAGCGTCTATAGCTTTGCCAAATTGCAGGCGGCGATTGCGGCAGGTACGAGCGAAACCGACCCCTATGGTGTGCCAATTCTGCCAATGGAATCCGTTTTGGAAGCGCAGGTCGAACTAGGGCTTGGGCCACTCCACACCCAGTTCGATAATCAAGGCTATGCCTATACCAGCTTATTCCTCGATTCAGCCGTTGCGCGGTGGAGTCTTGGCGCGGAGGGCTATCGTCCACAGGATGGCTGGGCGCTGCAAGGTCGCATCCCGGTTCAATATAACGTAGGCCATATTGCTGCCGCCGAAGGGGACACTGTTTCACCGGACGGTACCTATCTGGTTGCTCTCAACAAATGGTCAATTGATCGTTTCCTTTCCACTGGCCCGCTGCTCCCCCAGAACCTGCAACTCGTGGATATTTCGCAATCGGGTGAGACCATGCAGGTCTTGTATGACCTCCCGATCACGGCTGCCGAGCCACACTATGCCCAGATTATGAAGGCCGACAAGCTCAAGGCGTGGGATGTCTATCCTGAAGTGGGCTGGAATCCACTGACCCAAGCGGCAGACCCCAACTCGGTGAAACAAGGCGAAGAGGGTGTTGAACGTGATGGCAATAACGTTACTGTCCGTATGACCGCCGTCCGCAGCCACTTTACGCCAGAACATGTCGAAATCCAACAGGGCGATCATGTCGTCTGGACAATCACCAATGTCGAACGCGCCCGCGATGCGACACACGGCTTCTCGATTCCTTTCTATAACATCAACCTGAGTATTGAACCCGGTGAAACCGTCACCTTCGAGTTTGACGCCATTCGTCCGGGGGTCTTTACATGGTACTGCACTGAGTTCTGCTCGGCGCTGCACCTCGAAATGATGGGGTATTTCAACGTCCAACCCTAGTTGGTTGAAAGGTGTGGGAGGGGGCGCGAACCCTCCCATATCTCTACCCCCCAAGTAATGTCTTGTTTTATGGAGAATAAACCATGACCACCATGACACAATCTTTAAATCCTTCAACCACCAACACTAGGGCCATCTGGCACAAAGTTTTACGAGCCGTTCCATCAGTGCTGCTGATTGTGGCGGCGATCTTGATCTTGCAATCCATGTCGAAACCTTATTGGAATATGCACTTGGATGCGGTGCAATATGAATATCGTGGCGGTCTCGATATTTTGGTCTATGTAGACCGGATGACTGGACGCGACCCTGAATTTGACGAACTGCGCGAACTCAATTCGCTTAATCATTACATCGGGATGCGGAAGCTGGACGATGCCGCCGAATTTGAACGTTCGATTGCCGAAGTCAGCGTCTATGCCTTTGCGGTGCTGCTGACCCTGACGGCAGTTGGACAATTTATTCAATGGCGTGGGCGGAAATTCGTCTGGTTGTTGGTCTTGCCACCTCTATCCTTCCCCTTTGTTTTTCTGGGTGATCTCTATTATTGGCTGCGCGACAGTGGGCAGAATCTTGACCAGAATGCTCCGTTTTCAAGCTCGATTCACCCCTTTACCCCACCGATCTGGGGCGAGGGCAAGGTGGGCCAATTTGAAACCGTCGCCAGCTTGGACACGGGCTGGTATATGATTTTTGCCGCCAGCGTGTGCATTGTTGTGGCGCTACTTTGGACATTGGTGATGGCTCGGCGGGGACATTCGGCGGTGACAACTCCCCCAACGCCCGAAGGAGCTAAGTAACATGTCCCGCTGGATAGTCGTCGGGATATGCCTGTTCATGGCCCTCACGATGTTTCCGGCGTCGGCGCGGGGTGGCGACCATCAGCGGCTGATTGTCGCACCCGACGGCCCTTTTATGACCATTGATGCCGCATTGGAGGCTGCTGAGACGGGTGATGTAATCGAGGTGCATGGTGGGGTATATGCTGCGCCACTCATCATCGAAAAAAGCGTCACTCTGACTGGCATTGGGCAGCCCGTGATTGATGGTCAAGGTGAAGGTAGTTTGGTATATATCCGGGCCACCGATGTCACGCTGCAAGGTTTTGATTTACGCAACAGCGGCAGTGTCCAACATCACCAAGATGCCGGCATCGTGGTTGAGGCCCAGCAGGCGACGTTAATTGAGAACAATCTCACCGATGTGTTGTACGGGGTGCTTTTTGCCAATGCAGCCGGCGGGGTCGCCCAACAAAACACCATTCGTGGCAAGGAAAATGAACCGAGTCTCCGAGGGGATGGCTTCAATATCTGGTACAGCAATGATATCAGCCTGTTGGATAACACCGTCGTTTACACCCGCGACACGCTTGTGTCCTACTCCAATGGCCTGACCATTCGCGGGAATCATTTTGAAGACAACCGCTATGGCCTGCATTTTATGTATAACAATGGGGCGCTAGTCGAGGACAATACCTTCGTCAACAACTCGGTGGGCGCGTTTTTGATGTACTCGCACGATGCGACGATCCAAAACAACATCTTCGCCTATAACCGAGGATCAAGCGGCTACGGCTTGGCCCTCAAAGATATGGACAACGTGACCGCCACCGATAATTTTTTCGTGGGCAACAATGCCGGCGTCTATCTCGATAACTCACCCTCGCTGGTAGATGTCTATAACACCTTTCGGGGCAATACCTTTGTGTATAACGATGAAGGCGTCACCTCGCTACCCTCCGTCTCGCGCAACATCTTTACCGAAAACAGCTTTTTGGAAAACACCGAACAGGTCAGTATGCGGGGGCGCGAAATCCTCAGCCGCAATCAATGGTCATTCGAGGGACGCGGCAATTATTGGAGCGATTATGCGGGCTATGACCGCAATGGCGACGGTGTAGGCGAAACGACCTATCAAGCCGATCAGGTCTTTGAGAATTTGGTGGACGAATACCCCGTTATCCAGCTTTTTGCGTATGGCCCGGTGGTACAGGCAATTGAATTCAGCGGGTCGGCTTTCCCGGTGCTGCGCCCCCAACCACGTTTGGTGGATGATGCCCCATTGCTGAATTACCGCTTTCCGCCCTATCTGGAAAAGCAGTCTAGCACAATGGCATGGTCAACCCTAGCGGTTTCATTGGGTCTGCTTGGTCTTGCTATGCTGCCCATGCTGATGGTTGTCAAGCGGCCCATTCGGAAAAAGTCAGCTTCTTACCCACAGGCGAAGGCATCACGTGTTTCCATTGCCCCAGACCGACAGGAGTCTGTTCCTATGATTACCGCCGACCATCTCAGTAAACATTATGGCAAACACCGCATTTTGAACGATGTCTCGTTTTCCATTCAACCCGGCGAGGCAGTGGCTTTGTGGGGCACGAATGGCGCTGGCAAAACCACCACCCTGCGCTGCCTGTTGGGGACGGTGAATTTTCAAGGGCAGTTGACAGTCAACGGCTTAGATGTCAAACGTGAGGGCAAACGGGTGCGGGCCAGCATTGGCTATGTCCCCCAAGAAACGGCCTTTTATGATATGACCGTCGGCCAGACCATGCAGTTTTATGCCAAATTGAAAAAAGTCGCCGTGACCGACATCACCCCGATTTTGGAACGGGTGGGTTTGGCGGCGCAGGTACAAAAACCCGTTCACAATCTGTCGGGTGGGATGAAACAGCGCTTGGCGCTGGCGGTGAGTCTGTTGGGGAATCCCCCCCTGCTCCTGTTTGACGAACCCACTGCCAATCTCGATACCCAATCTCGACAGGAATTTTTGCAGCTTGTCCATACGTTAAATCACGACGGCAAGACTATCCTATTTTCGACTCACCGTCCCGATGAAGTGCTGTCGCTTGCCACTCGTGTTTTGGGGTTGCGCGATGGACAGGTGATTTTGGACGGTGCGCCCGATGCCCTGTTACAGGAAATCGGTCTTTCCCAATGGCTGCGCATGTGGATTCCCCCCCATCACTGGCAGGCCGCCATCGCCCTCCTCAGCACCAGTGGTTTTCGCACCGCCCCCAATGGACATTCGCTGTTTGTGCAGGTCGGCAGTCAATCCAAGATTTCGGCGCTACGGCTTTTGGAAACCGCCCAAATCCCGGTTGAGGATTTTGATGTCGTGGACAGCAGCTTTGTACCGGAGGTGCAATCGTGATGAATTTCAACGCGGTCTGGTTGATTGCTCAGAAAGAACTGCGCGACGCCCTACGCAATCGCTGGTTCTTGCTGTATACCGTAATTTTTGGCGGGTTGGTATTGGCGCTTTCGATGCTCAGTCGGCCCGATGTCGAATTTACCCAACTGGCGGAATATAACCGCACGGTGACAGGCTTGGTCAATCTGGTGTTGCTGTTTGTGCCGCTAATGGCGCTCACATTCGGAGCATCCAGTATTTCGGGCGAACGCGAGACGGGCGCACTAAAATACCTGTTGACCCAGCCGATTGACCGAGGCGAAGTGCTGCTTGGTAAGTTTTTGGGGTTGGCCTCGGCTCAACTCAGCACCCTAATGCTCGGCTTTGGCGTGGCGGGGGTCATTCTTTCGACACGCGGCGGGGGCGATGGCCTCTCCGGTTATGTGGTGATGACGGGCATGGCATGTTTGCTTAGTCTTGCCATGTTGAGTGTCGGTTTCCTTATCTCGGCACTCGCCCATAAAACCTCGACGGCCCTCGGCGCAGCGTTGTTTCTGTGGCTGCTGCTGGTGTTCGTCGGCGATCTGGGGCTGATTGGGGCGGCAATTGTCACTCAGATGCCCACCCAGACCACCCTGCTGCTGGCGATGGTCAACCCACTGCAACTGTTTAAGATGGCCTCGATTTTCAGCACCCTCAGTTCGTTGGAGGTCTTAGGGCCTGCCGGACTGTATGCCTCGGATACGTTCGGGGGGATGTTTATGCCCTTGATGTTGGCGGGACTGGTGCTGTGGATTTTGCTGCCGCTTGGTCTGGCCCAATTTGCTTTTGCACGAAAAGGAGACGGCGGATGAACACGCGATTTGTACTGCCTGCCATTCTCGTCATTGTAATCATCGGCCTTGTGGGGTTTGTGGTGGCTACCGTTGTTGGCTCGACCCAATCCAAAGAATCCCATGAATTTCGCATTGTGATTCCAGCCGGGACCGGTGATCGCATCGCCGCCGGGGAAGACCCCGACATTGTGCCGCTGGAAATCCACCTGACGATTGGCGAAAAAGACACCCTCGTGATCGAAAACCGCGACACGGTGGGCCATACGATTGGCGATTTCTGGGTGGGCACGGGCGAAACGGTGCGCCAGAAATTCCAGACACCGGGGGTTTATCTTGGTCTCTGCACTGTTCACCCGGCCCAACAGATTCAAATCATTGTTAGCGACAAAGGATGAACCATGTTTCGTAATCGTAATTTTTCTGAACTGATGCCATTGGCTGGTGCAATCGGTGCGCTGACCCTCGGTCTGGTTTGTTTACTGGTGGGGTTTGCTTCCCTGTACCAATGGATAGACAAAAACGATAATGAAAAATCCAGTGCCGAGGCATCAGCGGGACTGCCTCCCATGTCCGACTATGCGGCGGCGATTGCCACTCTTGATGCCGCTCCAGTTCGCACCGCGCAGCCGCGTGCGGTGAGCCAAGCCTCCGGTTCGACTTCGGGTGATCTAGGCTATGATCCAGCGGTGGTTACACAAGGGCAGGAATTGTTTATTGCCACCTGTTCGGCCTGTCATGGCCCGGACGCGCATGGGGTGGTCGGTTTGGGCAAAGACCTCATCAACAGCGAATTTGTCCACGAGCAGACCGATGCCGACTTGATGAATTTTATCAAGATGGGCCGTCCGATTTGGGATGCCGCCAATACGACGGGGATTGATATGCCCCCCAAAGGCGGCAATCCAGCCCTGACCGATGAACAGTTAACGCTCATTATCACCTTTATTCGCGCATCGTCGGGCGTTCCGGCCACAGCATCGGGTGGCGATGTGGTTGTTGCACCCACCGAAAGCACCCCGGAAACGGTGGCGGTTGTGCCGACCACTGAATCGCCCGCAAGCGTACCTGTTGTCGCTCCTACCACTGCTCCGACTGTTGCCCCCGCCGAAGATGCCAATGTCAGTACCTCATTGGTCACCGAAGGCCAAGAATTATTTGTGGCGACCTGTTCAGCTTGTCACGGTGCAGATGCACATGGCATTGTCGGATTGGGCAAAGATTTGGTCGTCAGTGAATTTGTGCATGAATTGACCGATGCCGATTTGCTCACCTTTGTCAAAACAGGTCGTCCGATCTGGGATGCGGCCAATACGACGGGGATTGATATGCCCCCCAAAGGCGGGAACCCGGCGCTCACCGATGAACAAATTATGAGCATCATTGCCTATATTCGCTCGCTGCAAAATCCGGAGGGTGGATCATGAAACGCTGGGGATTAATGCTTGTTATATTGTTGCTCGTGCCTATCCTCGCGGCCTGTGGTCAAACCACCGAAGCCGAAGACCGATTGGAACAATCCACGCCATCGCTGCAAGAACAAATCCGAGGAGCGGTCATTGTGCCCCCCCGCCAGATCGAGGATTTTACACTGCCCTCGACAGACGGTGAATTTCGCTTCAGCGATTTACGCGGCAAATTGGTGCTGATCTATTTCGGCTATATGACCTGCCCAGATGTATGCCCCACCAGCGGCGCTCATCTCAAACGGGTCTATGAGGAAATCAATCGCCCCGACGACCTTGCGGTGGTGTTTGTCACAGTTGACCCCGAACGCGACACGCTTGACCGTCTGCGGCCTTACATCAAACTGTTTAATGAAGATTTTGTGGCCCTACGCGGCGAAGGGGATGCCCTCCAAGAGGTGCTAAATCAATTTGGTGTGGTAGCCATTCGACGGCAGGTCGGTGAATCGGCTTTAAGTTATCTAATGGATCACACCGCCAGTATCTTTTTGGTCAATCAAGAGGGTTTGCTCATCTCCCAGTTTATTTTTGGGCTGGGGTCGGACGACATTTTGCATGATGTCGAGCTACTATTAGAGTAACGCTTGGCTTTAAAGCGGTTTTCAAGCCTGTTATGACACGGGGCTAATGACGTTTAACAAATTAATCAGGTCATCATGCTCCCCACCCCCAACCCCTCCCCAAAGCGTTAGGGAGGGGAGAAAATGCCGTATTAAAGCCCTTCCCTATTGCGATGGGGAAGGGTTTGGGATGGGGACGATTTAGCCCTTTTTAAAAGTTAAAGAGCATAAGCCACCGTGCTGAATCTAGCTGGAAATACAGGTCAGAATCGCTTTAGTTTTCGGGAGGCTATTGTATGAGTGTATCCATAGCCGATTTGGAGACGATTAAAGCATTAAGCCATCTGCCGCAGACCAGTCTGGAAAAACTCGCTGGCCTCATGATTCCGCAGACCTATGCTCCCGGTGAGCTTATCTTTATTGAGGATGAGCCAACCGAGGGAATGTGGTTCATTTTTGAGGGTCAAGTCAAGGTGATGAAACAGTCATCGTTGGGACGAGTACAGGCCCTATGTCTGGTGGACAAAAAACGCTGTTTTGGGTCATGCCCGTTGTTTACCCGACCCATGAACCCCGCCAGCGCACAGGCCCATACCGATGTGACCCTGTTTATCTTACCGGCTAGCGCTGTCGCCCAATTGGTTAACCGCGATCCAGCCTTGACGAGGGTACTCCTTGAAATCTATGGCGAGTACATTACGCTGTTGTCTTGTTTGAGTGAAAAACTGGGGGTATGGCGGGTGGCGGGTCGCCTGAATGATGCGTTGCTCAACTATGCCGTGCCACATGACCCCTATCCGATGGTGCGCTTGACGCATGAGCAATTGGCAGAATTGGTCGGGACGGTGCGCGAGGTGGTTTCCCGCCATCTGTTGCAGCTAGAACAACAAGGGCTAATCCTAATTGAGAAAGGACTCATCCATCTGGTTCACCCGGAGCGTTTAGATACCATGCTCCCCTGTGCAAAAGAATAGGGTGACTCCGATCATCGAGCCAATTTGGAGAGGCGGTGCAGACTTATGCAGGTCTCAATAGACAATATACGCCACATTGAACGCTTTGACCAGCTTTCTGCGCCGACCCTTGCCGCGCTTGCTGCGATTGCGCAACCAATGGCTTTTGATCGCCATCAGGTGTTTTATCAGCAAGGCGAAACACCCCCCGGCGTCTACTGCCTGCAATCCGGCCAAGTCAAGCTCTATCGGCAGGCAGGCACCAAGATTCAAATATTGGTCATCGTCCAAGCGGGCGGCGCGTTTGGGGTCGAGGTTTTGAATGCCAGAGCGGTTGCGGCCTGCAATGCGGAGGCGACGGCCAAAGGGGTTGCCTTCTATTTACCCGGCGACAAGCTGTGTCATCTGTTGAGGGTAAATGCGGAATTGGCCCTCGCGTTTTTGGGCTTGCTTTCCGACCAATTTTTGACCATGAGCAATCTGGTACATGATCTGGTTTTTCACGATGTCAGCGCCCGTTTAGCTTTGTTTCTTCTGCGACAGGACAGGTATCCAAGTTTGGAAGGCCACTGTATTTCGCGCAATTTTTCGCAGCAAGAATTGGCGGCGGTGGTTGGCACAGGGCGTGAAGTGGTCTGTCGGACGCTGAAACGTTTTGAAACCGAAGCCATTCTGCGGGTGATCCCCCGTAAAATCCTCATCCTCGATTTAGCCCGATTGACGGCACTCGCCAATCAGGACGGCGGTAATTAAGGACTGTTTGGGATAAATTCCATTTTCCCCAATAACCAGTACGCGGTAGAATTGAATGGAATGGTTTCTCAAAGATTGGGAGATATTTGAGGGCTGTCTCAATTTTTTGCATCGAAAATTGAGCAACACAGACTTTGTAACCTTGCTGGATCACACCAGCGGGTTTCTCAATTCACTCATTTTTGAGAGGGACATCATGTCTTCGACTGCTTCTTATCTTCCCGTTTCCAACAAAGCACCTTTTCTATGGCACGGCGGCGATTACAACCCCGAACAATGGCCGCGTGAGGTCTGGCAAGAAGATTTCCGCCTGATGCAGCAAGCGGGAATTACCGTTGCGACGGTGGGTGTTTTTAGCTGGGTCTCGCTCCAACCCGCCGAGCATATTTTCACCTTTGAGTGGCTGGATGAAATCTTGGATGGCCTGCACGCGCACGGTATCAAGGCTATTTTAGCGACCCCCAGCGCCGCCCAACCTCAATGGATGTCGCAAGCCTATCCCCAAATGCTGCGCTCGGATGAACGCGGCCAACGCAATCCACATGGCGGACGGGTCAATTATTGCCCCAACTCGGCGGAGTATCGGTATTTTAGTGGGAATATGGCGCGTGCCCTTGCCGAACGCTACCAAAACCACCCGGCCCTGATTTTGTGGCACATCAGCAATGAATATGCAGGTCAGTGCCTGTGTGAAACGTGTGCCAGCAAATTTCGGGTGTGGCTACAGGCCAAATATGGCAGCTTGGATGAACTGAATCGGCGCTGGTGGACGCCATTTTGGAGCCATACTTATACCGATTGGTCACAAATTATGCCGCCGCTAAAAGGGGGCGAAACACTCACGCACGGCCTAAATGTGGACTACTTCCGCTTCATGACGGAAAGCTCATTGGGATGTTATCGCAACGAACGTGATATGATCCGCGCTATTACCCCCGATATTCCCATCACCACGAATTTGATGGGGGCGTATAAGCCACTGGACTATCGGCGCTTTGCCAAAGAAATGGATGTGATTGCGTGGGATTGTTACCCCAGCGCGACCCACGCGGCGGGTGAAATCGCGCTGATGCACGACACCATGCGCGGTCTCAAAGACGGACAGCCGTTTTTGCTGATGGAACAGACCCCTAGCAGCCAAAATTGGGCGTGGGTCAATGCGCTCAAGCGGCCCGGTGTGCTGCGCTTGTGGAGCTATTTGGCAGTGGCACATGGCGCGGATTCTGTGTTGTATTTCCAATGGCGGCGCGGACGAGGGGGCTGTGAGAAACTGCATGGCGCGGTGATTGAACATGCAGGCCGTTCCGATACCCGCGTTTTCCGTGAGGTCAGCCAATTGGGAGCGGAATTACAGAAACTGGGGGATGCCATTATCGGCGCACGGGTAGAGGCGAAGGTCGGCGTGGTGTTTGACTGGGACAACTGGCACGCACTGGATGATGCGATTGGGCCAGTGCGCGACAAACGCTATTATCAGACCATCACCCAACATTACCTGCCCTTTTATCGCCACAACATCGCGGTGGATATTGTGTTTGCCGATTCCGACCTCAGCCGTTATGACATTATCGTCGCGCCGATGCTGTACATGGTCAAAGCCGAATTTGCCAAGAATATCGAGGCGTTTGTGGCGAATGGCGGCACATTGGTGGCGACCTGTTTCAGCGGGATTGTGGACGAAACCGACCTTGCCTTTGAAAATGGCTATCCCGGCCCGCTGGCTTCGATTTTGGGCATTTGGGTTGAAGAGTTTGACGCCTTGTTTGAGGGGCAGACCAATCGGATAGTGATGCGGGACGGCAGTGGTGAATACTCCTGTGGGCATCTGGCCGATATTCTCCATTTGGAAGCGCAGACCGCCGAAGCACTGGCGATGTATGGTGAGGATTTTTATGCCGGGATGCCCGTCGTCACCAAGAACCGCTATGGCGAGGGGCAAGCCTATTATATTGGGACACAACCAGAAGCGGCCTTCCTCGACACTTTCTATGGAAGGCTTCTCACTGAACACGGCCTTAAATCACCCTTCCCGCCCGTAGATGGGGTGGAATTCAGCCTGCGCCACAAGGATGACAGGTCACTCGTTTTTGTTTTAAATCATAATGCCCAAGCCGCGACGGTTGATTTGGGCCCTCGGACTTTCCGTGATTTACTCACCGATGCGACTCTGACTGGCCCGGTTCAACTTGAGGCGTATGGGGTCTATATTCTCGTCGAGCAGGGTTAAAGGAAACTTATCCATCATGACATCTATGAATGGGGCCTTCGAGCCAACATGGGAATCACTGGCGCACTTTACCATCCCGACATGGTATCAGGACGCCAAGTTTGGCATTTTTATCCATTGGGGGATTTTCTCAGTACCGGCCTTCGACAACGAGTGGTATTCGCGTAATATGTATATGCAAGGCAGCCGCGCCTTTGAACATCACCGCCAAACCTATGGCGAGCAAACCCGCTTTGGTTATAAAGATTTCATCCCCCAGTTTCGTGCGGAAAAATTTGATCCGGCGGAATGGGCCAGTTTGTTTAAGGAGGCCGGGGCCAAATATGTCGTGCCCGTCGCCGAACATCATGACGGGTTTGCGATGTACGACTCCGCTTTATCACACTGGACAGCCGCCAAGATGGGGCCAAAACGCGATGTGATTGGCGAACTGGCCGTTGCTGTTCGAGCGCAGGGGCTAATATTTGGCCTATCGAGCCACCGCGCTGAACATTGGTGGTTTATGAATGGGGGTCGGCAGTTTGATTCGGACGTGCAAGACCCGACCTATGCCGATTTTTATGGCCCGGCCCACCCCGGCCCAAATTTCGATCAACCCGAATTGTTTGATAGCAACGATTGGCAGCCCCGCCCTGATGGGAAATTTTTAGAGGATTGGCTGGGACGCTCTTGCGAACTGGTGGATAAATATCAACCGCAGCTTTTCTACTTCGATTGGTGGATTCGGCAGATTGTTTTTGCGCCCTATCTGCAACGCTTTGCCGCCTATTATTACAATCAGGGGATTGAGGGGGTTATCAATTACAAACAGGACAGCTTTCCGGAGGGCACGGCAGTTTTTGATATGGAGCGCGGTCAACCGAGTGACATCTTGCCCCAAACATGGCAGACCTGCACCTCGATGTCCAAAAATTCGTGGTGTCACATCGCCGACCATGATTACAAATCGTTTGCCAGCCTGCTGCACGACCTGATTGATATTGTCAGCAAAAATGGCAACCTGCTGTTGAATATCGGCCCGCGCAGTGATGGCACAATCCCCGAAATCGAAGCGGATTATCTACGCGATTTTGGTCGCTGGTTAGCCATCAATGGTGAAGCGATTTATGGAACCCGCCCCTTCAAAGTTTTTGGGGAAGGCCCCACCCAGATTGTTGGCGGCCAGTTTCAGGATGCCAATCGTCCTGCGTTCACGGCCCGCGATATTCGGTTTACCACCAAAGGCAATACCTTGTATGCGATGGTGTTGGGCTGGCCGGATGATGGCGAAGTGATGATACAATCGCTGGGCAAGGCATCTGGGTTGGATTTGCCACCGATTCAGAAAATCCAACTGCTGGGGGCGGATGCACCCGTCACATGGATTTGCAGCACGGAGGGGTTGAGGGTCACATTGCCCAATGTGTCGCCAATGGAGCCTGCGTTTGTCTTAAAGATTGAGTAGAGTTTGAGAGGATGTCAAAAAACAGGTAGTCCCCACCCCAAACCCCTCCCCATTGCATGGAGAGGGGCTTTAAAAAGCCGTTTTATGCCCAAAAACGGTTAGCGTGTAAGGTTAACCCGTTGGTCGGTTAGCGCGGCTGTGCTTTCGCGGATAATCAGTTTGGGTTGCAAAACACGCTGGTGAATCGCTGTGTTGGGGTTTTCGATCAAATCTACCAGATATTCGACGGCCATCCGCCCCAGCAGATTAAAATCTTGGCGCACGGTGGTCAGCCCCGGCACAAAATGGGCCGATTCCGGGAGGTCGTCGAAGCTGACCATCGAAATATCATCGGGCACGCGCAGGCCATATTCCCGTATCGCCGTATGTGCGCCAAAGGCCATTGAATCGTTGGCGATAAAAACCCCAGTGAATTCAGCCCCACTCTCCAATAAATGCCGCATGGCCTGATAACCCCCGTCAATCGTGAAATCGGATTCAATGCTGACACCCGTCTCCAAACCCGCTTCTCGCAGGGTTGCCATCCAACTGTTATGGCGATCATACCCATCTTGATTCCGCAGTGGGCCGCTGATTTCGGCAATATTTTGGTGGCCCAGATCAATCAAATGTTGGGTGGCGAGGCGTGCGCCCTGTACTTGGTCATAGATGACGGAGGGCACACTCGCCCCCAGTGGAGCACCGACCTGAATAAATGGGATGCCCCCAGTCAGCGCCTTTAATTCTTCATAGCTCCCCCGCAGCCGGGTATCGGGCACGATGATGAGGCCGTCCACAAAACGCGACGCCGCGCTTTCGAGCGTCCTTGCAAAATCCGCATCGGTGATGGCGGAGATGACAAAGTGATACCCCAACTGCTGCACCATCCGCGCCATCTCATAGAGGAACAGATTGAAGCCGGAGTAGAACAATACCACCTCAATCGTATCCGAGCGCTCGGTTTGCATAATTTGGGCAGCGCGGTTGGGCCTAAACCCCAATGTTTTTATGGCTTTTTGAACACGTTCACGGGTTTCTTCGGAGACATGCGCTTTATCGTTAATGACCCGCGAGACCGTTTGATAGGACACATTCGCTTCACGGGCCACATCGTAAAGCGTGGGACGTTTTGTTTTCATATCAACCTAACTAAATCATCATCGGCTTTTTATCACTACGAGTTTACTGAAGGGTGAGAACGCTGTCGAGATTTTGGGTTTGATCGCCCAAAGCTCTTGTTTAAATTATATGTGAGCATTCACAAATTTTCAAATCAAGCCTCTGTCAATTGAATGAAATTTGTAAAGATGATAGCCTGCCAACGGCCATTGTTCTTGTTTTAATCTCGCCTTAAAAAGGGAATAAAACATCCTAAAAAGATTTTTTTGCTTTTTAAAAATTTGTGGTATAACTGTTGTGAGTGTTCACAATTTTTATTGCCGAGCTAGATGTACAGATGGTCAAGAATATTTTGTTAGGCAATTTAGTCGGCCTCACCAAATTTTCATCTATTGCGGGCAAGTTCCGTCAATACCCTCTGTTTGCGGCTCATCATTCGGTTTCAAGTTATTTGAGATTCAACATTATCCTCCGACGCTTAGACACTCCTTATCGGCTTTAAGGGGCATGACGTGAGGAGAACATCGGTCTTCTCACGTCCCCCTAAAGCTGAAAGAGGTTTTTTTGGAAAGGAGCAGTCCACATTCGATAAGACTTAGGCGCACCTGCTTACATCTCTAACCTTTATGAGTTCAGGAGCATAAACTATGAAACGCTTTTTAGTATTTTGTTTTGTTCTTGCTTTGCTTGTCGCCATTGTCCCCCACCCCAGCCAAGCCCAAGACGGGCAGTATCATGAATCCCCGATGTTGGCCGAACGTGTTGCGGCGGGTGAACTCCCCCCGGTTGAAGAACGTCTGCCCACCAACCCGCGTGTCATCAGCCTGCCCGGTTCCGAAATTGGCACTTATGGCGGCGACTTTGACGACCCATTTGTAGGTGACGGTTTCTGGGCCAGCCAAATGGTTTTTTGGACATTCTGGAAGGGTCTGGTCAATTGGAACGAAAGCTATAGCGACTGGGTTCCGAATATAGCCGAGAGTGTCGAAGTCAGTGAAGACGCGAAGGTCTATACCTTCCACCTACGTGAAGGCCTGAAATGGTCAGATGGTTTCCCCTTTACCTCCGACGATGTGCTGTTTGCGATTAATGACATTATGGCGAATGAAGAACTCAACGCAGGGACATTCCCGGCTGGTTGGCTACGCCCCAGTGATGCTGCACCTGTCGCTGAAAAGATTGACGACACCACCTTTACCATTACCTTTGATGTCTCCTATGGCATGTTCCTCATCAACATGTGCGGTTGGCCCGGTTGGGAATTGGTGACCGCGCCCAAGCACTATCTGGAACAATTCCATATTGACTATAACCCCGACGGTATTGATGAACTGATTGCCCAAACCGAAGGTGCAACCGACTGGGTATCCCTGTTCCAAGCCCATTCAGCGGTTGGCCCCGGCACAGACCCCGCCGTCATCAGCCGTGATGTGAACTATCCAACCATGTTCCCATGGGTCTATACCGAACCGCTCGGCACGGGCACGCAGTTTGTGGCCGAACGCAACCCCTACTACTATTGGGTAGACAGCGCGGGTAATCAACTCCCCTATATGGATCGCATTGTCGGTTCGCTCTATCAAGACAACGAAACGATGTTGGTAGATGTGCTGGCGGGCAAGTATGACACGATGGCAAACACCACCGACGAACAGCGTCCATTGTTCTTTGAATATCAGGATGAATCCGGTCTGGCGATTTACCCTGTCAAGAGCGAGGGCGGTGGTACGGTCAGCGTCATGTTCAATATGACCCACCCTGTATTAGGCGAAGTGTTTAGCCAAAAAGATTTCCGCGTCGGCATGTCCCATGCGATTGACCGTCAGGAAATCATTGACATCGTGTATTTCAGTCAGGGTGTGCCACGTCAACTTTCGCCGCTAGAAGATTCCCCGCTGTACAACGAACAACTGACCACTCAATATTTGGAATACAACGTTGATCTCGCCAATGAATATCTCGACAAAGTGTTGCCGGATAAAGACAGCGAGGGTTGGCGCATTAATCCCGCCACTGGTGAAAAACTCTCCGTCGTGTTTACCGTGCAAATTAACGACTACGGTCTACGATTTTTGGATGTGGCCGAACTGCTGAAGGGCTATTTTGCCGAAGTCGGGGTGGACATCATCATCAACTCGGTAGACAACGAAGTTTGGACGCAGGCCGCGGAAGACAACAGCATGGAAGCGACTATCTTCACGGGCGAAGGCGGTTTCGGTATCACCGCGATTCTCGATCCGCGCTATTTTGTGCCAGTGCATGGTCAGGCCATCTGGGGCAACGGCTGGGCGATTTGGTATAAGACACCGGATAATCCCGCTGGTATTGAACCACCCCAAGAAATCAAAGACCTGATTGATCTCTATGAGAGCGTACTGCAAGCCCCAACTAGCGAACAACGCATCGAACTGATGTCGCAGGTGCTGCAATATGATGCCGACAATTTCTTTGTCATCGGCATTTCGAGCGCCAATGAGAGCTATCGCCCATTAAGCGCCAAGTTGGGTAATGTGCCCGCGTCGTGGGTGAATGGCTGGAATCCCGGCGGCGTCGCCATCGCCTTCCCCGAACAGTGGTATTTCAAGAGCGAGTAAATGGCAAGGGACGATCAGCATTTCTCCCACGCTGATCTTCTGACTTGGTAACGAGCGTGCTGAAAGTTCTCCCGATGCAGGGGGACTTTCAGCCTCGGCTCAGTTACGACATACTAGGCTTGTAGACTCAAAGGAGGTGTCAACGTGGCGAAATACATCTTAAAACGGCTACTGCTGGTGATTCCCACCATGTACATTATTTCAATCTTGGTTTTTGTGACCATTCAACTCCCCCCCGGCGATTACGTCACGGTTATGTTGGAAAATATGCGTAATCAACAGACGGGCGGCACCACATGGACCCCCGAATTTGAAGAAGCAATGCGCGAACGCTATGGCTTGAATGAGCCAGTTTATGTGCAATACTACAAATGGGTCGAAAATATTGTCGTGCATGGTGATTTTGGGTACTCCTTTTATTACAATGTCTCCTCCGAACAAATGATTACCGATCGCATGGGGATGACGCTGGCGGTGTCGCTGTCCAGCTTTGTCTTTACGTGGATGATCGCCCTGCCCATCGGGGTGCTGTCGGCGGTGCGTCAATACAGCTTCGCGGATTATTTTTTCAGTTTCATTGGCTTTTTGGGTCTGGCTACCCCCGGTTTTCTCATCGCGCTGGTGTTGGTCTTTATCTCCTTCAAATATGGTGGGATTAGTGTGACCGGCCTGTTTTCGGACGAATACGAACAAGCACCGTGGTCATTTGCCAAAGTGATTGATCTGCTGAAACACCTGTGGATTCCTATGATTATCATTGGCGTCTCCGGGACAGCCGGGTTAATCCGGGTAATGCGGGCCAATTTGCTGGATGAGCTTCACAAACCTTATGTGGAGGCGGCGCGTGCCAAAGGCCTGCCCGAATGGAAGTTGCTGATTAAGTATCCCCTGCGCCAAGCCATGAATCCCTTTGTCAGCACGCTTGGGTGGGTGCTGCCGGGGTTAATCGCAGGTGAAGCCATTATCTCGATTGTTTTGAATCTACCCACCAGCGGCCCGATCTTGCTGCAAGCGCTTAAACAGCAAGACATGTTTTTGGCCGCCGGGTTCTTGATGCTGCTTAGTCTGCTCACCATTACGGGAATGCTGCTGTCGGATATTTTGCTGGCATGGCTCGACCCACGTATCCGCTTTGAGTCGAAATAGAGGAAATCGCTATGGCCCATCGCGTGATCCCTTTTCCCAAACGAGTGCCCGCCGAGGTGACGGCTGTGGAAGAAACCGACGCCCCGAAAATTCTGGTGGCCTCGCAGTGGCGTTTGATGTGGTGGAAATTCCGCAAACACCGCCTTGCCATGATGAGCTTGGTGATAATCTTCACCTTCTACTTTGTGGCCTTTTTTGCGGGATTTTTTGCCCCCTTTACCAAAGAGTTCTATTCCAAGAACTATACCCAAGCCCCACCCCAGAGCGTGCATCTTTTTGATAACGGCCAATTTTCGCCCTTCGTGTATGCCTATAAACAAAAAACCGATCCGATGACCTATAAGCGCAGTTACACGGAAGACAAAGAAAAGAAAATCCGCTTGGGCTTTTTTGTCAAAGGCGAAGAATATCAAATCGGGTTTGGAGGCATCCCTGTTCCAGTTATCAACAAACTTTCAGTCAAATGGGATGTGCATTTTTTTGGCCCGGTTGAAACAGGTGCCCCCTTTTATTTTCTGGGGGCGGATGACACCGGACATGATTTGTGGAGCCGCATGATTTATGGCGCCCAGATTTCGCTGTCCATTGGTCTGGTCGGGGTGTTCCTTAGTCTTGGGCTTGGCATTTTGCTCGGCGGCATCTCCGGTCTAATCGGTGGGATAGTGGACAACTTTATTCAACGCCTGATTGAGGTGCTGCGTTCCATTCCAGATATTCCGCTGTGGATGGCATTAGCCACCGCCGTGCCGCCGCGTTGGAGTCCTGTGGCGGTCTATTTCGGCATCACCATCATCCTCTCCCTGCTCGGTTGGACGGGGATGGCGCGGGTGGTGCGTGGCAAGTTTTTGTCGCTGCGGGAGGAAGATTTTGTCGTCGCGGCGGAACTGGATTCAGTGCCCCGTATGCGGATTATCACGCGGCACATGATCCCCTCGTTTATGAGCCATATTATCGCCTCGGTGACACTGGCAATCCCCGGCATGATTTTGGGGGAAACGGCCCTCAGCTTTTTGGGATTGGGGCTGCGTAAACCGGTGGTTAGTTGGGGGGTGATGCTGCATGAGGCCCAAAATATCCCGGCGATTGCCAATACCCCTTGGCTGCTCATCCCCGGATTGGCTGTCGTGATTACTGTGCTGGCCTTTAACTTTTTGGGTGATGGCCTGCGCGACGCCGCCGACCCCTATCATTGATGAGGAAGTCACAACATGACGCAACCATTACTCGAAATTCATGATCTAAAAGTCCACTTCTTCACCGATGAAGGCGTTGTCCGCGCGGTAGATGGGGTTGAACTTTCCATCCAGAGCGGCAAAACACTCTGTTTGGTAGGCGAAAGTGGCAGCGGCAAGAGTGTGACGGCCCGCGCCATCCTGCAAATTGTGCGGCGGCCCGGCAGAGTGGTGTCGGGCAGTATCCTCTATCATCAACCTCGACCCGATGGCACAACCAAAACGATTGATATTGCGACCCTTAGACCCACTGGGGTGGATGTTCGGCGGATTCGCGGCAACGAGATTTCGATGATTTTCCAAGAGCCGATGAGTTCGCTGAGTTCAAATTACACCGTCGGCAATCAAATCATGGAGGCCATCCTGCTCCACAGTGATGCGTCCAAAGCGGAGGCGCGGAATCGCACGATTGAACTGCTAGGGCGGGTGGGATTGCCCAAACCTGAACAACGGATTGACGAATATCCGTTTCGACTCAGTGGCGGGATGTTGCAGCGCTGCATGATTGCGATGGCCCTGTCATGTAACCCGAAACTATTGATTGCCGATGAACCGACCACTGCGCTGGATGTGACCACCCAAGCCCAGATTCTGGACTTGATGAAAGAATTGCAGGCCGATTATGGCATGGCGATCTTGTTCATCACCCACGATTTGGGGGTGGTGGCGGAAATTGCCGACGATGTGGCGGTGATGTATCTGGGGAATGTGGTCGAAAATTCGGATGCCGACACCATTTTTAATAATCCCAAACATCCCTATACCCAAGCCCTGCTGCGTTCGATTCCTAAGATTGGCCTGTCGCATCAACGCCTTGATCCGATCAAGGGCATGGTGCCGTCACCGTTCCAACGACCAACGGGCTGTCCGTTCCATACGCGCTGTGATCGTCAGGTCAAAGGGCTGTGCAATCGGGTTGAACCGAAACTGACGGTGGTTGCTCCATATCACACCGCCAGTTGTTTGATGTATGACCCCGCCTATCAAAACGAATTTGTCCATACGGAAGTCGAGATGAGTCATGGTTGAGCCAACACCGTCCCTCCTAGAAGTACGCAATTTGAGCATGTGGTTTCCACGCCGCAGTGGGTTATTGGGCCGCAACGTGAGTTATGTCAAAGCGGTGGATGATGTCAGTTTTACCGTTCAGCGTGGCGAGACTTTAGGCTTGGTGGGTGAAAGCGGCTGTGGCAAGACCACCGTTGGGCGCTGTGTGGTGCGCATGTATCGGCCTACAGGCGGCGAGATTATCTATCGTGCCAAAGACACCGATGCGGTAGATTTAGCCAAGCTGACCCGCGATGAACTGAAACCCTATCGCCAGCAAATCCGCCTCATTTTCCAAGACCCCTATTCGTCACTCAATCCGCGTATGACCGTGTTTGAGATCGTCAGCGAGGTGTTAAAGGTCAATCATCTGGCGGCGGGCAGCGATTTGGAAGACCGCGTGGCCCTCCTGCTGAAACGTGTTGGCTTGCGACCCGAATATATGCGGCGTTATCCCCATGCTTTTAGCGGCGGCGAACGTCAGCGCATTGTCATTGCCCGCGCCCTTGCCACCAATCCGCAGTTGGTCGTGGCGGACGAGGCGATTTCGGCGTTGGATGTTTCCATTCGCGCCCAAATCTTGAATCTATTAAAAGACCTGCAAGAAGAATTTGGCTTGACCTATCTGTTTATCGCCCACGACTTGAGTGTGATTCGGCATATTTGTGATCGGGTCAATGTGATGTATGTCGGGAAATTGGCCGAACTAGCCGAGGCGAGTGCGCTCTATGCCCATCCCAAGCACCCTTACACCGAAGCGCTGATGTCCGCGGTGCCGATTCATAACCCCCGCCATCGCAGCCAGCAACAGCGTATCCGACTGGAAGGGGATGTCGCTGACCCAGCCAATCCGCCGAGCGGGTGCTATTTCCATCCCCGCTGCCGCTATGCCATTGAACGCTGCCAAACCGAAGCCCCGCCGTTAGAGGTTATGTGGGAAGATGCTGAACATTTTGTCGCCTGCCATCGCGCCAAAGAATTATCGCTGCGTGGTGCAGTGGATGAGCAGTTGGCTGAGGTGGAGACTGTATAAGCTAGACCCCTTGCCAATTTGACCTCACCCCCCGGCCCCTCTCCGAAGGCTTTCAGAGAGGGGGAGCAAAGCAAAATGAAACGTGGTCGGATGACTGAAAAAAGGCGATGAAGAGCCTGAAATTTTTGCACTTATGTTTCTACGAAGGATGACTTTATGAAGTTCGATTATGGGCAATGGATGTTACAACCCGGCACAGAGGCTATTTATCCGCTGACCGTGACACATGTCGAGGTTGAACCCCACGCCGTCACCCTCAGCGGCTACAATCATCACGTGCATGGACGCGGCAGTTTTATTGACGGCACGCTGATTACCGCCCGTTTTTCATCCCCGCTGCCAAACGTGATTCGTGTCCAACTGAATCATTTTAAGGGTCGGCGGGAACGTCTGCCTGCTTTTGCCCTCGATTATGGCCTGCAAAATGACGACGCCGAGGTGCTATGTGATGAAACACAGGTCTGGTTGAATGCAGGTCGGCTGGCGGTGCAGATGCCACGCAGCGGCGAATGGCGGTTTGCGTTTTACCGCGACGGTGAACCCCTAACCGCCAGCGAACCCCATGCAGTGGGCCTGTTTAAACAAAACGGCGAAACGTACCTGCGCGAACAGCTTTCCCTTCAGGTTGGGGAGGCGATTTATGGCTTGGGGGAGCGCTTTGGGCCGTTCATCAAAAATGGACAGTCGCTGGATATATGGAATCACGACGCCGGGACGAATTCAGAATATGCCTACAAAAATGTGCCGTTTTATTTGACCAGTCAGGGCTATGGCGTTTTGGTCAATCATCCGGGGCAGGTCTCCTATGAAGTCGGAACCAGCCATGTTAGCCGGGTGCAGTTCAGCGTGCATGGTCACAGTCTGGAATACTATATTTTCGCGGGGCCGACCCCCAAAGATGCCCTTGAGCAGTACACAGCATTGAGTGGCCGCCCCCCCAAACTCCCGGATTGGTCATTTGGCCTTTGGCTTTCGACCTCGTTTACCACCAACTATAACGAAGCGGACATCCTCAACAACATTGATCGTATGGAAGAACTCGACATCCCGATCAGCGTCTTTCACTTTGACTGCTTCTGGATGCGCGAACTGACATGGACGAGTTTCTTGTGGGATGAGCGCAACTTCCCCGATCCCGAAGGATTGCTGCGGCGCATCAAAGAAAAGGGCATCAAAATCTGTTTGTGGATCAACCCCTATATCGCGGAATCCTCTATCGTGTTTGAAGAGGCCGCCCAACAGGGTTATTTGCTGAAAAACAAGGAGGGCGACACCTTCCAAGCGGATTTCTGGCAGCCGGGCATCGGGCTGGTGGATTTTACCAATCCGGCGGCGCGTGAGTGGTATACAAGCCATCTTAAGCGATTACTGGATATGGGGGTAGATGCGTTTAAGACCGATTTTGGCGAACGTATCCCCACCGACGTGGTCTATTATGACGGCTCCGACCCCGAACGAATGCACAATTATTATGCCTATCTGTATAACCAGACGGTGTTTGATTTGCTGCGCCACGAAAAAGGTGAAGGCGAGGCGGTGGTGTTTGCCCGATCTGGCACGGCGGGTTCACAGCGTTTCCCGGTGCATTGGGGCGGCGATAATACCTCTAACTATCCTTCAATGGCGGAGACGCTGCGCGGTGGGTTATCCCTCTGTCTAAGCGGATTTGGCTATTGGAGTCACGACATCAGCGGGTTTAATGACACCGCCACGCCAGATTTGTATAAACGTTGGGTGGCGTTTGGGCTATTTTCATCCCACAGCCGCCTGCATGGGGCCAATAGTGCCAAGATGCCGTGGTTGTTTGATGACGAATCCATTGAAGTCTTGCGGTTCTTTAATCACCTAAAAGCTCGCCTGATGCCCTATTTGCTCGATATGGGCAGTGAAGCCTCCGCGCATGGTTGGCCGATGCTGCGGGCGATGGTGTTGGAGTTCCCCAACGATCCCACCTGCCGCTATCTCGATCAGCAATATATGTTAGGGTCGGCCCTGCTGGTCGCGCCTGTTTTTCACCCAGCCGGACAGGTCACGTATTATTTGCCAGCGGGTGAATGGCGCAATTTGCTAACAGGCTTAACTACGCAAGGGGGCGGTTGGCGCACCGAAACCCATGATTATTTCAGTCTGCCGCTGTGGGTACACACCGAACGCGGCGCACAATGGAAGTGTCTGAACTCCTAGTCCAGAAGGCGATTTTTCCATAACCTCTCAGGGAAGGCTTTTTTGCAGGCTTTCCCTGATTTCATTTCTGCCCATGAAAACGAATTTTGAAAATATTTCTGCAAATTGATTGACAAATCTTGCAGATAGGGATATGCTTTCTGCAAACGCTTGCAGGTTTATTCAATATATTTTGGACGCAGGCGGATAAAATTCTGGTTTTTTATTGCAAACGCTTGCAAAATTGCTAAATATTGGAATCTATACATCGAAGTTTTGATTTAGCATTGCAAACGCTTGCAAAGGCTGAAGCTAGAGGCCTTTATGAGCGAAATAAACACCAGTGTAACTATCTTAGATGTTGCACGTGAGGCCGGAGTGTCCTATTCAACGGTTTCACGGGTACTCAGTGGTTATAACTATGTCAAGGACTCGACGCGCGAACGGGTGCTTGAAGCAGTTGAACGACTTGGGTATGTGGTCAATCAACAAGCGCGGAGCTTGGCAGGCGGCAAATCTGGTGTGATTGGTCTGCTCGTCCCCGGCCTCGACAACGGCTATATCGGCGAAATTGCACGTGGCATTGACGAAGAACTCTCCAAATCTAGCTACGACCTCCTCCTTTATACCACCCACCGCACCAGCACCGAAGCCTCCTATGCCCTAAAAATGACCAAAGGCCTAGCAGATGGCGTGCTGCTGGTAGTGCCGCTGCTCACGACTGGTTATATCGAGACCCTCCGTGAGCAGAACTTCCCTTACGTGCTGATTGACCAAGTAGACCCCAATAATCGCAGCTCAGTAGTAGATAGCTTGAATCGTCAGGGGGCCTATGAAGCCACGCAATATCTTTTGGGCTTAGGGCATCGGCGCATCGGCTTTATCACCGGGTTGATGAAACTGCGCAGCGCTGAAGAGCGACTGGCCGGGCATATGGCAGCCCTGCGCGATGCTGGAGTGTCGGTTGAAGAAGACCTGATTCAAACCGGTGATTTTTGGCGCAGAGAAGGCTACGAAGCCGCCGAACGCTTATTAAATCTCCACAACCCCCCCACCGCGATTTTTGCTTCCAATGACCTTTCCGCATTTGGCGTAATGGAAGCCGTTCGCGCCTATGGATTGCAAGTTCCACACGATATTTCCGTCATCGGTTTCGATGATATTCCACAAGCGTCGTTGGTCTATCCCCGGTTGACAACTGTCCGTCAGCCGTTGGATGAAATGGGCAGGATTGCGGCGCGACTGTTGATTGAGCAGATTGAAAACCCCGATAGGCCAATTCGTCATGTGACCCTGCCCACCTCGCTCGTTATTCGGGAATCATGTCAATCCCCCCAGCAATCGTGGCTTGATTTAAGGAGGTGATAAGTATCAAGAGGCTGTATACACACATATCTTCGGAATTTCAATTCTGTGAAAATTAGGAGCTAGACCATGAAAAAGTTTTTGCCGGTGTTCTCAGTAGTTTTAGCCATTGTGACGATTCTGTCGCTGGGTCTCGGCAGCACCCAACCCAAAGCCGCCGCGCAAGATCAGGTCACCATTACGTGGTGGCATATCGGCACCGTCGAGGACCAAGGGGCCTATTGGCAGTCGCTCGCTGATGCCTATATGGAAGCGAACCCCAATGTCACCATCGAAATTACCATTTTGGAAAATGAAGCCTTTAAGGAACGTCTTGTCACTGTTATGCAGGCAGGCGATCCACCAGACGTCTTCCAAAGCTGGGGTGGTGGTGTCTTGTGGGAATTTGCCGAGGCTGGCCTTGTTCGTAATATCGCCCCCGAATTGGAAGGCGAGTGGAAAGATTCATTCTCGGCCCAAGCTGCGTTGGAACTGTATGGGCGAGATGGCGAATACTATGGTGTGCCATGGACATGGGGCACTGTTGGTCTGTTCTATAACAAAGCCCTGTTTGCCGAAGCTGGCCTTGACCCAGAAGCTCCACCCGTGACATGGGAAGAATTCCTAGCCGCGGTGCAGGCACTTAAGGATGCAGGCATTACCCCGATTGCGTTGGGCGAAGGCGACAAATGGCCCGGCCACTTCTGGTGGGTCTATCTAGCCATCCGTCTGGGTGGTGAGCAGGCGTTCTTGGATGCCTACAACCGCGATGGCGCGTTCACCGATGAGCCATTTGTACAGGCGGGTGAATATCTGCAACAGTTGATTGACCTCGAACCGTTCCCCGATGGCTTCATGGGTCTGAGTTATAATGATCAAGCTGGTCTGATGGGCGATGGTAAGGCTGCGATGGAACTGATGGGCCAATGGGCACCCAGCGTCCAAAGGGATAACAGCGAAAACGGTGGTGAAGCCATCGAAGGCAACCTCGGCTGGTTCCCCTTCCCAGTGATTGAAGGCGGCGCGGGTAATCCCGGTGACGTACTCGGCGGTGGCGATGGTTATGCCGTTGGTTCCAATGCCGAAGATGAAGCCGTTGATTTCCTAAAATTCATCACCTCTGCCGAAAATCAGGCCGCAGGCGCGAAGATATGGATTCTCCCCACAGTTGCCGCTGCTGAATCCGCAATTGAAGATCCAGTTCTGCAAACCATCTTGGTTGCACGCAACAGCGCCACCTATTCGCAACTGTACTATGACCAATTCTTGCCACCCGCTGTTGGGCAGGCTGTGAATGACGCGGTACAGGGGTTGTTTGAAGGTACGCTCTCACCAGAAGATGTGGCATCAGCTATCGAAGATGAAGCCTCGTTTGAACTAGACGAATAATCTCCGAACCTGCCAGATGGGTGAGGTGTACGCTGACCGGCGACGGGAATTGCAGGGCAGCTACACCCCACCCTCTGTCACACGTGAAGTATATCAGTAAATCACCGCCATCAGTTTAGCAAAGGATTAGGCTCATGTCTGCCCTCGGTGCTCAAGTACAAACGATAACCCGTCAACGGGACAAAACCCACCCTCGACGCATCAATTTTGGCAAATGGGGCACCATTAGCCTCTTTGTACTGCCCGGAATGCTCTTGTTTATTCTGTTTGTGCTGATTCCAATTGCAAAAGCAGCCCAATACAGCCTGTACGATTGGGACGGTTTCGGCCCCCTAACCGAGTATGTCAAGTTTGGTAACTATGATCGCCTGAATGATCACAAGCCGTTTCGCAGTGCCATCAACCATAGCTTCTTTATCATGTTTCTGTCTCTCACCATCCAATTGCCCCTAGCGATGATGTTGGCTTTGTTAGTGGGACGTGGAAAACTGCACGGCAGAAAAATATTCCGGATGATTTTGTTTGTCCCCTTTGTTTTTTCGGAAATCATTACCGCCCTTATTTGGATGTATGTGTTTCACCCCGGTGAAGGCCTCGCTAATGTGGCGTTTGGCACCCTAATCCCCGGTTTTGAAGGCCAAACATGGTTGGGTGACCGGGACCTTGTCATGTATTCCCTGTTTGCGGTGCTGACATGGAAATATTTCGGTTTCTACATGATTCTTTATATGGCAGGATTGCAGGGCGTGTCCAAAGAACTAGAGGAGGCGGCCCGCGTAGATGGAGCTAATGAGCTTCAAGTTTTGCGTTATGTCACCTTGCCCTTATTGGGTAGTACCATTCGGCTGACCATCTACCTATCGGTATTGGGTTCTTTCCAGCAATTTGCTATCGCTTGGATTTTGACACGCGGCGGTAGCCCTGCTAATTCCAGTCACCTGATTTCGACGTATCTGTATAAATTTGGCATCAAGACGTTCCGCCTCGGTTATGGCAGTTCCGTCGCAGTGGTGCTCTTTACGATTAGCCTACTCTTCTCGCTGGGCTATCAGCGTATTGTATTGCGGCGCGATTATGCCGATTAAGAAAGGCAGTTTATGATGCGATCTTCAACCTACATTCCTTCACCCACCACGCTCAAAATACGGCGCGGTTTGTCAGTGGCGCTGAAATATACCATTCTGATCCTTGTCTGCATGATTGTGGTGTCACCCATCTTGACCGCCATTTTGGGAGGACTTCGCACCACGGGCGAATTTATTGCAAGACCTTTTGGGCTGCCAACCAAAGGGATTCAATGGGAAAACTACACCAATATCCTAGAGGACAATATCTTTTGGCGTTCGGTTAGAAACAGCCTCTACATTACCCTTGCGTCCACTGCCTTTACGGTCATTCTCAGCAGCACGATGGCCTTTGTGTTCAGCCGTATACAGTTCAAGGGGCGGGAAGTGCTTTTTAATATTCTCTCGTTGGGCCTGCTCTTTCCGCTTGGGATTGCCATTCTGCCGATCTTTCTGCAAATTCGAGCACTCCATTTGACCGACAGTTACTGGGGGGTTGTGATGCCGCTGGTGGCCTTTAGTCTACCCAGCAGTACCATTATTCTGCGCACTTTTTTCAGAGCGATTCCGCCCGAATTGGAAGACGCCTCCTATATTGATGGCTGCACCCGCATCGGCTTTTTTGTCTACATCCTCCTACCCCTTGCGCGTCCGGCGATCACGGCCATCGCTACCCTTCAGGTCATTGCGGGCTGGAACGAATATTTCCTGTCGCTGTTGGTCCTCACCGATTCCAAAAAATGGCCGCTGACGTTGGGGCTGATGCAGTTTCAGGGCGATCATGCAACCGACTGGGCGCGTATGATGGCCTACGTCACTATTCTGATTGTTCCAGCCGTCATTTTTTACCTGTTTGCCGAAAAGTATATTGTCACTGGCTTGACAGGTGGTGAACTCAAGGGCTGATTTTACTCTGGGGCGGTTGGCAGCATACTAAAATAGCGCAGGTCTTCTGCTGCCCGCCCTGCTGATTACGTCGGTTGAACACGCTAACTGAAAGAAGATGAGTATCATGACGATCAATGTAGGGCACTCTGTTGAGGAGCGCACAGAGCATCTGCTGTCGCAGATGACCTTAGAAGAAAAATTAGGGCAGTTGGGCGCGGTTTGGGCGACTGATCTTATAGATGACCAGAAACATTTTGTCCAAGCTAAGGCCGAGCAAAAAATTGTCAACGGTATCGGTCATGTCTCGCGTGTGGGGGCTGTCAGCCTGCTTAAGCCACAAGCCTCGGCTGCCGTTGCCAATGCTATTCAGACCTATTTAGTCAAACAGACGCGCTTGGGCATCCCCGCCATCGTGCATGAAGAAAGTTGTGCGGGGTATATGGCCCGTGACGCCACGACCTTCCCCCAAGCTATCGGCCTCGCTGCAACATGGGCACCGGAACTAATTGAAGAAATGGCCGGGGTGATCCGTACCCAGATGCGGGCTGTCGGGGCACATCATGGTCTTGCGCCGGTGTTGGATGTCTGCCGTGATCCGCGCTGGGGCCGGGTTGAAGAAACCTTTGGTGAAGACCCCTATCTGATTTCGCGCATCGGGGTCGCCTATATACGCGGCCTGCAAAACCATGATTTGCGTGAAGGAGTCGTGGCGACGGGCAAGCACTTTTTGGGCTATGGTACAACCGAAGGCGGCCTCAATTGGTCACCCGCGCACATCCCGGAACGTGAACTGCGTGAAATTTTCGCCCTACCCTTCTGGGCCGCGATCCAAGAAGCAGGTATCGCCTCCATGATGAACGCTTATCATGAACTGGATGGCATCCCCTGTGGCGCATCCAAAGAATTGATGGTGGATTTCCTGCGCCATGAAATGGGCTTTGATGGCGTGGTGGTCTCGGATTATTTCACGCTCGATATGTTAAAGGTCTATCATCATGTAGCAGCGGATAAAACTGAAGCGGCGCTGTTGGGGTTGGAAGCGGGCATTGATATTGAACTACCCGCCACCGATTGTTATGGCGACCCCCTGCGGCAGGCCCTCAAAGATGGCCGGATCCGCATGGATTTGATTGACCTGTCCGTCAGTCGCGTGCTGCGCCAGAAATTCCAATTAGGCCTATTTGAAAATCCCTATGTGGACACCAACCAAATCCCGACGGTCTTTAATACGCCATCGCAGCGTGATTTGTCGCTGGAACTGGCCCGTAAATCACTGGTGCTGCTGAAGAATGCCGATCATCTGCTGCCGCTTTCGCCCCAACTGGAGTCCATCGCGGTGATCGGCCCCGGCGCAGACAGCATCCGCCTACTGCAAGGCGATTATCATTATCCCTCCCATTCCGAAGGTGTGGTGATTTCCGAAATCAACACCGAAGCCCCAACACCCATGCGCGACCTCTCCGGCATTGATTTCTTACAACATTTTGTGCCATCCGTGTCGGTCTTGGCGGGGATTCAAAAACTGGTCTCGCCCCAAACCAAAGTCTATTATGCCCCCGGCTGCGAAATCACCAGTTTCGATACCTCTGGTTTTGCTGAAGCAGTTGCCGCCGCCGAAAAAGCACAGATCGCGGTGGTGGTGGTGGGTGAAAAATCCGGCCTCTCCAAAGAAAGCACCACTGGCGAATCGCTGGATCGTGCCGAAATTGACCTCTATGGGGTGCAGCAGCAGTTGGTCGAGGCGATCTACGCCACTGGAACCCCGGTGATTGTGGTTTTGCTCAATGGCCGCCCGCTGTCTATCGAGTGGATTGATGAGCATGTTCCCGCCGTGATTGAGGCGTGGCTGCCTGCACAGGAAGGCGGCACCGCCATTGCCGAAGCCCTGTTTGGTAAGCTAAACCCCGGCGGCAGACTGCCGATTACCATCCCGCGTTCGTCGGGTCAAATTCCTGTCTACTACAATCACAAACCATCGGGTGGCCGCACGCATTGGCAAGGCGATTATATTGATCTGCCCGCCAGCCCACTCTACGCCTTTGGGCACGGCCTAAGCTATACCGAATTTGCCTATCGCCATCTCCACATTAGCCCGAACCCCGTGCAAGCTGATGATACGGTGATGATTAGCCTGAGTGTGCAAAATATGGGCACGATGGCCGGAGATGAGGTCGTCCAATTGTATTTACATGACCCAATTGCCAGTGTCACCCGCCCGGTTCAAGAACTCAAAGGCTTCCAACGGGTCACGTTGGCCCCACAGGAACAAAAAACCCTCACCTTCCATGTCCCGGTGCGTCAGATGGCCTTTTATGACCGCGACATGCAGTTGGTGGTCGAACCCGGTGAAATTCAAGTCATGGTCGGCAGCGCCTCAGATGATATTCGGCTGTCCGGCAGTTTTACAATTGCGGGCCAGACCACACGGGTTCAACCTGTCTTTAAATCGCACGTGGAGGTGAGTTAACATGCGTCGGCTAATTTTATTTAGTATGGTGATTATGATGATGATCGTTCCACTGAATACCCAAGCTCAAGATTCGTCCAATGGTGCGTTTTATACCGGGGTCTATCCCAATCTACTCAAGGAATGGGGACGGAGTGACGCCGAAATCCAAGAACGTATTGATGCGACATGGCAGCAGTTGTTTTATGGCAATGATGACACCCAACGGGTTTATTATCCGGTGGGCGATGACATGGCGTATATGCTAGATGTCGGCAATCAAGATGTGCGCACCGAGGGCATGTCGTATGGCATGATGATCGCCGTCCAACTTGATAAAAAAGAGGAATTTGACCGCATCTGGAAATGGGCCAAGACCTATATGTATAACGAAAGCGGTCAGTACGTGGGTTATTTCGCGTGGCACTGCAATACCGACGGCACCCAGATTAGTGAGAACCCCGCCTCGGATGGCGAAATCTGGTTCGTAATGGCGCTGTTTTTTGCCGCCCATCGCTGGGGGGATGGCGAAGGCATCTTTAACTATACGGGCCAAGCCAATGAAATCCTCCACACCATGCTGCACCAAGATGAGAAGAACTTGATTTCGACCAATCTCTTTGACCCCGAAACCAAACAGGTCGTCTTTGTGCCCAGTGGCCGCAACAGCCGATTCACCGACCCCTCCTATCACGTGCCACATTATTATGAACTGTGGGCACGTTGGGCCGAGGCCGATAATGAGTTTTGGACGGAAGCTGCACAGGTCAGCCGCGAGTTTTGGAAAACCACTGCCCACCCCGAAACGGGCTTGATGCCAAATTATGCCGAGTTCACGGGTGAGCCAAAACCATCGGGTGACTATGGCGAATTCTTCTATTCCGATGCGTGGCGTAACGCCATGAATGTCGCGGTGGATTATGTGTGGTTCGCGGCGGATGAATGGCAGATTGAACAAAGCAATCGCTGGCTGAAGTTTTTCTATGATCTGGGCATTGGGCAATATAACACCCGCTTCCAGATTGACGGCACACCCGTGAACCCCCAACATCGTTCGCCGGGCTTGGTTGCCATGAACGCAGTGGCGGCGATGGTGGCGACGGAGGATTTCCGTTGGGAATTTGTGGAAGAATTATGGAACACACCTATCCCGGCTGGGCGGTGGCGCTATTATGACGGCCTGCTCTATCTCATGGCCCTGCTGCATCTGAGTGGCAATTTCCAGATTATCGCACCGCAAGGATCGTAGCATCACTTAAGTTAGATTATTCCCGACTCACAACCGTTTTTCTAAAACCCTTCTCTGTCTTCGGGGAAGGGTTTGTCTTTTCCTACGGGCTGTCCGATTCCCGGCTTGCACCGTCGCATCATCTGAGTTTAGTAAAAGACATCCGTCACCATTTTTGCTCAGAATGTAACCAACATCACACGTCGGGGAGGGACTTCCATTAGAATGACTTAAAGCGATGGGCTTAAGGAGTTTTTTATGTGGTTTTCATCGGTTGAGCAGGACATCTTGCGCGAATGTAGTAAGGACGACGCAAGTTTTCAAAGGCTTATGGCGGCTTTCGAAGCGCAAGGGGCACTTTCGACACAGGCGATGTTTACCCGTTTTTTCCAAACTTTCCTGCCCGAAGTGGCGGTGTGGATAGATGGCACGGGAAAAATCTTGTTTAGCACGCCCAAGTGCCAAGCCTTGTTGGGCTATACGGCAGACGAACTGCATGGCCTACAATGGGAAAGGCTCTACCATCCTGATGAGGTGACGGTCTTAAATCAAATTACCGAAAGTCTATCCCCGGAGACGGTACAGGTTCAGCACCGCTTACGCCATCGCAATGGCAGCTATGTCTGGTTCGAGACCACCTACAGCAAGAAACACATCGGGCATCTACAGGGCATTCTCGCCATTTCGCGTGACATTACTCCACATCATGATACTGAGACACGGCTCCGCCATTCCGAAGAAAAGTTTTTTGCGGCTTTTCACGCCAGCCCGCTGCCCCAATTTGTCGGTACGCTGGATGAAGGTCGTATCTTGGAGGCCAATCAAGCCTTTGCGGATATGATTGGCATTGAGCGCGACGCGATTGTTGGGCATACCACTGTGGAATTAGGGATTAGCGTGGATGTCGCTTTACGTGAGCAATTGTATGACCAGTTGCATGAAACGGGTAGCCTGCGCGACGTTGAATATTTGTTTCGGGGTACGGATGGCAAGATACGCACTGTGCTGTTATCTGCCGAGCGCTTTGAAATCCGTCAGCAGCCTTGCTGGTTGGCGATGTACTATGACATTACCGAGCGCAAAGCAGCAGAGGCGGCACGAGTCGCTTCCGAACAAAAATTTGCCACCATCTTCGAGAGCAATCCAATTCCTATGACCCTCTCCGACCTCGCCACCACCGAGCTAGTCGAAGTGAACCCAGCTTTTTGCAGGATGATCGGCCTGCCCAGTACAAAATTGCGCGGTTTTTCCACACTCGAATTGGGTCTGGTGGTTGACCCTGTTACCCATCAAGAATTCTATCGTCATGCGGAACTGCAAGGCTCAGTACCAGAGATAGAACAGCGCTTTCGTGCGCATGACGGCCAGATTCGCACCGTGCTGGCCTCGGCAGAAACGATTGTGGTCAATGGGAAGCCGCATTTGCTGAGTATGTTCCATGATATTACGGATCGCAAGCAGGCCGAAGAAACCCTTGCAACCGAGCGCCAGATGCTGCGTGCTCTCATTGACCATCTGCCTCACCTGATCTATTACAAAGATACCGAAGCCCGTTTTCTCATCAGCAATGTCGCCAACACCCGCGTTTTGGGTTTGGAGTCTGCTGAAGAAGCAGTTGGCAAATCTGACCTCGATTTCTACCCACCCGACTTAGCCGCCGAATTTTATGCCGATGACCAAGCCGTGCTTTCGTCCGGTCAGCCCCTGATTAACCATGAAGAAATGGGCCTCGATGCAGAGGGGGGCAGCCGTTGGGTGCTGACCAGCAAGTTCCCCTTACGCAATCGCGCTGGCGAGGTTACTGGCTTGGTCGGGATTGGCATTGACATCACGGAACGTAAAGCGGCAGAAGCGGCCTTGCGAGCCTCCGAGGAACGTTTTTATAAGGCCTTTTGGGGCAGTCCCTTTGGCATGGTAATGGTGGATTTGCCGTCGCAGCGCATTATTGACGCCAATCCGATGGGTTTGCGTATTGGTGGGTTGTCCCGCGAAGAATTGATAGGGCAAACGGTTGAGTCGGTTGGGTTCATGTTGGCCCCGGCGGTGCGTGCCGAATTTGACCGCCAACTGACACAAGACGGCCATGTCCGGGGCCTTGAAGCCTCATGGATAAACGATGGTCAGACCACCATGGTGAAATTTGCGGCTGAAATCATCGAAATTGGCGGGTCGCCCCATTTATTGGTCATGTTTGATGACATCACCAGCCAGAAAATCGCCGAAGCCGCCCTAGAGAGCGCCCGCTTGGAACTGATCTATGAGCGAAACCTGTTGCGTCAACTGATAGATCACTTACCCGACGCGGTGTTTGTCAAGGATGCGGCAGGTCGTTATCTATTGGTGAATAAACGGCACGCGCAGTTGGCAGGCTACCCGGTTGAGGCACTGCTTGGCAAAACCGCCCTTGAGGTGTTCCCCGATGAGGGCGCGGCGTATTATGCTGACGACTTAGCGGTGATTCAGTCTGGTGAGCCATTGCTAGGACGTGAAGAGCGCCTCATTCATCGTGAAGACCCCCGTCTGCCCGATGGGTGGTGCATTACCTCCAAAATACCTGTCAGCAACGCGGACGGCCTAACAGTGGCACTGGTGGGGCTACAGGTGGACATTACCGCGCATAAACAGGCTGATTTGAAACGCCTTGAAAATGAAAAACTGCAAACGACCCTCCAAAAAGAGCGCGAGTTAAGTGACCTCAAGACCCGCATGATGCAGCGTATTTCCCATGAATTTCGCACCCCGCTGACGATTATTCAAACTTCAGCCAACCTCATTCTCCATTACCAAGATCGTTTGGCGGCTGAACAACGGGACAAACTTGGTAGCCAGATTGAAGAACAAATCACCAGCCTCACCGATATGCTGCGGATTATCTCTGGGATTGTCCGCGAAGAAGTTCCCGAACAGAAGATGCAGGTAGAACGGGTAGACCTCCCTGCTCTTGTGCAGTCGGCGATTCACAAGTCTGAGGAGCAAGACCGTCATCGGCACCCCATCCGGTTTGAGGTCTCTGAGTGGCCTACCGCTAACATAACGGTCATGGGCGACCCTCATCATTTACGGGCGCTGGTCATCAATCTGCTGTCGAATGCCTGCCTCTATTCCCCACACAAGCGACCCATCACCGTAAACCTGACACAGGAGAATGCCTTTGTGAAATTGCAGGTTCAGGATGAAGGCATCGGAATTTTGCCAATCGAACTAGAGCGCGTAACGGAGGCATTTTTCCGGGGGAGCAACTTTGATGAGCGCCCCGGCTTAGGACTGGGCTTGACGACGGCCAAAAATATCACAGACCTACATCATGGCACATTGCATATCGAAAGCACGGCGGGGCAAGGCACGCTCGTCACCGTGTGTCTGCCTATCAGCTTTGAGGTTTAGGACAGTTAATGTGTTGACGTTGCCTAAGGCTGTTTCTGTACAGCCCCGCGTAATTTCCGCCTAGCCTATCCCCGTCTCATCATTGATAATCGGATTGGACGAAAGGCGGTATGATGACAACCATTCTAGCGATTGATGATGAAGACTCCATTTTACAGCTTGTCGAAGCCTACTTAGTCGCGGAGGGCTACACCGTCCACACTGCCCCGGACGGCCCCGCTGGATTAGCCGCATTCCGCCGCCACAAGCCCGATTTAATCATTTTGGATGTGATGCTCCCCGGTCTCAACGGTCTCGACGTTTTGCAGCAAATCCGCCGGGAATCCGATGTTTACGTCCTGATGCTGACTGCCAAATCGGAAGAAGTGGATCGGGTGGTCGGCCTGACCGTCGGCGCGGATGATTACCTGACCAAGCCGTTTAGCCCGCGTGAATTGGTGGCGCGGGTCAAAGCCATTTTACGACGGGGGCGTGCCGCAGAATCCGATGAAAACGCCGCCCTGAGTTTCCCCCACTTTCACATTGACCCCCGCCGCTATGAAGTCACCCGCGACGACACCCCGATTGAACTGACCGCCCTTGAATTTAAGCTGCTTCATATCCTTGCTACCTATGCGGGCATGGTTATGAGCCGCCAGCAGCTTTTGGAGCGGGTGTGGGGCTATGATTATTTTGGCGAAGACCGCGTGGTAGATGTGCATATTGGGCATCTGCGCCAGAAGCTCGAAACCGACCCAACCGACCCCCGTTTTATCCTAACGGTGCGCGGCGTCGGCTATAAATTTGAGGATAAATGAGCCAACATGCGTCTACGAACCAAAATCCTGCTGTCCTATCTCGCGGTAGCCATCATTAGCCTTGTGGTGATCTTTGCTTCGACCAGTTTTGTTGCCCCGCGCAATTTCGCCCATCGCATGGAAATGATGATGAAGCACGATACCGAAACGGAACATGGTCAGGGGCAAGGGCGTGGCATGATGGGCGGCGGTGGGGGCAGCAACGCCCCGACGGATGAGGAGATCAACCAGCGTTTTCGGGATGCCCTCAATGAATCGCTGCTGTGGGCAAGCGCTGCTGCGATTACGGCTTCCCTGCTTATCAGCGGCTTTGTCACATGGCGCATTACCCGTCCCATCAACGCGATGGTCGCCGCCAGTCAACGCATTGCCGATGGGCATTACACCGAACGCCTGCCCAAACATGCCCGCGACGAAATCGGTGATTTGATTCACAGCTTTAACCAGATGGCGGAGTCGTTACAGCAAACCGAATCCATGCGCCAACAGTTGATCGCCGATGTCACCCATGAATTAAAAACCCCCCTCACGACCATTATGGGCATGATGGAGGGTTTGGAGGATGGCGTCATGGCGGCAAATCCGGCTACCTATCACCTTGTGCATCAGGAGGCTGACCGACTGCGGCGCTTGGTGCAGGATTTACAGGAGTTGTCACGCATCGAAGGCGGCCAAATCGCCCTCAATCTTCGTTCCCACACCCCGACTGAACTGGTCAAATTTGCCACTGACCGCCTTGCCCCGCAGTTTGCCGATAAGAATATTGCCCTCCACGTAAATCTGCCCCCTACCCTGCCCTGTGTCCATGCCGACCTTGAACGCACCGGACAGGTGTTGATGAACTTGCTTGGCAACGCCCTGCAATATACCCCTGCGGAGGGGCGGGTCGAGGTATCGGCCCAACCCGTTGACCATCAGGTGCGTTTCGCCATAAAGGATTCCGGGGTGGGTCTCACCGAGGCCAACCTGACCAAGATTTTTCAGCGCTTCTATCGGGTAGATAAATCGCGTTCACGGGCCAGTGGTGGCAGTGGCATCGGCTTAACCATCGCCCGCCATCTGGTTGAAAGTCAAGGTGGCACGATTTGGGCAGAAAGCGACGGGCCAAATCTGGGCAGCACTTTCTATTTCACCCTCCCCATTGCCTAAAAAACTTTACCAAATCTTCATAATCTCGATACATCAACTTTATACGCTGCTGGCATCCTATAGATAACCCTTGAAGGAGCGCAGAATGATGATGCATGGGGATTGGGATTTTGGAATGTGGGGTGGCTGGCTGGTGATGCTGCTGTTCTGGTTTTTGGTGTGCAGTTTGGTCATCAGCGCCCTTGTCTCGGTGTTTAATCGAGGCAGGGCCACACCACGTTATTTAGGAGAACCGTTTGATCCACGCCGGATCGTCCAAGAACGCTATGCCAAAGGCGAAATCTCACGCGATGAATATCTCGCACTCATGAACGATTTTAAATAACACGGGAGAAAGACCATGTTGAACAAACGCTATGTATCCACTTTGATGATTATTGCAATCGCCCTCGTCGCGGCGATTGGCCTCAGTGTGTTTTCCGTTTCGGCACAGGGACCGGGCAATGGGACTCCAATGCCCTGTGATGGTACTGGCATGATGAACGGCAACGGCATGGGTATGATGAATCGTGGCGGCCATCATTCAATGGGGCATCACGGCAATATGGCTGGTATGATGAATCCTGAGGACTGCCCGATGTACGGAACCACCCAGACGAGTGGGAATTGGTGGGGCTGGATGGAACATATACAATTACACATGCACAACCCCGAAACCTGCCCCTACTATCAAGCCATGACTGCCGATGAATAACCACAACACCTGATTTTTCCAACGCACTTGCCTTATGATGCCCCCCACGCCTAAAGCCGGGGGCTTCTGAGGTACGCTTGCGTCTGGCCTGCCCGCTATGTTAGGCCTCAATACTCTGTCCCAGCGGTTTCACGCTCCGACAGTTTTTCGGCAAGGGCATCAGCAAGCGTTTTTTGGGTGTTTTGACCTCACCCCCCAGTCCTCTCTCACAAGGGAGAGGGGTTTGGGGTGAGGTTGGTTTTTCCTCCATTGCCCCAAAAGTGTCGGAGTCTGAAGTCCCGGCGGTGGAGTATTTGATGGAGTTTACTTGCTCAGTTGCAAAGTCACCTCTGTCAGCAGGGTCAGACTGACCCCTACAAAGCCGCATTGTGACGGCATTTGGTAGGGGCAGGGCTAAGACCTACCCAACCTTGAATCGCACCACGACCCACCTAATTTTGAACCTCGCAACAGAGTAAGTTTACTCGACCAAGACATCGGACTAAGCATTGATTCAGCTACGCTGGGGATGAACAAAGATGCCAACGAAGCAGTGAGCCACGCTGTAATCGGCGATTGCGCCATCTGTTCGCTGATACCTAGAATATTTGGGGTATCTGAAACTTATGCTAGGGCAATTTCACCAAACAAAAGTCGCCCTATTTGGTAAAAATTCCAAACAAATCAATGAATATATTGATTAAGATTGATCAATGATGACGTTTCATTATAGAGGCCACCCATGACGCTCAATATGCAACACTATCTTAAGGTGGTAGGTAATGGACAGCGCACCGCGCGGAGCCTAACGCACCCTGAAGCAGAAGCCATCATGGAGCTAATCCTCAATGGACACGCTAGCCCGACTCAGATAGGCGCATTAATGGCGATTTTGCGCATTAAAGAAGAAAGTGCTGAAGAATTAGCCGCTTTTGCAAGTGTCTTGCGCCGCCATTGCCAACGAGTGGAGGTTGAACTCCCCTACCTCGTTGATATATGTGTTCCCTATGATGGACGGGCCAAATCTCCCATTCTAATTTTAGCAGCGGCATTCATCGCGGCGGGCGGTGGGGTGCAGATTGCGCTGCATGGGCGCGTCGGTGGAAAAACCGGGCCTAAATTTGGCATTGGACTGGGCGATGTTTTGGCCGCAGTAGGCATTCCCCACCAACTGCCACTCGAGGACGCCGCCGGGCTATTGCAAACACGTGGGGTGGCCTATGTGGACGCTTCCCAATATGCGCATCGTCTCGAAGAATTTAACGCATTGCGGCGCGACTATGGGATGCGGAGTTTTTTCAATACCATCGAAAAATTGACAAATCCCTTTGGAGCGAAAGCCGCTTTATTGGGCGTTTTTCATGGGCCAGTATTGAGACGGGTAGCCCAAGCAATGCAGACCCTCTATGAGCGAGGCGTCGCCGTACAAGGCCCGGAAGGGTCAATTGAAATTTTGACCAACCGTCGCTCGCAATTGGTCGAATTTGATCACTCCCAAAATAGTGATCTTACAGAATGGACGATTGACCCGGCGGAATTGGGATGGTGGGAAAAAATAGACTACCCCGTCGCCGAACTCACGCCGACCAGCAATGCTTTATTAACTCTGGCATTGATAGACCCTTCAAATCACGATCCAGCCCTCGAAGCCTATCGGTGCAGCACCTTGATGACGGCGGCCTTGATGATCTATACCGCTGGCAAAGCCACCCCATTTGGCGAGGCCCTGACCCTTGCCCAAAGAAGTTTAAGCGATGGCACAGCCCTAAATACATTGCACCAGACCTCGCAAGCCAAAATTTTTTAAGGAGCGACCCCATGAGAGCCAAACGCAAACCAACCGTCGTCGTCGTGGGCAATGGGATGGTGGGACACAAATTTGTTGAATTGATGGTCAAACAGGACGCAACCGCGACCTATGAAATGATTACTTTTTGCGAGGAATCGCGTTTGGCGTATGACCGCGTGAATTTGAGCAGTTATTTTTCTGGCAACTCGGCGGAGGCCCTGTCGCTTGTCCAACCGAATTTTTATGATGAAAACGGCATCCATGTTTATATTGGGGATCGGGTTGCCCAAATTGACCGTACCGCCAAGATCGTCACCTCGGCCAACGGCGTACAAATTGCCTATGACAAGCTGGTGTTGGCGACGGGTTCATACCCCTTCGTGCCGCCCATCAAAGGAAATGACGCCCCCGGCACATTTGTGTATCGCACATTGGATGACCTTGATGCCATTCAAGCCTATGCCGCGCACGCCCAAATCGGGGTGGTGGTCGGGGGTGGGCTACTTGGCCTCGAATGCGCCAATGCCCTCAAAAATTTAGGCCTGACCACCCATGTCGTCGAATTTGCGCCACGCCTAATGCCCATGCAATTGGATGCTATCGGCGGAGCGGTGCTGCGCCAAAAAATTGAGGCATTAGGTGTTGCCGTCCACACCAGCAAATCCACCACCGAAATCGTGACTGATGAGCATGGGCGGGTGGAAAAAATGCGATTTGCTGATGGCAGCGAACTCCAAACCGATTTAATTGTTTTTTCGGCTGGCATCCGCCCCCGTGATGAACTGGCCCGGCAGTGCCAATTGGCCGTCGGGGAGCGTGGCGGTATTGTGATTGATGACCGCTGCTGCACTTCTGACCCCGACATTTTTGCGATTGGCGAATGTGCCGTCTATGAAGATCGCATTTTTGGCTTGGTCGCCCCCGGCTACCACATGGCAGGCGTGGTCGCCGACCAGCTTTGCGACGTGCAATCCGCGAATCGTTTTACCGGGGCGGACATGTCTACCAAACTAAAACTATTGGGCATTGAGGTAGCGAGCTTTGGAGATGCTTTTGCGACGACCCCCGCGTCTAAAGAAGTCAGTCTATTTGACAATCTGCAAGGCACTTATAAAAAGATCGTGACAGATGCCAGTGGGAAGCTGCTGCTCGGTGGTATCTTGGTGGGGGATGCCAGCAGCTATGGGATGCTTTACCAGATGATGGCAAACGAAATGGCATTGCCGCCCCACCCCGAAGACTTAATTTTGCCACCCAGTCGAGGAGAACAAAAACCGTTGGGCATTGCGGCTCTGCCTGCTACTGCCAAAATTTGCACCTGCGAAAATGTCAGCAAACAGGCGATTTGCAACGCGATTGCCGATTATCAGGCGACGACCATCCCCCAATTGAAAGCCTGCACCAAAGCGGGAACGGGCTGTGGTGGCTGTGTACCCATCCTCACCGATATTCTCAAAGCCGAAATGCAGCGGGCGGGCCTTAAAATTACCAATCATCTTTGTGAGCATTTCCCCTATTCGCGCCAAGAACTTTACCATCTAGTGCGGGTCTATCAAATCCAGACATTTGATGACCTGCTGCAACAGTATGGTCAGGGATTAGGTTGCGAAATCTGTAAGCCCGCCGTCGCCTCCATCCTTGCTTCGACCAACAACGATTACATCCTCAAGCATGAACACCTGCCCCTCCAAGATTCCAACGACCACTTTTTAGCCAATATCCAGCGCGATGGCACCTACTCGGTTGTCCCGCGTATTCCGGGGGGTGAGATTACGCCCGATAAGCTGATTGCCATTGGGCAGGTCGCTAAAGAATTTGACCTGTACGTAAAAATCACGGGTGGGCAGCGCATTGACCTCTTCGGGGCGCGGGTAGACCAACTGCCGCATATTTGGGCACGCCTGATTAACGCCGGATTCGAGTCAGGCCATGCCTACGGAAAAGCCCTCCGCACCGTTAAATCCTGCGTGGGCAGTACATGGTGTCGCTATGGGCAGCAAGATTCGGTTGCGTTCGCCATCCAATTGGAAGAACGGTATAAGGGCCTCCGCGCACCCCATAAAATCAAAGCAGCGGTATCGGGCTGTACCCGTGAATGTGCCGAAGCGCAGGGTAAGGATTTTGGCCTGATCGCTACCGAAAAAGGCTACAACCTCTATGTCGGCGGCAATGGCGGCATGAAACCCCAACATGCGATGTTGCTGGCGGAGGATTTGGATGAGGCGACGGTTATTCGCTACCTAGATCGCTTTTTGATGTTTTATATCCGCACCGCTGACCGCCTCCAACGCACTGCGACATGGCTCAACCATTTGGAGGGTGGGATGGACTATCTCAAAGAGGTCATCATCGCGGATTCACTTGGGATATGCGATGAATTGGAGCGCGACATGGCCCATTTGGTCGCCACCTATCAATGCGAATGGAAAACCACCATCCAAAATGAGGACAGCCTCAAACGCTTCCGCTCTTTTGTAAACAGCCCACAAGTAGACCCCAATATCGTGTTTGTTGAAGAACGTGGTCAAAAGCGTCCAGCCTATACGGATGAAAAACCCATGTTGATTCCCACCGAATTAGTCATGCCGGTTGGATAAACCGATCCACAAATCACCGATTAAATCTCAAGGAGTGCAACCAATGGACAACCAGTGGATACCTATTTGCCCAATTACAGACATTGTGCCGTTTTCCGGAGTCGCCGCACTGGTGGGGGATGAGCAGGTAGCGATTTTTCGGCTCAATTCCGAAACCGAAGCCTATGCCATCAGCAATTATGACCCATTCAGCCGCGCCTATGTGCTGTCACGCGGGATCGTGGGCGATAAGCAGGGGGTTTTGAAAGTGGCCTCACCCATCTATAAACATTCATTTGACCTCAAAACCGGAGCGTGTTTGGACAAGCCCGATGTGCGCCTGCCCACATGGTCAACCCGTGTGGTAGACGGCACGGTACATATCGCCATTCGTTAGATCTAGAGCGATTTTCATCTTGGTTGAATCCAGCTAAATTCAGCACGGTGGCTTTAGCCCCGTGTGATAGTTGCTGTAGGCCGTTCACATCATCCGTATTCAATTTTTCTGAGGGGGAAAATTCAATGCACCTAAAAGATTTTGCCAAAAGTGGTAATCCGAAGACGTTATTTAGTGCCTTTCTCTATTTTGACATCAGCTTCATGATCTGGGTGATGTTGGGGCCGCTGGGCAATTCGATCACCGAAGATTTCAAACTTAGTCCCACTGAAAAGGGCATTATGGTCGGCCTACCCCTGCTGACGGGTTCGCTGTTACGTTTGGTCTTAGGGCCATTGGCGGATCGCATCGGCGGGCGCAACACGGCCCTATTGGGACTAAGCCTGACCTTCATCCCGTTGTTGCTAGGGGGATTTGCCGCTACCTTGTATGAGATGGTGTTGATTATTGGGTTGCTGTTGGGTATTGCGGGGGCCAGTTTCGCGGTGGCCCTGCCAATGGCAAGTCGGTGGTATCCGCCGGAGCAGCAGGGTTTGGTGATGGGCATTGCCGGGGCGGGCAACAGCGGCACCGTGCTGGCGTCCTTGTTCGCCCCCCGTCTAGCCGAGGCGACAGGCAGTTGGGAAGTCGTATTTTTACTGGCGACTATTCCCCTTGCACTGACGTGGGTCGTCGTGGCTGCTTTGGCGAAAGATGCTCCCGGTAAACCCAAACCAAAGGGGCTGCAAGATTATGCCGTCGTTTTGCGTCAACGCGATACGCTCTATTTTGCCCTGATGTACAGTGTCACCTTTGGTGGGTTTGTGGGTCTTGCTACCTTCCTGCCGATCTTTTTCCGCGACACCTATGGTCTGACAAAAGTTGAGGCTGGGAATTTTGCAGCGCTGTGTGTCTTCGCAGGCAGCTTTATCCGCCCGATTGGGGGGTATTTTGCAGACCGTTTCGGGGGCATTCGCGTGTTGTTTTTCCTCTATGGCCTGATTGGAATTTTGGCGCTGGGGGTGAGCAATCTACCTGCCCTCGCGGTTGAAACGGTCTTGTTGACGCTGTTGATGACGGTGTTGGGCGCGGGCAACGGCTCCATTTTTCAGATTGTGCCCCAACGCTTCCCCAAAGAAATCGGCACGATCACGGGTATTGTTGGAGCAGCCGGAGGAGTGGGAGGATTTTTGCTGCCCTTCCTTTTGGGTGGCCTAAAAGATGCGACGGGTAGCTATAGCGCTGGATTCCTCATTTATACATTGGCGGCGTTTGGCTGTGTAGTGCTGCTCTCTGTCGCCCGTCGTGGCTGGCAAGGGACGTGGTTGGGGACAGATGGGCGTGCCCTCACTGCCGAAACCACTGCTCCAACCCATTCGACTGTGCCGTCCGCGCCACCGATCACCCCGGTGGTCAATCCAGCGGTGGATTAGCCAGTCGAGCAAACGTTTAAACTATGAGGAGAGGGTGATGACCAATATCGAAACACGGCCTGTACCCAGCACCATCACAAGCGAAGAAATCCAAACCGGGCAGGCGATGTGCCCCTATTGTGGTGTAGGCTGCCTCATCAACATCAAAACGCGCCACAACCAAGTCATTGAGCTACGCGGCACCCCCGATTCACCCGTCAACAAAGGCCTGCTGTGTCCAAAAGGGGCATTGCTGGGGCCAGTGCTTGATCTGCCGGGGCGTCTGTTACACCCACAAAGCCGCGCCCATCGCCATGAAAATTTTACGACCCTCACATGGGCCGAAACCATCACGCAAATCAGCACCCACCTCCGCGCTATTTTGGAAAAATACGGCCCGGATGCCGTCGCCATTTATGGATCGGGTCAATTGGATACGGAAAGCTGGTATCTCGCCAATAAATTGTTCAAGGGCTATCTGGGGTCAAATCATGTGGATAGCAACAGCCGTCTGTGCATGGCAAGCGCAGTCGTGGCCTATAACACCACCCTCGGCAGCGATGGCCCACCCACCTGTTATGAGGATATTGATTACAGTGATTGTTTCCTAATCGCAGGCAGCAACATGGCCGATGCCCACCCTGTCACCTTTCAATTTGTTAAAGCCCGCCGCAGCGCTAACCCTGCCACCAAAATTATTGTGTTGGATCCGCGCCTGACCAATACCGCCAAACAAGCCGATATTCATGTGCCCCTGCAACCCGGCAGCGACATTGCATTTTTTAACGCACTGGGTCGCATTTTCTTAGATCGTGGAGCGGCGGATGGCGACTTTATCGCGCAACACACGGCCAATTTTGAGGCTTATGCCAATCACCTCCGTTCCCTAGATTTGGATGAACTCGCCCAAATTTGCGGGGTGCCGCTGGCGTTAATTCAACGGGTTGCCGAAGTCATCATGCGGGCCAATGGCTGGCTCTCGTTTTATTGCATGGGTTTGGGGCAAAGCACTGTCGGCACGGCCAAACATCAGGCTCTGATTGATTTACACCTGATGCTGGGGCAAATCGGCAAAAAGGGAGCGGGGCCTTTTTCGCTCACCGGGCAACCCAACGCAATGGGTGGGCGTGAATTGGGCGGGTTGGCGCATCTGCTCCCCGGCTATCGGCAAATCGAAAATGATGCACAGCGGTACGAGGTCGAAAATTATTGGGGTGTACCCACTGGTAGCATTCATCCCCAACGCGGCCTGACCGCCATCGAAATTTTTCAGGCGTTGGAGAGTGGACGCATCAAAGCGATTTGGATTGCCGCCACCAACCCGTTGGTCAGCCTGCCCAATCTCGCCCAAGCCAAACGTGCCCTTGCTCATGCGGAATTGGTCATCGTCCAAGATTGTTTTGAAACTGAGACCAGCCAAGTGGCAGATTTTGTGTTACCAACCGCGCAGTGGATTGAAAAAGAATGCACCATGACCAACAGCGAACGGCGTGTCACCCGCAATATGAAATTGGCGGAGCCACCTGCCGCCGCCAAACCCGATTGGTGGATATTTAGCCAAGTGGCGCAGGCGATGGGTTATGCTGGCTTTGATTTCACCGATAACCGTCAAATCTGGGATGAATATCGGCAACTGACAGCGGGCCGACCTTGTGACCAAGCGGGGATGACCAACGAGCGGCTGTTGGAAGGCCCACTGCAATGGCCTTGTCCCACCGCAGACCACCCCGGCACTCCCCGCCGCTATGAAAATCATCGCTTTGCCACCCCCGATGGGTTGGCCCGTTTTATCGCCTGTGACCACCATGCCCCCAAAGAAACCGCCAGCCCTGCATTTCCGCTGGTGTTGACCACCGGGCGCCTCGCCTCGCAGTGGCACACCATGACCCGCACAGGCAAAATCCCAAAACTCGCCAATCAAGCGCCCCTTCCTTATATCGAAATCCATCCGGCAGACGCCCAGAAATATGCGATTTCCAGCGGAGATGAGGTAATCGTGGGTAGTATACGGGGCGAAATTCGGGTGCAATCGAAAATCAGCGAACGGGTACAGCCGGGAGTTGTCTTTATGCCGTTTCATTGGGGTGATTTATTCGCACCGGGGCAGGCGACCAATAATCTAACGCTTGACCTCTTTGACCCTGTTTCTAAAGAGCCAGAGTACAAAGCCTGTGCCGTCAGCGTTCGCCGAGCAATCTAAATGGAATTGAGTCTGACTCTTCAGCAACATTTGGAGCGATGCACTATCTTGCATCCCTGCCTTTGCCCTCGTCAGGTGTTGGGCATTCGAGCGGCCCGCTTTGCTTGCCACTATTTGGACATTGACCCGTTTATCCAGCGCAAACAGCTTTTTGTGTATATGGAAATGGGACGTTGTTTTGCGGATGCGGCGATTGTTGTCACCGGAGCAAGCCCGACCAATCAACTCATGCACTTGATGGATTATGGCAAGGTAGCCGCCACCTTTGTGAATTTACAGACGGGTCAAGCCGTCCGTGTTCAAGAACATCCAGCATCGCGCCAAACCGCCATTAGGATGATGCCGGGTGATATCACAGCATGGCAAGCCCAACTGCACGCCTATCAAATCATGCCGGATTCTGCTTTATTATCTTGGGAAGAAGTGGCGTTGTTGTCGTCCATACCGACTATACCGGAAAAACACAACATTGCGTGTGATGTTTGTCATGACAGGATTCATGAACACCGCGAGGTGATCCTACAGGGGAAGACTCTATGTCGTCCTTGTGCCTATGGCATCTATTATACGGCCCCGTAGCTGTGGCAATTTTAAGAGACGGTGACTTGCTCCGCTCTCAATAAACGCAGCGCAATCTGTTTTGCCAGTTGTTCTTTTTCTGGCGTCCACTGGCCCTCCCCATCCAAATAGAGTTCGATTGTATTTGTGGGGTCATAGAAAGCGGCATGAATTAGTGTCGGCAGTTCCTCGCAACAATTGACTTGAACGATGTTGTCCCGAATGGTGGCGACAAATATACGGTTCATGAGTATTCCGTTTGGTTAGTTTGCACAAGTCCTATTATTGTATCATCGTCTCTCCAAATGGCTAGTGCCATCCAATTAGGGCACTCCCCCCCCCATGTGCGACTTCGTGATATTTATCACAGGTAAATGGGTATAAAGCTACTTGCCTTAAGTAGTGGATTCGTATCTCCTTAAAGAAAGGGGTACTGTGCCAATTTTAAAATATATCTTTTTGAGCAGTATCTCAGGTAGAGGAGGTGCTTTTTGGACGATCAAAGTCTAAGAGTGCAAAATGCCTCTCCGTCAACATCTGTGTCGCCTCCCGGTAGTTTTTTACAGGAGGTCATTGAAGCCACTCCCGGAGATTCCCGCCTCGGCATGTGTATCCAGTGCGGGACTTGTGGCGGTTCATGTCCATCCGCTGCGGATATGAACCATACGCCTCGGCAGATCTTTGCCATGATACGGGCGGATCTGCGTGAAGAAGTGCTTCGAAGTAACACCCCTTGGTACTGTGTATCCTGCTATTTCTGCACAGTCCGTTGTCCCCAAGAAGTCCACATTACCGACGTAATGTACACCCTAAAAAGTATGGCAATCCGCGAGAAACGCTACGACGACTCTACGGCCCCCGATTTTTCACAGACGTTTATCGGTTATATCGAAAGTTATGGCCGTAGTTATGAACTTGGGTTGGCGACACGCCACAACCTGCGACATCGCCCGCTGCAACTGCCCTCGATGGTTCCGCTTGGCTTAGGGATGCTGGCCCGCCGCCGCATGGATTTTGCGCCCCAGCGGATTGAGAAAATCGAGCAACTCCAAGCGATTTTGGCTCGTGCCATCGAATTGGAGGTGGGGGTATGACGACGAAACTGCTCTTTTATCCCGGTTGTTCGCTACAACGCACCGCCCGGCCCTACCTAGATTCGTTGGTTGCCATCAGTCCGCTGATCGGTATCGAGCTAGAGGAAATCCAAGACTGGAACTGCTGTGGCGCGACGGAATACATCGCCATACACCACCTTGCGTCTCATGCGCTGGTCGGGCGAAACTTGGCCTTAGCTGCCCAACAAAGCAATGGCACCCATACCGTAATGGCGGCGTGCAGTGCATGTTATCTCAACCTCGCCAAGACCGACAGCTATATGCAGGTCAATGCCCAGTTGAATCGGCAGGTCAATGACGCCCTACAAGCGGGTGGCCTCCATTATCAACCCGGCACGGTGCGAATACGCCATCTCCTTGACATCATCGTCAACGACATCGGTATCGAAGAAATAAGAACGCAGGTCGTTCGTCCCTTAAAGGGCTTACGGATCGCCCCTTACTACGGATGTATGATCGCGCGTCCAGACCGCGACAATCGCTGGGACAATGTCGAACATCCTCTTGCGCTGGACAAGTTGATGAAGGCCATCGGTGCGGAGGTGATAGACTTTCCGCTCAAGACGCACTGCTGTGGTGGGCACATGACCCAAATCAATATGCCTACCGCCTACGAACTCATCCGGCGCTTGGTCTATGGTGCGGCCCAGTACCATGCCGATCTCATGGTGACCTTGTGCCCCATGTGCCAACTGAATTTAGATGCCTATCAGTCCGAGATGAATCGGCATTTCCACACCAGCTATCACATGCCGATCCTCTATTTCACCCAGCTTTTGGGACTGGCTTTTGGTTTGGAGCCAGAGGTTTTGGGTCTGGGTAAGGAATTTGTAAATGCGAGCCAAGCGCTGAGTCGCATTGGCATTGAGGTACCTGCCACTGAGCTAGAACTCGAAATGGTAGAAAACAAGCCCGCCCGCAAGAAGAAAGAAAAAGCGGGTCTGCCCATGCCTCAGATGCGCCACAGTGAGGAGGAGGATGAATGATGTCCAAGATCAATCATTCAACAACCGAGCGTGTGGGGGTCTATGTCTGTCATTGTGGCAGTAACATCGCGGGGGTAATTGACGTTGAGGCCGTCGCACAATGGGCCGCCGAACATCTCAAAGATCGAGGGGTTGTCATCGCGCGGGACTACAAGTTTATGTGTTCCAGTCTTGGGCAGGAGTTGATTGAAAAAGACATCCAAGAACTGGGCCTTACCCGCGTCGTAGTGGCAGCTTGTTCGCCACATCTTCATGAAGCAACCTTTCGTGTGGCCTGCCAGCGAGCAGGGCTAAACCCATATTTATGTGAACTGGTCTCGATTCGAGAACAAGCGTCGTGGGTTCATACGGATAAACACGCCGCTACCGAAAAAGCCAAAGCCATTGTGTCGGGCGGTGTTGAACGGGTGCTGCATCACACCCCACTCGATCCCCTACACGTGCCCATTCACCCGGCGACGCTGGTAGTCGGTGGCGGGATTGCTGGCATCCAAGCCGCGCTCGAAATTGCCGATGCAGGCTTTCCGGTCTATCTGGTCGAACGTGAACCCTCTATCGGGGGTCACATGGCTCAGTTTGATAAAACCTTCCCCACGTTGGATTGTGCGGCCTGTATCCTGACCCCGCGTATGGTCTCCATTGGCTCACACCCCAACGTCACCTTAATGACGTGGAGTGAAGTCACGAATGTTGCGGGGTATGTTGGCAACTTCACGGTGACGGTGAAAAAGAAAGCTCGTTATATCAACACCGATCTATGTACCGGGTGTGGCATTTGTCAGGAAAAGTGCCCCAAGAAAGTCATAGATGACACCTTTGAAGCAGGTCTTGGCTACCGGAAGGCTGTCTATACGCCTTTCCCACAGGCCGTTCCCAAATACCCGGTGATTGACCACGTGAATTGCACCTATTTCCAAAAAGGCACCTGCCGCGCCTGCGAGAAGCTCTGTCCTACCGACGCGATTGACTTCAATCAGGAAGATGAAATCGTCACGCTTCAGGTTGGGAACATCGTGCTTGCCACAGGTTATGACCTCTTTGATGCGCGTCGTGTTGCCCAATACGGATATGCGCGATTGGCGAACGTCTTCACCAGTATTGAATTTGAGCGGTTGAGCAATGCCGCCGGGCCAACCAATGGCAACATCGTGCTGCGAGATGGTGTCACCGTACCCAAAACAGTCGGGATCATCCACTGCACGGGCAGCCGTGACCGGAACTTTAACAACTACTGCTCGGCCATCTGTTGTATGCAAAGCCTCAAATTTGCCCATCTGGTCAAAGAACGCACCGGGGCGACGGTCTATAACTTCTACATTGATATTCGCACGACAGCCAAAGCCTATGATGAGTTTTATCAACGAGTCCTAGAGGAAGGCGCGATTTTTGTGCGCGGGCGTGTGGCGGAAGTGACCGATGCTTCACGAATGCCCAACGAAGAAGGCAAACTCATCATTCAAGTCGAGGATACACTCGCGGGCCTACAGCGTCGGATTCCCGTAGATATGGTCATACTTTCAGTAGGGCTGGAGCCGCGGCGAGATTCCCACGAGGTTGCCAAACTGTTCGGTATCTCATGCAGTTCAGACGGCTGGATTATCGAAAAACATCCCAAACTTGACCCAGTAGCGACCATGACAGAAGGGGTTTTTGTTGCGGGCTGCGCACAAGGGCCAAAGGATATTCCCAACAGTGTGGCGCAGGGCGCCGCCGCCGCCGCGCGGGTACTGGGGCGCATTCAACAAAAAGAGATTGCGCTAGAACCAGTGCGGGCCAGTGTGGATGAGAGTAAGTGTTCTGGCTGCCGCATCTGCAATGGTCTATGCCCGTTTAATGCCATCATCTTCCATGAAGATCGTATGGTCACGGAAGTGAACCCTGCCTTATGTCAAGGCTGTGGAACGTGTGTGGCCGCCTGTCCAGCAGGCGCTATCAGCGGGACGGTGTTCAGCAATGAGCAGATTTTTGCCCAAATGGAGGGGTTGCTGCTGCACAATATCGAGCACCCACCGCTTACGGAAGGAGTGCTGGCATGAACGATACCTTTGAACCAGTCATCATCGGTTTTACCTGCAACTGGTGCAGCTACCGTGCGGCTGATCTGGCGGGTACCGCACGGGTCAAATATCCGCCCAACATCCGGCTGATTCGGCTGATGTGCTCCGGACGGCTGGATCCCACCTTCGTGCTCAAAGCATTGGCTTCCGGGGCCGATGGCGTTCTCATCACGGGCTGTCATCCGGGCGAGTGCCACTATTTGGAGCAAAACTATAAGACGCTCCGCCGCTATTTGATGCTGCGCCGGGTCTTGACCCAAATGGGCATCGAACCAGAACGCATCAAACTGGTCTGGGCCAGCGCCGCCGAAGGGGTCAAACTGGCCCAAGAAATCACCGATATGGTTGAACAAATCCGCGCCTTGGGGCCGTTTAAACCGCGCTACCCCATGCCGCTTAACCCCTCCGAAGTTGTCGAGGTGCAACCAGTGGCAGAAAGGGGGACGGTATGAGCATGAATGGTAAGCCTAAATTTGCCATGTATTGGGCGGCCTCATGCGGCGGGTGCGAAATCGCCGTGCTGAATATTCATGAAAAAATCCTTGATGTGGATGCGAATTTCGAGGTCGTTTTCTGGCCTGTCGCAATGGACGCCAAATACAAAGATGTGGAGGCGATGCCGGATGAAGCGATTACCCTGACGTTGTTTAATGGCGGTATTCGCAATGCCGAAAATGAAGCGATGGCTCATCTGATGCGCCGCAAATCTAAAATTTTGGTCGCCTTTGGGTCATGCGCCTGTGCCGGGTGTATCCCCGGACTAGCCAATCTAAGCACCCGTGAGCAGATTTTTGAGGCGGTATACGATGGGGTCAGTACGGATAACCCAATGGGCCTTCGACCTGATTTTCAGTGGGCAGCCCCGGAAGGGAATCTGCACATCCCAGAGTTTTATCCCGTCCTCAAGACCCTCGATCAAGTCGTCGCGGTAGACTATTACATGCCGGGTTGCCCACCAGAATCCCATCAGATAGCCGCAGTGGTTGATCTGGTGATCCAAGCCCTGCAAGGGAACGCCACCCTGCCGCCAACGGGCAGTGTCATCGGGGCAGGCACTTCGACGGTGTGTGATGAATGTCCCCGCGTTCGTAATGTCAAAACCATCCAACAATTTACCCGCATTCAGCATCTGACGGAGATTGACCCGAATCTCTGTCTGTTGGAACAGGGTATCCCATGCAATGGCCCGGCAACCCGCAGTGGCTGTGGGGCGTTGTGTCCCCGCGCGAACGCACAATGTATTGGCTGTTATGGATCAAGCGATAGCGCTTTCGATTTTGGAGCGCGTCTGATGACCGCCTTTGCTTCGGTCATCGAAGGTAAAGAGCCTGCCGAGATTGAGCGGGTCCTCGATACTCTGCCCGACCCAGTGGGTCAATTTTACCGTTTCAGCCTCGCCCACTCGTTATTGAGAGCTGCCCCGCTGGTATTGGAAGAGGAGGAGCAGTATGCAACGCATCAGCATTGATCCCATTACCCGATTGGAGGGACATGGCAAGGTCGAAATCTTTTTGAATGAAGCGGGTGACGTTGCCAATGCCTACTTTCAAATACCCGAATTGCGCGGTTTTGAGAGGTTCTGTGTCGGACGGCCCGTTGAAGAAATGCCCATTCTGACCAACCGCATCTGTGGAGTTTGCCCGGAAGCCCATCATATGGCCGCAGCCAAAGCGGGGGATGCCGTGTATCATGTGGATCCCCCGCCCACCGCCAAAAAACTGCGCGAACTGCTGTACAGCGCGTTTTATGTCACCGATCATACCACCCACTTTTATGCGCTGGGTGGCCCAGATTTCATCATGGGGCCGACTGCTCCGGTTGCCGAGCGCAATATCTTGGGGGTCATTCACAAAGTTGGCCTTGAGATTGGCGGCAAGGTCATCCAAGCCCGCAAGTATGGTCATACGGTGATTGAAATGATCGGTGGGCGCAAGGTGCATCCTTGTACCTCCATCCCCGGCGGGTTGACCAAAGGCATCACCGAGGAACAGCGTAAGGAAATTGAGCAGATGGGGCACTGGGCGGTGGAGTTTGCCCAGTTCAGCCTCAAACTGTTTGATGACATTGTGCTGGGTAATCAGGCCTATGTGGATTTAGTCGTGGGGGATACTTACTCCCACCGTACCTACTATATGGGCATGGTGGATGCAAACAAGCATGTGAATTTCTATGATGGAAAGATCAGTATCGTAGCCCCCGATGGCGAACGCATTGGGATGTATGACCCACGTGACTATACCGATTGGATTGCGGAACATGTCGAGCCGTGGACCTATCTCAAATTCCCCTATTTAAAGAAAATCGGCTGGAAAGGCTTTGTGGACGGCAAGGATTCCGGCGTGTACTGCGCCACACCCTTGTCACGACTCAACGCGGCGGATGGGATGGCGACCCCTCGCGCTCAAGAGGAATATGAACGTTTTTATGCCACATTGGTGACGGAAGAAGCCAAACGCTATACCGCGACAGGGGATACCAAGGTGGTGCATCATCGCTTGGCAACCCATTGGGCACGGCTCGTTGAACTGCTCTACGCTGCCGAGCGGTGGGTTGAGCTTGCCACCGATCCGGAAATTACCTCGCCCCAAATTCACACGGTACCCCAAGAGGCCCCAACCGAAGGGGTAGGCTGTGTAGAAGCGCCGCGCGGAACCCTCACGCATCATTACTGGACAGATGAGCGTGGTATCCTGACAAGCGTCAACTTAATTGTTGGCACGACCAACAATTATGCGCCGATCACCATGTCTATCAAAAAGGCTGCCCAGCAGCTTATCCAACATGGCACTGTCGTCACCGAAGGCCTGCTGAATCAGATTGAAATGGCCTTTCGAGCCTATGACCCGTGTTTTGGATGTGCCACACATTCCTTACCGGGCCAGATGCCACTGGAAGTGATTATCCGGGACATGGCGGGGAATACCGTTGATGTCCTCCATCAGCACTGCTGATTGAAAGAGTAGGGGACGCAATAGGATGGTAATTCGATCTGTTAGGCGCAGTCATCTCACGAGAGGTGTGAAACCACAGCCGCGCATCTTGATTGTCGGGTTGGGGAATCCCCTACTAGGTGATGATGGTTTCGGCTGGCGGGTCGCAAGTCATGTTGAATGCGCTCTACAAGAACAATCTAAAACCATAGGGGAGGGAGAAACTCGCTCCTCTATGGTGGTTGGTGTGGAAGTCGAGCGATTAGCGGTTGGCGGGTTGCGTCTCATGGAGCAGATGATTGGCTATGATGCAGCAATCCTGATTGATGCCATCAGCTTAGGCCAGCAACCCGTCGGTAGCCTGTACTCCTACTCACTGGAGTCATTGCCCACTTACCCCGTTGGGCATCTCTATTCCGCGCATGACACCACGCTCCAAGTCGCTTTAGAGATGGGGCGTAACTTCGTTGCCAAACTCCCCGATCCCATATGGGTCATTGGGGTGGAGGTCGCACCCACCTTTATTTTTAGTGAAAGCCTAACGCCATCGGTCATGGCGGCTGTACCATGTACAGTGCAGTTGGTCATTGAAAAACTAGATCAGATTGCTGAGGAGGTTCTATGATATCTCCTGAACTCTTGCGCCGCTTCCCATTTTTTGCCCATCTGGATGACACCCAACTCAAAGCGATTGCCATGCTGTCAAACGAGGTCACCTATGCAAAAGGCGAAACGCTATTCCAGACGGATCAGTCTGCCCATGCCTTGTTCATTTTGGTCGAAGGGCTGATTGATTTGCATTATGTTGTGATAGATCGGGATAACCCAACCTTACGAAAAGATTTTTATGTCGGGCATATCAATCCGGGTGAGCCGTTTGGGATTTCAGCACTAATTGAACCCTATCAATACACGGCAACCGCTTTGGCGAACAGCCTCTGTCGGGTCATTGAAATAGCGGCACCTGCCTTGCGTATCTTGTGCGAAAAAGACCTCAAGCTAGATTCTGTATTGGCCCATCACATCGCTACGACAGCGTTATCACGACTGCATGATACTCGTCTACAACTCATTGGCACTCACGCTTAATCCAACCAGCCAGCTAAGGAGAAACAAAAACATGGAAACCCTTGAACCAATCCTAACCCAACATCCGTTCTTTGAAGGACTCGACAAAAAATATCTCGAGTTGCTGACGGGCTGTGCATCCAATGAACGTTATGAGGGCGGCGAATATCTCTTTAAAGAGGGCGCTGAGGCCAACAAATTCTTCATCATCCGCTATGGGAAAATAGCCGTGGAGATGTCCGTCCCCGGCCAACTGATAACGATCTACACCCACGATGAAGGGGATGTGGTGGGTTGGTCATGGCTCTTTTCGCCCTATGTCTGGCGGTTTAGTGGCCGCGCAATGGAACTCACGCGGGTGATTGCCCTCGATGGGGTATGTTTACGGAACAAGTGCGAAGCCGATCCGAAACTCGGTTATGAGTTCATGAAGCGTTTTTCGCACAAAATGATGAAGACCCTAGACTTCACCCGTGAGCAAATACTGGATGTGTATGGCCTGCGTCAGCCCTGATCTGGCAGTCCTCATGGAAGATTGGGGACTGCAATTCGGAGCATAGCTGAGGAACGAAGGCGTTTACCTAGATTTGTGATCGCTGGCGACGCCGTGCTAGACCGTTAAGCCTCGTTTGGGCAAACGGTGTAAGCACGGCCTTGCTATTCCGCGCTTGGACTGTGGGGACGGAACTTTTCGGAGACTTTTGACTGCCTTCGCTTTGTCCATTTGCCTTCCTTATGATAAGAAACTGTACGACTCAGTTGCATCAGGCCCGTGTTGATCGGCACATCGTCGCTCGCCCAAATCCGCCCTAGTTTTGGACTGGGCATCGGCGGCGTCTGTTGACTTGGCGATCCAATTGAACCGACTGGATGGGGAGTAGAGTAGAATAAGGTATGATGTTTGGAGTAGGCAGGCTGTAGGGTGTTATCAGCTAGGCTAAATTAGCGCCCTGTTTCAAGGTGGGATTATCTCAATGATTAGAGGATTGATAAAGTCGAATTTCAAACTCATCGCGGTCTTGATTGCGATTGCGCTATTTTTTCAAGGTCAGGTAGTGGCGCAAGATGACCCCAATGAAAAATATCTGATTTCGACGAGTGGATTGTATCTGGTCAATATTAGTTGGGCTTTTGATAGCAGTAGCCTTGTTTTCCAAGAGAGCCAAATCGAGAACTCACGTCATATTGAGGGTGTTTATACGCCGGGAGTAGAGACATGGCGTCAATATTCGGTTTTGACCCAACAAACGACTACAAGTGATTTTTGGCCTTTGCAGCCCAACTTGACCCCAACTCAGATGGCTGATTTTGAAGTCAATAGCCCCAACTCCTTTATTTTTGCCTCCCCCGATAATTGCTGGATTATATACCCAACACCAAACACAGGAATTCGGTATTATTTCCCGTTAGGCATCGCCAATATGTGTACGAATCAGCATATCATTATCGCAGATTTGCTTGTGGGCGACTCGACGGCCTTTGACCTTCGGCGCGTACATTGGAGTGATGATAGCAGTGCATTTACGCTCGAAAATTGGCTTGGGGCTGGCTTTCTTGATATTTATCATATTAGCGGGCTTGACAATCTCAACAATCCAACCATTGTAATGCTAAACAATGCACCAAGAACCGTGAGCAACACGGCATTCTATACGGAAACAGTTCTTGACGTAAACGCAACGGGCAGCCAGCTCATATTGTACGGATCAGGCGAACAATCCTTTCCGAAACGACTGGTCAGATGGGATATGGATACGAATTCAGGAGTAGAAATACCCGTCGAAGGAACGGTAGCAGGGGCTACATTTTTCGGACAAGATCAACAGAGTATTTTGTTCGTAGACGAAGCCGGGTTAAAGAAATACCGTGTGCCGAGCAGTCAGGTAATGCTGTTGAATCCCGACATTAACTCAACATGGATTGACGGCGGATGGACTGACAATGGTGCATTTTTCTCTCCAAATGATCGTTATTTCGCCCTGTACGATTTCGAGGCGGCAGGCGGAAATAATCTCTATGTCATGGAAGTTCCCCAAGAATGATTGCACCTAATTCCAAATAGACTCCTCCCCCCAAAACCCCTAACTAAAGTTAGTTGCACAGGGTAGCCCACTGATGCTATGCTGTGCGTATCCTCACATATAGGCAGGAAGATACATTGGTTCCATACATTGTTTAGGTCACAAGGAGGCACTTGTGAGAATTACCCATTTCCCAAGAGTAGTGCGTAGATATGGCATTTTATTGATCGGTCTTTTAGTCCTAGCGCTTCCGGTGGCTGATTCATTGGTTCAGTCCAGTCCAGCACAGGCCCAAGCCGCAACTCGTTTTGCCGGCGCAACCAAATCTGGCCCGATTGCGCTCAACGCTGATGACACGCTGTTAGCCGTCGTCAACCCGGATGTCAATACAGTCTCATTGTTCGATGTCGCCGAAGATCGCAACCTGCCCCTCGGTGAAATCGCGGTGGGCAATGAACCCAATGGTGTTGCGGTCTCCCCCGATGGCAAGACCATCTATGTCACCAATACGCTGGATGGCACAGTCTCGGTGCTGGCGGTGGATGTCACCAAACAGCCTGCCGCTGAGGTCATCGCCACGCTGGATGTCGGCACCGAACCCTATGGCATTGCGCTGACCCCCAACGGTCAAAAAGCATATGTCACGAATGCCCGTTCCAATTCGGTCAGTGTGATTGACACGGCTACCAACACCGTCGCCAAAGAAATTATCAATGTTGGCCCACCCGTCGGCGGCGAACCACGTGGCATCACCATCACCAATGACGGGGACGGCGAGGATAACGACGAAACGGTTTACGTCACCCAGTTTTTCTCATTTGCTACCCAGAACAAACTCGATGGTGAGGACGACAGCAAAACGGGTCTCGTCACCAAGATTTCGACTGAGAACGATTCACTGGCAGGTCAAATTATCCTGACCAATATGGCAGACACCGGTTTTAAAGCGACTGGTGATGCCATCCGCCGCGTTGAACCCGGCCAAGAAGCCACGTTTGTGACCGGGGCCTATCCCAATCAGATGCAGTCCATCGGGGTAAAAAATGGCTTCGCCTATATCCCGAATGTCGGTGCGTCGCCCAACGGCCCGGTGCGCTTTAATGTCAACACCCAAGCGTTGGTGCATATCTTAAATACGACCACCAATCAGGACACGGGGCAGACGATTAATCTTAATCACGCCGTTGCCCAGCAGCCCGAAGGTACGATTAAGTTGTTCCCGGCCATTCCATGGGACATCGCCTTTAAGACCCGTGAAGATGTGGGCTATGTCGTCAGCGCCGCCAGCAATGTGCTGCTGCGTATTCAGGTTGACCCCACGACGGGCGCCATCACGGTCAGCATCAATCCCCAAACCAGCGCCGTCCTTGAAGTTCCAGTCGGGCGCAATCCACGTGGCATCGTCATCAACAACAACGACACCCGCGCCTATGTCGCCAACTACATCTCACGGGATGTGACCGTTATTGACATCACCCGCTTCCCCGAACAAACACTCGCCACCATGCGCTCCTCTGCGCTACCCGAAGCTGGCACACAGGAAGAATTGGTGCTGGTCGGCAAGGAACTCTACAACACATCGGTGGGTGAGTTCGCCAGCGATTTCGGCAATATGTCCGACAACGGTTGGCAGGCCTGTGCGTCATGCCATCCGTTTGGTCTTTCCGATAACGTGGTATGGATTTTTGCCGCTGGCCCACGTCGTACCATCTCGCAGCATCAAGACTTTGCGGGGGGCACATTCCGCGCCCTCAATTGGTCAGCGATTTTTGACGAAGAACAAGACTTCGAACTCAATATTCGCGCGGTGTCGGGTGGACGCGGTCTGCTGTTTAATCAAGATGGTTCGGCCCTTGAAGAGACGGCCAATATCGGCGGCCTGCTGATTGGCGACCCGCCCACACTGGCCTTCCCGAATTCACTACGTCAGCAGTTGGGGGTACGCACACCATCCGGCAATGTGGTCAATGCGTGGGACGCCATCATCGCCTATATCCAAACCATCCGCGCCCCCATTTCACCATCGAGTGACAGCACCGATCCTGAAATTGAAGAGGGTCGCAATATCTTCATCGCCAATAACTGCCAACAGTGTCATGGTGGGCCAAAGTGGTCAAGCAGCAGCTTGGTTGGCCCTGTCACCGACCAAGCCCTGATTCAAGGTGGGCAGATCATTGGACAACTAGCGAATGTGGGTACGTTTGACCCCAATGCCACCAATGAAGTCCGCGCCAATGGCAAGCCCCCATTAGGTGAAGCCGGATTCGTACCGCCTTCACTCATCAGCATCTTTGCCTTCCCGCCCTATTTCCACAACGGGTCGGCGGCATCATTAGATGAGGTGATGGGGGATCGCTTTATCGCCCATCGCGCCGCTGGACTGGGTGGTATTGATGGCCTAAGTAATCCTGAAGACCGCCGCAAGCTGGTCAAGTTCCTACTTTCGATTGACGCCAGCACGGAGCCGATCAATCCATAATCTATAACGTGTCAAGTTAGGCCGTATTCGATAATAGCCCCAAGCTCGATGGGTTTGGGGCTATTTTCATGGTTTGGCAAGGCAACAAAAGCGGGTATAATTTCACCATATTTCACTAAGGTGCTTGATATTAGGAATTTAATAAATCTATTCAGAGATGAAAGTCTCATTCTTTGATAGGTAAATTTTTGTAGTGCGTGAAGCAATATTAATGAGACGATAAGGATCGAATTGTATATTATTGTAAGGTAAACCTTAAATTATCCATAAGGAAAATGGGAGACTAAACAAAACTCCCAATTTTTAGGGATAAATGTCCCATATTCCCCAATGTTATTTACAGACTTTATAAATTGTTGTATGCTTTACTCTAACCATATAATGGAATGGGCCATATTTACGGATGGGAGTCGAGGAATGGATACTACCAAAGCTATCCAAGATGAAGCATTGTTGTATAAACACGTATTTGATATGTTGTCCACGAATACACAAGAGTATGAAGATTTCATATCATTTATTGAGACGAGGGTGATTCCACACCTGCCCAATCACAACGATCTGTTGGACATTGGGGCCGGACGCGGGAATCTCACACGTCCACTTTCGTTCTATTTCAAACAAAGCACCATTGTCGAGCCAAACCAAGCCTTCTATGATGAGCTAATGGATTGGGTCCGGCAGACGGGCGCAAATGTCACCGGTTACAATACAACATGGGAAGATATCAACCTTGACGTGATGGCGGATTTGGTCATCCTCTCACACGTCCTCTATTACGTTCCACTCGACAATCACCTTGCCTTTGTCCGCAAGGCCTATAGCCACCTCCGCCCCGGTGGTTGCATGATTTTGGCTCTCAATGGCACCCAAAGCGATATTTGGAAGCTGTGCAAACAACTCTATTCGCCTGAAGAATTCGCCAAACTCCCCTATGCGGAGCTATTGTACGAAAATTTGCTGCGTTGGAACTTCCGCGTGACGTATCATCCCTTCCATTCCACCATTGCCACCAAAACCGAAGCGGATACGCGCCTGATGATTGATTTCCTAACGCTGGGCAAAGTCAAGTTTGATAATGACGATCATGTCAGCATCCGCGAGGCCTATCTCAAGAGCAAACTGCGTAAGGCTGATGGTTATAGTATTTCGAGCAGCGGGGGCATTATTGTCCTCACCAAACCTTTGGAACAGTAGACACGATGACGCAGCAACCAAAATCGGAAGATCAACGCTTCCGGGACGAATTCGAACCTTTGTCCACTGGGTCGGATGAGTATGCGTTTACCATCCCGACCATCATCGAGAAGGTGATTAAGCCGCTGGCGCATCACGACGCCTATTTGGATATTGGGGCGGGACATGGCAATCTGACCCGCCATTTTTCCAAATATTTTAAACACACCGTCGTCGTTGAACCCAACGCGGTTTTATTCAACGAATTGCTCGATTGGGCCAAAACCAATGGCGTTTCCATGTCCGGGCAAATCGCGGCATGGACACCGGATGTCAAGGTGGAGGGAACATTTGACTTTGCGGTGATGTCGCACGTGTTGTATTACATTGACGCCCACGAACGCCCTGATTTTGTCAAGCGGGCCTTTGATTTGCTGAAACCCGGCGGACGGTTGGTCTTGGTTACAGTGGCGGATCGGGGCAGTGAAATTGCGCGGCTCTATCAGACCTTCTTTACACCGGAATACTATCAGCAAATCCCGTTTGCCGATGAATTGTATACACTGGTGCAAAAATGGGGCTATAAGGCGACGCATATCCCGTTCCACTCGGATATTCGCACCGCCACCAAATCCGAAATGTTCGATGTGATGAGTTTCCTGCTGCTGCAACGGGTGAACTTTACAGACCCGGCGACGGCGGCCCAACAGGATGCCTTTGTGGATCAATACCTGACGCGGGAAAATGACTTTTCGATTGCCAGCCCCGGCGGAATTGTGACGTTGTATAAGGATTAGCCCCCGACAGTTTTCTACGTGCTTGCAAGGCGGTGGATTCAGTGCTTGAGTCTGCCGCTTTTTGTTTCACATGACACATGGCCCAAAACAAACGATGTCCGTCACTGTTGCAAGAAGCGCTCAAAGACTAGAATGGACTAACGGTAACAACATTGGAGAACACTACCATGTCCAAAAACATTCTAGTCGCCTATGCCACACGAACCCGTTCCACTGCCGAAATTGCCGAGGCGATTAGTCCAACCCTCGCCGAAAACGGCTCACAGGTTGAAGTGCGACCTGTCCAAGATGTCACCGATCTGGAAAAATACCATGCTATTGTATTGGGAAGTGCTATTCAGGATAAAAAGTGGCTACCCGAAGCCATCAATTTTGTGCGTGAGAATCAAGCGGCCCTAGCTGCAAAGCCATTTGCAGCCTTTATGGTATGTATGGCTCTAACGATGAAAAATCAGAACTATCACCGGATGGCCGTCGAATGGCTCGAACCCGTGCGCCGACTGGTCACACCCGTGAGTGAAGGCTTTTTTGCCGGGGCACTGGATATAGAAAAGGTCTCATCGGTGTGGCATCAATCTATGTTCCGTATCAGTGTGTGGACAGGTGTATGGGCGGAGGGCGATCACCGCAATTGGGAGGCGATTCGGGCGTGGGCCAGCGATTTGAACCACAAACTCCAAGCACCTACACCGTAAAAATTTTGCTGACATCCACCACTTTACCTAACACGGGGGATTCAAAGGTGTCCTCCGGGCCATAGGCGCCTTGCCGCGTATAGCGCCCATCCTGCAATTGCCAGACTTCCAATACCTTGTGTACGGGGTCGGCAATCCAATACTCACGCACGCCGTATTTTTGATAGAGATTGAATTTGGCGTTTTTGTCTTGGCGACCCGTGCCCGGTGATAGCACTTCCACAATCAAATCCGGTGCGCCTTGCCAATAGTGATCTTCTACGCGGATACAGTGCGTATTTTGAGCACTGCACCACAACACATCTGGCTGAACAGTATTTTCGTCATCGAAATATACATCTGTTGGAGCAAACATCACCACTCCATCGGGCTTAAGTGTATGTAAAATCAAAAACGCATTACCTGTGACCAATTGGTGGCTGATAGACGGAGCAGGAACCATCATTATCTCTCCATTCAGCAGTTCCATCGGCAAATTGCTTTCGGGCAGGGCCAAAAACTCCGCCGAGGTCATGCGGGTGCGGGGCGCGATTTGTACATGGTCTACCATTGCGACATCCTTTGCACTATGCTCCTTTCAACATCTCCCCTATTTTACCCTATCCCCATTTGCCACCACTCGACGCCCTATTTCAAATGGAGTGGCAAAAGGTTAATAATCGCTCCTCCCCCTACTCCCCATTCAGCCCGGTCATCTGCGCCGATGTCCACCCGAAAATGGGGGCTTACGGGTATTTTTTTAACTTCCATAGACGCAGGCGTTCCGCTACCCGCTCCGTATCATTTAATCGCAGAGTTTGGACAGTGACTCGTCCTTGTGGAGTCATGGGTTCGATGAAACCCCTAGTTAGGCGAAAATGTTCATCCCATTTCATTGTGCGAGGATGGAAAAGAGGCACAATTTCACCCGTGATTATATCGAGCGAACAGAGATTGCTGCCCTTGTAGCGGTTACAATCCACACAACTCAGACACAAATTGATCTCGTCTGTTTCGCCACCATGCTTTTCGGCATAAATATGGTCAATCTCATAAGGCTTCATAGCAAATTGCTCGTGATACAGACAATATTCACAGCGTCCATGTACCCGTTCATAGATGGTTTGTCAGAGATTTTCAGAGATATAGGCCATTTTTATTTCGCTAATTTTTCAAAAGCGCGTATTTTGGCCTTCCTGACGATATGCTCCAAGCGCATGAATTCATCCAATTCGACTTCTTCTAAATCGGTCAGACGGCGGTTACGGTTGGCCTCCAATAGTTCACTGAAACGAGCCTCCGTTTCGGCAGATAAACGAAACTCGCTAATTTCCTCAAGGGTCGGTGACGAGGTGATGAATTCCACAAATTCATCATAGGCTCTTAATTTGATGATCTCGACCATTGTATCCTCCTCCAAACATCATGTCCTATTCTACTCTACTCCCCATTTAGCCGGGTCATCTGAATCGCTAGGTCAATAAACACCGCCGATGTCCAGCCGAAAATCGGGGCGGACTTGGGTGGGCGCTCGCCGGTGATCGGATTGTAATATTCGTAGATGTCGGGGTGCTGCATAATCATCATCAGTGTTTTGTGCGCCAATGCATCGGCCAACTGCGGCTGCCCCACGCGACGCAGGGCATCCACAAACAGGTAATTGATGTTGGCCCACGTTGGCCCACGCCACATCTGCATAGCGTCGAAACTGGGGTCATCAATCGCAACGGTTGCTAACGGCCATTGTGTCCAAAATTTGGCTGGGTCGGTGAGGTGAGCAATCAAGCGCCGATTGACCGATGCGTGGAGGCGTCCGGTAAACAGCGGCATCAGATTAAACAGGGTAAAGGCTGGGACGGGCTTGTTTTGATACAGCGAACGGAAGAAACCCTTTTCTTCGTCCCACAACATTTCCATCATCAGCTTGGTCAAGTTCTCCGCACCCTGCCGATAGCGCTGTGCAGTTGAGGCATCCCCCAAAATCTCGGCCATACGCCCCAAACTCTCCTGCTGCAAAATCAAATAGGCATTGAGGTCGGGCGCGATGACGGGCAGACCTTCGTCCCACAGCGGGCAGTCATCCAAGCCGGATGAAAACGGGTGACGATATTCATACAGGCCCGATTTATCGCGGTTATAGTTGACCCACCAATTGTGCCAGCGCTGAATTGGCTCATAGACCTCCTCGATAAAATCGCGGTGGCCGGAGTGTTCATAGAGCTTCAGGGCCGTCCATGCGATCAACGGCGGCTTGGTGACATCGGCGGCAATCGGAAAAGTGAGGCTGTCTACTACGCCCTCATCATGCACTGCGTCGGGAATCATGCCGTCCGCGCGTTGATGGTCTAAAAAGATGCGGAGTTGATCTTCGGCAAGTTGGGCATCCACATGGCGATAGGCCAGCGCATGGAAAAACTGATCCCAATGCCATGCCCCAACATAATGAATTTTGGACGGACTCATGGCCTCGCGGGTGAAATAAAAGCGCGTATTCATCAGCCCTGCTGCCATGACCCACCACGCATAATCGTATTGGGCGCGGTATTCATCTAACACAGGCGGCACAGCATTCAACCAATTGCGCCAGCGATTTTGCACGCGGTCAATGGCCGTCGTCGGATCAGGGATGGTACGGTTATAACCGAGTCGCGGGGTAACATTAAGCAGCATCGCCTGCCCACTTTCGGCTTTAATTTCGAGGTCAATTCGCAAGTAGCCGTTAGGGGCGGGATGAATTTCATTACGCAGCAGCTGGGCATTGGTCGTATAGGCGATATTGCGGCGGCTTTTGCCCTGCATGGTGCCCCCGCGCCGATCTGCCACCCCCGACAGCACCTGCGCCTCAAACGACATACCAAAGCGCCCCGCTGGTAGGGCCAAGAGATAGGTTTCGGGGTCAATCATGCACCATGTAAAGTCGCCAATGGGAGAGTGGCAGTCTACGCGATAGGGGGTGCTTTCGACGGTAAAATTCACCGGGGAGTGGTTTTCGTCCAAAATCATTAGTTGGTCTATCATGGGGGGGCGCTGGCGATAGTGGCCCATCTCGGCTTCATATTTCACCCATCGCTCCGACATGCGGATATAAAACTGATGGTCACGGCGAAACAACATGAGGCGGGATCCCCGGTCAGTATACGGGATATGGGTCAGGTCTATGCGATTCTGCAAATTGGCGAAGATGCTCATGTGGAATTTCCTATACTTGATTCATCCAGTAGTGTCTCAGCGATTTCACGATCAATCACGACAGCATTGGCTAGGCGATGCTTGAGGCAGGTCAAAATGGGCAGAGCCTTGTAGCGCCGCGCCGCAATCAGGCACACCCGGCCAATCATATCACTGTTATAACGCAAAATGTCGAGATTGACCTGCGACCCCACCGCCTCATCATGGCTCAAAATTTGGCCCTCGGTATCCAATAAATAACGTAATAGCTCTCCACCAAAACGGGATTTATCGGGGAGTTGGGCATAGGCATGGCGCAGAAAAGGCGCTTCAGCGGCATAATCGGCACTGCGAAATTCGGTCAATAGGTGCGATTCACCTGTGCCGTCCCGCCGATCTACTCCGCTGACCGAGGCGAAAATCGTTTGGAGATTATGCTGATAGCGTTGGGTTTCGGCGGCGACGGCCTGCATCTCAGGCGTGGCACATTCGGCGGGGTGCGGTAGGTAAAGGGCACGGGAACCGGGGTGACGGATACTCATGAGGCGGGCCAGTAGATTGGCGCTGTAATCGCTCATGTTGTGCGGGGCAAAAGCCAATAGTGGAACCCATACCGTCCCGCTAAATTGGTCGGCACTGGGGATGCTGTGTTCTACAAAGCGTAGCATGGTATAACCCGACCCCAAACCAACGGCGCCCTCCCGAATGACCCGTGTCAGAACTTGGGTGGCGGCCAAAAATGTGACCAGTTCAGTGCGGATGAGGGTGTCATCACACGGGCCGGGGATTTCAGCGACAATGGCCTCTTTGAGAAAGGGGTAATTTTCACGTAGGCGGTATTCCAAATCGGTGGCGCGGGTGACAGTGGTCAGGCGAATCGCCCCACTGCGAAAGGCGGCTTGCAGCGCGGCTCGAACGAATTGCGGCGGATACCGGCTGCGAATTTCCGGCGCGGTGTGATTTTCGTTGACCAACAAATGAAAAAGGCGCAGGCCATGTTCAATCGGTTCGCGCTGTACATCCGGGATAAAGGGCGGGATTTCTTCGGCCCATTGGATGACCCCGGCGGCGTCCTGTTTTTCGCGCTGCTGCCCCACTCCAATCAGCCAATCGGCGGAACAGCCCAACGCCTCACACAGCATTTTGAGCAGGCCAGCATCGGGAAGCGTGCCGTGTTTGATCCAACCTGTGACGGTGCTGCGCGAGATGCCAAGCTGCTGGGCAAGGCGGTTCTGGCTAATGCCGTGTTGGGTGAGCAGTTGCGCTAGGTGATCTCCAAAGGGATTTTTTTCGAGGGGCATAGGTTATTCATCCCCTAGTTCGGTATCGAAAATTTCCTGCAATAATTGGAGCGATTCGGCTTTTTGCTTAAATAGGGTTTGGATATTGGGCGATAAATCGTGGTGCTGGGAGAATTCAATGAAGACGGGGAGGAGGCGTACATCAGTGGTCGCCAACATTCGCGCTAGGAATCGCTGTTTGCCACGTGGATGTCGCACATGCTCCCATAGGAACAAGAAATCATGTGCCAAATGCGTTGGCACAGCATTTTTGAGGGCAACATCCACTCGTAGCCAATAGGGTTGCTGCGATGAACCTTGTTTGTCAAGTTGGGCAAATAGGTTATCACATAATTCGGTGGCTTGTTGCGACTGAGACTGGTCTAAATACCACCTAATGAGAGCTTTTTGAAGTGGGATTGAATCAGGGAATTTCGCCAGCAATTGTCTAAGCATGACAAGATGGGCATACTGTCTGGCTTGATTGAGCGTGTCCAGTATGACCTCTTTTGCATGGGTATCCTCTTCAGATTTTTCGTCAAGTGATAGTGCCTCCTCGAATATTTTGATTGCACCTTCAAAATCGGCGTGATCGAACAGCCTATCCCCTTGAACAAATAACTCCCGAATTCTTGACATCCTTGCTCCTGATCGATGTGTTCATTTAACCGAACATCCAGCGGCGGGTTTGCTCAACAGATTGTACATCGTGTTAGGCAAGACGCGCTTCCCGTGATTGCCCTGCCCCAATAAAATTCGTCGCTTACGCCAGACGGTCAAACCATCTGGCTAAGGTGAATTGGGAAGCCGCCTAAAGACGGCTGCATACCCCCGCAGAGAACTTATTTGGAGGACACCCATGTTCGTTAGAACCCCGGTAATTCAGATTGTGGATGTGCAGACACTTTCCGATGATTGGTTTGTGCTGAAGAAGATTATCTATGATTACCAGCGCAAGGATGGTACATGGCAGCGGCATTCCCGCGAGACGTATGACCGGGGCAACGGCGCGACCATCCTGCTCTACAATCGGGAAAAGGGGACGGTTATTCTCACCCGCCAATTTCGCTATCCGACGTATGTGAATGGCTATCACGGCATGATGATTGAGGCCTGCGCGGGGTTGCTGGATGAAGAATCCCCTGAAGAATCCATCCGGCGCGAAACGGAGGAGGAAACGGGCTATCGGATTGATACCAAATTCGGGTGTATAATGGGTGAATGAGACGACTAAAAATCGAACCCCATCTGAGTGTAGAAGAATTAGAAGCGGGCTACCGCCAAGCGACG
>JAJTXY010000008.1 GCA_021463865.1 Anaerolineae bacterium
GCTGAGTCTGGCAGGCTTCATCTTGGCAACCGGACGCTTTGGGCCATTTTATCGTTTCCTCTATGACAACGTGCCCACCTTTGATAATTTCCGCGAACCCGTGCGCTGGTTGATCTGGCCTGCTTTTGGCCTCTCGATTTTGGCGGGGATTGGTGTGCATGGGTGGGGACGCAGTCCACGAGTCATTTTCTGGACACGGCTTTCGGCGGCTGCGGGTGCTGGCATTGTAGTGGTATCATTGTTATCATTGGCCTTTTTGCAAGCGCCTGACAGTGATGCTTTGCAAGTGCTGTCCCGTGCCATGATTATGTTGGGCATTGCCATTTTCGGCAGCGCTATCTTAACTCTGGCCCAACCTCCCACTGGTATCAACAGTAGTTCATTAGCCCGCTGGCAAATCACTATTTTGATTTTTGTCGCCGCCGATTTAATCTGGTCGGTCATTGGCCTCAATCCCGCTGTCTCGCGTGATTTTTACCAGCGTGATTTCAGTGTTTCCAAACCCGTTGGGCGATTGTATTGGTTTGAGGATTACGAGGAGCAGGTCAAATTTGATGATTACTTCGACCTCGACGACTACCGCGTGGCTAAAAGACGCTGGCTCTCCGCCCGCACCTCGCTACTACCCAACCTCAATATGATGGACAACATTCCCCTATTCAACAATTTCGATCCACTCCAACCTGCTGCCCATGTGCGTTATGTCGAGTTGATCGAAGATGCTGGCCCCTACGCTGGCAAATTATTATGGGCCGCCGGGGTCGGACAAACCTATGGCGAAATTCAGCCAGAAGGTTGGCAGGGCGAAGGTACGGAATTTGTCGCGCCCATCGAACCCAGTACCGCATGGATGGTACCAAATGCTACTGCCGCCAGCAATCAGGATGAGGCTGTTCAGCAACTGTTGAATCCGGATTGGTCACCCGAACAGATGGTGATTATTGAAGCCACCGATTTTGAACCAACCACCGAGTCTCCCTTCATCCAAGCCGAAGTGGAAGTATTGTCAGAGCGACCCAACGAACGCCGCTATCGTGTGACCAGTGACGGAGCAGGTTATCTGGTACTTGCCAGCACATGGTATCCCGGTTGGGAAGTCGAGGTGGATGGCGAGGAAGCAACCCTCTATCAAGCCAATCTGACCTTCCAAGCCGTCGAAATCCCAGCGGGTGGCGCGGATGTGACCTTGCGTTATCGGCCTAATCACTTTGGGCTAGGCGTTGTGGTGACATTTGCCGCCGTATTGCTTTGTCTGCTACTAATTGCCATCGGATTATTCCGAGCACCCAGCGAAAATTGAGGGTGGGAAGTGCGAATTTGAGAATGACCTATAATGGGTAATATCCACTTCAGTAAAATGGGATGATTGATGGAAAGTACCACTCGTCCAAGCACCCTGCAACTCAAAATTTCAGAGCGCCGTACTCTACTCAAAATCGGTGATGCCATAGCCATTTTGCTGTCGGTGGTCGGGGCATTGGCGATTTGGTCAGAAGTTGATCAGACCCGTCTTGAGTTTAATGCTGATTTTTTGCTGAACAACAGTTGGTGGTTTCCAGTGCTATGGGTGCTCTACCAAACCCTTGCCAGCGCCAGCGATTTTTATAACCTGCGGATTTCAGCGAACTTCTGGAATGGCTTTCGGCGATTGCTACTGATCGAACTGCAATTGCTGATGGTCTATCTGGTTATTTTCTTCTTTTCGCCGCGTGATACCCTGCCGCGTTTGTTCATTCTCTATTACAGTGTCCTCTCATTTGCCCTTATCTTACTATGGCGGGCCATCTGGTGGTCATTTTTTGCACGGCGGTTTGGCCTACAGCGACGTGCCCTCATTGTCGGAGCAGGGTGGGCTGCCCGCACCATCATCAAAGTCTTGCGTGAAGAAGCTACCGATGAATACGAGGTGGTCGGCTTGGTCGCAGCTTTCGATCCCGACGATACCCTAAGCGAGAGTTTTCCAATCTACGGTGTGGATGGCGAACCCATGCCCAACATCGTCCAGCGGTTGGGGGTCTCCGAAATTGTGTTGGCCTATGGCAGCCAACTCCCCGGTATGATCTTTCAGGGGGTGCTGGATTGTTATGAGCAGGGTGTAGCGATTGTCCCGATGGCCCTGCTGTATGAACAAATTACCGGACGAGTGCCGATTGAGCATGTCGGCATGGATGATTGGGTGGTGGTGCTACCACTGGAACCCGAATCTATCTTTAACCCCTTTATCCCGATTAAGCGGTTGCTGGACATCGGCCTTTCGCTAGTGGGCCTTCTGGGTTTTGGGCTGATGCTGCCCTTCATCGCCCTTGCCATACGGCTCGAATCCCCCGGCGGCATTTTTTATACCCAAGAACGGGTGGGCAAGGGGGGCAAACTATTCAAAATCATCAAACTGCGTTCCATGCGCTCCGACGCCGAACAAGCCGGCCCGCAGTGGGCCGATAAAAATGATGCCCGTGTCACCCGTATGGGCAAAATGATGCGTAAAACACGCATAGATGAACTGCCCCAGTTTATCAATATCCTCAAAGGAGATATGAGTCTGGTCGGCCCGCGACCCGAACGGCCTTTTTTTGTGGAACAGCTATCGGAGGAAATCCCATTCTATCGCACCCGCCATCTGGTACGACCCGGCGCGACGGGCTGGGCACAGGTGCGTTATCCATATGGGAGCAGTGTGGAAGATGCCCTAATTAAGCTGCAATACGATCTTTATTACATTCGCCATCAATCGTTGGCGCTCGATTTACAAATCATGATTCGTACTATTGGCAAAATGCTTTCATTTGCAGGGACATAACACGATGCCCACCCCCAGTCGTTCCGAACGATTTCAACGTCTCGGTGTTATTATCCTCGTTTTATATGTCAGCCTCATAGGGGGCACGTATTATTCGGATTTCTATTTTTTCCTAAACATCATCTTCGAAATTGTGGTGACAGGTGTACTGGCAGGGTGGTTGATTTCATCGCTTCGGAAGGGTCGCCTTTGGCCCAACACACCACTTGATATGCCGGTTGCGGTTGGGGCGGGGTGGCTGATTGTTACATCGCTGCTGTCACGGGATATACGGGTCAGCATGGAGGGGCTGTGGCGCTTTTTGGTGCATTTCATGACCTTTTATGCGTTGGTTGACCTCATGCGACATGGACGCCAACGCTGGGTGATGGAGGCATTGGCCCTGACAGGCGGGGTGATTGTGCTGGTCAGCGCCCTTGAAATGATTTCATGGTATATCGGGCTTGGCTTCGGCGGATTTACACAGGGGTGGATTACGATTGATGGCGCAGGCCTCGTTCCCCCATATATCCATCGGCTGACACTGGCGCTCAATAACAGTACCGTTCTGGGTAATTGGGTCGCGCTCGTTTTACCCATAACCTTTTGCTGGGGACTCACCGCTGCCCAACGGGACAATCGCATCGGCCTAATGGCACTCTCAGCGGGTTTGCTCGGTGTTGAGATTTTGGCCCTATCACGCGGCGGTTGGTTGGCGACATTGGCAGTCGGCGGCACACTAGCAACTTTCTGGCTCTATCGCTGGTCTGCCCGTTCAGCCAAATACCCACCCAAGTTAGTGATGCCAGTGGCGATTGTCGGCTTTTTGGTGGGCCTGATTTTGCTACTGGTAGCTGCCAGTGTGGTGCGCGGCACAAATGTCATTGACCAAGACAAAGGTCGCTTGGACATGTGGAACAGCGCCATTGAGATGACGGTTGATCGCCCGCTGACAGGTTTTGGAGTGCGGGAATTTGGGGCCGTCTCACGAGAATACCGCGATCCTTCGATTGATGACAACCAACTGGCAACGGCCCACAACATATTGCTAAATGTCAGTTCAGAAACAGGCATCCCCGGTCTGTTGATTTTGCTGTGGCTCACAGCGGCCTATCTGCAAGCATGGCGTAAAGAATGGCAGTCGGCTGACCCAGCTCGTCGCATCCGGCTTGAGGGGATTCTCGCCGCGATGATTGGCATGGCGGTCAACAACATGGTGGATGCGTTTATATTAACCACCTCCGTCCTGCCCATCTTGATTCTGGCGGCCTATACCTTTGCCGGAAAATACACCCCCGACAACCCCGCTCCCATTCAGGCACCCACTTCGACGACCCGTTATTTGCGGCCTGTTGCGTTAGGCGGCGTGATTTTATATGCCATATGGTTTGTGCCGATTAATATGGCAAACGCCGAATTCTTTCGCAGCAACATTGCCATTCAAAAAGATGATTTGGAGGTTGCCCTCGAACGTGCCGAGAACGCCCGTGACCTCGATCGGGCATTGGGTCTCTATGATTTCCAAGTGGCCTATGTGTTGGGTCTGCTGGCGGAAGATCAACCGGAGCAGTATCTGGATGAGGCCATTCTAGCCTATGAAGAGGCCCTCGCCGATTACCCGACCTTTGATATTGCTCAAGCCAATCTCGCCGCACTGTACTGGCAAAAGGGTAATTTACCAAAAGCCGCTGACCATCTCCAACTCGCCATAGACAATAATTCCTACAAAACCGAATATCACCTGCTGTTGGGGCAGGTTATTGAAGAACGTGCCCTTGCCGCAGGACAAAACCCACTTGATACCACCGCGGCGACTTCGTATCGGGAAGCTCTGCGGTTGGATACCCAGATCACCCAATCCGCCTTTTGGGAGCAGGGTCAACAATATACGGCCCGCAGTTCAGCTCTAAGTGTGTTTTACCGTCAGACGACTACCACCAATCAATTTTTGATGGCGGCCAATCGAGGCTTCCAGCGACCCTCTATGACAGTCAGCCAAGCTGAAAACTCGACTGATCCCAAAGAACTCAATGCGATAGGGGAATATGCTCTGAGCCAGCAAGCGTATGAAGAAGCCATTGAGTGGTTTAGCCGAGCGATTGAATTCGATAGCATACTCGCCAGAGCTTATGTGGGTCGGGCCGAGGCGAATTATCGCTTAGGTAATGTGGATGAAGCCGAAGCGGATGCCCAAAAAGCCTTGTTTGTTTCACCCGCCGATGCCGCCCATGCCCATTATATCTTGGCATTGATAAAACTTGACCGGGAGGATGTACCCCCCGATGATGAGCTATTTAATCAGCAGTTGGCTGACAGCGTGCAAGTCCGAGGGCAGGTCGAATATTTTGCCCAAGTGACGTTTTTGCGTCCCGGCGCATTTGATTATTTGCCCCAACTACCCGTGATTGGTCGCAATACGGATTATTACGCGGGGTGGTTCTTGTTAGCCGAGCGTTATGCCGCCGACGATGACCCCGATACCGATCCAAATGATGTATATGAAGCCATCTTGGAACAAGACCCTTATATCCAAGCGGCTCGTGACAGACTGAACCCATAAATAAAAAGGGCAGGTGAGTGATCGCCCGCCCTTTCGTACCTAGCTGGTCGGTTGTGCAGCCTTAAGTGCCTGCTGCGCTTCTTTGATGCGGTCTTTGAAACGACGCCGTACATCACCATGAAACCGCGTATCCTTCGATAGCTTCTCTAGGGCAGTAATAGCAGCTTCAGGATTAATCTTGGTCAGATAACGGGCATAATATTCTAGGCCGCTGACTTCGGGGTCAATCCAGCCCAGCAGGGTTTCAAAGGCTTTGTCATTGCCCGCCCCAATTTCAACGATTAATGCAGCGGCTTTGGGTCGTCGTGTCCCATCTTCGCCTGCCCATTCGATAATCTGATCCAACACTTCTGGGCCAAATTTTCCGACAGCATAAGTACAGGCGCTTCGCATGGCAGGGCTAGTTGAGTCTGCGTACAGTTCTAAAATCTTGGGGAAGGTTTCGCGGGCCTGATATTCCCCCAACAATCGGACAGCATTAGCAGGGGCAATCCCTTTGCCGGGAGAATCATTATCAAATAAGCTGTCGTCCGCCAAAAGTTCATTCAAAAACGGCACAACGGTCTCTTGGGCATCCTTCAGATGTTCAAAGGCGATCTCCGTCGAAATACGATCCGTAAAAACAAGCCATGCCGCCTTATAAAGCGGGTGGTTATTATCCGCCAGCGCCTCACGCCAGCGAGTGGAAGTTTCAGTCATTGTTTAAATCTCCAATTCTTAATCTTGGGGAGCAGTGACCCGCAATCATATCATTCTCGGCAATGCTTCGTAAATGGCCTTTTCCGGTTAATTCGAGTAGCATAGGAAAGAGTTTTTAGACCAAAGGAGTGTCTGCCTGTGCCATTTCGTCCCCTGACCATCGAACGACTTGCCGTGTGGATTTTGTTCATTCTCCTGTTTGCAATGGCGGTGCGTGTCCCGCTTGATACCGATACGTGGTGGCATCTCCGCAGTGGCAAGGCGATTTTGGACGAGGGCAAAATCCCGACCCGCGACGAGTTTTCCCATACCCTGCGCGGCGAGGATTGGATTGATCAGAGTTGGCTGGCCCAAATTGCCCTCTATGGTTCGTATAAGCTGACCGGGGGTGATGGCAACCCGGCGGATAGTGGCACGATTGGCTTGGCCCTGTTCACCGCGATTTTGGCGACAGCAGGCATGGCGCTGATTTATCGTATGTGTGCGGGCAATGTGTATAGCAAGATGTTTATTTTGGTAATCGGGGCTGCCACCGCCGCGATTTTCTGGACACCCCGCCCCCAGATGTTCTCCTTTTTGCTGAGTACCATCGTCCTCTATTTGCTCTATCTCTATAAATACAAGCAGATAGATCGCCTGTGGCTTATCCCAGTCATGATGATTTTGTGGGCCAATTTACATGCGGGTTTTGCCATCGGCTTCATTTATTTATTTGGCTTTTTGGGGGGCGAGGCGGTTGGCAACCTGCTAGACAAAAAAGATGAACAGGCCGTCAACTGGAAACGCCTGCAAAAAGTGGGGCTAGTCACGCTAGTGAGCATTTTCGCCCTCAGCCTTAATCCCTATGGGCCACAGATGATTTGGTATCCTTTCCGTACCGCTGGCATCCAGACTTTGAATCTATTCATTCAAGAATGGCGTTCGCCCGATTTCAAAATGGTGCAAACATGGCCCTTCTTGATTTTGCTGGCGGCAGTGATTGTTTTTGGCAATCGCACCCGTCACCGCTTGGCATGGAGTGACCTCGCCCTGACCGCTGGTACGGCATTATTGGCATTATGGGCCTCGCGCAACATTGCTGTTTTTGCGGTAGTCGCCACACCTGCTCTGTCGCGCCAAGTGGATGCGTGGTTGACCGAGCGCAATTGGCAATTAACACCGTCTCGCCAACCCACTGCCAGTCAAGTGCGCCTCAATTGGATTTTGCTGATTGTGGTACTGTTCGCGGCGCTTGCCAAAATCGGCTCGACGCTGACGACGGAACAGGTCAAAGAAAATCAGGAAGAATTCTTGCCCGTCGAGGCCGCTGAATATCTGCGTGAAAATAATCCGACGGGGCCGATGTTTAACGAATATAACTGGGGTGGCTATTTTATTTTTGCCGTGCCAGACATCCCCGTTTTTGTGGATGGTCGCACCGATTTATATGACGACACATTCCTCAAGGATTATTTCCGCGCCACGCTCGGCACCAAAGAATGGCGCAAACCGCTGGACAAATATGATATTCGGTTGGTGGTGGTGGATAAAACCAGCGCCCTTGCTACCCTATTGCGGGAAAAACCAGATGAGTGGCGACCGGTTCACGAAGATGACTTGGCGGCTATTTTTGAAAGAATTACCCCTACAGAACAGAATTAGGGAGAAAATCCATTATGGGGGCTATATGTGTTGGAGTAGTTTTTGGTGGGCTAGGGTTACTCCTGTTGTTTAGTAAAGATGTACGAAACATCTCTTGGAAATGGGATTCTTGGTGAATGAGAAGTCAAGGCGTTACCTCTGTTGAACGCACACCCCAATGGGAAAAATCTACTACTCTTGCGGGGATTGGACTTATGCTTATGGGTATTTTAATTATCATCTTCTTTTCGATAGCAACTTAGGACCGATGAATCTGCAAATTGACCTCGAATTCATTGCCGCCGAAGCCCTCAATCGCGCTGACGATTACGACGCCTTCCGCTACTTTGTCGAATTGGATGAGCGCACCGACGCCGAATTGGATACCCTTGTCGAAAAAATCGCCGCCCCTATCATCGCCGCGATTGATTGTAAGCAGTGCGCCAACTGCTGCCGTTCGCTAGATGTCTATTTAACTGAAGCTGATGCCGAGCGCCTTGCTGCTGGTTCATTTATCCCGATTGAGCAGTTGTTAAATGATACGATTGACCGTGACCGCGCCGCCGCAAACGAGGAATGGGGCGTTTTTCGGCATAAACCCTGTCAATTTTTAAACGGGACTTTATGCAGTGTCTATGAGCATCGGCCCGAAAGCTGCCGTATGTATCCTGTTTTTACACCAGATTTTCGCTGGACGCTGGAGGAGGTTTTGGGTGGGGTGGGGTTATGCCCGATTATTTACCATACCATCGAGCAGTTGCAGCGGGAATTGGGTTGGTAAAATATTCCTAATTGTCGGATTCCTCCGCACAATCTACCGCCGTCACTTTGAGTACCTTCATAAAATCCGCTACCGGGACACGCAAATTCATGCCCCGCTGTCCAGCACTCATATAAATATGAGTCAGTTGGGTGGCGCGTTGGTCAATGTAGACGGGCCAATTTTTGTGGGTCAAGGCTAACGACGAAATGCCACCAACTTTTAATCCGGTCAATTTTTCGGCTTCATCATGCGCCGCCATCCGTACTTTTTTATAGCCCGTCGCCCGTGCCAATTTTTTCAGATCGAGGGATTGGGGAGCGCTTAATAGCACCAATAGAGGCTTTTTGCTACCCGCGTCTTCCGGTATGACGACCAATGTTTTATAGACCTCAGCGGCGGAAGCGCCAATGAGATCGGCCACTTCGCTGGCACTGTGACGGCTATCATCATACTCGAACACCTCATAGGGGATTTTTTGCTGTTCGAGGAAACGCATGGAATTCAGTTTTTTGGACGACATGCGATACGCCTATTGACGGAAACTTTCGGCAATTTCGAGGCTAAAGACTTCCTCCCCACGCAGACAGCGTAGTAGATAGCGCAATTCAGTGGGGGTCGGTGCCCAACACGCCGGACGTTGAACCAGATGACGCATGGCCCAAAATGTATGACTTAGGAGTTCATCACCCATCTGGTCTACTTCTTCGGGAGTCGAAATTTGCTGGGCCAACTGTACCAACCCGCGACTGTTGATTTCGCCCCGCTCATAACTTTCAATAGCCGTAATGAATCCCTGTGCCAATAAATCATATGCTGCATTGTGATTAGAATGAACACCCGTCATCAGCAACTGCTCCTGAACCGTTTCGGATGATCCGAACACTTTTTCTTATTTTACCGCCAACTTGCTTATTTTCAATCATCGGTATATTTTGCAAAGCCGTTCTTGGGGCGCTATACTGAGTTAGCATCTTTCTACTTTCAAACTAATCTTTAATTCTAACGCTTACAACAGCGAGGAATTTGCCGCATGGCAACTCTGGTTACAACTATTACAGAAACCCTCCGCTACAAAGGCAAACTCGGTCAGTGGAGCTGGGTTTTGCACCGCGTCTCAGGGTTAGGAGTTCTGTTGTTTTTGGTTCTCCACGTTATTGACACCTCGTGGGCTGCGTTCTACCCAAGCCTCTATGCGAAAGCCATTGCCGAATATCAAAGCCCCATTTTCACGCTAGGTGAATTCGCGCTCACGGCTGCTGTTGTTTATCACGCCCTCAATGGTCTCCGCATCGTCATTTTCGATTTTAGACCAGAATGGTGGCATCTCCAGCAAAAAGCCGCCATGATTGTCTTGGCATCAACCATTGTGCTGCTGATACCCATCTTTGGCCTGATGTTCGGGCACGTATTGGATTATTACGACACCAATCCTGATTTTGTAACGATTAGCGAAATCATTAAAACCCAAGCGCAATTCTTGCTCGGCTTCGTCGTGATTTTGGCGGCAGCGCTGTTGCTATCATTGGTCTATGCGCTTGTTACGGGGGAGACCCGCAATCCTGCCAAACCTAACCGCCGCCCCAGTCAATTTGATGCGTGGATGTGGCGTTTTATGCGCCTCTCTGGTGTACTGATTGTCCCATTGGTCTTTGGACACCTGTTGATGATTCACCTTATTCAAGGCGTATTTGATATTACGACGGTGGGGCATACTGTCGTCGGAACCGATTTGGTAAATGACAGTGGCCGCGCGGTTGAATTTGTAGGCCGCCGCTGGGATTATTTGGTGGCCGGAATTGCGATTTGGCGTATTTACGACGGAGCACTCTTGGCATTGGTCGTCATACACGGTTTCAACGGCCTGCGTTATGTGGTGAACGATTACGCCCATGACCGCGTGATTAAACGAGCACTCAACTGGGCGATTGCATTTGGGGCCGCCGCACTCATTATTCTCGGCTTTGCCGCACTATTAGCTGGTGTAGATGAAACCGCCTATAGCATTGCGAAGGACAGCCTCGAAACATTTAGCCAGCGACCCACAACCCCATTTGGGGGCTGAATTGGGTTTAACGGTAGAGCATACCTAAAGGAGTTATAGAAGGTTATGGATGTCAAAACCCATCAATTTGATGTGGTCGTCATTGGTGCAGGCGGCGCAGGCATGATGGCAGCCCTCTATGCCAGTCGTGGGGCCAAAACCGCCGTGATCAGTAAACTCTATCCCACCCGCAGCCATACCGGAACAGCGCAGGGAGGTATCGGCGCGGCACTGGCGAATCTCGATGAAGACCATTGGGAATGGCACGCCTTTGATACCGTCAAGGGTGGCGACTATCTCACCGATCAAAATGCCGCCGAAACATTGGCCCGTGAAGCGATTGATGCCGTTATCGAACTGGAACTGATGGGGCTGCCTTTTGACCGCAACCCCGATGGCACAATCTCCCAACGTCGTTTTGGTGGGCACACCAACAATCAAACGAAAAAACCTGTCCGCCGTGCTTGCCACGCCGCTGACCGCACCGGACATATGATTTTGCAGACCCTCTATCAAAACTGCATCAAAGAAAAAGTCACGTTTTTTGATGAATATCAGGCCATTGACCTCATTACCAACGATGGCAAGGTCTGTGGGGTAGCGGCGGTCTGTATTGATGATGGCGAAATTCATGTCTTCCATGCGAAGGCCATCTGTTTTGCTACGGGGGGTTGGGGTCGCCTGTGGGAAACGACCAGCAATGCCCACAGTCTCACAGGTGATGGCCCAGCATTGGTTTGGCGGGCGGGATTGCCCCTGCAAGACATGGAATTTTTCCAATTCCACCCCACTGGCCTCTATCCGGTTGGTTTGCTGATTACCGAGGCTGTGCGTGGCGAAGGCGGCGTTTTGATTAATGACAAGGGCGAACGTTTTATGGAACGCTACGCTCCGACCATCAAAGACCTCGCCAGCCGTGACGTGGTGGCCCGTTCGATTTACTTGGAAGTGCAAGCTGGACGGGGCATCGGCGGCAAGCGTTATGTCCATTTGGATGTACGCCCCGAAACCGTCAACCGCTACTTAGCCGAAGCTGGCGAAGATCGTCGGGTAGACGCGGCCTATATTCTGTCGAAACTGCCCGACATCACCGATTTCTGCCATACGTATCTCGGCATTGACCCCACGAAGTCACCCATTCCGATTCAACCGACGGCCCACTATGGCATGGGAGGTATCCCAACCAATTTGGACGCTGAAGTTATCAGTACGGGTGCGGGCACAGTTGTTCCCGGCCTCTATGCAGCGGGCGAAGTCGCTTGTGTCAGCGTACATGGGGCAAACCGTTTGGGTACCAACAGCCTAACCGACCTGATTGTGTTTGGTCGTAAGGCGGGTAAGGCAATGGCCGACTATGCACGTCAGGCCGATTTTGTGCCGCTGCCAGCCAACCCAGCTGGCAAGATCGTTGCCGAAATTGAACGGATTCGTAAGAGTTCTGGCAAAACCAAACCGTACATGATCCGCCAAGAAATGCAAAAGGTGATGATGGATCACGTCAGCGTGTTCCGCGAAGCTCCCGGTCTCCAAAAAGCATTGGATACCGTCCGCGAGTTGAAATCCCGCTATCAGGATGATTTGGCGGTTGATGATCGAGGGATGCGCTTCAATACTGACCTGTTGGAAGCATGGGAACTCGGCTGCATGTTGGATTTAGCCGAAATCACCACCCTTAGCGCAATGGAACGTAAGGAAAGTCGTGGGGGTCACAGCCGCGAAGACTATCCCAAACGTGATGATGTGAATTTCTTGGTACACACGATGGCCTATCCCGAAAAAGGCGGCATTCGTATTGCTCATGACCGTGCGGTTGACCTTTCATTGGGTTATCAACCTGCCGAGCGCGTCTACTAAGTATAGGGAATCTAGGAGCAGAACCGTTCATGAAAGTCAAATTCCGTATCCGGCGGTTTAACCCGGAAGTAGACAAAAAACCCTATTGGGGCGAATATACCCTCGATAACGTTGAACCCACTGACCGCATTTTGGAATTGCTGCACCGGGTCAAATGGGAGCAGGATGGTACACTGACCCTGCGTCGCTCATGTGCGCACGGGGTCTGCGGTTCGGACGCCGTGCGGATCAATGGGGTTAACAAACTGGCTTGTAAGGTGCTAGTCAAGACCCTAGACTTGAAAGATGGTGGACAGGTTCAGGTCGAGCCGATTTTGGGCTTGCCAGTGGTCAAAGATTTGGTCGTGGATTTTGAACCCTTCTTCGATCACTATCGTGCCGTTATGCCCTATTTTATGCCCGCCACGCCGCGTCCCGGTGATGGTCGTGAGCGCCGTCAAAGCCCGGAAGATCGCGCCCGCTTTGATGACACAACCAAGTGTATTTTGTGCGCTTGCTGTACAACAAGTTGCCCCAGTTTTTGGGCCAGTGGTGAATATGTTGGCCCTGCTGCGATTGTCAACGCGCATCGGTTTATCTTCGACAGCCGCGACGGGGCAACCCAAGAACGCCTCAATATCTTGTCCGAGGAATCGGGTGTGTGGCGCTGCCGTACCATCTTTAACTGTACCCCGGCCTGCCCGCGTGAAATCGAAGTCACCCGCGCTATTGGGGAAGTGAAATTAGCCATTCAGCGGAATGGTCGCTAGGCTAAATCCGAAGAGGTTCTAACAATAGACGACCTACCCAGTGCAAGATTCGCGCTGCTAGGTCGTTTTTATTTACAATGATACATGACCGATAATTATAGAAATTTTATCAGGGTAGTGTTCATGAATCTGGCATCTACACCCCATTCCTCGGAAATAAAGTATTCAACTACTGAAGTCCCCGCCTTCCGTGATGAGTATATTTTGGTGGTAGATGACGATTGGATGAACCGCGAAGTCATTGAAGCCTATCTGCAAACTGCTGGGTATAGGGTATTAACGGCCAACAGCGGAGTTAAGGCGCTCGAAATTGCCGCGCAAGAAGTCCCTTCACTGGTCATTTTGGATGTCAATATGCCGGGGATGAATGGCTATGAATTGTGCTCCCGTCTCAAAAGTGACCCCTTAACCCGCCTCACCCCTGTCATGGTTGTGACCGCGCTCGAAGCCGACCCCGACAAACTCAAAGCAATTGAGGCCGGGGCGGATGCTTTTTTGACCAAGCCCTTTAATTCACTCATTATGATGACGCAGGTCAAGTCGCTTTTGCGCATACGACGACTACACGACGAAGTTGAAAGCCGTAATGCCCTACTGCGTAAAGTGCTTAATCGCTATGTAAATGAAGACATCACCGAGGTCATCTTGTCCGATCCTGACCGCCATCTGCAACTCGGTGGTGAGTCCCGTATGATTACGGTGTTTTTTGCCGATATTCGTGGTTTCACATCTTTTGCGGAGGCACAACCCGCCAAACAAGTCGTGTCCGTTTTAAATCGTATTTTTTCGGAACTAACCCCCATCGTCTTTAAATATCGGGGCACACTCGATAAATATGTGGGCGACGAAATCATGGGCTTTTTTGGTGCGCCCGTTGCCAGTGAATATGATGCCATTAACGCTGTACGGATGGCCGTCGAAATGCAGCAGGTCTTTGCCGAGTTGCAGCGAAGCCTGAACGCTCCCAGCATCAAAAATCTTGGCCTCGGCATTGGCATCCATACGGGTGAAGCGGCAGTAGGCAACGTTGGCTCACAGCGCTTGATGAGCTACACCGTCATCGGCGATACGGTCAACACCGCCAGCCGATTGCAGCAGCAGGCACAGAGCGGACATATCGTCATCACAGAAAGCACCTATCAGCAGGTAAAGGATTTTGTCGAGGTGCAGGCATTAAGCTCTCTGCACCTTGCCGGAAAAAGCGAACCTGTCCATGCCTATCGTTTGTTAAGATTGAAATAATTCGCTGGATTGTCAGGGAATTGTCAGGAATATATCAAGCAATTTGGCAAGTCGGCGGTTAAAATAAGGAATATGAGCAAGTATTCCTATGGCCGCAACCGAGGCCCCGCCCCCATTACCGTAATGCTGATTGCCGCTATCCTTGTGTTCGGTGGTTACATGCTGTGGACGGGCTTGGTGAATTTTTTGGAAGAGGGCGGGCGCAAAACGATTGCCGAAGCGACGGAGCAAGCACACGCCACCAGCACCGCCGAAAATCGGCCCACCTTGATTATCTTCCCCAGCTATACACCTTTACCCCCGTGCCAAATATTTTTTGTGAATGTCACATCGGCCAACGTGCGCGAGTGTCCCGAATTTAGTTGCCGAGGTAAGACCATCGTGCGTTTCGAGGGTGAGGTTTGCGTCTATGGACGGGCCAATCCAGCAGAATTCCCGAACGCCGACGCGCCGGATGAATGGTTTGTAGTGAACTTGACCCCCAACGACACCTTCCCCGACTATGGCTACATGCACGAATCGGTACTCGAAGCGCGTTACCCAACGGCCCGCCCCACGCGAACTTTTACCCCCTTGCCGACCATCACCTTGACTCCGACGCCGCATTACACCCAAACGCCAATTGCCTCGCCTGCCAATACGGAAACCTTTACGCCGTCCCCGACCACCCCTGCACCGCCACCGACCTCCGCTGAGATTGAGTTTTGATACTCCATTTCACATTGCTTATGTTATCATAACCCTATCCACTCCTGAAAAACCTAGTGGGAGAGTCGTTTGTGCTAAAAAATCGAATAAACCGGCTAGCAGTGCGTAATTACCGTAGCTTAGGCGATGTAGATATTACCCTAGAAGATTTAACTGTTTTGGTCGGCAAAAATGGCAGTGGCAAAAGCAATCTTTTAGATGTCCTGCGCTTTATAGGTGATGCCTTACGACGTGGTGTAGATGCGGCATTAATTGACCACGACAGGGGTGGAATAGGGGCAGTTAGGCGATATTCTTCAAAAGGCCGCCCATATGATGTCTCTATTCACATCGAGTTGACACTAAACAACGTCCCAATGTCTTACGGGTTTACATTAGGTAGCCAGAAACGCAACGAATATGTTGTAAAAAATGAGAGTTGTGTGATCGGGGAATCTAAATATGGCTATGAAATTCGTGATGGCTCACTTATAAACTATGTCCTTCCCGGCGCTGCCAAGGGCATTGCTATTCAAGAGAAAAATTTAACATTGCCATTGTTAGGCAACCTAAGAGAATTTGAGCCGCTTTATAACTTTTTGACCAACATGAGTTTCTATTCGATTTTCCCTAATGATTTACGTCCGCCGCAAAAACCGGGCAATCCTTATCCGCTTGATGAACATGGCACAAATTTGGCGACGGCCCTCCGCGAAATTATCAAAAATAAGGAAAACAATTGGCAAAACGATTTATATGAGGCCCTCGCTCAAGTAGTGCCGAGTGTCACTCCACACAATCCAATTACAGTGAATCAAGTGGGGAGTTATTTGGTGGTCAAAATAAAACACGAGAATGATGGCGGCATTTTCGATCTTGCAGTGGAGTCGGATGGGACATTACGCATTCTTGGTATCTTGACCGCCATTTATCAGTCCCCCGCTTTACCACTCATTGGGATCGAAGAACCCGAATTGATGATTCATCCGCGTGCAATGGGAATTTTAAGCGACATTATTAAAGAGGCTTCCTATCGCACCCAAATTATCCTCACGACACACAGCCCCGATTTGATTAACCGTTTTCAGGCCGATTCGTTACGTTTGGTGAAGCGCGAGAAGGGCGTCACCGAAATAGCCAATGTGGGCGACGACGAGCGTCAAATTATTAATGATGAGTTGTTTGGGGCAGGCGACCTGTTACGCATTGGGGGGCTATCGGGTGACTGATACCATCTATCTCATTGTAGAAGGCGATGGCGAAGAAACAGCTGCCCCCGCCCTTATCCGACGGTTATTATATGAAGAGCATCAAGAGTACCAATTTGAAATCAAAGCCATTAATGCCAAGGGTAATTCTAATATCAAGAGCGACCTAGAACGTTTTTTGGAACTCACCCGTCGTATATCTAACTGTTGTGGGGTGTTAGTTTTATTTGATGTAGAAACGGTTGAGATTTGCCCTGTTGAACTAGCCAGATTGCTTGCTACACGAGCTAAAGAACTAAAGTTGCCCTTTCCAGTGGTTGTGGTCTGTGCTGTATGTGAATATGAGTCGTGGTTTTTGGCAAACATCGAAGCGATTCATCATAGGTTAAAAACTGGGGCCAAGTTTGACGGCGACCCAGAACAAAAATGTAACGCTAAAGAATGGCTTACCGCGCACATGTCTGAAGGTCGAATCTATAAAGAAACCCTCGACCAAGTGAAGATGACCACCGATTTAAATATCCACCTTGTCAAGCAGAATATCCGATCTTTCAGGCGATTATGTAATGCGGTTAAAGAATTGTTGGATGCCGTTTACGCTGGAGAGGCGATTGTAACACCAGAATGATTAAAAAAGAGGGTCTTGACCGACCCTCAACAATTTATTCGCTAATTCAAATTCTCGAAAATCCCTGCCGCGCCTTGACCACCGCCGATGCACATGGTCACCATGCCATATTTGCTGTTGCGATGTTTCATTTCGTGAATCAACTGCACGGTCAATTTCGCGCCTGTGCAACCCAATGGATGCCCCAACGCAATGGCCCCGCCGTTGACATTGACCCGCTCCGGGTCGAGTTCGACTTCACGGATGACCGCCAATGCCTGCGCCGCGAACGCCTCATTGAGTTCAATCACATCAATATCGGCCAGTTGCAATCCAGTGCGTTCTAGTAAACGTGGAATGGCGCGAATCGGCCCGACGCCCATAATTTCAGGGCGCACCCCCGCCACATTGAATCCCACAAAGCGAGCCAATGGTTTAAGGCCTAATTTAGCGGCAGTGCTGGCTTCCATGATGATTACACCCGCCGCCCCATCGCTGAGGGGAGATGAATTACCCGCCGTGACCGTACCCCCATCTTTGAAAACGGGCTTCAATTTTGCCAGTCCTTCAAGTGTGGTATCGCGGCGCAGGTGTTCATCGGTGTCAAATTGGATGGCCCGCTCCACTCGTTCGCCTTTGATATACTCGGTCTCAATAATTTCCAACGGCACAATCTGCGATTTGAATTTCCCGGCATCAATCGCGGCGGCGGCCCGTTGGTGACTGCGGAGCGCAAAGGCGTCTTGATCTTCACGCGAGACCCCAAATTCCACCGACACCTGTTCAGCCGTCAGCCCCATATTCATATACACTTCGGGGCCTTCAACTGCCAATGTGGGATTAGGGCTGATGCGGAAGCCCGTCATCGGGACAAGACTCATGGTTTCCGCCCCGCCTGCGATAATCACATCTGCGCCATTGGCAATAATGCGCTCCGCCGCCAACGCGATGGTTTGCAGTCCACTGGAACAAAACCGATTGACCGTTTGGGCCGGGACTTCGACAGGCAAGCCCGACAAAATGCCAATACTGCGGGCAAAATTCAACCCTTGTGCGCCTTCTGGCATGGCACAGCCGATAATCACATCATCAATCAGCATCGGGTCGAGTTTGCCCTCTGTCTGGGCCATCAAATCCCGAATGACCGCCGCCGCCATATCATCCGAACGTAAATTGCGGGTCGTGCCGCGTTTAGACTTTCCAACGGCGGTGCGAGATGCAGCAACAATAACAGCTTCGCGCATAATGTATTTTTCTCCCAAACCTCGTGCTTTATAGTGATAGGGTGAGAGTATAACGCGAATCAAATCACCATTCAATTTTTACCTGCAATAGAATTTAACTGGAATAATGAAGTCGGATTTCTAATCTTGAGATGCGAAAGGCATTGCATGGAATTCAACCTTTTGGTAAACACCGACAAAGCTTATGAGTTTTCGCAAACGATCACCGACCCTGTTGTTAAACAGTTAATCGAGTTTGCTCATGGCCTTGCTATGATGCAATTTGTGAAACTACCGAGAATGAGTGATGAAGAATATCAGGAACGACTCCCTGAAAGACCTCTGGATATGCTGTTCTACGTTAAGCTGATGGAAAACCTATTTACCCAAAAAGAGAAGGTGCGTTTAGGTTTAGCTGGGGAAAATATCAAGGATTTCCCGTATTAAATAGTTGTGGTAGAGATGGACGAACATAGATGAAGATATCCGATTTACTCACTAACACAAAGGCTGCTAAGGACCTCATTGCCTCGGTGGATGACCCCATTATCAGAACTTTCTTGGAGATTTGCGAATGGCAGGTTTTATATCAATTCATAAGGTGACGGATGACAAATATGAAGAACGCCTGCCAAGTGCGCCATTCGATATGCTGTTTTACATTCAACGGGTGAAAAGAATATTTGAGAAAAAGGAGAAAGTACAAATGCTATTGAATGGCGATTTGAGAGCCTTTGATACTTTTCCTGAACCAACAGATAAAGAATAGGGAAGATATATATATAGGGTACTAAAAAAAGAGGCCTTGGTTCTGACCTCTTTAGCTTTGCAACAGAAAAAACATTTCAGGAATCTATGCCAAGCGCCTTTAGTGCGGCTTCTGCTGAAATACGTTGCGGTTCGGCCCACCCGTCCTCTGTCACCATCCGCTTTAAATGGGCGATAATCGCCTCGCGTTCTTCGGCATCTTCAAGGCTACCCATCGCGGATAAAATGCGTTGGGGGTCATGGCTCAACACCTCGCCCCAAAATTTTTCCAGCCATTCATCCATCGTTCAATTTACCCTCTAATTCGCTGTCAGGGTTCCCTTAACTTTGGTTTTGGAATTTTGATGCCCTTGTTGGTCATATTCCGTCGCGGCCTTCAAAAATGCCACAAACAAAGGATGAGGCCGATTGGGGCGGCTCTGAAATTCGGGGTGGAATTGGCTGCCAACCATAAACGGATGATCTTTGATTTCTGAAATCTCGACCAAGCGACCATCAGGACTCATGCCGCTAAAGACCATGCCCGCATTTTCAAATTCGTCCCGATAGGTGTTGTTAAATTCAAAACGATGGCGATGGCGCTCTTGAATGCGGGTATCCCCATAGGCTGCTGCTGATTTAGTGCCCGTCTTTAGCTCACACGTATACCACCCCAGCCGCATCGTACCACCCATTTTGGTGATACTGCGCTGGTCGGGCATCAAATCAATCACCGCATGGTCGGTCTTATTCTCAAATTCAGAGCTATTGGCATCTTCATAACCCAAAACATGCCGCGCAAATTCGATGCACATAACCTGCATCCCCAAACATAATCCTAGATAGGGGATATTGCGCTCACGGGCATACCGCGCTGCGATAATCTTGCCTTCCACCCCGCGTTCGCCAAAACCACCGGGAACAACAATACCTGCCACGCCTTCCAACTGGTCAAACCCCTTGTTGCGTTCGAGGTCAGTCGAATGAATCCACTCAATTTCCAGACGTCGGTTCGCAGTGACAGCCGCGTGGGTCAGGGCCTCTTTGACACTCATATAGGCATCGTGCAGTTCGACATATTTGCCAACAATCGCAATCCGAATGGGGTCTTTGGCGCGAGACATTTTGTCAATCATACGCCGCCACTCGGTTAAATCTGGCTTGGGCGTTTTCAATTCCAATGCTTTGGCGAGATAATCCCCTAACCCCGCATCCTCTAGAATGAGCGGAATTTTATAGAGATTGTCGGTGGTCACTAGGGGGATCACGGCTTCGGGGTCAACATCGCAGAACAGCGCAATCTTCTCGCACATATCCTTGCTAACCTCAAAATCAGCCCGTGCGATAATCACTTGGGGCTGGATGCCGATGCCGCGTAGTTCACGGACGCTGTGCTGAGTCGGCTTGGTTTTAAGTTCCCCCGTCGCGCCAATATGCGGCAAAAAGGTGACATGCACAAACAGCGCCGAAGTGCGTCCGACCTCTTTGCGTAATTGACGAATTGCCTCCAAAAATGGCTGACCTTCAATATCGCCGACTGTGCCGCCAACCTCAACGATGACCACATCTAAATCGTCGTTACGATCTACTAGATGCACCCGCCGCTTAATTTCGTTGGTGATATGCGGCACCACCTGAATCGTCCCGCCTAGATAATCTCCCCGGCGCTCGGCGGCAATCACTTCGCTATAAATCTGCCCAGTGGTGACATTGCAGGCCCGATCCAAATTTTCATCAGTAAAACGTTCGTAGTGCCCAAGATCAAGGTCAGTTTCAGCCCCATCTACCGTGACAAATACTTCGCCATGCTGATAGGGACTCATCGTGCCGGGGTCAACATTCAGATAGGGGTCGAGCTTTTGGATAGCGACCTTTAGACCGCGTGCCTTCAAAATGCGACCAATCGCCGCAGCCGTCACGCCTTTGCCAACCGAACTCACAACGCCGCCAGTGCAGAAAATATAGCGGGGCATGGAAAATCAGAACTCCTTCACTTAGTTGACCTATTATAAAAAGAACAACGGGGAGCATTTTGGTTGCTCCCCGCTGGTGCTTAAATGAACCGCCCGTTATGTAGAGTGTTCTCTTGGCGGAATCGTTGTAACTGTGGTGCGGAAAATAAGTTCACTGGCAAAAAACCATTAGACTAAACTCTTCAAGTCATCCGCCGCACGGCGCATATCCAAAAAGATGAGGCCGAGACGAGCATTGGCGCGAACCAGAATCGTCAACACGGCTTCTTCACCTACCGCACTCAGCATTACATAGCCCTTGTCGCCTTGAACAAACACGCGCTCCAAAGAGCCACGCCCTAGTTCACTAGCGATACGTTCGCCCAGTGCCAGTAGGGCCGCCGACATCGCCGATACACGATCTTCCTCGACACCTGCGGGCAGCGCGGAGGCCATAATCAAGCCGTCTACACTGACGACTGCCGATGCTTCTATATCCGGTGTACCCGATGCGAGGTCGCGCAGACGATCCACCATCAATTCAGTCCGCGATTTCGCCATCTCCAAGCGCTCCTTTCAAGTGTTGCCATCCCAGACGAGTGCGCCTAACGTCTGGTGATAATAGTTGAAATTCAGGGGTAATGTCAAATTTGCTAGAAGATAAAATCTACAATTGCGATTGGCACACACTATGTTACCAAACTACGCCGTTATCAATATACCACCGAAAATAAAGTGCGGCAAGACACCAACGTTGTCACAATGCTCATTTCTTAATCGTCCCATATTATAATGAGAAAAATCATCCGAGGGCCATTGTCATGGAACCATTTGAAAGCTATCGCCCCCTCCTTTTTTCAATTGCCTATCGCATGTTGGGCAGTGTGATGGAGGCCGAAGATATGGTGCAAGAAACCTATCTGCGCTATCAAGCCACTGCCGAAAGTGTCCAGTCCATAAAACCATTTTTGACCACTGTCATCACTCGCTTGTGCCTTGACCGTCTGAAATCCGCCCAAGAAAAACGCGAAACCTACTATGGCCCATGGCTCCCCGAACCACTGCCAACCCACTTGGATAATACAGCAACCCTCGATCCGTTCAACATCGTGACCCAGCATGAATCTATTTCGATGGCCTTTTTGATGCTGCTAGAAAATCTAACCCCCATTGAGCGGGCGGTGTTTTTGCTGCGCGAGGTTTTTGATTACGGCTATGACGAAATCTCACAAATCGTCGGTAAAGAGGAGGCCGCCTGTCGTCAATTATTCCATCGGGCCAAACAACATCTCGCCGCCAACCGTCCCCGTTTCAAGACCAGCAAGGAAGAACATGAGCGCATTTTGCTTAAATTTCTGCAGGCCGTTGGCACAGGGGATTTGGACGAATTGATGAATGTCCTCGCCGAAAATGTCACCCTTTGGTCAGATGGCGGTGGGGTGGTTCAAGCGGCCCGTCTGCCGATTTATAACCGGGATAAAGTTGCCAGAGTGCTGTTGGCGATTCAGGGGCGCCAGCATTATGCAGCGGAAATCGCCGAAATCAATGGCTGGGCTTCAGTGTTAATTCGAGATGATGCAGGTAAACTCATCGGCGTCATGTCAGTAGATGTGGGCGATTCACAAATCCAAGCCGTGCGTTTTGTGGTCAATCCAGAGAAATTGGGGCGAATTCAGTAAAAGGGCGGCTCACTATAAACCGCCCTGAAAATCCAGATTTACAAATCTTCCTCGGTCATCGGCATACCGAGAATACTCAACCCGGCATCTACATAAATCGTTTCGCCTGTGACCATCCGGCTTAGGTGTGACCCCAACCACGCCGCGACATCCCCCACATCATCCTGTGAGACCAACTCACGTAGCGGGGCAACATCTTCCGCTAGGCGATACATTTTACGGAAGCCCGCAATCCCGGCGGCGGATAGGGTCTTGATTGGCCCGGCGCTGATGGCATTAACGCGGATTTTCTTCGGGCCAAGATCGGCAGCAAGGTAACGCACACTAGATTCCAGTGCCGACTTCGCCACTCCCATGACATTGTAATGCGGCAGCACTTTTTCTGCCCCATAATAACTTAGGGCCATTACACTACCGCCCTCCACCATCAACGGCGCGGCACGTTTGGTCAGTGCCACCAAACTGTAGGCGGATGTTTCGAGCGCGGTGATAAATCCTTGACGGGAGGTATCTACAAATAACCCATCCAAGTCCTCGCGTGTGGCATAGGCAATCGAGTGTACCAGCACATCAACACGACCAAAACGCTCTTTAATTTTGGCAAATGTCGCGTCAAGTTCTTCATCGCTGTTGACATTGCACTGCACAACAAAATCTACCCCTAAAGTTTCGGCAAGCGGCACTACACGCCTCTCTAACGCCTCTCCTGCATAGCTCAGGCCCAGCGTTGCCCCTTCTCGATGAAAGGCTTGGGTAATCCCCCATGCGATTGAATTTTTATTCGCTACCCCAAAAACAAGGGCAACTTTGCCCTCCAATAGGCCCATGCTTGCCTCCATGTCTGCAAAAGTAAGTGGTTTTCTACAAGAATAACAGCAACGGCACAAAAAAGTCACGCTGATTGTACCCACCTTAAACAACCCTACACAACCCAAAATGCCTCTGCTATAATGCCGACCACATTCCTGAGCAGGTTTTTATCTATGACAAGCCTTTTCATTATCAGGATGGAATCAATCGAAAATCAGCCTGCTGCCTTGAGCGGGTGTTTGATTAAGGAATTTAACGAGATCATGGCGCTTACTAAAGATAACAAGCAGTCTATCATTCAAAGTTTTGCGACCCACGAAGGCGATACAGGTTCTCCACAAGTACAAATCGCCCTCTTGACCAGCCGCATCGAATATCTGACCGAACATCTGAAAGTCCACAAGCACGACGAACACAGCCGTCGCGGCCTACTCCAAATGGTAGGGCAGCGTCGTCGTTTATTGAAGTATTTGAAGAATAAAGATGCGGACGCCTATACGGAAATTCTCCAACGGTTAAATCTGCGTCGCTAATCCAACCCATTGGATTTTCGCCATACTTCAAAAATCGGGCGCACGCCCCCGGTGCTGTGGGGTCTCGTGCGCTTGTTTGCGTTATAATAAGCTGATTTGCCTAGTATTTAGGCAGCGCGAGAAATGTTCCGTTGAGGAGGAACTGATAAAAACGTTATGGTTCATAGTGTAATGCCAGCCGATAAAGTTTTTTCAACGTACATCGGCGATAAAGAAATCATTTTAAAAACAGGGAAGCTCGCGGAACAAGCCGGAGCAGCGGTCGTGGCCCAAATGGGGGACACAGTTCTTTTCTGCACGGCGACGATGAGTGCGAATGCCCGTGAAGGCATTGATTTTCTGCCATTGAGCGTAGATTACGAAGAACGCCTCTATGCAGTCGGACGGATTCCGGGTTCTTTCCTGCGCCGCGAAGGTCGTCCCAGTGAACGCAGCATTCTGATTTCACGTGTGACAGACCGCCCTCTGCGTCCCTTGTTCCCCAAAGACTTGCACAACGAAGTACAAGTGATCGTGATGTCGCTGGCCCACGATCAGGTTGTAGATGTAGATATGTTGAGCATCATTGCCGCCAGCACCGCCCTCACCATCAGCGACATTCCTTGGAATGGCCCAATTGCAGGTGCGCGTGTTGGCCTGATTAACGGGCAGTTGGTCGTTAACCCATCCATTCCAGAAATGGAACATAGTGCCCTTGATCTACGGGTGGCCGGTACAGCCGAAGCCATTTTGATGGTCGAATGTGCTGCCAATGAAGTTCCCGAAGACACCATGCTGGAAGCGCTACGTTTGGCCCATGAAAGTATGCAGCCCGTCATTGCCCTGCAAAAAGAAATGCAGGCGGCGGTGGGCAAACCCAAACGTGAAATGGTCTCTGTCGAAAAAGATGCCGCCCTACGTGATCGGGTTATGGCCCGTGTTGGGCAAGATATCGCCCAAATCATTGCGACCCGCGTTGAAAAAGGCGAACGCAATGACGCCCTCGGTGATTTGGAAGAACGAGTCGTCGCGGATTTGCTCGACGACGATGAGCGAGGTCTGGTGTTGGCTGAAGAGGATGAACCGCGCGAAAAATCGACAACATCCGCCTCCGAAATTCGGGGCTATATTTCTGAAGCCGTCAAAACTGAAGTGCGCCGCCGTATTGCCCAAGAAGGCATTCGGCCTGATGGTCGCTCTTTAACGGAAATCCGTCCGCTGGCCGCCGAGGTTAATCTGCTGCCGCGTGTACATGGGTCGGGCTTGTTCAAGCGTGGTCAAACGCAAGTCTTGAGCATCTGTACACTGGGGACTTCGCGGGATTCCCAATTGTTGGATGGCCTGCACCCCGAAGATAACAAACGCTTCATGCACCATTACAACTTCCCGCCCTATTCCACAGGTGAAGCAAACCCGCTGCGTGGGCCAAAGCGCCGTGAGATTGGGCATGGGGCATTGGCAGAAAACGCCCTGCGTGTGATCATCCCCTCCGAAGAAGAATTCCCCTACACCGTGCGCGTGGTCAGTGAAGTCATGTCCTCCAATGGCAGCACCAGTATGGGGTCAGTGTGTGCTTCTACATTGGCCCTGATGGATGCGGGTGTTCCGATTAAGCGTCCGGTGGCGGGTATTGCGATGGGTCTCATCCAAGATGGTGACCAATATTTCGTCCTAACCGATATTCAGGGCATGGAAGACCATCTCGGAGATATGGATTTCAAGGTTGCCGGAACTCGTATGGGGATCACCGCCCTGCAAATGGACATCAAAATCAGCGGGGTTCCGCACGACGTCATGGCACGCGCCCTTTCACAGGCTTTGGACGCCCGTCTCGAAATTCTTGATCTAATCGAAAGTGTCATTCCCGAACCTCGCGCCGAACTCAGCCCCTATGCCCCGCGTATCCTTACCCTCAAGATCAATGTGGACAGCATTGGTGCAGTCATTGGGCAAGGCGGCAAGACCGTGCGCAGTATTCAAGAAGCAACCAACACAGTGATTGAAATTGCTGAAGACGGGTTGGTCTCCATTGCCAGCGTAGACGCCGCCGGAGCCGAACGTGCCCGCGACATGATTTTGGGGTTGATTGAGGAACCCGAACCCGGACGGATTTATACGGGCAAGATCACCCGCATCGAGGATTATGGCGCGTGGGTTGAATTCCTGCCGGGCACGGATGGCATGGTTCACATCAGCCAACTTTCCGATATGCGCGTCGAACGTATCCGCGATGAATTCCATGTCGGTGATGAAATCATGGTCATGGTCACAGATATTGACCGGGGTTCTGGCAAGGTACGCCTCAGCCGTCAAGCTGTCCTTGAAGGCTGGACACTCGAAGAGGCCCGTCAAAATGACCGGGGCATCGGCGGCGGGGGTGGTCGTAGTGGCGGCGGTGGCGGCAATCGCGGCGGCTACGGCGGTGATCGTCGTGGCGGCGGCGGTGGAGATCGTCGTGGTGGCGGTGGTGACCGTCGTGGCACCGGCGGCAACTACGGCGGCAATCGAGATCGCGGCCCCCGTAACTAATCATCCAAGCAGATTGAATTTACAAAGAGGCCAAGTTGAATCTGGCCTCTTTTTGTTTCTCCGTTTACCGAAAACTGCCAGCGATAACGGCCAATTATCATCTATGGCAATCTCGCAGAGATTACCTAGTGATAATCCGTATTATCACGAATAAAAAATTCATACGTTGAATCGGCGAAAAAGGGCAGGGAAATCATCACCGGGGCGTGTAAAATTCGTAGCACCAGATTCAGCCAAATTTTCTACACTAGCGCCAATTACATCCTATAAAATCAATCCACACAAAAAGAGGCATCAAAAATGTCCGCTGCACGTCTGATTTTTTCTACCGGGTCACTCTACACCCACGACATTGCCTATTGTTATGAAATTGCCGCCGAAGCTGGATGTGATGGCATGGAGGTCATGTGTGATGAGCGCTGGTGTACCCGCGACCCCAACTATCTTAAAAAACTCAGTCAAACCTATGCCCTGCCGACCCTTGTTCTCCATACCCCCTTCAGCGTCCATCTCATGGGTTGGCAGAATCGGGGTGATCATCTGGGTCGGATTCACCAAACCCTGAAGTTAGCTGAAGAGATTGGGGCGGAGGCGATTGTTATCCATAACCCACCGAGTATCTATCGTTCCGCGCTGGAAACACCAAGTCGCCGCTATTGGCTTCCGTGGAAAACCCCATTTAAGTCAGTCAAAAATTGGATCGAAAAAGAACTCCCCGATTATCAAAAAACGACCCCGATCAAAATCGCGGTGGAAAATGTGCCAATCGTGAAATATATGGGCCTCAAAGCCGACCCGTCCTATTGGAAAGGTATCGAGCAATGGGCCAACTTGAATGAATATTTAACACTCGACACCACACATTGGGCCACCCACGACGTAAAACCACTTGAAGCCTATGAAGCCGCCAAGTGTCGTGTCTGGCATATCCACCTCAGCAACTACAAGGATGGGCGAGAACATCGGCTGCCCCATCAAGGCGAACTGGATTTGGCGGGCTTCCTACAAAGGCTGTCACAGGATAATTTTGCGGGGACGGTGTGTTTGGAACTCTACCCTGATTCGCTTGGCTTCCAAAATGATGCGAGCATTCGCCAGAATTTAAAAGACAGTGTGGCCTTTTGCCGCCAGTATCTCAATTAAACAATAAGGAGGCATCATCACCTCCTTATTGTTCTAATCCATTATCACTGAACCACTATCCCAGCAGCTTGCCGAGATTATTCCAGACTTGGAAGACGATTCGCTGGGCAAATTCGGGCCAGTTTTCACCGGGCAGGATGGGCGGGAACATCTTGGCCCCCGGTTGGTCAAACACATTGCCATACCCCGTCGTATCCCACAGAATATCCGACCCCGGCAGGCCTGCGTCAGTTACTTCTTCACTGGGATCATACCCATTATTTTTGAATTCGTTATCATATACACGATTGTATTCCGAATACGGCCCAATGTCCCCAATCTCATTTTCTTCATAGGCTTGATATAGGGACACAATCGCCAACCCGCCGCTTCGATTATTCTCAATGCGGTTGTTATAAAACTCGGAGTGGTCAGTTGCCATCACCAAAATACCCGTTCCAACAGGTACATCTCCCACAATGGAACCGGGGGTTGCGTCGTCTTTGCCGCGATTGTTGTCATGCACATAGTTATCGTGGACTTTGATATTTTCCGACACCCGCGAATGGAGATTGGGCAGCAAAAATACTAAAATTCCACCGACATTATTCCACGATTCATTATTATATACGTCAGCATTCACCGAATTTTCGATTTCAATACCGGTTAGGTTGTCATAAGCCAAATTATTGCGCACCACAATATCCTGCGACTGGCCCACATAAATTCCGGCGTCAGTGGCTTGGGTCACAACGGTACATTCCACCAAAACATCATTGCTGCGAACGGGGTACACACCATATAACCCCGTGTTAGCGGTGAAGAGATGTCGCAAGGTCACGCCGCGCACCCCTTCAACCAACACCCCATTGCCCGTGAAATTACGTGCCACAAAATATTCCATATGAAAATTATTGCCAGATGCGATCACCCCGTCAGTTAAGTCGCGTACCCCATCACCATCAATATCGCCTTCCAAAATCGGCCAATTCGGAGCGGCATCGCCTTCGGGCCACATTTTTTCGGGGGATTGAATGGGGCAGCTATCCGGTTCATCCACCATGCCACGCAGGGTGATGTCGCTCAAATCAATCAACACACGCTCTCGATAAATCCCCGGCGGAACCAAGATGGTATCGCCCGGCACAGCGCAATCTACCGCCTGTTGAATGGTCTGTCCCTCCTGCACCGTCACCGTCTTAGCATCATCATCGCGTTCGCAATCAGGTCGGTCATTCGGCTCAGACTGCACTTGGGCCAAGACCTCACGGGCCGGGTTGTCCATCGGCTCGACCAGATTTTCCGCGCCAGAGGGTACGCTAGTCGGAATGATGATATGACCTGTCTCATCAACATAATTTAACCCTTCCCGCATATCTTCGGGGATGGTCTCATCGGTGAGTGAATAAAGGAACGCGACAATATCGGCCTTTTCTTGATCGGACAGTGTGAACCCCGGTGCAACAAACCGATCTACTTCCGCCCCTTCAAAACCAACCCCACGCCCCGCACCCTTGCCGTAAAAATCAATGATGTCTTGTAGTGAGGTATAGTAGCCGTTGTGCATATACGGGCCACTCAGCACGACATTTCGCAGTGTCGGGATCTTGAAAGCATAGGGCTGACCGTCTGGGAAAGCATCCGCCACACCCCGGTCTTCTATCCCATTATCTGGTACACCAATGACCTTAAAATTTTCATCTACGAATACAGGCAAGGCATGACATTCAAAACAGCGTGTCCCCGCCGAACGGAAAATGCCCAAGCCGCGACGCTGTTGGGTGGTCAGTGCATCAAAATTCCCTGCCACATATTGATCAAACGCCGAATCGTTGCTTACTAAGGTGCGCTCAAACGTCGCAAGGGCGGTAGCGACATTATCCGCCGTGATACCATCCTCAAATAAGCTCTCAAATTGGCTCTGATAGGCTTCAATCGCTTCTAACTCGGTGACCAATTCCTCAAGGTCTTGGTTCATCTCATTTTCAGCCGTCAGTGGCACAATCAACTGCTCCTCAAGGCTGCTGGCCCGGCCATCCCAGAAAAATGAGTCGCTATAGGCCACGTTCCACAGCGTCGGCACGTTGCGGGTCAGTGCTTGACCCTCCGGCCCGACTCCAGTCGTCTGCCCATTGCTAAAGCCCATGTCAGGGTGATGGCAATTGGCACACGCATAATCGTTATTGCCAGACAGCAGCGGATCAAAAAATAATTGATAACCCAGATTGGCAATCGCCGGGTCTACTTCACCATTCGGCTGAGGCCATTCACGCTGCAAGCCCGTCCATGACGGCTCAATATTATTGGCCCCCACACCCCAATCCGCTTCGGCAATTTTGGCATCTTCCTCAACTGGCAACAAGGCTAACACAACGACAGACAAAATACAGAGGTCAACCAGAATAAATAAAGCCCATGCCCAACAGGGTAGGCGGCGCTTTTTTATTGTCGGTGATTCATTCGACATCATAAATTCAATTCCCCCTTATGTTTCAAAAATTTATTTAATGGCAAAACCTGCAATATGCGGCGCAACCGGCCCTTCCGGCATATGGAAATGCTCGATTTGTACCTCACTAAACCCAGCCGCCTCAATCACCGTCCATGTCTCACGGTTAAGATTACAGCCATCCCCAAACCACTTCCAAGCAGGGTTGAGAATTCCTTGATAGCGGCGTAAACCCGATCCACGTGGCGCGGCGACATGCTCGAAAAACACGAATCGCCCACCCGGTTTTAGTACCCGCACGATTTCGGCAAGGATACTGGTCTGATTCGGCACGGAACACAAAACCAACGTGCTGACCACATGATCCACACTAGCATCCTCGGCAGGTAATTGTTCCCCGTCCAATTCCCGCAACTCTACCTGAAAGCCTAAACGTTCGGCCTGTTGGCGCAGATAGGAGTGCATATGCGGGTTTGGCTCAACCCCAATCCAACGAATGCCAGAAGGGAAATAGGCCAAATTGGGGCCAGCCCCGGGACCAATCTCCAAAACCGTTCCTGACATATCCTTAAATAAGCGGCGTTTGTGAGAAATGGTCAGTTCATCGTCTTGGACTCGTGCCATAAAATAGGCAAACAGGCGTTTCCGCAGGCCGTTTTTCCCTCTCCCTGCCTGTGTCATTGTCATTTCCCCTAATCTAACGTCATCAGATAGGCCACCAGATAGTTGACATCATCGGACGTTAATTGATTTGCAAAGTTCTGCTGCATCATCCCTTCCACGAAATCCGGCACCGTGAAGTTGTTAGGATAGATAATGGACTCGCGGATATAGTCCTCAGCAGAAAGCCCTTCGATACGAGTGCTGGCGCGGGTGGCTATTCCCTCCAATGATGGCCCAACGACCACACGATCCCCTTTGATAGCATGGCAGGTCGCGCAATGGGTCTTAAAAACCTGCTCCCCGCGTCCCGCATCTGTATTGGGATCTAGTTGTGATTCTGAATTTCCTCCACTTTTCTTATCCCCACCGCATCCCACCAAAAGGCTTAAACAAAAAATAGTAAGCAACAATAATCTACGCATCTTTTCCAGATGCTCCCTCCTTTCCTTTGCGATGGTTATTGTACCGGAGTGTCCATGAGAAACAAAAACAGCCCCGGGGTTGCCGAGGCTGCTTTTGATAAGATCGTCAGAATTACAGTGATTGGATGATGCTGGAGAACACATTACCAATAGCTGGGCCGAGCACGACGAGAATGATAATCACGACGACGGCGACCAGCACGAGGATCAACGCATATTCGACTAGACCTTGACCTTTTTCACGCGGTAAATACAGCATTGGATATGACTCCTGTTTCAATGAAATTGAATGATAGAATAAAGTATACCCCAGACAAAAATTAAAAATCAACGAATATTGTGAATCTTTACGAATCTTTAACACCTCAAAACAAAAACAGCCCCGGGGTTGCCGAGGCTGCTTTTGATAAGATCGTCAGAATTACAGTGATTGGATGATGCTGGAGAACACATTACCAATGGCTGGGCCGAGCACGACGAGAATGATAATCACGACGACGGCGACCAACACGAGGATCAACGCATACTCAACCAGACCTTGACCTTTTTCACGTGGGAGATACAACATGTTGAAATGCTCCTATTGCATAATTGCTGATGATGAGTTGAGTATACCATCTAGTTTGCGTAAAAATCAATACAATTTTCATGAATATCTTATGAATTTCTTCCAACTAGAGTATTTTACCCTCCCAACCGCCACGCCAAGGCACTCCAACGCCGTGCCACCTCATTATTATTGACGGCAATCGCAATGGCTTTACGGGTACCAACCAAAACCACCATCTTCTTGGCACGGGTGATCGCGGTATACAACAAATTGCGCTGCAACATCATATAGTGCTGCGTCATAATCGGCATAACCACCACTGGGTATTCGGCCCCCTGACTTTTGTGGACAGAAATAGCGAAGGCATGAACCAATTCATCAGCTTCTAGCCAATCGTACATGACCAAGCGCCCATCAATCATCACATTCAGCACATGCTCCTGCATATCAATACTGTGGATGCGTCCAATATCCCCGTTAAAAACCTCTTTTTCATAATTGTTGCGGGTCTGCATCACCTTATCCCCGACCCGGAACAACCGCCCCACCAACAATTTTTCAGCTTTGCGTCCGGGGGGATTCAGCCGCTGCTGTAAGGCATCATTGAGCGCATTCACTCCAATTTTGCCCATATACATCGGGGCCAACACTTGAATTTCATCGAGCGGATCGTGCCCAAACTTTTGTGGCACTCGATTCTGCACAATGTCTACCAATAATTGAGCAGCTTCTTGAGGGTCTTCTTCGGCAAAGAAGAAGAAATCATGGCTGTTGTTGCTGGTATCGGGTGTTTGACCATGATTAATGCGATGGGCATTTTGAATAATCATGCTGCCCCCCGCCTGCCGAAAAATCGTTTCCAAAACACTCACCGGACAAATCGCACTGCGAATAACATCGCGCAGGACATCGCCTGCCCCCACGCTCGGCAGTTGATCTACGTCCCCTACCAACAACAAATGAGTTTCGGGTCGAATCGCTTTCAGCAGGTTATAAAACAGCACCAGATCAATCATCGAGGCTTCATCCACTACCACCAAATCAGTGTTAAGCGGGTTATCCTCGTTATAGGTAAATCCCTCAGCCGGGGCGAATCCCAAGAGGCGGTGAATCGTCTGGGCTGGCTGTCCGGTTGCCTCCGATAAACGTTTGGCAGCCCTTCCGGTGGGGCTGGCGAGTTTAAATTTATGCCCGGTGCTCTCCAAAATGCCGATAATCGTGCGGAGAGTGGTGGTTTTGCCTGTGCCGGGGCCACCCGTCAAAATCGCCACCTTGTTGGTCAACGCCATATGCACCGCGCGTTTTTGCTGTTCGGAAAGTGACACTCCGCCCTCGCTGGTGATGTTGGCAATCAACATGTCCCATTTACCCGGCGGCATCAGGCTTAATTTTTGTAGGCGGCTGGTCGGCGTATCCATCATACGATGCAAGCGCGAAGCAGCCCCTTTCTCGCTGTAATACATCGCCGCGTGGTAGGCAACTTGGGTTGGTGTTTCGGCCTCACCGATAGGCAAATCCTCCAAGAATACCTCGCCTGAATTGCAGAGCCGATTCAGTGCCTCATCCAGCAACCCCTCCTCAACCTCGAGCAGTTCCGCCGCGACCTTGAGCAGTTCCCCGGTTGGCATAAATACATGCCCGTTCTTGGTGGCTTCATTAAGCGCATACACCAAACCTGCCGTCAAACGAGTGGGAGCATAAATCGGCAGGCCCAGTTCGCGTGCCAATTTATCGGCTGTTTTAAAGCCAACCCCATAGATTTCTTTGACCAGATTATAGGGGTCTTGCTGTACCCGCTGAATTGAATCATCCCCATACGTTTTGTAGATGCGGAGGGCCAGTGACGTATTGAGGCCGTGTCCTTGTAGAAAGATCATCACTTCTTTGATGGTGCGCTGTTCTTGCCATGCTTTGGCGATCAACCCGGCTTTATGTTTACCCACCCCCGGCACGTCACGTACTTTTTCTGGCATCCGGTCTAGGACATCTAAGGTCTCCGTACCGAAAAAATCCACGATCTTTTTGGCGGTCTTGTCCCCCACACCGCGAATCAGGCCGCTGCCTAAATAGCGTTGAATGCCTTCAATGGTCGCAGGTCGCAGTTGGGTGACGGTTTCGGCCTTAAACTGCTGCCCATGCACCGGATGATTTGTCCACTGGCCCGTAAAGCGCACCCTTTCGCCCGGTTGCAATTCCGGCATCGTGCCAACCACCGTCATTAAGGTATCTCCCCGCCGATTGAGAGGGGGTTGATCCGGGGCAAGCCGCAGCACACAGTAGCCTGTGTCGGTGCTGTAGTAGGTGATTCTTTCAATATTGCCTTCAAGCGAATTTTCGGTAATCATGCCTCGTATCCTTGAACCCGTATCCTGTCACATCATAGCTGATGGAACGGGGGTTGCGCTATCCCTATCGCCCGTTATAGTTGTACCGCACTCATATAGTTTTCGGAGTATCCATGTCACAACAATCCTTTGCTGATGGCTATATTAAATGGCTGCGTTCGCATGTCGGGCATCAACTTATTTATCTGGTCTATACCAATGCTTTTGTATTTGACGAAGAAAACCGCCTGTTGGTTCAAGAACGTTATGATTTTGATTGGGTCAGCGTGCCGGGTGGCGCATTGGAACCGCATGAAAGCCTATTAGATTGTGTGCGCCGCGAAACCTTTGAGGAGACAGGAATTGAGTGTACGGTTGAACAATTGATCGGCGTGTACAGCCATCCGCGTTACAACCTGCTCTATCCCAATGGCGATCAAGTGCAGCAGTGGGGCGCCGCCTTTGTCTGCCGTGCCGCTTCCAGTGATATAAAGGTGGATGGACGCGAAACGCTCAAGGCCAGCTTCCGCCCCGTCGAAGAAATCCGCCACCGCCTACCGATTCACTATCAAGAAATGCTGCAATTTATTGAATCCCATCCTAACCAAGCCCACGTCGAAGAAGTCTATTTTGGGCCGAATGGTCGTCCTTTTTATTCCACCATGCGCCAATATGTTGGTCAGGCCCAACTCATTTTGCCGGGGGTCTCGGCAGCAGTTTTTAACGAAAAGGGTGAATTGCTGGTTGCCCATCAGAAAAAACGTAATTTCTGGGACATCCCCGGGGGCCTTGCCGATTTGGATGAAAGCAGTAGCGCCACCGCCGTCCGTGAAGTTCGAGAAGAAACAGGTCTCGAAGTCCAGCCCATTCGCATCATCAGTGTGTTAAGCGACCCAACCTTGCTCAGTGGCACGTTATCTAATGGGGATGAATTTCGCGGGGTAGATTTGGTCTTAGAATGTCGTATCGTTGGGGGTGAAATGCGGCCTGATGGGGTTGAGGTAGATCAGGTCGCCTTTAAACCCATTGATGAATTGATTGCCCAACCTAATTTGCGCCCCTTTAATCGCCAGCGCTTGTTGGATATTCTTAACCGCGACAACGGGCCATTTATCAACTAATTTGAAAAGGAAAAATCATGATGTCACGCGAAGTCATCAAAACCACCGGAGCGCCACCCGCTTTAGCCGCCTATTCGCAAGGCATTGTCGCCAGTGGCAAATTTGTCTTCATGGCGGGGCAGTTGGGACTCGACCCCGAAAGTAAACAATTGGTCGAAGGCGGGGTGGAAGCCCAAACCGAACGCGCCATTCTCAACCTCAAGGCTGTATTGGAAGCCGCTGGGTCGTCGCTAGAAAATGTCGTAAAGGTAACAGTATTTTTGCACAACATCAGCGATTTCGCGGCCATGAACAGCGTCTACATTCGTTATTTCCCTGCCAATCCACCCGCTCGTTCGGCGTTTGGTGGCAACGATTTGCCCCTCGGCGGCTTGGTCGAAATTGAATGTATCGCCGTCGTGCCTGAATAAAATTGTTGCTGAAAATAAAAGCCCCCTCAACCCAAACTGGATCAGGGGGCTGCCTACTTCAAGCTAGGCTCAGCACGGCGGCTTTAGTCCCGTGTTTTAATACGACCCGCTGTAGTACACGTACACCGAGCCATTCCCCAGCCAATCCCACAGCCATGCCGCATCGCTCACCGTCAAATTGACACAGCCATGACTCTGCCGATAACCAAATCCATTATGCCAATATGTCCCATGTAGGCTGATGTCGCCATCAAAATACATAGCATACGGCACATTTTCGAGGCGATAGGCATCTTCACGTCCCTCCGCCCCACTCATCGGCGCATTAACTTGGCGACCATAGACATGAAACACACCAGTGCGAGTATCCCATCCCGGCAATCCCGATGAAATCAGCGTTGCAAAAACAGGGGTACCACCTTCATAGGCAATCAATACCTGCTCATACAGGTCAATACCAACCCAACGTGCTCCCACACCACCGGGGGGTGCGATTGGGCTATAGACCCCCATCATGGTTTGGGCCACCCATTTATACGGGCCAACCAAATACCACGCAAGGCCATCCACCACCTGCACGGCAAAAATATTGACCACGCTGTAACGACCAACGCGGCGTTCTTCTAATTGGACAGGTGCGCCCCCCGGCACTTCGGAGGCAAAGTGGGTGCGTAAAATCCACCCCCATGGCATGGCAGGCGTTCCGGTAATGACCACCCCGCGAAAATAGGAGGGGTCAATTTTGGTTAAATGGCGCTCGTGCATCCATTCGCCGGGGTTAATTTCGACCCACGGCCCCACATGCTGGCGCGGCGTAATAAATTGATAACCATCCATGATGCTGTACAACACTTTTGTGCCACCATAGGGGCCATCATAAACCACCGCCGGGGTAATTTCGACACGCAAAAATTCATAACCCGCAACCACCCCCATATTGACACCAATGGTTTCGACAGGTGGGCCGGGTAGCGCCGCCATATACCCCTGACAATCCGGCCCATTAGGGTCAGCATCACATGGGCCAGCGAATGGGCTAACTTTTATTTCAGGTTTATCTACTGCATAGGCCGCTGTACCCACTACAAAAATCGCTAGGAGGCACAATAGGGCCATAAAGCGCAACCATAATTTCCGAGACATCACTACACTCCATTCCAATAAGGTCTATGAAGGCAAAAATCCTACCGCATTTATCGGGAATTTCATCTGTACGAATACTCTACGTTTCTTGGCTACGTTTCGCTGGGATCTTCATCACCGAGGATTTGATCTAAATCAAATGAGCCAAATTGGGCCGTCTGAAATAAGTTATCAGCGGATTTGGGTGGGCGTTCATCCTCAATATTGATGACCACTAATTTTTCCAGCGGGACGGTGCTTTCATCCGACACCGCCTTGACCACCACCACGCTGATATTATCTTCACCGCCGCGTACATTGGCGAGGTCAATCAGTTCTTGGGAAATAGCCTCCGGGTCGCCGACCCGCTTGACAATTTCGCCAATTTCATCGCCTTCCAAATGCCGTGTTAGTCCATCGGAACACAAGACGAGGCAGTCCCCTGCCTTAAGATATTGGGTATACAAATCGGCCTCAACCGCGTCCACTTGACCGAGCGCTCGATATAACACACTCCGCATGGGGTGGATACTGGCTTGTTCACGGGTAATATGCCCCGACGCCACCAATACTTCCACAAAACTGTGGTCATCGGTAATTTGATGCACCCACCCATGTTCGCCGTCTATCAGATAGGCTCGGCTGTCGCCAATATGCGCTACAATAATGCGATTGCCACGCACAAACGCCATCGTTGCGGTTGTGCCCATACCCTGATAACTCTTATCTTGGCTAATTTTATCCAAAACGGCTTCATTGGCATGGTGCAGGGCATCCCGCAATTTTTGTTGGACTTCTTCCTCGGTCAGTTCCTGCAAAATCTCACTGCCGCGTAGTGCCCCTGTGAAATCCGCCTGCACCGCTTCTTTCGCCAAACGACTGGCTTCTTCGCCTGCTGCCGCGCCGCCCATGCCATCCGCGACCAGTGCCAAAATAACCCCACTGCGTGCCCAGATACCTACATTATCTTCGTTGTTGGAGCGTACTTGCCCCACACTCGAACGGGCACTCACCAGCAAACGCAGTCCATAATTTTCATCTGGCACCATCAACGCCGCGCCGCACCGCTGACAGACATCGGCTGTTGGCAAATTATCTATGCCACAGCGCAGGCACTTTAGAAAATCATGATATTGCGCCGCCAGTTCTTTGGTCGCTTTGGCATCGGCCAGTTCTTGAATCGAGGGGGGGATACCCAACTGTGGATCGGTATCCTTAACGTCAATTTCAATTGTGTCATCCAAATCAGTTTGGTGGCGGGGTTTCATACCCTTGATCGGTTTGTTTTGCTCTAGCGCCGTTCCGCATTCAAAGCAAAAAACAGCCCGTTTCAGATTGACATAACCACAGTGAGGACACACATTGTCTGCCATAGGAATGACCCTTGAACTCTCTTTAAGATATTTTGGCAAAAATCGCGGTCAATTGTTCTTCTGTTCTTAATTGGTCGAATCGCTTGCTGTCGTCTCGGTTGAATTCTCAATGAGATGAGCATTGACAGTGATTTCCGCCGCCATTTCGCTGCTACCAATTTGTTCAGGGAAATTGACCCCAAAATCTTTCAAATCAATGACCGGGGATGTCTTGATTGTCAAAACCCCATCTTGAAGGCTCATGGTTGCGTCAACCGTATACTCCTTGACGACCCCGCTAATTTCCAACTGACCAACCAATGTAATCGGCTGCTCGGCAATCGTGGTAGAGTCTTCAAACGTTTCCGTGCTCGTCGAAACAAACCGCCCATAGGGATATTCATCTGCTTTGAGGCCCGCTTTGAGAACAAAATCAATAAATTCACCCGATTCCGTCTTGGTGCTTTGTCCATCCATTTGCAGATTGACTTCTAGCTGCCATTTCCCCTCGGGGGTCGGCTTCAAAATTAAGTTTTCGCCGCTAATATCAATCGTGCCGTGAATACGCTCCAAAATCGTGAATTTCAGTTCCGAATTTTCTTGAGTAACGGCATAGATTTGGGCTTGGGGGATGGGAGTTGCAAATTGGAGTTTGTTTTCTTTGGCCTCTACGTCGCGGATAAAAAACCAATAGACGAAAAATAAAATGGGAAGCAAAACAATCAGCGCACAGCCGCCTAAAATCCGGCCTCGTTTGCGTTTGGATCGAGGTAGTGTCTTCGGTGAGTTTGAATAGGTCATAACGATGTTCCTGCATAAGAAAAAGTAATTTGGTTTTAACCGTTTGAGACAATTATAAGGCAAAGGCGAATGGAAAACACAATTTTGGATTGGATTCAAACCTTGACTGGCTACCAGCCAACTGCTATGATTTGCGCGGCTTGAAAACTGAAAATACCTTTGCCACAGACAGCAGGTGCGCCAAAAAATAAGGTGCTTAAATCCACAGCCCGCCGAGGTAAAGACCATATACAAGAAATTTATGGGTCTTTGCGGGTTGTCTGCAAAGACCTTTTCATTGGGCGGGGGATTGAATTGTTCGAGAGCCAAATTTTAACGGGAAGGAGGAAAAAAGACCTTGCCACTCAATAAAAATCGCAAAGAAGAAATCGTTGCCGAGTATGTTGAAATGCTCAAACGGACACAGGGCTTGATTGTGACCGAATATCGCGGCATGAGCATGGCACGCTTTGACACTCTACGGAGCAAATTGCGTGAAGCCGGGGCCAGCTATAACGTCACTAAGAACACCCTTTTTAAGATTGCCCTCAAAGAAGCGGGGATGGCAGTACCAGAGGATTTGCTTTCTGGCCCTGTCGCGGTAGGCTTTGCCTATAAAGACCTGCCTTCAACGGTGAAAGCCCTCATTGACGCCACCAAAGATAACGAACTGCTGATCTTAAAAGGCGCGATTGCCCAAAAATCCGTCTTCAAGGAAGGCCAGTTGAAGACCTTGTCCGAACTGCCATCACTTGACCAACTGCGGGCATCGCTTATCGGGATACTTACCCAACCCATGTCGTCGCTGGTCAGTCTGCTTGTACAACCGCAGCGGGATGTGGTGGGTGTCGTGGCAGCCTATGTTGAAAAACACGGCGGCTCCGAAGCGGCCTAATTCCGTTATCGTAAATCTAGCTAATTTCAAAGTTTTAACCTATAAGGAGATTAATCATGGCCGATCTGGCTAAAATTGTAGACGAACTGAGCAGCCTGACCATTTTGGAAGCTGCTGAATTGAAAACGCTGTTGGAAGACAAATGGGGCGTGACCGCCGCTGCTCCAATGGCGATGATGGCTGCCATGCCGATGGGTGCAGTTGCAGGTGGCGAAGCTGCCGCTGCTGAACCCGTCGAAGAACCCACCGAATTCAACGTGATCCTGAAGGACGCTGGCCCCAAGAAGATCAACGTCATCAAGGTCATCCGTAGTTTGACCACCCTCGGTCTGGCCGAAGCGAAGGCCGCTGCGGAGAATCCCGGCACGCTGCTGGAAGCCGTCTCCAAAGAAGCCGCTGCCGACGCCAAATCCAAGCTGGAAGCCGAAGGCGCAGTTATCGAAGTCAAACCTGCGTAATTGTCCCTGTGCAATACGCTGGAAGGGGCAGGGCGATATATAGCCCTCCCCGTCTACCATTTCTTTCCATCCCTCCCTATTCCCAGCGTTCTTTCCCGCTCCACTTCCCCATCTCGCCACACCCTTGCACAAGACGCTATAATGGTATAACTCATTATTCGCTAGGCTGATTTTTTGTTGAGGGATTTTGTGATTTCTGACCAGACCAAACGTGAGCAGCCGGTTTCACCCTCGCTCTATACTGAAGAATATTTCACCACCGCTTGTGAGGGCTTCGATGAATATCTCACCACCGAAGGTCAACATCTATCGCGCCGATTAAAAGCTGCCTTTGCGCTGGCTGCTGTTGAACCGGGCATGAAAGTCTTGGATGTAGGTTGTGGGCGTGGTGAAATCTTGCTCCATTGTGCCAATCTGGGGGCGGATGCCTATGGCATTGATTATGCACCCGTCGCTCTACAACTGACCAAAAAACTATTGGATAAAGACGAGGCAGTCAAACTAGGCAAAATTGGCGTATCCCTAGCCGATGCCAAACACCTACCTTTCCCGAATGCCCACTTTGACCGCGTGTTGATGTTTGATGTGGTAGAACATCTCCATCCGTGGGAACTGCACCAAGCCATGCTGGAAGTTCACCGTGTATTAAAACCAGATGGGCGCTTTATCATCCACACCGCCCCCAACATTTGGTATGACCGCTATGCCTATCCGGTGGTGCGCCAATTTCGGCGTTTGACAGGACAGGGTGAAAAATATCCCAAAAATCCCCGTGCTTTTTTAGTGGATCATAACCAAGATGTGCATGTGAACGAACAGTCGTGGCACAGCATGAAACAAGCGTTACGGGCAGCGGGTTTTGAGGGCAAAGTGTGGCTAGATTCCCCGCCCCAACATCGTCATGAAAATTTCGTTTTAGCGGCGGCACGGGTGGTGCTGTTTAATTGGCCTCCCATGCGCTGGTTTTTCCAACGCGAAGTTTTTGCGGTGGCTGCCAAAATATAGTTTTGAGGAGTATTCATGCCCCGGGATAAGCGAACGGTTGATGAACTCACCATTGAAGAACTGGAGCAAATTCTCGCCATCCGCAAACGCGAAGAACGGATGAAACGTTTCCGCGATGGGCAGGGCAAAGACCGCATGATGGCGATTCCACTGCCCCCTTCGGAAATCGAGGACACCGACGAGGCCGATGACATGCCCCCCCACGCGCTCATCGCCCCGGCACCAAGCGGCACGATGTTGCAACAGCATGAAGCCTCGGCCCTTGTGCCAGCGCCATCCGCCCCCCTCACCTATGACATCACGGCGGAAAAACCCCATTTTGAAGATGACATCATGGAATCCGATGAGGTCATGTTCATTGAGGAAAAACCCAAACCCGCCCCACCCAAAAATCGGATAGTCAAGGTAACAACGCCGGAAGTCCGTCCACAAAAAGAGAAATGGCGTGTCATTGCCAATCGTGGTTTATTAGTGGCCGAGGTAATCGCATTTGTCAGCCTGATTTATGTGTTGTACCGGGCTTTTATCGGCCTTGACATCATTCAAAACAACACCAACAAAACCCAACAGGAATATGAGGCGGCTGTCAATGAACGCCGCGCGACTTCAACACCCTTGCCAGAACTTTACCCATCCTTGCTTGTTTTACCGGGAGGGCACACCAGCGATGGGCAGTTTAATGAAAACGAATTAGTTCAAGCCCTAAACGCCAAGCAAGTTCCTGCGTTCATCCAAAATAATGTAATTCAACAGGCCAGATTCGCACCGGCTCAAAGCGCCCCCCCAAGCCTCCAAGACCCCGTCTCGCTGACTATTCCGGACTTACCAAACGTCAACAACGCGAGTATTTTTAGCGGGGACGATTGGGAAACCCTCCAAAAGGGCATCGGGCATATGCGGGGGAGTGGTCTCCCCGGCAGCGATCAAAATGTCGTGTTGACAGGACACAACGATATTTATGGGGAGATTTTCAGATACTTATCTACATTAGAGATCGGGGACTTGATTTATCTTCGCGCTGCTGATGGCAAGGAATATACCTATCAGGTGGTGGACAGCCGCGAGGTGCTACCAACGGAAATTGCTGTGCTGCATCCTGATCGTGGGGCCATTGTCACCTTAATTACCTGTCATCCCTATCAAGTAGATACTCACCGTTGGGTTGTCACGGCAGAACTGGTACAATAGCGCCGCTTATTATGGAATAGAGAGAATACAACTATGGCTAAAAAACAAACCACACGGAAGCCAAATATTTCCGCTGAAACACTGGAACGCGCTCGTCGTGAAATGGCTGGGGGTGCGCCCGTTGTCTCGACCCCAACCCCCAATCAAACATCGGTCAAAAGCAGCGTTGGTCAAAACAAAAATGACAATGTGATCATCCGCTCCTCCTCCAAGAAACGCACGATGACCCAAGAAGAACTCTCGCATGAATATAGCTATGTTCTGCAAGACCTTCGCAGCATGGGGGTGTTGGCCTTTGCGTTGTTTATTGGCATGGTCGTGGTAGCTCTGGTTATCAACCAGATTGCTTAAATCAAAAGCCAAAAGGATGGGTGGGCTGCCCCCATCCTCTCAGATTTCCTATTGATTTGAATAGTTGATGAAATAGTTATTTGCTAACCTGTGGTTCCGGTTGGGCAAAATACATCTTGCCCGCGCTGCTGAGGATATAGCGCGTAATACGGGCTGGAATGGTGCGGTCACGATAGCGCTTACCGCCTTCGACCACCACCATTGTCCCATCAATCAAATACCCCACACCTTGATCTTCTTCGCGGCCTTCTTGGATGATGTGCAGATTAATCACCTCACCCGGCAAATAAACGGGTCGTAGTGCCATTGCTAAATCATTGATATTGAGCACCGACACCCCCCGCACTGCTGCGACCTTGTTCAAATTAAAATCATTGGTCATGATTGGGATATTGCGTTCGGCGGCCAGCATCACCAATTTTTCGTCCACCGTTGCGCCCTCGGCTGGCATCTCATCAATCACCTCAACAGGGACCTTGCTCTCTTGACGCAGTTTGTTGAGAACATCCAAGCCATGCCGTCCCCGTTGGCGTCGCAGCGTGTCGCTAGAATCAGCGATGTGTTGCAGTTCACGCACCACAAATTGGGGCACAATGATTTTCTGTGAGACAAACCCGGTCTGGCTTAAATCGAGAATCCGTCCGTCAATAATCACGTTCGTATCCAGTAGAATTTCACCGGATTGGATGGTACGTCCCAGCATACTACCGCGTCCGGCCAACCCCGCCATCGAGAACATATCTTGTCCTCGCAGCGAAAACAAAATGATGCTCAAATAGCCTGTCACCACCGCCATGATCGTAGGGAGATATTGCCCCGCTGGGTCCGGCAGCATCGAAAGGGGCAGTGCCAACAATGCTGCAAAAACCAACCCCACCAGCAGTCCAAAAATTGACGTTACCAATGTCTCGGCGCGTGTTTGAATAATCGCCCGGCGTGCGGTGGCGGCTGGACGAGTGGTGATCCAAGGGGTAATCAACAGGCCCGTGAGCGCCCCAGCCAATAAAAAAAGGAGGCTGTTCGCTTCGGATGGCAAATTCATATCATCGGCAAAACCTTCGCCCAATCGTGCCCCGATGACGGCAAAGATGGTCATGCCAATCAGTCGAAAAATAAATTCAAGAGACATAGGAGAACCTCCCATTGATGTCGTCCACCGGATAAAAGGGTTGGGGACGACGATTGACATCAGTGGAAAATCATTGCTCGATAAATCAGGGTAAAACCCTCTGATAAAAGGGAACTTCAGTGCATAATAAACCCACCGTAGCTCAAATCTAGCACGAAGCGGCTGTCACGTCAATGAATCTACTAATTTCGCTTTTTAAAGGATGAATATCTCATGAAAATTGTATACGCCTTGCCATTAAAAGTGCGATATTCTATTCTTTAGACGATGCATGAATCGTAATTTTGGAGAGACACCACTCATGTCCGAACACATTTTGGTGATTGAAGACGAAACAAATATTGCCCAATTTTTGGAGCGTGGCCTCATTTATGAAGGCTTCCGGGTGGATGTCGCCTATGATGGACAAAGCGGCCTCTCGATTGCCCGCGACAACCCACCCAATTTGGTCATACTCGACTGGATGCTGCCGGGTTTGGATGGCTTAGAAGTCTGTCGGCGTTTGCGGGCCGCCAGCAGCGTGCCGATTTTGATGCTGACCGCCAAAGATACAGTGCCAGACCGTGTCACAGGCCTCGATGCTGGAGCAGACGATTACCTCGTCAAACCCTTTGCTTTTGATGAACTCATGGCGCGTGTCCGGGCCTTGCTTCGTCGTAGCGTGACCATTTCCGGGCCAGAAGTTCTGCGATTCACCGATCTAACGTTAGACACTGGCACTCACCGCGCCACTCGTGGCAATCGGCCTATTGATCTAACCGCCAAAGAATATGAACTCCTTGAATTATTCATGCGTAATCCTCGCCAAGTCCTGACCCGCGATGTCATTTTTGACCGGGTATGGGGCTACGATTTTGGGGGTGAAAGCAACATCATCGAGGTCTATGTGCGCTATCTTCGCCAAAAAACTGAAGATGAAAATGAGTCCCGCCTCATTCATACGGTGCGCGGCGTCGGTTACGTCCTCCGCGAGGATTAGCAGCAGTATAGGCAGGCTCTCATCCCAAGCTAACATTCGCATGTTATTATCGTTGCAATCGTCGCCATTGGATTGCAACTGATGACCATTCGCCAGCGCCTGACCCTGTGGTATTCCAGCCTATTGATCAGCCTTATCACGATCTTTGCAATCGTGGCGTTTGGCATTCTTGATCGCACCATGCGCTCACAGGTGGATAACAATTTGCTTAGGGTTATTGACCGCGTGGAAGATTGGACTGTCCACGAGGCCCTTCGTACCGATTCAACGACAGGTGAAGTGTTTTACACCATGTCCCCCAATCTGGAAACCATTGCCCCGGCGGATGTCTATCTACAAATTTGGTCAGTGGATGAATCTAAATATCCATTTAGCCAAAGCCCCAATCTCGCCTCGCATCATGCTCCGCTCGACCCCAATGGAATGCAGTCGCACGAAGTCCGAGCCATTGTCACTGGAAGCGATTCTCGGCTGCGTGTTATCTCAAGGCCGGTTGTCTTTGAGGGCAAAATAGTGGGTTATATCCAAGCCGCCTCTACTATGGAAACGGTGGATTCCGCAACCACATGGCTTGTCAAGATTTTGGCGCTAGAAATCTTGGTCGCGCTTATTTTGTCATTGGTGATTGGCAATTGGCTGGCACGGCGGGCACTTCAACCAATCAGCAATGTCACGCGCACCGCCACTCAGATTTCCACCGAAAACGACCTCAGCAAACGCATCCCCTATGCTGGCCCACAGGACGAACTGGGTGAATTGATTACGACCTTTAATCATATGGTGGAGCGTTTGGAAACTCTTTTTAATACCGAGCGGCGCTTTGTGGCAGACGTTTCCCACGAACTGCGTACCCCGATCACTGCCATACAGGGCAACGTGGAGCTTTTGCAGCGCTTTGGGCACGACCCAGCCTCGCTCAAGGCCATCCACAGCGAAACTCAGCGGATGTCCCGTTTGGTCGGCGATTTATTGATGTTGGCCCAAGCCGATGTCGGGCATATGCCATTGATTCAAACCCATGTCCAATTAGATTCGCTTTTGTTAGAGGTCTACAGTCAAACAAAAGTGTTGAGCAAAGGCCATGTCCGCGTCATGGTCAGTGAACTCGACCAAATCCGCGTTTTGGGTGATCCTGACCGACTCAAACAGCTTTTGATGAATCTCATCACCAACGCGCTGGCCCATACGCCAGAAAACGGCGAGATTCGGTTAACCATGCAAAAAGCCGAAAAATGGGTCGAAATCAGGGTGGCCGATACCGGAGTTGGCATTTCTGCCGAAGACCTGCCCCACATTTTTCAACGCTTTTACCGTGTGGATAAAGCCCGTTCACGGGACGAGGGTGGTGTGGGGTTGGGATTATCCATCGCCAAATGGATTGCTGAGGCCCATCATGGCACACTTTCCGCTGCCAGCACTATCGGGGAAGGCACAACCTTTACCCTGCGATTGCCCTTGCCGCTTGATCCCGAAAAAATGCGCGAACACCACGCCGAGACCGTCCCCAATTTCCCGGTCATCCGCCTAAGCCGCCACAAATCGGATAAATCGGATCCAACCCCTTAGCCCCATATGCAGGCTGTAACCATCAATTTACAGACTTTACACCGTTTTTACAGATTATTTACACCGCCGCGCTATGATAACAATATCCTTTCAGACGAGTGTAAATGAGGAGCATCAGGTTTATGAATAGACTAATCCGACATCACCTATGGCTTAATCTTGCAGCGGCCATCACAGTCGCCATGATAGGCGTAGGGGCGATGAGTGTATATGCCAACGATCAAAATGTCACCTCCGGGGTAAATGCCCAAGAAGATGACACCCGCGCCTATCTGGGTGTCCAGATTGCCAGTGGCGAGAATGGTGTCGAGGTGATGGCAGTTGACCCCAATTCCCCGGCTAACGAAGCAGGTATTGAGGTCGGCGACATCATTCAACAGGTGGATGAAACCGTCATTGGCACCCCCAATCAACTTAGTGAATACATTTCGACCAAAGCGCCCGGTGATGTCGTTTCCGTAACCCTTCTGCGCGGTGAAGAAACGCTCACTGTCGAGGCCACACTTGCCGAAGCCCCCTCTGGCGTTTCCGTGCCGGGTGGAAACCGTCCCGGTGGCCGTGATGGATCAGAGGGTCGTCCCTTTGTATTTGCCAGCCCAATGGGCTATCAACTTGGTGTCTCATTTAAGGTAATCACCCCCGAAATCGCCGCCAGCGAAGGCCTCTCTGTTGAAGATGGGGCGCTCATTACCGAAGTGGTAGAAGACAGCCCCGCCGCTGATGCTGGTTTGCAGGTGGGCGACATTATTACCGCCGTAGATGGCGATAAAGTGGATGTGGAACACACCCTATCAGATCGGCTCTATGCCTATGAAGCCGAAGATCAGGTAACACTTACCGTCGTGCGTGGCAGCGAAACCCTTGAAGTCAGCGCTGTGCTTGTCGCTGGACACCCCGGCAGAATCTTTGAGGGTATGAACTTTGGCCCGAATGGGATGCCTTTTGGGAATGGCAATTTCCCGTTCGGCGACGGTCAGAACTTCCCCTTTGGGAATGACATCAAAATTCCCTTTGACGGTGGCAGGTTCAGCGGCGAAATGGAAACCATTACCTGCTCCAACGAAGATGGCACCATCCAATTTCAAATGACCGTTCCAAAGGGTCTGTCCGATACCATCAATCTGCCGGATTCGATTGACGGCGCCAACATCACTTGTGAACGCACTGCTGCTGACGATTCCGAGTCTGGTTCTGGGGATGCCACCACCCCATCCACCGACACGCAGTCGTCCTAATCTTCCAGTACACCAATAAAGGGAAGCCGCATATAGGGAGGGCTTCCTTTTTTTGGGGATCAAGTCTAAATTCAGCACGGCGGCTTTGGCCCCGTGTGCAATATTTTGTTTTTTGATAAGAACTTCATCAAAATTCCCCAAATGTCTTTGTGTCCTTGCCCACCCTTGTTATAATGAAAATAACAAATGTACCTTCGGGGCAGGGTGAAATTCCCGATCGGCGGTAGGAGGAAGATTTCGTTGTAAGCCTCAAGCCCGCTACCCGCGCATCATCCCGTGTGATGCCGGTGGATTCGGTCAAATGCCGAAGCCGACAGTTACAGTCTGGATGGAAGAAGGTGTCCATAGCGCGATTTTTGCTCAACAAGCGGTTGTTGGGGTTTTTAGGCTACCCTAAGTATAACCTGTCTGTGTTGTGTTATTGGCTTGCCCCCGGTACATCCTAATGTGCATTCGACCCAGAAGGGCAGGCTTTTGATGTCATCTATCACGTCAACCCAAGTCGTTTCTTTGTCCACCCAAGCACCTCGCCCACTCCCTTTTTGGCGGCGCTGGTTGCGAAAAATTGAATGGCGACTGCTTTTACTGCCACTGATTGGTTTGGTGTTATGGCAAGGGTGGGCACTCCTCGCGGCGTCCGGCTATTATGCCGATTTTATTGTCCCCCATCCTGATACAGTGTGGACACGTTTGCAGGAGCGCTGGGCCGATGGTTCGCTGGTGACACATGTCGCTGTGACCTTGCGTGAAGCCCTCTCTGGCCTATTCATCGCCAGCCTGATCGCCACTGCTCTCGGCTACATCATTGCCCGCGTCAGAATTTTCGACTATCTCCTGACCCCCTATCTGATTTTTTTGCAGGCCATTCCCGTCATCGCCATTTCGCCGCTAATTATCATATGGTTCGGGTCGGGATTAGCCAGTAAAGTAGTGATCGCCGCCATGATTACATGGTTTCCCATGATGATTGCCACCATTGTCGGTATCCGCAATGTCTCCCCCAATCTACGCGAGATGATGCGGGCCAATGCCGCCACCCATTGGCAAATCTTCCGCCATCTGGAAATTCCTTCCGCCATGCCCGAACTACTCGGCGGGCTAAAAATCGCGGTTACGCTGTCGGTGGTGGGTGCAGCGGTGGGGGAATTTGTTTCAGCGCGGGAAGGGCTTGGCTACCTCGTCATGTATGGGCGCGGCATCTCCGATACCCCAACAGTGGTGTTGGCGGTGTTGATGCTTACGGTTGTTTCGCTGGTGTTGTACAGCCTTGTAGCGATGTTGGAAACCTCGCTGCTGAGTTGGCGCAAAGCTGGCAAACCCTAATTTATTTCCTGTCTCTCACTGCAAGGAGTCTTTTCGTATGAGTGATTTTAAACCCCCTGTGACCGTCCAGAAGAAGGGGAGTGCTTCGCGGCGGTTAGTCCCTCTCTTGGTGCTGCTGTTAATTGCCGTTCTCGCTGCTGCCGCCTTTTTCCTCACCCGCGATGAGGATGAGGACGAGGGCAGCGAAAATCCGAACGGCGAAAGCATCAATGTCACCCTGTTTTTGAGCTACATTCCCAGTGTCCAATTTGCCCCGCTCTATGTCGCCGCCGATAAGGGCTATTTCGCGGAAGAGGGCATCAATATCGAGTTTGAAAACAGCTTTAATGAAAGCGACGGTGTTGATCGTCTGGCGATTAACGACCTGCAATTCGGCATCATCAGCGGGGAACAGGTTATCTTGGCCCGTGCCCAAAATAAACCGCTGGTCTATGTCATGGAGTGGTATCACAGCTTCCCGGTGGGGGTGGTCGTCCCTGCTGATTCCGATATTGCCGACCCTGCTGATCTAGCAGGCAAAAAGGTCGGCGTCCCCGGCCCGTTTGGAGCGAGTTACATCGGCCTACGTGCCTTTTTGACTGCGGCAGGTCTCACTGAAAGCGACATTACCCTTGAACCGATTGGTTTTACCGCTCCCGACCAGATGTGCCAGCGCACTGTTGAAGCCGCGGTGGTGTATGTTGCCAACGAGCCACTGACCATTTCGCAATGTTACGAGGTGCGCGTCTTTAATATTTCGGACTACGCCAATCTGGTCGCCAACGGCCTTGTAACCAATGAAGAAACCCTACAAAACAATCCCGACTTGGTACGCAGCATGATTCGGGCTATTCAGCGCGGTATTGAAGATACCATTGCCAACCCACAGGCAGCCTTCGACATCAGCCTCAAATATGTGACCGACCTGCCCGAAGATCAATACGACACACAGCGCCAAGTCCTGCTCAATTCCGTCGAACTGTGGAAATCGGATACCATCGGCCTGACCAATCCTGACGCATGGGTACAGACCCAAATCGTTTTGATGGATACGGGCCTTTTGGAAAACCCTCTGCAAGATTTAACCCAAGCCTATCGCACCGACCTTTTGCCGGAGTAATCCCTTGATTCACACCCAGACCGCCATTTTGCACGCCGACCATATCCACCACACCTTTACCGCCGCCAACGGGCAACCCATCCCCGCGTTGGAAGATGTCTCGCTGGCCCTTGTGCCGGGGACATTCACCGCCCTCATTGGGCCAAGTGGCTGTGGCAAAAGTACCCTGCTGCGGATTTTGGCAGGACTGGTGAAACCGATCAGTGGGCAGGTGCAATTTGGCGGTCTGGCGCTGGATCGCCCCCAACGCCAAATTAGCCTGATTTTCCAAAAAGACAACCTCATGCCGTGGCGCACGGTCTTTGAAAATATTGAACTGCCCCTCCAACTGGCTGGGGTTGCCAAAACCGAAAAGGAACAGCGTGTGGCCCATCTACTCTATGTAACAGGCCTGCTCGGTTTTGAGAATCAATATCCAGCCGAGTTGTCGGGCGGCATGGCCCAACGGGTCGCTATTGCACGCGGCCTGATTAACGAACCCGATGTATTATTGATGGATGAGCCGTTCGGCGCGTTGGATGCCCTGACCCGTGAGCAGATGGGCCAAGAATTATTGCGGATTTGGGCCACCACCCAAGCCACCGTCTTGATGGTGACGCACAGTATCAGCGAGGCCGTCTTTTTGGCAGATCGGGTGCTGGTCATGAGTCCACGCCCCGGTCATATCATTCGGGAGGTACACATCCCGTTTGCTCGTCCGCGTGGTATAGAATTATTAACCGACACCACCTTTACTCAACTCGCCGCGCAAATTCGCGCCGCCATCCATTGAGAGGATGTTGAATGATGCCCCCGCCTACCATTACTACCGAACGTCTGATTTTGCGGCCATTTACTCTCGACGATGCACCGGAATTGGCACGCGCCATCAATGCCCCCGAAATCGCCGCCAATACCCTCAACATTTCTTATCCCTATGAGGAGCAAATGGCGGTGGATTGGATTACCGGCCTAGAGGAACGTTATCTCAGCGGGGTGAACGTCAATTTCGCCATTACCCTCCGCTCCACAGGTGAAATCGGTGGGTCAATTGGTTTAGTGATTAACCAGCGTCATCAACATGCTGAAATGGGCTATTGGCTGGCCGTGCCATTATGGGGACAGGGGTATATGACGGAAGCCGCCTGTGCCTGCCTCGATTTTGGTTTTGCGACGCTTGGCCTCCATCGCATCTACGCGGGTCATTATGCCCGTAATCCTGCCTCGGGACGGGTGATGCAAAAAATGGGCATGACCTATGAAGGCACATTCCGCCACCACCTGCTCAAAGACGGGGTGTTCGAGGATAATGTGGTCTATGGCATCCTGCGTGAGGATTGGGAACGCCAGAAATCGCCTATATAAGCCCTTTTGTTTGCCCGAGGGAGGGGGGTCAACGAAATATTGAGAGGGGTCTCATCACTATCATACTTTGCCTAATTTAACGGTCAACGTCGCCTTAGCCCATGTAATGGACAGCCATTTAAGCATAACTGTAGTTACGCTAACGCATATCCATTATATAAATCTCAAACATAGACCGCAGTTCTAAATACCATCTGCCCTGCAAGGAAACTATTCCGCCCGTTGACCCACTGGCGGTACAATCTCAACCTCCCGCGCTCCCACCCGATTTTGGAAGGGGTCAATGCTGACTTTTTCGTGAATTAGGCCCGCCCAGCAATTTTGTGGATTCTGCGCCTCATACACATCCGTCATACGAATCGCGCCCCACACCTCGGCACTTTGTTCCGGTTGCAGATAATAAAAGGTGTCGTTGGAGGTCGCGTCAAATACCTCGGTCAATTCATCCTGCGGCGCAATCGCCCACCGCCACGGATAGTCACTGAGCGCCGAGTCGCAATCAATTCCCACGCGGAACGTCCCGGCAGGTTCTAAATAGCCGAGGGTGCTGGATCGCTGCGTAAATTCATAGACCGCGCCGGGGAATGGTCCAAAGCTGCGAATCGGCGTGCTGCCTACATTTTTGACCGTCAAATGGAAGACCAGTAAATCGCCTTGTTCTAAGGTAATGGTAGATTGATTGGAGCAGTTCCATTCCGGCTTCGCAATCAACTCCCCCGTTGTCAGGTTATCCGTATAATAGCGATCATCCCATTCCAGTGTCGTAAAACAGACCGAAATGCCCAGCGCCTGTGGTTGGATTTCTGCCAATGGCAGACCACCCTGTTCAATCGTCAGCGAACTACTACGGACAATCCGCTGTCCTACCGCGTCCTGTGCGACGGCATACAAGGTATATTGCCCATCGGCAGGCGGCTCATAGCCATCATCTACCCCGCCGTCATAATCAAATTCGTGGTTGCCCGCGTCGCCCGGCTCGCGCCCCTGCAAACGTTCCGAAAGATACCGCTTTACTCCCTTGTTATCTTCCAAATAAACCGCGAGGTCGGCTGCTTTTTGCAGAAATACATTGACCCGCACCCGATCCCGCACGCCATCCTGATTGGGGGTAAAGGTGGTCGGGCTGACTTCAAACGCGGGGATGAGGGGCAGTTGCAAATCGGCCTCTACAATTTCAAATGTGCCCGTCGCTGTCTTGGTTTCGCCATCTTCATCGCGTGCTTCCAGTGACCATACATAGCGCCCATTGGGGAGTAAACGCCGCTCCACCACGCCATCAATCGTTTCATCAGGCAGGGTATAACCATCTACCACCCCGCTAAACGCCACGCGGTAATCGCCACGCGACCGGGCCTCATTTTCTCGAAACACATAACGTTGCCCATTCTCATGTGTAAAAACAAGGGTGACGTGGGCGTTGCGGGCGATGGTATACGAAAACACCGCCACGTCATCCACCCCATCGGCATTGGGGGAAATCGTGCTAATCGAAAAACCCGCGTCTTGAATTAAATCACCGGGGGGTTGCAGCACCACATAACCAACCGCTGCTACCACACCCAACGCGACCAGCGCCGCGCCAATTGTCCATAATTTAAAGGTTGACATGCCTGTACTCCTTAACGGGTTATCGGGGCGTCAGTGTAGCGTAGGGTCGGGCAGAAACCAAGTCCATTTTTCCCACGCCTCCCCTGTCAATTCCTGCTCGTTTTGTGTACGATTGTGCGACTGCCGATTTCCAACAAAGGCGATGGACATGACCGAATTCACCTACACGGACGCCCTCAACACACTTTATAATTTCGTTAACTACGAACTCAAACGCCAAGATCAGCTTCCCCCGGAGGCACTGAATCTTGACCGCCCCCGCCAACTCGCCGCGATCATGGGTAATCCTGAAAATCGCTATCCCATCATTCATGTGGCGGGTACAAAGGGCAAAGGTTCGGTCTGTGCCATGTGTGTGGCGATGTTGCAGGCGGCAGGGTACAAAGTCGGCCTCTATACCTCCCCCCATATGCAAGATTTCCGCGAACGCTTCCAAATCAACGGGCAGTTGATTTCACCGGAGCAGTTCGCCGAACTGGTCTTTGACCTCAAGTCAAAATTCGTCCAAGTCGAAGGATTGAGTTGGTTCGAGGCGATTACCGCGCTGGCCTTTGAATATTTCGCCCGTGAACAGGTGGATATTGCAGTCATTGAGGTTGGTTTGGGTGGCACACTCGATTCGACCAACATCGTACAGCCGATTGCAGCCGTCATCGCCAGCTTGAGTTTTGACCATACCGCCGTCTTGGGTAACAGCATCGCCGCGATTGCAGGTGAAAAAGCCGGCATTATCAAATCCGACATCCCGGTAGTCAGCGCTCCGCAACCTGCCGAGGGCCAAGCCGTGATTGAACGTGTCGCCGCTGAAAAACATGCCCCTTTGACGCTTATCGGACGCGATTGGCCGCTGGATATTCAGACCCCCGCGCTGAATGGGCAAAGTTTTGCGGTGCGGATCGGGGATGAAACCAGAAATTACACCACCAATTTACTTGGTCGGCATCAGGCCATTAATGCCGCCGTCGCCCTTGCCGTCATGCCCCATGTTGAAAAAGCGGGCTTGTCTGTACCCGCCTCCGCACAGACCAAAGGGCTGCAAAATGTTCAGTGGGCAGGCCGTTTAGAAGTCCTCCACCACGACCCGATGGTGATTGTAGACGCCGCGCATAATCGTGCCTCGGCCCGTTATCTGGCGGAATCCCTCACCCAATTGTTCACCGCCAAACCCTTAGTCTTGGTCTTTGGTGCGAAGGGGGATAAGGACATCGGCGGCATGATGGAAGAATTACTGCCCATCGTGGATACCCTAATCGTCACCCAAGCGGTAGATGCCCGCGCCGAAAACCCCGACCAAATTGTGTCAAAGGCCCGCCAAGTTCGTCCCGATTTAGCCATTTCTATAGTACCAACAGTTGCCGATGCACTGCGACAAGGCATGACGTTGGCGGGTTCAAAGGGGTTGGTGTGTGCCGCTGGGTCGCTATATATCGTTGGCGAAGTCCGCACCGAATTGGGCATTGGGCCGGGTGAATTCGCGCCATCCCCCAAGTATCAGCCATCTCATGCTACCTTTAAAGAATAGGTTCTATGAATCGTACACTCTCCGGTACATTGTTATCTCTCACATCAGCGGCGGGTTATGCTACCTTTGCTCTTTGGATCAAGTGGTCATATCATGAAGGTTTGGAAGCACTTGATATTCTGACATGGCGCTATATCTTTGCCTCGGTATTGGTGTGGAGTTTATGGCCTCTTATTCGAGACAGCGCTGCGCTCAACACCCTCAACCGTCGCCAACTGCTGCTATTGATTGGGCTAGGGGCGTTGTTTGTTTGGGTGTCCTTGATGGCAGCGATGGCGCTAGGTCGGATTCCCGCCACCACCTATACTCTAATTCTGTATACCTACCCGGCCCTTGTCGCTATTTTTTCGTTCTTTTTGGGGGAACGACTGCCCCACGCCGCATGGTTGTCCGTCGGCTTGGCGTTGATTGGCTGCACAATGACCACCGGAGGGCAGCTAGATGTCAGCAAACCAATGGACATCTTTTTCCCCTTTGCCAATGCGGGTTTCTACGCAATCTATTTGATTATCGCCGGGCGCTATACCCGCAAAATTCCCGGCACAGCATCAGGCATCGTCAGTGTCACAAGTTCCGCTTTCGTCATGCTGTTCCTCATCGGAGTACGGGGCTTGGCGACCCCTGATTCGACCAATGGGTGGATTGTACTCATCTGTTTGGCTGTGATTTCAACCGTCCTACCCATTTTGACGATGTTCGCCGGGATTGCACGGATTGGGGCATCCAACGCCGCGATTGTCAGCACCATCGAACCGCTGATTACGATTATCTTGGCAGCCATCATCCTCGATGAAAAAGCCGCCACTCTGCAATATTTCGGCGGGCTGCTGATTTTGGTGAGTGTGGTATTGTTGCAACTGGTCATGCGAAAACAGGCCACTGCTCAATCAGCGGAAGTCTGACGATAATCCCGCACGCTTGACCGCCTGTGGTATCCTTACGCCGTTGAATCTTCTAGTAGATTTGGGTGAGGATAGGCTGTGCGTCGTATTGTGATTGCTGTCGCGGTTTTATTGCTGAGTTCGTTGGCCTGCACACTGACGTTGGATGACATCGAACCAACGCCCATTCCACCTACCTTTACGCCGCGTCCAACCCAAACCGCGATTGCCCAGCAGCCCAGTTCGACGCCCAGTCCAACAATTCATGCCAGTGTTACCCCTAGCCCTACCTCTACCGCAACGGAGACGATGACACCCTCTTTGACGCCCTTGCCCAGTTCCACACCGTTTCCACAGGTGGGCCTGACTTATGACCAATATGGCTCGTTAGAGGTCAATTCTCAACTGGCGAATGGCCTTACCCGACCTTATCTATCGTTTATTTATGTAGATGACCAAACAGATCGCCTGCCCGAAGGCACACCCGCCCCCGAAGTAGTCATGGAAGTGATCTATATCGTCCCTCCTGATGGCGGCAGTCGCATTCCAGTCGTTGAGCTACCCGCCAGCACTGAAGATGATATTTTCTGGTCGCCCACCGGGGACTATTTGGCCTATCTTTTGCGCGAAGACCCGGCCACCGCTGGCCTCTATATCCTCAATACGCGGCTCGGCATCACCATTCGTATGTTTGATCTGGAAACCCTACAACCACGCGGCATCCCCGGCCATCAACCCGTTTGGAAACCCGATGGTACACAATTAGCCATTACACTCCCTACGGCCTATGAGACCGATATTTTCCTACTGACACCAGATGGGTCAAGTTTTAACAATGTGACCAATTCCCCTTCCTACGATTTTTGGCCCGCATGGTCGCCGGATGGTCACTATCTAGCCTTTGTTTCAGACCGGGACACCTGCCCCACATGGCTGCCCGGTCAACCCAACACCTGTGATCGCCCTGATGCCACCCCGCCGACCTCTGGCAAGTTGTATTTGCTAGATACCCAAACCGGGCAGGTACAAAAAGTTAATGATATTCCGCTGAACAGCCCGCCGCGTTGGGTCAACAATCGCTATCTAAGTGTTACATCCGGCATCCTTGATCCGTTGGCAGGCTCAAGCGATGTCTGGGTTTACGATATTGAAGCCGGGTCGTCATGGCAGGTCACTCCCGATGATGATGCCCTGTATACCGGAGCGGCATGGAATGATGATGCCTCACAGGTGGTTTATCAACGTGCGGCAGATGTTACCAGTGTTATTTTGGCGGATCGGCTCGGCACGGTGGTTCAAAGTACCGATGAATATAGCTTCCCACGTTTTGGCCTAACCGCCGATTGGTCACCTAATGGAGATTATGTAGCGATAGGGGGACGCAATGGACAGTGTCCGTATGGGCTGATGGTCTACACCGATGAATTTGAACTGGTGAATATCCCGTCCATAAGTGTCCTCGCCTGCGAACCCATATATTCGCCCACCAGCAATTACCTTGCTTTTACGGGCATCAGCACCGCCCCCGGTCAGGATGGTCGGGTGGATATTTATCTGACCAACCCCAGTGGCGTTGGCTTGCGCAACATGACCTCAACCTTACGTGGGCCAGTACAGATGTTAGGTTGGGTTGGGTCAATTCCGAATTAGTGCTTGACAAAAAATTTCAGTCAGAGTATTTTATATATAGATAGCTATCTATGAATCAGAGTGTGGTCTATGGAAAATTTGCTGGCCTTTGCGCGTGTACTCAGTGATGAAACCCGCTATCAAATGATGCTTCTACTATGCTGTACCGAATTTTCGGTGACGGATTTGGTCAAGGCATTAGAAGGGCGGGGGATCACGGTCAGTCAGCCCACCGTATCACACCATTTAGCCGAATTGCGTGATGCCAAGTTGGTGATTGTGCGGAAAGCGGGACGGCAGACCTTCTACACCCTAAATCAAGAGCAGGTAACAGTGTGCTGCGGTCAATTGATGACCAAGTTCGCGCCTCTCATTTCGATAGACCAGATTCCCGTGTGCGGATCGGAGAATTAAGTTCTCCAAAATTTTTTGCCCAAACATATAGATGAATATCTATATGTGTATCCATAAGGAGCGATTCACATGACCGACCCCAACCTCGTGCTGGAAGTCAAATCTTCCAAAGCCTGCTGTGGCGATGACTGCTGCGCCCCTGTCGATGCCGCTGCAAACGTTGCTGCCCCACAACTTATCTCCAATGCGACCCCTGATGACATCCACGAAGCCGTCAAATCCCGCTATGGACGCCTTGCCGAAACCAGTTCAAGCTGCTGTGGGAGCAATGCTAGTCTCTACGAAGCCGACATGAATCTGATCCCTATCGAAGTTGCCGAATTTTCATTGGGCTGCGGCGATCCGATATCGATTGCCGAAATGCGTCCCGGTGAAATCGTGGTAGATTTGGGGTCAGGCGGCGGTCTTGATGCGTTTTTATCGGCCCAACGAGTGGGGGAGACAGGTCGCGTGATAGGAGTAGACATGACCCCCGCCATGATTGAACGGGCTACCAAAGCCCGCGACAAGCAGGGGTTCAAAAATGTGGAATTTCGCTTGGGGCAGATTGAGCATATGCCCATCGAAGACAACACCGCCGATGTCATCATCAGCAACTGCGTGATCAACCTCGCCCCTGACAAAAAGGCCGTGTTCAAAGATGCCTTCCGCGTCTTGAAACCGGGTGGACGCTTTGCCGTCGCCGATATTGTGACCGAAGGCGAACTCACCCCCGATGAACGCGCCAATATGGATTTCTGGTCGGAATGCCTGACCGGGGCGATTGATATCCATGATTATCTAGGTACGCTGCGGGAAGTTGGCTTTGTAGACACTCAAGTGACCCACAAGGTTGCCTATACGGGGGAAAGCGATTTCTCCGCCAAAATTTTCAGTGCTCGCATCACGGCCCGCAAGCCCTAAAATCACAGCACTAACGGAAAATTCAGCAGTTAAAAGGGTAACTCATACATGGGTGGCCCTTTATTTTTTTGCCATGCCAGCATTTCGGGTAATATAGGGCGACGCATTCTTATTGTTTTTTGTTGGAGGATTTTTTGATGTCTAGCCCTATCGCTATCGTGGTGGATAGTACCGCCGATTTACCCAAACATATCGCTGATGAGCGTCAAATTTATGTAGTACCCGAATATGTGCTGTGGGGCACTGAGGGTTTCCGCGATGGTGTGGACTTAGAAGCTGAACCCTTTTATTGGCGTCTTAAAACTGATCCGGTTATGCCGAAAACCTCTCAGCCCTCGCCCGCTGACTTTCTGAAAGCCTTTCAAACGGCGGTTGAAGAAACAAAAGCCGAATCAGTCATTTGCCTGTGCCTCTCCGCTGACCTGAGTGGTACATATAATTCGGCAATGCAAGCCAAAGATCAAGTTGATTTTCCGGTACGGGTGATTGACTGCCGCACAGCCTCCATGCCATTGGCGTTTTTGGCCCTCACGGCTGCCGATGGCCGGGATGGGGGTCGCCCCGCCACTGAAATTGAACGCTTTATACGCACCTGCCTACCCAAAACCAATATCTTTTTTACGGTCTCCTCGCTGGACTATCTGCATCGCGGGGGGCGTATTGGTGGAGCGCAGCGTTTGATTGGGGATACTCTCAAGATAAAGCCCATCCTGACCGTGATTGATGGCAAGGTGGCCGCCAAAGAAAGCGTGCGTACCCAAAAACGTGCGACCCAACGCATGATTGAACTAATAGACGAAATCAGTCAAGGTCAAGAAATATGGCGTCTCGGCGTGATGCACGGCATGATTCCAGATGAAGCCAAAGCCCTGCTCGATCAAATTCAGGAACGCTATCATCCCGATACCTTACTTGTGAACAATGCTGGCCCAGCGGTGGCAACCCATGTTGGCCCCGGCTGCCTCGGCATCGCCTATCAACTCAAATAGGAGCGAGTGATGGAACCCTTCACCACACAGGATGTCCAGAACGCTCTCGATATGCTTGGAACGGGCATTCATATCCAAACCTTTGAGACCTCAACCGCCACCTCTGCCGAAGCTGCCGCCAGCATTGGGACGAGCTTGGGCAGCATTGTCAAAAGCCTAGTGTTTATGGTAGACGGGCAACCGCTGGTGATTTTAGCTTCTGGCGATCAACGCATTGACACCCGCAAATTGGCAGCGATATATGCCGTCAGCCGCAAAAAGGTCAAGGTGGCAACGACTGAAGAATGCGTTACGATTGTAGGTTATGCGCCGGGTGGGGTTCCTCCGGTGGGACATCGCAGCCACGTCCCTATTTTGATAGACCAAACTTTGGGACGTTATGAGCTGGTATATGCTGCGGCAGGTGCTCCCAATGCCATTTTCCCAATCCCCTATGCCAAACTCGTAGAAATTACAGGTGGGCAGGTAGCGGATGTCGTGGTTGAAGCAGGTAGCGAAGAAACCCCTTAGCGCATGGTTGTATCAGCCTGTGTAACTGGGAGGTGAGCAAATATGTTGGCCGCTGTCTGGTTCGTTCTCAGCGGCATTTTTCTTTCGCGCTCCATATTAATCACACTAGGGCTGCTAAAAGGCCCGGTGCTGCGTGCCTTTGAAAGATATGGAGATGAGGAAGGCGACTATAATAGCCTCCTTTATCTGCTGTTTTGGATGGGCATGTTCTCCGTGATGAGTGGCTTCTGGTTAGCGCGTCTCTCTCGTAATGTCTTTTTCCCAATGGAGTTTATCGGCGCGATTCTGCTGATCGGCTCGGCATTTGCTTACCGCAAACCGCATATTGTCGAGCGAATCTTTCATTATCCCGTTTGGTATTATGAACTTAAAGAGCGCACATCACGTTCGGAACGACGACGCATTGCGTATATGTGGTTACACATTTCACGTAAGGGCAAACTCATTTACAACAGCAGTGATTTCGCCTTCCATCAATGGGCTGACCTCATCATCGTTTCAACCATCTACATTGACAGTGACACAGAAGGGCAGGCCGCTTCCCCTTGAAAACCGGCTGGCGACCACACCGGGGGATTATTATTCATGGTTATTGGCCCCAACGTCTGTAATTCACCTAATACGGTATCATAGACTTGCAGTTCATAGGCAGCGCGAAAGGCCACCCAACGTCCATCGGCAGAAAAACGCGGATAATCGTGATATTGGCTGGATGGGTCATTGATAAATAACGTCGGGAGGCCGCCATTGGGCAGGGGCAGTCGCCACAACATATTGCGTGCCTCACCTGCATAATTTTGAATAGCCGCAATGAGGGCATCGCCGGTTGGCTGCCACACATAATCTAGGATTGTGCCTGCCTGCTCATTTACCACAATGATTGAGCCTGATCCGTCGGTGGACATCACCATTAATTGATGAAAATTGGGCATGGTCTGATAGACAAATGCGATATAAAAATCGGTGGGCGACCAGCGCGGATTATAGACGGCGTTTTCTCCAAAGCTGGTCAAGCGAAATTTGTTCTGTCCATCGGCATTCACCACCCACAATTCTGGCTTACCTTCGATGGCCTCCCCACTAGCGGCTTCGGCTTCGGGGGTGGCCTCAAGCATGGGCTGATTGGACACGTAGACCAAACGCCGACCATCCGATGACCAGCGTGGTTGGGATTCCATGCCGGAATTGGAATAAAACTGCGGAGCGCCGCCTTCAGGTGTCACCCATGCGATATGCGAGGTGCGGCTGGGTTCTTGGTCAGGGGGGTCATAGTAGCGGATGAGGGTAAAGACAATTTTGCTGCCATCTGGTGACCACTGTGGTTCCCATGCGCGATAGCTGAGTGCTCCCGTCGGCCCAAGTTCAAGCAGACGACGTAAATTGCTGCCATTCAACCGCACGGCATACAAATCACCATAACCGAGCCGTTGTTCCCACGTAAAGACGATTTCACAACCATCTGGCGAAAATCCGCCAATGTAATGATTACCGGCCCCAAAGGATAGGCTGCGCTGTTGGCCTGTTGCCAAATCAATAATCAAAAATCCATCTTGCGACGGGGTATTGGTGATAATGAGTGGCCCTTGCAGCAACTCTTGGGATTGGGCGGAGGGTTCAGCCGAAACACTAAAAAGTGGGGTCAACAAAATGACGAGCAGGCCGAGAATGCTAAAGCGAAGGAGCAGCATCACATTCCCGGCATCAAATTAGAATTTGTGTAATTCCTCAAGGCTAATCCACCCCGCTCGCAGCGCCATCAACGCCGCATCGGTTTTGGATTTCACCCCAAGTCGGTCAATAATCGCCATCAAATAACGGGCGACTTCATTTTCCGGCATTCCCAATTGATGGGCGACCTCCGGGTTATCATAACCAGCCGCCACACAGGTCAGAATGTCTTTTTCAATAGCATCGAGCGGGGTCTGGGCCGGGCCGCGTTCCAACAAATCTTGTACCAATCTTTCGGCAACGCCATGCCCCAGTACCAAATGCCCCAGCACGACATCATGCACCGATTTTTCCAGTTGTTCTTCGGAACTGGCCTTCAAAACGTAGCCATGTGCCCCGGCGCGTAAGGCCTGCATGATATAGGTGTTTTCATCGCGTCCGGTCAGCACCAGCACTTTGACATCAGGATAGGCTTGGCGGATACGCGGCAGAATAGCAAGGCCGCTTGTGCCCGGCATATTCAAATCTAGCAGAATGACATCCGGCTTGTTTTCGCCAATTAAGCGGAAGGCTTCTTCTCCATCGGCGGCTTGCCCGACGACAATAAACCCCGGCACATCCTCTAAGAAATAGGCGAGGCTCTGGCGGGTCAAATTATGGTCATCCGCCAGCAAAATTCGCACCGTTGGGTCGAACTTATTCAACGGGGTGGTGGCTTTGCGATAGGGCGGCGCTTCTTCTGGTTGGGATGCCACTGGTTTGGCTGTGGATGGCGTCGGTTCTTCTTTTAGCACGGCCTCCAGCGCATCCGCCATTTCTTTGGCGGTGGCAAACCGAGCCGCAGGTTTCTTTTCCAAAGCCCGCAAAATGGCATTTTCCAATGTCACCGGAATCCCCGGCATAATTTGACTGGGCGGGGTAGCAGCTTTCTTGACCTGTTGCAGCAAGATACTGCCAATATCATCCGCATCAAAGGGCAGTATCCCTGTAACCATCTCATACAAGACAATCCCGGTGGAATAGAGGTCGGTGCGACGATCCAACGGATGCCCCTGTGCCTGTTCGGGCGACAGATAGGCTGGTGTTCCAATGACTGTGCCAGCGGCGGTTAGGCGTTTAAATTCTCCGTCACTGGGAATCGCCAAGCCAAAATCCATGATCTTGACTTGACCATTGGGCAGAATGTAGATATTGGCGGGTTTGATGTCGCGGTGAATAAAACCCGTGTTATGGGCGTAATCCAGCGCCAAACAAATCTGCTTGCCAATTTCAGCCACCTGACGGGGATCGGCAGGGATTAGATTGTGCAGCGGTTGCCCATTGATGTACTCGACCACCAGATAATGGTATTCGCGGTCTTTATCTACATCATAGATCGCCATAATGCCCGGATGATTCAGTTGGGCTGCCGAGAGGGCCTCACGTTCAAACCGTTTACGTGTGGTCTCATTAACATGCGGCATCAACACTTTGATGGCTACAGTACGCTGCAACCGCAGATCTTTGGCGCGATAAACAATGGCGGTTGCGCCTTCCCCCAATAATTCTTCAACCTGATAACGTTCGCCTAATATTCGACCAATCATAGAATTCCTCGGCGGCACAACCCATAAATAACTTTTCAAAAGTGTACTGAGTATAAGGTCGCTACGCAAGCGATTGATTAGGTATGGGTCTCAAATTTCTTGGCGTTATGCAGTGCCAATGCGGATTGGTCGGCAAGACTGGACACCACATTTAAATGTGCCCGTGAATAGCGCCCGATGGCTCGTTTACCATCTACATATAACAACCCAATCACTTCACCCCGAACCAGCAACGGGGAACACATGACCGTGCGTAATTGCAATTGTTGAACACTGATATTATTTTTCAGCGACTCATCAGTTTGGGCGTCCGGCACTACGACTGCTCCGCCTTTTTCAAGTGTCTTTTCAATCACACCGCTCGAGGGGGTAAAAAGCTCCGCCGGAATATATTGGTGATTGCTATCACGCCCCATCTTATAACGCATCGCCCCGTCATCATCCGTCATCATCAAAAAGGCCCGATCACCATCGGCAAACGCAACCATGCTGTCCAAGACAAATGTAATCAATTCGCGTGTATCCCGAATATTGTGAATCGTTTTGGTGACTTCCAAGAGCATTTGCAGCGCCAGCAACTCATTAATATCCCGGCGCTCTTCTGTCCACGTTATGGCTTGATGGACTTCTTCCAAAATACGATCTACGTCTTTTAAGCGGTCATCATTTGACATGACATTATCCTCCGCGTTTTATCCCTCTGGCATACAGGGCCAACCCTACCCCAACTCGTTCACGGGTTTCGGTTAGTTGCAGTCCCACTTTTTGGAATAGTTCCGCAATCTGTTTGGGCGACCAGCGTACTTTGGCCTCAGCGATCTCACCCCAATGAATAAAATTCTCGCGGGCAAATCCGGTTAATCCTCGCTCATCGGCCAATGCTGTCGCGCTGGCGATGGTCATTTGAGGAGACGGATTTAACATCACGAATGTTCCGCCCGTCCTCAGCATTCGAACCATTTCCCGTAGGGCGGGCAGCGCCTCATCCAATAAATATAGCACGTTGGTCGCGGTCACTACCTCGAATTGTTCGGTTTGGAACGGCAGTTGATAGACGCTGCCACAGACAAAAACTTCCCCAATAGCTTGATAGTCGAGCGCATGGGCCATCAATAAGGGGTCGGCATCTACACCAAACGCCTCGGCTTGATACTGCTCCCGAAACATTTTGACCAATGCCCCCGGCCCAGTCCCCACATCCAACACCCGTGATTTGGTTGGGGGCGCGACAAATCGGGCGAAACTTTCCAGAATCGTGGCCCACCCGGTTTGGGTCTGCATCGAAATGTAGTAATCACCCTGATCCATCAATACTCCTCACGCGCCAACTGAGTGAAGGCCCGAATCCCGATTAACACCGATACCACTGGCAACCAGACCGCTCCAAAAAATACTAAGAGGCCGAATAAAATCGTGGTCTGAATGGGGTTATCGCTTTCTTGTGGCAAATGATACCCTGCCCACCCCATCAACATAAATGCGATAAGCATGTATATCCAGCCATAGAGCAGTGGCTGTTGGGGGGGATTCAGCAACCGCAGCCAATTTTCCTTATGGGTCTGCCGCGTAAACCATAAGATGAGGACAATCATGGTGATAATCATGGCTACCAATGCTGTCCCAACACCGGGGATGCTTCCATCCGCCAAACGCAGCACCAACGTAACCCCCAAGATGCCGCCTGCCGCTGCCCATTCATATGGTTCAAGCAGCCAATCTTGAAAGGACATTTTTTTGGGTGGGGGCACCACAAACAATACCAGAAGATTCCCCAACAAGGCGATCACCACCGCAGGCAGCGCTACATCTAAACTAGGTACAGCCTGTTGGACATGTTCAAGTTCAGGATACCCCCGTACCCAAATACCCCAACCAAGACCCACTAATGCCGCCAACCCCACCAGCCATGCCGAGGCAGGGCGGGCCGTGCTCAGATAGAGAAATGAGCCAAACGCCAATAAAAACATGACCGTCTCAAGCCCAGTGCCATAAAACACAAGGCTAATCGGCAGATTATCAAAGAGGCGGGCAGAAATGAGGGCACTTTCCGTTAAACCAAAAATCCCGGCGACCAGCAGCAGACCCAAGACATCTTGAATATGCCAGCGCACGATAAGGTCTAACAAAATCGCCGCCATTGCAAAATAGAGACCGATAAGCGCTATCCAATCGAAAGCGTCGTATTGACTTGCGTGCTGCCATGCCACCAGTTCACCAAATACCAGCAGCAAGAGTCCAAAGCCCACGCGGGGAATCCAAGTGAGTAGTCGTTGTCGGTTTAGCATGGCAGAGATTATAAAGTGCTTTCTTATAGACTGCGAAAAGAAAAGTACAGAAAAAGAACATGCGTTGATGTTGCCCTAGACTACGAGTATACTTTTGAGATACACGACGGGCAAAATACGCAAGCGAGTTTGGCATATGAAGTATATGGACTATTATAAAATCCTTGGGGTGGCACGCGAGGCGGATGAAAAAGAAATCAAAAAAGCCTATCGCCAACTCGCCCGCCAATATCACCCAGATATGAATCCCAACAACGAACAAGCCGCCGAACGTTTTAAGGAAATTAACGAAGCCTATCAGGTTCTGAGCGACCCCGAAAAACGCGCCCGTTATGACCAGCTTGGCCCCAATTTCCATCTGCGTACAACGGGTACGGCAGCGGGTTTTGATTGGGGGCGATGGGCCAGAAGCACAAGTCCAAGCTCTACTCCACAGCAGAAACGCCGAACGACCCGCATTGAATATGATAACAGCGGTGCGAGTGGGGGTCTTTTTTCCGATTTTTTCAATGCCATTTTTGGCGAAGGCACCCGCCCCAACGAAACCACCAATAAGCAACCCATTCGTGGCAAAGATATTGAAGTCACCGTCGCCGTCAGTCTTGAAGAAGCCTATCACGGCACCAAGCGGCAGGTGAATCAGGGCAATCGCCAATTTACCGCCCATATCCCACGTGGCGCACGCACGGGCACAAAAGTGCGTTTTGCTGGGCAGGGCGAACGGGGTTATGCCGGGGGAGAGGCAGGTGACCTCTATATCGTCGTCGCGGTTGATCCTCATCCTACCTTTGACCGGGATGGGGATGATCTTTCGATTGATCTCAAAGTGCCGCTGTATACCGCCATTTTTGGGGGAGATGTCCGCGTCACCACCATGAATGGGGATGTCAAATTGCGGATTCCCCCCGGAGCACAATCCGGACAGCGGATTCGGCTGCAAGGCAAGGGAATGCCAACCCTACGTGATAAAGACCAGTTTGGTGACTTTTATGTAAGGGTGATGGTGCAGATACCGACCAATCTAAGTAACGAAGAATTGGAGTTATTTGAACAACTCCGCGAATTGCGACCAGAATAGTTTGGGAGATAACCCCTTGCGAAAATATGTACTCGGCCTGACCCTGCTCCTGCTGATTTCAAGCCTCGCTGCTTGCAACCTTAAAGACGAATCGGATTCATCCGACGACTCGGATGCCGAGCGTATCAACCCAAATACACAGGGCACGGATGTTTTGACGAATAATCGCCAGATCACGCCGCTGATTGCGCTACCCCAACAAGCCGCAACCCCTACACTGGTTCCCGTTTCGGTCATTGAAGAAGCCCGCGCCGACGACCTCGTTTTCATCAATATCTACCAGCGCGTCAATCCGGCAGTGGTCAATATTGAAGTCAGCGGGCCGTTTTCCTCCGATGGGGCATTGGACGCCAGTGGGTCGGGTTTTGTCATTGACGTAGAAGGACACATTGTCACCAACGCGCATGTGGTCGAGGAGGCCAACGAAATCTTGGTGACGTTTTCGGATGGCTTTGTTACAACAGCCCAGTTGATCGGCATTGATAATTACAGTGACATCGCCGTCATCAAGGTGGAGGTGGAAGCCTCACGGCTGCTGCCAGTTGAATTTGGCGACAGTAACCAATTACTGGTTGGGGAACGGGTCGTCGCTATCGGCAATCCCTTTGGCCTTGAAAGCAGCATGACCGTCGGTATCATCAGTGCGCTGGGTCGTGCCCTGCCTTCCGAGCGCCTGATTACAGGTAATTTAAGCACCCCCGGTGTCTACAATAACCCTTCCATTATCCAAGTGGATGCCACCGTCAATCCGGGTAATTCCGGCGGGCCAATTCTTGACATGGAAGGCCGTGTGATCGGCGTCGCTACTGCTATCCGTACTGACACAGGCGTTTTTCAAGGGGTGGCGTTTGCCGTTCCGATCAATACCGTACAGCGTGTGGTACCCCAACTGATTGAATCCGGCAGCGTAGCCTATCCGTGGCTAGGTGTCCGCACCGATCCCGATTTTACGGTTGGGCAGTTGGCTGAACCGCTGGGTTTGCCCGTTCAAGCCGGGATTCTCATCCGCGATACCTTGCCGGATTCGCCCGCCGACCAAGCGGGGCTGCGTGGGGGCACAGAAGATGTGCTGTATCGCGGTGCAAATGTGCGCGTCGGTGGGGACATCATCGTGGCAATCAATGGCGTTTTTGTCAACGACCTTGATGAACTGCTGGCCTATCTGGTAGAAAATACCAAACCCGGTGATGAAATTACCCTGACAGTGGTGCGGGGCGGACAGACCCTTGAGGTTGAGGTCACACTTGGCACACGCGACGGCGGCGATTAACGATTAACGGAAATAGATCGAGAATGACACGGGGCTAAAGCCACCGTGCTGAATCTAGCTAAAAAAACAGGTCAATCAAAGATGGAATTTGCTACAAGCAACCGGCCAACCCATATCCTCCCCCGCCTCAAAATCAACACGGATTTGGCGCGTAGAATTTTGGTCGGCTTTATCCGCGACGAAATTCATAAAAATGGCTTTAAGCGGGCGGTGATTGCCCTGAGTGGGGGGATTGATTCGGCGTTGAGTGCTTTTTTGTCAGTAGAAGCATTGGGGGCAGAAAACGTCCTAGCGGTGCGGATGCCCTATCGCACCTCATCCCCCGGTAGCTTGAGTGATGCCGAGGCCGTGATTGAGCAGTTAAATATTCCGTACCTGACCATTGAAATTACCCCGATGGTCGAGCCATTGTTTGACAATTTCCCCGATATGTCCCCGCTGCGGAAGGGCAATATCATGGCCCGCCAGCGCATGATTGTGCTGTATGACCAGTCAGCGGCATTTGGCGGCTTGGCGATGGGGACAAGCAATAAAACCGAATTTTTGCTCGGCTATTCGACCATTTATGGCGACAGTGGAGTAGCGATTCAACCGATTGCCGATCTCTACAAAAATCAAGTGCGTCAGTTGGCCGCCGCGCTCGATGTGCCCCGTTCGGTGATTGAAAAACCCCCATCCGCCGATTTGTGGGAGGGCCAAACCGATGAGGGTGAGCTTGGCTTCACGTATGACATGGTTGATCAATTATTATATTTATTGGTAGATGAACGTTACAGTGTAGAAGAATGCGCCGCTGAAGGATTTGATTTGGATTTTGCCGAGAAGGTGTGGCGGCAGGTTAAACGCAACCATTACAAACGCACGATGCCCAACGTTGCCAAACTTAGTCGGCGTTCCATCGGGCATGACTTTTTATATCTACGTGATTGGACGGGCTAATTGGGATCATCCCCCGCAGGTTTCCATGCTGTATAACGGTCTTCAGAAGGTGGATTTTCGGGAGTCGTTGGCTCCGTGCCATTGGTTTTCTCAATTTCTTTTTTGGCCTTTGCTGCCAATTTCGCTGGGTCTAAGATGATGTCGCTTGTGCCGATGCTCTGGCGCACCAGATTGGTCGGGGATGAGACGCGCTGAATATCAGCCGTTGTTTTGCGAATCTCTTGGGCAACCTTTACCAATTCTTCGCCCTCCGGCCCAATGTCAGCTTTGACGTCGTTCCACATTTTCTGCCATGCCAGTTGAAATTGCCGCAAATATTTACCTGCTTCCCGTGCCCATGCTGCACTGCGGCGCGGCCCTGCCACGATCATAATGACCACCGCAATGACAATCATCTCCCCTGCGCCAATACCCAAAATATCCATAGCTGCCGCTCACTTACCCTATCTGAACAATAGCACCACCAGCGCCGTCACCAACAAGGTGGCGATCACGCTGTCAATTCGGTCAAGTATCCCGCCATGTCCGGGAAAAAGGGTGCCAGAATCCTTCACATTAAATCGTCGTTTGAGTTTCGACTCTAGTAAATCACCCAACACGGCTGCAATCGGGAGCAGCACCGCCAGCAGAATCATCGCGCCATCAATCGCAAGCTCAAACACCAGCGCTAGTATCAACACCAAGATAGAACCACTGATACATCCCCCAACAGCACCTTCCCACGTTTTTTTGGGGGAAATCTGGGGGGCCATTTTGTGTTTGCCAATGGCCTTGCCAACAAACAGGGCCATTGAATCGGTGACCCATGTGGTCAGCAGTACCAATATAAACCACTTAAGGCCGTCCGGTTGACCGCGCAGCCACAGCGCCATAATCAGCGGCACACCCAAATAGGCAATTCCAAACAGCGCGTTGTTCAGCATCGAACTGGGTTCATGCTGCACCAACCGGACATATTCATAGGTCGCCCCGGCCAAAAGGACAAGAATCAACAGGGCAGTGGTGGCCCAACTTAGGATAATTAGGCCAAGCGCAATGGGTATCGCCACGACTGCGGTCAAAATTCGCAGTTGCATGTTTTGGTCAAGAAAAGAATGGGATGTTGTTGAACTCATGATTTGCCAAACACGATTCAATATTTTTAGTGTGCCGAAATTCACTTCAAGTGTAACGGTTCAAAAACGGCTTGTAAACATCCCAAAATTTGCCTAAAACTCGTCGGGGGCATCCTCAAAATATTCCGGCGATTGCGTTGCATCCTGTGGGGCAAGTTCAACCAATTGTTCTTCATGCAGCAGGCGATTATTTAAAGATGCATACATTTCAGGACTCACGGTTCGGTCAACCGCATAACGCCAGCGATGTTTACCGACCTCCCGCAGCACGGAACGGCAGTTATCACAGCGCACGGTGCGCCGGATTCGCAAAATGCCCAAGACCCGATTCGAGCGCTCCTCCATGTACAGCCGCCCTTCATAACACACCGGGCAATATTGAATGACAAACCCGCCAGCATAACGTTCGGCGGCGGCCTGACTGGTTGCAAACATCACAATATACCCGCCGATCAACCCGGTCAACACAATCCCAGCTAAGAAAATGAGTGGGGAAGTTCCCCCATTATCATCGGTACTGTCGTCAGCGGGTCGGCTGCTTTCAACCACTGCCGGAACACGGGTAGTGGTATGGGTCGCAGTTGGAGTCGGGGTTGCCGTGAGGGTTACTGTGGGAGTCGAAGTTGGCGTTTCGGTCACTGTCATGCTCGCTGTAATGGTGGGAGTAGGCGTGTGGGTCAAAGTCTCGGTAGGGCTGACCGTCACAGTAGGGGTATAGGTCGTTGTATCCGTTGGGCTGGGGGTAGAGGTAAGTGTACTCATGCTCGATGGCACAATCACCTGCGTGACAATGGCGGTGTTGGTACTCGTCGCCGCAAGGGTCGCAGCGAAAAGGGTATTTGTTGGGAAAGGAGTAAAGGTGTCGCTGGCCCGTTGGGTGGCTGTAAAGCTGGAAGTTGGACTGGCGGTTTGAGTGCGCGTGCGGGTTGGTGTACTGGTACGAGTCATCGTTGCCGAAGGAGTACGAGTCGAAGTCGGCATACGGGTGCGCGTGCGGGTCGGCCCTCCAATCGTCGGCAGCCCTGTTGAAACCACTGTTGGCCGAATCAAGGTCGGCACGATGGTTGGGGTGGGTGTCGGGGTAGCATCGCCCTGTGCTAAACTGTTGGGTGGGGCGATGAGTACCACACCAACAAAACCAATAACAAGACCGATGATGAGTATCACCCATCGGATAGGGGTTGAAAGAATGTGATTCACGCTAGGCATCATCCGTTATGATGGCGCTATAGTATCAGCAGCACAGCGAAAACCATAGGTTTCCCCAGCCACAAATGGGCTGTCGGAAGCACGGGCCGTCGTGCGAAAATCAGCAACGGTGGTAATCCCATCCGCCGATGGCCCTCCACCACGCAGTACCCGCATATCACCCCGTCGTGGGCCAGTGGGGTTTTCTTCAGTGCTTTCTGAATAGTAGGTCTCACTATACCAATCCTGTACCCACTCACGGGCATTACCAGCCATGTCCAATAACCCAAAGGGGCTGACTCCGTTGGGATATGTCCCTACAGCGACCATACTGCCCGCATTAATATCGTTCACATTGGCCGGAGTCGTTCCCTCGACCACTAACTCATTGCCCCAAGGATATTGGCGACCATCCGTCCCACGCGCCGCAAATTCCCACTCGGCTTCGGTTGGCAGGCGTTTTCCGGCCCATTCACAATAGGCCACTGCGCCTTCCCATGTCACACCCGTCACGGGGAATTGCTCCTCACCTTCGGCAAAACGAGCCAATTCCGAGGCGGGGCGTTGGATAATGGTCACATCATCAGAATATAAATTGAGCCATGCAGGGGGTACTTCCGGTGCGACTTCGCCGGGGTTACTGTTCGGGCGACCATCATAGCCGCTGCCTGAGCCTTGAAAGAGCAAAATCATAATTTCATAGCCATCAGGGTCAACATAACCGTCGGCGGGGTTTGCCAAAGAGTAGCAGCATGTCCCATCGGCTTTTAAGATGCGGCCTTCAGCATCCCGCACCCGATGTGTCACCATGACATGCGCCCCAATATCGAAATAGAGCTGCTCGTCGCCGACGTACACATCAGCCGACCCCCATGTTGAAACGGGTGAGACAATCAGCGGCAAAAAGCTGCCTTCCTGTCCACTATCCCCGTGCATGAGTACATGGTCGCCAACCCCCCCCTCTTGAAAGGACGAGGTTTCAAAAAAGACACGCTGCTCGATCCGAATATCCCCTTCAACCTCAAGGCCACTTTCGGGGGTAATTTTGCCCGTAAACTCAGCAATGACCTCGCCCTCATTAGTGTCGGCGTCCAAGTTAATGGTGATCTTGCCATCCTCATAGGGGGTAATTTCTGCCCCATCATAGGATTGGCGGTTATCCACATTGCCGACTACATAGATATTGTTGCCTTTAACTTCCCACACTGAGGGTTCGGCGCGTACCCATGTCGAGGGTTCGGGGGAGCCGGTTTCGACCACAAACCCCATATATTGTTCGTTGGTGACTTCGGTTAAGTCCATAAAATAGGGCGATAGGGAAACACGGTGCGAAGGGCTTTCTGCTTCCTCGCCACTACTGGATCCCATGTTAAATGTCCCACCGGGGATATAGGCCATACCAGCCGGAGCAGACGGGTTCGGCTCTTCTTTGTCGGCCTTGTCTTGATTATCGTCTCCCCCCAAAAGCACCCACAGGAGTGCCAATACCACGATCAAAACCACTGCCGCCGACACCCCCCCCAACAAAAATATATTACGCTGTTGGGGCTTGGTGATAATATTCGGGACAGAGGGACGAGACCCTTCTGGAATCACGATGGTGCTATGGGTCATATCTATTTGGGCAGTGGCGCGTGGCATAGCCGATTGGGTGATCTCTTCGGTGCTGACAAAAATGGTCTTGTCCGACAATTCACCCGAATTGGCATCTAGTTCTTTAATCATTTCCTCAACGGTGGCGTAACGCTGTTCGGGGTCTTTGGCAAGTGCCCGCAAAATGACCGCCTCGGTGCGAAAATCCAACGATTCGACGGTTTTGCTGGGGCGGGGGGGCTGGGCTTGGATATGCTGAATGAGTACATTGGCAAATGAATCACCTTTAAAGGGCACGTCGCCCGTCACCATCTCATAGAGCACAATGCCCAGCGAATAAATATCGGTGCGCGGTGTGATTTCCTGTCCGGAGGCTTGTTCAGGGGCCATGTAAGCAGGTGTACCGGAGCTTGTGCCTGTTGCCGTTAGTCGCACATGTCCGGCCAGTTTTGCCAAACCAAAATCGGTGAGGACAGCCCGATCGCCCACCAGCACAATATTGGCGGGCTTGATGTCGCGGTGAATCACCCCATTTTTATGGGCATAGTCCACGGCCATGCCGATTTGTCGAAAAATACTCATGGCACGCGCGACAGGCATTCCGTTAGGGTGGTCGGAAATTAAATCCCGCAAGGTGCTCCCTTCCAAGATTTCCATCACCATATAGTAAATGTTGCCCTGCACCTCAAAATCATAGACCCGCACGATGTTGGGATGAGATAAACGCCCGGCGGCTTGGGCTTCCTGTCGAAATCGTACTGACCCATCTTTGCTATCCACAATCGCGGGGTGCAGCACCTTGATGGCGACATCTTGGCCTATGTCGGGATTATGCGCCCGGTAGACTTCCGCCATGCCGCCGCGCCCTAATAGCCCTTTAATCTCATATTTGCCCAGTTTAAAGCCGGGTTTTAAATAGCTTAGTGGCGCTTCAGTCATCTCACTCTATATCCCATCACTTGATCAGCAGTTGTAAGTAACCACTCCCTGCTGAACCTCCTCAACTATATAGCGAATTAGCCCTACGATGCAAAGGACATTGTGGACAAATCAGTTTGGCGTTATGCTTAGGTTATAAGCCGTGCAGGAAACGTCAAGTATCGCCGCACCATGTATGGCTATGATAGATCATGTTTATTATCTTTTTATTTCGAGACCCGTCATGTACCCCACCTCCAAAACTCAGATGGGCATTCAGTTGGCGCAACAGGGACGCCGCCAAGAGGCTTTAGCTTACCTCCGTCAGGCCGTCCAAAGTGAGCCACCGAATGCTGAAGTGTGGCTTTGGTTGGCGCATGTCTCGCCCGACATTAACGAATATCGCAACTGTGTCTATCAAGCCCTGCTATTAGACGCCAATCACCCTGTTGCCCGGCAGATGCAAACGGCGCTCAATCAACCAAGTGGGCAACCTAACCCAGCCTATTCCGGCTATTCAGCTTATCCTACCTATCCAGCTTCCCAACCTGCTGCTACGTCCGTCGCGCAGCCTGCCTATGGGACATATTCGCTTGGGTCATCGCAGCCCTTCTATACGGATAATGCCCTCATCAATAATTTGGAACGCAAGCGCAATCGGGGACGACGAGTGCGACGTTGGATAGCGCTTCTCTTCTTTTTTGGCATGTTAATTGCCTGTGGGGTCGGCCTGCGATTTTTGTTTCTCTCGGATGCTTTTGAAGACTGGTTTTACAACCTTAGCTGGTTTGATAACAGCCGAGCTGTCCATTTCACCGTCAATGCCGCCGATAATGTTACCCAATGGGAAATCGAAGTGGATGTGCCGGAGACATGGCTGCTGGCCGATGAGCGGGTTGAAAGCTGGCGCAGCACCCGTGACCGCCTCAAAACCGATTATTCTTTGGCTGATGGCTCCCCAACCATTTGGGAAAGCGTGGAAGCCGATATATCACAAATTGTGGTTGACCCTACCAATGGGGTGGTGCAGCCGCCTGTGACCCTAATCGAAACCGATGGGGATGCCATTGACCGTGATGGACAAAATATCGCCCGCCTGCAATTGACGCAGATCAAAACCTATCCTCCCGGCATACAAGGGGATGACTGCCAAAAGATGAATGCCATGACGCAGGTTGACCAAGCCACCTTGCAGCCTCAAGCAGACAGTCAGGTGAGTTATAAAGTCCAAAATCAGGCAAATGGGCGCTGTATCTACGTCTTATACTATCGCAACGAAAATGGGCCTTCCCAGTTGGCCGAAACCGTCTATGTTTTGAAAGTGCCAGTGGATGATCTCACCTATGCGGAATGGCAGTTGAGCGTCCTTGAGCAAAGCCGTGCCGATTATGAAAGTGCCATTAATAAAATCATTGATACCCTCCAAGTAAGGGCTTCCGTCAATCCAATGCCTACACCCGAAATCGTCAATTAATAACTCTAACCATTTCCCTATCAAACCATAACGGTTTACCCTCTCGGTTTAATCCAACTAAGCGACGTATAATCTGTTTAAAGAGCCTAAATTCTGAGGTTTGCTCTGTTCAAATATATTTATAACCATATTCAGTACCCCAGTAGTGTACGCCGTTCGGCCTAGAACCCGTATGCTGAGGGCAAGGTTTGAAACATACCCCGCAAGAGGCAATTATTTTTTTTGAAGCACCAGAGGGATGTTAGGTTATGTATACTGCAAATGAACTAATGTTTCCACGACAGGCAATCCCAGAATTAAGGGCGATGCGCGGCCCGGAATGGCGCGGTTTGGTAGATCGGATTTCGGCACTGCCCGAAACGCATGAAGAAACCCTTGCGTTTATGTTGATGATGATTCGTTTGAATGGTTGCCTTGAATGTGAAACGGATAGTTACCGGGCAATGAAGGGATGTGATGCCTGTGCGATTCAAACCCTACGCCGCTATAAGGGGCCAGATAGTGATCTCATGAAACTTTTCCAACAAGCTCTTGCAGAAATACGTGACCATATTGATGTAATGCCGCCTGTGCGAATACCAACCGCTAATTTAGTAGCTGTTTTTTGAGGGTAATCGAAACAAAATCTGCTTTCTCGTTTGGGATATTTTTCAGATGCAAGTTTCTTATAGGGGACTTGCATCTGTGCTTTATAGGCTAGGGATAAACCCAAACTAGACGATGGTCTAACCAGATTCAATCGCACCAAAAAGGACAAGCATCGTTGTATCGTGAACCAGATTGGGAAGCCTTAAATGACCTAAACTTCCTGCTGCACAATCGGCTGGTGAGTCCCTTGAATGGCGCATTGTCGGCAATTGAAAAAGCCGCCCCTGCAACCGAGGCGGATTGGTGGCGCAACCGTGCTACCAGTCAGGTCTCCAACGCCATTAATTTGGTGACTGCTTGGTCGTGGCTTATCCAATACAAAGCGCAGGGGCAAGTCCCCGAACGCAGCATCCAATCATTCCCCATCCAAAATTTGGCGGATTGGTTGACGATGCAGCTTCAACTCGTTCCGCCGCTGCTTATCGCTAAAAATTTTCTTATCCGAGCCAATCAACCCGCCCTTCAAGAAGCCCTGTATCTGTTGTACGATGTCGCCGCCAGTCAGGGCACGACTACCAAATTGATCTTGGATACGGGGTCGAATGGCGTACTGTTCCGCATCCGTTTTACTCGTCTGCGTGAAGCTAAACCATTTACTTCATTAGAGGAAATGGAGACCTCACTGGGTCAACATTGGCGGGGCAAGATTATCACCTTTGAACTGCGCATGGCCCGCGACTTCTTACGGATGAACGCCAGCGAACTGCAACTACGGGATAATGGCTCCAAGGTCGAATTTGTCTTTGTCATCCACCGCAAATCCAAAGCCGAAAATGGGGAGACCGAGAGCGGTTTGCTGCTTCCATCGCATGACAGCCAAGCTGTCATCAATATCGCTGAAGCCACTTTGCCGATGCCCCATACCTTAGAACAAGGACCCATTACTAGCGAATCCACCACTGCTCATCTTAAAGGCATTTCTACCCCAGAAGAAACATGGGTCTTAAAACCAACCACCATCCGGGCCTCTGCCGAAATCCCGACAGCCGCCTCATCCATACGGGCAATGGTTCCCGATACCCCCTTCCGCCCCGGTGGTTGGTATCGTCCCAAACGTGCCTCAACACCGCCTGTATTACCCTCGGCCACTCCCACGCCAGAGGCAGTCTCGGTCATTGTTAAAGTCGAATTACCGCCACCCGCCGAACCGGGAGATTTTAAGGTGAAATCGCGCCGCCTAGCCTCCAAAACTACCAGCCAATCCCTGCCTCAAGTGACGATTACGACGGAAGCACCCTCGGTTTCGGCCACTGGGCCGCAAGAAATTTTAGCCGAAGCCCCTTCGGAAAATAAAGATTCACCTGCACCAACCCAAACGCAGGAAGCCGAACCACCTGTTGATACCCGATTGCAAGCCAGCAGCCCCGATTCTAGCGGGCAAGAAAGCTTAGAGAGGAATTATGCCAATGGATTATAAGAGTCTACACTGGGAATCAATTGCTTTCTTGCAAGAGCATCTCTACCAGCGGCTCACTGATCCGTTATACAAGGCCATCAGTTTCTTAGAATTAGCAGGGGACAAGGAATTTACACTGAGCAGTCCCAAATTCATCGGGGACGCAAGCCGCAATCTTGAAATCCTAATGATGCTGGTCAAAAGCTGGGCCATCCTGACGGAGTGGAAATTTAAGGGCAGTGTGGCCGAATCTGAATTTCAGCCATTGGCCCAAGAGAAATTTCCGGAATGGCTGCTCAACGAAATTGGTGAACAGGCCGTTCTGCGCTTGGAACATACCCGTACTCTAAAAGTTCAGCGCGACACCTTTTTTGAGGGACTTATTTTGCTGGTCAGCATTGCCAAGTCCGTTGGTGAAATCAGCCATGTCATGTCGAATGATGCCGAGGAACCTCACACTGGCGTATGGCTGCGGGTTGTATTTAAGCCCCCCAAAGCCGAAGGGTTTCAAAGTCGTGCAGCCGTCTTGGAATACTTGAGCACCACAGATTCCTCCACAGAGACCGTTATCCAATATGCGGTTGCGGATGATATGTTTGCCATCAATAACGCACGCTTCAGCCTCCAAAAAAACACGCGCACAGGGCATCAAGCCTTTGCCATGCTGCTGCCCGTTGTAGGTCGGCCTGCGTCTAGCCCGCCCAAATTAGCGGATATAACCCCCATGCTGACCCTATCACAAACGGGGACGCTGGTGATACCCTCTTATCCTCCCGAAACCCCTGCGTCGGCTGTATCCACTGCCGAGGTGGTTGAAACACCGCCTGTTGTATCCACACCTGAGCCAGAAGCGCCCCTTGTGCCTGCGATTGAACCATTGGCGACGACCATCACACTCGAACCCCCAGCGGTTTTGATCCCAGTCACCGAGGACGATGTTATGGCGACCCCGCCTGCCAAGCGACTAACCCTGTTGGAAATTGTTAAACGCACCGAAACCAGCGAGGGGATGGAGGGCGATAAGTCTGAAACCCTGATTATCAACCCATTTAAAACAACAGGCATCAATATGACCCCACCCGAACCGCTGACGCTGCCGCCCCAAAGTGAAAATATTCCGGCGGAAAGTGTGCCGCTCAACCTGCCCAATGCCGCTGGTATGGGGGCGTTGTCAAAGGCTCTGCTGCAAATGCACGCCGAAGCCAAACTTTCGACTAGCGACCAGACCGAATCGCCTTCTGAAAGCCGCGATGATGCCACCAATGATTCTTTATCCGGTGGCGAACAACCCAACGACACCAATTCAGGTTCATCCGCCTCCGCTTAATTCCGGCCTACACGCTTAAAGAAGCCTATCTATTCCGAGAGATACACCACCTCTCGGAATTTTTTTCTGCTTGACAAAAAAGTTAACTCATGTCACAATAATTTACAGTGTACACAAAAATATATGCTGTATTTTTTAGGTTGCGGCGCAATCGAAAGGAATTTCAACATGACCCTCTCTCGACGTGAACGGCTGCGCGAAAACACCCGCGAAGAAATCAAAACCATCGCCCGCAAACATATGCAGGAGCAGGGCACAGCGGCAATTTCGCTCCGTGCCATTGCCCGTGACATGGGTCTGACCGTGACCGCGCTCTATCGTTACTATCCCAGTCACGACGAGCTGGTAACGGCGCTGATTGTCGATGCGTTTAATGCCCTAGCCGACACAATGGAGCAGGCTGATAGCAGTCAGCCACGCGAAAGTTATGGCAATCGGTTGATGGCGGTCATGTTGGCCTATCGGGAATGGGCCATGCAAAATCCCGCCGATTTTCAACTGATTTATGGCAATCCCATCCCCGGCTATCATGCCCCGCGTGAAATCACCGTACCCGCCGTCATTCGAGGTTTTCGGGTCGTGGTGGGCATACTCGCCGAGGCGATGGCAAACGGCGAATTAAAACCGAGTGCCGACTATCAACACTTGCCGCCACACGTTTCGGCCCACATGATCGAAATAATTAAGCACTATGGTTATAACATCTCGCTTGAGCCGATGTATCTGGGGGTATCGGGTTGGGTCAAGATGCACGGCATGATTATGTTAGAACTCTTTCACCACACCCCGGCTGTGGTTGGCGACCCCGAAGAATTTTACCGCTTTGAAATCACCAACATCGTGAAAACCGCAGGTTTAACGCTTAAATAAGGAATTGAACCATGTCCAACAATCAAACCACCAACGACCTGAATGTTGTTTTTGGCACTGGCCCAATAGGTCGCGCCGTCACCCAAGAACTGGTCAAACGTGGCAAAGCCGATATACCTGCCGGCGTCGAAATTATGCAGGGGGATGTCACCGACTATGCCTTTACGCAGGAAGCCTCTAAAGGAGCCAGTGTCGTCTATCAATGCACCAATCCCCCCTACACTCAGTGGGCCGAGTTATTCCCGGCGCTGCAATCTGGTGTGTTGGAAGGAGCGGCTTCGGCGGGGGCAAAATTGATTGTGATGGACAACCTGTATATGTATGGCCCGACGGGTGGCAAACTCCTCACCGAAGACTTGCCGGATAAAGCCACCAGTCGCAAAGGGATGACCCGCGCTAAGATGGCCCAAGAGGTAATGGCGGCGCATCGCAGTGGCAGAGTGCGGGCGGCAATTGGTCGGGCCTCCGATTATTTTGGGCCGGGGGCAATGGATTCGGCGGCGGGAGATCGTCTATTTTTGGCGGCACTGGCAGGCAAAGCGGCGGGTGTCATTGGTAATCCTGATTTGCCGCATACCTACAGCTATGTCCCCGACATCGGCAAGGCATTGACGACGTTGGGTGAGCACGAGGAGGCACTAGGCCAAATCTGGCATCTCCCCGCGCCAGAAACCGTGACCACACGCGAATTTGTGAATAGGGTCTTTAAGGAAACGGGTCATGCCCCACGCCTGCAAGTTGCCAATAAGCTGATGGTGCGTGCGATGGGCTTGTTTGTGCCGATTATGCGTGAATTTGTCGAGATGTACTATGAATACAACGAGCCATTCATCATGAGCCACGACAAATTTGCCAAAGCCTTTGGTGCAGATGTCACCCCACTGCAAGAAGCCATCCGCACCACCGTCGCATGGTTCCGTGACCATACCCAACATACCAAAGCGGGCTAATATCAACCCATTCCACTTGTTGTCCCTCCCAAGATTTTGAGGAGGGATTTTTTGTCAATATTCCCCCACGATTCGGCATATTTCGGCATTTTGGACTACACTCATGGATAAATTTCTGATTATCCATTTTGTAGGCAAAAAAGAATGCGCCGCGATTTCGTGTGGATGTTTGGGTTGGCTGTGCTAGTCGGCTGTGTATTGATTGTCCTCTTGGATGAACCCGGCTACACCGACGCCTATTATTATTTCAATGCGGGTCAACGCTTGGCCCAAGGCGACGGCCTAACTGACCCCTATGTGTGGGTTTATCTCAACCCACCTGACCAAATTCCTGCCCCCAGTCACACCTATTGGATGCCATTGGCCTCGATTCTCAGCGCAGGCAGCATGGCGATTTTTGGGGCGAATTTTAACGCTGCCCAAATCCCATCGGTTTTAGCATTGGCAGGGTTGGTCGTGTTGGGTGGTTGGCTCGGCTATACACTAGGCGGTACACGTCGCTATGGCTGGATGACGGCCTTAATCGTCCTCTTTGGCGGATTTTTCTTCCCCTTTTGGGTTAACACCGATACGTTTGCGCTCTATGGTTTGGTCGGGGCCGGGGCGCTGATCGCAATGGGGCTTGGCTATCAAAAACACGATTGGCGTTGGTTTGCGCTGAGTGGGGCACTCAGCGGCCTTGCTCATCTCACCCGCGCCGATGGCCTATTGCTATTATTGGTCGCCCTCTTATTGACCCTATGGCCTCGACCCAATTGGAAAGCCGCCGCCACCACCCTTGTCGCCTATTTAATAGTCATGCTGGCGTGGTTTATCCGCAATCTCGATGTTATCAACTCGCCCATTCCGAGCGGCGGGATCAAGACAGCCTTCCTGCGGAGCTACAACGAATTGTTCGCCTATCCGGTGGATTGGTCATTCTCGAATTTTCTAGATTGGGGCATGGCAAATATTCTGGAATCGCGCTGGAATGCCCTGCTGAATAATTTTGGGACGTGGCTGGCGGTTGAAACATGGATTCTCATTGGCCCATTTGCACTGGCGGCCCTGTGGAAACGCCGCAAAAATCCACTGCTGACCGGATTCTGGATTTATGCGTTGAGCCTGCATCTCGCCATGACCTTTGTCTTTGCTTTCCCCGGCTATCGCGGTGGATTGTTCCATTCCTCATCGGCCCTTGTACCGTTCTGGGCCATCTTGGGGATCATCGGTCTGGACGATGCGATTAACTGGGCGGCCCAACGGCGCAAATGGAAACCCGCCGAAGCACGCATGGTCTTTGGTACATCGGCCTTAGTCTTGGTGATCCTACTCAGTGGCTTTGCATGGTTGGCCCAAGCCCGCAATCGTGGATTAGCCCCGGACTATGATGAAATCAACACCTATTTGCCGTCTGATGCCGTTATGATGGCGAATGACCCGCCCGCATGGTATTTTCATACTGGGTTGATGAGCGTCAATTTGCCCGACGCGCCGCTTGACCGCCTGCCAGAAATCGCCAGCCGTTATTGTGTCACCCATCTGGTGATTGACAAAAATGTCACCGATGCGTTTGTCCCGCTCATTGATAAAGGCGCACCTCCCCCGCCATTTTTAGAGCCAATTGCCCATTTAGATAACAATACAGAAGGAACCGGAGACGATGTCCGTATCTATCGCTTCATTGAAGAAGCCATTCCCTATGCCAGCCGCTGCCACTCGAATGGGAATCCGCCCAATTGACCTTTTGCTGCTGCTGGTCTCGGCCCTCAGCGTTATCGGCTATACCATTTTTGCGGCGGTCTATGATCGGGCAGGATTTCCACTGGACGATTCTTGGATTCATCAGGTCTATGCCCGCAACCTAGCACGACATGGCGAATGGGCCTATATCCCCGGTCAACCTTCGGCAGCTTCGAGTGGGCCACTGTACACTGCCGCGCTTGCCATTGGGCAGTTGTTGGGTCTCTCGCCTGTGTTGTGGGCACATCTATTAGGGATAATCGCGCTGGCAGTAGCGGGGTCGGTCAGTATGCGTCTGGCCGAACAACTCTTTCCGAATCTTAAATGGGTTGGGTCGGGCACAGGATTGTTGATTATTCTATCGTGGCATTTGATTTGGGCGGCTGCGTCGGGCATGGAGACCATGTGGTTTATCACCTTCAGCCTCATTTTAATCTGGCGCTTTTGGCAAGAACCCAGTCTGCCCAAAACCACCCGTCAAGAGGTGTTAAAAAATGGCATGGTGGTCGGATTTATCAGCGGTCTCTGTTATCTCAATCGGCCTGAAGGATTGTTATTATTAGGTCTCGGGGGGCTAATTGTTTGGGCCTGCCGTATCTACCCCGATTTCAAAACGTTTGTGACATGGGGTGTCGGCGTAGCAATCGGGGCGGCGATTCTCATGATTCCCTATATCGCCATCAACCTATCCCTGATTGGCGAACCCCTTCCTTCGACTGTTCGCGCCAAAATTGCTTATAACGCAGGCTTCCGCGAGGAATTTATTGGCACGCGCATTTGGAAGATGGGCATTACGATGTTAGCCGGAGCGCAGTTGATGTGGGTACCCGCTGTCATTGTAGGAGTAGCCGCCACCGCCCGTCAAAAAATCGCTTTAAAATGGTTGTATCTTCTGCCCATTCTGTGGGGTCTGGCTCATTTCACCGTCTATCTGATTGTCATGCCCGTTTATTTTCATCATGGGCGTTATGTCATGCCTGTTTTGCCGACCCTACTGCTCTATGGCATGGGGGGCACATGGATCATTGTGGAATGGGGCAAAAATACCGCTCCCAAGCGTGTTCTGACGCGCACCCTTGCTCTAAGTGCGATTCTGGCTGTCCCCGGTTTTTGGTGGATTGGTGGCAAGGTCTATGGTGAAGATGTCAAACTTATCAACACCGAGATGGTCAAGGCATCTAAATGGGTCGAGCTTCATGTCAACAAAGAGGATGTTTTTGCGGTGCATGACATTGGGGCATTGGGCTATTTTGCGCCACGTGAGCATGTGTTCGATATTGCAGGTCTGGTGAGTCCAGAGGTCGTGCCAATCATCACTGACCGCGAAAAAACGATGGAATTGATGTGTAAGAAGGGGGCGAAGTGGATGATGGTTTTGACGACCCAAAATCCGGCGGATGACGACGACCCCAGAGCCGAATTGGTCTACATTACCAACTCACCCTATCTCAAAGAAATAGCAGGCGACAACATGAAAGTCTATCGCCTGCATTTTGAAAATGGCTGTGGGGAGGATTAACCCTCACTTGGCGCGGGTGGGGCATCACGGGAAATGCCGGGGACTTGCAAACTCACCAAATACGATTTGCTGCCCTCACGCACCTGCACTATCCCCAGTTCGCGGGTGATATTTGTCCAGACAAATTCGGCCCAAGGGCTTTCGATCCAGCGCGGTGTGCCACTGCTGGCAAGTTCCTCTAGGGAAAAGGGGGCTGTGCGGGGCCATGGAATAATTTTGGCACTGGAGTCTGCTTCAACCTCATAGGCCTTCATCCACCCCCCGGTAGGGATGACCAGTGCACGGGATTCGGCCAAATCGGCACAGGTCTGACGCAGGGTCGCAAATCCATTGGCGGGCCATGGCGAATAACGTTCGACAGTGCGGTTAGAATCATATAGATTGAGGGTCAGGCTTTCCAATACAGGGCTATCGGTGCTTGGTGGCACAATATCATTTTGCCAATCGTAGAAGCCTGTACGAATAATCGTCTCAATCAAACTACGGATTTGGTCATCGGTGAGGCGGGCCTCTAAAATTTCATTCCGCCCGGACAGTATATTGACCCACACCAGCCGTCCATCGCCCCATAAGGTGCATAAAGGAACATCGTTATCAAAATAGGCTTGGGGTTCATAATTCGCCTGATCGTCCATCCGCAAAATGATTGTCTCTGGCGAACGATCCCATTCAAACAATCCTAAATTATCTGTATTAGACGAATTTCCATCATTTTTATTCCCATTGTCATCCCCGTTACAGGCTACCAGCAATAACAGGCAAATGAACAATAAACTGACAAAACGCCGATTCATTGGGTTAGGGAGTAAACCCTTTAACATGCGCTGCGCTCCTTGAACTACCGCGTACAAGCTAGTACGTACAGAGCATTGTAGCGCCGCCGCCGTTACATGCCAAATGCAAACGGGCAGCAGAGTATCCTTCCGCCGCCCGTCCGGTGTACAAAATTTGTCAGAATCTAGTGACTATTCTGGCACAATCTCATAGGCTTGGTCGTCCAGAACGAAGATGATATGGTCGCCAACCGCATAAAACTCGGCCACTCGTTCATCGGCATCGAGTAGTTCAAAGTAGGCATCGCTTAGGAACACAATCTGTTCCGGTTCCATCGTGTCAGCATCATAAGTGGTATCAATCCACACCCCATCGCGCCAGACAAAGGTGCGGTCTCCCACAATTTGGATCGGCTGTTGCGGCGCATAGTAGCCTTCAGTCTGTCCAACTTCGCCGCCACCGAAATCTCCCGGTGTTCCAGCAGCAGTCATAGTGGGTAAGGGCATTGCAGCAGGCGCATTCGCCATTTCATTGGCATCATCCGCCGCTTGGACCCCCGTTGAACCAGTAAATGTCCCCGCAGACTGACCCGCTTGCGATTGAGCCTCGCGCAGTACATCGTCGCGCCCTGTCTGGGTGAAAATGTCGTCCTCGGTGATTAGGAAGGAGGTGTAGGGCGTGATAATCCCATAACGGATACTGAGGCGTACAATGCTGTCTACCAATTCAGAATTTTCACCATTGAGCCGAATTTGATTGAGTAAATCCCCAATCCGGCGGGTCGCCCACAAGCGCGGAATCAATTCCTCGCCGCCTGCATTGGCCCGGAAGTCAAGTTCGCCATAGGTAAAGGTCTGGGTCTCATTTTCGACCTTGCCACTTAACTTCAAACTGGCATTATCGGCGTCGCCACGATAGCGTCCGGCGATAATCAACTGCGACCCCACAAACAAATCCGGCAGGTTATTGATGGCGGGATACACGTCATAGACATTCACCCCCTCAATTTCCAACACCAAATCGGTCAGCACGGGTGAGTTGATCTTGTTATACAGATTGCTGACTTCTTCATCTACCCGTTCTGTTGGGCGCACATAGGCCGACGTCCCGCCATAGTTCTGGCTGAGTTGGTCGAGCAGCACGGTGTCCACATCATCACCTACACCAAAGGTGAAGAAACGCACATTTTCGGGGGCATTGGCTTTCACATTCGCCAAAATATTTGCCCCAACCGTCTCGCCTTCAGTGGGTAGACCATCGGTCAAAAATAGGATGACGGTCTGGCGTTCGCGTCCATTCATATCCAATGCCGCCTTCAAAGCGCCATCAATATTCGTGCCGCCAATCGCCTCTAGGCCACTGATCCAATCTTTGGCATCCTCCACCGCGTCTAGGCCTTGCATATCGTTGGCATAAACATTAACCCCGGTACTAAACACCACCAGATTAAAGCGGTCTTCGCTGTTGAGGTTATCCAACACATATTTGGTCGCGGCACGGGCCTGATCCCATTTTTCGCCAAACATGGAACCGGATTGATCTAGCACAACAATCACATCTTTGGGGATAACACGGCTCTCATCCACTTCGACGGGTGGCGAGACCAGCACGACAAAAAAGCCATCTTCACCCGCGCTTTCCCGATAGGTCAGTAGATTGAGGTTGATGTCCTCGCTCGATACCCCATAGTACAAACTAAAATCGGTGGGTTCCTGTGTATTGGTCGTCTCAAAACCCGCCACAAATGAGGTATCACTCTTGCGGTCAATTGCAATGGGGTGAGTTGGCGAATAGACATTGCTGATGGGGTCGTTCGATTCCACGCTTACCCGAATGCTCAACTCACCGACTGGCAGGGGTGAGACATGACGGGTACGAAGCGGGTAAACATAGTGGACAAGGCCGCTTTCAACGGGCAGCAGTTGGGTATATTCGATTTGCAATGTACGCTGACCACCTGCTGGAATGGGGAACACATTCGCTTGGATGGCATCTGTTCCAACATACTCTAACAATGCGGGATCACGCATTTGGCGTACAATCTGGTCATAAATGGCGCGGGCCTCATCTTTTTCCAAAATTTGGGCTTGGATGGGCACGCCATCAATAATCATCTTCAGGTCGGAAATGGTGACGCCGCGTGGCAGGGGGAAAACGTAAGTACCTTCGGCCTGCACCGTGCCTTCGTTGACAAAAACTTGATCAATGGTCGTGCGGGCGATTTGATCGGTAATTTCAACCGAAACCCGGTGCGATTTAATGAATACGGGGGAGGTAGATTGTTGAGCAGTTCCAGTGGTGGGTGTGGTGTCTTGTTGGGCCATCACCGGAAGTACACTCGCAATTACCATGACCAGCCCCAAAGTCAGGGCTATAATCAGGGATGCTTTGGCTCTCATGGGTGGCAATATTCTCCTTAAAAGACTAATGGTCTTTTGTGGGCAGGACGTTAACCAGAGCAAAAAAGTTCCCATTTATCTTTGAAACGAGTTATTTCGTATGGAAAAAGTACGAACTGATATTCAGTATTTGGCAGAGACCATCGGCGTCCGTCCACCCCTGTCCCAAGAGGAATATGAGGCAGGGCAGTATGTCCTCTCCCGTTTGCGCGAAATCGGCCTGACCGACCTGCAAGAACAGCCTTTCTACAGCATTCGGCGCGTGGGGGAACGGCTTGGTTTTATCACCCTTGTTGCCAACTTCGGGGTGTTGATTGGCACATTGGGCAGCGGCAAATCACGTCTCCTACGGTTATTGGGCGTGACGCTGACATTGTTAGCTCATCACAATTTCCGCCGCGCCTTGACGGGGCGTGCAGCGCTTGGGGAGTGGTTTTGGCCGCAGCGTCGTTCCCAAAACATCATCGCCCGTCTACCTGCCCAATCCAGTGAACCCAAAGCACGGGTGGTGCTGCTGGCTCATCTGGATACCGACGTCGCTCGTTATTCGGCCCAACCCCAAATGCGTCCCTACAGCCCCTATCTATTCAGCAGTTTGCCCGTGTTGGCGTTTGCGGGGGCATTATTCACCGCGCTAAATGCCCCGGTCTGGATGCGACGTTTGATCGGGGCGTTGATGATCGGGCAGGCGGGGTTGGTCATCACAGATGAAATTGGCCCCAACAGCCCCGGCGCAAATGATAATGCTTCGGGAGTTGCTTTGTTGTTGACCCTTGCCGAAGCATTGGCTCGTCACCCCCTAAAAAATACCGAAGTGGTCTTGGCTTTTACGGGCTGCGAAACGGCTGGCTGTAGTGGGGCGGCTGAATTGGCTGCCAAATATGGTAAAGAATGGCAGTCAGCGTGGTGGTTGGCAATTGACAGCATTGGCGCGGGCGAATTGTGTTGGGTAACGGAACACGGCTGGGGGGCAGATTTTGGCTCACGCTATCATTCCAATCCCGACTTGATGTGCATTTTACAGCGGGTTGCTGCTGCTAATCCGGCCCTCGGCATTATGGGTCGCCCATTGATGACCGTCAATGCAGTGGGGCCACTGGTTGGTGCTGGTTGCAAGGCCGCCGCAATTATGGGGTATGAACGTGCTGGAAATACCCCAGTCGAATGGCGACAAGCCGAGGATACCGCCGATATTTTGAATACGGATACTCAACAACGAGCCTATGATTTTATACAGGCTGTCTTATGCAAAATAGATGAGGACACACCTAAAAAATGATTGAAGTCCAAAATCTGGTAAAAAAATATGGGGAGTTTACTGCCCTGCATGGCATCTCCTTTAAAGCCAAAGAAGGCGAAATTCTCGGCTTTTTGGGGCCAAATGGCGCGGGCAAAACCACTACCATGCGGATTTTAACGGGGTTCATGCCGCCAACCTCCGGGGTTGCCAAAGTCGCGGGCCACGATATTTTTGACGAATCGCTGGCGGCCCGTGAAAAAATCGGCTACTTGCCGGAAACCGTGCCGCTGTATCCCGACATGACGGTGCAGGGCTATCTGGAATTTATGGCGGAATTGCGCCATGTACCAGAGCGCAAAAAACGCACCCAAGAAGTGCTGCAACTGGTTGGCATGGAACACCGCGCCAAAAGTCTGATTCGCAGCATTTCTAAAGGGATGCGCCAGCGGGTTGGCCTAGCCCAATCGCTGATTCACAATCCCCCTGTATTGATTTTGGACGAACCGACCATCGGCCTCGACCCAGCCCAAGTTGCCGATTTACGGGGTTTTATCCGCGACCTCCGCACCCAGCATACTGTCATGTTCAGCACCCATATCCTGTCGGAAGCCGAGCAGATTTGTGATCGGGTGGTCATTATCAATCGCGGCCAAATTGTGGCTCAGGGAGCGCCGCGTGAACTCCGCTCCAAATTGAATCTAGGCAGTCGGATTTATGTCGAAGCACGCGGACGAGCCGACCAAAAATCCCTCGCCAACACCTTATCTAAGATACAGGGCGTCAAATTTGCCGAACCCTATCAAAACGGCGTAGTGGTCAACGTTAAAGATAACAAGGATGTCCGTCCGGCATTGGCGGCGGCGGTCTTGGAAAACGGCCTTGAACTGCTGGAACTGCGCCCCGTCGCCATTACCCTAGAAGAAATTTTCCTCGAAGTCACAACCGCGCTAGGAGCAGAGGAAGATGCGTAATATTTGGACTGTTTTTAAGCGGGAACTCCGCCAATATTTTGTTTCACCCATCGCCTATCTGGTGATGTTTGCCGTGCTGATGCTGATTGGTCTCAATTTCAACACCGACCTGCAAGACCGTGCCAATTTTGAACCTGCTGACGGCACAGTCGTACTCAGTACCTTCGCCTTTTTGATGGTCTTCTTTGCGCCCCTGCTGACCATGCGCCTCTTTGCCGAAGAAACCCGCGAAGGCACGCTCGAATTGATGCTCACCATGCCCATCCGCGATCACGAGTTGGTGATTGGTAAATTTTTGGGGGCGTGGGCTTTCTACAGTATCATGCTGGTGGTCACGTTGGTCTATCAGGGGATATTGCTATCCCTGACCAATTTCGACCCCAGTCCCGCCCCGCTGCAATCCGAACTCGATCTTGGCCCAATCATCGGGGGCTATATTGGCATCTGGCTGTTCAGCGGCGCGACCATCGCCATCGGCATGTTTTTCTCGGCTATGACCGAAAATCAGATCATTGCCGGATTTCTGAGCATGGCGGTGCTATTTATTCTGTGGGTCGGAGATTTAGCCGGATTGCTGCCAGCCTCCATCGTCAGCACCCGCGTCGCTGAGGCCCTGCGTGTCATCAGCCTTCAATCGCACTATTCGACCTCGTTTCTGGAAGGGGTCATCCGGCCTGAAGATGTCTATTTTTATGCAGGGGTGATGTTTATTATGCTGTTTGTGACCACCCGTCTGGTTGAATCGCGGAGGTGGCGGTAATGAATTTCCGACAAGTTATCCAATCTCTCGATTTACCAAAACTATCGCGCTGGGGGGCAATGATCGGGGCGATTTCGTTGCTGATTGCCCTTATCATCTTCCTTGTCGAAGAAAAACTGACCAATGAGGCGTTTGCCGCTTTGATTATCGGCGTGGTTGGCTTAGGGGCATGGTTCTTAATCGCTCCCGATGAACTGCGCGGCTGGTTGAGTGGCCGTCAGATTTATTATGGTACAGGCACAGTCGTCGTCACCGTTATTTTTGTCGGCCTTGTTTCATCCGGCTATGCGGTCATTCAGCGCCAGCAGATTACGGGCGACTTGACCACTTACCAAAAATTTACACTGGATCAAGTCTCACTGGATGCCGTCAATCGTCTTACGGAGCGCATCAATCAAGCCGAACAAGCTGCTCTAGCCGCTGAAGGGCGCGATTTGGAAATCACGGCCAAGATTGTGGGGTTCTATCCCCGCGATCAACTCCGTGAGCGCGAGGCCGCCGACATCATCTTGCGCCAATTTGTCAATGAAGGTAAGGGCAATATTGAAGTTGAATATATTGACCCCGATGAAAATCCTCTTTTGGCAACCCGCTACGGCTATGGACTTTCCAGTTCGGATGGCTCGCTTATCGGGCCATTGTTCTTGGCAATCGTAGACCAAGACGACAATTTTTATGGCTTTCAACCGCAACCCATTGGTGAACCAAATGAGCGCGATATTGCCACGACCATGCTGCAATTTTTGGTCGCTGACCAATTTACGATTTATTTCGTAACTGGGCATATTGAGAACCAAGTGACTTCCGAGGCCGGACTTGGACTGTCCTATGCTGGTAATGCCCTAAATGGACTTGGCATCTCTTTCCAAGAACTAGATTTGGCTCAAGTGGAAGCTATCCCCGACGATGCTAGTGCGATTGTGATTTCCAGTCCTCAGACGGACTATTCGGAAAGCGACATCGCCAAAATTGACGCCTATATTCAGCGCGGCGGGAGCATGTTAATTACCGCCGACCCACCCTATGTGGATTCGACGCTGGCATCGGGTAATAACCTATCTTTTTTAAAGGATGGTTTGTTCAACCAATATCTATGGAATGAATTTGGGGTGCGTTTCCGCGAGGATTTGATTTCAGACACTTTTCAGTCGGCCACAGGTAGTGAATTTAACCTCCTGATACAGCTATTTAGTGGTCATGCCGCCGTCGCTAATTTCCCCAATACGTCGCCTGTTCTTAGCCTTGTTCGCTCCATCGAGACGCTAGAAGAAGTTACAGGGGGTGTACCGGAATCCGACACCAATCAGGCCAATTATGTTCGCAGCCCTTTGCTTTTTTCCAGCGATCAATCATTTGCTGAACAAGGTCTGCCAGATGCAGATGGTAATTACAGCCTATCCCGTCTGAATTTGGATAATCCTGCGGACTACACCGATGGGGTAGATATTCGCGGTCCACTACCAGTCGCTATCGCCATCCAAGTGCCGCTCGAAGATCAAGCCGTCGTTACGCCGCGCATCATTCTGGTAGGGGATTCCGATTGGATGACCAACACCCTCATTCCACAGGCTGCCAATAGTTATCTATGGCAGAGTTTCATTGATTGGCTGATTGGTTATGCCGAAGTCGCCGCGCCACCCGCCGCCACCCGGCCCGACCTGCTACCTGTTACCGTGAGTGACCAAGAGCGCAGCCGGATTCAACTGATTACGCTCGTTTTGCTCCCCGGTCTTGTGCTTGCTGTCGGAGTGATGGTTTGGGGGACGCGCCGTCGGAATTAGCCGCAACTGATGATTGTCCCTAAAATTTAGGCAAAAATTTATACGCCGATCCAATAGTTAAGGTGTAGTATATTATAGACGGCACGCGCTACACCTTTTGGTTTTTAAAGGCCGTACTAGTGGACATTGAATTTTTCAATGTTTTTGTACATATGAACCAAAAACGTGTAAGAAAATCAAATTTGCCGTATACTGTGATGTTGCTACTGTTTGCGGGTGTCATGGTTGGTCTGTTAATCGCTAACGGCCCACCCTTTCAACCCAGCACTGACAGGGCAACCCCAGCCGCGAGTATCAGACCCATTTTTGGCGCAGAGGAATCCCTCGACGATATTATCGGAATTCGTCTCGTTAATCGCCTGTCAGATGAGTCTATTCTGTTGGTACGTAGTCCAGATAACTCGTGGGTACGCGGAGATGTGGCAAACACCGCTCCCGACCCTACGGCGGCTGAATTGGCGACTGAGGTAATTTACAACCTGTGGCTGACTGAACTCGTAAAGTTTGATGAGACCACTGACTTCAGCCAGTATGGTCTCGATCCGCAGCCCCAATTTGTGGTAAGTTTTGGGGTGATTGCGTACAATCAAAGTAACGGTAATGAGGTAAAGGATACCACCTTGCAAATTGGCTCACTGAATCCCACACAAACCGCCTATTACGCGGTTTTTGCTGACGGCATCACCAATGATCGTCTTGGGGAATGGGTCTATCTGATTGACACAGGCAGTATCAACACCCTCATGTATTTGTTGGCGACAGATTTTGCGCCATTAGACGCCACACCACCGGCGGATGAAAGTCAGATGCCGCCGACATCGTAGCACCGATCTGGGGACAGCCAGTTAGCAGAACATGGCCCTACCCTGTGCGGTAGGGCTTTCTTGTCGTAGGGACTTGCATAAACAAACGTAAAGCGGGAAACTTTGAAGGTAATAACGCATGACGATGACACTGACCATGCCCACCACAATTGAGGTAAACAAACAGTTGACCATGCAGGAGCAACTGACCATTTTAGCCCAGAAAAAAGGCTACATCACCTATGATGATATGCTCAGAACCCTGCCGCCTGAAGATAAAGAGAATGTGCCGCTGATCGAAAAGCTCTTCGACGAGCTAACTGAAGCGGGCATTGCCGTCTTGGAAGCACCGCCGGAAGAAGACGAAGAACCCGATCTGGATTCGCTAGAAGAATTTGTCCTCGATGAAGAAGATGCTCTCAGCGAGATCGAACTGCTGACACCTGATCTGTCGAAGGATGCGGGTTATCAACAGGCCATCGAAACCGATGATGTCGTAGGGCTATATCTCAAGGAAGCTGGTCATATTCCGCTGCTCACGGCGGAAGAAGAAGTTTCGCTTGCCAAACGTATGGAGGCGGCTGAGTTTGCCCAAGCCCAAATGGACGAACTGGGCGATATGATGGATTACGACATGCGTGAACGTCTGCAAGCCATTATTGAAGATGGCGGTTTGGCGCGTGAACATCTCATCCGGGCCAATTCGCGTTTGGTCATCAGCGTCGCCAAAAAGTTTGTCGGGCGGGGTGTTCCCTTCCTTGATCTGATTCAAGAGGGCAACATCGGCTTGATTCGTGCCGTGCGTAAATTTGAATATCAGCGTAAGCACAAATTCAGCACTTATGCGACATGGTGGATTCGCCAAGCCGTCAGCCGTGCGGTTGCCGATCAAGGCCGTACCATTCGTGTCCCAGTGCATATGGGTGACCAACTGAACAAGATGCGCCGCACCAGTCTGGAACTACAGCAGTCGTTGGGCCGTGACCCCAATCCGGACGAAATTGCTGACCGGATGGAAACGACCTCCGACAAAATCCATACCCTGATGGAGATTTCGCGCCGTCCGATGAGCCTTGACACGCCGATTGATGACGAGGGCGACACTAATCTGGGTGATTTTATCGAGGACACCAGTAGCCCAGCCCCCGACGAACTGACCATGCAGAACTTGCTGCGTGAACAGTTGGAATTGGTGTTGGCGCGTCTGCCAGAACGGGAGGCCCACATTCTACGCCTGCGTTATGGCTTGCTGGATGGCGAAACTCACACGCTCGAAGAAGTGGGGCGGCAAATCGGCGTTACCCGTGAGCGCGTGCGTCAATTGGAGGCCCAAGCCCTGAATCGTCTGCGTCGTTCATCGGCTCACACCCTCTTGGTAGATTATTTGCGCTAATAGGGGATAGACGATGGGCCAACGCTCTCAACTCCGCCAAACACCCTTTCTCTGGCCCGTCCTCATTGTGGTGATTGGCGTACTGCTGCTGCTCGATAACTATTTACTGCTGTCGCTGGATGTGCTGAATTTTTGGCCCGTCCTGCTGATTTTTCTGGGTCTACAACTGCTGTGGCGCGGCGATTTTGCGCTCAGTTGGCAGGCCCAGACCTTTGGTATCACACGCGGCAGTGTGCAAAGCGGCCTGATCGAAATCAGCAGTGGTGAGATAGATGTTAAGCTCAAAGCCCTGACCAGACCGGGCCGTTTAGCTGCCGGACAATATACTGCCCGTTCTCGCCCCAACTTAAATGTGCGGAATAATCGGGCCTCACTCACCTTGCGGCGTGGCAATACATGGCTGTTTTCACTAGCGGATTGGGATGTCAATCTTGCCCCCGACCTGCCTTGGGCATTGTTAGCCAGTTCCCACCTCGGTCAATTGGAGATGGATTTGCGCGGTCTTGATCTCAGCCGGGTGTATATGGCTTCTGGTTTTGGCGATTTACGCATCGTCGCACCGGATCGTCCATCTGGCCCCATTTTGGCGCGTTCGACCTTTGGCGATGTGCGCCTTGCGGTCCCGGAGCATGTACCCGCCATTATCCATATACAAAGTGGGCCATTTTGCCGCATCATCCGCCATTCCCGCCAATTTCGCCAGCGTGCTGACCAGACGATTGTCACCGCTGCCTATGAGCCAGACCATCCCGCCATTGAAATTACCCTAACCAGTACCTTTGGCAATATCCACCTCATGAGCACCCCGGCCCGCATGTTGGGACAGGCTGAGGAAGAAGCCTCAGTCCTCGATTCTGACGACCAATAAGCTCTTTGCAGCTTTAAGGGCTGTCAAAATTCCCCCACTAATGCTCAACGGTTCAATCTCACCAATCGTTGAAAGCCAATTCTGCGCTACAATACGGCGCACATAGGACAAAACGCTTATAAAATCATGACCACTCCCGAACAATCAACCACCAGCAATGGGCAGACCCTAGCGACGAGTATCAATCCCGAAACCTTGAAGGCCATCGGGCGAAATCGTTCGTTTCTGGCCCTGTTGATTGGGCAATGGGCCTCCTTTTTTGGCGACCAATTTACCATCATTGCAGCCCTACCGGTGATTCATCACCTCAGCGGGGGTAATGCGCTGGCGACTGCCGCGATGCCAATTTGCTTGGCCCTGCCGCGCATCTTTTTTGGTCTGGTCGGGGGTGTTCTGGTAGATCGTTTTGACCGCAAAACGCTGATGTTAACCAGTGAGGCCATTCGCGGCTCTTTAATGATGATGCTCGTATTTGCCAGCCGCGATGCTGCCTATCTGTGGATGTTTTATTTCGTGGCACTGGGGCAGGGGACAGTTGCCACGCTTTTTTACCCGGCCCGCTCTGCCATATTGCCCATTATTCTCACTCGGCAAGAACTTGCCATTGCCAACGCCCTCCTCAATATGGGGGTGGTGATGGCGCTGTTATTTGGCAGTCTGATGGCGGGGGTTACAGTCGAACTCATTGGCCCCCAGTGGGCTTTTGCGATTGATGCCAGCAGCTATTATATTTCTGGCCTCACCATTTTGTTGATAACCCTCCCCAAGCGCACTATCGCACCTAGTGCATCTGCCCAACAGGTCTGGCATGAACTCAAAGAAGGCCTCATCTATGTGTGGCAGACCCGTTCCGTGCGGTATATTATGGCGCTGTCTGTGGCAGTTGCATTGGGATTGGGCGGTACGCTCATTCTGACCCTCGACTATCTGCAAAATGAACTCGAAGTCGGGACTAGTCAATTTGGCCTAGTGATTGCGGTACTAGGAATTGGCATTATATTAGGAGGAGCAATCCTAAAAAAACTGTCCGGGGCATTGCCGACCAATCGCCTTGTCACACTGGCGATCACCGTCAATGGGTTGGCCCTCACCTTTTTTGTGATTCAACCGCCGCTGGGTATTGTTTTGGGATTGGCTGCCATCATTGGGTTTAGTTTTGTGGTCTCGCGGGCCGTTTTGGGCACCTTAACACAGGCCATCCCGCCGGATTCTTTGCAGGGACGGGTACAAGGCGCATTTGACCTTGTATTCCAAGCGCCATTTGTACTTTCGATTGGGCTTGCAGGGGCGATGCTGGGTGTCCTCCCTGTACAAACCGTATTTTTTTGTTATGGTATGATGTTGATATTCACCGCCTATCTTGCACTCCGCTTGTTGCAAGGCATTGATGAAGTAGTCTATGCAGATCGCACGACGGTTGAACTTTGATCTGCGGAAAAGATTGAGACGATGAGGAAGGCAGAAAACCCTATGCCCAGATTATTGATTGTGGATGACGAGGTCGCCACTGTAGACATGCTCTCCACCTATCTCAAATTGCTCGGTCACGAACCGCTTGGGGCGTACAACGGCACTGATGGCTTAGTCTTGGTCGAAGTCGAAAAACCCGATCTGCTGATCCTTGACCTCATGATGCCCGATATTGACGGTTTTGAAGTTTGCAAACGAGTCCGCGCACATGCCGAATTTGCCAAATTGCCTGTTGTGATAATCTCCGCCCGCACCGACAAGGACGCCATCGAGAAGGCTTTAGGACTTGGAGCCAATGCCTACCTAACCAAGCCAATCGAACTGGGTAAACTGTCACGCGAGATTAAACAACTGCTGCAAAAGAAAACCGATGAGCCGATGGTTTGATAAATTTCGTTTCCTTGAATTTTTCATTAAATTGAATACGAAGTATTCCTAAGATTACGGCACCCCATGTTATAATAAAACATGCATTGTAGGGATATACTGCCAATTTATGGGATTTATTTATTTGCTGTCGCTTGGCAGAACTCTTAAAGGGGTGATTTTATGGCAGTAACAATTCTTATTGTAGATGATTTGTCGGACATGCGGACACTGATGAGTTTGACTCTCAAGCGCAGCGGATGGAATATTTTAGAAGCGCGGGATGGACAAGAAGCCGTTGATATTGCCCGACAACACCAACCAGCCTTAGTGGTCATGGATTATGATATGCCCACCAAGAATGGAGCAGAAGCCTGTCGAGAAATTACCACTGACCCTACCACCTCTCATATCCCCGTGATTGTCTATACCGGGCACGCCTCGATCCATATCAAAGAGGAATCCTATAAGGCGGGTGCGAAGCAGTTTTTGGTCAAACCGATCACACCCACCCAACTGCGCCAAGAAATCCAAAATCTGTTGACTGTCTCCAATTTAGATCATTAAGGCACCAGCCGCACCGTAAGGCGCTCACTTTCTGCCTGATTGCCTGCCGCGTCCTTCGCCACTACCCAAAACGTCGCTTCGCCTGTTGTGGTGATTTCCCAGCGATAGAGATAGGGAGCATCGGTGATGGTAGTAATCAATTCTCCATCTACATAAAATTCCACCGTCTCCACCTGATTCGCGTCAGACGGTTCGGCTTGCAACTCCACAAAAACATCGCGTTGAGCGCTATATTCCTTACCCGCCTCCAACGACACCAACCGGGCAACTGGCAGCGTGTTATCTACAATCACTTCGCGGTTTGCCACTTCAATGCTGGTGTCCTTGCGAACAAGTGTCAGGCGCAACGTATATAAGCCATCCGGTACACTGCGGGAATCCCATGTGCCCAGTACAATACCCGTCCCGCCCTCGGTTTGGCTGTCCCCAATTTGCTGCCATGACTGCGGCGGTGACCCGCTACCAAAATCCAATTGGAAATAGGTCATGGCTTGGTCGCTTGTCTCCCGTTGGGTAGGCAATAGACCATCGTCCGCATTCCCGCGCACTTCGACTGTACCGCTGACGTAATCAAATTGGGCAGGTTCGGTAATCACCACTGGCCCGATAACCACTGAAGTCGAAGTGTCATAAACAGTAGGGGGCAGTTCAATATTGGGATTGCTTTCTGCCCATGCCTTGAGTTCACGCGGGAAATTAAAATAGACTTTTTCCGCTACACATTCCTGCGGGGAATAAACGGTGGCAAGTGTATTGTTACAGAAATTGACTTCGACAGTGGTGTAGTAGGTATCCACTTGATAGGGGCTATAATCAATCCCTGATGCCGGATTAGAATAGAAAATCTCGCTGTAGGCCGGACAATTTTGATTCGGCAGCATCCCCGACCAGCGACACACCATCTTTTCAATCACTGTCTCTGGCTTGATCCATATTTCGGTAGGTAACTGTTCGCCACGCGCATGGACATACTCCATAATGGCGTGCCAAATGGGAGCGGCCCCTAGATGCCCGGTCACATCGCCCATGCTGCCATTATCGTTATTCCCGACCCAAATTCCGGTGGTATATTGCGGCGTATAACCAATCGTCCAGCTATCCCGGAAGTTGTCGCTTGTGCCTGTTTTAACAGCGGCAGGGCGGCTGAGTTCCATTGCGTTGCCGCGACCAAACGCAGGCCAACGGGCCTCATTATCCGCTAAAATATCCGTCATCATATAGGCCATGCCCGGTTCCAAGATGGCCCGCCGATCAAAAGTACCCTCTTCCTCGCTGTACTGCCACAAAATGTTGCCGTCGCGGTCTTCAATCCGCAAAATCGAAACGGGATTCAATTGCCGATACCCAATGCGGGCATCTTCGGGTGGCACCGGCGATCCCACCATCGTGCCCAAATTATCGAGGACACTATAGGCATAGGTCATATCCAACAGGCTCGCTTCGGCGGTTCCCAATGCTAGGGAGAGGCCGTAACTGCTTAACCCATCCGTCATCGAATTGATGCCCATGCTGTGGGCAGTGGTCAATACGCGGCTCATGCCCACCCAATTCATAATTTCCACTGCCGGGATGTTATACGAATTGGCGAGTGCCTCCCGCACACTGACTGGCCCATGATATTGCAGGTCAATATTTTCCGGGATATAGGGGTCTAATCCACCTGAATCAAACTCGGTGCGAACATCATAGAGCATAGTGGCGGGGGTCACGACGGTATTGTTATCAATCGGGTTAAAAAACGCTGTCAAATAGACAAAGGGTTTAAAGGTTGAGGCAGGTTGACGCTGGGCGAGGGTCGCATTGTAATTCCCGTCAATGCCCTCATTCCAATAATCCAAGCTGCCCAACATCGCCACAATTTCGCCCGTCTTGGCGTTGAGAATCACGCCCGCCGCGTTGGTCACGGTACGGGGTTTTAAGGCATCTTCTGGTGATAACGGCGGCAGATATTGGGCGCTGATACACTCGCCACCCACATTCGTGTTATGCACAAAATTGGGATCACCCCCTGCCAGCCGACTGACATGGGTACGGGCCGCGCATTCCAACTGGCGCTGCAAATCTAAATCCAACGTGGTATAGATACGCAGGCCATCGCGGGAGACCATGCGTGAGCCATCCAAACCCATATTATTCAAGATAGATTCGGCTTCACGGCGGGCGTATAGGGCAAAATGCGGCGCGGCGACATTAAAACGTTGGGCAAATGATTTGATGACGACAGGTTGGGCCAGTGCTTCATCCGCTTGGGGACGGGTGATATATCCCTCAAAAACCATCGTATCCAATACGACCTTTTGGCGTTCGCGGGCGGCTTCGGGGCTGTCAATTGGATTCAGTAGCGGGAATTGGGGAATCGCCGCCAACAGCGCCGCCTCTGCCAGTGTAAGGTTACGGGCAGTTTTATCAAAATAGACCCGTGACGCCGCCTCCACCCCGTAGGCCAAATTGCCATAAAAGTTGGTGTTGATATACCACTCTAAGATTTGATCTTTGCTGTACAGGCGCGAAATTTCCGACGCCAGAATTATTTCTTTAAGTTTGCGGTCAAACGAGACATCATCGCGTTCATCTGGCGGAATCAATACATTTTTGACCAACTGCTGCGTGATAGTGCTGCCGCCTTGCAATTGGTCGCTGGTCGCATTGGCCCATACGGCCCGCAACATCCCCTGTAAATCGAAGCCGGGGTTTTCATAAAAACTGGCATCTTCAATGGCGACTGTCGCCTGCAAAAAATAATCTGGAACCTCATCAATCGTGATGTACTGGCGATCTCCACCCAGCGGGTCAATCACTTCATAAATCGAAAAGTTACCGGTGCGATCATACAAAATCGTGGTGTGAAAAGTATCGGCTTGAGCATCCACAATCGAATCGGCGGGGGGTAGTTGTCGCGCATACACCGCATAGACCCCAACTCCTGTGCCAGCCGTGCCAACCGCCAAAACAATGACCAAAATCAATAGGACAATACTGGTCAACCCAATATAGCGGCCTAGTTTAGCAGCGCTTCCTGACCGCTGTTGGCGACGTTTGCGGCGTTGACGAATAATCTGGGCAGTTCGACGACTCATCGCAAAATTTCCCTGCTATCCCAATACTTGATTGCACATGGCGATGATACACGGGCCAGCGTCCATTCGCAAACCACCTCACATTTTGGGCAAGCTCATTCATGCTAAACCCCCCAATTTGAGGGCGGTTGGCGTGTATGTAAATAGGGGTATACTCATAAATGAACTAAAAATTAACCTCCAAACAGGGAGAGAAATTTATGGAAATTTTGGCGGTCTGTTGCGGGTCAGCCCTCGTCGCGGGCCTGCTGTATCTCATTTCAGGTTTTCGCATCGTCAACGAATATGAGCGTGGGGTGGTGTTTCGTCTGGGTCGCGTGACCAAAGGCGCACGTGGCCCGGGTTGGTTTTTCATACTACCCGGCTTGGAACGCATGTTAGTGGTAGATTTGCGTGTGATTACCCTCGACGTGCCTGCTCAGGAATGTATCAGCCGTGACAATGTAACTATTCGGGTCAATGCGGTGGTGTACTATCGGGTGCTTGACCCCATCAAAGCCGTTGTGACCATTAAAAACTTCAATGTCGCCACGCTGCAAATCGCGCAAACTACGCTGCGCAGCATTATTGGTCAACATGAACTAGACCAACTGCTCTCCCAGCGGGAAAGAATCAATGAAGAATTACAGAAGGTCATTGATGAACAAACTGAACCATGGGGGATTAAGGTCAGTGTGGTGGAAATTAAGGACGTGGAACTGCCACAATCTATGCAGCGTGTGATGGCCCGCCAAGCTGAAGCTGACCGTGAACGCCGCGCCAAGATTATCCATGCCGAAGGGGAGTTGCAAGCCGCAATTCAACTCCGACAGGCCGCCGAACAGATGGCAAACGAACCCATCGCCCTGCAACTGCGTTATTTGCAAACCCTAACTGAAATCGCGGTTGAAAAGAACTCAACGATTCTTTTCCCCATCCCGATTGATATTCTAGAAGCCTTTATGGAGCGGGGGGGCAGCAAAGGTCGCACGACCCCACCGCCCGATTAGTTACTCCAACGGAATTTCATCGTCCAAATCTTCTGAGGGGATGGAGTCTTCAAGCTGTTCATCTATCCCTTCAGTATCTTCATCAAATAACGAGCCACTCCCCGGTGCGGTGTCCAAAGATAATTGATTGAGGGCGGCTTCAGCAGCAGCTAGGGCAGGCGAGAAATCTTCCTCATCTCTATCCGCTTTGTCGCCAATATTGCTTTGCAGGCTCTCTAGTTTGATGGCTGGCATTCTGACAACCGTATCGTCTTTTTCGCTGGCGCTCCCCACCATAGATGATTTTGCCAACAGGCTCGACGGGGATTCTGTTGCATCCAAAACCGCTTCGACAGTAGACATGGCTGGGACGGTTTCTTCCACACCCTCTTCTACTTGGCCTTCGGGCAGTGGGGTGGTTTTGCCTTGCTCTTGTTTGATGCGATACTCCGTGACCGCTTTTAGGGCACGCGGGTTATTAAAACGACCCAGTGAATCCGCCGCCGTACTTCGCACCCACGCATGTTCATCTTCCAAACATTTAATCAAGGGCCCGGTAGCCCATGTCGCGTTTAGCTGTCCCAATACCGCCGCCGCATTATGCCGTACCCGCCAATTGTTCTTTCTCAGAGCCGCCAAAAGGGTCACCACAGCGGGAGCACTTTTGAGTTCCAACAGCGCTTCGGCTGCGGCAAGGCGCACCTCATCGGCCACAACGGGGTTACGAAATAGTGTAACCAATGGTTCGGTTGCACGCTGGTCATTGATTTGCCCCAACGCACGTGCTGCACGGATGACATCTTCAATGCGGGGACTTGCCAGCATTTCGATCAGGCCGGGTACGTTTTGATTTTCGATCAGGCTTTCGACGAGGGTATCTTGATCCAAATATTCAATGGCTGCCGCCAAATGATCCCGCACATCGGAATTACGTTCGCGTTCCAGTGCCCGCGCCAGCGCAAACACCGCTTCAGGATTACCCAAAACGCGCAGGGCCGCCGCCGAACGCTTACGAATGTCCGGGTCAAGATGCTGCAATGCTGCAATAAGACCTTTGATGTCTTTTTCCGCTTGGAGTTTCCAAATATTGGGACGCCGATTCACGGATGCCGCCTTTTATAGTGGGCCACCTAGAGGCTTTGTTTTTGGCGATTATACACAGATGGCAGGGTTGTTGTCTAGCAACCCGCCCCTCGAATGTGTTATCCTGTATGTTGCCAGCCCACTTCCAGTAAAATTAGCCAAGGGTAAGTCAGGGAGAGGGACGATGATGATTCATAGTGGAACAAGCTTAATAGCGATTTTTAAATCACGCCAAGACGTGATGCACGCGGTTGATCAACTCACCGAAACCGACTTGGTAGCCATCAGCCGTACCGCAGTCGTGGCCCGTGACAAAAATGGTTCAACCATTGTCGTTGGCAGTCATCTCACCCCCGAAGAAGCTGGTTTGATCGGGGGTATCGCTGGGGCACTCATTTTGGCCTTTTGGACCAACCAAGTGGGTTTTTTTGATTCCGCCCATCTTTTCACGTTTGTCATTTTATTGGCAACGACAATTTTGGGGGCGTTGTTGGGTCGGCTAATTGCCCGCTCCATCGCCAGCGCCATGACCTTTGGCTCGCGTCACCCCGAAGTCGAAACCGCCGCCGAGCATCTTAAACTAGGTGAGGTCGCCTTGATTGTGGAGGTCGAATCGCCCGAAGCCCTTTCACAACTCCGCCGCGAACTCGAACATTTTGATGCCGAGGTCTTGGAACATTAGTCCTTATATAAGCAAAATTTGAATAATACGGATTGGCCCGTTAATGGTTGTTAGCGGGCCTATTTGCTTCTAAGTTCATTTCCCTGTAAAACAATACGCAGCGGTGGGGAAAACATCTTTTTTCATGTTTCAAGGAGATTTTCATTCATGCCCAAATTATCGAAACCCATACAGGGTCTCATTGTGCTGGTACTAGCTTGTTTGGTCGGCGCGGTTGTATTTACAATGGTACGCAACAACGAGGACGAGGGCTTTCTTGGCCTAGTCGAACTCGAAACGACAGATGGAGCCTTACTTGCCCCAACTGAAGAACCCGTCGAGGCTACTCAAGATCCGGCTCCCATCGCCACTGAGGAACCGCTTGCCACTGCCGAACCTTCCGACGGAACAAGCGGGGAACCGACAACGGAGGGCAGTCCAGCAGGAGGTACGACCCAAACGGTTAGCCATCCCACCCCCTTTGGCGCGGATTTTAATATCGTCTTTCAGTGGATTATGGTATTGGCCCTGCTGTTTGGTGCATCCTTCGCTGTCCGCAAAGATTTCACCACCCACCGCAACATTATGACCTTTTTGGTGCTGGTCAATCTGTTTTCCATTTTAGGTCGTATGTCTCCCAATGTAGATGGCTATCTGGATACCCCCGACCCGGCGGGCTTTGAAAAAATTGCCATCTGGATTCATGCCATCGGCGGCGGCATCATCGCTATTTCCGGCCTCTATCTACTGATTCGCATGTGGTTTGAGAAAAAATTACCCGCGTGGTTTCTGGTCAAAAATTTCAAGTTGCAGATGCGGGCGACGCTGTTGTTGTGGCTCATCCTCATCGCACTCGGCACGTTTATGTATTTTGACATCTACGGCTGACCTGTCCATCAAACAAAACCCCCTCCTCAATAGATTTCGTGGGGAGGGGATGTATTTTTTAGTCGCCCTCAATCGCAAACACCTCTTGGACTTGTTCTCGATTCAAGCGCCGCAGGATGTCCACCAACAAAGGTCGCCATTCCTGTTCTGGCATATTCTGGGGAAACCAAATCGCTGTCCGGCTGACCCGCACCACTTCCCCTACATAACTTTGCAGTGCCACCCGGTCAATACTTCCCAGATAGGGTAGCTTGATATGCAACCGACCATTTTCCGTCGCTACTGCGGTTGCCCCGGCCTGCTGCGCCAGCAACTTGATGCGAAGTTGGGTCAACAACCCCTCAGCGGGCTTGGGCATCACGCCAAAACGATCTTGCAATTCAGCTTGCATCGCATCGAGTTCTGTTTCATTTTCAATATTCGCCAACCGCCGATAGAGTTGAATCCGTAACTGCATATCGGGCACATAATCCATTGGCAAAAAACCCGGCAAGGCTAAATCAATCGTCACCATTGAACGCGCTTGCAGCAATTGAGTTGCCTGATCTGCCGCTTGGTCAGCGATTTCCTCTGCCATCAATGTCGAAGCACTGTTATCCTGCCGAACACGTTGCACCGCATCGGACAGCATTTGGGTGTACAGATGAAAACCCACCGCATCAATATGACCACTTTGCCGTGTCCCCAACAAATCGCCAATGCCGCGAATTTCGAGGTCACGAATCGCAATCGAAAGCCCAGCGCCGAGATCAGTATATTCTCCTATTGTTTCCAGTCGTTCGCGTGCTTCGGGGGTCATGCGATGGTCGCGGTCATGGAAGAAATAGACAAATGCTTGATTGGCACTGCGTCCCACCCGTCCGCGTAGTTGATACAACTGAGCCAAACCGAAACGATCCGCCCGATCAATAATAATCGTGTTGGCGTTGGGGATGTCCAAACCGCTTTCGATAATGGTGGTCGAAACCAATACATCATATTCACCAGCCGCAAAATCCCCCATAATCGCCTCAAGTTCGCGCTCCTCCATCTGCCCATGCCCCACCACAAAACTGGCTTCGGGCACAAGGCGGCGCAGACGATCTGCCATCATATCAATGGACTGCACCCGGTTATGCACAAAAAACACCTGACCGCCCCGGTCAAGCTCACGCAAAATGGATTGGCGCACCAACTTATCGTCATAAATCCCGACATGCGTGACGACGGGCAGGCGTTCTTCCGGCGGTGTTTGAATCACACTGATGTCGCGCACCCCGGTCAGGCCCATGTACAATGTGCGGGGGATGGGGGTGGCGGTCATTGTCAAGACATCTACTTCCGTGCGCATCCGTTTGAGCAGTTCTTTGTGTGTCACCCCGAAGCGTTGTTCTTCGTCAATAATCAGCAGGCCGAGGTCTTTAAAACCGACATCCTCTTGCAGCAGGCGGTGTGTGCCGATGATGATGTCAATTTTGCCGTCTTTCAAATCCTGCAAAATAGATTCTTGCTGCGGACGGGTGCGGAAACGCGACAGCATCTCCACACGCATCGGGAACGAAATCACCCTATTACTAAAGGTGGCGTAATGCTGTTGAGCGAGGACGGTGGTTGGCACTAGCAGTGCTACCTGTTTGCCATCCATCACCGCTTTAAACGCTGCCCGCAGTGCCACCTCGGTTTTGCCATAGCCGACATCACCGCATAGCAACCTGTCCATTGGGCGATTGCGTTCCATATCGGCCTTGACTTCGCCAATTGCCCGCAGTTGGTCTTCCGTTTCTACATACGGGAACGAGGCTTCTACTTCATGCTGCCAAGGAGTGTCGGGGCTAAAGGCGTGCCCACGCACCACGCTGCGGGCCGCATAGAGTTGCAGCAAATCCTCAGCAACTTCTTCCACCGCTTTCTGGGTACGTTCTTTCGTGCGTGCCCATTCGGGTGTCCCCAGTCGATTAATGGTGGGTGCGCCGCCATCACTGCCGACATATTTGGACAAGCGATCCGCTTGGTGAATGGGAACATACAGCATATCCCCACCCGCGTATTCAACCAGCAGATATTCGCGCTCGCTACCGTCCAATTTGCGCTTGTGAATGCCCTTAAATTTCCCGACGCCATAATCCACATGCACCACATAATCGCCTTCGACCATATCGGCAAAATAGGCTTCGGGTGTCATGGGGCGGGACTGAATACGGCGGCGGGGTTCGGGCCGATTCCACCCAAAAATTTCGGCGTCGGTCAGCAGATACAGACTGGCAGTATCGTCATAATGCAGCGTCCACCCTTCCGCCAGCGCCCCCTCTACAAACGTAATCGGTCGCAGGTCTGCTGCGGATTCAATCTGCGTCACCGGGGTCAAATGGTCGGTGCGTTCCCCCCATAGTTCCGCCACCCGCTGGGCCTGTCGGGTCACAATCACCGAAAGTGTGTCGGGGCGTTCGCTTTCCTGCAATTCATCCAAAAACAGGCGCAGTTGACCCGCATAACGTGGGCCGGGGGAAAATAATTCGCCCAGAATCGGCCCCTTGACATGTTCCACCTCGTCGGGTTGCCCCAGATGCAAAACTGGAAGCGAGGAAAGCTCGTCAAAAATTTCATCCCACGTGTGATAGGGTCGCGGCGCATTCGGCGGGAGGGCGTTCATGCCTTCTTTTTCATCCCGCAGCCCCAATGCTTGATCTTCCAACTCGCCAATCGTGTCGCGCAGACCTGCCCAATCCTCAACCATAATCAAGGTATGGTCGGGTAGATAATCGAGGAGGCTCGCTGGGGTATCATACAAATAGGGCAGATAGCTTTCGGCCAGCGGGAAGGCCGTGCCGTTTTCCAAATGACGCCAATCCGGGGCTGGCGACGCCAAATCTTCATCTTGGTCGGGTAGCCCCTCAAACCACTGCGCCAGACGTGCCGCCGCGACTGGCAGTTGACCGGGCAGGGCTTCGCGGGCCGGGGTGGTCACAAAACTTTTTAGCGTTTCGATGGAGCGCTGACTCGCTGGATCAAATGTCCGCAGGCTGTCAATTTCATCGCCGAAAAACTCAACGCGCACTGGAAAATCCATCGCAGGAGGAAAGACATCTACAATCCCACCTCGTCGGCTGAATGTCCCCGGTTGAATCACCACTGTCACAGGTTGATAACCAACCCCGACCCACTGTTTAATCAGTTGGTCAATATCAATGCGCTGCCCCACGCGAAATTGGCGCGATCCGGCCCGAAAATCCCGCACTGGAAGCGTCACTTGCATCAAGGCATAGGCGGATGTCACCAAAATCGGCGGCGTAATGGGTTCAGTGGTAGCTTGATTCCCCGGCACAATTGGCGGGGCAAGCGCGGCGAGGGTTTGCAGTCGGGCGCGTGTCACCACCTCTGTCCAAGGCGCACGTTCATAAAACATCGCGGTAGGTTCTTGGAAGCGTAAAATGGGCGTGTTGGGCAGCCACGCCGGAAGCTGTTCGGCAATATCATAAGCACGTTCCACCCGTGCCGTCACCACCAGCACAGGCCGAGCCAATTCACGGGCCAACGCCGCCACCACATAGGGCCGCGCTGCCCGCACCACCATCTGATCAGGATACGACTGCGTATTCAGCGTCTTGACCAGCGACTGAAACGCCTCGGTTCCTGCCAGTACATCAAGCAAGCCGTTCAACTGCATATTGGGTTCTTTTGCCACCAAGTGTTATGAATTGGGTTGGTCAGGAGAAGGAACAGCGTCGCGTTTTACAAAACGGGCGGCGGCTTCCTCGGCGGTTCCATTTTGGCGATTCATCGCCGTATCAATTCCATCCGCAAGCCATAGCTCAATCGCCTTAATCGCACGACTGAGTGTTTCTTGCAGCAGCACCTCATCTTGTTTCAAAAATGGCTGCAACACATACGCAGCGGGGTCCATTCTCCCCGGTGGCCGACCAATGCCGACCCGCATCCGGGCAAAATCTTCACTCCCCGTCTGGGCAATGATATTCCGCAGGCCCTTTTGTCCACCTGCGCCACCTTTGGGACGAATCCGCAGCGTTCCCAGCGGAATATCTAAATCATCGGACACGACCATGAGATGCGTCAAAGGAATTTTGTAGAAATCCATTAGACCACGCACTGCAAAACCGCTCTCGTTCATATAGGTTTGTGGCTTGGCAATAATGACCCGCTTATTGGCAACCGTCCCCTCCGCAAAATAGGCTTTGGATTTGTTGCCATCAAATTTCAGGTCATAGGCTTTGGCGAGAGCATCAATCACCATAAAGCCAATATTGTGCCGCGTGTCCACATATTGTCGGCCCGGATTGCCTAATCCAACGATCAGGTAACGCTCGATACTCACGTCTGGGGTGTCCTCGTCCTCTGTTCTAACGTTACGCCTGAAAAATCCTGCCATCCACTGCATATCCTAACAAGCATTTCTCCCCTCTCCACTCAGTGGGGAGGGGTCGGGGGTGGGGATTCATTCACTATCCCCGCCGATCATCGTCCATTTCACTGCGAATTTGCCACATAATTTGACGCGCCATCGGACGTAATCTTGCCCTTAAGGCCAAATACCCAGCGAAAAATGCAAAAAACACCCCAGCGATGATCGCCCCGTTACAAAACGCCCCTTGCAGCCGATCAAAATTTAGCGACGACTCCCCGCCAGATGAACTGCTCTGATTACTGGTATCAATCAAGGTTTCAACCGTCGGGCGCGGTGTATTAGTCGGCGGTTGTTGAATTGGGGCGGTTGGCGCAGGTGGCCCCGCAGTAGAGGTCGCAGGTGGTGGTAGGGGTGTTGGTAGGGGTGTTGGTACGGAATTTAAAACTGTGACATTCCGTACCACAAATTCGACAGGTGGTTCATCCGGTAAATTCAAAAATACACGGAGGCGGATTTGATAGATCCCATCCGCCACGTTATTGGCAACGGTATCCCAAATTTGCAACGTGCTTTCTGTAATCGGCTGCGAGACCCGTGTCCCAATTGGTAGCCAAATCTCGTTGGCGTCGGCCATATTGTCAAATTCGACTTCGTAGCCCACAAAGACACTTGGATGGCTGGCACTACCTGTAATCACTACCTGCCCGGAGACCGTCGCTCCTTCGGCGGGAGAAGTGATAATCGCAATCGCTGCTTCGCGCCCTTGTGCCAATGCTGACGCGGGTACAATGCTCATGATTATTAAGAGCAGAATTAATGCCGTCGCCGTTTTTGCCATTTGCACAAGCTCCATAAAACAATGCAAGCGTTTTAGTTTACAGATTTTTGGGAGCAGATGCAAGGCCACCTAACCTTTGATTGATCCTGCCAGCAAGCCACGAATGAACCAGCGCCCCATAATGATGTAAACCAGTAAGGTCGGCAGAGCAGCCAAAATCGCCCCTGCCATTGGCTGATTCCAGTCTACCGAAATACCGCCTGCGGTCTCGGCCAGTGGCACAGTAATCGGCTGCCAGCGATCTTTGACCAGTGTTACCGCGAATAAAAATTCATTCCAGATTTGCGTAAACTGCCAGATCACCACCACCACAAACCCCGGCAGCGAAAGTGGAAACACGAGTTTGGTGTAGATACCAAAAAAGCCTGCGCCATCAATCGCCCCAGCCTCTAATAGCTCATTCGGAATGTCTACATAAAAGTTGCGGAAAATCAGGGTGGTGATCGGAATCCCATAGACCACATGCACTAACACCAACCCCGACAGGCCGCCATACAAATTGACATTATCCATGAATTTGAACAACGGAATCAAAATGGCCTGATACGGGATAAACATGCCAAACAACATCAGTGGAAAAAAGACCGAGGCCCCCGGCACACGCCATTTTGCCAACACATAGCCGTTCATCGAACCGACCAATGCTGAAAGCACGGTGGCCGCCGTCACCAGCAAAAAGCTATTCCGCAAATTGGGCGATAGGTCATTCCAGACCGCCTCAAAACTCTCAAAATTCAACTTAGAGGGCAAATCCCACGCGGTTGCTTCTCGTCCGGCCTCAGCCGCCTCTTTTAATGAGGTGACAACCACCATGTAGACGGGAATCAAGAAAATTAAGGCCATCAAGATTAACAGGCCATAAACGGCTACACGCCAGAGGTTGCGTGTTAATGTACGAGCATCTCTTTGGGCATTCATGATTGTTTCTCCGTCCGCAAATTCGTCCAAAGATAAGGAATAATCACCAACGAAATGGCGAACAGCATCACCATTGCCACCGCACTACTACGCGCCCATTCATTGCTGCGAAAACCCTTAATCATCAAAATCCCCGGTACTTTGACGTATTTGTTGTCAATACCTGTCATGGCATAAACAAGGTCAAAAATCTTCAAAGAGATATGCCCTAAAATAATGATAGCGCTAAGGGCAATAGGCCGTAATTGCGGCAAAATAATGTGTGTATACACCTGCCATTCGGCGCATCCATCTACGCGAGCGGCTTCACGCAACTCTTCCGAAATCCCTCGAATCCCTGCTAGGAACAGTGCCATTACATATCCGGCCATTTGCCATGTAGCAGCAATCACAATTCCGGTGAGCGCAGCGCTATAGCCATAGCCTTGATAGGTGCCAATGTCACGAACAGGATCATCAATGGGCAGCCAAATTTTGCTCCAGAAGCCTGCGGCGGAAATCAGCCACAGCACCAAGCCTGCCACGACCACCCAGAACCAACTGAGACTGCGTTTTTGGGCGACATAGGTAAACAGCGCAAAGGCAAAAAGAGCGATACCCAAATAGAAAAGATTACCGCCTTGCAGCCATTCAAACTTGAACAGCGTCGTATCACTATTCAGCCATTTATACTCCAATGGGTCTGATCCAAACAGCTTATTAGGTAGGATATTCAACCCACCGTTGGGTTTGAGTAGCCAATTCCAAATCGTGCCCGTCACAACAAATGAAAGCGACATCGGGAACAAAAAAATCGTCCTAAATATACCTTCGCCTTTGATCCGCTGATCGAGTAAAAACGCAAGGAAAAACCCCAAAATCAAACACGAACCGAGGAAAAAGATGGTGAAGTAAAAGGTACTGATAAAAGCCAGTCGGAATTCATAGTCGCTGGCGCTCGAAATGAGGGTGTGATAATTATCGAGACCAACATAATTCTTTTCGACGCCTTTTTTCAGTGCGGTTGCGGGATCAATCCCCCAGTCTGAAACGGAGTACCATGCGGTTTGCCCGATGAAGAAATAGACAAAGATCGCTAACAAGATAAGCGAGGGCGATATCATCAAAAAGGCAATCGCCTTATCTTTTCGGTTATACATCAAACCACCTCTCAAAAAATTAAAAGAAAACCCTGCTTTTGGGCAGGGCTTTCTCAATTAACTAAGTCCTATTTCGATCAGCCACCGCACGCACCGGAGGATTCGCACAGTGCAATGAACTCAGCGGCTGCCGCCTCAGGCGCACCACTGGTGGTGAACAGGTCTACCACGCTACTAAAGTTACCAGCGAAGTTTTCATTCGCAGCGGCACCGTGTACCAAACTACCAACAATCGTATCCACTGCCCAGTCAGCAGCAGCTGATTGCAGATAGGTGTTGTATAGTTCAGGATTGGTGACATCACCGTCGGTACGGGCAGGAATGGAACCCTTGAGAGGATTGAAGGCATCTTGACCTTCTTTGGAGCCGAGCAGGGTCAACCAAGCAATCGCAGCATCACGATTGGGAGCGTCCACTGGTAGACCAAAGCTGTCGGACAGCATCATGAAAACACCGTCGGTGCCGGGGGCGGGGGCATAACCAAAGCCTTCACCGGGGACGAGTTTGAGGGTGGTGGTCATGTAACCAGCGGCCCAGTCGCCCATCACGTTGAATGCAGCGGTTCCGTCGGCAATACGGTCAGTTGCCTTGTCCCACGGCAGACCTTCATTGTCTTCGCCAAAGTTGGAGCATTCCAGAACCTTGCCGAAGGTGTCCCATACGGCGAGGAATTCTTCGCCTTCAAGATCGGTCTCGCCTGTCCAAATGCCGTTCCAGCCTTCTGCACCGAGCACACCGAGGGCAACACTTTCCCACAGGTGATTGACAGTCCATGCTTCACCAACGACCAATGGGGTTACGCCAGCGTCTTGGAGGGTTGGGCAAACCGCAAGGAAGTCATCCCACGTCGCAGGCACTTCCACGCCCCACTCTTCCAACTTGGCGGGGTTATACCACAGCACGTTGGAACGATGAATGTTAACCGGAACGCTCCAAATGCCTTCATCGGTGGAGAGCAGGTCAATCAAGCCTTCGGGGAAGACCTCGAACCAGCCTTGTTCTTCAAACAGGAAGGTCAAATCTTCCATGCGATCGGCAGCAACCCATGTCCCAATCAGTTCCTGACCAGCGTGAACTTGGAACGAATCTGGTGGCTCGCCACCTTCCATACGGGTCTTCAGCACGGCGCGGGCGTTCACACCAGAACCACCAGCGACGGTCGCGTTAATAACTTCTACACCGGGGTGTTGTTCATTATAGAGGGCAATCAAGGCTTCCAGTGCGGGGCCTTCACTGCCTGCCCACCACGAAAAAATTTCAAGGCTACCGGATAGGTCGTCTTGAGCGCGGGCGGTAGGGGCAAACGATCCTACAACAACCGCAAAAACGATGACTAAACTGCATAAACTCAGCAACCGCTTAGACATACGAAAAAACTCCTTTAAGTAGAATCCATGTCGAATTCAAGCGAGTGTAGATTTTATCCAATCTAGGCCATCTCAGCAAACTCTCGTGTCATGCGATTTAACTGACATTTGTCGTCATTTCTTACATCAAGCACGATATAATTCACCTTCAAAAAAGCCGAGTATTGAACATGCCTACTGAATCTGAAATCACCCTTGCCCAAATTCGTGCCCGTGCCAATAGCCAAAGTTTCACTCGTGGTGAGCAGTATTTTCGCCAAAATGCCATCTCGAATACGATCAAACGCGGGAACACCATTGAAGCGGATTGTACAGGATCAAGATCGCGGCCCTATCACGTCAAAGCGACTATAGATGAAACTGGCATTTTAAGTACCTCCTGCACATGCCAGTATAGTTATGAGGGAGATTGTAAACACATCGTCGCACTCCTCCTCAGCTATCTAAAACGTCCCAACGAACGGTCATCCATTGAAAATGCCTTGCAAAAACGCACCAAAGAGGAGTTGATTAAATTAATCCAGACGATGGTGCGGCACTATCCCGACCTCCAAACCCTTGTGGATCGTCCTGTCCCCGGCCCGGATACCCACCTTACCCCCGTGAACACGACTCAGTTTCGCAAAGAACTGCGCCACGCTTTTGAAAATCTCAACAATTACGATTATTATGACAGCGATGTGACCCCTACCAGTGCAGTCTTTTCCGTCATCCAATCTGCCGAAGATTTTATAGATTTCGCCGATTGGCGCAGCGCTAGTGCCATCTATCAAGCCATCTTTGAGGAATTTTTGGATGGAGACTATGAATATTTGTTGGATGATGAGGGCGAATTCATCGAGGCTTTAAATGTCGTCGTGGAAAAACTGGCAGCGTGTCTAGAACAAGCCGAAATTCTAGATTCTGATACCGAGCGTCGGGCTATCTTCATCATGCTCATGCGGGTTTTCATATGGGATACGGATTTTGGCGGGGTTGGCTTGGCGGATGATGCCCCAGATATTGTTTTTAAATATGCCAAATCAGCGGACATACCAATCATTCGTGACCAACTGCTTGCTGCCCAAGCCAATCATGCCAAGCGCCCCTACTATAGTAAATGGGGGCAAGAGGTCTATGACCATGTGTTGATGGAACTTGACACGCTTGACCATGTTGATCCCGAAGTCATTTTGGAACGCCTCCGTGAAAATGGGCAATATTATCTACTGGTGACAAAACTCCTTGATCTAAAGCGTTTAGATGAGGCCGTTGAGATTATTAAATCGCACATCTCAAGCAGGACAGATCAACCTAGAGTGTTGAGCGATTTACAGCAAAGGGGTTATACGGATATTGCCATTCAACAAGCTGAAACATGGCTCAATGCCAACTATGATGACTTTATCATCGGTTGGTTGTTAGAACATTTGAAAGCCACTCAAGACCACGAGCGCAGTTTTAAATGGCAGTGGGTTCGCATCAACAATACACCGGACATCCGCTTTTATCCTGAAATAAAAGCAACATCTCAAACGTTCGGCAATTGGGAAATTGTGCGACCTGATCTGCTAAAAAAACTTGAGCAGACTGGACGCTATGATATATTGACCCGTATTTACTTGGATGACCAAGATTGGGATAAAGCATGGGATACGCTCTCAAAAATGCAATCCAAATCATCTATTCATAGCTATATGGGAGTATCACTTGATCTTGAGGTTGCTAACCAGTCGCGCCTTGCCCGACCCGAAAAAGCCCTGCCCGTCTATCAAAAATACGTTCGCATCCGTATCGGTGAAGGCAATAGACAAAGCTATGCCGAAGCCGCCGAATTATTAAAAACTGTGCGAGAGTTATTCAACCTACTCGATAATGTGGCGGAATGGCAGCAGTATATCAATGATCTTCGCAATGAGTTTAAAAAACGGCCTGCCTTCCAAGACGAGCTTAATAAAGCCAAACTTTGACCCAAACAAAAAACCAGCCACTTGGACTGGTTTCTTGTTTATTTGGCGGGGAGAACAGGATTCGAACCTGCGATGCAGCTTTTCAACCGCATAACCGCTTAGCAGGCGGCCCCAATCGACCACTCTGGCATCTCCCCGATTGGGATGTATCTGCGGAAGGAGAGGGATTCGAACCCCCGGTGACGTATAACGCCACAACGGTTTTCAAGACCGCCGCTTTAAACCGCTCAGCCATCCTTCCTAAGACGTTTTGTCAGTATAGCAGGGCTAGAGGGGCATGTCAACGCCCATTCCCCCGCCTTCTGCCGTTATAAATTTACGCCCATCCGCGTGATTTTTCGACTGCTTTTCGCCACCCCGCCAGCATCGCCTGTCGCTGATCATCGCCAATGGTCGGTTCAAATGTGTGGTCAATCTTCCATTGCTGTGATAGTTCATCGGTAGATTTCCAGACCCCCACCGCCAAGCCTGCCAGATATGCCGCGCCGAGTGCTGTGGTTTCTGTCACCGCTGGACGCTCCACCGCCGCCCCCAAAATATCGGCCTGAATTTGCAGCAGCAGATCATTTTTCGTCGCGCCCCCATCTACCCGCAATGTATCAATCGTTAATTGGGAATCCTGAAGCATGGCAGTAATCACATCAAGGCTCTGAAACGCAATCGCCTCCAGTGTCGCCCGTGCGATGTGGCATTTATTGGCCCCGCGTGTTAATCCAACTATCGTGCCGCGTGCCGATGAATCCCAATAGGGCGCACCCAAGCCAACAAACGCCGGAACAATATAGACGCCATTGGAATCTTTGACCGTCGCTGCCAGCGTTTCAATTTCCCCTGCCGATGAAATCATGCCCAATTCATCACGCAGCCATTGCACCGCCGCCCCTGCGATAAATACACTACCTTCCAGCACATAGATCATCGGTTGGTTTTTGCCCAATTGCCATGCCACCGTTGTCAATAATCCCGCATTCGACGGCACTGGTTTTTCGCCCGTGTTCATGAGCAAAAAACAGCCCGTTCCATAGGTATTTTTGGCGAGGCCGGGTTGATAACATACCTGCCCAAACGTCGCTGCTTGTTGATCGCCAGCGTCTCCGGCTAATGGAATCGGCTTGGCACCAAACAGCACTGATTCACCATACACCTCACTCGATGACCGCACCTCTGGCAGCAGACTATGTGGGATACGGAGTTTCGCCAAAATTTCATCGTCCCAATCACCCGTATGGATATTAAAAATCAATGTCCGCGCTGCATTGCTGACATCGGTGATATGCAGCGACCCGCCCGACAAATTCCACAACAGCCATGTATCCACCGTGCCGAATGCCAATTCACCCGCTTCGGCTTTGGCCCGCGCACCCGGCACATTTTCCAACAGCCACGCGATTTTTGTTCCCGAAAAATAAGCATCGGTGACAAGGCCAGTCTTTTCACGGATGATCGTATCAAACCCCTCGGCTTTCAACTGCTCACACATCGGCGCGGTACGCCGACACTGCCACACAATCGCGTTATAAATCGGTTCACCCGTTTTTCTGTCCCAGATAATGGTGGTTTCGCGTTGATTGGTCACGCCAATCGCGGCAATACTTTCGGAGTGCAGCTTGGCATTATTCATGACCTCTGCCGCCACCTCAAACTGCGTTTCCCAAATATCAGCGGGGTTATGCTCGACCCAACCCGGCTTCGGATAATATTGGGGGAATTCGCGTTGGGCTGTTCCTAAAATTCGCCCTCCCGCATCAAACAAAATTGCGCGTGAACTAGTCGTCCCTTGATCCAATGCCAAAATAATTTCAGCCATTATGATCCTCTCACCAAGCTCTAGTTAAACAACAAAAAAGGCGGTTCATCATTTCCGCCCCTCAAGATTACCACTTTTCTGCCGACTCAAAATATCAATTCTGGTGAGCCGCCAGCCAATTTTCAACCCATTGCAGCGCCTCGTCTTGAGTCTGCACTTCTTGAACAGCCTGTGCCTCGCGGAGGCCATCCAAAATTTCCCCGATGATTGGTCCCGGCTTTAGGTCAAAATGTTTCATAATCTTCCACCCGTCCAATAACATCGGAAAACTGACCAACTCTTCACGCTGCCGATAGTACCCCTCTAGCAGCATCCGAATATTCTGCACGAACCGCAGCCACTCGTCTTGATTAAGCGTCGTGCCATAGGTCGCCAAATAATCGGCACAGCTTAGGAGGCATACATCCACCCCAGCCTCGCCCAAATCGCGCCAAAAACGATACATCGCCCGTCGTGTCAATGCGCCACTGTTATAAAGCATGAGGGGTCGCATATGATGATAGACCACCCGATACAGCCGTTCGATTTCATCATTGCTAAGACGCATCGCTGTTCCCCATTGTGCCACAATCTCGGCCCCTCGTTCGGGATGGCCGAAAAAGTGGGTACTGCCATCGGGGTCAACCGTGCGCGTCATTGGTTTGGCAATGTCATGGGCCAACGCCGCCAGCATCAACAGCCCGATATGCGAACGTTCGGCGGGCCACAGGTGTTGAACATGCGCCACGATCTCACTCCGCAAATGAGCCAGACTAAACACCACCATCCCCAGCGCAAAATTCGCCGCCGTTTCATCAGTACGACGTGGGCTAAATGCCGTGAGCACGCCCTCCAAATTATCCATAACATTTAGGGTATGCCGCCAAACATCCAGTATATGGGGTGGACTCTGAGTGACGCCTTGCATCAGCCGCGCTTCTGGAAACAACAACGGCAGCAAGTCGAGGCCATCCAACAGAGCCAATGCCGAGGAGGGCTTGGTGGTGCCTAATAATTTAAACACCTCATCGCGTACCCGTTCTGGCGAGACGTGGCTGAGTTGTGGCCCATCCTGCCGAATAGCGGCTTTGGTTTCGGGGGTCAGACGATATTTTAAGGTCAGGCTCATTCGAATAGCCCGCAGGGCCCGCACCGGGTCACGCTTGATAGCATCCTCGGCGCAAATCATCACCTGTTTGCTTTGCATCGCCCCGACCCCATCCGTCGGGTCAAGCAGATGGTCAAGATCATGCAGGCTGACCGCGATGGCATTGATCGAAAAATCCCGATCTCGCAAATCCTGTTCAAGCGTCGGCCCACGCAGTTGGGCTACGTCAATGACCCATCCCTGCTCCTGATATTGAATGAGTGCCCGCCCCACCTTCCGTTCATCGTCCAGCGGATAATACGCGCCATCAAAGGCATTGGCGATCAGCCGTGCAATCGGGCGGCCATCTTCTGGTGTCACAAAATCCAGATCATGCACCGGACGGCGCAAATATACATCCCGCACTGTCCCCCCTACGATATAAATCTCACGATCTGAAAGGTGGGATTGCAGTTCATAAATCAATTCAGGCCAATAGAGAGGGCGATTTGAGGGAATCGGGGTAAGGGTCATCAGTTTCCCTCCTGAATGTTGGGTGGCCTTGCCGCATTTAATGATTGGCCGAGAGCACTATTCTTTGTCTTTCTTTTCCAATGCTGCCAAATCTACCACGCCGATAAATGGCAGATTGCGGAACTTCTCGTCGAGATCAAGGCCGTAGCCAAAAACGAATTTGTCCGGAATTTCGAATCCCAAGAAATCAATTTGAATATCCACTTCACGGCGCGATGGCTTACTCAACAAACTACAAACCCGCAGGCTGCGTGGATGGCGAGCTTTTAATTGCCCCATGATATAATTCAAGGTATGTCCGCTGTCAATAATGTCTTCAACCAGCAGCACATCCATGCCAGAGATGTCGCGTTCCAAGTCCATGACAATCCGCACATATCCCGAACTGCGCCGTGCCCCTGCGCCATAACTGGATACTGCCATAAAATCAATCGCGTGGGGAACATCCACATGCCGCATCAAATCGGTAAGAAACATGACCCCACCTTTGAGAACGCATACCAGCAGCAAATTGGGGGAATTGGCATAAAACTGGGTGATTTTATCGCCTAACTCTTGGACACGGGCTTGAACCGTCTCGCTATCCAGCAAAATCTCGGCGAGATAGGGGCTATAGGGGTGCGTGGTCATAAATCCTTTTCTACTGCCTTAGTGAATATGTTTGGGGTCTGATTTCACGGACCACTCAAAAATCTGCCAACCTGCGCGGGCAGAATTGACTGTCAGCGCGTAGATCCAATCCAAAATCATGTCGTGCAGTTTTTCGGTTAACAAAACGTCCTCGTACAAGCGGCCCGCCGTCTCACGCGATGCCCGCAGCACTTCCAACAGAACCATCCGCTCGTCTTCTTCAATCGAGACCCCTTGTTCAATCACATACATCAACACACGCTCTGGATGAAGCAGGTGATAATCATCCAACCTGTCAGCAGGCATTAAATGGGTGACATCGAGGTGATACATTTCTTCAAACATCACCACAATCTTTTGTCGAATATCAAAATGGTAGGCTTTTAGAGTCAAGAGACGCTGCTGCAAATCGTTGGCAATATCTGTCAGGAGTTGGATTTGTGGCGGATCATAGGCCAACTGCTGCTCGATAAATCGCTCCAACGGCAAAAGATTACCCTCTGCCAAACAGCGGTCATAGAGGTTAATCGCCTCTAGTCGCAAATGATTGAGTTCGAGCATCGAGAGTAGATCGGTGTGAGTTGTGGTTGTTTCAAACATAGTGTTCAGATACCTGTATTATGAATTGTCAGTGGACGGGGCAGGGCAGAGATGGTAAAGGAGTTCCCATGTATAAATGCCAGTGTGATGACCATCATCCCAAAAAAACTGTAAAGCATAGTTGCCCACTAATTCTAAACGCTCGGCTTTATACGAACGGGCAGGTGTCAGGCTCAAAATATCCTTGGGGGCATTTTGCATTCCCATATTATGATGTCCACCCCGACACTCAACACATGGACAGGCTTCGCGCAAATGGCTCAAGGGATACACACATGTCTGTCCGGTTGACCATTCAATCCTTAGGTGGCCCTGTGTACGGTCTAGGGTTATATTGGTGGGGCGCAAATCATCTGCCACTACTGCTTTATCTCCTAATGATTCAGATTATCTGTTGCTCACTTTGGACGACTATCGCGGCCTTATTGTTTCATCGCCGTTTCATTGCTTCATTTCTTTGGCGGCAGCAATCCATTCTTCAAGCTGTTCCATCGAGCCAATACCGGCAGATTTCTCTCTTAGCTCATTCGCATCAGCCGCCGCTAATCCATTAAAGGTCGTAATCCCAATTGCGGCCAGCGCTTCAGCTTTCTTCGGCCCAATTCCCTTGATCACCGTCAGGTCATCCGCAGTAGCTTTGGATTTGACCTTGATTTCCGGCCTCGGTTTAACTGCTGGTTCCGGCTCGGCAATCGCTTCAAAGGCTTCCGGGGGCAGGGTAATGACTGGTTCAATCGCGGGTTCGTTCGGGGTCAAATTCGGGGTGGGGAGACTTCTTTTAGAATGTCTTTCTTGCTGTGATAGCCACCACCCGACCACCAAACTGATACCTAATCCGGTAACGAATAATCCCAATCCTTTTAGTATTCGCATCATCCTACCCTCATGTTTTAGATTTTACACCAGAATGAAGAGAGTATTGATAGTCCTAAGGCGCTTAACTCAAAATTTCACAAAAGATTCAAAACTTGTATTGTATTCTCCGCAAAAGGGAATGTCAAAATACGCTTTTCAAAATGGTTCTGAAATATCCTAACTATGAAATTGTTGTCGAACAGTCTCGTTGGCAGTACGTTAGTAATCTTAAGAATACGCGACTATTGCTTTTTCTACCCTAAATGATTTATACTACATACTATGCCAGTGGGTCGTAAAATCCCCTGTCATGCCTGTTAATATTCTTAGCAAAAAGCTAGGTTTTTTGAGCCAAACAATCTAGCTTGTTATTGTGACCGGGAGGGAACAATGGCATTACAAACGTTAGTTGCAGATACCTATGCAGCATTTCAGAAATATGCTGCGGAGGCCCAAATTATTCTTCTCCATCCGCAAAGCCGTCTACGTTCGATGCTGGTCGCACACCTCTTGAACGAAGCACCGCTACCGACCTTCTATTATGCGATGGGTCCAGATGACATCAACCTAGATGCCTTTCTCGATGGCTTCTCCCACGACATGGCTGTACAACATCCTACTTTCGGGCGACATCTATACCAGCTATGGCAAAATTCGCGTGACAATACACAGGCACGCATCAACGCCTTTGTCAACGATCTTGCCGAACTTCATGAAGGGCCATTCATCCTCATCTTAGATGAATTTGATGCCAGCAATGAAGCCGATGACATTCAGGTTTTTTGGGAGCGCGTCGTTCACTACCTGCCCAATCACTGCCAACTGGTCATCAACAGCCGCACGATTCCACGTATGCCTTGGATTTCCATGATTGCGCGTCGCCAAGCCGTGATTTTAAAGGATACCGAAATCATCGGGGAAAACTTCTATCGTATCCAAACCGACTCCCCGGTTGCCCAACTCGATGCGCTGGGGCTTGGGCCGGGTTTCGTCTATAAAGATGAAAACTCAATCGAAGAATGGGAAGGCCACCTACCGCGCCTATTGTTCTTCTTTGTGCTTGACCGTCCTATCGTCACCCGTTCCGAAATCTGTGGGACGTTTTGGCCGGATTTGGACAGTGACCAAGCGGTTAATGTGTTCCATGTCACCAAACGCCGTCTGCATAAGGCCCTCGGCTTCGACGTGCTGGTACACCAAGATGGTTACTATCAAATCAACCCCGAAGCACGGGTGGAATATGATGTGGAGCGTTTTGTAACGGCGCTCGTCAAGGGCCGTCAATCCAGTTCTTATACTGAAGGCTTGCCCTATTGGCAGGAAGCCGCCGAGTTATATCGTGGGCCATTCCTACAGGGACACACCGAATCGTGGATTAAAGAACGCCGCGAGGATTTCCAAGCCGGGTATCTGGAAGCCATGACCAATATCGCCAAAGTACGGTTGGAAGAAGGCCGCGAAGAACAAGCCCTTGCCCTACTCCTGCGTGCCGCCAGCGAAAACGACACCTATGAACCCATCCATCGGGAAATCATGAAACTGTATGCCCGTTTGGGTCGCCGCAGCGAGGCCGCCGGACACTATCAACGCTTGATGGACACCCTGCGCAGCAATGGTCTCCAGCCTTCTGCCCAGACTCAATCCGTCTATGCGGATATTATGTCCTAAAAATCAAATGGGGCATGTCATCATAAGAGATGCCCCCCTTTTCCATTTCTCAACACCTATCCCCTTCACCAACTGATACCAGATTCGGGTAAAGGGTAGGTCTTAGCCCTACCCCTACGAAATGGGGTGGTAGGGGTCAGTCTGAGCCTGACCCTGTTTTTCATCCATCAATCACCCGAATCTGGTATGACTTGCCGCAAATGGGGTTGTCTACTACACTCAACAGCACTTTTGATCTTCTAATGCAGACGGATATGGGTCATGACTCTACCATTTGAACTTACCACCATGCCAGAACAGGCGCTTGATATTCTACGCTACATGGGGCGTATCCAAATAGATAACATCCACGCTGACGCCCTCATGAATGGTCTAGGCATGTCCGAGCGGTCATTTAGCAAGGGCATCAAACGCCTTGTCACCAAAAGTTATATGGCAATGGATGAAGCCCGTTATTACCGCGTCACTCAAAAGGGCTATCAGGCTATTGAAGACATTAATGCCTATGATGCCACTGCCCCTGCAGATGCCGGCAAACATTACGCCGTCCTCGCTTATGATCTTTGTGCTGTCGTCCCGCTACCTAGAGCCATTAATCAATCCTCTCGTTGGCTACTCGGGCTAGAACCCGACCCGATGGAAACGGAAACCATCAGCGAACCGACACCGATTTTGCTGCGGGTGAGTGCCAATGGCGGTGAGGTCTCGCCCGCCGAATTGACCTTGACCCTTACACCAGAAACACCCTCGCAATTTGCGGAATTGAATCTAACGGCCTATCAAACGCCGATGCGATTGCGGGTTGAGGTTTTCCAATTGATGGAGATGAATGAACCTTACGTCTCAGGCGGGATGTATTTTGACGTGGAAGTGAGCACCTCGTCGCAGCAGCGTGCCCTGCATACCACGATTTCAGTGGCCCAAATTTAGCAGACTAGGCTTGTTCGGATGATGCGCCAGCTTTGGCAAGGCCATTGAAGAACCAGAATAAATACCCCGAAAGGGCTGTAAAGGGCAAAATCGCTATGACCATGAGCAAAGCAATCGGCAGGCTAATACTAGGATTTTGTACCCAGACAGCCACTGTCTCAATTGCACGACTGACCTCCCGAATCAGCGTGACCCGCAGGCTTTGATTCACAATCGCCTGTGTCGTCAAAAACAGGATCGTTCCCAAAATCGGAATCGTCACCAACGCAGCGGCGGTCAGTCCCAAAACGATGCCAGTACCCTCGGAATAGGTGGGGTACAGTTGGGCCTGTTTTTTTATCAACGCCAGTACCCGATCCGCAAACCCACGCGGGGAAGCTACCACCGGGGCGGTCTTCAACAAATGATCCACCTGTTGAAATGCGGCATCCGAGGCCTGTTTAGTGTTATCTTGAATATTTTCCTGCGTGTTCTCGGCTGGTGCCGCCAAACGTTGGCCTGCTTGTAAGCGGGTCTCCTCTGGCTCATGCACCACCTCATCTTCAAGATGATCGAACTTCTTCCGCATTGGGTCTTGTTCTAAACGCGACATTGGGTGTAATCCTACTTTTCTCAGCTATTCCAACACGTCTCAACTTGCCAACAGCGGCTGCAAAATCATCTGGGCTTCTGAATCTTCTAACAACTCGACCAGCGCTTGCCGGGCGCGAAACAGACGGCTTTTCACCGCACTCTCTGTGGTTTCCAACATCTCCGACATTTCTTGATACGATAGGTCATACCAATAGCGCAGCACCACCGCCACCCGATAATCGGGGGCGAGTTGATTAAGTAGTTTCTGTATAAGGGCGCTGCGTTCTTCTTCTAACATTTGTTGTTCGGGGTCGGGCTGGTCACTGATAAGGGCGGGATGCGGTGGCAGCGGCTCATCAATAGATAACAAGGTCAGACGGCGTTTGCGCAACCGATCAATACAGTGGTTGGAAGCGATTGAAAACAACCATGTCTTAAAAGATCGCCCCCGGTCATAGGATGCCAAATTGCTGTAGGCGCGTATAAATGCTTCTTGGGCCGCATCTTCAGCCTCAGCCCCATCCCCCAACATACGATAGCATAAATTGAAGATAGGCCGTTCATACAGCCGAATCAGTTCACCAAACGCCTCAACATCGCCATGTAGGGTCTTTTCTAAAAGGACGTTTTCTTGTTCAACCAACATCTCGGGCAAAATCATTGCATGGATTCCCGCCGTCAATTTCAAATTAGGGGGATGGCATCCCATCTATATTTTATACGGGATGTCAATTAAAAGGTTGCACCATTTTCATTGTCGGCAACCTTCCTGTGCAAAGTGTGAGGTTTGGCCTAAACAGCGGCTTGGTGGATGTGTTTTCGTAGGTCTTCGACTTCGCGGCGCATATCTGAATTGGTCTCGATTTCTTCGGCGACCTTCTTATAGCCGTGTACCATTGTGCTGTGGTTGCGTCCACCAAAGGCATCACCAATTTCCGGCCATGAGGCTTGAGTTTCCTCACGAGCCAGATAAATCGCCAACTGTCGGATATAGCTGACATCTTTGGTGCGGCGTTTGCTCAGGATGTCATCTAGCGACAATTGATAGAAACGCGCCGTTGCCTGCAAAACATCGCTCAGGCTGATCTGACGCTTCACAGCAGATACATCGCGGCGGGGCAGCGCATTTGGCACAGGGATACTGCCTTGTTTTTCGGCCAATATCTGTTCCGCAACTTCAATGGTCAAATGGTTGCCCATCAGCGTCTTATAGGCCAACACTTGGGTAAGTGTGCCTTCGAGATCGCGGATGCTGGCATAGGTATAGCTGGCAATTAGATGGGCGATTTCATGGGGCAGGGGGTGGCCCTTCATCTCCGACTTGTCGTTCAATATCGCCAAACGGGTCTCATAGGAAGGGGTCAAAATTTCGACCTGCAATCCCCACTCAAAGCGTGAACGAAGCCGATCATCTAATCCTTTAATCGCCTGTGGCCGTCGGTCTGAGGCAATGACGACCTGTTTGCCTTGTTCGCGCAGGGCATTAAACGTATGGAAAAATTCTTCCTGTGTGCTGTCCTTGCCTGCCATAAACTGCACATCATCAATCAGCAGCACATCCACCCCGCGATAATAGTCACGGAAATCTGAGGTGGTCTTGCCGCGTATCGCCTCTACCAAATTATTCATGAACTGCTCAGAGGTGGCATACAACACCCTGAGACCCCGCTGACGACAGGCATTGCCAATCGCGTGCAGCAAATGGGTTTTCCCAAGCCCCGAATTTCCATATATATAGAGTGGGTTATAGACCTGCCCCGGATTGACCGAAACGGCTTGGGCGCCAGCTTGGGCCATTTGATTGCTGGGGCCAACCACAAAATTCTCGAACGTATATGCCGAATTTAACTGGGGATTCCAGTCATCCGTCGGTAGCGCTTCCTCTACATAAATCGAGCTGTAGTGAGGTTCTGTCGAATATTCGGATCCGCTGGGCTGAGTATCATCATCATAGAACTCGTGGCGAGGGCGATTCTGTACCACAAACTGAATCTCGACCTGCTCGTGAAACACCGAACATAAGGTGTGTTTAACAGCCCGATAGAGCTTTTGTTCCAGCCAGTCTTTGGCATATCCATTGCGTACGCGAACCGTAAAAACCTTATCGTCATACGATAGGAATTTGGCATCGCGCAGCCATGTATCGTAAGTGCTGCGGTGGAGTTGTAGTTGGAGTTGGCCTAACGCTGCAAGCCAAGCATCTTCAGGTTTCATCACACCGTACTCGATATTAGATAGCAAAAATACAAACAAGTCGTCTCAGCAGCAGGCAAATAGATAGACATCCACTCTTAATAAGGTGGTTAAGCGACTTATAGTTGGCGTTTGCCGAGTGCTTTTTTGACCGGATACAGGGAGTGAATGAGGCCAATATGTGGAATCTAGGCTCAAGAAGATTGGGAAAGTTGAGCCTTGGGGTTGCCTCTCATCGGTTCACTCCGAAAAGTTTAAATGATTTTACCATTCACACTGAAAAGGGGCAACAGATTGGAGGGGCAGATTGCTATATTTTCGAATTTTTTAAGGTAACAGCACTAGTCATATGAAATGAATTCGTTCTTTTTTTACAACAGACCAAATGTTCGCTATTCTAATACAATAGCACCCCCCATATATGGTGGTGGATGGTGAGTCAACACCCACCTGTGGGAGTTAGGTTAAGTAAAATTTATATAACTCTCCACAACCTTAAATTTTTCGACTACCCCCAACTTCCCCCTTGACTAACATAGAAATGGTGTTCAAGCCCTTACCGCCTAGACCACGAATTTTGTCAAAATATCCATATCTATCTATGCTTTTAAGCATATTAAACAGATGACACACATCACTACTTAATTGCCCTCTATTGGTCGGGGCTTTAAGTCGTTATATACTCACTTTGAACACTGTGTTAATCGTTGAATAAATAGAAGAAATCAGGCAAGCACATGGACGCGCTACATTCAACCCACCCATTTGAAGAACATCTTACAGAAGACCTTGGTCAATCCGGCCTGATTAAAGTCTCTGCCCACTCCCGCTCGACGGCTGTGGCGGGTGCAATTGCAGGGGTAATCCGGGAACACCATCGTGCCGAAATTCAAGCGATTGGTGCAGGGGCGGTCTATCAAACCGTCAAAGCCATCGCCATCGCCCGCAATTACCTTGCTGAAGAATATACCATTACTGGCATTCCGATCTTCACTGAGGTTATGATTAACGGTCAAGAGCGCACTGCTATCCGTTTTATCATGGAAGGTACAGCCTGTTAAATACAGTGGATAAGACAACGACATCGCAGCTACTCATTGACCTACATATGCACAGTACGGCCTCCGACGGGGTATTTTCGCCATCGGAGGTTGTTCATACCGCGATTACACGCGGCCTGCACGTCATCGCCCTAACCGACCACGACACCACCAACGGCGTGGTGGCAGCACAGACCGCCGCCAGCCAAACCTCACTCCAAGTCATCCCCGGCATTGAAATGGGTTGTGAGGATGCCCTCCGCACCATTGATATTTTGGGCTACTATATTGACACCGAAAATGAAGATTTTCAGAACCAATTGGTTGACATCCGCACCTATCGAGAACGTCGCGCCGAACTGATTGTTGAGAAATTGGCGCGGCTGGGGGTCAATATCTCATTGGAGCGCGTCCACGAGATTTCCGAAGGTGCGGCCATCACCCGCCCGCATATAGCCCGTGTCATGGTTGAAAAAGGCATCGTGCCCGATAGTCAGACGGCTTTTAATCGCTATCTTGGGAATGATGCCCCGGCCTATGTGCCGCGTTTCCGACTGACCATCCCCGAAGCCATTACGATGATTCATCAGGCAGGTGGTGGAGCAGTCTTGGCGCATCCCGGACGTTATGCCAATCCCACCAAAGTCATTGGCGAGGCAATCGCGGCAGGCGTGGACGGCCTCGAAGTCTATTATCCCGATCATGCCCCTGAATTCCGCCAGCAGTTACTCAAGATCACCGCCGAAAACAGCTTGATTGCGACAGGTGGCAGCGATTTTCATCATCCCGAAAATGGCACGATTCGTATGGGCATCGAAGCAACCAACATGCCCACCGACACCCTATCGAAACTCCGCGAACGCGCTACCCGCTATTCGGCTTGACATATTTTTCGCCCACACGTTCTAATTATCAATTTACTCACTATCGCGCAATTGGCTTCGCACCGCCATTAAAATCTGCCCTAGTTTATTTTGCCCACTGCCATTCCGACCCGCCCCCCAATAGTAATCTGTCGGGGCGTTCTCGATTAACTCCTCATCGCCTGTCGCCAACAGCTTTTCGCGTAGGCTGGCATGGGTCTGGAATTTTTTCAAAACGGCCTGCCACATGATTTCATCTTTCACGGCTTCCCAGTCGGCCCGAATCGGATGTTCGCGGCTGCGCCCCAACGTCTTGGCCTGTTTAGGAGATTTTGCCAGTCGGATTTTTTCGGCATAGGGGGGATCCGTCTCCACAAATTTCTGCGCCTGAAAATAATGCTCCACCGTCGGCCAATAGACTCCATCCAACTCAAAACCGTGCGCCGAAAAATTGGACAGATAAGCGTATTCATCCGTATTGGAATAAAAATAAATCGGCATCGTCTCCCTCTCCAAGATTTGTCTTTCTGAAAGTTTTACCCCGCGTTATAGTATAAGTGTTTAGGTGTAAGCCGCTTCCCATTTTAAAAAGTTAAATATTCCCCAAAAAGGTCTTATGTTGACTTCAGTTTCAGCCGATACCCAAGCCAATATTTTGAAGGCCCAAACGCTGCGGGGTCGTCCTGCCTCAAGCCATTTGGTGCCCTATCGTAATATCCGTCACCTGCTCGAAAATCGGGCGATGGAATCTCCTGACAAGGTGTACCTCATCCATTATGACAAAGACGGCCACCGTGAGGAAATCACCTATGCCGACTTGAATACCCGTATCAACCAAACCGCCAACGTCTTATTACGTCTGGGGGTCAAACGGGGGGATCGGGTGGCGACCATCGGATACAACCACAGCGATACCGTCATTATCTATTTTGCCTGTTGGAAGATTGGGGCGGCTGTTGCACCCCAAAATGTCGCCGAAGATGACCGCCGTATTGCCTTTATTTTACGCAATAGTGAGACCACTGTCTGCCTAGTGCGCGAGGAATATTTAGAACGCGCTGAGACCATTATTCATAGCACGGATGAAGGGCTTGGGGCGGCCAATGTACGCCAGATCATTCAAGTCGGCGGTGCCAAACGACCTCCATATGACCGCCTGCAAGATTTATTCACCCCCCAGACCAGCCTTGATGTCCCTGACGACACCACATTGGATGATGAAAGCCTCTTGGTCTACACCAGCGGGACGACGGGTGCGCCCAAAGGGGTCGTACTGACTCAATACCACATGCTGGTAGATGCCTATGGAATTTCTGCCGCACAGGGCTTGACAGGTAATCAGCGTACAATGGCGGTGCTGCCGATCCATCATGTCAACGGAACAATCGTCACCCTTGTCACGCCCTTGTTTATCGGCGGTAGCACGGTGCTGAATCGGGCCTATAGCTCCCATCATTTCTGGGAGCGCATCGCCACAGAAAAGGTCAATATGGTCAGTGTCGTGCCGACCCTGCTGCAATTTTGCTGCGAATATGCTGATGAGCAGGCGGCGAAAGGCGAAAGTATCTTTGGGCCGAGCGTCACCCGTGAGGATTTAAGCCATTTTCGACATCTGACCTGCGGCGCTGGCACATTGGCTGTGCAGTTGGCTAAACGTTTTGAAAATCAATTTGGCCTCAAGATTTTGCATGGTTATGGCTTGAGCGAAACTACTTGCTATAGCTGCTTTTTGCCGATTGAGTTGGATTGGCAGACCCACCAACATTGGATGCAGTATTACGGCTATCCGAGCATCGGTGTGCCCATTTTTACCAACGAGATGGCGATTTTTGACGCCAGTGGCAACGGTCAGGAATTGGGGCCGGGGGAGCGTGGTGAAATCTGCATCCGGGGGCATAATGTTATGAAGTATTATTATCAGCGCCCCGACGCCAACACCGAAACGTTTAAATTTGGCTGGTTTCGTAGCGGCGATGAGGGTTTTTATGAGGTGGATGACAAAGGCCGCCACTTCTTTTTCATCACCGGACGCCTCAAGGAATTGATTAATCGAGGTGGGGTCAAATTTAGCCCGTTTGATATTGAAGAAATCTTGCTGCAAATCCCCGGTGTTAAGGTTGGTCTTGCAGTAGCCTTTGAGAATGATTATTACGGCGAGGAGGTCGGAGCCTATGTCGTTTTGCAGGAGGGCGCGACCTTGACCGAAACCACCATTTTGAGTTACTGCCGTGAAAAGATGTCGTTTGAGAAAAGCCCAAAGGTAGTAGTCTTTGGAACAGAAATCCCCGTCACGACAACGGGCAAATATCAACGGTTGAAGCTACGCGACCTATTCACCCAATGGAAATCTGTCCAATTTAAAAAATAGCTAATACGACTAAGGAGAAGTCATTCCATGTATTTTGAATTAACCGAAGAACAGCGCATGTATCAAGAGGCTGTGCGCGATTTCTGTGACCGCGAACTTGCCCCGTATGCCACCCAAGTAGATCAGACAGGCGAAATGCGCTGGGAGGCCATCCGCAAAATGCCACAATTGGGACTGACAGGCTTGCAAGTCTCCGAAGATTATGGCGGGGCGGGTCTTGATTCGATTTCAGCGGCAATTGCAATTGAAGAAGTGGGGCGGGCCTGTGGGTCAACCGGGCTATCACTGGCGGCACACAACGGCCTATGCTGTTTCCCGATTAACCGCTGGGGGACAACCGATCAAAAGCAAAAGTACCTGCCGCGTCTAACTTCCGGTGAGGTATTGGGGGCGCTAGCCCTGACCGAACCCAATGCCGGATCGGATTTGGTTGGCGGGGTGCGTACCTCGGCGGTCAAAGAAGGCGATTCGTGGATTATTGATGGGCATAAGGCATGGATCACCAACCCCAAATATGCACCGGTCATCATTACCCTGACGCGCACTGATAAAAACGCCGGAGCAAAGGGTTTTTGTATGCTGTTGGTCGAACCCCAATATGAAGGGGTTACGGTGCATCACCCCGAAAAGAAAATGGGCCTGAAGGCGTCGCCGACCCAACAAATCACCTATGACAATGTGCGGGTGCCGATTATCGAGGGTACGTTGGGGGAGGAAGGTAAGGGTTTCCACCAAACTATGGAAACGTTGGATGGCGGACGTATCAGCATCGGGGCACTCAGCGTCGGGTTAGCCCAAGCCGCTTTTGAAGCTGCCATGAAATATGCTGCTGAACGGGAGGCGTTTGGGGGTAAAATTACCCAGTTCCAAGCCATTCAGTGGATGATCGCCGACGCTGCCCTTGAAATTGAAGCGGCCCGTTTGATGGTCTATCGTGCGGCATGGCTCAAAGATCAGGGTAAAAATTTCACCAAAGAAGCGGCAATGGCTAAATTGATGGCCTCAGAGGTGGCGGAAAAAGTCAGCTTCAACGCCATCCAAATTCACGGCTCGTATGGCTACAGCCAAGAATTTCCAGTCGAGCGTATCTATCGTGATCAGCGCCTCATGACGATTGGTGAAGGGACTAGCCAAATTCAACGTTTGGTTATTGCACGGCGCGTATTGCAAGAATACGGACTAGGTTAATCTGAACAATTGTTGACATAATTCGATGGGGAGGGAAATGTAACCTGCCCCATCCCATTTACAAATTTTTGGCTTCAAAAGACATCTTCGCCAAAGTCATCAATTCTTCGCCAACTGTTATGCCCTTCTATTAATATTTCTTGACATGCCATAGTCAAGCGAATACAATTAGGCTATACACTTTTCAGATGTTCGACACGCAGTATCACTACGGGCGAAATCTTTATTTTTTGTTCTACTCGTAGCCCCCATAATGGTTATCGGCAATGTTCGTTCGGGGCGAATTACGCAGGAGGCTTGAGTGACTCAGACACCCAATACTGGCTATGTGAGTGCCAAAGTCCTGCGTATGAATGTCGGGTTTATCCTCGCAGAGACCAGTGGCTTTAGCCGCGAAACAGAATTTAATGTACCCTCGCTTTTGAAGGTTTCAGATGATTTGATGTTGGGACATTTCTATGCAACGCTGCGTCTTTCCAAAACACGGGACGGCTTGCTGATTCAGGGCAATGTGCAGACCAGTGTATTTGATGAATGCTCCCGCTGTACTGACGAAGTTTCCATCCCAATCGAGTTTGAGATTGAAGAACTTTTTGCTACCAATGAAAATTTGGATACCCAGTACCGGGTAGATGAAACCGGAATTCTTGATCTCGCGCCGATTGTGCGGGAAGAAGCGATGCTGAATAAGCCCATGACCACCCCTACCAATGAGGCGGGACGCTGCATTTTTTGTAACCGAACCATGCGCGATGTGATGCGTGACAATGGTTTGCTGGACGATATTGACCCGCGTTTTGAAGCCTTAAAAGCACTGCGCGATCAAATGCAAGAAGATGACGAAAATTAGCCAGTCATCATGAGTTCGTCGTAAAAAAACAATGAGGACTCCCTATGTCTGACGACCTGTTTGAAAATTTTGATACACAGGATCATGCTTCGCAGGAAGAAGAAGATATGCTACCAGAGGTCGAGCAGGACGATGCCGAACCAATGGATGATGTTTTTTTTGCGATGGATGAAAATGGTGAATTAACCGACGACGATTTTGATGACCTTGATGATTTAGATGAATTTGATCTAGATGACCTCGAAGAGGACAATGAGTTTGAGGACGAAGAATTTGATCTCACCGAGGTATCGTCCGATGATACCGTCGGCCTCTATCTCAAGGAAATGGCGCGGGTTCCACTGCTAACTACCGAAGAGGAAATTTCATTGGCCCTACGCCTCGAAAAAGGCAAAGAGGCGAGTGATAAACTGGCCCGGCTGAATGGACACTGCCCTGAAGATGAACTGCTGAACCTGACCGCGTTGGTAGACGATGGACGCGAGGCCCGTGACCATCTGATTAAGGCCAACACGCGCTTGGTGGTCAGCATCGCCAAGCGCTATATGGGGCGGGGTGTGCCATTTTTGGATCTCATTCAAGAAGGCAATCTCGGCTTAATGAAGGCCGTTGAGAAATTTGACTACAAACGCGGTTTCCGTTTTAGTACCTACGCGACATGGTGGATTCGCCAAACCATTACCCGTGCAATTGCCGATCAGGGACGCACCATTCGTGTTCCGGTGCATATGTCTGACCGCATCCGTCATTTGTATAAGACGGCCCGCGAGCTTGAACAAAAGCATGGCCGCAAACCAACCCCCGAAGAAATTGCCCAAGAAATGGATTTGGAACCACGCAAAGTCCAATGGATGCTGAAAGTATCATGGCGTCCTCTCAGTCTTGAACGCCCGGTGGGTGAAGATGAAGAAAGTGAACTCGGCAATTTTATCGAAGATTACACCATGCCGACCCCGCTGCAAAGCGCCTATCAAAATCTGCTGCGCGAAAAATTGGATGAGGTACTCAGCACCCTGACGCCGCGTGAGGCCCGGATTTTGCGACTGCGTTTTGGTCTGCAAAATGGACGAAGTTATACGCTGGAGGAAGTGGGACAAAAATTTGGCTTGACCCGTGAACGGATTCGGCAAATTGAAGGTAAGGCCCTGCGCCGCCTGCGCCATCCACGCCGTTCACGTCAGCTACGTGATTTTACATGATCGCATATGCGCCTAGCAATCATCTCCGATATTCATGGCAATTTGACAGCCCTTGAAGCGGCATTGGCGGATATTCGGGCTGCCTCGCCCGACCAGACACTTTTTTTGGGCGATATTGCGGATCGCGGCCCTCAACCACACGAAGTCATCCAATGTGTGCAAAGCCTCAATTGTCTAGCGGTCAGGGGCAACACTGACGACCTGCTGGTTGCTCCCCCCAGCGGTACTGAACTGAATAAACAGGCGGAAGTTCCGTTCTGGGGCATGATCCAGTGGTGTCGTGCCCAATTGAGCAATGATGACCTTGCGTTTATGCGAACGTTTCAGCCCACTCTGACCATCTCACTCGAAAAGGAGCAAACATTACTGTGCTATCATGGGTCGCCGCGTTCCAATATGGATCGGATTTGGGCCAACACGCCGGATGATGAACTCAAAGCGATGTTTAGTCATCAGACCGCACCCATAATGATTGGCGGGCATACCCATTTACCACTTTTTCGGCGATTGCATGACCAGATTATTTTGAATCCCGGCAGCATTGGTCTGGCGTTTACCCCGACCCCTGATGGCCGCGAACTCAATAATAATCGGGCCGAGTATATGCTATTGACGGCGGAACGGGGACGGCTGAGTGTCGAATTTCGCCAAGTGGTGTACTCTTTAGATCACTACATCCAAATGGTGCAAAAGAGCGGGATGCCCCATCAAGTGTGGTGGCTTCCTTTATGGCAAGAGGTATAAAAAAATAACCCGATGAAACGATTGCTGCGCCCGTTAATCCTAATGATTATTTTGGCGATCCTTGTCGCGGCATGTACAGAGGATAATTCCAATAAGCCCCGCCCAACGGCAACACTGGGCGAAATTTTGTGGCAGCGCCCTGCTGAAGTCATCACCGCTGCCAATGCCGAAAAGTTGCAGTTGATCGGTCATTTTGGTGGACACAAAAAGACCGTCTCAGCGATGGCCTTTTCCAGCGATAATTTACGTCTTGCAACGTCTAGCACCGAAGACAAGCTGGTACAGGTGTGGAATCTGGCAAGTGGTCGGTTGGTACGGGCAATTACTGACCTGAACGCCCAGCATTTATTTTTCAGTGCCGATAACAACACGCTCTATACCATAGGCACCGACATGAAGCTGTATGAGTGGAGTTTGTTGGATGAAACCCAGCGTTCGGAAGGTATTCAGGGTTCGAGCAATATTGTCGGACCAGTGGCGCAGTCAGCGGATTTAAAGCGTTTAGCGGTGGGTAGCATTGACGGACGGCTCTTGGTATTTACGCTCGATCCGTTGGAAGAGGTCGCCCGCACCGATGCTCATTTTTTCCCCGTTCAAGATGTGCTGTTTTCGCCAGACGGCAACACGGTGATTACACTGGGTCAGGAAGGCAATATTCGGCTGTGGAAATTTGACACCCTCGAACTTATCCACACTCTTGGTCAGTTCCAGCCAGCACCACAAGATATATCGCTCTCGGCAGATGGTAAGTTGTTGGCCGCGTCATTTGCGGACAGCATCACCATTTGGCAGTTGGATAATGACTATCTGCCGTTGCGTGAATTCGCTATTCCAGAATTGTCGGCGGGGACACTCGCATTTTCGCCCGACCAGAACATGCTTATTACGACAGGCGATGGAGAATTGGTCAATATCTGGGATGTCAATACAGGCGATTTGGTGGCGGGACTGCCCAATCATGACCTGCGGATCGGGGTGGCGGCATTTTCACAAGATAATCAACTGGTACTGACGGGTACAAATGGTGCCAACCTCTTTTTGTGGAACCTCGCCGCCGCTGAAACCATCCAGCAAGGTAATGCGGAACAACTGCGTGTGCCCAGTGCCCAAATCGCCCCTCAACAACTCAGCACCTTAGATGTGTACCGGGCAGCGTGGTCGCCAGATAATAAGATCATAGCAATCAGTGATGCACGCGGGGCCGTTTATGTTTTGGGCATTCCGTCCGGCGAATAAACAGTTGATCGAGTGGCAGGTCTTAGAATATTGCCGTGAAAGCGAGGGTGGTTGCCTAATCTCAGACGTGGAAATACCCATGCTGTCCAGATGCCTAGACCAATCGCAGACAGGGCAATAATCACACCCAACAGCACCGCAACATCGGCGATGGCGTGGTCATATTTTAACAACCCCAAGCGCCGCAGGATGTTCCACCAGTCGTGATGGCTGCTGTCCATACCAAACAGCAGGGGTAAATTTCGACTACGGGCATCCCGGATATAAACTGCCATATCCATAAAACTGTGACCCACGATCATCCAACAAAATAAGGCGCTGGTGAAATAACGGCGAACTAACAGGCCATAGCTGGCAATCAACAGCCAAAATAAGACCTGCCAGATCGAACCGCCTAGAAACATCAGTAATGTACCAAAAGGCGAACAGATGACGTGACCCACTTCATGCGGGAGAATCACGAACGCCCATGTAAAATTGGCCGCCCATCCCCCACGCGGAACCATTAGATGGTTTAGTAATGGGATAAGACAGACCAACCAAAAAAGCGTTTCGATGATGCCATAGGGTCTGAAGGGGTGAGTTTCGACGGCGATTCGGAATTGTTGTAGACGGGCTTGGAAAAACTGGAAAATAATGGGCTTGGGTGGTAGATCACTATCAGGAAAAAGGTCGAGAGGCGGGGCTTGTAAATCATCCCTAAATCGGCTCCGCCACTCACTGTAAATCCCATAACCAATCAAGACCAATGCGCCGGAAATCACCAAACCCAAGATCGCTATTGTCATAAAAATAACCGCTATTTGTCGTGCTCATTGAGGTCATGCAACAGCATATCATCTCGCAGTTTTATGTCCATATCGTCATCCGGTTCTAGTGGGGCCTCGATGCTCTTCAATTTTTGGAAGACGGCCTCATCATCAAAATTTAGAGAGTCGGTGTCCACCTGCTCGATATGTTTGAGGGTCATCAGGCGGTTCACCAAGAGTGGGATTTGTTGGGCTTTGAGCGAATGATTAAGTTCAATGCGCAGGACGGCACTCATCCCGGGTCCCGGCAGCATAGTCACTCTTTTGATCGGCACACCCAGCCGATTGAGAGCAACTAGGGTCTTGCCAACGGCCTTGCTATCATTTTTGAGGTAAATATTGAGGTCGTTTTCGTGCTTGCGATCCATCCGTTTTTCCAGCCGTTCCAGAAAAACGAGGGTAAACAAAATGAGGAAAGTGGCCGTGGTCGCCAATCCGCCCATGCCAACCCCGGTGGTGATGCCAATGCCCGCCGCACACCACATACTTGCCGCAGTCGTCAGTCCGCGAACCGTTGTGCCGTGCCGCAAAATCGCACCAGCGCCTAAAAAACCAATCCCTGATACGACATAACTGGCAAGACGCATCGGGTCACGGGTGGTTGAAAATTCGGGCAGAGCATAGGCACCCGCCATTGCCATTAAACAAGCGCCTAAGCCGACCAAGATATGAGGGCGAAAACCGCTGGAACGCTCATGGTTGGAACGCTCTAGACCGATAATGCCGCATAAGATCAGCGAGAGGAATAATCGCCCAATCAGCACCTCATCAAATTCCCCAAAAATCGGTTCGAGGCTGTGTGAGAGGCTACTGGCAATGTGCTGAAAATCCATTAAGCGACCCTTCAAATCCAAACGAGGAATTCCACAAAATAAAAACACCGCTTGCCTCATTATAAGACAAACGGTGTCAAGTTAAAAGAAATTTAAATTTTAGTTACGGAACAGTTCGCGCACGATGATATTACGCTGGATTTCGCTCGTGCCTTCGTAGATTTGGAAAACCTTGACATCGCGCATCAATTTTTCGACGGGATATTCCTTCATAAAGCCATAACCGCCAAAGACCTGCACGGCCTCGACAGTGGCTTTCATGGCGGTGTCGGCGGCAAAGGCTTTGGCAAAGGAGGCGTATTTGGTGTTGGAGACGCCGCTGTCAATAATCGAGGCGGCACGCCATGTCAGCAACCGGGCCGCTTCGACATTCATGGCAATATCGGCGATTTTGTGACCGACGGCCTGATGTTCATAAATCGGCACCCCAAAAGTTTCGCGCTCACGGGCATACTTGACACATTCATCTAAGGCACGTTGGGCTACACCGACTGCCCCAGCGGCGACGGGAGGACGACTCTTGTCGAATACTTTCATGGCGGTGTAGAAGCCCATGCCATCCTTGCCACCAAGCAAATTGGCGGCGGGGACTTCAACATCTTCAAAGGTGATTTCGGCGGTATCGGCACAGCGCTGACCGAGTTTGTCAAAGTGCTTGCTGACACTGACACCAGCGGAGGCTTTTTCGACCACAAACACCCCTAGTCCTTTGTGACCAGCGGCGGGATCGGTGACGGCAAAGACGGTATAGAAGTCGGCAATGTTGGCGTTGGAAATAAAGGTTTTGCTGCCATTCATGATGTAAACGTCACCGCGTTTTTCGGCACGGGTACGCATCCCAACGACATTGGAGCCTGCACCGGGTTCAGTGACGGCATAGGCGGCCATTTGACCATCTACGATACGACCTAGCCATTCCTTCTTTTGGGCATCCGTTCCGGCGATGGAAATGGGCAGGGAAGCGAGATTGTTGATCGTCAGGGCGGTGCTGATACCCGAACAACCCCACGCCAGTTCTTCCCCGACAATACATTCCTCGAGGACGCTGGCCCCAATCCCGCCATATTCTTCGGGGATATTGAGGGTGAGCAGGCCAAGTTCACGGGCTTTGTGGGCGATTTCCCAAGGGTATTCGGCGGTACGATCATAATGTTCGGCCTTTGGCGCGATCTCGTTGCGGGCAAAATCGCGGGCGACCTGTTGGAGCATTTTTTGTTCTTCTGTTAAATCAAAAGAGACACCAGCAATTGTTGGCGTTACCGGGTGGGCCATTATTTAAACTCCATCCACTCTAGCGTAATCAAACGGTGATTTGATTAAATTATACTCAAAATTCCAAAATATCCAAATGGAAATTTGATTAATGCAGGACGCCGAAAATAGACTAAATAAAAAGGACGGGGGTAAACCGTCCTTTTAGATGGAGAAGATGTGCGTTAGGGGACAAAGGTGAAAGGTGTCACCGCCGAAATAGACTGATTGCTGGCTACCGTAACCACCACCTGTAAAGCCGTGTCCGTAATGGGGGTGCCATTTGTCCACTGGCTTGGAACGGTAAAGGGTGTCGTGAATGCACCGGAGCTATTGGTCGTGACTGTCAGATAAGGGCTGGAAATGAACCCCGCACTCGACAGGCCCAAACGAATTTCGACGGTGGTATTGGCCGGGAAGTTTGTTCCACTGACGGCAATATCGGTTCCTGCTTCGGCTGAAGTTGGATTAATGCTGATGACTGGATTCGCCACAGCGGGTTGATAGGTAAAGGCTTCGGAATCTACATAGCTTGTGCCGTCCACTAATGCTACGACCTGCAAATTGGTCTGGGTGATGGTGCTGTTATCCGGCCACTTGGAGGGCATAGTAAAAGAGGTGGCGAATGTGCCTGAGCCTGAAGTGACGGCAGTGGTGTAGGGCGTCGTCAGGAAATCGGTGCTGGTGATGGCTAGGCGAATACTAACACTGAGCGATGGCGGGAAGCCTGTACCGGATACATTGATGACTGTACCCGCTGGCCCACTGTTGGGACTGATGGCAATCACAGGGGTATAGGTTTGCGCCGCCGTATAGTTGACAGTCGTCAATGCACCGACACCGTTGGTTGCCGTCACGCTGATAATCACTGGCCCGGTAGGAATGGTTGTACCATTGGGCCATTGGGCGGGCATCTTCAGGGTAGTGGAGAAGCGACCACTTGAATCTGTCAAAGCGGTAGCCAACACATTGGGGAAGACACTGAGATTGCTTGGCCCAATGTAAACATAAACTTGGGTGGAGGCCGGATAACCTGTGCCGTTGAGGGCAATCTGGGTATCTTTGACGACGCTGGTGGGGTTGGCCGTCACTTGGGGGACGGTTGGCGTTGGTTCGGTGACAGGCAGGCTGCCCAATGCAACGTTGGCACGAATATAGCTGGTATTCACCCAACCCACCGTGCCGCTGACCAAACGAATTTGCACCCATGTGGAAGCATTGTTACGCCCAATCAAACCCACCAATTGATTTAATCCAATGGTTTGCACAATGCCATATTCCGTCCCCGGCCCCGAACGAACATTTAGGGTTGTCGTATTGGTGACATAAGCGGCTGGCCCAGAATTGGATGGGAAAGTTGGCTGAATCACGGGTGGGGGATTGTTGTTATTGCCGCCGCTCGAAAATGGTGTAGCCGAGGGCCGCAGGGTCTGAGTCGGCTGTGCGGTTGGGAAAACTTGAGATGTGGATTGGGTCGGGAAGACAAATGGGGTTGGATTCGCAACCGATTGAGGGTCTTCGTCGTCGCCCCCACTTGCCAACAAATAGATGACCAAAACCCCTGAACAAATGAGGCAGGTCAAGCCAATGATGACCGCCCCAATAATCCCCCATTGCAGATTTGGACTGATTTGCTGTCCTGTTACGGGAGGTTGATTACCCATGAGATTGAATCCTTTGATCTATAAAGATCATTGATGATGACTGTGCTGTGACAGATTTCACTTTAGGCGTCCGGTGTTACGGCCATATGACAAGGGCGTATCAGCCATGTAACCACATGTTACGAGATTGACACAGATACTTCATGCCGCAACGGATACGCTCGTTCGGCTATTGACCCGTGAATTTCGGCTCACGTTTTTCATTAAAGGCGGTTATGCCTTCCAGCGCGTCTTTGGTATTGCTGGCAGCGTGCTGCAATTGGGCTTCCATATCCAATGTTTCGGCAAGGGTCTGATCCCATGTGCCATTTAAGAGGCGTTTAGTCAAGCCAATGGCACGGGTGGGCATGGTAGCGAATTTTACAGCTAGGGTACGGGCCTGCTCCATTAGGGCATCGTGTTCGACGACGGATGTGCATAAATTCAGATCAAGGGCCTGTTGGGGTGAGACACGATTTTTGCCATCGGCCAGCATCATCAATTCAAAGGCTTTGGCTTGACCCACAAGGCGAGGCAGGTGGTAATCAATGCCTGTATCGGGAACGAGGCCGATTCCCACAAAGGCGGCAAAAACGAAACTGGCCTTGTCGGAGAGGATACGTAGATCACAGGCCAGCGCGACACCTGCTCCCGCTCCCGCCACAACCCCATTAATCGCGGCGATAATGGGTTTTTCGAGGTTGCGCATTGTCAAAACCAGCGGGTTGTATTTGGAACGGACATGCTCCATAAAGCCTTTTTCAACACTTTCAGCATCACCCAAGTCTTGCCCAGAGCAAAACGCTTTGCCTGCCCCGGTGATAATGACGGCCCGCACGGCGGCATCACGGGTAATTTGCTTAAAGGCATCGCTGATTTCGTACAGCATCTTGGCAGAAAAGGCATTATATTTTTCAGGGCGATTGAGGGTGATGGTCGCCACGCCATCGGCAACCTCGTATAGGATGTTTTCGTAGGTCATAGGGATGCAAATTTGCCTTTCAATGTAAATTAAAAACTGCTAGGAAAAATTCGTGCAACTTTTCTGCCCATTCGATAAGTAGTTGCCGGTCATCTTTTTCACGACCAACAGCATTCCAAGCTAGGATATGATTTTCAAATGAGCCGGGAACATGCAGATACCAAGCCTCGCCATCAATCGCCATACTGCGCTCGGTTTTGGGCAAGGGAATTTGAAGCCGTTGATCGAACAAAGGGTAAAAAACTGATTTTTCAATATTCGCCTCAGCTATGGAAAGCGTCGGGGTAGTGTGCCAGCCTTTTCTAAGCCCTTCCATAGGGTCAAAAAAACGATGGAAGTCACCCGGTCTATCCCATATTACTTGACGGACAAATAAATTATGGCTCTCAAAAATCACCCATGAGACATATTTGAAAAAGGCAGGGTAGATAGATAACCGCATGAGGAAATGAGAGGCTTCCGATGAGGGAATAATATCCTTCAAAGCCGCATATGCCTGCTGCTGCAAAAGAGCAAATTCGGCTTGACGTGCCTCTATTGGCATATGACCCCCTTGAACTCTCTGTTCACTCCAAACAATCATAACACCCGAATTAGATTACCAAAAATTTACCAAGAAATAACGCTTGAAAAATCCGGTTAAATTGCCAATAATGCGTGCCGCCATTGCCCAGTTCGTTTATGATTTATTTCAACGTAGGATTAACGTTTCTTCCAGCGAGCCGGTTGGCATGGTACAATAATGAGGTAGTTTAATTCAAAAGGATATGTGATTTGCATGTCGGATCGGAACACGCCGCCGCGCAAACCATCTGAGACACCCAAGCCGGCGCGTACCAGTTCAACTTCTAGCTCTGCGTCCGGTAAAAAGTCCACCACTACACCCAAAACAGCAGCCCAAGCGCCGTCGAAAGGTACGAGCAAAAAAACGACGGGAAGTGCTTCTGTCGTATCTTCGCGCACATCTGCACCGAAAACATCCAGCAAGGCCACTGGTACAAGCAAGTCAACGACGGGAACAACCGGAAGATCGGCAGCGGGTTCAGCTAAAACGACTACTAGCAAAACACCGCCGTCAAAAATGGCGACGCCTGCAAAATCAACCGCGTCTACAAAAACAACAAAATCTCCGGCTGGCACAGGCAAAACATCGGCTAAAACGGCGACTAAGACGACGGCATCAAGCAAGACCTCTTCTGCAAGGATGACCAGCGCACGCCCACAACCAACACCGCGTCCGGTGCGTCCCCCGCGCCCACCGAACCCTAATTCGTTTGGGAATCGGCTGCGGCGATTTTTGGAAGACCCAGATGCGTTTCGTAATCTGGGCCAGACAATGCCTAGTTGGGCCGATGAGTTGGGCGCGATTTTGCTGATTATCGTAGGGATTTTTGTGTTTACAGCCCTGCTCAACCCGGTGGGTGATGCGGCAGTGGCAACATCATTGGCGACAGGATTAAAACAAGCATTTGGCATCGGGTCTTTTGTTACCGCCCTCACCATTTTTGGTATGGGGATATTGCTGCTGCTGCCGAAAATCAATATTCATCTCAATCTAAAATTTGACTGGATGCGGATACTGGCGGTTGAAATCGCCTTTATCAGTTTACAGGGGTTATTCCATCTGCTGGCGTTTGAGGAAGAAGGGCGGGCACTAGCACGCGAGGGTAAGGGCGGCGGCTATGTCGGCTGGGCCATCAGCAGCATTTTGACCACCGTGTTAGGCCAGTATCTCTCAATTATCGTGCTGACCATCGGCATGGTATACAGTTTGATGTTGGCGTTGCACATCCGCCGACATCATATTCGGCAATCGTTGGAATGGGTGGGGACCCGTTCGCAAGACCTTTCAATGCGGGTCCGGCCTGCTATGCCACAGCGCCCTGCTGTCCAGCCTAACGGAAATATCACCACCCAAGAGATGATGATCGGGGCATCAGTGGTAGCCCCTGCGGTAGCGACGATGGTTCATCCCCTGCCTGTTCAAGAAATGCCAGTTTATACGCCGCCTGCTGCATTGCCACCCAAACCAGCACCCATCATGCCACCAGAGAATGTCTCATCTGCGGGGGTAAAGATCGAAGTGCCATACGGAAATTATGCACGGCCTGATGTGACACCTGCACCTGTGGCGGAATCGGCTACCTCACCTGTACCTCCTACACCGCCGCCATTGCCACCCCAAGTATTGCCGGGAATACAAAATCCAGACACAGCGCCAAGTCGAGCCGAGCGGCCTGCGAGACCCACACGCCCAGAACCGATGGGTCGAAGTGTACCGCCCCCATTGCCACAAACGACGGTAGAAGAACAACCTGCTGAGATACAGTCGCCTGCTGTGCCACTGTCGGTGTCGGAATCGGAAAAACTATCTATTGAAACAGTGTCTCCTGTTGCTGACGAAGCGGTGACAGCGGTAAATCCAGAAAATGAGATTGAAGATATGCAAGACGACGAAAACGAGATGCTGCCCCGCCGCAACACGTTAGTGATTAATGGGCAAGTCGTAAATCTGCCCGTTAAAGAAAATGGGGAAGCCGTAAAGCCCCGCAGTTCAAATTCAAATCCCGTCAATGGTAATGGCAGCAACGGACGGCGCTATTTTACGGTGGATGGCTTTCAAGACCGCCGCATGGTAGGGCAACGACCAGCGGAACTGCCTCCGTTTGAACTGCTGCATTACACCCATTTGCGACTGCCCTCCGAAGATGAGGTCAATAACAACGCCCGTATCATCGAACATACGATGATGGAATTTGATATTGATGCGGATGTGATTGATGTGCGCGTTGGGCCAACTGTCACCCAATATGCGGTGTCGCCAATTAAAGAAGTCATCAATGAGGCCGGGGAGCGCGTGGTCATTCGCACTCGTGTGGGCAAAATCGCGGCCCTGCAAAATGACCTTGCATTGGCACTATCGGCCCGGAGTGTACGTATTGAAGCCCCTGTACCCGGTCATTCATATGTTGGGATTGAAGTGCCCAACCGTGAACCAAGTGTGGTGGATTTACGCTCGGTCTTGGAATCCGAAGCATCCTACAAAGAACGGCATAAACCCTTAGCTGTACCATTAGGTCGGGACGTATCGGGTGATCCAATTGTGGCCGATCTTGCATCCATGCCGCATATGTTGATCGCAGGCACAACCGGGTCAGGCAAATCAGTCTGTTTGACGGCGATGATTGCGTCACTGGTGGCAAACAATACCCCGGATCGGCTACGACTGATTATCCTTGACCCCAAGATGGTCGAGATGGTGCATTTTAATGGCTTACCCCACCTGCTTGGGCCAGTCGAAACCGATGGCGAACGCATCATCGGGGTGCTGCGCTGGTCAACCCGTGAAATGGATCGGCGCTATAAGTTGTTGGAACATGAAAACGCCCGTCATCTTGAAGCCTATAACCAGACAGTCGTCAAAAAGGGCAAACCGGAAGAACAACTGCCGTATATCGTGATTGTGATTGACGAAATCGGCGACCTGATGATGACGCGGCCCGATGAAACCGAAAAAACGGTGACACGCCTTGCCCAAAAAGCACGCGCCGCCGGGATGCACCTTGTCATTGCTACCCAACGCCCCAGTGTGGATGTTATCACGGGACTGATTAAAGCTAACTTCCCGGCCCGTATCTCGTTCGCGGTGGCGTCGGGGACGGATTCGCGTGTTATTTTGGATACAGTGGGGGCGGAATCATTGGTCGGCAAGGGCGACATGTTGTTCCTTGCACCGGACGCGGCAGGGCCAAAACGTATTCAGGGGTGTTATGTTTCGGACGAAGAACTATATGAAATCGTCATGTACTGGAAGGCATGGCACACCGAACAGCAAGAGGTACAGGAGGCCGAGGAGGAAACCGTGCCCCCATGGGAGCGCGGCATGACCCGACTCGAAACGCTGTCCGAACTTGACCCGATGCTGGAAGAGGCCCTTAGCTTGGTGGTGTTGGATGGAGAAGCCTCGGCATCCTTGATTCAGCGACGTTTAGGAATTGGCTATCCGCGTGCCGCCCGATTGATGGATTCGCTGCACGAATTGGGGATTATCGGTGAACCATTGGCAGGAGGCAGAAGCCGCCGTGTCTTGGTAAAATCTATTGACGAAGCACGCCGGATGGTGCGGAACAACCGCCGCAAACCACCGGGGAGTGGGTCATAACACGCTGAACCACAAGGCAAAATCGCATATTTGAAACAACAGGGCAGGTGAATCATCTGCCCTTTGCCAACCCTTATTTATTACACAAGATTGGGCCGGGAAAATCTATGTTCCGACGGGATCGTAAAAAAAAGCAGGATAAATCCTCCCAAAAACAGACCGAGCAGACACAGACACCCAATGAACAGGGAAATCCACCCGAACGCTATGCCAAAGTTGCCGAAAAGATGGCAAAGCAGTTTGCCAAACCCCCTGTGACCGGCCCATTGAAAACCCCCGGCATTATTCAACATGTTCAACAAATCCCCGGCGGGGCGATCATTCATGCTGCCAATGCCTCAATTTCAGTGATATTTTATCAACCGAATCTTGTGGAAATCCGGATGCGGCCTGATCGTCAATTCCCGCCTGTTTTTTCGTATGCGTTAAGTGAAACGTTTAAATTTACCCCTCAAGCCGCAACCGTCACCGAGGATACCGATACCGTCGTCATCGGTGCAGGCGGAATGGCCTGTGTCTTCACCCGCACCACCACCCAACTGCGGATTTATATGACCAATGGGCAAGAGGTCAATGTTGAGAGCGGGTTTAGCTGGCTGGGTGAAAAAGTCACATGGCAGCGCCAATTACCCACCGAAGAGGGCTGTTATGGATTGGGCCAGCGCGGATGGGGGTTGAATCTGCGGGGTCGCAAATGGGCCTTATGGAATTTTGACCCAGTGGGTTATGGACGTGGCACCGACCCAGTTTATTACAGCATCCCGTTCTATATGGGCGTGCATCCCGAATATGCTATCGGCGTGTTGTGGGATAATCCGGCACGTGGCGCGGTTGATCTCGGTGCGGAACGAGCTAACCAAATGGCTTTCAGCGCGGATACAGGCGAACTGCGCCTGTATTTTATGGCCGATGAAAAACCCGATGCCGTCCTGAAACACTACCTAGAATTGACAGGTTTGCCGCCGCTGCTGCCACTGTGGGCCTTTGGTTATCAACAGTCGCGGTGGGGGTATGTGCCATCCAATAAATTCCGCGAACTCGCTAGAGAGTTCCGTCAGCGGCTGATTCCCTGTGATGTCCTCCATTTCGATATTGATTATATGGATGGGCACCGCGTTTTTACCTACAACAAAGAGACATTTGGTGACTTGCCTGCCTTGCTCTCCGAACTCGACAAGCAGGGATTTAAGGCCGTTTCGATTGTTGATCCGGCCATTAAAGTTGACCTCGATTATGAGACCTTCCGTGAAGGGCAAGAACGTGGCATGTTCCACATCTATCCCGATGGCCGATTGTTTGTTGCGCCTGTTTGGGCGGGTGATTCGGCCTTTCCCGATTTTACCAATCCGACGGTGCGCGAATGGTGGGCCGGACAGGTCGAAAATTTGCTTAAGGTCGGGTTTGCGGGTTTGTGGAACGATATGAATGAGCCGACGGTGTTTTTGCCCTCCGGCCCCGGCATCGTGCCCGAATATATTTCGGCCAATTGGGAAGGGCAGGGAAATACTCACCTCGGCGGAGCGCATAATGTATACGGAATGCAGATGGCACGGGCCACACGCATGGGTCTTGAACGTGCTCGTCCTGACAAACGCCAATTTGTCCTGACACGTGCTGCATATGCCGGAGCACAGCGGTATACGGTTTCATGGACAGGGGACAACCGCTCCGAATGGGATCATCTGCGCCTTTCGATTAGTGTGGTACTAAATCTCGGCCTATCGGGGATGTTCTTTACCGGGCCGGATATTGGCGGGTTTATGGGCGATTGCGAACCTGAAATGTATGCCCGCTGGATTCAAGTTGCCAGCCTGCTGCCTTTCTGCCGAACGCATACTGGTACAGGTACAGCAGATCAGGAGCCATGGAGCTTTGGGCCAGAAGTTGAAAAGATCGCACGGAAATATATCGAACTGCGCTATCAACTGTTGCCCTATCTCTATTCGACGTATGTACAGGGGGCACAAAATGGCGTGCCGATGATCCGTCCGACCTTTTGGGACGACCCCAGCGACACCCGCCTGTACAACCAAGATGATGCCTATATGGTCGGGGATGCCCTACTAGTTGCACCGATTCTCGAACAAGGGGCAACTAAACGCGAACTCTATCTGCCGCGCGGAGTTTGGTATAACTTTTGGACACGTAAATTGATTGACGGGTCACGCACGATTGAACTTGAAGCACCACTCGATCAAATGCCAATTTTTGTGCGGGCGGGGCGCGTGGTCCCGATGTGGCCTGTAACACAGTATGTTGGTGAGAGGCCGATTGATGAATTGCAGCTACTCGCCTTCGCAGGGATTGGCGAAACGACCCTTTATGAAGATGCAGGGGACGGTCTGAGTTATAAAAATGGCGACTATCGCTACTCCTATTTCAGCACCAAGTTTTTGCCGGGGGGACAGTTCGCGGTCGAATGGCGACGGGCGGGAAAATATCAACCCGCCTATAGGAAAGTGCGCTTGGAATTGGTTGGCATTTCTGGCGACCCCGAAATGGTGTATGTGGATGACCAAGCCGCCCCGCTGTGGTTTTTTGAAAACAGCATGGTCGAGGTATTGAGCAGTCCGTTTAGTCAAGTACGCATTGTTGGGAAATCGCCCGATACATCCGAAGCGGCCAAAACAGTGGCACGTCGTCCGGGGCCAAGCAGTGACCCAAAATCATAAGTACCCGTGATCGCGGTACCAATGGTATGTATCGGCGAAACTTTGGGTCATATCGTAATGCGGCTCACCCAATTCACGCCACGCCTTCGCGCAATCAAAGTAGATGTAGCGCTTGCTGAGACGCAGTTGATTGCCTTCCGCGTTGCCGGGAATGGGGATATTCAACGCACGTCCGGCGTCTACCAACAAAGCCGCAATATCCACCAGTGGCGGAGGGATAGGAATTTGGGGTGGCGGTACCCCAACAATCTCAGCAATGAGGTGAAGCATGGCCTTATGGCTGAGATTGACCGCGCCGAGCAAATAACGCTCTCCCATGCGGCCACGTTGGGCAGCGGCCAAATGCGCCCGTGCCACGTCGCGCACATCAATCATGGTGACGCCCCCTTGCATGGGCATGACCGGGACTTTTTTCTTGGCAACCTCAATCACCAGACTGCCCGAAATCAAATTGAGATCACCCGGCCCGATAATGACGGCAGGATTTAAAATCACGCAGTCCAGACCCCGTTTAATGGCGCGATAGACTTCCGCCTCGGCGAGAAATTTACTGTGACCATAAGGAGTTAGACGGGGGTTAACATTAAAATAGGTGTGTTCATCAGCGGGATAGCTATCCTCTCGATGGCCCATCGCGGCGGCACTGCTGGTAAAAATGAAACGACGCACCCCGGCTTTTTGACTGACTTGTAATAACAAGCGCGTGCCATCTACATTGACGCGATATATGGATTCTTTGTCTTGTCGCCAATAATCGGCCACCGCCGCAACATGAAAGACCCACTGGACACCTGCTAATGCCTGCTCCAAAAATTCAGGGTCAGCCATATCGCCAATAAAATGTTGCACCGACAGGTCAGCGATGGCGTCTAAACGGCTGGACTGGCGGCGCAAAATCCGCACCTCATGTCCAGCAGCAAGGAGGGTTCGTGCGACCCATGAACCGACAAATCCGGTTGCACCTGTCACCAGTGCGGTTGCCATTATGGTCTAGTCCTGTGGTTGTGAAGAATCAGGCTCATCAGGCGGTAGGAATTGATGGGTGTCGGAATCATCCAATGCGGTAAAACGCATAAACGCCCGTTCCTGTGCGCTCATTTCGGCGGGATATTCGTTACGATCAGAGGCTTCCATAATCCGATAGCCCTCTTTGATGTAGCTGCGAATAGTATGTGGGCTGACCCCCATTTCGTCAGCAGCAAGGTCGGCGCTCATACCTTCAACCACACAGAGTTGGATGGCTTGGCGTATACGATCCGTGAGTTCGGGATAGGGCCGCTGCTTTGGCAAAACCAGCGCATTGACGAGCGATCTATCTGCTCTGTTTTTGATGACTTTTTCGACGCTGGACGAGATGGCAAAAGAGACGTTTTGTAACCATGCTATGGTGCTGGCGATTTGTAGGCCCACATCATTACGTACCAAATACCCAACCGCTCGACCTTCCAGCGCGGCCAAAGCATAGTCGGTGCGTGGAAGGTGCTCCAACACGACCACTTTTACATCCGGTATCTTGGCACGGATGCGAACAATAATGGCTTTTAGCTCATCAGCGGTTTCAATATCTTCGGTATCCAAGAGCACCGTATCGGGCCATTCTGCATCGGCGCGACGATCTAGCCACTCAAAAATGCCATTGACCGTTTGGGTCAGTGCCACGACTCGTGTCCGACGATCCCAAGCCAAGTAGCTGTTAATCGCGTGCAGACCATAAAAATCATGGTCACAGATCATCACCTTAAGATTGACGTGAAGTGTCATCTCGCCCCCCTGACAACATCCTTTTGGTTCATTCTCATTCCCCCGTTAATGGAACTGCGGGTATGGAGTCGCTGGTATCTACAGGCGTTCCCCGGCCCTCAATATCAGCTACATCATCCCCGCCTAACGGCATCGTCCTTTCAATTTCTTCTGGTGTTTGCCCACTTTCCAGACGTTCGACGACTTCATCAAATTCGTTGCCCAAATCCTCGTCTAATTGACTGCCAAAATGACGCATGACCCGGCCTAGCGTTTGAGGATCAGCATTTTCCAGTTCGGAAAGCGCATTCAAATCACCCGATTCGATACGGTCTAATTGGACGGAACTGGAACGGGCAAGGGCAACACGGCGGATGATGCGGGTGACGTTGGTGCTGCCTGTATAGGGACTGCGTGGCACGGCCTGATCGAAATCGGCATAAGTCTTATAGTTAATTTCAAAATGTCGGCCAGTTTCGTTGCAGCGATATTCGTAGGTGGGCATTGGGTTTCAAATCCACGATTCAGTATGTTTACCACACTCAAGTATACTGCTAGTATGGCAGGTCGCTAGTCTGGAATGGTGATGACTTTCCCCTCGGCGGCACGAATCAGACGATCCCAGATTGCCAGACCCAAGCCCTCCTGCACAAAACTTTTGACGAGAATGACATCTACCCCTAGAAAATCGAGGGTGCGCATTCCGGCAAACAAATTTCGTGCAATCATTTCGAGGTCGGTGCGTGGGCCAAGTTCGACCAATTGGATAGGGAGGCGGGCAAAATAAGGGTGGTCTTCTTCCGAAGTCAAAACACCCACCGATTTGCCCTCCACGACCAAACGCTGAATGATTGCCTGCATATGAGCAACGACTTTGGAATCATCCGAGCCAGTAAAAAGCATCAATTCGGCATTGGGAGAGTAATGTTTCAGCAGCATTCCCGGTGAGGGCATACTTTCCTCCGCCCCCATAAAACGCTGCTTGATTTGTAGATTGGGGATCATGACCCGCAGTGGTTCAATCAATGCACCACCGGGGCGTAAAATTGTCGGGATGGCTTGGGTCAAATCGAGTACAGTTGATTCGACGCCGATGGAGGTCGCGCCGCCATCCAACACCAAATCCACACAACCATCCAAATCCTCCAACACATGTTGGGCCGTAGTTGGGCTGGGGCGGGAAAAGCGATTGGCGCTGGGGGCGGCGATTGGCACATCCGCCGCTTTCAACAAAGCTAGGGCCACTGGATGACTGGGCACACGCACGGCGACGGTATCTAAGCCAGCGGTGACGATGGCAGGCACACGCGGCTGACGCTTTAACACAAGCGTTAACGGCCCCGGCCAAAAGGCTTGGGCAAGTTGTAAGGCTAGTTGGGGAATATCCTTAGCCACCAATTCCAGTTGATGGCGGGATGAAAGATGGAGGATGATTGGGTCGGACGTGGGGCGGGCTTTGGCGGTAAAAATGTGCTCGACTGCCATTGCATCAAAGCCATTCGCGCCAAGCCCATAGACGGTTTCAGTAGGGAAGGCGACTAAACCACCCGCACGGATGCGTTCGGCGGCTTGTTTAATCAGATGCGCTTCAGGATACTGGGCATTTAAGTGAAGAACTTGTGTTTCAGCGGAATACGTCATGAGTCTTTAGGCATCCTCTCGTTTGATGCGAGGGTGATAGTAACGACGGCCTTTCAATTTATCGGGCAGCAAATCCGCATCGGTATAGGCTTCGTAGCCCTTGCCATAGCCGAGGTCTTTCATTAGGCCAGTCGGGGCGTTGCGTAAATTTAGGGGAATCGGTTGGTTGCCCAAGCGCTGCACATCATCAAGAGCCGCAAAATAGGCTTCGTAAGCACTGCGGTCTTTTTTCGCTGAGGCCAGATACACCACCCCATGCGCAAGATTGATGGCACATTCGGGATAACCAATAGTTTCGACGGCGCGGAAGACTTCATTGGCGACTACTAGGGCCGTTGGCTGGGCCATGCCAATATCTTCAGACGCGAATATGACCATACGGCGTGCAATAAATTTGGGGTCTTCGCCTGCGTCTACCATGCGAGCCAAATAATAAAGGGCGGCATCCACATTGCTAGCACGCATACTTTTGATAAAGGCGCTGATGGTGTTGTAATGCTCCTCGCCTTTTTTATCAAAACGCAGATGGGCTGATTGCAGGGTGCGCTTGAGCGTATCTACGGTGACTTCGTGATAGAGGTCGGCGGTGTTTTCTAGCAGGGTAATACCTTGACGAGCATCCCCATTCGCCATGCTGACCAACCACTCCCGCGCTTCATCGTCGAGGTCAATAGGAGTATCAGGCGTGTCTAAGTTATATTGTTCGACAGCCCGTTGGATAATGGCGTGCATTTCTTCGGGGGTTAGTTCACGCAGGGTGAAAACTCGGCAACGCGAAAGCAACGGGGCAATCACCTCAAAACTCGGATTCTCGGTGGTCGCGCCAATCAGGGTAATGGTGCCCGTTTCAACATAGGGCAGCAAAAAATCTTGCTGGGCTTTGTTGAAGCGATGAATTTCATCTAAAAACAGGACGGTGGGTTGACCGTTCTGTGCGGCTGCTTCAACCACCTCGCGCACATCGGCCTTCCCCGCTGAGACCGCCGACAATTCTGAAAAATCCGCCCCAATTTCAGTTGCATAAATCCGCGCCAAAGTCGTTTTGCCAACGCCGGGTGGCCCCCAAAAGATCATCGAGAACAGGTGACGAGTTTCGATGGCGACACGCAGAGGCTTGCCAGCGCCAACTAAATGCGATTGACCCATATATTCATCAAGGGTACGAGGGCGAATACGGGCGGCAAGGGGTTCTTGTTTGAGTTGAGACATGAAAATAAGGCCTGTCTCTATCTATAGACGGTTTAGAGGGGATTATTATAGAGGTTCAAAGCATGAAGATATAGAGTGTTTGTGCGACTTACCAACGCACCAATAGCCCTTCCATTGTGAGACCGGGGCCAAAGGCTAAGAGCACGCCATAATCGCCGGGGGAGGGCTGGCTGCATCGCTGGATGTGGTCAAGAACAAACAGGATGGTAGCGGAGGACATATTGCCATATTGATAGAGTACCTCGTGCGAGCAAGTCACCTGCTTATCAGAAAGGCCCAGCTTGGCTTGCACATAGTCTACGATTTTGGTGCTGCCGGGATGAATCCCCCAAAATCGGACTTCACGCCGGGTGAGATGCTGTTGAGCCAAGAGTTTGTCCACAAATGGATCAATTTGAGCGGCTAGTAAATCGGGGACATAGCTGGAAAGATACATTTGAAAACCATGATCGGTGACATTAAATGACATATGCTTCAAGGTTTTATAGTCGCAGTAGGTGGCCGAGCAAATGAGACGTGGGCCATTCACAATACGGCCCTTACTCGCAGTATCATCGCCAATCAATACCATCGCTGCTCCATCCGAAAATAAGGCGGACGAGACCACATTTTCGGCGGTGTCTTCTAATTGAAGATGCAACGAACACAACTCGATTGCCAGTACGAGAGCACGCCGACCTACGCGGGATAGAGCCGCTTCGGTAGCCCGTAACAGGCCGGGAAACGCTCCATAACACCCCATCCCCAAAACACAAGTACGGCGCAAATCTGACCGCATCCCCAAACGTTCTGCCAATAATAAATCGAGGCCGGGAATATTAAAGCCTGTGCAAGAGACCACAATAAAATCGTCAATATCATCGGGGGTATAGCCTGCTTGAGCCAAGCCACACCGGATGGTCGTTTCGCCTAATGGCACTGCCTCGGCCATATAAAGATCATTGCGCGTTTGAGTAGATTGTTCATTAGCAAAATAGCCCTGTTGGACAATGCTGTGGCGAAATCCTACCCCGGCCCGATCAAATATTACCTGCATGGCTTTGGCGCGGCGCGGGTCTAACTTGCCCAGTTTACGGCCAAGCAGATCAACAAATTCACCGAATATTTCTTGTTGGCTGTGCCGGGCAGCCGGAACACCCGTCGCAAGAGAGAGGATGGATGGTGAGGATAACGATGTATTCATGCTGAAATCCCCTTCTGTTCAAGGATGTGGCTGTCACGGGTATATTGCACAAGCAGTTCACCTATAACGGGGAATTTATTTAAGAAATGTAGTCCGGGGGTGAGTAGGGAGGGTCGCAGCATGATGGATTGCAAGGCCCGTGCCAAACGCATTTGGTTGGCAAAGTGCCGTCGCCAATCCTGTGCATAGTCTTTTAATAAGGATTTTGCCAAAGTAGGCTGCCGGAACATTTTATCCACATAGGTCGCCGCCAACATCCCACCATGTAGTGCCATCACCATACCATCACCAGCGAGTGGAGTAATTAATCCGGCGGCATCACCCGCCATCAATATATCGTTTTCGACCAAGCGCTTGCGGATGAATGGCACTTGGCCGATGCTCAACCAGCGATCATGTACTGGTGTGGCTTGGGATAACCATTGCCCAAGCGGTGGATTTTGCTGGCCCATCCAAGCAATAAACTGTTCAATCGTCCCACCTGCTTGACGAAAACCCTCTTGGCGCACCAACAAACAAACATTGGCAAGTCCACCTTCCACCTCTGACATGCCGCAATAGCCGCCGGGGAGAACAAATAAACGCACTTGGTCACCGAGGGGAGGGCCGTGAAAGTGATTTTTCAAACCCATATACGGCTGCGGCTTATCGAGAAAACCCCGATTTAAGGCGCGATCCAAATTACTGCGTTTGCCATGTGCGGCAATAACCGCTCTTGCTTGACAGGTGGATGGATGCGAGGCGGATCGGATTTCGAGGCAAAATTTTTCGGATAGCCTGCCTGAAACATTGGTTACGGTGGAATTTTCGTATACCGCAACGCCATGTTGACAGGCATGGTCTACGAGTAGCTTATCAAGGGCATAACGGGTGAGACCCCATGCTTCACCGGGAAGTGGGCTTGTCCATATCGTGCCATTCGGAGCCGTGATTTGCACTGTGCGGATAGGGGCGGGGCAAAGCGCTTGTATTTCGGAAGTGACACCTAATTGGTTAAACAAATGGATGCACTCCGATGAAAGGAATTCACCACAAACTTTGTGATGAGGATAATGTTTGGCTTCAAATAATCCCACTCGATAGCCTGCCTCAGCAAGCACCAACGCAGCGCTCGACCCAGCCAATCCCCCACCGACTATCGCAACATCAAAAGAGGTTTCGCTCATGGTTTTTCGGCGACCAATGTCATACGCCACGGCCAACTGGGAAATACAGAAATAGAGGCATTTGGAAGATCAGCGGTTTTGGCTAGGGATAATAACTCGGCAGGGGTATAAGCACGCTGGATGGAAACTGCCCCGTCATAGCGTGTGAGATAGTTGCGGGCAAAAATGGGCTGGATTATTTTAAAGGCTAGGAGGGGTAGCCAGCCTCGGGTCAAGTCCGTCATGATGAGGCCCCTGCGTGCTATACGGAAAGTTGAACGCAAAAAGGCAAGCACCTGTTCGGGGTTGAGATGGTGCAAAAACAGCGAGGAAATGACGTAATCCACACTACTCGGAGCGAACGGGAGGGCATGGGCATCCGCTTGAATCAGCGAAATCTGGGAAGGAGGGGTCGTCAAGGTAAAGTGATCTTGAGCGACTTTCAAATTTCGAGCAGAAAAATCGAGGGCTAAAATCTCCAATTCAAGGCCGTGTCGCTTGGCCCATTGCTCAATTCTTAAAGGAATTTGGGCTGAACCCGTGCCAATATCAAGACAGATGAGGCGGTGAGTTGAATTTCGCAAACGAGGGTAGAGATTGCGTTCCAAAGAGGATAGCCCACCGAGATGCACATTGATCCGCCATAAATCCGCCAAGTTTTGCCTGACATCTGCCTGCGAGCCGATACCACTATCGAGTAGTTCAGGCTGATCTATCCGTGATGGCACCAACCATTTGGATTGGCCGATTTGTTGGGGGGAGTGGTGCATTTTGGCTACTTTGTTTAACACATTGATGTTCCGTCCTAACCCTACCCAATGTTTATGGTAGCGGATTTGTGGAAAGATCGCTTCCATCTAGAGTTATTTCTCATGAAATGCTTAGGTGCAGCGGACGAGAAGTACAGTCACTCAATCCACAATTGACATGTGAAATAACCTGCGGCATAATAATTTTTAGGAAATGTAATTGTGCCTGTAGCTCAGTGGATAGAGCGATTGTCTACGGAACAATAGGCCGGGAGTTCGAATCTCTCCAGGCACACCTCAACTAACCATAAATCCAAATAAGATTTAACTTGCTGCCCTATATGGGCGGTTTTTGTTTTATAGTGAAGTTGGAGGCACTTCTGAAACAGGATAAAATGAGATCGTTCCGTCGCACCAATTCAATGCCCAATAATGGTCGAAAATAATAGAAGATAAAAATTTAGTTGGGATTTTCGGGCGGAACGCTCACAACTCTTCTTTAAAAATTAAATAGGGAAAGTTATGAATATCGGCACATTACTCCCCAGACATGCCCGTTATCGCCCTCACCACAACGCCGTTCTTCTTGAAAATCATCGCCTGACCTATCTTGAATTCAATCGCCGCGTCAATCGGCTTGCCAATGCGTTATTGGGCTATGGCATCCAAAAAGGCGACAAAATCGCTACCATCCTCCCCAATTGCCTTGAACTACTCGATGTCTATTGGGCAGTGGCACGGATTGGGGCAGTTGTTGTCCCTCTAAGCCCTCTGCTGCGTGAAGAAGGTCTCATAACTCTACTGAATGATTCCGATACGGTGTTGGTGGTGACCAGCCACGCCATGATTGAGGGGATAGACAATATCCGGCCTGACTTGATGTTTGTACGGGGCTATATCTTGACCGATGGCCCATCGTCCGAGGGCTGGATAACCTATCAGGATTTTGTTGGAGCGGCCAGTGAGGACGACCCGCCGTACATCGAAATAAGCGATCACGACCAATACAACATCATTTACAGCAGCGGCACAACGGGGATGCCCAAAGGGATTATCCACACGCATTCTATCCGTTCGATGTACTGCACCCTATTCGCCTCGGCCTATCGTATTACACCCGAAAGTGTGATTTTGCACTCGGGTTCGCTTGTGTTTAACGGTGCATTCTTGACCTTCATGCCTTGGATGTATTTGGGCGCGACCTATATCTTACTACCCCAATTTGATGCAGAGGCAGTGATTGAACATGTCCAGCGCGAAGGCGTCACCCATATGATGATGGTGCCGTCCCAGATTATCGCCCTGCTCAATTCACCCAATTTCAATGCTGACACCATGCGTTCGGTGCAAATGATTTGTTCAGTGGGAGCGCCGTTCCATCGCCAGCACAAGGATGAACTCAATCGCCGCTTGCCGGGGGTATTCTATGAACTGTATGGTTTGACCGAGGGTTTTGTCACGATTTTGGATAAACAGGATGTTCCAGCCAAGATAGATTCAGTGGGAGTGCCGCCGCCTTTTTTTGAAATGAAGGTATTAGATGAAGACGGCAAGGAAGTCCCAATCGGGCAGGTGGGTGAAATTGTGGGACGAGGGCCAATTTTGATGCCGGGATATTATAAGCGGCCTGATCTGACTTTTAATGCTATTCGGGATGGTTGGTTGTATACAGGGGATATGGGTTATGTGGATGCGGATGGATTTTTGTATCTGGTAGACCGCAAAAAAGACCTCATTATCTCCGGTGGGGTCAATGTGTATCCGCGTGATATTGAAGAAATCATTGTCCAGCATCCGATGGTGCGTGAAGCCGCTGTGTTTGGCGTGCCGGATGACAAATGGGGCGAAACCCCACTAGCCGCCGTCATGCTGCGCGAGAATGCCACTACCACATCTGAAGAACTGCTCGATTGGATTAATGAACGGGTGGCGGCTCGCTATCAAAAGGTGAGTGAGGTCGTGGTCGTTGAGTTTTTACCACGTAGCGTAGCAGGCAAAACCCTGAAGCGGATTTTGCGCGATGAATACAGCCAAAGGAATGCCAAAAAGTAGAAATAAATTATAGAGAGGTTTTGAGCGTGGAGCATTTTAGACATGTCAACAACATCGTTTTGCATTACCTCGACCACAAGGGGAACGGGCCGACGATTGTACTGCTGCCGGGTTTGACAGCCAATGCCAATGAATTTGATGGGTTAATTAAGGCGGGGTTGAGTCCTCGTTTTCGGGTTTTGACGCTAGATTTGCGCGGGCGAGGGCAAACCGAAAAACCTGCAACGGGATATTCAATGGCTGACCATGCCGCCGACGTGTTGGGGTTGTTGGAATTACTGGGCACTCAGCAGGTGATTATGGGCGGGCATTCATTTGGAGCGCTACTGACTCTTTATATCGCGGCCCATCATCCCGAACGCATCCGCAAAATGATTATCATTGATGGTGCAGCCAAACTCCACCCGCGTGTACGAGAACTGATTCAGCCCTCGCTCAATCGTATGGGGCGCGTATTTGCGTCGTGGGATGAATATATCAAAACGATGAAACAAAACCCGGCCTTTCATGGATGGTGGGACCCGACTATTGAAAGTTATTATCGCGCCGATGTGCAAACCAACGCGGACGGCACAGTGCAATCTCGGTTATACAAAGAGGGCATCCTTGAAGCCACCGATAAAGCCCTAGAAGAACCCTATGGTGAATATGTATCACGGATTGATAAACCCGCCATTTTGCTCAATGCCATCGGGGCCTATGGCCCGGAGGGTACACCGCCTGTTTTGCCCTATGAACAGGCCCAAGAAACAGTGCAGGCGATCAAAAACTGCCGCTATGTCGAAATCCCCGGCAATCATATCACCATGTTATTTGGCGACTCCGCCAAAATTGTCGTAGATACGATTACTCAATTTGTGGAGGAGGATTAAAGAGAACGCATGTCAATTCCAACTTTAGCAGGGATTACGGCCAAACCGATTACCAGCAAGCGCTTGACGACACGGGTGCTGCTGAGTGGGCCGGAAAATGGCATACCTGTCTTGTTTGTACACGGTAATATTTCGTCGGCGACATGGTGGGAAGAAACGATGTTGGCGCTACCATCGGGTTATCGTGCCATCGCTCCCGATCAGCGCGGCTATGGCGAATCCGACCCCGCCAAAAAGATTGATGCGACACGGGGATTGGGTGACCTAGCCGACGACCTTGCTGCGTTGTTGGATACCCTGAATATTCAAAAAGTGCATCTGGTCGGGCATTCGATGGGTGGGTCGGTGGTGTGGCGTTTTATGATGGACTATACAGATCGTCTATTGAGCGTGACGCAGGTTGCGCCGGGGTCGCCATACGGATTTGGGTGTACCAAAGATGTTGCCGGGACGCCGTGTAATGGGGAGTTTGCTGGATCAGGGGCAGGTCTGATTAATCCCGAATTTGCCCGATTGCTGACGATAGGGGAACGTGGCACGGGCAGCATGTTTGCCCCACGGAACGCCCTGCGAAATCTGGTATTTAAGCCACCCTTTGTTCCGGCCCGCGAAGAAGAAATCCTTTCAGCAACGCTTTCCACCCATATGGGTCAGCAAGATTATCCGGGGGATTCCGTTCCGGCTTCGGCATGGCCGCATCTCGCACCGGGGGTGATGGGGGTCAATAACGCTCTGTCACCCAAATATAACCAGCATATCCTGCCTAAGATCCTTGAGATGGCGCATAAGCCCAAAGTGCTGTGGATTCGTGGCGCACAGGATTTAACCGTCTCGGACACGGCAGCAGCGGATGTGGGACGTTTGGGGTCGTTGGGATTAATCCCCGGTTGGCCCGGAATGGAGGTATTTCCACCTCAACCGATGCTGGCCCAAACCCGCGATGTGCTGCAAAAATATGCGGCGGCAGGTGGAGCTTATCAAGAAGTAGTCATTGACGACTGTGGTCATGCCCCTTATTTGGAAAAGCCCGCCGAATTTAACACAGCTTTCCACGCCCATATCACGGCTTAATCGTCACCCTCTATCGGGTTGAGGGATTCATCACGGGCAGGATGGGCATAATCCGGATTGGTCGAAACTTTCTCCATTTGCACCAAGGCAGGCCACGCCGGACGCCCATCCATGCCATAAGGCATTGGAGCAACTGTGCCAATCGCCCAATAATATTCCTCGTTTTCAGATGTCCATGCGACATTGGGATAATAAATCGTGGTCATGAGGCCCAACCATGGACGCCAATTTTCGGCAGCATAGAGATAGGCTCGGCGCAAATAATCCCCTTGTTCTTCTGGTGTCACCCCAAAATGGCTGTAGATTGAGCCTTCACGCTGGTCAATGGTCCAGCCTGTTTCCGTAATAGCCAGTTGTTTGGCAGCATCGCCATTGGCAACCATGATGGCTCGCATGTCCTCGACGTGGCGGAAGCGCTGCCATTCGTAGTAATTTTCGGCAAGTGGGACATCCGGCCCAACTTCAGGTGCGAACTTCCAACCGGGGGCATGAACCCCTAATACATCAAAATAGGGACTCGCGCCAGCCTCGTACATCTTCCATAGAAATTCCATATGAGGCATGGCCGTCATGTCGCGGGTAGCGGTTGGAGAAAGGCCCGCCGAGATAATAATGGCGTCGGGGTCGGCGGCACGGATGGCGGTGGAGCAGGCCGCCAAAAGTCTTACATATCCTTTGGGGCTGGGAATATGTCCGGCCCATTCACGGGTAAGATTCGGCTCATTCCAGACCTGATAGGCGTCAATACGACCCTTATAACGCTGGGCAAGCGTGCCACACAATTCAGCGAAGCGGGTTACATCAAACGGCGGATCATCATAGCCGGCGTTCGATTTCACCGACCACGTGGGAGGATGGTCAAGACGGGCGATTACCCGGATTCCTTTAGACTCAATATCTGCCATCATCCCATCAACTTGTGACCAGACGTATCGTGTGGGGTCATCAGTCGGCACCTCGCGGCGTTCGGGTTCAATATCGGCCCATGCGAAACTTTGTTTGATATGCGAAAACTGCATGATATTGATTTGGTCTAGGCCAAACAGCCGATAGGTTTGATCCCACCAAAAAAAGGTGTGGATGCCATAGGTCAACGAAGGAAAGGTTTTGGGGTTATTCAAATTCACTGCATCGGGGGCTAAATCCATCACAGCAGAGTAAGTAGGCACAGGTTCATCGGGATAATGCTTGGCCGCTTTGGTAGATTGGTCCGGTTGGGCCAACTGCCAGATTACAATCAAACTCAAAATAGCCAATACAACAGCAAGACCCAGTACCCATTTGTTACGACGAATTTTCAACCAATTTACTCCATTTTGATGTTCACGGCGTTGGCGGCACACTGATTTATAGTAATCGCCGGATGAGCCGTATCCGATTCAATGACAGTACGGATGAACGTTCCGGCAGCATCGTATAAACCTGTTTGCAAAACCCACTGGTGTGATAAGTCTAGCGTATCTGGTAGGTCTAAAGAAACAGTGTCTTCAACAACATAGCCGACTTGGAAAGCGGGCAGGGGCAAATTTCCTCCCGTAGGCATCGAATCCCACTGCACCAAAATGTATCGTGTGTCCCCTGCTTGGCAAGTTTCTAGTGAGGGGTTGGTCAAGTGCAAAAATTGACTCCAATAACCACTGACTGGACACAGCGTTTCCCATGCAACGTTGAGGCGCAGAACTCTGCCTGATGGATTCCATTCCGGAGGGCTGACCCATAGGCGCAAACAAGCCTGATCTTCCCACGGTTCGCGTACCCAAAATGAGGCGGCATTGGCGGGGGGTGTCCATTCGTCAATCGGAATTTGAGGGGGCGCGGCAAAGGTAGGGGCAATTAGCAGAGCAGGGAAGCCAATGGTTGCAGCGGCCATGCCACCCAACAGCGGGGTAGCCAGCCATTTCGGACGCCATGCCTTTAACCCATAGGCCATTGCACAAGCTAGACCACCTAGTAGAGGAAACCATAAGCGTCCCTGACCGGAAACTACACGATGTACATAGTCGTACCAACTGACTACGATAATCAGGGCTTGCAGCATTAGTAAAGCCACAATCACTGCATTATCGGGCGTGGGCAGTTTATCACGAAAGGCCCGGAAACTGCCGATCAGTAAGCCAATTCCAGCAAACCCCATCAAGATCAACGTCCAGCGATAAAAATCCATTGGAGCGATGATATTGAACCAACCAAATAATCCCCAAAACGAATAATAGAGGCCGCGAACATCCGACCAAATATCAATCGGGCCAGTCCGTCCCCCGACCACTGCGATCATTCGATCAATATTGGTTGCTTCTGCCCCTTCGCTCAGATTTTGGATGTACCACCAACTGGCGATACCTACCCATAACAGAAAACCGAGGGCAGCATACCCCAACCACTGTCGCCATCGCCACTTATCGCGCCAACCTACATAGAGGAGGCCCACAATGACCACCGGATAAAGTAACATACCGCTGGCTTTGGCAAGAGCGTTCATTGCCAAAAGGAGAGAAAGCAGTCCTACCAAACGCCAAGTCGCCCTATGTCGAATAATCCAAACGAGCGTAGCCATCGCCGCAATAGTGAGGGTTGTCACCAGATTATCGTTATTGACCATCCCGCTCATATAAATAAATTGGGGATTGAGTATCACGATCAAAACGGCTAACAAGGCCACTCCCGGTTTGGTCGGTACAACACCCCGTGCCAAAACATAGATACTGAGTAACGTCAGCCCGCCCAAGACCATGCTAAATGCCTGCACAACTCGCACCGCCAACTCAGTTTTGTGCCAATCCGTTGGAACATAGGCCACAAAATTGTGATTGTCGTGGGCGTGTGGTTCGCCAATTTGTCCGTGCCAATTACGCTGAAATTCCAGTGGAAAATCGCTGGTGTCTAGCGGAGCGATCAAAACCGCCGCTATAAAATAGTATAATGGGGCATGATAAGTTGCCTGCTGCCAAGCATCGCTCAAACTAGGTTTTTCACGTGGTGGACGTTCACCAGTTCGGGCAATATACTCAATCACCGCGAAATGATAATAGGCATCGGGTGCTTCAAATAAGGGGGTGTTGAGGCTGTACAAGCCAACGAGAAGGCTATAAACAACCAACAATAACGTTAAGGCCAAACGGGACCAATGCCTGAAGTTAGGTTGCAAAGATGGTATCAACGCTAGTTTAAGCCCTCACGAAAGTTCCCCACCCGCCAATTAAGTGCAAGTTTAATGACACTTGTACTAGAAACAAGGTTCTTTGCCCTGCGTTTATTGCACCCCTACCTGACTCCAATTGACTGCTGCCAAATCCAGACTCGCCGGGTCAAGCTGAGTGCGGTAGCATTTGCACGTTCAAAAAATAACAATTCATTGGAATGAAGGTTCAGGCTGTGACGTTGTTAAATCGGCTTTTTCAGAATCGCTGGCTCGTGGTGATTGGGGTGTTTATCGGGTTGCTGGCTATTTATATTCGTACTCTGCTGCCGGGGACGGTGGGAGGGGATGCGGGAGAAATGCAATATGCTGGCCCGATATTGGCGCTGACCCATCCTACCGGGCACCCCTTGTATGTGCTGTTGGGGTATGTGTGGTCAAAAATTATCCCAATTGGCACGGTGGCGTGGCGGATGAATCTGCTGGCAGCAGTTTCAGGGGCATTTTCTTGTGCGATTGTAACGGCTTTTGTTTATAGGCTACACGAATCGCGGCTAGTGGCGGTCATTGCGGGCCTGACGCTCGGTCTAGGGGCGACGTTCTGGCAGCAGGCTGTGATTGCAGATAAATATGCGTTTAACACCATTTTTGTAGCCGTGGTGGTGGGATTGGTACTGTGGTGGGCGGCGGAGCGCGAAAAACCCTATGGCGATAAGATACTGTATTCCCTTGCATTGGCCTATGGCATCAGTTTTTTGCATCACCGTACCATGCTGCTGTTTGCTTTTGGCATTGCGCCGTTGGTGTTGTTTTATGAACGGCAGGCAGTTCTCAAAAATTGGCGACGTACCCTGATATGTATTGGCTTAGTGCTGCTGCCCCCACTACTTGTGTATCCGATTTTTTTACCTGTCATGCAAGCGCGTCAGCTTGCCCCCAGTGAATGGCAACCCGACACGGTGCGCGAATGGGTAGATTGGATGATGGATCGGCATACTGCCAAAAACGCCTTTGTGCTTGAAGGGTTTTTGGATGAGTTGGGCAAATATGGGCGCTTTTTGTTGGATGATTATCCGTTCCCCATTTTGATAACGGCTATATTGGGCCTGCTTGTGATGATTCGCCGAATGCCGGGTGGGGCACTCTTTTTGGGCATCAGTTTTGCACTGCAAGCCTTGCTTTCAGCTAATTATCGGGATAATGTGCGCCCGTTTACCTACTATCCCCCGTCATTCATCATTATGATTTACGCCTATGCCTATGGTTTAGGTTGGGTGGAGCAAAAAATTGGAAAAGTCAACTCCCCAGCACACTTAGATTTCCGTCGGCTTGTGCCACAATTTATCATGGCGGGGATAGCCCTCATCTTACTCCCCGTCTGGCAATTATGGGATGCCTATCCTGAACGGCGTGAAGAAGCAATCTATGGCAAGCCACTGGATTTATGGCGAGATACACTCAAGGTTGGGGATATGGGGGATCGGTTGGCAAGCGAGATGAAAAATCTGCCCCCCAATGCTGTCGTCTTAAGTGATTGGGAGCAAGTCACGATTTTGTGGTATTACCAGAAAGTTGAGGATGTACGGCCCGATTTGGAGTTGGTTTATCCCGTGCAAAAACTCAGCCTATACGCTGATACTGACCGCAATATCTGTGTGGCGCGGCATATCCCAGTAGATGAAACATGGCATCCAACCAATGTGGGGGCGCTGGTCTGCTTGGGACGTGAACCCAGTTTTGCTGTACCGACAGACATCACTCCATTGGGGACACAATTCTTTACCCCAGATGGGCAACTGCAACTGGCATTGGTGGGATATAAGGTAAAGGATACCGTGTATGAGGCAGGCCAGTTCGCGCCGATTACCTTGACATGGCAGGCGCTGGCGGATTTGGATACGGACTATTCAATCTCGCTGCATATTTTGACGCAGGATTGGCAAACGATCTGGTCACAGGATATTCAATCTCCAGTTATTGGCATGTATGCTACATCACGCTGGGTCAAAGATGAGGTCGTGCAGGATTATCACGAATTTGATATTCCGCGTGACATGCCGCCAACCCGTTATATTTGGGCAGTGACCGTGTATCGAAAGCTACCGGATGGGCGCTTTGAACAACTGCGCGATGCACAGGGCGGAACGGTGATTTTTGGCGGGACTTTTGAGGTCAGACCCCAATAGGCAAAACACCTAAAAATTGGTAGTTCCACTCGTGAAAAAACGTACTATAATTTTATATGGTTAATTGTGCTTTACCCTTGTACACCCTTAGCCGACATTGTTCGGCTTTTTAATTGGAGTAATAACGCAATGCTGCAAGTCACAGAAACTGAAGAGCTTTCAGAGCCACCCGAACCTCCCGGACAACGTGTCCGCGAGAACCATCCCCTCCTGCTTCCATTTCCTGCTGAACTACAGGTTTACCCGACCTCACAATCAAAATTACAGACGACACTACGCCCTGCTTTGTGGGCGGACATCCCAGACGAAAAATGGTTTGACTGGCGCTGGCAACTGGCCCATCGGCTCAACACGCTAGAAGAACTTGCCCAAATTATCCACCTGACGTCTGAAGAAATTGAGGGGCTGTCGGCGGAAGATAAATTTCGGGTAGATGTCACCCCCTATTTTGCCAGTTTGATTGACCCCGATGACCCCTTCTGCCCGATTCGGCGTCAGGTCATCCCATTGGGGCGTGAACTGCAAGCCTTTGAGGGTATGATGGAAGACAGCTTGGCAGAGGATAAACATAGCCCTGTGCCGGGGTTGGTGCATCGCTATCCTGACCGTGTGTTGATGCTGCTGACCACTCAATGTGCCAGCTACTGCCGCTATTGCACACGCAGCCGCATCGTAGGTGATTCACACGCCACGTTCAGCAAAACTGAATTTGAGATGCAGTTGGAATATCTGCGCAATACGCCACAGGTACGCGACGTGCTGCTCAGTGGGGGTGACCCGCTGACCCTTGCGCCCAAAACGCTGGAACATATCTTGGCAAGTCTGCGTGAAATTGAACATATTGAGATCATTCGCATTGGTACGCGCGTGCCGATCTTCCTACCAATGCGTGTCACCGAAGAATTTACGACGATGCTGCGCCAATTCCATCCTTTGTGGATGAATGTGCATATCAATCATCCCAAAGAAATTACGCCGGAACTCAGTCAAGCGCTGGCAAAATTGGCGGATGCCGGTATCCCGTTGGGCAATCAAAGTGTGCTGCTGGCAGGTATCAATGACAGCGTGAATATTCAGCGCGAACTAGTACATAAGCTGGTACGCAATCGTGTCCGACCCTACTACCTCTATCAATGCGATTTGGTCAAAGGCGCGGGGCACTTCCGCACCACTGTCGCTAAGGGGGTCGAGGTTATTGAAGGGCTACGTGGGCACACCAGCGGTTATGCCATCCCGACCTATGTGGTAGATGCTCCCGGCGGTGGTGGTAAGATTCCGGTGATGCCTCAGTATATGATTAGCCAATCTCCCGGCAAGGTGGTGCTGCGCAATTATGAGGGCTACATCACGACCTATGTGGAGCCGGAAGATTACGACCCGCATATGATTGACCATCTGGATCGCTTTGCCCCTGAACGACCCGAACCGGGTCAGGGTGGAGTGATTGATCTGTTGGAAGGGCGTTCCCTCGCCATCAAGCCAGAAGGGTTTGATGAACTGCATAGTCGCGGCGGGGCACAACATCGTCTAAACGGTAACGAGGCCAAGTGGAAACCCTATGGTGTTGGTGAAGAATCACCGTTGATGCACCTGCCAATTCCCATTCAGCGTGATACCCAGACTTCTGGTAACGGAAATGGAAATGGGCATAACCGAAACGGACATCATAGCGGCAATGGTCACACCGATATCATGCTCCGTAAACCGGAAAGTCCATCCAATGGGCATAATGGGAACGGTCACAACGGTAACGGGCATAATGGCAATGGTTCCAGCAACGGACACCACGAATAAGACTTACTAGGGGGTGGACACCCGCCCCTCTCAAATCCTATTTCATGACATATCTGAGGAACAAATAACAGACCATGCGTATTGCGGTGCTTGCCAATCTCAAGAAAAATGCGCCTACGTGGGAAGGTATGACGCCTGACCAATGGGACGATCTCGACAGCCCTAAAACCATTAACGCGATCATTACAGCCCTCGAATCTGGCGGACACCATGCCGAATTCTTTGAGGCCAATATCCTGCCGCCCTATAGTCTTGTGGAGAAATTGCAGGCCTATCAGCCCGATTTGTGTTTTAACATTGCTGAAAGCCACTTCGGGGATGGGCGTGAGGCCCAAATCCCAGCGGTGTTGGAAATGCTGCGTCTCCCGTATACCGGGAGTAAAGTGCTGACATTGGCGCTGGCTCTCGATAAACCCATGACCAAGCGTGTACTGCACTATCATGGTCTGCCCACACCAGAATTTCAGGTATTTGAAAGCGCCGATGAACCGATTGATACCGATCTGCTGAACGGCGACGAACTGGCGTTTCCGCTGTTTGTTAAACCAAGCCGTGAAGGGACAAGTATGGGGGTTAGCCCGGAAAGTATTGTGCGGACAGTCGCCGAACTGCGTCCACAGGTTGCCAAGCAACTCTCCCGCTATAACCAGCCCATCTTGGTGGAACATTATGTGCAGGGGCGCGAGGTCATGGTTGGCATGGTTGGCAATGTGAAGCCGACGGTGGCGCGAAAGATCAGCGGGCGAGAACTACCGGATGAATTATTGGAAGGTCTCGAATTTTTGCCCAGCTTGGAGGTCGAATTTTCGGCTTATGCGGACGAAGGTGGCGACATCTACACCAACCGTATGAAGGTCGAATTGGCGGATGATTACCACTATTTCTGTCCCGCACCGCTTGAACCTGCCCAAGAGGAACACTTGAAAAAACTGGCGGCGGCGGTGTTCCGTGTGACAGGCTGTCGGGATGTGGCACGGGTGGATTTCAGATTGGACGCCACCCGCGACCACCAGCCCTATATTTTGGAGGTCAACCCACTGCCGGGGTTAAATCCGGGGTACAGTGATTTATGTTTGCAGGCTCAAGCGGGTGGCTGGCCCTATGAACGGCTGATTAACACCATTGCCGAACTTGCCGCCATTCGTCAAAACGTCAAAGTGACAGCATCCCATTAACAAACTGCTCGGCCAGTATACCTAACATATCCACAGCATAGCCGCCCTCTTGTACCAGCAATGTTGGTAAATGCAGGGCGGCAATTTTTTGGGCAATCTTGAAATAACTCTCCACTTTTAACTTGAATGTGCCAAGTGGGTCTTGCTCAAAGGCATCAAAGCCAAGTGATACCACAATCGAAGCCGGATTGAAGGCCCGCACTCCTGCCAATAACTCATCCAGCGCGGCTAAAAATGTGGCCTCAGTAGCTCCGGCGTGCAGCGGAAAATTGAGATTCGTGTTGGGTGCAGCCGGCCCACCTGTTTCTTCGGCATAACCCGTGAAATAGGGGTATTCGCCATCGGGGTGGGCATGGATGGACGTAAACAAGACATGCGGCTCGTTCCAGAAAATTTCCTGTGTGCCATTGCCATGATGGTAGTCAATATCAATGATGGCGACTGTCCCTTTTTCGAGCAGGCGGGTAGTGGCAATGGCGGCATTGTTGAAATAACAATAGCCTCCCATTAAATCGCGGCTGGCATGGTGACCGGGAGGACGGCATAGGGAATAGATCAGTGGATGTCCTTCCAAAATCATCCCCGCGCCTTGATGGGCAATCGTGGCAGAATAAAGAGCGGCCTCCCATGTACCTTTACCAACAGGGGCATCTTTATCAAAACAATAATAGCCGTGCAGTCCCATCAGGCTTTGATGGGAGTGGTAAATCCGGTCACGCTGTGGGAAAACCGACGGATAGCGGTAAAAATGGGCGGGGTCAGTATCTTGCAGCGAATAGAATGAGGATAGGCTTTCCGTTGTCAGAGTTGCCATGTCGCGGGAGATCGCTTCAAGATAATCCACCATGCCCGCATCAAGGGTTTGGCAGATGTCAGACTTTGACATAGAGGTTTCTACTATGATTGGCTGCATCAAACCTGTTGCCAACAAATGTCCCCGAATAATCTCGGCGCGACGTGGCACTTCTGGATAATTTAGGATTTTGGCATGATGTGTTTCGAGTATTGGGGCGTGTTCTTGATGGTGGTGCGAATAGAGGAGGGGAATACGGCTTGTTTGGGTGGTCAAGGCAATTTTAATCCAACATAATGAACAGGATACGTAACCGAAAAGCCCTGAACAACGGGATTATAAGTTAGTCGTTCAGAGCTTTTGATTCAACCAACATCAGCTATATCAAGCGGTACTATTGGTGAGGAGTTTGCGTATTTTTAGAGTCTTTGTCTTCTTCGTTTCCTTGCAGGCCCTTACGGAATTCACGAATGGCTGAACCGAGTTCGCCGCCAACCCGTGACACCCGCCCGACGCCAAACAGAAGCAGCACCACGATTAGAATCAAAAACAATTCCGGTGCACCAAGACCAGCCATTGAACAATCCTTCTCTACCATGTGTTTGAAACATCTATCCCAAAGTATACCACATTAGACCACAGGTGGCATTGAGAAAATATGCTATAATCCCCTATATCAACACTGTCTTTATTTATTTTTTAGGGAGTGATATTTTGGAACGGCGTTTCCAAATTTATGTGATTGCAGTATTTGGGTTGCTGCTGATTGTAGCACTGATCGGTGTGGTAACGCTGTTCGCCTCAGGTGTGATTGGGCGCACCGTGTTAGACCAATTCAAAGTTCAACAATTACAGATTAGCACGTCGGTTGCCCAGCAAACAGAAGCCTATTTTAACAGTCTCAGTTTTGAAATCATCAGTCTTGCCAGTTCACCTGAGATTCAAGGGATTGGTACCAGCCAAACACCACAAGCCATTGCCGCAATTGAGGCGAATATTGAACGGGCTGAACGCCAAAACACAGTAAATAGTGTCACCCGCTATGATTTTCGAGGCCGTCCACGTTATGCGTGGCCTTCCCAATATAATGATCTTATTGAACAAGGTGAAGCATATCCATTTGCCATCCCCCCTGAACTGCTTGAACTGACAACAGAGGGTGGGGTAATCGAGTTACCTACCCAAATATATCGTGTCATTCGCTCTGGACAGGCTCGCCCCGATTATTTGCTGATAACCCCAGTTGAAGCCCGCACCGGCAATACCGAATATCTGGTGTATGAGCTTGATCTTGACGCTATTTTTAGTCAAGACCTCAGTCTCGATGGGTTTGTAGATTCCGAATCAGGCCAGTTGTGGGTTTTGGACAATGAAGGAACGTTGCTATATCAAGCCCGTACCGAAGGTGAGACCATCTCGGACGTGCGCGAAGCCTTCCCAGCCACGATCCTACAAAACATTCTGGCTGGTGGGGATTCTGTTTCGCGGACTTATAGCCCTAGGGGAACAGAACGTATTGCGGCCATTGCCCCGGTGCAGGTAAGTGGCTATTCGTTTATCTTGATGCTAAGTCAAGATACGGATGAAGCCAGTAACTTGGTAGCCGGCGATATTCAGCTTATTTCGGTGATGGCAATTGTCACGAGTGTCTTAATTGCGATTCTAGTCTTCTTCGGGGTACGCCGTCTGGTGCGTGAAACCAGCCGCCGCCGTGCTGAGGCCAGCGCCCAACGAACTGCCCGCGCTTTGTTGGAGGTCTCCCGCGCCCTTAACTCATCACTTGATCTACAAACTGTGCTGGATCGGATTCTGTCGGAATTACAAAAGTTAATTCCCTTCTATAGCGCTTCGATTCTGCTGTTAAATGACCGAGGCCTGTTAGAAGTGGCGACCCATCGCGGCGATGATGCTGAGGCCCATGCCCAAACGACCTTTTTAGCCACCGAAGCACGGGCTGCCCGTGAAGTGATTGCACGCGGACATCCGGTCATTATTCAAGACACTGCTCATGATGAACGGTGGACACCCCTGCCCGGCAGCGATATTCAATCATGGATGGGTCTGCCCCTACGAGTATTTGAGCGTTCGGTGGGTGTTTTGAACGTGAATGGGCGCACAATAGATGCCTTTACCTCTCAAGATGTTGAGTTGGCCGAAGCATTTTCGGATCAGGCCAGCGTCGCGCTGCAAAATGCACGACTGCACGATATGGAAGTAAAGCGTATCGAGCAGGAACTTACTGTTGCCCGTGGAATCCAAACCAGCTTGCTGCCCACTGAGCCACCTAAGCTACCTGAATTGGAGATTGCCTTCACCTCGCTGGCCGCCCGTCAAGTCAGCGGCGACTATTTCCAAATCTTGCCCCTGCCAGACCGTCAACTAGGGATTTTCATCGGGGATGTGAGCGGTAAGGGTATGCCTGCCGCCTTGATTATGGCGGTCATCACCACCGCGCTGCGTGATGAAATCAACCGCCATCGTTATCCCGGTGAACTTTTGAACGCATTAAATGAACGTCTCTTGGATCGTCTGTTACAAAATCAGATGAATAGCGCCTTGATTGCAGCACTCTTCGACCCCAATAGCTACGAATTCACCATCGCTAATGCCGGTATGGTTCAACCCTATATACGGGATGAAGAGGGGGCATGGGATTTTGTGGATGTGGGTGGGTATCCATTGGGATCGAGCCAGCAAACCCATTACACCACCAAATCATTGCAACTTCAGCCGGGTCGAGCGATGGTGCTCTTTAGCGACGGTATTGTTGAGGCGATGAATCGGCGGGGTGAATTCTTTGGATTTGAACGCCTCGAACAACTGCTGAACAAGATTGCCGACGACGCTAATGCCGAAGACATTCTCAAAGAAATCGTGGAGGCCGTTGATAAACATCTTGATAAAGAAGTGGCCCAAGACGACATCACGGTGATGGTACTGCGACCACTGCAAGTGGAGCACCCCGCTCCATCCGCAATGCCGGGGTCAAGATTATCCACTAACCCTGATTTTCCCAATGGAAAAGAACTGCTTGACGAGGATGATTCTCGGACGCTAATTGCCGAAGATGAGCCAGCCAAGAAACCCTCTATTTTTCATCATCTCGATTTCTCGACAGGGACGGAGAGCTATTCAATGCCGAGGCAAAACGTTGAGTTGTTTTTACCCAGCACATTAGGATTTGAGAAGGTGGCCCGCAACGCCGCCGAAGCGATTGCCCGCGAAATGGGCTTTACCGAAGACCGGATTGATGACCTCAAGACGGCTGTGGCCGAAGCCTGCATGAACGCGATTGAACACGGAAATTTGCAAGACCGCTCCTCGGCAGTTACGGTGCTTTTGAGCGCTGCGCCCGGCCATCTGCAAATTCGCGTTGAAGATCGCGGACGGCAATCTATTCCAGACCCACTACCTGCCCCCGGCACCAGCGCACCGGATCGCGGGTGGGGATTGTTCTTCATCCAAAGTTTGATGGACGAAGTGGAAATTACCCGTCTGCCGGAGGGGGGTAATCTGGTTAAAATGACCATCTATCTGGGTAAAACAGAAGGCGAACTGTCGGAATCCGAACCGACTTCGGATGCTTCTGAATGGGTTGATGAGGCTGACTAAAGGGGGAGTAATAAATCAATGGCTAAGGATGTACAGTTTCGACAGGATGGCAAGATAGGCTTTTTGGATTTTCCGCGTGATGTGATTGCCCAAACACGCGAATCGGCATATGCCGCCTATAATCAACTTTCGGTAAGCAAGGTAGAGATTGTGGCGATGAACTTTGAAACCAGTGATTATCTCAACAGCGCTGGAATCGGTTTGGTGATTAGTCTGGTTGAAGATGCAAATCGGGCCGGACGTCGTGTATTTGCCTATGGCTTGTCGTCGCACTATCGCAAATTATTCAGCATGGTAGGATTGACGGAACGGCTATCGTTGGTGGCAAATGAACAGGCAATGCGTGATAAATTAAATCCCCCACCCCCCCCTGAAGAAGCGAAAAAGGAAGAACCTAAGAAAGAAGAGCCTAAAAGCTGAGTTCAATCAGTTCCGCTCTATAGAATAAAAAATGACGGCTTTCCATCAGGTAGGCCGTCATTTCTATCTACCCTATTCGACTAGAAACGGGTCTTGATAGGTAATCCCAATTGTTTGATCGTCCACCGCTACCCCGGCTTTGTAAATCGTCAAGGTAAAATAAATCGTTGTACCAGTGGCTACATCGGGGCAGACCTGACGACTATCCACTCCCACAACACCCTCGGTTGTTTCATCATAGGAAGAATACAGATAAACCGCATCCACGTATTCGACACTCCAATAGATGTTGGTGCAATAGACATAGACGTCATCAACCAGTGCCGGAAGTTCATAGTAATCCGCATAGAAATAGTGGATAACAGGGCCGGGTGTCGCCCCCGGTACAGGAGTATTGGTTGGCCCAGAAGGACGCGGCCCAGTGGGTCGGGTAATGCCCGGTGCGTCAACCGTTGGCACGTTGCCACACCCGCCAAACTCATTCACATCCGCATCTTTGGCCCATGCCTGTGGCGCACCCGTAATACTAATCTGCCACCAATTTTCGCCAACCGTATCATTTTTCCCCGTAACCAAATAGAGGACGCCAAATTCGAGTACCTCAAGTGGCCCGCGATTATCCCCCGGCCCAACCCGTGCGATCACCTCACGTCCGCGAATTGGCCCAATCTGGCAGGGAAGCGGCTCTTTGGGGTCAAACACAATGGCCGGGGTCGCCGTGCCCGTACCGGTTGGCGAAGGGCTACTGGTGATGGTCGGCGTCGGCGAGGCGGTGCGAGTTGGAGAAGCCGTCAAACTTGGCATCGCCGTAAATGTTGCTGTCCCAGTGGTTGTCGAGGTGGAGGTCAAAGTAGCAGTTGGCGTCGGTGTGGAAGTAAGGGTGAAAGTCGCCGTTGAGGTGGCAGTAGGAGTTGGTGAAGCGGTTGCCGTTGAAGTCGCGGTTGCGGTTGGTGTGAGGGTTGGTGTTGGGGTCGCTTGTAGGGCGTACACAAACACTGGCGCAGAAACTACGCCACTCACTTCCACCGTCAATTCATAAACAACCAATCCATCTTCATTGGTTGTTCCCACTTCTTGTTGAACTGGCAGCCACTCACCCTCATAACGCGCTAAAGCACCCGCCGTTTCTTCAACTGCTTGCGGACTGCCCAAATCTACAGTGGTCAGCAGTCCTCCATTCACATCGCGTACACTGAGTAGAGCACCCCCTGTTAGCGAGGCGGCATGGGCAACAATTTCAATGGGGGACGTCCCAAACACCACCATTTCATTGGTCAATGGGCTATCAATCCACACACGCGGCGGATTAATCGCAACGGCCTGCGGTTCGATATTTTCGACGTCCGGTGTAGGGGTTGGCGTAGCATCTTCTTCGCAGGCGGTCATCCCGAACCCCAGCAGGCCAATCAATAACAGCAGAAAGTACCAAGATTTTGTATTCATGATTAGTAGATTCGGGGCAAACTAGGGTCAACATCCTGCGCCCAACGCAAAATGCCACCATCGAGATTGAATAGGTTTTCTTCGGGCCAACCTTGCACCGCCAAAAATTCAGCAGCTTGCATACTGCGGCCTCCGCTGCGACATACAAAAACCACCACTTTATCTTGTGGAATTTCATCGGCACGTAAAGGTAGATCGGTCAAAATAATCTGCTTGGCAAAATCCAGTTTAGAAATTTCTAGTTCCCAGTCCTGCCGCACATCAATAACCACAATAGCTTCACCCGCATCCAAGCGGCGTTTAAGTTCAGCGGGTTTCATGTTGTGAATCGCCACTCTGTTATTCCCCACCTTCATCTCAGAAATGAAAAAAGCGCATTTCCATAATTATACAGAAATCGCGCTTTTGGGGTGCAAAGCGAAAAATATCAGAACACCATCAATAGACAGGCAGGGATTGGTCTATCTGTTTGGCCCACGCATTGATGCCGCCAGAGACATTAATCGCATTAGTAAAACCAGCGTCTTGTAACCAGCGCACCACATCCCCACTGCGTACTCCGGTGCGGCAAAGTACCATCAAGGTTCTATCGCGGGGGAGTTCATTTAAGTGGTTCATGACCTCTCCTTTGGGGATAAACACTGATCCCTCGATTTTGCTGATGGCCCATTCATGCGGTTCGCGCACATCCAAAATGGTCAATTTCTCGCCGCCTGCCACGCGCTCCTTGAGGGCTTTTACGCCGACAGCGGGAATCGGTTTGAGACCTGTGCCATTGTCAAAACTGCTGCGATCATGGGCGGGCACACCACAGAACTGCTCATAATCAATCAGTTCAGTGAGGGTGGGGTGTTCGCTGCATACCGGGCAGTTGGGGTTCTTACGAATTTTCATGGTATCAAAGGTCATTGCCAGCGCATCATACAGCAAGAGACGTCCGACCAATGGTTGCCCAATGCCCAAAATCAACTTAATGGCTTCGGTGGCCTGTAATGTGCCGATGGTTCCCGGCAAAATTCCCAAAACGCCGCCTTCCGCGCAACTTGGCACAAGGCCGGGGGGTGGGGGTTCGGGGAATAAGCAGCGATAGCACGGCCCGTCCTCATGACCAAAAACCGATACCTGACCTTCAAAACGGAAGATGCTGCCATAGACGTTAATTTTGCCCAACATCACGCAGGCATCATTGACCAAATAGCGCGTCGGGAAATTATCTGTGCCGTCAATCACGATGTCGTAATCTTTGATGATGTCGAGGGCGTTTTCGCTGGTGAGCGGCACGTTATATTTGACCAATTTGACAAAGGGGTTTAGGTCGGCCAATGTCTCTTCCGCCGATTCCAATTTGGAGCGCCCAATGTCTTTGGTGCCATGAATGATCTGACGCTGTAAATTGGTGAAATCCACGACATCGTAATCCACCAAGCCAATGGTGCCAATGCCAGCGGCGGCGAGATACATGCTGGTAGGACTACCAAGACCCCCCGTACCAATCAACAATATACTGGCGGCTTTGAGTTTCTTTTGTCCCTCAATCCCCACTTCCGGCATAATGAGGTGGCGGCTGTAACGCAGCACTTCCTCATGGGAGAGCCTGACTTCGGATGGGGCAATCACAGTTGTGGGTAGAGCCATTGAGAATGATCCTTGTTATGCAATTGCTTCTTGAATCTGCTTGCGAAGTTTTTCGGCAGAGGCCACACCATAGTTGACGGCTTTGGGCTGTCCCTGCGCATCTAGGATATAGGTAGTGGGTAGGCTCATCACCCCCCAGCGTTGGGCGTCATCCAATTGATAGTCGGCGTCAACCCGGATAATCTGCACATCTTCATAACCGGGCAAGCTACGCAGTCGGCTAAAGGCAGGCTGTTGCTGCATTTTACACGCCACACACCCATCAGCGGTGAAATAGAGTATGGCGGGTTTGCCGGGGATGAAGACCGCTAACAAGGGATCATGATGAGCGAGATAGGTGGCTCGTCGCAAGCCCCACCATTTCCAGCCATGATACAGTGCGAGGCCCAAAGTAATGAGGGCCGTTAGGGTGATGAGTCGTTCCAGCATTTCGTTTCCCTCTTAGGCAGGCCGATTGATGGGTTGAACCTTAAAACCGGGAATACCGCGTTTGCCCAGTTGGTAGTAGATAAAGCAGCCCGTGCAGAAACCCGCAAAAAGATTGAGCGCAGCCAAGCCAATCACCATAAACGCCAGTACCCAACCAACTACGGCGACATCGGCAAGCAGGGCAACGGTGGCAATCGCCAAAAACGCCCCGCCCAAACCCTGCGCAAAGAGGTGCGGTTCGGGATTATCTTCTATCACATCCGGTTTGACCAAGCCGCTTGGTTTGAGAACATGCTGATAGAAACGTTTAAACAAGCCAGCCTGTGGAAAAATCGTGCCGACAATCATGACCGCCGAGACAAAAGCCACCAACATCCATGTACCCAATACAAAGGCTAACAGTAAAAGCCCGATGATGAATGCCTGATTGGTACGCAAGGCACTGTGGTCAACTTTACGAATCATATGCCCACCACTCCCTAATCAACTAGATTTCTATCTTCCACCAGCAATACTGGGGATAATGCGTAATTTATCCCCCGGCTCAACTTCCGTGTCCAAGCCGCTCCGAAAACGCACATCCTCATCACCAATAAAAATATTGACGAAATTCCGCAGTTCATCTCCGTTATACAAATGCGGACGCAAATCCGGAAACTGTGTGGTCAAATCGCTGAGAATCGCGCTGACCGTCGCACCGGATACATTCACTTCCGCATTCCCGCCCGTATAGGAGCGCAGGGGGGTCGGGATTTTAATGGTTGCCATTGTTAGACTTCTCCTCAAATACTGCTTGACTAAAACTTAACTGACCTTCAATAAATGACTCGCGGTTGGCGGCGAGTTCCCACAGGCGCGATTCGGCTCGTTTGCCGCCCCGCACCGAAACAATCAGATAGGCAAAATAGGGCCATGCGTGTGTCCGGTCAAATTCCGACGGGATAGCAGGATGATCGGGATGGGAATGGAAATAGCCCAATAACGATAATCCCCGTGCATCGGCCTCATCTTCAATCCGCTGAAATGCACCCGCCTCGGCAAGATAACGATGAAATTGTTCTTCGGAAGCAAAGGTGTTTTCGACCAAATGGACTTCCGTGACCTGTCGGGTATCACCCTTAATATGCCCGACCAAAAAACCACCGCCTTCACTGGGGAAGGTATTTTCCAGATGATGGGTAAGGCGGTCATGTAATTCTGTTGAAATGACCAACTCCACGTCGGTTTATCCTTCCGTCCAAAATGATTCGCTGAGATATTTATAGGCATTGTCGGGAAATACGGTCACGATTACGGCAGATTCGCCACGATCCGCCACTGCTTCGGCGACCTGCAACGCTCCCAACATTGCGGCGGCAGAACTGATGCCAACCAGATAGCCTTCTTCTCGTGCCAAACGACGCGCCATCATATAGGTCGCTTCAGTGCTGATTTCCAAGTTCGCATCCGCCAACTCCTCGTCGTAAATGCCGGGACGAATGGCGGTAGGGATATGTTTCAAGCCCTCCAGACCGTTAAACGGCGAATCGGGCTGAATCGAAATCGCTTGGATGTTGGGGTTTAATTCCTTCAAGCGTCGCACAGTTCCGGTAAATGTCCCCGTCGTGCCGAGTCCCGCTAGAAAATGGGTAATCTGCCCATCGGTCTGTTCCCAAATTTCCACAGCGGTGGTGTGGTAATGCGCCTGCCAATTGGCGGGATTGTTATATTGGTTGGCGTAGAAATAGTTGCTAGGTTTGGCGGCGGCAAGTTCGCGTACAGCGGTAATCGCACCGTCCGAGCCTTCCAGTGGGTCGGTCAGCACCAATTTCACACCGTATGCCTGTAGAATTTGCAGGCGTTCGGGGCTGACATTAGCGGGCATAAATAACATGACCCGATAGCCACGCGCTGCACCGATCATGGCATAAGCAATGCCCGTATTGCCGCTAGTGCTGTCCAGAATCGTTTTGCCGGGGGTCAAAAGCCCATCGCGTTCAGCACTGAGGATGATATTCAACGCGGCCCGATCTTTTACACTACCCCCCGGATTATGCCATTCCGCTTTGGCAAACACTTGCACATCTTCCGGTAAATGGGCAGTGATGCGTGAAAAACCCAATAATGGCGTGTTCCCAATCAGTGATTCAAGTTGTTGTCCGGCCCGATGGCCCGACATTCGTAGCCCGACAGTGTGATGGTTCAATGCCAATGTCATGATGTCCATGTTCCTATGTTTGGATTACAGTACGGCCTATTGAAAAAACAATCAGGGCCAACCGACAAACAAAAAAGGTAGGCGTCCCACAGTGGGGGCAGCGGTGATACCCGCTACCTCAGGGACGAACCCACCTTTGAAATTGCTTGCCTGCTGGCCCTGTTGATTAGGGTCTCAGTTCAGTATGCGCTTGAAGTGGCTAACGTCCCCGCTTCTCACACATACAACACATGCAGTTTTGCCGCATCGTGTTCATTCTCCAAAAATATGATCGCTTTGATTGTTAGATGGAGCTTTCGAAAAATTTCTTACCGAAGTTTACGTGCCACGCAAAAAATTGTCAAATTTTCAAATGAGCGATTTCAACAAACCCACCAACGCCCCTCCCAAAATAAGCCATGTCGAATTCACCTTAAAGCGAATCAGCAGCACCGCCGACGCGATAGCCAGTATCACTGTGACCCAATCCACCAGCGCGTCCCGACCCAACTCAAATGTGACCGCCGCCATCAATCCCAACGCTGCCACATTCACGCCATCTAGCAGTGAACCGAGCCATTTGGATTGACGCAGGCGGGCAATAAACGGATGAGTAAGATAGACCAGCACAAAAGAAGGTAGGAAAATCGCAATCGTCGCCAGCGCTGCCCCCGGTACTCCCGCCACCAGATAGCCGATAAAGGTTGCGGTGGAAAATAGTGGGCCGGGGGTAATTTGCCCAATCGCCACCGCATCCAACAACTGCTCATTAGTGAGCCAGCCAAGACGTTCCACAAAGTCGTTTTGGACAAACGCCAGCAAGACATACCCCCCACCATACAATGTTGCGCCGATTTTCAGAAAGGTCAGGAACAGGGTCAGCAGGGAGACCTCATGTCCATTCGATGTATAACCTTGCAACAAAAATGGGCCGGGAGGGAAAATAGACAGCAGTTTAACCGCGCTGCTTTCTGCCGCTTGTCGCAAACGACGGGCATTGGCAATCAGCATAGCAATCAGGCCGCCGCCGAACATCAATAATAATTCATTGAGGCCAAGTAGATATAACACAAAAGCAACGATGCTAATCACTACCAACACATGATTTTTCATCGCCTTGCTTGATAGCCCCCAAACAGCCTGCAACACTACCGCAATAATGACCGGCTTGATGCCATATAACAACCATTCGGCGGTGGGGGTAGTGCCATATTCATCATAAAGGATGGCTAAACCTAGCACAATCAACACAGCGGGCAAAATAAAGCATACCCCCGTCACGATTAATCCGCGCCAACCTGCCCGCAGCAGTCCAATATGAATTGCCATCTCAGTTGAATTGGGGCCGGGAATGAGATTGGTCACGCCGAGCATGTCCCAAAAATGCTCGTCGGTGATCCATTTGCGCCGATTGACCACTTCGGTACGGAACATGGCAATAGCCGCAGCAGGGCCACCAAAAGCAGTCAGGCCGAGCCGTAAAAATAGACGGGCCAATTCACCCAATGACCCTCTTTCAATGGGTGTAGGAGATTGAGTCAATGCGTTTCTCCCTATGTATTTTGCTGCATGACCTATTGTAACCCTATCTTTTGTCAACGCCGACTCATTGATGCAAACCTGTTGGTTAGGGCTACTGGTAAAATAGGCGAGATTTGAACTTATTGCGGAATTAAAAACATGCGTAAATGGATTTTGATTTTCACGGCGATTTTTTTGACCCTGCTGGCCTTCAATGTTTTACCCGAATTACGCGGCGGATGGGGATGGCGCTGGCCCTACCAAGCACCGGACAATTGGACGCCTGTCATCAATTTAGTTGGCCTGCTTATGATTTACGTGGTAGGCGTGACGGCCCTGCGGTATTGGCAATCCCCGACATGGGCTAGTTTGGTTTGGGCCATTCTCGGCAGCGTGTTTTTGACTGGGGGCGTGTTGAATATCCATGATAACCCCGGCTTTCTCTTGTTTACACGCACTCTCTCGCCAGTCCAAACCGGAGCAAGTGCGGTGGCAGTGCGGGTCATGGAGCGCGAGGGAGTTAATCAGACATTGGAAGACTGGCCCGAATTTATGCGGGAGGCCGAAACCGACTATATCCATTTCACGACCAGCCCACCCGGTCAGCCGCTTTTGCATTATTGGACGGCACAGGGGTTTGAAAAAATCGGTGCGATCTCCGAACCTGTCAGCATGGCACTGCGGCCTTATCAATGCAGCGACCTTGAAATTATGCGCTACAGTCGTGGAGAATTGACCAGTGTCGGCTTCGTGGGGATGTTGATGCCGCTGTGGGCAGGCTTGGCGGTAATCCCAATTTTCCTGACAGCGCGGGGGCTGATTGAGGATGCTTCTGCCGCGAGCCGAGTCAGCCAATGGTGGCCCATTATTCCATCGGTGCTGCTGTTTAGCCCTACATGGAATACATTCTATCCGCTGTTGGTCATAACAGCCCTCTATTTTTGGGTGCTGGCTCTGCAAAAAAATCAACGCGGCTATAGCTTGGCGGCGGGGGTGGTCATGTCGGTGGCGACTATGCTCAATTTATCCCTCCTCCCCATCTTTGCCATTTTTGGGTTAATGACGCTTGGCTATTGGTGGGTTGCCAAACACGGTGACATCGAAAAAGCCTCATGGCGCTGCCCTATCGAAATCGGGCTATGGTTTGGTGTGGGATTGTCGGTCTTATGGGTCATTTTCTGGGTCTATACGAGCAACTCCCCGTTTGAAATCATCAAAATTTCGCTGACCGAACACCGCGACATTGCCCAAAAGAGTTATTTGGCATGGGTATTTTTGCATCCGTATGATGTCTTGATGTTTAGCGGGTGGCCCATTACCGGATTGGCGTTGTGGGGATCATGGCAGGTGATTCAAAGGCGCCATGAGAAGTCAGCTTATAGCCTAGATGATTTATTGACATTGGCCTTTTGGCTCACTTGGCTAGTCGTCATTATCAGCGGGTCGGTACAGGGCGAAACGGCACGGATTATGATTTTCCTGATGCCATTTTTACTGCTGATGGCTGGGCCACTGTTTACACAAGGGCAGTTCTGGGATATGCCCCTTATGATTGGACAGGCTACGACGGTTGCGGTCATGGCGGCAGTGCTGCCCGTTGTGCCATTAGATTTAAACCCACAGGTGACTGCTCCACGCACCGACCTTGCCCGATTGGAGGGGTTTGAATTTCATCCGTCCGGGGCAATATTTAGCAGCCGAGAATATCAAGGCGAATTTGAATTGGCCCAATATCGTTTTGTGGCAGACCCGGCACGGCAGGCCATCACTTTTGATTTTGACTGGCGGGGGCAACATCGCACCGAACGGCCCTATCAATTTGAATTGGTAGCCTACGCCGAAAACGAGATTGATGGAAAAATCCAATCCGCACCGTTCTACTGGTATCCACAGAATAGTAACTATTTGACGACGTGCTGGCAGGATGGGGACACAATAGCCGATGTGGTGGTTCTGCCCCTGCCACCTGTCTCGATGCCCGTTGTGTGGGAAGTGCATCTACGGGCAATTGATGAGCGCACGGGGGATAAAATGTGGGTGACATCTGCCGATGGGATCACCACCAACTATACCACCCTCGGCCCGATTAATTACCCGTGAAAGGGCGGGCTATTTTTTTAGCAGATGTCTAAGGTCGGCAGCGATTATATCCTTGAGTTTGTAGATTTTGTCGTAGACGACATATTTTTGACCACGTACATCAAAGGGTAGGTCTTTTTCGGCCTGCGATTTGTGAACAACCAACATGGTCGGTGTGCCCACGCCCCACGCATAACCGACCTCTAAATAAACATTCGGGTTCGCGCCATCCAACAGGGCAATCACAAGGCTGGCGGTGCGGATGCGTTCTTTAATCTGCTCAACAATATCCCCGGTGAAGGTGGCTTCATTTTGGTCGAGGCGGATACACAGATGATCGCTGTCTTGCACCGCCGGACGGATGGCGAGATAAAACTGATCGTCATAATCATCCGCAAAGGGCATGGCGACAAACACATGCGGCGTGGTATCGGTGGCTTCGGGGCGCTGAAATTCCGGTGCAAAGGATTCCTGCCCCGCCAGAATTGTAGCAATTTGTTGAGTGGTGCGGGTCAATACTTCACCGACAGAGGGGGCAGGCGGAAGAAAGTCTTGTAACGCCTCTTGCATCAATCGGGCGCGGTTCTCATCTATCTCAACAAAGGTGATGAATTCCAACGCCGCCGGGAATTCCCCCTCCTCGTAGGCATCGCTGAAGCCTAATAACATCGCACGGAAAGCCTCTCGTTCGTCCAAGGCTACCCGTGTCTTCACCCCTTGTAGGGTTGTAGCAGCATATTGGATTTTAGTCCCTGTGCGTTTTAACATCCGTAACATATCAGCGGCGAGTTCACGGACATCGGTGTAGTTATCAATAGCGCGATTGGTCGGGCCAACCACCAAGATTTTTTGGGCGGATACGATGTTATGACTGTCCGAGAAAAAATATTCGTCCGCTTCCAAATGCCAATTATTTAAATCGGCAACAAACCCGGATTGCTGAAGACGCTGGCGTATTTTGAAATCAAGGCCATGCGAGTGCCGTACATCTTTGACAATCAACACATCCGCTGCAAATTCGAGGGCATCCCCTTGATAAATCTCGATGCCAAAACCCATCTTCATCGCACTATCCGGCATAACTTAATCCTCTCATCCACCAAAGGGCGCGGTTGTTTCGGCGGTAGACTCGGCTTCGGGTGTTGCGGCGTCCTGCGTCGGGGCTTCGGATGGCTGCACAGGTTGACCAGCCGTGCCGGGGACGATGCTATAGCCAAATGGTGCGAGAACCGTGAAACTTTGAATAATCTGCTGACCGATGAGGCGCTGTTCGGTCAAATCGGCGGCAAGAAAATTGACATCACGTTCGGGGGAGCGGAGTTCAGCAATATATAAATTACCGTCGGTGTCATTGAGCAGCGAGGCCGCCGCACTCACCGGATCACCTTCAACCGTGCTGTAAGTGTAGCTAAACCAATAACCCTGTGCAAAGGTTTGGTCGGTGGGGCGGCCTTCAATGATGGTGATGCCTTGCCGGAAAGTGGAGAGCCATTCTTGGGCCGCTTCGAGCGATTGTAAGGGCTGACCGGGGATGCGCTGGATGGTCACTTCATAACCTTCGGTCAAGGTTGCCCCTCGATAAGTGATAGGTCGGCCCGATGACCCACTTACCTGTGTCCAGACTTCCTGCAATTTAATCATCATGCGCTGGGATGGGTCTGAAAATTCTGTCCAACCGAGCAGGGGGAATACCGCAATATTGTGATAGCCAATCATGGTCGGTGATGTAAGTTCAAACAGGCGATCCAGCAGTACGGGGTTATTGTCGGGGACAACGATACGGATGGTATAGAGCCAATTGCCTTCGAGCCAGCTAATTTGACGGGCGATATACTTCAGCAGTTCATTGCGGTCATCTTCAAGGGCAAATTCGATGGTAATCACCCCATTCGCCACTTCTCGATTCGTATACCGCCAAGTTTTATATTGGCCCCATTCGGTATTGAAATAGACATCGGTGAATAGCTCATCGCTCACAGCTTGCAGCGTGGTATAGTTGGTGCCGATTTCCAAGAAAGCATGGATTACCGAGAGGCGGCTGGGAGAAATATAAACCGTGCTGGCCCGCCGATAGTCAGTGTTATAATCGTCACGCTCCAAATACCAATCATCACCGGGTTGGAAAAATTGGAACAAACCTGTGCTGTTAATGTGTGGGTCCAGCACTGTGATTTGCGGCGTACCCGATTCTGGTGTCGGGGCAATCCGCGAAGTCGGTTCGGGGGTGACTCCAACATCGCTTTGGGCAGTGGATGAAGTCGAATTAGTGTCGTCATCGTTGATAGGAAACACCGCTTGAATGATAAAAATTAAAGTTACTGCCAAGCCAAGTCCAGCCGTAATGAGGTACTGCGTGCGGACACGGCGTCGTTGTCTCTTGTTTTTCATGGGTCGTTAACCTGTTGGCGCTATGATCGTGGTTAAGAACGGTCTCTTATCTTAGTCGTTGGCGGCCTTGATTGCAAAGCTATTTTTTAAGAAAATCCTAACAATTTTGCGCTATCCTTGTAACAAGTACCCTAGATACAGGACAAATCCTCAAGTCATTATTCCCTAGCTTATCACTCGTTGGTCAATCAACAATGGAGTCCCATGATGTGGAATGATTTTAAAGATCGGCGCGATGCTGAAGGTCAGATCAAAAAAGAAGGTCGTCTCCCTCCCGGTCAATCCCTTACGCTAAAATTTCCGGTGCTGCACTACGGCCCAGTGCCACCTTACCCCAATTTGGATAAATGGATATTTCGCATTACGGGCCTTGTTGAAGAAGAACGCACTTGGAATTGGGTGCAGTTTAATCAACTACCACGTCGCAAGGTCACGCTCGATCTGCACTGCGTCACCCGTTGGAGCAAATTTGATATGGAATGGGAAGGCGTGCATCTACAAGATTTAATCGAGGCAGGACTGCTCAAAATTAAGGCTGAAGCCAAATTCTGCATTCAACACTGTGCCTACGGCTACACCACCAACACCAGCCTAGACGCCGTACTATCCGATAATTTCTTGCTGGCGACCCACTATGACGGTCATGCGCTTGAACCGGATCATGGCTATCCTTTGCGGGGATTAATGGGTGCGATCCCCGGTCAAAAAGCCGAAACGGATCGCTATCTTTGGAAGGGTGGTAAATGGCTAGAAAGCTTGGAATTTACCGCCGAAGATCACCCCGGTTTTTGGGAAAACGCGGGTTATAGCAATACAGCGAACGTCTGGCGCGAAGAGCGTTATTGGACAGGCCGCTAATTCGATTTTGACCCTAACCCCTTGCCAGTCCGGTGAGGGGAACGGGATTTAAACCGCATGTCGCTGGTCACTGCCCTCCAACAAGAAGCCGTCCGCCTCGGTTTTAATCGCATTGGTATCACCTCAGCCCACCCATCCCCCACTTTAAATGCTTATTTGAAATGGGTCGAAACACAGCAATATGGTGAAATGGGGTATCTGGCACGCCCTGATCGTGTTGCCCGTCGCCAAGATTTATCCGTGATTCTGCCCCAAGTGCGCTCGCTGATTATCGTCGCGCTGGATTATTCGACTTTGCAAACACCTAGCGATTTGCTCAAAGACCCGATGCGAGGGCGGATTTCCAATTATGCGTGGGGTGTGGATTATCATGAAATCATGACACCGCGCTTGGAACAGTTAGCGGGGTGGCTACGTGCCCAACTTCCACCCGATGAGGCGATGCAGTGGCGGGTATATGTGGATACCGGGCCGATTTTGGAGCGCAGTCACGCCCAACAAGCCGGATTAGGGTTTATCGGCAAAAACACCATGTTAATTCACCCCCGCGCCGGGTCGCATTTTTTCCTCGGCGAAATCCTGACCACCTTTGCATTTGATGAATATGCCACACCTCACCGCGAGACGATGTGTGGCAGTTGCACCAGCTGTCTGAATGCCTGCCCGACTAAGGCTTTTCCACAGCCCTATGTTTTGGATGCCCGCAAGTGTATCAGCTATCTGACCATCGAACTGAAAAACGCCATCCCCATTGGTCTGCGTCCACAAATGGGCAATTGGGTGTATGGCTGCGATGTCTGTCAGCAGGTATGCCCTTGGAATCGTTTTGCCGTCCAGACCGTTGAAACGGATTTTTTTCCTGCCACGTCTGACCAAATGGCCCCGCCACTAATGGAACTATTGACCCTAACCGATGAAACGTTCCGGGAAAGGTTTGCCCCATCGCCCATTATGCGGATTGGTAGGGCGCGACTGGTGCGGAATGCGTGTGTGGCGGCTGGCAATTCGGGGCAGGGTGAATTTTTGGGGGCGCTGCGGGGTCTCACTGAGCACGACGAATCGCCATTGGTACGCGAACATGCGGCATGGGCAATTCGACAATTATAAATGCCTTGCACCAAAGCAAGCCTTGTGTATAATCGTGCATAGTTTCACATAGATTTGCATAGATTTTGGCGATTTATGTCACTAGGCCAGTAATCCAAAGGCTGTAAAATCGCCCAGCAGCAAAAGGCCTATGCACTATACACTCAAGAAAGGTCACAGAATTTCATGCGTAAGATTGCCCTGATGATTTTGGTCGTTTTGTTGATGGCTGTCCCGACGATGGGCAGTGTTCAGGCGCAAGGCGGCGACCCAGCCGTTATAACAGGTGAATATTTAAAGAGTCAACAACTCGAAAATGGCAGTTGGGAAAATGATCTCAACGCTACTGCGATGGCTATTATCAGCCTCTCAGTATTGGGTGAAGATACCAGTGCAGCGCTGGCATGGATGGAAAGCGAAGTCGTGGCGCTCGTTTCTGCCGAAGAACCCCCAAATGTGGATACTGCGGCGACGATTCTCATCGCAGTGGCAGAGACAGGTGGCGATGTCACAACCTTTGCTGAAGGGCAGTTGCTGGCTACTTTTACTGAAACTTTGATGCAATCACGCGGCGAAGACATCACCGAACTATGCTTTGGGCTAGTCGCCCTACCAGCATTGGGCCAAGAATTCCCCTCAACCGCGATTATGGGCTTGGGGATGCTGCAAAATGAAGATGGCGGCTATGGTACTCCCGAAGAACAACCTACTGGTGAAACTGATGCCACCGAAGAACCCACCACTGACGCCGTTAGCGCCTCAAGTGTCGAAGATACGGCAGTTTGCGCTCAGGTATTGGCTGCCGCTGGTGAAACCGACACACTTGCCAAAGCCCTCGAATATTTGAAGGCCAATCAAAAAGAAGACGGCGGTTGGGCCTTTAGCTTTACCGATGCAGGGACTTCTGATCCATTCGCAACGGCTATGGTCATTCAAACCCTGTTAACCGCTGGTGAAGACCTTGCCAACTGGGGCAATCCCGAAAATACTTTGTTCGGCTTCATTAATTTTGAAACCGGTGAAGTCACGTTTGGGGATGGCAGCATTCCCGTCGCTAACATCATGTCCACAGCGTTAGCCGTACAGGTCTTCCGGGGTGTGGTGTGGACTGATCTCGGTGCCGGGTTGCCAACCAGTGATGGTGGCGGGGCCAGCGATGGTGGGGATACAGCATCTGCTGAAGAAGGCCCGGCCCTTGACCCCAACTGGGCAGTCGTAGCAGGTGGTTTTGGTATGGCTGAACTGGACACCGCCGATGATTTCTTGGTGACGGTGGTTGATCCCTTCAACGGCGATGAACTATTCGGTGTACAAATCATCAACTGGACGGCGGAATATACCTACACCCCCTTCCTGATTGAACAATTTATGACTGCCGATGTGCTGCTGTGGCTGGCTGACCATGAACCCGATTTCTGGACGAACCTATCCGATGTGGCGATTGGTCTGCTGCCCGCCGATGTGTTGGCCCAACTGCCCGAAGACGTGCAGGCGCGTGCTGGAAATTAATTGACATTTGATACTCACACCGCTCAATATGGCAGGTGTAAAATCGTAGGGGTGGGGTAAAATAACCACCCCTATTTTGTGTAGAGGCAAACCCATTCTTTGAGGAAAAAGCCATGATACGCCAATTAAAACTTCGCCATTGGTTGCTGATGGTGATGGCGCTTTCACTGTTGGTGTTCACCCATCCCCTTCAACATTCCCAAGCCCAAGATGGCGGTACAACCTTTCCTATTACGATTACCGATGCTACGGGCAACGACGTAACCATTGAATCCATTGATGCCATTGCATCCGGCAGCGGTGATGTAACGGAAATTATTGCTGCGCTGGGATTTGAGGATAATTTGGTCGGGATTGACATTAGCTCGACCTATCCCGAAGGTTTGTTAGATCGCATCCCTGAGATTGGCTTTGCACGGCGCTTGGCGGTTGAACCGATTGCGGCAGTGAATCCAACTGTCTTTTTCTGCACCGAAACATGCAGTCCGGCCAGCGTATTTGACCAACTCCGTGCCCTCAATATCCCGGTGGTCATCATTCCCGATAATTCCGAAAGCGGCATTGAACTGCCCCTCGAAAAAATCACAATGGTCGCGGCGGCGCTCGGCGTTCCCGAACAAGGTGAAGCGCTACGAACGCAAGTCGCCCGTGAAATCGAGTGGGCCAAGACCGCCGTTGCCAATGTCACTGAAGAACCCACGATTTTGTTCCTCTATGTACGAGGGCGAACCCTACAATTGGTCTCCGGCACCAACACTCCCGCCTATGATCTAATTGCAACAGTAGATGGTATTGATGTAGGTGCGGCGGCAGGTGTGGTGGGTTATATGCCGTTGAGTGCCGAAGTCATGTTAAACGCCTATCCTGAGTATATTGTGATGTTTCAAGGCAGTGTAGACAGTGCGGGTGGGTTGGATAAGGTCAGAGAACTACCCGGCGTTGGGGATACTCCGGCGGCCCAAAACGACCACATTCTCGTGTTTGATGACCAATTTATTCTCGGCATGTCTACCCGCACCGGATTAGCGGCCCTCGCCTTAGCCGCCCAAGTGCATCCAACGATGACGTGGGAAACGGAAGTCGCCTATCCCTACAGCTACACCGACGCAACAGGCACGAAAATTTCTGTAGAATCCCCGGTATCGGTTTATGCGACTGATGAAACTCTATTGGCAACGGTGCAAGAACTTGGCTTCCATACCGAACTAGTAGATACCCCCGTCGAAGGCAGTCTGATTATCGCTAACCAGTCGGCCGATTGGGCCAATTGGCGCGAGGCGGGCTATACGATAGTCGTGGTCAATGATACAGCGGATATTCCCGAAATTGCGGCGGCGTTGGGGGTACCGGGTCGTGGGGAGGCCCTCATCGCACGAAAGGCCGCCAATTGATTGGGAAACTTGCCGTCTGGCAGGCGACAACTCAGCGTTACAGCCGCCTGTTCCCTGTCCGAATTGCCCTTTTGCTGGTGCTGCTGATGATCTTGGTATTTATCAGTCTCAGCGCGGTCAGTACCGGGGCAGTCAGCATTCAACGAGATGTCGTTTTTAAAGTGTCGATAGATGCGATTGCCGAAAAGCTACATCTCGATTATGACAGCAGTCTGGATTATACGGCGCGATGCCTCCCCGGTCAGTCATGTGTCCAGCGTGACGCGGCGCTGATTCGAGAAATCCGCTGGCCGCGTGTGATTATGGCGGGGCTGGTAGGAGCGAGTCTGGCGATTGCGGGGACGGCATTGCAGGGCGCGTTACGCAACCCACTGGCTGACCCCGGTTTGATTGGCGCTTCGAGTGGGGCGGCGGTTGGCGCAGTGACGGCGATTTTGTTGGGAGTCAATATTGGGGACGTACTCCATTCCGACGCTCCGGCATTGGCACGGCTGACACAATCGCTGTTTGCTTTTGCTGCGGCGCTCATCACCACTTTCGGGGTGTTTCGATTGGCCCGCTGGCAAGGACGCACCGACAGCACGAGCCTGCTGCTGATAGGGTTAGCCATCAATACAATGGCAAGTGCCTATATCGGAATGGCGACCTTTATCAGCGACATCCGCGAAGTCAACGATATTGTGTTTTGGACGTTAGGTAGTTTTGCGGAGATCTTCTGGCGCGATGTGTATGTGGTCGTGCCCTTTACGGTGCTGAGTGTGGTGATTTTGCCGTTCCTCGCCCGTCAACTCAATCTTATGACGTTGGGAGAGGCTGAAGCGCAACACTTGGGAGTCAATGCCGAACGACTGCGCGTGATTTGTGTGGCATTGGCGGCGATCACAGTGGGGGTCTCGGTGGCCTTTGCCGGGATTATTGGATTTGTGGGATTGGTTGTGCCGCATCTCATCCGATTTTTTACCGGGCCAGATCATCGCATTGTATTGCCTGCTAGTGTATTGACGGGGGCGATTTTGATGATCGCGGCGGATTTGTGGGCACGTACCGTCGCCGTCCCAACCGAAGTGCCTGTGGGTATTGTCACGGCCTTGTTTGGGGGGCCAGTATTCCTTGTGTTGATTATTTTGAGTCGGCGGGGTAGAAGTTAATGCTGAATCATCTGGATGCCCAACATCTGCATTATCACATCGGCAAAGCGACGTTGGTGGGGGATATATCCCTGCAAGTGAACGGCGGCGAAATCTTAGCCATCGTTGGGCCAAACGGCGCAGGCAAGACGACCCTGCTAAAACTATTGGCAGGTGATTTGCATCCCCAATCCGGTCAGGTACTGCTGAACGGTCATCCACTGCATCATCACAAACCGCTGGAACTAGCCCGCCACCGTGCGGTCATGCCCCAACAGGCCAGCGTTAGCCTCGATTTTACGGCCTATGAGGTCGCCTTGATGGGACGCCATCCACATATTCGTGGTTCGGAAACCCGTGAAGACCACCACATTGTCGAAGAAGCCCTACATCGGACCGAGGTGCTGCACCTACGTGAGCAACTCTATGCCACCCTCTCCGGTGGCGAAAAAGCACGGGTGACACTAGCACGGGTCTTAGCCCAACAGACGCCAATTTTGCTACTGGATGAGCCAACCAGCACACTCGATTTGCGACATCAGCATATGACCATGCAGATTATGCGGGAACGGGCCAAAGCTGGCGTGGCAGTCGTCGCGGTGCTGCATGATCTCAACTTAGCCGCCATGTATGCTGATCGCATCGGTATGATTCATAATGGGCAGTTGGAATTTATCGGCACGCCCGACGAAGTGCTGACGGCAGCCAATATCCATGCTGTATTTGGGTTGGCGGTTGAAGTCTTAGCGCACCCCACCCATCAGTGTCCGCTCATTGTGCCTCTTGCCACCAATGGGCACGTCGCTACGCCACCAGAAATTGGCGCATCCGCTGGCAGAAAAGTGCTGGCTGATCAAAGAGTGACAAGTGCCCCGCATTTGGGATGATATGCACTTCGGCCTGTGGAATTAGTTCCCGCAATTGATTGACGCGGTAATCCGGCAGCAGCACATCATTATCGCCAATCAACATCAGCGTGGGTGCGGCGATCCGCTGCAAATACTCCTCCAAATTATGGAAGATAAACAGAAACCGGATGGACTGCTCCATCACATATACGCGGCTTCGCATATGATGATCAATCAGTTCGTCCGAAAGCTGTGTGTGGTCATAAGGGACTTTCCACGACTTGAGAATATTCTTCAAAAAAATCCGCTTTACATCCGACCCTTTCGGGAAATAATCCGCCAGCAGCCCCACACCGGGCAGGGTTAACGGCGCGATATGCAGCACCGCTGATTTCGGCATTTTTACTGCCAACCTAGTATTCCCCAACAAACCTTTGGGCACAGGCGTATCATACAAAATCAACTTCGACACATAGTCGGGGTGAATCGCTGCCAAGCGTGCTGAAATAATGCCGCCGAGCGAATGGCCGACCAGCGTAACGGGCTTGATATTGAGGTAATTGATGAAATCCAAATAAAGTTGGATATGCTTGGTTGGGTCATAGCCCCACCACGGCTTGGAGCTTTCGCCATAACCCAAGAGGTCAATGGCAATGATACGATAATCGGCTTCAAATTCTTCGATGAGAGGTCGCCAAAAATAGGCGCTGTTTTCCGCCAAGCCGTGCAGCAGAACCAACGGCGGGCCGTCACGTCGTCCACATTCCCGATACCCAAGGGTTGCCTTCCCTATTTCAACCGTTCGGACAGGGGGATCATATTGAAGCATGGGTGATTCGCTCTCCCGATAGATCAAAGAGCACTGTCGAAATATTAGCGAAGCCTCAATATACCATAACTCTGTTGGAGCTTGAAAGATTTAACTGGGATTTAAAGGAGGAGGATTGCTTCAATCTTCAACCCTCCTGCTCCAAAAAGTCGTTTTAGCCGCCGGGGGTGGTCAAGATAAAGGGCACAGACGGAGAGATATATTCCTGATCCCCATAGACCACCAAGCGCAGTTGATATTCGCCGGGGGGTAGGGCCTCTGCCATAAACGTTTCCAAATAGGACGGCGTGGTATATTGCTCAGGGTGGGTGCTGCCCAATGTTGTCCAAGCGGTGAAGGGGCCGCCAATCACATCAATCTTGTAGTAAACAAAATTGATTCCCGGTGGAGTAAAAGCCACCCCATAAATCGGGATATTGCCGCTGAGGACTTCACCCGGCGCTGGGGACGTGATATAACCCGTCGCTGTCCACGGGCCGCCACTGTTTACAGGCGCAGAAGCAACCAGCGTTTCTGGGATACAAGCATACATGGGCAAAATCGGGTGTCCACTTGACGCAGCATAGGTTTGTGCTCCGCGTGCAGCGGACGTATTACCCGGTGGCATGATAAACGCCTGTTCAACTGCATCCGGCACTTGACCCAGAATTTCGACGGGTATCATGCAATATTTGGGGAGCGCGGGAGCATCGGGATGCTGGGCCATCAAGATATTTTGCTGGTCAGGCGAGAGAGGGCGCACCCACACCCGCACAATCCCCGGTTCGATTTCGATCAACTGTGGGCCAAATTCCGAACGCGGAACAGGGGTTATGACGTTTTGCGGATAGGGGACAAGGCCGCCGTTACCATCCGGCAGATAAGGCGCTCCGTCAATATACCATTCAGTGCGATAGGCGGGACAATCAAAGGCAGGGTCACGCATCTGACGCACATCACAAATGCGCTGTTGTGAAACACCCCCCGGCACAGGCAGGGTACTCGGCGGGAAGGAATAGGCCGCATAAATCCCCAGCATAGTATCGTTCCAGATGGGGGCCGCGCCTTGAATCCCCGAAATGTTCCGCATGGGGCGGCTGTCGCTGTTACCCGACCAGACCCCTACAGCCAGATCATGGGTATAACCCACCGTCCAGTTATCTTTATAGTCGTTGGTCGTTCCCGTTTTGACGGAGGTCAGCAAATTACCCGTATTGAGTGGGCTGTTGGAGCCAAAGGCAGGGCTGCGGGCGTTGTTGTCGGACAAAATATCGCTGATGATAAAAGCGATACGCTCATCCAAAACGGGTTGGGGATTGGGGCCATTGTGGATACTGTTGCCCGTTTCCGTACCCGATGGGCAGCCCTCTTCATATTCATAGAGGATGTTGCCTTTTTTATCTAAGACACAGCGAATCGTGGTCGGTTTGACATATTTGCCGCCGCGTGCAAAGGTGGCATACCCATTAGTTAACTCCATCAAGGTAATATCACCCCCACCAAGTGTTAGGGACAAGCCATATTGTGAGGCGTCTTGGCTGAGGCTTTCGACCCCAAAGCGGTGCATAAATTGGAGCAGATAGTCCACGCCCACTTTTTCCAATGTCATGACCGCCGGAATGTTATAGGAATTTGCAAGGGTATCCCTTACGCGCTGCGGGCCATGAAAACGACCATCATAATTCGCAGGCACATAGGTGGCCTGACCGGGGATGCCAAATTGCACGGGCGCATCCCAGATGATCGTTCCGGCTGTCCAACCTTGTTCCATCGCGGCAGCATAGGTAAAGGCCTTCATGGTACTTCCCGGCTGACGCAGTGAAATCGCCACATTCACCCGGCCATCAATCGAATCGTCGTTATAGTCTACACTCCCGACCATCGCCATAATTTCGCCGGAGGGGGGGTGAATGACCACCACCGCTGAATTGGTCAAATCATGGGCGTCCCGCACTTCAGCGACACGGCGTGTTACCGAGTCTTGGGCGATTTGCTGAAACTGCTGATTCAGGGTGGTATAGACACGCAAACCGCCATTGTTAATCAGGTCAGGTGAGTAGCCTAAATCGGTCAGCAACGTTTCGAGTTCGTCCTGTGCATAGATCACAAAATGTGGAGCGGTGTCCAGCGGAATATCAGGGCTGGCGAAAACGAGTGTCTGCTGCTTGGCGTCGTCAGCTTCTTGTTGGGTGATGTACCCCTCCTGCACCATCAAGTCCAAGACCAACTGCTGGCGTTCCATCACACGCTGCTGCACAAGGGGGTCGGGATTGAGCGGGTCTAGGAGGCTGGGGGATTGGGGCAGTGCCGCCAACAACGCCGCCTCGTTGAGATTTAATTCTTTGGCCGACTTACCAAAATACACCTGTGAGGCCGCCTCTACCCCATAGGCCAGATTGCCGTAATAAATCTGGTTGAGGTAGAGTTCCATAATCTCATCTTTGGAGAGTTTCCGGTTGAGCACAATCGCCAGCATCGCCTCATCCATTTTGCGGCTAATGGTCTGTTCTTGACGATATTCGGGGTCAAAGACGACATTCCGTACCAATTGTTGACTGATGGTACTCGCCCCGGAGACAACCTGCCCTTCACGCAGATAATCGCGCATCGAGCGCATAATACTGGGGATATCTACCCCAATATTGTCATAAAAGGTATCGTCCTCAACTGAGACCGTTGCCCAAATCATATAGTCGGGAATTTCATCAAGGCCAATTCGCTTGCGGCGTCCTTGACCAAACACCTCGTAAATCTGGTTGCCATCACGGTCATAGATGTAGGTCGTCTCAAAATTGGTTGGGTTGGTCGGGTCATCAAGATTATTGAGTTCACGCTCCAGATCGCCAATACGGTCTTCGACACGGCTGGAATAGGCGCTGTAAACAAAAAACAGGCCAATGACGCTGGTGATCGCAAAGACCCCCACCACGCCAAAACAGCCCAATAAGCAGTTCGGGTTTAGACAGCCCTTGCGTTGTTTGCCATTTTGCCTGCGCCAATTACGGGCAGCAGAAACACGTGAGGGGCGAGCGGGTGGATTACCCGGATATTGCTGGGGGGCTTGCTGCACAAATTGAGGCCGACCTTCGGGGGGGATTTGCGTAGGAATCGAATGGGGGTCATGGGGTCGAGTTGGGCCATATCCCGGCATATTAGGTTCAGTAGGTTCATTAGGCGCATGATTCGTCATGGGGAAACTGCCTTGACTTAGTTATGTATCAACAGTTCTATCCTAACTCAATTATGGAGTGGGGTCTATCTATCGCAGGGGGAGCGTGTGGATTCGTGTGGGAACAGTGGGCTGATCGGTGCGACCAACCCACGTTGTCAAATATTCAAAGGCTCACGGCCCAACACGCACCCATGCCCCCACAGGAGTAACGGGAGGTGTCGCCTTCGGGTCAAGCTGCGGCGGGATGTAGTAAGGGAAATTGGGGTCTATAACCGGGTCATTCGGCGGGTTAATTTTAAATTCGGTGCTAACCGAGACCCCCGATGAAGGCAGGCGGATGGTTAAGCGGTAGAGTCCCGCTGAAAGAGCTTGCGCGGGATTACCAATCCACAAATCCGTCACTCGTCCATTGGCCGCATAGCCCCATGTCCCTACGAGTTCAATATTGAAACTACCGCCGTCAATAGATTGCAATTGGGCGCGAATTTCGGTGGCGGGGGAGACATTGGCAAAATCAAAAGCCGCATAGACCGCGCCTTGATTATAGGGAAATTCGGTGGCTAGTGGGCCATTGGCGGTCGCACTGACACCAAGATTGCCAATACTCGGCGGCACGGTTTGGGTGGCGACACTAAAACTGGCATTCAAGGCGGTGCTTGGATAACCCGACAATTGAACTTTGACCTGCCATGTCCCCGGTGCGACATTCGTACTGCCATCAAAAGGCGTATCAGTAAATGTGCCGCTGGTAGTGGCGGTGTTCCACGCCTGCGGGCGGGTAAATTGGATGACGCCGTTGAGATACCATTCCACAATCAACTGTGACCCGTTTGGCACATTGGCATAGTTCCAACGGGCGAACACCTGCTTGGTATTGGTGGGGAAACTCGATTGGGTAGCCCCATTCGCCGTTGTGGAAAAAGTTAAACTGGAAAAGGTCGGGGTGGTCGTACTGCCCGCGATGGTAAATGTGCCATTCACCTCTACCCCTGCCTGCCCGACGACCAGAATCCGCACTTGATACGTACCGGGGTTCAACCCTGCGACATTATCAAACAAGGAAACATCACGTATCGTGCCACTCGTGCCATATTTGCTGAAATCCCATGCTTCGGTGCGATCCGCCACCGTCACCCCATCGCGTATCCAAATCCGACGTACCTGTGCGGCGTTGGGCATATTGGCATAATCCCAAATGGCAAAGACGGCCTTCGTTCCATTGGGGAAATTGGTCGCCGCTGTGCCGTTGCCGCTGGTAGCAAACCGCAGATTGGTGAAACGGGGTCCTAAATTCGATTCGACTTTGAATGTGCCTTCGACACGCACCGTCGGAAAATCGCGTAGATAAATCACAACACGATAATCACCGGGTTCAAGGCCATAACCGGAATCAAAGTTGTAGGTACGAATATGGGTGAGTGTGCCACTCGTACCCCATTCCGGTTTCCATGCTTCATCCCGACTGATGAACTGCGACCCGTTGCGATACCACTCGCGCCGCATCACCGCGCCACTGGGCACATTGGCAAACTGCCACCGCGCATAAACCTCTTGTGTGCCATAGGGGAAAACCGTCGTCGCTGTGCCGCCGCTGGTACTGCTGAATGTCAGATTACTAAAGGTTGGGGCAACCCCGCTAATGGTAAATGTGCCCGAAATTTCCGTGCCATAGGTGGACAGACGAATGACCACATAATAGCTGCCTGCGGAGAGTCCAGCCTGTGTATCAAAATATTTGATATGGGTCAGCCGGCCCGTAATACCCCAATTGCTACTCCATGCCTCATCTCGGGATGTCACCAAAACCCCATCCCGATACCACTGGCGCGTCATGTTTGTCCCAATGGGCACATTAGCATAATTCCAGCGCACATAAATTTCTTTGGTGCCGGGTGGAAAAATGGTCATATCCGCGCCGCCCGCCGTCGTGCTGAACGAAATGTTGCTAAACGAGGGTGGGCCGGATGGCTGTGGGGTGGGATTGTTAGCAATGACCTGCCGTGTGGCGGTGGCACTTGGAAAGAGGGTAGCAGTCGGTACGCCGGGGACATCATCACCCCCTTGTGAAACAATCGCCGTTGCAGTCAATTGAATCGGCCCAATGACTGGCCCGGTAGTGGGGACGGTATTTTTGTTGTCATCGCTACTCGACAAGTTGCAGGCCAATATCGGCAATACAAATAACATCATAAATAAGCAAAATAGTCGTCTGGTCATAATAATGTGCCTCTTTCATCGCAGGTGTGTTCTAAGTTTATTATCTAGCCATCCTAGCTCGGCTACACGGTTGCCTCATCACGTATGTGTCACCCTTGCCCTACGCCTCCTCTGTTATTCCACCCTTTGAAACATCCGTTAAACCCATTTATAATCAAATCCCAATGAGATTCGTATGGGTCAGGAGACGGATGCGTGCCTCAAGTCCAACAAAATATCAAAATTGATGCTCCGGTTGAAAAAGTTTTCGCTTTTATTGCTGAACAGCCTGAACGCATGGTGGAATGGTGGCCGCCGATTGAACTGCAAGAACGCTTGACCCCACCCCCCACCCAAGTGGGTTCTCGATCTCGCTATCAATATAACATGATGGGCATTAAAGTGCGGGGGGAACATGAGGTGATGCAGTGTGTCACCAATCAGCGGCTCTACATCAAAACCCTGACCGGATTAGATTGCGCTTTTGACTTTCAATTTGAAGCCCCTGATGCCAACCAAACCCAGTTAACCGTCCGAATGGAATATATGCTGCCTGCTTCGGTTTTGGGACGCATTCTTGACAAGACATTGGTCGAACGGGAAAATCTCCAAAATTTGGAGATCGGCCTCACGAATCTTAAACGCATTCTCGAACAAGGGTTAGCGATCAGCTAATTTTTAGGAGTACCCTACATGGATTATCTGCAACAAGTGAATATAATCGAGGATTATCTAAAATCCCTTAACAACCTTGACCTCGATCAATACCTGCACCTATTTACACCCGATTGTGTGATAAACGACCCCTATGGTTCAGCAGAATTTCGGGGCGAAAATGGACTGCGAAAATTCTTCACGGGCCTAACTGAGACATGGCATTTTTTTGAGATGCGAACGGATAGCGTTTATCCCGGTGGCAGTGACCGACTGGCCGTGCGTTGGTCGGTCAGTGGGACAGCTAAAAATGCCAAAACCGCTGAGTTTAGTGGCATTTCAGTCTTTCAGTTTACAGGGGACAAAATTTCACGATTAGACGCCTACTGGCATTTGGGCAATATGCTGGCCCAAATCCGTGAATAGCCGGGGTTTATGAGTGACCATTCCGAATCTCCTTCGTTGATTGTTCTGTTCACAGCAAATCTGCGGGCCAATTTTGAATTGATGCCGCATGTATCCGCCATGATTCAACGGATGCGCTCGGCTTTGCTTGCCGAAAATCCGCGCCCTATTTTGCTTCTGGACTTAGGCGGTGCTTGGGATGCGGATTCATGGGAATGTCAAGTGACCGAAAATCGTGCCCCGTATCTGGTGTTGGATGCAATGGGTTATGCCGCCGCCCATGCCGATGGCCTACGGGATGAAGATATTTGGGGACTGCAAGAGACAGTAGAACTGCGTCTGATGGATAACACCCGACCAGCCAGTTGGAAATGGCGGGATATGGTGGTCAATCTGGGGCCGAATGCAACCTTGCCATCGGTGACATGGGCCATTGATGATTCTGCTACGGATGGGGCAATTGCGACAAGCGTAGAAGGTTGCCTAATGCTCTATCCACAATCGGGGGCATTGGGATTTGTAGAAGCCGCATGGCCCTCACTCGAAATCACGCAAGCCAAGACAATACCGTTTAGTTGGGACATCCGCCCTGACCCCAGTATTGTGGCTTGTGTCGAATTTGTCCAACGCGAAGCCAAAGCCTATGCCGAGCGCACTGCTCGCTCGCAACATGATGAGGATGCCGACGAATGACTGAAGTCAGCCTGCCTGAGATTTGTCTCGAACTCGACACGTTTTTTAATATCGAAGCGTTTGTCGAGAAGGATTGGGAGGAATTTTTACCCGAAAGCTATAAGGGAGTCGTCCAGCGGTTCTATCGTCCCACTTTCGTTCAAGGGACATGGAATGGCTTGATGCTGGAAAATCCCGAACCTGAAGCAGCTATTGATCGGGTCTACCTCGCTGTTTTTCCCACCCAAGGCATCATTGACAAAATCATCGCCAAAGAAGTTGAACGCGGCGCCAAGGGGTCGCTTATTTTTGTACATCACCCAACCGCCTATAGTGAAAAAACCGCAGAATTCACCCCTATTAAAGTTGAACAACTAGAGGAACTTAAAGAACATAACATCAGCCTATATAGCTGCCATGCCCCGCTGGACTGTCATGTGGAAATCAGTACTGCCAACGCCTTTGCCGATGCGCTGGGTTTAGAAGATCAGCAGCGTTTTGGCTATTATGTGGCGGGCTATGCCGGGATGCACGGCACGGTTAAGCCGACCACCTTCCAAGAAATCGCGCAAAAATTAGCCGAGGTATGCGAGCTGACCACGTTGCGATATGACCAATGTTTGAACAATGGAAAGCCTGTTCATCATATTGCGATTACCCCCGGCGGCGGCGGTGATCCTCAATTTATTGATGAGGCCCGTCAATTGGGTGCGGATACCTATATCACCGGCCATTGGTGGCTGTTTGGGACAAGCGATTATGCCCGCAAGAGCCGCGAGGATATGCCATCCTACATCGCTGGCCTCGACATCAACATGCTCGGCGCGTCCCATTACAGCAGTGAACTCTTGGTGATGCGTGATCAGATGGTGGGGTGGTTTAGAGAACACAATATTGAAGCAACAGTCATCCGCCAGCAGGATGCGTGGGGCAGTTAGCCCAGATTATTTTATGTTCATCTGGCAACCAACCTTTTAACGAGTGAAGCCCGAAGGAAAAACTCATGCAATTGAAATCTAGTGAGGCGTTGTGGTGGCAGCGGGGTGTCATCTATCAAATCTACCCACGTAGCTTTAAAGACAACAATAACGATGGTATTGGCGATCTTCAAGGCGTCATCAGCAAGCTCGATTATTTGGCTGAATTGGGAATAGAGGCCATTTGGCTTTCCCCAATTTATCCCTCCCCAATGGCCGACTTTGGTTACGATGTCAGTGATTATTGCGACATCAACCCCATATTTGGGTCATTGGAAGATTTCGACGCACTGGTAAAAGAAGCCCATCAACGTGGATTATCGGTCATTATTGATTTTGTGCCAAATCACTCTTCCGATCAGCATCCGTGGTTTATCGAGTCACGTTCCTCACGGAATAATCCTAAGCGAAACTGGTATTTTTGGGCCGACCCCTTAGAGGATGGCAGTCCGCCTAACAATTGGCTGTCCGTTTTCGGTGGTTCCGCTTGGGAATGGGACGAGACCACCCAGCAATACTATCTACACAGCTTTCTCAAAGAACAGCCCGATCTCAATTGGCGTAACCCTGAAGTGAAACAGGCGATGCTTAATGCGGTGCGCTTTTGGCTAGAACGGGATGTGGACGGTTTCCGCATTGATGTGGCCCACTTTATCATGAAAGACCCCCACCTGAGTGATAATCCGCCGAATGAAGACATGAAGACCGACTTCAAACCGCTTGGCGATTACGATTCCCAACTGCATATTCACGACACAGGCCACCCTGACATTCACGGGGTCATGCGCGAATTCCGCGCTCTGCTCGACAGCTACAGCACCCACCGTCCACGTTTCTCAGTTGGGGAAATCCATATTTTTGACTGGGCAGAGTGGGCCAAATATTACGGCGAAAAACTGGATGAGTTGCATATGCCATTCAATTTCGGCTTTATTGGGACGGCGTGGAATCCGCAGATTTTCCAAAAAGTGATTGAGGGGGTTGAAGCCGCCGTACCACAAGGGGCATGGCCCAATTATGTTCTCGGCAACCATGACGAACACCGGATTGCCAGCCGTGTTGGGGCCGATGCTGCCCGATCTGCCATGATGCTGCTTTTGACACTGCGCGGTACGCCTACCATCTACTATGGGGATGAAATCGGGATGCACGATGTAGACATCCCACCCGAATTGGAACAAGACCCGTGGGGCAAAAACGTGAAAGGTATGGGTTTAGGTCGTGACCCTGAACGCACGCCGATGCAGTGGGATGCCAGCACCAATGCCGGATTTAGCGCGGCAGGAGTTCAGACATGGCTACCCATCGCTGACGATTATGCTGAAATCAACGTCGCTAATCAGCAAAAAGATGCCCGTTCGATGTTGGCTCTCACCCGCCGACTGCTGGCCCTGCGCAGTGCAACCCCCGCCTTGCATGTCGGAAGTTACAAGACTGTCCAACACAACAACGAACATTGCCTCGTCTATATGCGCGAATATGAGGGCGAACGCTGGTTGGTGGCACTCAATTTTTCGGATGCAGCGCAAACCTTAAACCTGCCCCTCAACCAAAACGGGCAGATTGTTCTTTCAACCGGGTTGGATCGTGAGGAATCGGTCAATCTCGGTTCGTTGCACCTCCGGGCGAATGAAGGCTGCCTCACCAAATTGGGGTAAAAAATGGTTTAGCGATAATGCCCAGTCCTTCCAAAACGAGGGGTTGGGCTTTTTTGTTTTTAGAGGTGCTTGAAGATGAGGCAGGCATTGAGCGGATCATCGTTTTCCACCACGATATTCGCATGGTCACGGGGATAGCATAAGTCCATATAGAGTTGTTGGGCCGGGATGTAGCGTTTTTGATAACGCCCCAACACGACTGCCTTATCCCCAAACAGCGGCAAATCACGTTCCAATGCCCGCGCCAATGCTACTTCAAACGACACGTCCACAAAAATGGTGAAATCCCAAGAGGCGGTTAACTCAGGTCGTTGCAGGAATATCCCATCGAACAGCAAAATGGCATTGGGAGGCGCAATTTCTATAGGAGCTTTCACAGCACCATCGGTTCTGAAATCAAAAAGAGCGGTCTGATAATGCAAATCGCCGTTTTCACTGAGGGGGTCAAGCAGCAGTTTTTTGAGAGCCGGGTAATCGAATGAATCATAGAAATAGCCATCAGGGGAAAGCGACCCTCTTTGATGACGCACCTCACGTGAATTGTGAAAACCATCTATCGAAGCGCGAATGATAGGATACCCGGTCTTCTGCAAAAACACGGCCAATTCATCAGCAAGGGTGGTTTTGCCCGATGCGTCAATGCCATCAATCGCAATTTTGGCAGGCGGGGGACGTTTTAATCGCGTGATAGGGTCGGTGATGTGGGTAATTAATTCGGTGCGACGCATGGCGATTTTTATGACCCGCAGGCCCGACCTGACAACACAGGGATGTCAAAACCGAGCAGTTGATTCGACAGCATCACCTGTAGCAAATTTTCGTTAGGATAGCTGCCAATCCAAACCTCATTACGATAATCCCCCCAAACACTGACCTGCCCTAGCAGATTCCCAGTTTGGCTATCAAACGTCAATACATGGCCTGTTTGGTCAGCCAATACGAGGGTACAGGCATCCGCTTGGAGCAGGCGGGCATGGCTTAGATTTTCGACACCGACCTCCGTCGTCCACACTACTTTGCCGTTGGGTGAAATTGCCGAAAGGGTATCTCTGCCATTCACGCCCCACAGCACCAGTAGGCCGGAATCGGTGACAAGCAGGGCGCTGTCGGTACGGTTGATGTCGAGATTTTCCAATACGAGCATATGCGTGCCGTCGGAAGTGATAATTTCAAGCGTGCCCTGATTTCGCAGGTAAATACTGCCATCTGGCGCGGCGGCCAGATCAGAATTTGGCAGCACGTCGGCCCGTTCGAGCAATGTCCCATCCGGCGAAAAAACCAATAATTCATTGCTGCTGGTCAATAGGGCGGCGAGTTGGGAGGTGGAGGCATGGGTGGTGATTCGGCTGATTCCCGCAGACTCGGCAACAGGCTGGCGCTGCACATCATACACATGTAGGGTAGAGTCTGTATCTATCAACAAAATGGATTGACCTAACACAAATGGGCCTTGTGCAATGCTCTCTAGTCCGGTTGACCACTCTTCCCAAAAGCCGCCATATTGATTCCAAATTTGCACCCGACCATCGGCTGCGCCAATCAACGCGACCTGTGCATCGCCATCCCTCAGACCCGCAAAGCCCACCACATCAATCGAATCGGCAAGGCGATATTCCCAAAGTCGCCCCCCTTCATTGTTATAGGCGCGATATTGATTGTCGTCCACAAACAACACCATACCATCTTGGCGGAAAATGGGGTCAAAACGTGGGCCACTTTCATCAATCAGAGTCGTGTGCCAGCGATGGGCGGGATTTAGCCAGCCGCGCCAATTCTCGATAAACTGACGGGGGTTCAACCAGCCACGTAGTCGGGGGTCCACTGTCCAATAGCCCGGCCCCGGATAGTTGGGCCACATGGTACGGATTTCGAAATGCAGATGGGGCGCAGGGCGGGGGTCACTAATCGCGCCAACAATATCGCCTTTGTTGACACATGTCCCTTCTGCCGGAAATAAATAACCACCACTTTCTTCCATATGCCCATAAACCGAATAAACCGTGCCAGTGGGGAAGGAATGCTGCACGATCACGACACCGCGATCCCGCCCCCAACCTTCAGGATTGGAATAGGTGACACGCCCCGGCGCAAATGCTCGCACAGGCAGCCCAAGCGACGACCCTTCGATGCTGACCCAATCATCCCCAGCATGAAGTTGGCCTTCAAAACGGGCATTCGGACGCATAAAAGGGTTAATCAATTGAAATCGAGTGGTATCAATCGGGTAATCAAAATCGTCAGGAGAATCTACAATACCGCAACCTTGTTGATAGGGTGAGGTTTGGGTTGGAGCAGGTGGGGCATATGCCGAAACCACTGCCCCACCATAAATTATTGCAATAAATACAACCCAGAGACCCCAAAACCGTCGCATATGGGGCTAGTCAGTGTAATCTTGACCGGAAATCCACGACCAATCACTCGGCGGCCAATATTTCATCAGAACCTTGCCGATAATCTGGGAGCGTTTAATAGGGCCAAAGTCGTGGCTATCGCGGCTGTGATTGCGATTATCACCCAAGACGAAATATTCGTCGTCGCCCAAGACCCATTGGCGATCTTGGCAGGAATAGGTTTGGCATAATTCAGCCACATACGGCTCATCCAGCGCGACCCCATTGATATAAATCTGCCCCTCGTCCATCGTCACGGTTTCACCGGGAAGGGCCACAATGCGCTTCAGCAAATCAATCTGGTTATCCAAATCAAGGACGACAACATCGCCGCGCTGGGGGTCGCCGAGGATATAATGCAGCCGTGATACCACGATCCGTTCATGGTCAAAGAAACTCGGCTCCATGCTATGGCCTTCAACGATATATCGCGGAATGAACAGATTGAGGCCCGTATACAGGATAATTACCAAGAGGGCCGTCTGAAACACCTCCCGAAATATACCGCTACCACGCTGACGTAGGCTGCGACCTTCCTGTGGAGGGGCTTCATATAACGCGGGCATAGGAGTCATATCCATCGGGGGTTGCGGAGAATCGTTTTGATACGGGTACACGCATTAAGCTCCTTAGCATAGTGAGTTTTTATTCACCCACACCGATTCATTATACACTGGCATGAAGCCCAATACGCCCAAGAATTTGCAAAAAATCTGTAAAACGTCGGATTGGTAATAAATTCAATAATTTTTGACAAAATTCACAAAATTCGGAAAATTATCGTGACTTTTTGCCGCGGCGAGTGTTTAATCCTTTGAACACTAATGTGACATATTTCACAGGCCGTATCGTTTAAGTAAAGGATAGATCCATAAATGCAAGAGACTACTGCCAAAAAAGCAAAACCGGCATGGGTACGGATTGTTGCCGCCTATCAAAAGCCTACTATCAACACCAGCATAATCCAAATCCTGAACAGTTATATACCGTTCTGGTTCTTTTTGATTTTGAGCGCCATTTTGGTGAATGTTTCGATTTTGCTGTCGCTGCCCTGTTCGCTGTTGGCGGCGGGATTTATGATGCGGGTTTTCATTATTCAGCATGATGCCGGACATGGGTCATTTTTTAAATCCAAAAAATGGAACACGATTATTGGCAATATTTGTAGTGTTGTGACCCTAACCCCGTATGATATGTGGCGCACCAACCACGCCATCCACCACGCCCATAATGGTGACCTCAACCATCGCGGGACGGGTGATATTTACACGATGACCGTCAATGAGTACCGCGCACTACCATCATGGAAACGTTTGGGGTACAAGATTTATCGTAACCCGGCTTTCTTGTTCCTCATTGGCGCACCCTTGATGTTCGTGGTGTTGTTCCGTCTCCCCTTTGCCTACAAACACACACATAGCCGACGTGGTTTGATGAGTGTCATCCGCACCGATGTGCAATTTTTAACATTCATTGTCCTCATGTCAGTAATCTTTGGGTTTGGTAATTTCCTGATGGCCTACCTGCCGATGATCTTCTTCGCGTCAAGTGCCGGGGTCTGGATGTTTTACGTTCAACACCAATTTGAAGATGCCTATTGGTCAAAAGACCCGCATTGGACATATGAAGACGCCGCCCTAAAAGGCAGCACCTATTACAAACTACCCAAAGTGCTGCAATGGTTCACTGGCAACATCGGCCTACACCACATTCACCACCTTAGCCCACTCATCCCCAACTATTTGCTGCAAGAGTGCCACGACGAGAATCCGGAATTCCATAAAGTTGTGACCTTGACCATCTGGAGCAGTGTTAAGCTGGTTGCCAAGAATTTGGCGCTGTGGGATGAAGAAACCGAAAAGATGATGACGTTCCGTGAATTTGAACGTAACGAACGGCTGGCCCGTCAGTTGAACCGGACACAACCAGTCAATGGCTAACCACATTCGTTGGGGGGTCATTAGCACGGCTCGGATTGGCCGGGTGCGTGTCATTCCGGCCATTCAGCAATCCTCGAATGGTCGGGTGGTTGCCATTGCCAGCCGTAATCTTGAAACAGCACAGGCCGTCGCGGGAGAACTCAATATCCCCACGGCCTATGGCTCTTATGAAGCCCTGTTGAATGACCCGAATGTGGACGCGATTTATAATCCCCTGCCCAACAGCGAACATGCCGAATGGAGCATTCGCTGTGCCGAGGCGGGCAAACCGACCCTCTGCGAAAAACCACTTGCGCGGGATGTCGCTGAAGCCCAACAAATGGTGGATTTTTTTGCCCAACGGGGCGTCCTCTTCGCCGAAGCGTTTATGTATCGCTTCCACCCCCAAACCAACCAAGTGCGCCAACTTTTGGCGAACAACCAAATTGGGGACATTCATCTAATCAATTCTGCGTTTACCTTCACCCTTACCCAAGAAAACAACATCCGTCTGAGTAAAGACTTGGCGGGCGGAGCGTTGATGGATGTGGGATGTTACTGTGTCAATGTCATGCGCTTGCTGACGGGTGAAGAACCCATTCAGATAGAGGCCTTCGCAAATTTTGGCGAAACATCGGATGTAGATGAATCGCTGGTGGGTCTGCTGCAATTTCCATCCGGTGTCTTGGGCCATTTCGATTGTGGCTTACGCAGCTATCGGGCAAATTATTATGAAATTCGCGGCTCGATAGGTCGGATTTTGGTCGAAGAAGCCTTCACGATGCGCCCCGGCAATGAATACACTATCAAGGTGTGGCAGGGTGAAGATTATCAAGAATTTAAAACCCCGGCGGTGGATCATCATCAATTGATGGCGGAAGATTTCGCCGACGCCCTGCTCAACAATCGTCCGCCGCGCTTCCCTGCCCAAGATGCGGTTGAGAATATGCGAGTGATTGACCAATTACTTGCTTCGGCCCGCCAACACGCCTAAGCCATAACCCAATCAAAGGGTATGAATAGATAGGGTTCTCTGAAGCCCTATCTATTTTCACATCCCCTCAAAAACCTTGTATAATCAGAGAACATATGTTTGAAATACACAGGGATACTTTATGGCAAGTAAAAATAATCGCAGTCAGTTGGATGACTGGTTTCCACGCGACGCGGGTGGACGACCAGTCATCACCGATGGCCCCGGCAAACGCTTGGGGGTTGTGGTTGGCGGCTCACTGAGCAAAGGGCTGCAAATCAAACTTGACCGCGAGACCTCGATTGAAGATTTAGCGGTTGGGCGCTATGTTGTGGTGCGCGGTCTGAAGAAACGCTTTTTCTGCATGGTCACGGATATTCAATTGGATGTCACCAATGCCGCGATGATGGCGAATCCACCCGATCTGCAAGACCCGTTTTTGAGCGCGATTTACGCAGGCACGGCGGCGTTTGGCACGCTGCACATTGCCCCGATGCTGATGATTGATGAACTTTCCAGCGAACCCCGCCCAGTCAAAACGATCCCCAGCCATTTTATGCCAGTTGAAATTGCGACGGTCAAAGATGTGAATGACGTGTTTGGGCAGGAAGACGCCACGCATTTTAATGTCGGTGCGCCGTTGGAACTCGAAGAAACACAGATTAATCTGGACTTGCGGCGGTTGGTCGAACGTTCAGTAGGCGTCTTTGGCAAAAGCGGCACAGGCAAAAGTTTCCTTACCCGTATTTTGTTGGCCGGCGTCATTCAGCGGCGCATGGCGGTCTCGCTGATTTTCGACATGCACAACGACTATGGGTGGGAAGTGACCGATGAACGCGGCCCGAAGGCTAAAGGGTTAAAACAACTATTCCCCTCCGAAGTAGCCATTTTGACACTGGATGAAGAATCGTCGCGCCGCCGCAAAGCCAAATATGATTATGTGGTGACGTTAGGCTATGATGAAATTGAGCCGCAAGATATTGAAATGCTCAAGGGCACACTCGATTTATCCGACTCCATGATTGACGCAGCCTATATGCTCCGCAAACGCTTTGGCGAGGAGTGGATTTCCACCTTTTTGCGCCTGAACGCCGACGCGATGGAAGAACTCATGGAAACGTCAAGTGTCAGCGGGGCATCCATTCAAGCCTTAGAACGCCGTTTGCGCCGCTTTGAACGTTGGGCCTTTCTAAAACCCGATGGGGCAATGGGGGACAGCGTAAGTAAAATTGTTGAACTGATTGAACAGCGCAAAAGCATTGTGCTGGAATTTGGGCGCTACGGCAACATCCTCGAAGCCTATATCTTGGTGGCGAATTACCTGACTCGCCGCATCCACCAATATTACGTCGAGCGCATTGAAAAGGCGCTTGGGGATGATTCGATGAAGCCGCCGCAGCTTCTCATCACGATTGAGGAAGCGCATAAATTCCTTGACCCCACTATCGCCCGCCAAACAATCTTTGGCATCATCTCGCGCGAAATGCGTAAATATAACGTGACGCTGTTGGTGGTAGACCAGCGACCCAGCGGGATTGACGAAGAGGTGATGAGCCAAATCGGGACTCGTGTGACGGCCCTGCTCGATAACGAGCGCGACATTGCGGCGGTACTGACCGGGATTAGCGGCGCATCGGCCCTGCGGGAAGTGCTGGCCCGCTTGGACACCAAACAGCAGGCGATTTTGTTGGGCCATGCCGTGCCCATGCCCGTCGTGGTCAAGACCCGCGCTTATGACTCGGCCTTCTACGCGGCAATGGGGTATGTAGATGATGAGAATTTAGCGGATGCCGCCCAACAAGCACGCAAAAATTTAGGGACAGATGGCGGTAAACGGAGGTTATAGGCGCAATGGCAGAGGCAACGATTCCACAACTCGCCGAAGTGATTGGCAGTTCGCAGCGATTGGTCGTTTTGACCGGGGCGGGCATGAGCAAAGAAAGCGGCATTCCCACGTTTCGGGATGCCCTTGATGGTTTATGGGCCAAATATGACCCGACCCAATTGGCGACGCCGCGTGCCTTTCAAGCCAACCCCAAGCTGGTCTGGGATTGGTATCAATATCGGCGTGAACTGGTAGGCAAATGTGAACCCAACCCCGGTCATTATGCCCTCGCGCAGTTGGAAGGTTTGCTGCCGCAGGTCATCATCGTCACTCAAAATGTGGACGGTTTTCATCAAATGGCAGGCAGCACCGATGTAATTTGTTTGCACGGTGATATTCGCAAGGATAAATGTTTCGCCAATTGTCAGGGCAACCCGACCTATGCCGATGTCTCACAGTTGGTATGGGATAAAGAAAGCAGCCCACCCATCTGCCCCCACTGCAAAACGGCCTATCTGCGACCCGATGTCGTGTGGTTTGAAGAAGCCCTACCGCAGGACGCCCTTTACCGTGCGGTAGCTTTAAGTCAGCAGGCCGATATGATGCTGGTGATTGGCACCAAAGGTGCGGTCTATCCAACAGCACAACTCCCGCTCTATGCCGTAGAAGCAGGGGCGACGGTGGTGGAAATTAATCCGCAGCGAAGCGACATCACCCATTGGGCTACCCATTGGCTACCGATGCCCTCCGGTGAAGCCCTCCCGCAGATTGTTGATCTCATCCGCAAGGTGAAAACGGCATGAAAAGTATTTTGCTAGTGTTTATGCTGGTGCTGTTGATTAGGCAAGTCCCCCCCTCCGCTACTCACGCACAGGGAGCAGCACCATTAGATGTTTTTCTGGGTTATAACAGTGAGGCGCAGTCGGTTACGGTCTATTTCGCCAATGCCGTCACCGGATTGAGCGCAATCACGACCATTGATAATTTCCCACCCGAACTCAACCTATTAGAGGAATTTACGCTGACTGCCAACGGGGTCATTTATCGTGATCCAGCGGGCATCACGCCACGCCTCATTACCCCCAACGGCAGCATCTTCGACCTCAGTTTTATCCCTCAGCGTATTGATCAGACCTTACTACGGATTGAATGGGTCATCTCCCCAAATGGCCGCACGATTGCATGGGCTGAGATGTATTTTGAGAATGGCTGGCAGGCATCGTTGTATGTCGCGCATTTGGATGGCACAGAATTGCGTGCCCTGCCGACCATCCCCTTGACCGATGCGCGTTCCTATTCACGGGTGGCAATGGTTGCCGTCTCGAATGATGGCAGCCGCGTATTTTTCGATTTGGAACACCCCACCGAACCGCGCCGCCCAGAAGATTTATTCCTCGATTACCAATTGATTGAAGCCTATATTGAGCAACGCCAGAGCTATTTTCACCTCCCCGGTGAACCGAATTGCTTTTGCCCGGCCTCCATTGCTGACGATGGTCGCACCCTGATTCGTTTGGAACGCACCGCCAGCGGGGTCGGCTATGAATTACGCTTGGTCAACTTGGAAAATAATCGAGAACGCCGTATCGAGGCCGCACCGGATGTATTGTTTACGCAGGCGGGGGATATTTTGTTAAGTCCGGGGGGTTCGATGCTGCTGTATGCGATGGGCGGGGTACAGGCGGCATTACCAGATGACCCACCGACTTTCGCATTGGTGATGGCGGATTTTGCGACGGGGGAACAGCATGTGGTTAGCAGTTCATCCGAACAGCGATTGCGACCAATGGCTTTTATTGACCGCAATACCGCCGCGATTGTCGTGGATTTGAGCAGCCAGACCACCTACAAAATGAGCCTCGACACTGGAGAATTAGAGCAAGTAGCAAATTTGATTTGGTTGGGCAGTTTGCAGGGGTAAAATGTAAGACCGATGCGCATCTGCGTGTCAGAGGTATGTTTGTTGGAGTTTACTTAAAAGGGAGAACGATCATGCCAAACATTGGGGAGATGGCCCCAGATTTTGAACTGTTGAATCAAGATGGACAGAAAACCAAACTTTCAGATTTTCGCGGCAAGACGGTGATTTTATTTGCCTACCCCAAAGCGGATACCCCCGGCTGCACCACTCAAGCGTGCGGTCTGCGTGATGCCTTCCCGCGTTTTCAAGATAAAAATGCTACCGTCATCGGCATCAGTCCTGACGAACCTGCCGACTTGAAAAAATGGATTGCCAAGCAAAATTTGCCGTACACCCTCGTCTCTGACCCCGAACATGCGGTCTTGGAGCAGTGGGGGGCATGGGGTGAAAAATCCATGTATGGCAAAAAATATATGGGCGTGATTCGTTCGCATTGGGTCATCGGGCCGGACGGCAAAATTGTGGATGTGCAGTTGAATGTCAAACCTGAGAATAGTATCGAATCCGCGATCAAGGTGGTTATAGGGGAATAAGAGTGTGAAAGAGGGGTGAGTGTTTCTAGATCACCCCTCAAGTTTCATTTCCATCTAATGCACACAATCCAGATTAATCGGCTGACAGCGGGTTTTGGTTAATACCACAGGTCTTGCCACAACGTCCATAATTCCTCACCAGAGCGTTCCAAAACACGATCAATTACCGTCGGGCGCGGATGAAGATAAAACTGCTCCCATAGCGCAATGCGGCGGAGGCTCCAACTTTCAATACGTGTTTGCAGCTTTTTGAAACAGTCAAAACTCAACTACACCTTTTTGGTATCAGGCCTTATAATTTGAAGGGTGGGATGATCTCAGATGGTTAAGGAGCGATGATGACTGACGACAGTCGCCGTACAACTCGCCCATTGCCCCCCCGGCAGCGTCCTCCAACCGGGCATTTACAGCCTGCGACAGGGCATACCAAAGATTTGCCTGCCCTACCATGGATGGTGCGTTTCGAAATTATGGGGCAAGCGTTGGCGATTCAATTGGCTGTACCCAGCAAAATTGTCATTGGTCGCACCGACCCCGACGCAAATATGGTAGCAGATGTTGATCTTGGGCCATTTCGGGGGATTGAAAGCGGGGTGTCACGCCGTCATGCCGAAATTCAGGCCAACGAACAGCATCTCTTGGTCGTAGATTTAGGCAGTACCAATGGCACGCGATTAAATGGACATCGCCTCTTGGCCCATGAACCCTACCGCCTGCGACATGGCGATACCCTCAGCGTGGGACTTGCCGAACTCAAGGTCTATTTCACCATGCAGCCGGTTCACGATGGAGTCAAGGTCTCCAAAAGCAATGTGCCACCTGTCTTGACGCAGGAAGAAGAAGAGACTGAGGAAATTGGCCCACGCCGCATATTGGTCGTAGATTCTGATGAGGAAATGGCCGACGCGCTCAATAGGGTGTTGGATCGTCTTGGCTACAGTGTGACCATAGCCTCCAGTGCCGGGGATGCTATGCGGAATATCGCCAGTCAGTTGCCCCACGCTGTTTTTGTAGATTTAAATATGCCCGATTTTCCGGGTACAGACATCTGTCGTATGATTCGCAGCGACCTCTCCCGCGAACAACTCCCCGTTTTTATGCTGTCCAAAGTGAGTAATGACGAGGATATTCAGACCGCGATGGAAGCTGGGGCAACACTATTTTTAAGCAAGCCAGTGGGGATGAATGAGCTTGTGGAAGCCCTAAACACCTACGTCGGTGATCCAACCCCACCGAGTATCCAGTCCGATCTAGACAGTTTAGACACCTAGCCAAATATAACCATAAGCAGGCAGGCGCAACGTGTAAGTGTCACTACCGAGATTTGGATACACTTGTCCGGTCAGCAGATCAATTGGGGCGACATTGCCATAGGCGCTGGTATCCAACACCACCTCTTGTTCAGAATCGGCAAGATTGGCAACAACCAAGACCCTTGTCGCACCGAGTTCCGGTTTTTCTAGGAAACGCTCAAAGGCAAAAATCGCTTCGTTGGCAGGATACAAGATTTGAAAATCGCCCCGGCCAAAAATTTGATGCTGCTTTCGCACACTGATTTGATGGCGGATAGCATTAAACAACGACCCTGCATCTTGGCGTGCCGCTGCGACATTCACCCGATGAAAACCATAGACCTCATCTGTAATAACCTCTTCGACAATCTTATCGGCGGTTGAGAATCCGGCATGTTTGCTGGTATCCCATTGCAGGGGGGTACGCACGCCGTTGCGGTCATAACGCCAAATATCATCGCCCATCCCGATTTCATCCCCATAATAGAGGATCGGCGTCCCCGGCAGGCTGAACAAAAGCGCATTCAACAAATCAATCCGGCGGCGATCATTATCCAACAGCGGGGCAAGGCGGCGGCGAATGCCCAAATTCAATTTCATACGTGGGTCAGGGGCATATTCTTTCCACATCCATTGGCGTTGCTCTTCAGTGACCATTTCCAGCGTTAATTCATCGTGATTTCGCAGGAAGATGCACCATTGCAAATCTTCGGGGAGCATCGGAGTTTCATTCAAAATGTTGATGAGTTCACGCCGATTGTGCTGACGAACCGCCATGAACAAACGTGGCATCAGAGGGAAATGAAACCCCATATGGAACTCGCCTCCCTGCAAATAGGGCATTAAATCTTTGGGCCATTGATTCGCTTCAGCTAACATAATCGTGCCGGGAAATTCTCTATCCATCATGGCTCGCATCTGTTTAATATAGGCATGGGTTTCCGGCAGATTTTCACCGTTTTGGCCTTCGCGCTCAAATAAATAAGGTACGGCATCTACACGGAAGCCATCAATGCCCAGCTTGAGCCAGAAGCGCATAATATTGAGCATCTCGGCCTGTACTTCGGGATTATCGTAATTCAAATCCGGCTGTTCTTTATAGAAGCGATGCCAGAAATACTCGCCCGTGAGGGGGTCAAGCGTCCAATTGGAGGGTTCGGTATCCACGAAAATGATGCGTGTGCCCTGATATTTTTGGTCAGTGTCGCTCCAGACATACCAATCACGTTTGGGATTGTCTTTGGAAGAGCGTGATTCGATAAACCAAGGATGTTGATCGGAGGTGTGATTGACCACCAAATCTACCGTGACCCGAATCCCGCGCTTATGAAATTCGGCCAATGCCCGTTTGAAATCATCGAGCGTGCCATAGGCGGGGTCAATGTTGTAAAAATCGCTGATGTCGTAGCCGTTATCTTTGAGCGGCGAGGGATAAAACGGCATCAACCAGATTGCCGTAACACCTAATTCGACCAGATAATCCATTCGCTCGATCAGGCCAATAAAATCGCCGTGTCCGTCGCCATTGCCATCCGCAAAAGCCCGAAGATTGAGTTCATAAAAAACTGCGTCTTTATACCAGTGATTTGAAGACATATAGGTTTATACCAGCTTTGGTTGAATTTCCGCGGCACCATTGCGGATATGAATGATTTTAATGGGTGTAAGATGACCCGTCCGTTCAGATCGGATATACAAGTCTAGTGCTTCGATTTGCTGCTCAATTGTATCCAATTCTGATTCGAGCGAGTCAATAATATCTTCCAATTCTACCAAATCGGGGTCTTCATCCAACTGCTCTTCAAAGCCCTGCAATTCATCCCATAGGCGATTTTGTTCATCAAACCAATGCCGGATAGCCTCGAAATGGGGCGATGGGCGAAAGGCATAGATGAGCCAAGGGAACTCATGGTGTTTGCCACCGAGTCCCCCCATCACGTGATTGCCTTGCATCAAGACTTCTTCATATGAATCAAAATACTGTTCGCCCATCGGCCTCCCATCCTTGAATTATTGCATTCGCAAGGGTATCGGCAGCGGAGATTCACCCGTCACAATCGGCAAATTCGCACGACAGGCTTCGTCCAATCGCGCATTTTGATTGGGCAGCCAGCCAATTTCGCCATTCCATGCCACCTCAACCCAACTACCATCGGCTAATTGGGCCAGTATCTCGATGGGCTGGTCAAGTGCCGCTGTGCCAACAAGTCCCGCTGACTCTGCCGGGAAATTATAAACCCGAACTGGGCTAGAGCTAGGGCTGTCTATTGTTCCGGCACAAGTTTGGGCCACCCCGGCAATCAAATCATTTAGAATCGGATCGTCACCAGCTTCGCTAAAGGGCAGTGGATCAGATAGGGCAACGACAACCAAAGATTCCACCTCGCCACCATCATCAGGCGGGCTGTCAGCGGTGCTTTCTGAGTCTGTCGCTGGAGCAGAAGGCGCAAGGGCGGTCTGAACAGGCACGGAAGCACGTAACCAGAACCCGGCCTCGACCTGTTGTTCATCTTCACCCTGCGACACCGCCACAATGCCAGCTCCTACCGCGATGGTGGACTGCGCATCGGCCTGCACGTCAATACCAAACGTCGTGCCACGTACTGCCGCCTGCATGGTTGGGGTCACAACGGTATAGCGCGAATCTTGATTGATGAGATGGGCCACATTATTAAACACCTGACCCAACAACACTTGGGTTTCAATGATAAATTGATCCCCGTCGGGATCACCATTAAAGGCGTTAATCACAATCTCAGTATTGGGACGCAGTTCGACTAGTGTGCCATCATCAAACCAAATTATCATCGCCTCACCCGTCGCATCGGTACGAATGCTGTCACCAGCGGCCACCACCGCCCGCCCTGTAACAGCAATCCACTGCTCCGTTTCGGCGCGTCTGACTTCAACCCCTTCGGCATAGATTTCCAGTGTGGCGGCGAATTCGGTAGATTGATGACGTGCGGCAGCCATCACCAGTGATGGAGCAACGGCGGCTATTAGAATGACTAAAAGAGTGCTATGCAATAGTTTAGTAGGCATCAATCGGGACATAAAACGTCTCCTCGATTTTCGCATATCCGTTCGATAAAAATTCTAGCATAAGACGATGATAGAGGAAGTTCCGTTCCCATTATAGAGTATCATAGGTTGAGAGGTGGTCAGTCGGTTATTCAGCGTCGGTCAAAAAACAAATTCACCATCTAAAGAAAATGCAAACACGGATACCTGCCTGACATCCGTGTTATACTGGATTGACACACCCTTTTCAGCAGAGTGGTGTACAGCCCCGCAGCAATTTGATGGGGTTTTCTGTTTAGCC
>JAJTXY010000009.1 GCA_021463865.1 Anaerolineae bacterium
CCACTTACAGCCTCTATGCTCCGGTAGAAATCCCCTGCCCCGCCGATGCCACCAACCCAGAATGTGATCGTGCGACTGCCCGCCGACTCATGCTTGAGCAAACTGGTCGCAGGCCAACAGATTTGATGGATATGTGTCAGCACTCGCTCGACGATTATATTTACCAAGATGCTGCCAATGTCACGAGTACATGTGAATATCCTGTTCCCTATAACTTAGAGGTGATTTCCGTCTTAGCGCATATGCACCTGCGTGGCAAGAGTATCCGTATTGAAAGCAACCCCGGTGAATCCGATGGGCAGGTGATTTTGGACATCCCCGACTGGGATTTCCATTGGCAAGGCGGCTACATTCTGCAAGAACCCCTGTTGCTCAAAAGCGGCGACACGGTACGCATTACCTGTGTTTGGGACAATACAAAGGGCGATAATTTGCGCTATATCTTTTGGGGAGAGGGCACGGAAGACGAAATGTGTTTGGGGGCGGTCATCACCCGTCAGGTTACTCGATAGAGGTTCATGGAGAGAGGCGAGCGGGCTTTGTGTTCTCGCCTCATCTCTGCTTAAAAAATCGCGGCCTGTGATTCAGCCGCCTTTGCTGAGTCATCCACCATACCCAATTCTGCAAACGTCAACATGGCCTGTTGCAACATGCGGGCCGCTGCCATCCGCCGTCCTTGCTTGGCGAGTGATTTGGCGTGGGCGTGCATGGTGCGGGCACGTTCACCTTGAGCATCAATTTCGGAAAAGGCTTCCAATGCGGCGCGGAAATAATCACCGGGGTCAACCGAAAAACCTTCATTCAGTAGTTCCGCAGGGATCACATCAAAACCCGCCATCACTTCGCCCATTGTACGATTGGCGAACCCGATACTCAGCGGTTGCTGGCTAATCCGCGCATAATGCAGTGATTTTTGGGCCTGTTCCAACGCCTGCTCCATCCGTTTAGCCGAAAGATAAACGACGGCCAGTGCATGATGGACTTCACACAAAAATCCGGCTTGGCTTTTCGCAAATTCTGAAGGCCACTGCGCTGCTAGAGCAATCGCGTTTTTCAGCGTGGCTTCGGCATCATCTACCTGTTTCATACTCAACAGCATTTGGCCCGCATTACCCAAAGCCATTGCTTGGAGTTGAATATCACCTAGCTGGGTTGCGGTTTCATAGACCCCTTGAAACAACTCTCGCGCCTTACCAAAATCGCCTTTTTGCCGATAGGTCTCGCCTAAGTTAAGGTCGCATTTCACAACGCGCAGATCATTGCCAACCTCGGCAAACAGGTCACGGGCTTTTTCAAAATGCTGAATACAAACGTTGAGGTTACCACGATACCCCTGCATCACCCCAAGCAGAATTTCCACTCGTCCGAGATTTGCCAGATGTTCGCCCGTCGCTTCTGCCATCTCGTGCAGTTGGTGTGAGGCCTCTTGAAAGGGAAGCGTCCCGGCTTGCCACTGTTGCAGAATGGCTAAACACCGTTCATTAAACTCCGGCGTCGGCTCTTTATCATAAATTGGCTGTGTAGCTACCATAGAGGCTCCCGTGCTTCTGAAAAAACCATTCAATTCTAAATGTATTACCCATTCCAACGCTCAGAGGTTGTTTCCGTTTATTTGGTGGTTGCTAAACGCCCTCCAAATTGGATATGCTCAATAAGTTGGTAGTGATTATAGACAGCAAGTTTAGATTTTTACAAAGACTCTGACCAAAATTTAACAGAAAATCCACGCGGGCAAGAACCAAGATTGAGGATGGAATGCCAACCCTAATTGTTAATGCGGATGATTTTGGGTATACCCCCAGCATCAATTCAGCCATTATTGAGGCTCATCAAAAGGGGATTGTGACCTCGACCACTGTGATGATTAACATGCCTTACGCTGAAGAAGGTCTTCAACAAGCCATGCAGCAAGCCCCAAATTTGGGCATCGGCCTGCATATCAACCTGACACACGGGGATCCCATTCTACCCCCTAGTGCAATTCCGTCCCTCGTTGATGAGAATGGGCAGTTCTTTTTGCCGGACAAATTGATCGCGGCAGCCAGTAAATTTGATGGCGACGAACTGTACCAAGAAATCGCGGCCCAATTGGAACGATTGATCTCGATTACCGGACGCCCGCCAACCCATCTTGATTCCCATTACCACATGGCCTTTATTCATCCACTCGCCCTCGAAGCCACCCTCGCCCTCGCCGACGAATATCGTCTGCCCCTGCGTGAAAGCAACCTGAACGTTTCCGACGAGGAACTCATCGTAGGCTTACAATTTTTTATGCCCTTCATGCCAACTGAATTTATCCTCGGTCTCAAACAGCAGCTTCAAGCGGCCTATGCCCACAGTCCGGCCCCTCGCTATCCGGCCACCTTTGAAAGTCGCTATGCCGCGCCGAACAACACATTGGGGGATCTGCTCAACATCCTTACAGATACCGTTTTTACCAAGCGCCCCGTTGAAATTATGTGCCACCCCGGACGCCAAGATGACCCGCTCATCCCCAATGGTGAACAAAAACAGCGTGAACTCAACGCTTTGACCCATCCAGCCACCCGTGAGATCATTGAGCGCCTCAACATCGAACTCGTTTCTTTTGCCGCATTTGCCGAAAATTAAGTAATTGAGCATTGGAGAGTTCGCCATGCAAGAAGACAACATGCCTCGTCCTGATAATGACCGTCGCAAAACAGGCCAAGAAGATAACCAACTGCCGCTGATCCAAAGTGATGAACCTCGCCCTATCGCTACCGATCATACGAGTGATGAGGTTTCCGACAGCCTGCTAGACAGCCAGCAAGAGGTAGTAATAGACCGCAAGACCCAAGCCCTCCTTGACAGCCTAGATGATGAACTCGAAGGCGAAACCAAACCGGTCAGCGCAGGGACAGCCGAACTACTCGATACGCTCGAAAAAATCGTGCCGCAAACCTCAACAAATGACAATTTGCCAGCAATCGAGGATACCCGTGACTCAAGTGAGAAGTTGACCCTACCGAAGCCGGATGCGAATCCGCGTGAAAGCTTGGATGGTGTGCCCGACTTACTTCAGGAAGGAGGTGTTACAAGTTCGCCTGCTGCTGATTCTGCAACACCAGAAGTTGTCGAAGAAACGCCGCCAGTATATCGGTATCGCATCGCGGCCACCTTGTCATCAGAAATTGACGCCATGATTAGCGCCGCCCTTAAAGCCGTAGACATGGGATTGCCCGATAGTGGCCTCTTCCAATGGCAAGCTCCCTTTCGCACCGACCAACCACACACCATCGCCAGCATATTAGACCAATGGGCCACCCAATTTCTACCTATCAAGACGGGTCTTGAGCGCGTTTATAGTGAAGTCGTCGGAGCGCAAACCTATATCGTCGGGTGGCGGTTGGAAAATAATGAGGCCCTTCATGCCGCCCAAAACGCGCTCACCACTCAATTAGCCGCCAGTATTCAGCCCGAACCCGACGCCCCTGTCACTTTTCGCGCCGTCATCCCCATCAAAGCCGCCATCCCGCCTGACCGCCTGCCGCCCCTAGTCGGCTTTTTGCAGCGTAATTTTGAGGAGCAGACGTGGACAGTTGAAGCGATTGAATTACTGCGTGCCCCGGTGCTGGATGAAGAAGAAATCGAGGAGCGCGAATCGGAGGAGACGCCCATTGATGAATGGGAAGTCATTGCCACCTTCAAATCTGGCGTGTAAATTTGCAAGAGATTTAAAGTAGAACGGCCTATTGTTTCGAAAAGGAACGCGGTAGACTGGTAAAATTATGTGCAACGACATGCAATAAACTCAAGGAGCATTTGCCGTGAAATCCCCAATCCGTGTAACGGTGACAGGCGGGGCTGGTCAAATTGGCTACAGCCTGCTGTTCCGTCTGGCTAATGGTGAAACCTTTGGCCCAGACCAACCTGTCATTTTGCAGATTTTGGAAGTCCCCCAAGCGATGGATGGCCTGCGTGGTGTGGTAATGGAACTCGAAGACTGCGCTTTCCCCCTACTACACGACATTATCCCAACCGACGACCCCAACGTCGCGTTTAAGGATACTAACTGGGCACTCTTGGTCGGCAGCAAACCCCGTACTGCGGGCATGGAACGTAAAGAACTGCTGTCGGACAATGGGAAGATTTTTGTCGGTCAGGGTCGTGCTTTGAATGACCATGCCGCCAGTGATGTACGGATTCTGGTCGTCGGGAATCCCTGCAATACCAACGCGCTTGTCGGGATGAAGAACGCCCCCGACATTCCCCACAATCGTTGGTTTGCGATGACGCGCCTCGATGAAAACCGCGCCAAGATGCAAATTGCCAAAAAAGCTGGCGTGTTGGTCGGTGATGTAACCAATCTGGCCGTGTGGGGCAACCACAGCGCCACCCAGTTCCCCAATTTTGAACATGCACTGGTAAAGGGTAAACCCGCTCCTCAGGCAATTACTGACCGAGCATGGTTTGAAGGGGACTTTATGAAGACTGTGCAGCAGCGCGGCAAAGCCATCATTGAAGCACGCGGCAAGAGTTCTGCTGCCAGTGCTGCCAATGCCGCGATTGATACTGTCCGCAGTCTGCTAAATCCCACCCCGGCAGGTGATTGGACAAGCATCGCTATTCCGTCCGATGGCAATCCCTATGGCGTTGCCGAAGGGCTGATTTTCTCCTTCCCTCTGCGCGTCAAAGGCAATGGCAGCTATGAGATTGTCGCGGGTTTGGAACTGAGCGCCTATGCCCGTGAGAAGATCAAAGCGACTGAGAAGGAACTGCTAGAAGAACGCGCCGACGTGGAATCCATGATGTAGTCACCGGCGCGATGGTGAGTAAATTGAAAATTTTTCAAGGGCAGGTGCTGACCATCTGCCCTTTTTTGTTCCGCTAGGGTTTAGGAGACTATGAACGAATCAAACGGAATTGACGCGCTACTCCCTCCTGATATTGCCAAACGAGCCGAGCAAGTGGGGATCAAAAAAGCGGGGATGGATGCCGCCTCCGTCTTTACGCTTGCACTGCTGGCTGGAGGATTCGTAGCGGTAGGTGCGGTGTTTGCTACAACGACTGTGAGTGGTACCGCCGGAATTTTGCCCTACGGCGTAACCCGTTTACTAGCAGGGGTGGTATTCTCTTTAGGCCTGATTTTGATCGTCGTCGCAGGGGGTGAGCTTTTTACGGGCAATAATCTGATCGTGATGGCATGGGCCAGTCGCAAGGTCAGCACTAAGTCACTGATTCGAAATTGGGTGTTGGTTTATGCTGGCAATCTTGTCGGGGCAATCCTGACCGCCGGACTGATGTACCTGACCAAACAATATGTGGCAGGTGATGGCGTAGTTGGCAAAGCCGCCCTCAACATTGCCAATGATAAAGTCCATTTGGAGTTTATACAGGCCGTTGCGCTCGGCATGATGTGTAACGCGCTGGTGTGTGTGGCCGTCTGGCTGACCTATGGAGCACGCAGCACTACCGACAAAATTATGGCGATTATCTTTCCCATCACCGCTTTTGTCAGTGCCGGGTTTGAACACAGCATCGCCAATATGTATTACATTCCCTTTGCCTTGCTCATCAAACAGTTCGATGGTGATTTTGTGACGACTCACGGTCTTAATGTGCCAGATTTAACGGTTCAATCATTTCTAATGGATAACCTGCTGCCTGTGACCATTGGCAATATCATCGGCGGGTCGGTTATGGTTGCCATCATCTATTGGTTTGTCTATCTACGTCCACAAAAATAAAAACAGGGGGTGGAGTGCCCCCTGCTCTGCTTTTAGTCGGATGATACCTCGCGTCCACCCTTAAGCTGTTTCTTGTATTGCTCAAAACCGTTTAAGTCACCCTTCGCCAGAAAAGTAGCTTGTTTGGGCCATGTATCGGGCATGGTGGGGAGTTTGGCGGCACGGACGAGGTGGCGCAGATGCTCAATATCAGCCTCTGCCAAATCAGCAAATGAGATAATCCCATTATCCCGCAGCAGTTGTTGAAGTTTCGGGCCAATCCCCTCCAAGAGAGTCAAATCATCGTACCCTTTGCCTTCTTTGACACGGCGTTTCAAATCCTCAAGACCATTCGCATCACCCGCAGCAGCCAATTTTGCCTGACGCGGCCATGTCTTCGCGTCCCCCACCAGATCAATATTTTGGGCTTTAACAGCGTCGGCTAATTCGGCGGGTGTTTTGGCGGCGACCTGTGCAAAACTTGTGATCCCCGCAACGCTCAAAGCAGCGGCAATCTTGGGACCAATGCCTTCAATAATCGTCAGGTCATCCGCAACTGGCCCTTTCGGTTGAGGGGCTACCGGAGGTGCTTTGTGGGTATCATGGGCAACTTGAGCCGCCTGAGCCACGCCAATTGTGACTTCAGCAGGTGATGCCGTCGCCAAGCCCTCCCCCAGCCCTTCTTCATGGTGTTCCTCATGATGCTCCTCATCGTGATCATGATGATGTCCGGTATAGTGGGGAGTCTTTAAATCATCAAATTGGAGCCACGGCTTAAGCAGTACCAGCCACAAGGCCACCGCCCCCGCGATGATGACCAATCCAGCATACACCGCGATACGTGCGTCATCAGGCCGAACATCCATTACCGACATCGCCGCACCAACCATCGCCGCAGTCAAGCCCAAACCGCCAACCGCCGCGACCAAATATTCTTCAGGTTTAAATGGGTCGTGTAAAGCCAAGGGTTTACCCTCCGGTAGTCAAAATCCCGTGTAATTTTCAGATGAATAGCAGACAGTTCCATTTTGCCACAACACCCGTGAAGTTGCGAATGTCTGTATGTTATACTGGGCTTTTTGGCACTAATTTCTTGATAAGGGAGCATTGTTCATGCAATATCGGCGTCTAGGTAACTCCGGATTAAAAATTAGCGCACTCAGTCTCGGTGGGTGGACAACCTTTGGGGAGTTGGTCAAAGACCAAGACATCACCACCAAAATTATCGAACGGGCCTATGCAGCGGGCATCAACTTTTTTGACATTGCCGACGTTTATGCGATGGGCGAATCCGAACGGATGATGGGTAAAGTATTGGCGAAGTTTCCACGTCATACTCTCGTCATCTCCTCCAAACTTTTCTGGCCGATGAGCGATGATGTCAATGACCGAGGATTGTCGCGCAAGCACATTATGGAAAGTGTGCATAAATCACTCCAGCGCATCGGCACCGATTATCTCGACCTCTATTTCTGCCATCGCTACGACGACGATACCCCGCTCGAAGAAACCATCCGCGCAATGGACGACCTCATTCATCAAGGCAAAATCCTCTATTGGGGGACGAGTGAATGGACAGGGGCACAAATCCAAGCCGCCTTTGATCTCTGTGAAAAATACAATCTCTATAAGCCGCAGGTCGAGCAGCCCCAATACAGCATCTTGGTGCGGGAGAAATTTGAAGACGATGTGCTGCCTGTCGCCAAGAAAAATGGTGCGGGTCTGGTCGTCTGGTCACCATTGGCAAGCGGCTTGCTGACCGGCAAATATGACAACGGTGTACCTGCTGACAGCCGTCTGGGTCAATTGGAGTGGCTGCGCAATCGCTGGCTGGACAGCGGTCAGGATATCGTGGCACGAGTCAAAGAATTTAAGACGATTGCCGATGAGTTAAATGTAACCCGTTCCCAACTTGCCATTGCATGGACACTGCGAGACCCTGCCGTAACAAGTGCTATCACTGGGGCAACTAGGGTTGAACAACTCGAAGAAACAATTAAGTCGGTTGATATTAGATTGAATACCGATGTTGTGGAAAAAATAGAAGCCCTCTTTACCGAATAAACACATTGGGGAGGATTTTATTATTCCTCCCCTCAATTTCTATTCCAAAATCACCCCATCAATATCGGGTACACCGTTGAGAAAATCCAACACCCCCATTGCCTTGCGCCCTTCCAATTGCAGGCGAGAAGGGGCATAGCGGCCCTCCCCCGTTCCAATCACCAGTGGCGCATCCGAATCATGAATCGAAATTTGGCCTACCTTTAATTGATACGGATTTCCAGCCAGTGGAACCCCCAGATGTAATTTTAAGGTCTGCCCATTGAGAATAGTAAACGTACCCGGCCAAGGGTTAAATGCCCGTACCCGCCGATCAATCGCAGCAGCAGAATCGGCCCAATTGATTTTGCCATCCTCTTTGTTGATACGCGGCGCATAGGTCGAAAGTGCATCATCTTGCTGTTGGGGCAAAATGTCATGGCTCAAAAATCCGCGCAGGGTGTTGACCAGCAGAGGCCCACCCACCGCTGCCAACTTATTGTGCAGAGTTTCCCCCGTATCATAGGGCAAGATTTCGACCTGCGCTTGGCTCAACATCGGGCCTGTATCCAGTCCGGCATCCATTTGCATAATCGTGATGCCTGTCACGGGATCGCCCGCCAAAATTGCCGCTTGGATGGGGGCTGCCCCACGCCAGCGAGGAAGCAGGGAGGCATGAACATTGATACTGCCAAATTCCGGCAAATCCAGAACGGTCTGTTTCAAAATTTGCCCATACGCAGCAACCACATGCAGATGCGGATACCATGATCGCAGTTTTACCATGACTTCCGTCCCACGCAATTTTTCGGGCTGAAACACTTCTATGCCATGTTGCAGTGCCAATTGTTTGACCGGGCTTTGCTGAAGTTGTTTGCCACGTCCGGCGGGACGGTCTGGCTGTGTCACCACCCCCACCACCTTAAAATCGGGAGCATCTATCAAGGCTCGTAATGATGGAACAGCGAATTCCGGTGTTCCCATAAAAACAACTCGTCGGGTCATTTAGCTGATTACCTCGTAAAGCTGTTATAATCAAAGTGTTCACATCAACTATGATTGCATGGAGCATAGGATTATGCCAGACCCGCTGCGTGATTTAAGAAACTCTCAACGCAAAGCTCAAGATATTCAAAATATGCCGAAGCGTGAATTGGGACAGGCCAAAAGCAAAGGCCGCCAACTTATCAATACCCCCGGACGGGAAGCGCGACAGGCCAAAAATCAAGCCCTCAACCCGCTCTATAATGCCAATCGGCAAGCGAAATCCATCGGTGGGCAGATGCGTGGTCTGGGGGTCGCCCCCATGCCCCGCCGCGAATATAAACGTCAAGCGGATCGGCGCACCACTACAGATTTTGCCGTCAGCGCCCTATTCTATCCCGTTCCCCTGATAGCCTTTTTCGGCGGCATGGTGCAGGACTGGGACACCTCCTTTACACGTCATAACATGATCAACGCCCGCATGTTATGGGTCATCATGATTATCCTATTCCCACTGTCCCCCCTGCTCTGGCTCTATTCGTGGTTCTTGGGTTTTCAAGCCTATAGCGGCAAGCGTCCACGTATTCCCGTCTTAACCAATTTTGCCGAATCGCGTGGGTGGATCGAACCACCACAACCAACCCAATAGTTAAGTGTGCTATTTAAAAATTGGAGTCATTCAGACCGCGCTAAAAAATAGAGGTATCTGTGAGTCACCAGCCAAAACGCTGGCAATTTGCGCCCGCCGCCCCCGTCCATTTTATTAATGCTCTAAGTGATCTAGGGCCAGTCTTAGCGCAGGTGCTCTATAATCGCGGCCTTACCACCCCTCAAGCAGCCCGTAGTTTTCTAATGGGTGATTTGCAGCTCCACGACCCCATGCAAATGTTGGGGATGGGCAAGGCGGTTGGTCGTATTCGTCAAGCCATTAAACGCAAAGAGAAAATCGTCGTCTATGGCGACTTTGATGCGGATGGCGTCACCAGCACCGCCGTCTTGGTCACGACCATTCGCGCCTTAGGAGGCGTAGTTGAACATTACATCCCCAATCGCATTGATGAAGGCTACGGCCTCAATACCCCAGCCCTGCTCGAACTCGCCCGACGCGGCACAAAATTGGTCGTAACGGTAGACTGCGGCATCCGCTCCGTTGAAGAAGTCCAAGCAGGCCGCGAGGCTGGGCTTGACATCATTGTGACCGACCACCACTCCATTGGTGAAATTATCCCACCCGCCTATGCCGTCTTGAATCCCAAACAAACCAACTGCCCCTACCCCGAAGACATGCTGGCTGGGGTCGGCATAGCCTTTAAATTGGCCTCCGCTCTACTGAAAGTTTTTTCTGAACAAGATCGCACCCCACCTCCTATTTCGCAGCGCGATTTGTTGGATTTGGTGGCGGTTGGCACGGTTGCTGACCTTGCACCATTGGCCCGCGCCGAAAATCGCAAATTAGTTCAGTTGGGCCTGCATGAACTTTCCAAAGCCCGCCGCCCCGGCCTGTATAAATTATTGGAAGAAGCGGGGGTCTCACCCGAAAACGTCACTACTACGACTATCGGGTTTATTATCGGCCCACGCCTAAACGCCGCCGGACGCCTGCAAAGCGCTACCACTGCCTATAAACTGCTGGTCACCGAGGATTGGCAAGAAGCAACCGAGTTGGCAAAAGAGCTGCAAAGTCTCAACACTCGCCGCCAAGAATATACCCTTGCCGCCTATGAACTGGCCCGTGAAATGGCCCTGACCACCAACAACGGCAATGGCGACACGCCCCCCCTTATTTTCGCCGCTCACCCCGAATTTTTGCCGGGGATTGTCGGCTTGGTGGCGGGCCGTCTCACCGAGGAGTTTTATCGCCCCTCAGTCGTCGTCGAAATGGGCGAAACCGAGTCACATGGGTCGTGCCGCAGTATTCCCGAATTTAATATCACTGCTGCCCTAGATCGCTGTGCAGATTTGTTGTTGCGGCATGGGGGACACGCCCAAGCAGCAGGTTTCACCGTCCAAAATGAAAACATCCCCGTGCTGCAACAGCGCCTAGCCGAAATCGCCAAGACAGAACTCTCACAGCACGATTCTCGGCCTACACTGATTGTGGATGCCGATGTCCCAATGTCGAGTCTCACAATGGATTTGGTGAGCCAACTTCAAGCCTTAGAGCCGACAGGGACTGAAAACCCGGAACCCGTGTTTGTTACCCGTAGGCTGCGCGTGCGAGAAGCGCGGCTCGTCGGCAAGGAGAATAATCATCTAAAATTGCGTGTGGGTGACGGGCCATTTGGCATGGATGCAATCGCCTTTGGGCAGGGTCATTGGTTTAGCGATTTGCCTCCTGTAATTGACGTAGCCTATCACCTACAAGTCAACGAGTGGAATGAGCGTCTTACCCTGCAAATGCAAGTGTTAGATATTCACCCTTCGGAGCGCGGAAAATGAAAAGACCATCCCTTCTTTGCTTGCTGCTCGTTGTGGTTTTGAGTCTATTGAACACCCCATCACTTGCGCAAGAGCCAGAAGACCCCATTCGCGTTTTTGGGGTAGTAGATGGTTATTGGCGGCCTGATGACGCGCAAGAACTAGGTGTCTCGTGGGAGCGTATTACCTTTGACTGGGCAAAGCTGCAACCACAGGGGCCGGGCACTTTTGAGCCAAGTGTCATGCGTGAGGAGTGGATTGCGAAAGCGGTGTCCTCAGGTCGTGAGGTGGTAGGGGTTATTATTGGGACACCCGTCTGGGCCAGTGCCAATGGACAAACCAATGGTGTCCCTTCTGGACTATACGAACCTATTGATAGCCCAAATAATCTATGGGCTATATTTTTGCGCGAATTGATGGCCCAACGCATGACTACCAATATCCGTCGCTGGATTATTTGGGATAAACCCGATATTCGTACCGATGACCCCGGTCAGCCTGCCACTCTCGCAGGCTCAGCCCAAGATTATTATCGCCTACTGAAAATCGCCAATCAGACCATCAAATCGGTCAATAGCAAGGTCAGTATTTATGTAGGTGGTCTTGTCTGGTGGAATGATATTGCCGCTGGACGCGAGTTATTTTTGCAGCAGTTTTTGGACATTGTGGCAGATGACCCCTCCGCTGCCGAAAACAACGATTTTTTTGAGGGCGTGACGCTCAATATCGTGATTTCCCCCACTCCCCTACCCGGTATCATCGTCACCTCCGACAGTGCGGGCGACATCACCAACAGCGTCCGCACGATGTTAGATCAGGCTGGATTCGAGGACAAAACCATCTGGGTGACAGAATTGAATGCCGTTCCTACTGCCGATACCGATGGCGGCCTACCAGATGCCCCACTGCAAATCTCTTTAGAGCAGCAGGCCGATTTTATGATTCAAGGCACAGCAATGGCGTTGGGTGCAGGCGCGTCCCGCATCGCTGTTTATAAGCTCTTCGACTCCAATTTTACAACTGGCACGACCCTACCCTATGGATTATTGCGACCCGACAACACCCGCCGCCCCGCTTTTGATACCTACGCCCTTGCTATTGAGCTGTTCAACACCACCCTCACCGCCACTGCCAGCCGCAGCCAAAACGGACGCTTGGTGATTTTGCAGCAGGCAGGTCGCACCCTGTATGTTGTTTGGACAGCCCATACCCAAGCGGTTAATTTTTGGGTCGAGTCGAAATTCCGGGACGAGCCAACTGTATTAGATAGCTTCGGTAATGTCCTACCTACCCCACGTATCGGCGTTGGCCCAGAGGGTATCAATGTGCATGTGATCGAAACCCCGCCCGCTGTACCTGATGCAAACGGCAATGTTATTATCGGCGGCTCACCCCGTATTCTGATTTTGGAAGGGGAACCACGTCACGTTTGGGCGGCTGTCGGCACAAATGCGCTCCAACTCAACTAAATTCGATACTTCAAGGGATACTTCTAGTCAGCGTCCCTTGCTTCTCACCACGCTTGCCATTGGTCTATTCTTCTTTTCGACCTACACTTTTTCCATCGGCACACCCTTCTATAGCAGCGACGGGCAGGTGATGTATGAAACCGCCCGTTCCATCGCCTTACAGCATACCCTTGCCATTCCACCCAGCGACCTCCCCCAAACCACAGTCGGGCACGATGGACGCACCTACAGCAAATATGATCCCGGCCTACCCCTACTGTCTGCCCCAGTCGTATTTGCCGCTGACGAACTCGGCAAGGCGACTCAATCCAACCGTTATGCCCTTGCCGCGCTTGCCGTTCAGTTAATTCCCGCTGCTGCTATGAGCATCGCCATTGCCAGCATTTTCCATATCGCCAGCCGCCTCTATTCCCTCCCCCGTACCGGACTTGTAACGTTTATTGCCGGATTCTGCACCTTAGCATGGCCCTATGCCCGTCTCTATTTTGCTGAGGCGGTACTTGCTGGTTGCCTGACACTTGCCGTTGCCCCCCTAATCCACCAAATTTCGAGACGCAGCATCCTACTCTCGTCCTGTGCAATTGGCCTTGCTATCTTGACCCGCGCCAGTACCCTGATTTATCTACCCGCCCTTATCTATTTGATTTGGCAAAATAGCCCTTTATCGCGCCGTTGGTTTCACTTGGGGCTATTTGGATTCGGCCCACTCTTCGCCATCGCTGGTCTTGCCCTCCACAATTATCTGCGTTTTCATAATCTCCTGACTACAGGATATGAAGGCGAATCCTTTCGCTTGCTGCCCCTTGATGGCATAGTCGGCTTATTATTCAGCCCCGGCAAAAGCATTTTTCTCTATAGCCCACCACTCGTTTTAAGCATATTTCTGTGGCCCAAACTCCGCCGCCAAAACCCCATCCTAGCGTGGGCACTAATCCTCATAGTCACGACAGCCCTCATTTTCTACGGGGCATGGTGGGCATGGCATGGTGGATGGGTTTGGGGGCCGCGCTTTTTGGTGCCATCGGTGCCGCTGTGGTGTTTACCATTGGGGATGCTTCCCCGCCATCGTAATTGGGCAAGCCTAATGCTGGTCGTGTGTGTATTAGGAGTGATCGTGCAAATTTTGGGGGCATTCACCGATGTCACCCCGCATTATGCGAAAGTCTTCGGCGACAACAATCCCGATGACGAAACGCGCTATGCTATGGTACACTACTCGCCTGCTCATTCCCCTTTGGTGGGGGCATGGCGGCGGGCCAGTCTCAGTAAATGGGAGACCCCGGCGATTTTCCGGCTGGAAACCACAGGTTTACCCGGCGATTGGCTGCGCGTCATTCATAGCAGCGTGATAATCATATGGTTGCTCAGTAGTGGTTGGATTGTCCGAGTCAGTATAGGATTGAAAAATGGCACCCACAAAACCGAAGTTTAACTATGGAGGACAGGCGGTAATGGAAGGCGTGATGATGCGCGGCGTCCATCTGGCGGCGATTGCCGTGCGTGACCCCGAAGGCAACATCGTCGTGCGTGAGGAAAAACTCAACTCAGCCCTCTATCGTGGCCCAATCAGCAAAATCCCCTTTGTACGTGGTTTGATCGGCCTGTGGGATGCGCTGGGGCTTGGCACAAAAGCCCTTATTTGGAGCGCCAACGTTGCGATTGGCGAAGAGGAAGAAGTCATCACTGGCAAAACAGCAACAGGCTTGGTTATTGTGTCCCTCAGTCTTGGCATCGGTCTATTTTTTGTCCTCCCGACGGCTGCCACCACAGGCGCGAAAGAATTGTTCGGCATTGACAATCATTTTGCCTTAGAAACGATTGAAGGCATCATCAAATTGGCGCTGTTCCTCGGCTATTTGGGCGTCATTGGTTTCATGCCCGATGTCAAACGTTTGTTTGGTTATCATGGCGCGGAACATAAAACCATCAATGCGTATGAAACAGGCCGCGATTTAGTCCCGCCAGAAGTCCAGACCCAACCAATTGAACACCCGCGTTGTGGGACAGCTTTTCTGCTAACCGTCGTCGTACTTAGCATTTTTATTGGCGGTCTGGTCGGACGCCCCAGCAATTTCTTTGCACTCTTGGCCTCACGTGTTTTGCTCATCCCAGCTATTGCGGGTCTGTCCTATGAAATCCTGCGTTTCACTGCCCGCCATGCCGAAAACCCGCTGGTGAAATTGGTCATTACCCCCAATCTTTGGCTGCAACATCTGACCACCCGGCAACCCGATGACTCGATGATCGAAGTCGCCATTGCCGCCCTAGAACGGGTATTGGAATCCGAAAAACTTGCCAAACCATCTGCCCACCCTGCCGAAAATCCATCCATGCCATTAGCCGCGATGGACGGAAGCACTGCCGCCGACTAATCAAGAAAGAGGTCTGTCATGCTCGGCAATCAGTTGTTACAAGGGGAAAAAGTCTATCTCAACGCCATCACCCGCGAAGATATACCTCAATTCGGGCGATGGTTTGGGAACTTGGAGTTGCTCAGTTATCTGTGGACAGATGCTGTTTTCCCCCAGACACAGGAAGACGAAACCGAGTGGTTTGAACGTATGAGAAAAAGCGATGATTATGATTTTGCTATTCGTGCCCTCGAACATAATCAGTTGATTGGCAGCATCTCGATCAAAGCCCCGGATTGGAAAAATCGCTCGGCGGTGTTTGGTATTGCTATTGGCGACCCGAATTATTGGGGGCAAGGCTATGGCACAGACGCTACCCGTGTCATTTTGCGTTATGCCTTCCTTGAACTCAACCTCCATCGCGTTGAGTTATATGTCTACAATACCAACCCCCGCGCCATCAAATCGTATGAAAAAGTAGGCTTTCAACTAGAGGGGGTCAAACGCCAAGCCGCTTTCCGCGATGGACAGTATTTCGATATACATATCATGGGCATCCTGCGTGATGAATGGCAGGCCCTTAACCCTTAAACTTCTACCCTATGTTTGATGTTATGAAAGAAAATCCGCGCCGCACCGCACTGGTCTTGATGCCCGTTGCGCTGGTGGCGTTGGCCTATTTGCTCTACACCGTCCACCTCACCCTCGACCAAAATAATGGGCATGTGGGTGCGCTGTTGGATGATACATGGATTCACGTCCGCTTTGCCGATAAACTCTCCAATGGCGATGGCCTATCCTACAACGGCACAACCTTGACCGCTGGCGCGACCAGTCCGTTGTGGGTGTTGATGCTGGCCGCGATTTACGCCGTCACCAGCCCACCCCTGATGACCCAAGTAGATATTGCGATTGCCCTGAGTGCGATATGGCATGTCCTCTCGGTATTGGCAATTACTGGCTTTGGCTGGTGGTTGACCCGCCGCGCTTGGATTGGCATCATCGCAGGCCTATTTACCGCTCTGACCGGACGTTATCTGTGGATGGGCTTGTCGGGGATGGAAACAACGGCGTTTGCGACCCTCTGTATTCTCACCCTATGGAGCCATCTACACGATATTCGACTTGGCCGGGCCTTTAGCTGGACAACCGGTATCTTAGCGGGTCTCGCCACCCTCGGACGCCCCGAAGCCTATCTGCTCACCGTTCTAATCGGCCTTGATGGATTTTTTTATATCTCGCTGCTCGAAAAAGCCTCCCCGCGTGGCATTCTGCTCAAATTCAAAGCAGCATGGCGCGGAATCATAGCGTACCTTTTGCTGGCAGGTTCGTATCCCCTTGCCTGCCTCTTGATTGATGGACACCCCCTACCCAACACCTTTCGCGCCAAATCTTTTCTCGGTAAGGAATGGCCCAATCTCCCGCATGATTTTTTCTGGACACCCCTTAAAGATCAAGGCTGGCTGCTAGTTGGCCTAGCCATGATCGGCACATTTTGGTTATTTTGGCAGGCCCGCAAACGTGATGGCTTTGGGCTGGCCTATCCTTTGTGGCCGATTGCCTTCGTCTTGGGTGTCTTGTTTCTAGGGTCGCAGCGCTATTGGATTAATCACGGACGTTATGTATCGCCTGCCATTCCCTTCCATGCCCTTGCTGCCGCGCTGGGTATTTGGGCCATCGTCCAGTTCTTGCAACAGGCACATCTCAAATCGTTGCGACTGCCTCAAAGATTTATCCAAGTGGGGTTGCCTGCATTTTTGACCATTCTCGTAGCCGGTATGGTGTTGGAACGTGGTTTTTACAACGCAGATCAAGTGGCTAATGATGTTGGGCAGTTACGCAAGATGCACGTCGCTGCAGGTTTCTGGTTTAGAGATCACACCGCCCCCGACCAAATCATCGCCCTTAATGATGTTGGCGCGATTGCCCATATTTCCAACCGCCGCGTCCTTGATTTGGAGGGCTTGGTTTCGCCAGAAGTAATAGATGCCACCCGCGACACCGAGGACAAAACCTGTCCCCATGACCTCCAACTAGCCCGCTTGATGCTCAAAGACCCCCCCGCCTTTATTGGGGTGTTTCCATGGTTCTACCCCTGCCTGACTTCATGGCCCGGTGCGCTGCAACCATTTACAGTATTTGCCATCACTGGCCCAACGGTGATTGCCGGGGGCGAAATGGTTATCTATTGGCCCATGTGGCAGAATTGGCCCATTTTGGTGGCCGCGCCAGATGACGCCCTACCGATTCAGGCTAATTTCCAAGAGGGTGTAGAATTAATCAGCTATCGCGCCGAAAAGACCCCCGCAGGCCTAAAAGTGACCCTCTGGTGGCAAGCTCACGCACAACCCAACGCCGATTATCATGTTTTTGTGCATCTAGTCGGGGCGGATGGTACACAAATTTCACAGCACGACAGCCAACCGCAAAACGATCAGTTCCGTATGTCGTGGTGGCGCTCTGGTGACATCATCCGTGATGAACATATCATTCCGCTGACCGATACCAGTGTTTTGGATCAAGGGGGTCTAAGTCTACGCATCGGTGTATATCATTACCCGGACGGCAGACGTCTGCTCCGTACCGATGCCCAGCCCGACCATCCTGATTTCACTCAAATCCCACTGGTGCTGACGTATCGAATATTTGGCTAAGGGCCTCCCACCATTCGACCTCCTCATCGCTGAGTTTAGGTTGAGGGGATGCCGCTTTGGTGGGATTCGTTTGCACCCGTGAGGTCGCGCTCGGTGATGGTGTAGCCGTTGAGCGCGGTGTTGAAGTTGCGATGGGTTGAACGCTTGGCGTCAGATAATAATAGTAGGTCGGGTTGGAGGTCGGGAAGTAATAGTTGAACGACGAGTTCGACTGAAAAGCCCCTGCCATCGCCACCGCATAAAACGCAATACAGGCCGCAATGCCTAACCCAAACACCCCAGATACGCCTAACCCGATAAACGCCTGCTGTCGGGTACGTTTAGTATCTACCGCATCTTTGGCATTCACCAGTGCCAACACGGACAGCAAAAACCCGACCAATGGCAAACACGCCCCCCCCATACAGCAAAGGCTTGGCACAGTGATGACTGAGACCAGTAAGGCAACAAACGCCATCACGTCGTTATTGTTGGCCTGATACATCACCTTTTTGCCAGCAATCGCCCCTTTTGCTTTACGTACTTCCCCCTCGACCTTTTCCGCCGATTCGGTAGCACGGGCCTGCGCTGGAATAATACCTGCGGCATAGATAGCAGGCGAAATGACTTGCACCCCTTGGGCCTCGGCTTGCATGGCATGTTCTTTACAAAGCCGCTGCCCATCTACCGTGTAATAGAGGCAGTAGCCACACAGAGCCTTCTGGCAGACTTCGCAGTGCTCTATCGCCGCTCGATCAGGATGGTTCTCGCAATACACCGTCTCATTGTCAAATGGAAAATCTAAATCAGTCGTCATTGTTCTCGCTTTACCAACTATAACGCCTCAAGTTCCGTCATCATACTCGCCATCACTTGGGCGGCCTCTGGCAATCCATACTCAACCAGTTTTGCTCGACTAAATGAAAGCTGGTCAATAACCTGTATACGAATTTCGCGGGGTTGTGTTTTGGCCCGATTCGCCTGAAGCTGATGCAGGCGGGTCAAGGTTTCAGCCGCTTGGCGCAGGGTAAACCCATCCCCCACCTTATCTGCCAATTGAAGTGACCGATGGAGATGCTCATTCCCCGCCGCAATATCCCCATTTTTTAATACTACCAGTGTGCCCAGTGTGATTTCAGCCACCGCTTCGTTCCGCAAATTACCCAATCGCTGGAATAATTCAAGGCTCAAACGCAGGTGAGCTTCGGCTTCCGTAAATTGGCGTTGTTGGGTTTCAATACGTCCCAAGTCATGATACACCACCGCCAAATCCAGTGTGTTTTGCAGCGGCAGCATTTCGGCTACCACCTGCTGAAGTAGGCGTTCGGCTTCGTCCAGATAAGGTTGCGCCGATGCCACATCACCCGACTTCTCGGCTCGTAGGTGATAAATATAGGCCATTTGGCGGCGCAGATTGGCCCGCACCAGCCATAAACCCTGCTGAGTGGAGGTCTCTATCCCTTCAATGAGCAATTTTTCGGCCCGCTCCATCTCACCTAACTCAATTAGTGCCGCCACAAAATCATTTAACAGGCGCACGGTGGATTTGCCATCGCCACTGGATAGGGCATAGGCTTTCTCAAAGCGACTGACCGCCTCACTAAATTTGCCCTGCCCTACCAACACCCTACCCATTTCGCTTTGGGCGATGGCGGCTTCTACAGGATGATCTTGCAATAATTCCAGCGCCTGCTGATACTGCGCCATTGCCTCTTGGAGTCGGCTGCGATGAATCAAAAATCGGCCATAGGCGATGTGGGCCTGCCCCTCTGCCAATGATATAGGATGAGCCTGATACCAAGCCAATGTGGTTTGGAAAAGCTCCCCCGCCTCCGGCTGCCGTCCATCAATGGCATCTAACGTCACGGCGATCTCGATACCCAATCGGGCGTAGAGTGGATTTTCAGCATCTAGCTTTTCACGTACCCGCTGAAGATAATCTAACAATTCATTGGCAAGACCGTTTTCGCGCATTAGTACCGCATTTTGCAGAATCAACTCCGCCAACAGCGTCGGGTCAGTCTTGCTGGCAGGCCGTAGTTGGCGACCCAAAATACCGCGTAGATTATTGAGGGTCGCCTGTTGTTCGCGTGTCAGTGCAGATGGATTAGTAGTCGTTCCCATGCCTAGCTTGCTCCTCCGGCCTGCACCCAATAGCGGATAACTTGTTGGTCAATCGTGTCTTGCTCGGCTTCACTTAACGGATACCGTTGTCGTAGATAAAGCCGCACTGTTGGCGGGATGGTATACAACCGATCCTCACGGCGCAGCAACTGGCGCTGGATTAATTGTCGCAAATGTTCGCGGCTTTGGGAATCAATCGCCTGTACCAGTTGGCGGTCAAAGCCATCAGACAGCCCTTGTAGTTGGCGCAAAAAGGCTTGGGTCGGAGCAGGTAATTTTTGATACTGCACCCCGACATGACGCTCAAATAAGCGTGTGGTATCCGCCGTAAGGGTCTCCAAATCTTCCAATGCTGCTTCTACTCCGTCCAGACGTGCCGAACGCATCGCCTCTTTAATTAACCAAGGAGTGAATGCCGTTTTTTCAATAAATTGACGCCGCACCTGTTCATCTGCAAATTCAGCGGCGAGGTCATGGTCAACGATTAGCTTTTGAATCAATGCTTCCGCGTCAGCCGGCTGCATTTCGACCAATGTCAAATCGCGTGCCCCGCTCACGTCCGACAAACCTGTAATGGTCTCCCACGAGGTCAACATCACCCGTGTCCCACCTAGTGGATCAAGTCGGCTGACAAATTGGGCCAGTTCAGTCAATTCTGTCCCAATTCCCCAGTCATTCGCTTGATCGAGCACCAATAGCACACGGCGCTGACGCAGTACATTTTCCAAATCTGCCAATGGGGTACTCAGGGGCAACTCCAACAGCAACCGCAGTTGGTTAAAAATATCCTCTGCGCGGGTTTGTTCCGACACCTGCACCCAAACAATACCATCGGAAAAGCGCCAGCCATAGCGGGAGATAAACTCACTCGCCAGCCAGCTTTTGCCTATCCCGCTTAGGCCATAAATCATAAGCTGTCGGCTGTCATTAAGTTTTTCGCCCAATTCCAACAGCGGCTGCCCCTGCCCCACAAAATCGGGATTGATGGGTACATTGCGCAGCGGCGGCAAACCGGGGTCAATAATTGGCTGCACAGCACGCTTTTCGACGGATGGATAGTCCAACACCACTGCATCATGTTTGGCGACCAGTTGAAAATCGTGTGTATCGTCAGGCCCAATCCGATCCAAAGCGGTTTGATATGCTTCTTGCACTGTTTTGCCGATGGCAAGGGTCGCATAAAAATGTTCACCAAACAACTGCTGTGCGACCTCCGATGCCCCGATGGTAAGGACAGCTTGCACCGAGGATTGTTCCAGCAGTTTTTGCATCCCTGCCATCGAGACATACCCTTGTATAACCAACGCTTTCACAGAACCACTCCGCAAAGTACGTGCCAAATCCTCAATTGAAAGTTCCGCATCCTGCCCTTGCTCATCCTCTACAAAAAATACGTCTTTTTCGATACGGCAAATCAGGTGCAAAATTTGTGCGGAGGGACTCGTTACCAGAAAAACAGCAAGGCGGTCACCTGTCGGTGGATTCAATCGGGTGAGAGCCAGCGCCTGTGCCCCTCTATGGAGTTGGCTGGCTGTGCTGATACTCCCTGCCAATCGCCGCCATGCCATATATCCAGCAGTCTGTTCAGCAATAAAGGTAACAACATGGAGGTAACGCTGTAACAAGGTAGGACTCAGTTTTCGCGTATCATCTACGGCGACAGTTTCCTCCGGTGGCGTTGTTGGATTGCCCGATAACCCCGGCTCCCGCTGCAACACCGCAATCAGCTTCTGCAAATTGATGGGATACACCGTCTCGCTACTCAAATCCACCCATTGGATCGTCTGCAAATTGAGAAACAATTGGGCAGGCTGATACAAAACGGGCAGGATTAGTTGGTCTGATTCCTGTGCAAAATTCACCTCTTTCCGTACATACTCCGATGCCATCGAGTCGGGTGATATAACTACGACTACCGCAATCGCTTCTTTGAGGCCCTTCTCAATCGCCGCTTCCCAAATATCACCGGGTTGAATGCTGATCTGGTCAAACCAGACAGCCAAACCCGCCTGCTGCAAGTCCTTCACCAACTGCGTTACAAACGTAAGATTTCGGCGCGAATAGCTGACAAATATATGGGACACGAAGAATGTTAGCCCTTCTTCTGTGAAAAATTGATGACTTTCAACACCCTATGGCGATTATGAGGCAAACTATACAGGGTGGCAAGTTCGGGCTATGTTATTTATTTGTGTAGTATTTCACATGCAAGGATTTTTGGGAAATCATGAGCACTACCAACCCCGCCTGTCTACCCAGTATCACCGCTGTGTTGACGGCCCTCGTCCTATTTGCCGGAATTTTTTCGGGCCTTATGGCCTCCAACGACGCTGCCTCAACTATACCGCCACTTGACCCCAACACGGTTGCACGCGGCCAAAGCCTTGCCTACGATTATGGGTGTATTGGCTGTCACTATGTTGGCAGTCGTACCGCCGCCGCGTTTAACGGCCTATATAATTCCGAACGCCTCCTAACGAATGAAAATATAGTCATCGCCGACGAAGACTATCTCCGCGAATCCATCCTTGAACCACGTGCTAAAGTCCCAGATGGTTATGCACGCGGCATTCACCCTTCTGATTATCGGGTGCGCCTGAACGATCAACAAGTAGACTCTATCATTGCTTATATCATATCATTGGCAGATCAATAACCTGAGCTGTCAAAGGGGGATAGCAGGCAATCCCTATCCCCTTCTACAATTTCCTTTGCTACATCGTCGCTCGGATTTCACCGCCATCCACCGGAATCAGCGCTCCATGAATAAAACCTGCCGCCGGGGAACAGATAAATGTCGCCACATTGCCAAATTCTTCGGGTCGGCCCATCCGCCGCAAGGGAATGTTTACTTGCCGTTTGACCCGTTCTTCGTCCATTGTTGACCCACTGGATGAAGCCACTACCGACAAAATCTGCGTCACCCGTTCCGTCTCTGTCCACCCCGGCAAAATGGCATTGATACGAATCCCGCTTGGTCCCAACTCATTCGCCAGCGATTTAACTAGCCCTGCCAATCCTGCCCGCATCACGTTCGACAAAATCAAGTTATCCCCCGCCTGTTTAGTTGTCAGGGAGGTAATCAGCAAAATCGCTGGGCTGGCCGATTGGCGCAGCGCAGGCAAAGCCGTCTGGATCATCTGAATTGGTGCTGCCATCAACGCACGATAGGCACTTTCCCAATCACTCATCTGAAATTTCTCAAAATTACCGGGTGGCGGCCCACCTGCGTTTGTCACCAAAACATCCAACCCGCCCAATTTTTGAATAGCCGCCTCAATCACCTGCTTGGCCCCGGCTTCATGATGAATGTCGCCATCAATCGCCCAAACAGTATGACCCGATTCGCGCTCAATCATCTGCGCCGTTTCCATCAGCGTTTCAAGGTTACGGCCATTAATGGCAACCGATGCCCCTTCAAGGCTGAATCGTCGGGCAGTAGCAGCCCCCAACCCACTGCGACTTGCGGCCACAAAAACTCTTTTTCCAGACAGTCCTAAATCCATAATTTTCACTCCCCAAATTTGAGATATGCAGAATTTTATTATAGCCCTCCCCCTCTAGTACCCCCAAAACTAGGCTTTTTTCGGAATCGTAACATGGTGTTGCCGACTTGTAACAACCCTACCCTAGCAGCGCAACAGTCTTACGCTACATTTAGAGTTTGATAAGACAGGGAGTGGGGTTCACTTTACCTATCGCCATATTCGACTACAATAACAGGTAAGACAGTGTCTGTTTGGTGGGGCAGCACTAATAAACAGACTAAAGGATTCACAGCATGGACACAAAACCGAAAATCCTCTTGGTAGATGACGAAGAAGCCATCCGCTCCAATTTGGCTTCTTTCTTTGGGCGGTCTGGTTTCACCGTCGAAATCGCCACTGATGGACAAGAGGCTCTCGATAAGACCAGCCATTTCGAACCCAACCTCATCGTGATGGATGTCCTGATGCCAAATGTAGATGGGCGCGAAGCCTTACGCCGTCTGCGCCAGTCCGGTAATTGGACACCCGTGATTTTGCTGACCCGTGTGGGCGAATCCACCGAACGAGCGATGGCATTGGAAGAAGGCGCCGACGATTATCTGAACAAACCCTTTGACCCGCATGAACTGGTGGCACGTATTCGCTCGGTATTACGCCGTGCCCGCCCCGGTCAGCCACCCCTCAGTACCGCCTCTCGCCTCACCAGCGGCCCCATTTCGCTGGATCGTATGGCGCGTCGTTTATGGCTCGATGGTGAGGAATTGGCCCTGACTCCCAAGGCGATTGCGTTGCTGGCCTATCTAATGACCCATCCTGACGAACTCATCACCCGCGAACGGCTTTTGGATGCGGTATGGGGTTGGGATTATCCAGCAGGCACCCGCGCCGTAGATACGCGGATTGCCGAACTGCGGCGGGCATTGGATGACGATCCTACCGACCCCCAGTATATTGAAACCGTCCCCGGACAAGGTTATCGTTTTATTGGCACAGTGGAGGCGGCGGTGTGACCGAAATTCCGCGCTCACGATGGGGTTTTGCGCTTGGCTGGATCGCGTTTTCGGCTCTGTTAATCGCCCTTCTGATTGATGCCCAAACCGATAACCCCATCGTGTACATCCGCATTGATCTGGCCTCCTTAACGCTCTGTACTGGCTTGGTCATCTTATCAACAGTGGCGCTTATCTGGCGATATAAACGCGGCAGTGAAAAGCAGATTCAAATTGAAGCCACGCGAATCCAAGCCCAAGCCTCCGATGAGCGTCGCCGTTTTCTCCGCCGTCTTGACCACGAATTAAAAAACCCTCTGACTGCCATTCACGCCGGGTTAGCCAATCTCGCGGATTCAGGTTCGCCAGAAACCCGATCAGAGGCCCTCAACAGTGTCAAAGCCCAAACCGTTCGCATTAGCCACCTTACCGCCGATTTACGTAAACTGGCCCAATTGGAAATCGGTGAATTGGAACGCGAACCCGTAGATTTGAATGAAATCCTCGAAGAAGTTTTTATGGTGGCCGAGGAAGACCCCCGTGCCGCAGATCGGCGATTGAACCTTAGCATCCCTAAAGCTCCGTGGCCCCTCCCCAAAATTAATGGCGACCGCGATTTATTATTTTTAGCAACCTTCAATTTACTGGACAACGCCATCAAATACACTCGCCCCGGTGATACGATTGAACTGCGGGCTTTTGAAAGCGGCCCAATAGTAACCATCGAAATCGCTGATACTGGGCCGGGTATCGCCGAAGATGAATTACCGTATGTTTGGGATGAACTTTATCGTGGGCACGCCACACGCGGAGTGGAAGGCAGTGGTTTGGGCCTAACCCTTGTACGCGCCATTATCGAACGGCATGGTGGTCAAACAACTATTCGCAGTCGCGCCGGACAGGGCACCGTCGTCGCCGTGCGTGTGCCTATCGGTTAATCTACGGACCTTGTCAGGTTGCACGCGATAGAGCATTATCTACTCTAAATCGTCGCCAAGAGTGAGACACAAAACAGGCATGACCCGACCTCTAAAAATTGGCCTTTCGCTGATGTTATCCGCTGTCCTCATGCTGCTCAATGGCTGCCGTAAAGTCGAAGTCGGCATTGAAGATGAACCCCGACCCAATCTTGCTGCGACTCAGACCATTACCGCGTTTCAAACCGAAGTCAGCCGTCTCCAAAGTGAATTAAATAACCTCACAGAAGCCGAATTGATGAGCCGCTTGGGCAAGGTGGCCTATGTGCAAGGTGGCGATATTTGGACAAAAATTTTGCCCGACGGTCAGCCACAGCGTTTGACCAATGATGGCCGCAGCACCGCCCCCAAATGGTCGCCTTCAGGCAGTTGGCTGTCTTTCCAAAAAGGGGATCCTGCGCTGGGCCAATTACGCATTATGGCGGCAGACGGCAGTAATGAACGCTCCGTAGGGGATACAGATACCGACCCTATCATCAAACATGCGTGGTCGCCATTGGAGGACATCCTCGCCTATGCCACTCTCAGCGGCAGCCTCTGGATCGTCAACGCCGATGGCTCTAATCCTGTTCAATTGATCGAACCAGAAACTGATGAAACCCAAAAATCCAGTGGCCTCGTGCGGAATTTTGCATGGAGTCCGGGTGGGCAATGGATTGCTTATGAATGGTTTATTCAGGGAGCAAGCACCCTGCCCAATTACCAGTCACTCCGCAAGGTGGCGATAGCAACAGGGGAGCAATTGGAACTTTATAAATTCCCCGACGAAGGCATTTTGCGGTTGGTTGGATGGAGCCCGCAAGGCAGGCGGCTTTTATTTTGGCAGTATAATCTATCTTCCAATACTACCGTGTTTGACGGTGTTTCCCTCTATGCTATCTATGCCGATTCTGAAACCATTGAGAGCCAGAAACCTGAAATTATCGGCACTGCCCCGACCTTACCCTATGAGGATTTTGTTGCTGCTGCCCCCCCGAATTCGATTTGGGGCGACCAAGACGCGGTAGCACTTGTGGTCGGCATGGGAACCTCCACCACCCAATCCAAGCGGATCGAAGTCAATGGTCAGCGGCTTTCCCCACCCGAATTTGCCGCCATCTTGCCTTCATGGTCACCGGATGGCACCCGCCTCGCCTATTCTGCCATGCGCTCCCAAGCCGTGTCTAATGCTATTGCCAGTGGCCCACAGGACTTCAGCCGGAACGGCTTCCTACTCGAACGGCGTATTTGGATCACGGATGCTTTTGGCAATGCCATGCCCCAACAACTAACCAATGACCCTCAGTTCCGTGATGAACGCCCACTGTGGTCAATGGACGGCAATTTCATTTTGTTTGCACGGATCAATGCCGACGGTCAAGCCTCGTTATGGTTAGTGCGGGCAGCGGGGGGCATCCCACGTCAGGTCGTGGCGGAATTGACCCCCAGTCCCGATCTAAGCGATTATGACGGCGACTATGTGGAAGAATGGAATATTTTGTTTGATTGGTGGTTGGGCACGACAACCAGTTTCAAGACCGAAATTATGCCCAGTCAGGACAACGCCTCTAGTGAACCACCGATGCCAGAGTCAACCCTCATGCCCTATGGATTTTCCCCGACGCCTACCTTTCAGCCCATTTTTGGTAAGGGGAGTACAATAAATAATAGAGATTAAGAATAGGAGTCGTGATATGAACTGGCAAGAAATACATCATCAATATTCCAAGTGATGGTTTCTATTAGAAGCCATTGGGGCCTATAACGAAGGGGAAAAACGGGTGATCCCCGAACTGAAAAGAATCGAGGTCTTGGGTGATGACTGGCATGAAACATGGGAAGCATATAAAATCTTGCATTCCGCAAATCGCCATCACTCAATTTCCAACCGCATCAGCACCCGCCCGAAGCCAATCACATCCCCCGCTGAAAGTACCGTTGGTTCCTGAATCCGCACCCCGTTGAGCAACGTGCCATTGCTGCTTTTTAAATCCTCCAACCACCACTGCCCACCTCGCCATGCCACCAAAGCATGTTCATTCGAGGCAAAGGGTTCCGCGATGACGATCGTATTGGTAGTGGCCCGCCCCAATTTGGTAACAGGCTGCAACACCCAACTCTGCCCCGGCTGCACCCCCTCAACGTCGCTTTCGGTCACCACCAGCCGCCCCCGTGAAAAAACTGACTGCTTGACCGCGACTTTGGCGGACTGCTGAAAATCTTGCCACAACATCCATCCAATCGCCCCGACAAATCCCAAGAGTGCCGCACTTGCCGCCAATCGGAGGATTAACAGCACCACGTCATTACTCAAAGGGTACTGTCTCCATCCGGCGATTCGTCATCAGGCGTTTCAAATGATTGAGTATCACTAAACACACCAAGATCAATTTCCGAGGTGCTACGGTCTTCGGTATACACCATCTGATACCCCGCCAGCGAAATTACATCCCCGGCCTGCAAAATATGTTCCTTGATCTGCAAGCCATTGACCTGAGTGCCACCTTTGCTTTCAAGGTCATAAATCACATAACGCCCAAACCGTAGGCGAATTTGACAGTGCTGACGACTGACGCGCTTATCATCTACCATAATGTGATTATCAGTGCGGCGTCCGATATTGATCACGGGGCGATCCAACTGGACTTGTCGTCCACCTGCCAAAACCAAAGTGGCCTCGCGCTGAGGGATCGGCGTTGGGGAAATAACCGATGCCTCCATCTGTTGTGTTTTCTCAAAACTCGGCGGTGTGCGGTCAGCTTTAATATCTACCTCAAATGGGTCAAGCCGAATATCACTAATCAACACCACGCGCGGGGACTGGTTCATACTGAGATGCCAATCCGCCGCCAGTGTCGCTAACTGCTCGGCCAATCGTGAGGCCACATCATGATAGCGGGCCGTCAAATCTTCCATATCATCCGGGTTCAGCACGACGGTGTAAAGATCAGGAGCAGACAACCCATCCACCTCTTTACGCATACCTTCTTCCAAAGCACGGGCCAATTTCCGAGCCAGCGTTTGGGGCTGCAAGCGACCATCCAGCAAGCGTGTCAAGTTGTCTTCAATCAATGTTTGCAGGCGGCCCTCAATGCGCTCTAGCGACAAGGTGCGCCCGCGTCGGGGTCGTGTGGAGTGGGGATCGTTTGAGTTACTCATAAGGCTGATTATAACCACAACAGAATTCTATTAGAAACTGACGGCTATCTTCCGTTGTCCTTTCAGGAATGTTACACTAGATAGGCTATGATTATCTTACCTGACTTCCGCATCCACCAACGGGACTATCTACTCCAGATTTCGCGGGCAATTACAGCCCAGCTTGATCTGAATGAGGTTTTGCGTCTCGTTTTGGAAGCCTCCGTTTCAATGTTAAGCGGCACCATTGGTATGATTGCCTTGCGCGGCCCAGACAACACCCTCCGTGTACAGGCCGTCTTGGGTATCACCGCCGAACAGATGGAATTATTCAAGCCTTTGCTCGAAGTGGTCAATGGTGAAAATGAAGAGGAAATTGACCAAGACGACCTAAAACTGCGTTTACGTTTGGTCAGCCGCCGCCTAGAAGCCAATCTTCAGCAAATCGTCTACCTGCCCATGCGCATTTCCGGCGAAATGTTGGGCATTATCTATGTATTCCGCCCCTATCCCGGCAACCCGTCCCACGACGACCACATGATTTTGCAGAGTTTTGCCGACCAAGCCGCCATCGCTGTGCATAACGCCGGATTGTATCAGGCCATTATTGCCGAAAAACAGCGACTGGCCGCCATTTTGGATGGCAGTGGCGATGGGGTCATTATTTTGGATGCCGACCATCGCGTCATGCGAATCAATGCCACGCTTTCCCGCATGATTGGCTGGATGCCCGAATATGCGTTGGGCCGCCTGCATGAAGATATTATCCGTTGGGCCAAACCGGAACCCGCCGTGACACTTGAGAAGGCCATCGCAGAGGGCTGGCCTTTTAATGCCACACCTGAAGAAACCACCCCACTCGACCATACCCCAACCACCTTATATGTCGAAGGGGATGTAGAACGTCTTGATGGGTTATCGCTCAGTATCGGCATCGCCTATGCCCCATTGTTTTTTAAAGATGGGTCGCTGCGCAACATCATCGCCACTGTACGTGATATTACTCGTTTTCGTGAAGCCGAGGAAATGAAAAGCACCTTTATCTCGGTGGTTTCGCACGAACTCAAGACCCCCGTCGCCTTGATTAAGGGGTATGCCGGGACGCTGCGCCGTGAAGACGCTGAATGGGATATGGAGACCATGCGGCGCGGGTTGAATATCATTGAAGAAGAAGCGGATCGCCTGACTGAACTCATTGAAAACCTGCTGATGGCCTCCAAAATTCAGGTGGAAGGCATGGTGCGGCTGGAAATTGATGAGATTGCTTTGGACAAGCTGATTCGAGCCGCCGTGGAGCGCTTCCAAACGCAGACCAATAAACATACCTTCACTGTCGAATTTCCTCCCGATTTCCCAGTTATTCTCGGCGATCCCCGGCGGCTGCGTCAGGTCATTGATAATCTCATTTCCAATGCCATCAAGTATTCGCCTGTCGGTGGGGAGGTCAAAATCACAGGTCAATATAATGAGGATTGGATTGAACTGACGGTTTCCGATCAGGGCATTGGTATCCGGCCCGACGAAGCCGAACGTATTTTTGAACGCTTTTATCGCTCCGATGACTCACTCTCGCGCAGCACCCCCGGCACAGGCTTGGGGCTTTTTCTTGCGCGGGCTATCATCGAGGCACATGGCGGCACAATCACCGCGACCAGTTATCATGACCGCAAAGGCACGACCTTTCGTATTACCCTGCCCCGGCAGATGCAACAACCCACCTAACTTACGACCCTACCCAGAGGAACCCAGCAAATGTCCCAAATGACTATTACCTGCCCAAACTGCCGCAATAATTTTGCCGCCCCAGTGGAGCAAATCCTAGATGTTGGCCGCGACCCATCTGCCAAAGTGCGTTTTTTAGCCGGGCAAGTCAATCGTGTGCGCTGTCCCAATTGCAGCTACCAAATGGCGGTTGGCACCCCACTGGCCTATCACGACCCCGACAAGCAGTTGCTGTTGGTTAACATCCCAATGGAACTGAACTTAAAATTAGATGAGCAGGAACGCATTATCGGTACAATGACCCGTGCCATTACCGACAGCCTACCGCCTGAAAAACGCAAGGGCTATCTCTTCAACCCCCGCCGCACCTTTACCCTGCAAGGCATGGCCGACACCATCTTGGAATTTGATGGCTTGACCAAAGAGATGATTAACGAGCGCCGCGAAAAATTGAAGTTAGTTGAGGACATGCTCCGCACATCTGAGGAGGAGCTACCCAAGCTGGCCGCCGAAAATGATGCCTCTTTGGACGAAACCTTCTTTGAGATGATTAACGCCGCAATTGAAACCGCCGTCATGAATGGCCGCCGCGAAACCGCCGAGCAAATGCTCTATCTGCGCCAAATCTTGCTAGAAAACTCCTCCTATGGCAAAGAACTGCTCGAGGTCGCCGCCCGCCAAGAAGCCGCTATCGAGCGTGTCACTCAAGACCTCAATGAGTTGGGGGATAAGCTGACCCAAGCCAAACTGATTGATCTCGCCATCAGCTATCAGGATGATGACGAAGCCCTCCAAGCCTTTGTGGGCCTCATTCGTCCCGCCCTCGACTACACTTTTTTCGAGAAGTTGACCGAACGCATCGAGGGGTCAGGCAGGGTATCCAAACAGCAAGCCCTTGAAGGTCTCCGCGCCCGTCTGACCGAACTAACCGAGGCAGTAGATAATCAACAGCGGGCAATGGTTCAGCAGTCCGCCATGCTACTTCAGCAAATTATTAACAGCCCCGATATTGAACAGGCCGTGCAAGAAGCTCTCCCGCTGATTGATGATCTGTTTATCAATGTGCTAGAGGCGACGCTGCAAGATGCCTCCCAACGCAAGGATGCCCAACTCGCCCTCAAATTGCAGCAGGTCTATCAAATCATCAGCCAGATCATGCAGCAGAGCGCCCCACCGGAAGTGCAGTTTATTAATGAACTTCTGCAAACCGAAAATGAATTGGAAACGCGCCTGCTGTTGATTGAACGCGCCAAAGAAATCGGCCCGTCGCTGTTGGACTACATGGATAATCTGATCGAAACACTGTCGGCACGGGGCGCACATGATATGGTCGCCCGTATCAGCACCCTGCGCGAACAGGCCGAACAAGTTATCAATGACGGGGAATAATCCAAATGACCCTCCATGACTTCATTCGGGCCATGCCAAAGGTTGAACTCCATGTGCATCTGCAAGGATCAACCCGCCCTGAAACCCTTCTGAAGTTAGCCCAGCGTAATCACATCCCACTCCCGTCTGATACGGTGGAAGGTATCCGGGAGTGGTACACCTTCCGTGATTTTCCGCACTTTGTCGAAATCTATGGGATCATCTGCCAATGTATCCAATCCCCCGACGATATTGAACTGCTTGGACGTGAATTTTTGGAAGGGCAGGCAGCCCAAAATATCCGTTACACCGAACTGACTTATACCCCGCCGCGTTACCTTCCCTTTGATGAACAACTCGACGCCCTCAACCGTGCCCGCGCATGGGGTGAGGCCGAATTGGGTGTCACCATGAATTACATTGTGGATATTCCGCGCGAATGTGAGGTCGAGGTAGGCAATCTGATCGCCGACTGGGCCATAAGTGGCATGGGTAAAGGCGTAATCGCTTTGGGGCTGGGCGGCCCTGAAGAGGATAACCCACCTGAAAAATACCCCGACGCCTATGCCAAAATCAAGGCCGCTGGTCTCATCAGCATTCCCCACGCGGGTGAAACCGTCGGGCCAGAAAGTATACGGAGTGCCCTCAAATTTGCCAACCCAGTGCGGCTTGGGCATGGCGTCCGCTGTTTGGAAGACCCGGCGCTTGTCGAAGAACTGCGCCAACGCCAACTTCCGTTGGAGGTCTGCCCCACCAGCAATGTCTGTCTAAAGGTCGTGGATACGCTGGAAAATCATCCTCTGCCGCGCCTGATTGAAGCCGGGTTATATGTCACCATCAACTCAGATGACCCGCCGATGTTTAACACTACCTTGACTGAAGAATATATGCGCTGTGCCGATACCTTTGGCTTTGACATGGCCCGCATTGAGCAATTTGTGATGGATGCCCTGCGCGTGACCATTTTGCCCGCTGACCGGAAGGCCCAATTAATCAACGCCTATCAAGCCGAATTTGCCGATTTGCGAACCCGCTATCGGTGATTATTCACTCCTGATTCGCCACCGTCGCCCGAAAAGTATCCCCCGCCACAACCGCCGCTTCACCGGGGGATGCAGCATTTTCAATTAGGACAACCACCACCACTGACGACCCATCTGGCGCATCCATAAAGCCCAAAAACCAGCTATTCATCTGCTGATTGATATAAGTCACCCCGACTTGACCATGCAAGACATAGCCCTGTGATGCCAATCCAGTATCATTCGCCAGTTTCACCAACAACGAATCTTCCGCTGCAAACCGCATCACGTCGTGCAGTTGCTCGGCGATTTCATCCCGCATCAAGGCCTTTTCCAACAGGGGACGGTCAAGCACTTGCCACTCGCGTTCACCCGCGATCCGATACGCATCGGCAATATACAGCGGTGGAGCACTACCATCGTTCGCAATAGCTGCCACCAATCGAGCTAATTGCAGTGGGGTCACACGGAGATTTCCCTGTCCCAATGCCTCCAAAGTCCATGCTGATATGTCATCCGGCAGCACAGGAGGTCGCCCCACAACTGTGCGGAAATCATACAATTCCGGTTTATCCAACAGGCCAAGCTGACGCAGCAGGGCATCATAATTCTCGGCAGTGAGGCTTTCTCCAAACGCCTGTACAAATGGCCGGGGACATCCCCATGCAAACGCCTCTTTCAGCAGCGGGTCATCGGTAAAAGCTGCTGCTCGTACATCCACACAGCCGAAAGCATTTGCTGGGAATTCCCTCCCTCCAACTGAAATAGGCTGTGTACCATTTTCAACTGCCCGATCCAGCGAATCACCATTTGCCAGCATCCCAATCAGCATCACTAACTCCATCATGCTGCCGGGGCGATACAACCCCTCCGTCACGCGATTATGGATTAGGCGTTGGCGCTGAATCTGGGCAAATTCGTCCCAATTTTCATCGAGTGCATTGGGGTCAAGCGTATACTGGCTGACCATCGCCAATACCGCGCCATCTGGCACCTGAATGACCACCGCCGCCCCATTCCGATTACCAATACTCTCAGTGATTGCCTGCTGAATGCGCAAATCAAGCGTGGTTCGTAAATCCCCCCCATCCGGTTGTTGATGCAGCAAGTCTTGGGTCAATTCATCCCACACCCCAAATGCTTGCCACTCCCCCCGCAGCAAATCGTCAAACGTCGCTTCTAGCCCACTTGCCCCATGTGTATAACTAAAATACCCCACCCCACCGATCATCTCAGGATAAGGGTAGATACGGCGCAGACGGTCATCCACATTCGTCGGGCTGCTCGTTGCCAATACCACCCCATTACGATCTACGATCATGCCCCGTTGGAGGGTTTGTTCGGCAATCACCCGGCGCGGATTATCTGAACGATTGGTTAAGGATTTGGATTGCACCACCCCATAAAACACCGACGCCAGCAGCACCACCCCAAACGCGGCGAGGATGCCGCGAACTAGTTGGCGCAGTTCACGAGTCATGTTGGTGTTGTTCACGCCTCGCTCTCCTCGCTCAAAATAATCAGTAGTCCCCCCGCCACAAACGAGGTCAGCAACGACGACCCGCCATAACTCACAAAGGGCAGCGTCACCCCGGTCAGTGGCACAAGGCGCAGTGACCCCCCGATAATTAACAGGCTTTGTGTGCCAATCATAATGCTTAACCCTGCCGCCAAAAATGCTGCAAAGGGCCGACGTTGGGACTTCATGGCGATCCGCAGGCCGCGCAATACAATCACCAAGATAGGGATGACCAAACCGACCACCCCAACCAACCCCCATTCTTCGGCAAGTGCAGCAAACACAAGGTCGGAATGGACAACCGGGATAAAGGTCGGGATGCCCTGCCCGATGCCCTCTCCGATCACACCTCCACTTGCAACAGCAATCAGGCTTTGCACCAATTGAAAAGATTCATTGTCCGGCGCATTGCCGCCAAATGGGTCAAGCCAGATGTTGATCCGCAAGGCCACCACCGCAAAAGTTTCATAGGCGACCACCATCGCACTAATGAATAAAATCGCGGCACTCGCCAACACAATCCACTGTCCGCTGGCAAGATAAAGCATGAGCATAAAGATCACAAAAAACAGGGTTGCTGTTCCCAAATCGCGCTGCCACACCAAGATCACCACAGACACGCCCCACATCAACAGCATCGGAGCCAAAAATCCCAACGACGGCAGCCGCACTCGTCCAATCCGAAACACATCATACCGCAGCGTCACCCAATGATCGGTCAGATAGCTGGCAAGGAACACCGTCAGTAGCAGTTTGACTAATTCCGAAGGCTGATAGAATACCCCTGCCACCCCGAGCCATAACTTCGGCCCACCCACGAAAGCCGGATTGACTCCCGCCCAAATAGTCGCCGCCAGCAAGATCAGGCCCATTACCAGCCACGTATAGCGATAGCGCCGCAGCCACAGCAAATCGTTAGGCAGATACATCAGGCCCACCACAGCCGCCACACTGAACATCATCGAATAGGCTTGGCGGTCTGCAAAAGCTGGCAGCAAGCGGTGGATAAGATTAAGCCCCCACCCCGCCAGCAACAATATGGCAGGCAGTAGCAGCGGGTCACGATGAGGCAGTTGCCGATTTGCCGTCCGGTGCAAGCCAACCGCGCACCCCGTCCATACCAGTACGGGCCAGATGGCGGCAATGCTGCGACTTTGTACAAGGATAAGACCGACCTGATTCAGCGTAATAAACAGCCCAGCGATGACCAGCAACGCTCGTTCACGCCTTTGAATTCGTCGCGTCTGATAGACTTTCATAAGGGGGTTCTCGTGGGGAAAAATCCCCTCCTCAACAAGGGCGGGAGGGGAAAATGGAAGGGGCTTAATCCAGCAAATGGCTCAACAGGGGGGACAAGTAGCGCTGCCAGTCATCAGGAATCCGATTCGGCGCCGTGGCCCGCGCACCCTTCAAGGCATGATGCGCGTCCGCCGATTGAATCGTCGCCAGTTTAGGTACCAAATTGACCAGTGCTTGTTGGGCTATCTCCAAATTATGATGGAATGTTTTAAATACCGATGCTGCCGTGACTGCTTCTTCGCCCTCGCGCCACACATCATAATCCGTGACATGTGCCATAATCGTGTAGGCCATCTCTGCCTCGCGTGCTAAAAATGCTTCGGGGCAGGCCGTCATGCCGATAATATCCAGTCCCCATTGGCGATACAGGTTACTTTCGCCGCGTGTGCTAAAACGTGGCCCTTCAATCGTGATGAGTTTGCCGCCGCGATGCACCGTGCCGCCCGCTTCGATCACCGCTTGGGCCAATGGTTCACGCAGTTCAGGGCTGGTCGGGTCGGCCACGCCAACATGTGCCACCACGCCTTTTTCAAAAAATGTCGCCTCCCGTTTGCCCTTTGTAAAATCAATCAGTTGATCGGGAATAACCACATGTCCCGGCGCGAATTTTTCTTGCAATGACCCTACCGCGCTCACTGACACCACATATTTGACTCCCATTAATTTTAGGGCGTAGATATTGGCACGATACGGCACTTCGCTCGGATTCAGCACGTGTCCACGTCCATGCCGGGGGATAAACACCACCCGCTGTCCGCTTAACGTCCCGGTAATCAAGTGATCGCTCGGTTTGCCAAACGGCGTCTCTAGCTCAATCTCTTGCACCTCTTTTAACGCCGCCATCTGATATAAGCCGGAGCCGCCAATGATGCCAATGCTGAATTGCTCTGTCATTGTCTTGCCTTCAATAGTTGCCGCACGATTAAAACCCCGCCCAGTATAGCAAATTGGACATGGAGCGTAAACGAATTGGTCTATAATCCATTTGTAATTCCGCTCAACTCGGTTTAGCATTACTAGGCGGGACGATAGAGTTACGGTAAATCACCTTTTAATCTTCTCGGTTGATCTGCAATGGGAGAGAGTGACAGTGGCACAAATTACGCCCTTTGATGGCAAGGTGGCGTTTTGGCATTGGCGCGGCGCGGCGGTTGCTGAAAACACCATTGAGGAACTAGTACGCACAATTAAGCAGTGGGCACCCTACGTCACGCAGGTGTGGGTCAAAACCAGTGATGGCGATGATTGGATGTCTACCTTTGATACTAAGCCTTCAATGGCGATTTCGGGGCCGGCCTCCATTGCGCGATGGGTACAGGTCTTGGAGGCCAACGGCATGGAATTCCATGCGTGGTGTGTGCCAAAAGGTGTCAATATCGAAGCCGAGACCGATCTTATTATCCAAGCCTGTCAAGTCCCCGGCGTTCGCAGCATGATACTGGATGTCGAACCCTATGCTGGATTTTGGCAGGGTGGCAGTGCCGCCATCCGCCCCTATATGACCCGTATCCGACGCGGCGTAGGGGGCAAGTTCCACATTGGCATGAGTATGGACCCCCGTCGTCACCATTACAACAGTATCTTTCCCAATGAGTGGAAACCCTTTATCAACAGTGTCCACCCCCAAACCTATTGGGCCTCGTTCCAACGGCCTGTCCAAGAAGTGATAGATGAGGTCTATCAAGTCTGGGGCAACTACGGTCTGCCGATTATCCCAGCCCTACAAGGCAATGCCCCTGCCGCTGAAATTCAGCAAGCCCGGAATTATGCCATCCAGCAATATAAAGCCAGTGGTCTTAGTTGGTGGCGCTTTGGCGTGATCGGTGCGTCGCAGTTCCCATCCATCAATCAGCCAATGAAACCCGGCCCGGTGACGCCGCCACCCCCCACCGCCCCACCGCCCGGCAGCGGCACCTATGGGCAGGAAATCGTCGTCACACCCGACAATGACCCCCGCTTCACCTTTGGCACCTATACCGGACAGCCACCGAGTCAGGTATTCCAGACTTTCCCCGGCACATGGGGTTGGCAGGTACGTTATAAAACAACTGCCGCCACCCAAACCCAAGCATGGGCCTTGTGGACACCCGGCATTACCCGTAGCGGTTGGTACGAGATTTCGGTATTTGTGCCCGCCCGTCATGCCACCACGACCAGTGCCCGCTATCGGCTCTATGGTGCAGTGGGTCAGCCCAGTTTGCTACAAATCAATGTGAATCAATCCGCCTATCGTAATTTGTGGGTGCCGCTGGGCATTTATCAACTTAACGCGAATGATGGGCGGTCAGGGGTGATATTTTTGAACGACCTAACGGGGGAATCGAACCAAGAAATTGCCTTTGATGCGGTGCGCTGGCGCGAAATTGTCGGCACGAGTCCCTCTAGCCCCTATCTGGCCGATGGTTATGATGCCCCAATTGGCACCAGCACCGAACGCGCAGATACTCAAGTTTGGCCGGGGAATTGGTTCGATGCGACGGGTTTTGCCGTGCGCTATTTTATGGGTCAGCCTGCCGAGGCTTATCACAGTGGGGCAGATTTAAATCTTAACCAGCCCTTTTGGGATGCCGATGCGCACAGCCCGGTCTATGCTGTGGCATCGGGCACGGTCACATTTTCAGGACGCCTGACGGGTTGGGGCAACGTGGTGGTCATTCGTCACGATCCCCTGATTACCAATGGTAAGGTCATGTATGGCCGCTACGCGCATGTGGAACAAATCGTAGTGCGAGTGGGGGATCGTGTGCAGCGCGGGCAACAAATCGCCAATGTGGGGAATGCCGAGGGTGCGTTCCCCTATCACCTGCATTTCGATCTAAGCCAGACCAATATCCTAGAAACTGACCCTTTTGATTGGCCCCGGCTCGATCTCAATCGGCTGTTAGCCAACTATAGCGACCCACAGGAGTTCGTGCGGAATAATCGGCCCACGCGCCGCTAACCATTACCACGTCTCATACATTTGGGCATCCATCTGACGGAGTTGTTTGAGTTCCGATTCAAGTTCTTCGGGCATGGTGTTGTTGGTATCTATTAGGGCGCTGGCAGAACCCGCAATCATAATGACCGCCGCCAAAACATAGAGCGAACGTCCCCAACTTTCAACGAGGGGATGCGCTCCAAAGTCACGTCGCCGCCGCCAGAACCACCAAAAAATCACACAGGGCAAAATCAGTAGCCCCAAAGCTAGGACTAGTCCTGTCCCCAATAGGATAATTTTTGAGACAGGATGGGTCATATAAGGGTTGACGAGCGAGAGCCAAATCAACAATGCGCCCAGCATTTCACCTATCCGGACGACACTATAAATCAGCACCAAATTGACTGCCCAGCGATACATCCTGAATAGCCCCCCCGCCATCGATAGCAAGAGCATACTTGACGCAAAACTTGCCAATGCCCCGAACAATTCCCCATCCGACAGTGCCACACTGAAACGGCAAGCCGATGACATCGCAATAAAAAACAGTACCGCCGAGGCCGCTACCACACAACCGGGGCGGGCCGGGATAGCAGTTGGCAATGACTGGGCCTGCGGTGGAGCAACCTGTGGCAAGGGTGCAGCAGGCGCGGCGGGGATCGGCAAGGGCAGTGCTGAAAAACGTGGCTTTTCTGGCCCAACCACCTCACGGGTATCTACTTGGTCACTAGATTCGTATTGCATCTCAATTTCTCTACTCAAGGACAAGGGCAGGCCCCAAATTAGACCTGCCCATCCATTTTATCGGTTTATGGGTGTTTACCGAAGTGTGGTTAGCAAATTTAACCGATTAAGCGTGCGATGGCACAAGGCCATGCGCAACTTCGGCTTCAGAAAGACTCGTATCAAACAAATGTAGCGCCTCATCTGCCGTTGACTTGTCTAAGTTCAATGGAGGCATAAACCGGATCGTGCTTTGACCGCAACCCAACAGTAGCAAGCCATTGTTGAAGGCGTGATTCAGTACGTCCAGTTTCAACTGCTTGGCGGGTTCTTTGGTTTGCTGATCCATAATCAGTTCCACACCAAACATCATGCCAATCCCGCGTACCATACCCATGCTGGGGTGACGAGGCATCATCTCCTCAAGGGCATCCATCATATATTGGCCGACTTCTGCCGCGTTTTTCATCAGGCTAGGTTCACCGCCGCGTCCTTCAATGAGGTCGAGGGTTGCCAACGACGCCGCGCAGCTTAGTGGGTTGCCGCCAAAAGTATTGCCGTGCGAGCCGGGAACCCACTCGCCCATGATGCTTTCACGGGCGATAATCGCACCAAGCGGCATCCCGCTGGCAATACCTTTCGCGCTTGAAACAATGTCTGGTTCAATGCCAAAGTTTTCGATGGCCCACCATTTGCCAGTGCGCCCAATGCCGGACTGTACTTCATCGGCGATTAACATAATGCCATATTTATCGCACAACGCACGTAGGGCCGGGAAGAATCCGGGGGTGGGGACGACATAACCACCTTCACCTTGAATGGGTTCGACCAAAACTGCCGCCACTTCATCAGCGGGGATGATCGTGTTAAATAGGGTCTGTTCAATGTAATCTACAATGCGTTCACCATAATCACTGTACCCATCCATTGCCAACATGGGGCGATAGGCATTGGGATAGGGCACATGCGTAACACCGGGCACGGTTGGGAAATAGCCGCGCCGTTGGATAGGCTTGCTAGAGGTCACGCTTAATGACCCCATGGTACGACCATGAAAACTGCCCAAAAAGCCGATGATTTGGCTGCGACCCGTGTAATATTTCGCCAGTTTCAGCGCACCTTCGACTGCTTCGGTGCCACTGTTGGCAAAAAATACGAGGGCATTTTCTTCAAAGGGGGCGATGGCGGCAAGTCGTTCAGCCAACTCGACCTGCAAGGCATAGTAAAAGTCGGTTCCCGCCATATGCAGGAATTTATCGGCCTGATCTTTGATGGCCTGCACGACTTTTGGATGGGAATGGCCCGTTGCATTGACGGCGACACCCGTCGTCATATCCAAAAAACGCCGCCCGTCCACGTCCCACGCTTCAGCCCCACGCCCATGTGACATCACAAAGGGATAATCGCGGGTATACGAAGGCGAGACAACTTTAGCATCACGCTCAAGATAGGCTTTGGCGTTGGGGCCAACAACATATTCAAAGTGACTGCTCATATTTTGAAAGAAACTCCTTGAAATTGGGGATATACGAACATTATAGCGCAGCAGCAGCCCGTTTTCGAGTTACTTTCGTCTGGGGCTGCTGTGCGGCGGAGACTATATTGAGTTGAGAATCGCTAGTGCTGGTGTTCGAAGCGGTAGCCAACACCCATTTCGTTGAGGATGTAAGTAGGCTGTTGGGGGTCTACTTCAATCTTCTTGCGAAGATGCCAAATATAAACGCGCAGATAGTCTATATCGTTGATATATTCAAAGCCCCACACATTTTCGAGCAAGGCACGGTAATCCACGACACGCGGGGCAAAGCGAACCAACATCTCCAACAGCTTAAATTCGATAGGGGTCAGCTTGGCGGGTGAACCGTTGACCATCACGCGGCGCTCATCCAAATTAATCGAAAGATAGCGATCATTGTATTGAATACCACTGCGCGTCGGTGTGTAGGGGGTTGAAGCCCGCCGCAGGTTGGCGCGAATCCGGGCCATCAACACTTCTTTATTAAAGGGTTTTTCGATGTAATCATCCGCCCCAACGTCAAAGCCACGCACGATATAATCTGGCTCATTAAAGGCAGTTAGCATCACCACTGGAACTTTGCTCACCTCACGGATACGCTGGCACACCATGTACCCATCCATATCCGGTAAACCCAAATCCAGAACAACCAGATGAATCTTGTTCTGGTAAAGCATCCGCAGTCCGTCTCGCCCATTTGAAGCCACGACGACATGATACCCTTCGCGTTCGCAGTTCGTTGTGATCAGTTTTTGGATGATTTCATCATCATCAATCACTAGAATGGTCGTTTTGGCTCCCATATGTAGCTCCCATCACGTTTCACTAAATTGCACTCTAATATGTTTTTGCTCCTTGCAGGCCACTCAAGACTGCATCTTTTCCCCCTTGCCTGCTACAATTAACATTATAATGGATACTCACCTGCTTCCCAACCGAAAAAAGCCTAAAATTTTCATGATGAATCGCAAACAATCCAGCAACACTCCTTCACGTCAGCAGTACCTTGACATCAAAAAGAACTTTCCCCATGCCATTGTCTTTTTTCGTATGGGGGATTTTTATGAAACTTTTGATGCCGATGCCGAACTTGTCGCCCGTGAACTTGACCTCACCCTGACCGGACGGCCCTTTGGTAAATCCGAGCGTGTCCCGATGGCGGGTGTACCCTTTCACGCGGCTGAAAATTATATTGCCCGTCTGATTGAAAAGGGCTATCACGTCGCGGTGGTAGACCAAATGGGGTCAGAACCTGTTGATGGCATCGTTCCCCGCGAAGTTACCCAAGTCGTTACCCCCGGCACCATTGTCGCGCCCTCCATGCTGGCTGACCGCCAAAATAACTATCTCTTGGCCCTTGTGCCAGAGATGGACTACAACGGCGGCTCATGGTCATACGCAGGGCTTGCTTATGTAGATATTACCACAGGTGAGTTCGCAGCGACTGAATTTCAAGGAGAAAACACTCCCTTAGCCGTCTTGGAGGAACTTGCCCGTCTGACCCCGCGTGAAGTTTTGATGGCGCAAAGTTGGATGGAACGCAAAGTTACCATGCCACCAGATACCAATTTGACTCCCCTACCCGATTATCGTTTTGAGGCAGGCGCGGCGCGGTCTATTTTGCTGCGCCAGTTTGAAGTACGCACGCTTGAAGGGTATGGCCTAGAAGAAAAGCCATTGGCGATGCGGGCGGCTGGCGCAATTGTCCATTATTTGGGGGAGACACAGCCCTCATCATTGGAACATCTCAATTCCATCCGCACCTATTCGACCTCCGGCTTTATGGCGCTGGATGCTTCGACCCGTGCCAATTTGGAAATCATCAAGACTCTACGTTCGGGCCGGACACGTGGTTCGCTGTTGGACGTGCTGGATCATACTGTCACACCGATGGGGGCACGCCTGCTGCGAAATTGGCTCGGTCAGCCATTACTCGATATTAAACGTATCAATGCGCGGTTGGACGTGGTGCAGGTTTTTTATTCACAGGGGACACTCCGCGCCGAATTGATTGCTCTGCTCAAACAAGTCTCTGACCTTGAGCGGCTGACCAATCGGGTCATCATGGGCAAGGCTGGCCCGCGTGATCTGCAATCCTTATCCAACACCCTCGCCCTTGTGCCCGAACTGCGTGATCTAGTGGCAAGTCATCCCCAGATGAACGCCCTCACGGAACGTTTAGCACCGCTGCCCGACATTCGGGAGCAGATTGAAAATGCCATCAACGACGAAGTGCCCGCACTGATGAACCAGACGGGGGTGATTCGGGCAGGGTATTCAGATGAATTGGACGGCATCTACTTCGCGGTACGTGAGGCCAAAGAATATGTGGACAATCTGGAAAATGTCGAGCGCAACCGCACGGGCATCAAGAGTCTCAAGGTCGGCTTTAACAAGGTCTTTGGTTATTACATTGAGGTCTCGCACGCCAACGCTACTCTCGTGCCGGATGATTACCTCCGCAAGCAGACGCTGGTCAATGCCGAGCGCTATATCACACCGCAGTTGAAAGAATATGAATCGCTGATTCTCAACGCAGAAGAACGCGCACTTGAGGTCGAAACTCGCCTGTTCCGCGAATTGTGTGAATTTATCGGCAGTCAAAGCAAGGCATTGTTAGAAACGGCCCGTGCCATTGCCCATCTGGATGTGTTTGCCGGACTTGCTGAGGTCGCGGCGCGTAATGGTTATGTACGTCCCTTCTTGACCGATGATGACGTACTAGAAATTCAACAGGGCCGTCACCCAGTCGTCGAACGCACCTTACAGGGCGAGCAGTTTGTCCCCAACGATGCCTATTTTGACCCCGACCAGCGCATCATCGTGATTACTGGCCCAAATATGGCAGGTAAAAGCGTCTATATGCGCCAAGTCGCCTTGATTGTGTTGATGGCACAGATTGGTTCATTCGTGCCAGCGGATGCGGCAACCATCCGTCCGGTGGATCGCGTTTTTGCACGGGTCGGCGCACAGGATGAAATCCACGCGGGGCAATCTACCTTTATGGTCGAGATGACCGAAACCGCCGCGATTCTGGCGCATGGCACGCCCGCTAGTTTGGTCATCTTGGATGAAATCGGACGCGGCACAAGTACCTATGACGGCATGGCAATTGCACGGGCGGTGGTCGAATATTTGCATAACAATCCCCGACTCGGCTGCAAGACCCTGTTCGCTACCCACTATCATGAACTGACCGAACTCGAAAATATCCTGCCACGTGTTCGGAATTACAATGTGGCAGTGGCAGAGGAAGGCGACCATGTGGTGTTTTTGCATCATGTTCAGCCGGGGGGCGCGGATCGTTCGTATGGGGTGCATGTGGCTAAATTGGCGGGGATACCTAAAGCGGTGATTAATCGGGCTAATGAAATTCTGGGCCAATTGGAAAGCCAAGCCAGCGACTTCCGTGTTAAGAAGCGCAAGAAGGATTCCGACTATCAAATCTCGCTGTTTGATGACAAGCGGCATCCGGTCATGGATGAACTGCGGCGGTTGGAAATCAACAGCCTCTCACCGATTGACGCGCTGACCAAGCTCTATGAGTTGCAACGTATGGCAAAAGAGGAGTAGCGAGTTGCCCTTATGCACAACCCACTCTATCGCCATCAACCAGAGCCGGATGAGCCGTATCGGTTTTTTTGTACTGTGCCGACATTTAACCAAGTGCCGCTGTTGGCAAAACCGCATCTTGCCGCCGCCGTGATTGCGCAATTGAAAGCGACCACCGCCGCCATCCACCCCAATCATCAACTGTGGGGCTATGTGGTGCTGCCGGAAAGTGTGCAGTTTGTGTTGGAGGTGGAGGCTGAACGCGACTATCACCTGTATGTGGAGACGTTTAAGGAAGCCAGCACCCTCAGCCTGACCCAACAGATTTTAGAGCATATGGAGCAGGATGAGGATTTAATAGACAGCATCACCTTTTTTAATCCGGCATGGAACGCGCCCGTCTATCAAATTTGGCAGGCGGGGTATCACACCCAACTGCTTGAAAGCCCCTATGCCGTCTCGAATAAGGTGGCGGATTTGATTTTTAAGCCGGTCATGCTTGGGTTGGTAAGTCACCCCGCTGATTGGCCTTATAGCAGTTATCAACCGTGAAAGTTACCAAGTTCGAAATAGAATATGCGTTCTATTATTGTGAGTTATATAAGTATTGTTTGAATTCGTAACCGTGGTTACGGATTTATGGATGTACATTATATCAGTTGACGCGAATTTGACCGTTAAATAAGGGGGTTTTGTGGTAGGGCATAGGCCAAAGACGACCTATACCCTTGCCTATGAAAAATCTATTGTCCGAAGGGAGTGGGGGTGGCGGGGAACTGATATTCCAACGTCGGGGGAATCACCGGCTCAGGATTGAGGCCAATGTACGTGCGCCACTGACGCTCCAAATCCAAAAAGGTAACACCCGTCACCTGCTCCAATGCGTTCGGCAAACTCACATTAGAATCCATCAATTCGACGATTTGACGGTGCATATCATAGCCGCCATAGGTGTTGACCAGCCAATTGATAAAGGAAGTGCCCATTTCATAACCGAGATGGGTGCAACCATCCGCCGCAGGTGAGCCGACCATGCCGCTTGGCCCTTGATCTTGGAGGGTCGCCAAATCTATCCCCATTTCGGCTAGATGGCGCATCCGCTGATCGAAAGGGCCAGAATCGGTCTCAAAAAACGTCGCCTGCCCTTCAATCCACCACGCAGGGCCACGACCATCAAAAAATTCAAATTGGTAGAGATGGGCCACTTCATGGGTCGCTACTGAGGCGGCAAAACGCATTTGCCATGCTAGATCACGCGGTTCGTTCCAAATACAATCCTTGCGAATTTCCTCAATTTCCAAGCCCCGTACACGCAGCACTACCGATTGCGTATCATCGCTGGCTTGTCCGGTGGTACGGGGATTCGCAATGCCACCCGGTTCAAATTCGCCAATCGAATCACCGGGAGGGAAAATCACCACGATGGGCTTAAAAGGCAGCAAGCCACCAAAGCCTTTTTCATATTTGTCGCGTACCTGAGCCAGCGCGGTCACCACTTCGACACCCAATTCTTCTGGGAAGTCGAACCAATAGGCGATGACATCTTGGCTCTCGATACGATACCACTCGCGGGTCGGGTCAATATAGACAACATCCACCGGGGCCGTCTCGATAGAAGCGCCAGAATCGTCGCTGACGCGGAAGGTGATCTTAAATTTCTGCCAAGGGGGGAGGCCACCACGATCAAAAGGAACCCCTTGCCATTCATTGGGATTAGCCGTTAAATCAGCTTGGGCACGCCCCCTGCCACCCCCCGCCGATTCATACATGACATTGACGCCTAAAATTTCACGGCCTTCGGGTGGGGTAATGATCACGGTGAACTGCATCCCCTGTGGGTATTGGGTCACATAGGTCATATGAGAAAAGACATAACCATCAACGGTCTGATCCTCAAATACAATAGGGTCAGCGGTCAAGGCGACAGTTTCAAGCGTATACTCTAAATTTTCGACAGGTAAAAAGGTAGCGGTTGGCAAAAAGGGCTGCTGTTGACGGCCTGTCGCCAACGCTGGCCCACCGAACACCACCACTAAGCCCAATATCCCGATAAGCAATAAACTCGCAAATCCAAAAAAGCCTTGTTTCATTGTGTTGCTCCGATTAATCTTTGTTTTGTATATTTACCCACATGAGGGCCTGCCGGATTGAAATTACCAAGCCACCCCTTATCATTGTGCTGCCTGATCGTACTTCTGATGGCTGTCATGCTGCCATATGCCAACGGCCATGCCCAATCAGCTGACCCGACAGGTCAGACCATCATCTTTTGGCATCCCCATACGGGTGAACGCGAGAGGGCCTTGAATGAGCTAGTGGCACAATTCAATGCGGAAAACGAGTGGAAGATTACCGTTGAACCACGCAGTTGGCAAAATCCCGGTCTGCTATATGACCAGATCATCCTGCAATTGACCACCCCACCGGAAAATCGCACCCTGCCCAATCTATTTGTCGCCGCGCCATTTGAAACCGCCACCTTTGCATTGGGTGGCCCGATTTTGGATTTGACCTCGTATATTGAAGATGAGGAATGGGGATTTACTGATGATGCTGATTTCGTTCCCGGTATATCGGAATTGGGCCGCGACCCATTTACCAATACCCAGTTAGGTTGGCCTGAACGCCTGTTTGCCGAAACGCTGTATGTCAACATGGCGGCACTCAAGGAAATTGGCTTTGAATCGCCGCCGACCAATTTGGACGAAATGCGTGCGATGGCCTGCCAATTTTTTGCACAAACCGACGCCCCAGCCTTTCAATTGGAAACACGCGCTCCGGTTTGGGCAGGCTTGGCAGCGGCGAATGGTAGTCCGATTTTCGATGGGATGGCTTATACACTAAGCACCGGGGGCATGACCGAATCGCTGGAAACGATGATAGGGCTGCTGGAAGAGGGCTGCATTATCCGTCAAACCACCTCTTTCGCGGCCCAAGATGAATTTACGGCAGGTCGCGTCTTGTTTTATTTTGGCAGTACATCGGCCCTACCTATTATTCGGGATACCATTCGCCAGAGTGAAAACCCGTTTGAGTGGGACATTGCTCCCCTCTCCAACAAATCCTATATTTCCGGCCCGACACTCAGTATTTTTAGCCATTCGCCGGTGGCTGATCTCGCGGCATGGTTATTTTTACGCTGGTGGCTGTCACCGGACATCAATGCGGCGTGGAATCGGGCGACAGGTAGCTTGCCAATTCGATTGTCGGCAAGGGAATTGATGGCCGAGGATTTTTATCCACAATGGCAGGCGGCGTGGGGGATGGTGAATCAGGGGGGATATTTTGAGCCAAGTGTCGCGGCGCAAGATGTGGTGCGGTTGGAAATTGAATTTGCTACCGGGCGGATTTTGGACGACCCGACTACGCTGGATAACGAGTTATCAACACTCACTAACCTCGCAAATGAAGTTTTGGCTGACTATACCGATAACAAAACAGGCGAGTCGGTGAACCCGCCTGTGTCTATTGGTTCAATTTATTGGGCTACCGGAGCGGTAAACCACGCCTGCACATCCACTACCCAGCCCATCGCGCCACTGGAATCTTGTACCTGCCACCAGACGAAATATTCAGCTTGATAGGGGCCGGCGACAACGGTCAGGGTCTCGCCAGTGGTCAATTTGCGGACGCGAGTCGCACCAACGGTGGGATTTTCGCGCAGGTTCGCGCCATTGCCATCGGCAGTAACCGTGATAGCTACACCAACACCAATGCCGGGGGTAGTGAATACGGCGTCGCTGATAACGAGGCGTTTGGTGTTCAGGTCATCCAAGCTGGCGGTGATCCAGCCTGTAATGCCCTCGGCCAAATCTACCTGACGCCAACGCACACCCGCCGGGTCGGTCTGTTCGATACCACGATACAACACACGATCCCCCCACAACAGGGTATCGAGTTTTTGCGAGGTTGAGTCGGGCAGGGCATAGACCACCACCGGGTTATCGCGGGTCACGCCAGATGAAATTTCGATAATTTGATTGCTAAAACCGTCGCGGTTGGGTTCGGCTTGCACTGACCGGAATTGATTGGCAACGGTGCCCGCCAAAAATGCTGTTACGATCATCACCGCAAAAACAGCACGTTTCCCCCAAAAAGAATGAGACTTCAACATCTTCCAAAGCTCCTTCAACTGCCCCCCATTTATGGAGCAGCATGTTGTTTATATTCTTAGCGCGGGAGAGTGTAGATTATCCCCAACGGAGACGCAAGACCCGCGTTGGGGAATAAGCCGCTAATCGTCCGATTTGGAAACTAGCTTCAGGGCAGCAAACTACTCCATAGCAGTTCTGGTGTGACATATTCCAAATTTGAACCATCAGGCTGAATGCGATATGTGCCTGTCTGCAAGGCGCTGGGTGAACCTTCTTGCTGCGAAATATGGAAATAGATGCCTTCGGGATTCCATACGATAATGCCGGGGCGAGTGACTAGATTTTCACCCGATGGGCCGTCGAATTGCAGCAGCACCTTTTGTTCATCCGTTGCCGGGACATAAACCACCAGTCGCAGGGGGTGAACCGGGCCAAATGCGCCCTCAGTAGCCGCCCAATAGACGATTGCCGTATCGTCGGGGGCATAGGCCGAAAACCATGCGATTGTGCCAGCGGGAGCTAGGGGGAAACTGTTGCCTTCATCAGCCACATCGGTCAGCCACAAACCCCGGAAAAAACTTTCCAGCGGCTGGGCAGAGCGCCATGCTACAAAACGGCGTCCCGTCTGCTCTAACGTCAAATCTTTGGCAGGATAGGCGGCGTCCAGCGCCCCAACCCGCGCAAATAACTGCTGGGAAAGCGCCCCCTGCAAACCCATATCGAAGGTCACTACCGAATCGGAGACCCAGCCCTGTGCGATATAGATGAAATTGGCCTCTGGCGAAATCCCGCCCATATCCACCTCACCTGCCGGACGGGGGCGGAAGATGGTATTTTGGGCGTCTTGGCGGATGGCGAGGGCTGAATTGCCTTGTTCGTCGAGGGTGGTAAACAAAATACGGGTGCTGTCGGGTGACCAGAAGGTGGCGGCACAAGCGCTATCGGTCTCGAAACGGTCTACTTCCAAACCTGTTAACAAATCAATGATGGCGCAGGTGGAAGTGGTCTCATTTTCCAGTTCTTTGACGATGCCATATTGTCCATTGTTGCTGACCGGATAAACGCCGTCGCGGTTGCTGATGTTATAGGCGTATAGACGGCTGTCGAGCGTCAAATTGAGGATACGATAGCCATCGGAAAAATCCTGAATATTAAAAAACAGCGTGCCGGGGATCAATGGCTCTGGGAGCGGCGGTATGGGCATGGCTGTTACGGGTGGCAACATGGGATTATTGGTCGGCATTTGGCCGGGATTCAGCGGAGCAGGCCATTGGTAACCGCCCTGCCCGTTGGCGGGAAACACCTGTCCGGCAGCACCAATTAGCAGGATCAGCAGCGCAAAGAGAAACACGCGCATTCGTTTCACTTGAAGACTCCTTAGCCGTTTACGAGCATCAACACAACGCGCTATAGGATACTACAAATTGGCGAGATATGCTTACCCCAATAATCGCTGATAAACACATAATACAACTATGACAAGGATCGGAATAGAGGCTATGAAACGGTATGCACTTGTCAAGTGATGTCATTTGATATGGTGAGAGGCCATAATTGGCCGTTAAGAATTGGAAAGTGTGATAACGCAGACTATGGGTTATTTTCGTCGGGAGGTGTGGGGAGGGATTGTTCTAAAAAAGGTGGCGGGGTAATGGAAGGGGCATAAATCAAATAATCCACTTGGGCGATGGGCAGGAGATCGTCGGTTTTGTGATAGGCCAGTACCCGCAAATCAGCACCAAAATCGAGTTCACGCAGGTAGGCTTGGGCCTTTTCGCCATCGGAACGCAGGCCGTAGAATTCGGCACGCGGGTAGAGTTGATAGTTACCCACCCCAAAATTCCACCCCGTCCAGCCTGTCAAGACCGCGCCACGTTCAGAGACAAACATGCTTGGCACAACGGATAAGTGGCTCATGCCCAAGTAGGGGATGGCATAACGCATGATGAAGTCGCCTTCTGCCAAGAGGGTTGCAGATGTGGTTAGATGGTTTGGGAGAGGAGCATCACCCATGACCAAGATAACGCCCACATCGGTTTTCCACAACTGGCCCTGCATTTGGTCTTGTACGAGGTCTTTGAAGTAGTCCATTGGCGGTGTCGTGTAATTTATCCCCACCCCTAACCCCTCCCCATTGCATGGAGAGGGGAACAGGAGAAGAGAGGTTGGCTAGGCTTTTGGCCCGGCGTTTTTGACGGCTTCACTGGCACGATCCGCAAATTTCTCGAAGTTTTTGCGGAACATCGCGGCCAATTCACGGGCTTTGGCATCATAGGCAGCGGGATCGGCCCATGTGTCGCGTGGGTTCAATACTTTGGATGGTACACCTTGAATGGCTTTGGGAATGTGCAGCCCAAAAAACGGCTCTTCAACAAACTCGGCCTTATCCAACTCCCCTTCCAACGCGGCGTGAATCATGCGGCGGGTATAGGGCAGATCAATGCGTGACCCTACCCCATATGGCCCACCTGACCAACCCGTGTTTATCAACCAGACATTGCTGCCATGCTCACGGATTTTCTCCGCCAGCAGTTCGGCATAAACGGTGGGATGGAGGGGCATGAAGGGCGCACCAAAACAGGCACTAAAGGTCGCCGAGGGTTCGGTGACACCCCGCTCTGTACCCGCGACTTTGGCCGTATAACCACTGATGAAGTGATACATGGCCTGTTCGGGGGTCAGCTTGGAGACGGGCGGCAACACCCCAAAGGCATCAGCAGTCAAGAAGATGATGTTTTCGGGATGACCACCCAAACCCGTTTCACTGGCGTTCGGGATGAAGTCAATCGGATAGGAACAGCGGGTGTTCTCGGTTAGGGATTCGTCGTTAAAGTCGGGCCGACGATCACGCGGGTCCAACGGCACATTTTCCAAGATTGTGCCAAAACGCTGTGTAGTGGCATAAATCTCAGGCTCTTTTTCGGCGCTCAATTTGATGGTCTTGGCATAACAGCCGCCTTCAAAATTGAAAATGCCGTCGTCACTCCACCCGTGTTCGTCATCGCCGATGAGGGTACGGGATGAATCGGCGGATAGAGTCGTTTTGCCTGTCCCACTGAGGCCAAAAAACACGGCAGTATCTCCGGCGGGTCCGATGTTGGCGGAACAGTGCATAGGCATAATGCCCAAGTTCGGCATGAGATAATTCATGACGGTAAAAATGCCCTTTTTGACTTCCCCGGAATAGAGGGTTCCAAGGATGATAATCATGCGGCGGGAAAAGCTGATACCGATAAAGGTGGGGGTACGTGTCCCATCTTCTTCGGGTTTCGCGCCGAGATTGGGGGCAGCGAGGACGGTGAAGGCAGGTTCATGGACAGCGAGCTCCTCACGGGTGGGACGGACAAACATATTCCACGAGAACAAGCCATGATAGGCCGCTTCGCTGATGATGCGGATTGGCAAGCGGCATTTGACATCGGTACCCGCAAAGGCATCCACTACATAGAGTTCTTTTTCTAGCAGATAGTGGCGCAGGCGCTCGTACAGGCGGTCAAACACTTCAGGCGTGACGGCTTGGTTGTTGCCCCACCAAATGTCTTCATGCACTTCTGGCTCATCCACAATATATTTGTCTTTAGGCGAACGTCCGGTGTACTGCCCGGTCAAGACACGCAGCGCACCCGCATCCGTCAAAATCCCTTCGTTATTTCGCAGGGCATGTTCATAAAATTCGGCAGGGTTCAAGTTCCAGTAGACCCGCCGCTTTTCTTCAAAACCATGTTCCTCAAGCCCGATGTGGCTTCGGACATGAATGTGTTCCCCGGAAGCAGGTATAGAAAGATCAGCCATAAACTCTCCTTTGTCATCTATTGATTCAATTTTTTTCTAGCTCTAGATTATTTTGGTCGGACTTGAAACTATCCCTGTCGGGCCGTTTGTTGGTTATCCCCCTCCCTTCTAAACCCGGCTATTTTAATTCAGGATTGGCTACCCGAGTGGGAAGAATCATTTCGGTCAGTTCCAAATGCGGAATCAGGCCCGCCGAGACTAACCGCCACTCATTCTTGTCCGCGTCGAAGATGATGTCTGTTAATGAGGTATTGGGAATCTGGCGTTTATCAGCGGGCACTTCCATTCGCAGTACCCCACGCACAATGGCATGGATCGTACCACCATGTGTCACCACCAATAGATGTTCCCCTTGATGATTTTTAACATATTCCAAAATGGCAGGCGAGACACGAGCGCTATGGTCGTTAAAACTTTCACCCCCCGGACGACGAACATCAAAGGGATTTGCCATGACTTGGGCAAAACGTTCGGCATCCCACGCCCGGACTTCTTGTTCGGTCAGGCCCTGCCATTCGCCCACATCAATTTCACGCAGGCGATTGTCAATTACGAAGTCTAGTTCCAATGCCTCTCTGATATATTGGGCAGTCTGGATGCAGCGGCTGAGATCACTACAATACATCCGATGGATATTCCATGTCGTTAGATGCTGGGCAAGGGCTTGGGCCTGCATATGCCCCACATCATCAAGCGGCACGGCGGCATGGCCCTGCCATTTTCCGGTGGCGTTCCACTCCGTTTGTCCGTGCCTAACCAACGTTAAGCGAGTCTGCATAGCGCCTCCCAGACGCAAAAAATCACAATGAAAGTAGGATTTGGGCAAGTTTACCCTATCTTGTGATTGAGTGGATGTTAGAACTGAACAATAAAACCCCGCGTACTGAATTTCGGCGGGGTTTCGTTTGAGTTAGCTCAATTAGCCGAATAGTTCAGACAGGGCCTGATCCAAAGTCGCTTTGGAGGGACGAAGCTGATCTTCGGGCAAATTGACCAATGGTGTATCGGTGATACGGGCATTCTCCACAAGGGTTGCCCGTTCTTGGTCAATGTAGATCAAGCCCGTGATGATGACCTGCTCCTTACGCGCCTGCTCCAAGACACGGAAAGCGCTAGTTCGGTCAGTTGGGTCATGGGACTCGTCTAGTTTCTTGAGGCGCACCCAACCGCCATCATGCAACTGAACGTCCTGCGACTTGCCTTCCTCGTAATCTACCGCGATGTCCTCTTGACCACGCACAAACCCCACTTCGTTCAAGATTTCGCGGTGTTCCTTACCCCAGAAGTAACTCTTGGTGGAATCGGCGGCGTCATTGAAGGTGACGCAGGGGCTGATGATGTCAATGACGGCAGTTCCACGATGGCTAAAGGCCGCCCGCAGCAGAGAACGAATTTGCTTGGCATCGCCGGAGAAGGAACGCGCCACAAAGGAGCAGTCTGCCAACAATGCTTCTGCACAGAGGTCAATGGCAGGCAGTTCATTCTTACCTGCGTACTTGGTCTTTTGACCATAGTCGGCGGTGGCGGAGAATTGACCTTTAGTCAACCCATAGACACCGTTGTTTTCGATGATGTAGACCATCGGCACATTGCGACGTACCAGATGCTTAAATTGGCTAAAGCCAATGTTGCCTGTGTCACCGTCACCGGAAACGCCGATGGCTTTCAGATGGTGATTTACCAGCATCACCCCCGTCGTCACGGAAGGCATACGCCCGTGAATGGTGTTAAAGGCGTGAGAGCGGCCCATAAAATAGGCCGGGGTCTTGGATGAGCAACCAATTCCACTCATCTTGACGACAAAATGTTGATCTAGGCTGTGTTCAAAAGCAGCCTGTTGAATTTGATTTGAAATCGAGTTGTGGCCGCAGCCGGGGCAGAGGGTTGAGGGTCTGCCGTTATAATCCGCTGCTAACAAACCCAGTTCATTTGTTTTGGTACGACCCATGAGTTATTTCCTTTCCAACACTTGGCTCAAAATCCACTCGGCATCCAGCGGCATCCCATTGCAGCGAGCGACACTCACAAGATCGGGCGCTTTCTGGGGGAAATCCATCCGCATAAGTTGGGCCATCTGGCCTTCTTCATTGTTTTCAACCACGTATACGCGGTCATAGCCGTTGATAAATTCACCGACTTTTGGCGAGAGCGGCAGGGCCAAAATCCGCAAATAATCGACACTGAGGTCGTGCCGTGCTTTGAGATAGTCTATCGCCTCTTGGATGGCATAGTCGTTGCTGCCATAGGAGACGATGGCGATCTTGGCACCCTTATTTTGTTGAATGACAGGTTGGGGCAGCAATTCACGGGCCGTATTCATCTTGTGCGCCAAACGCTTCAAGTTGTTATGCCAGTCTTCAACTTTTTCGCTGTAACCCGCATTTTCGTTGTGACCCGTCCCGCGAGTAAAGTAGGCCGCGTTGGGGTGATCCGTGCCGGGGAGGGTGCGATAGGTGATGCCGTCGCCGTCCACATCCTTATAACGTGCCCATTGACCACCCAGTTTTTGTAAATCTTCGGCGGTCAAGACCTTGCCACGATCCATTGGGCGCTCTGGATATTCAAATTTGCTGCTGACGTGTTGGTTCATGCCCAAATCGAGGTCGCTTAACACAAAAACTGGGGTTTGCAGGCGTTCGGCAAAGTCGAAGGCTTCCCATCCAAAACGGAAACATTCTTCCATATTGGCCGGCAGCAACACGACTTGACGGGTATCACCATGACCGAGGAAGTGGGTAAAGATGATGTCGCCCTGCGAGGTGCGGGTGGGTAGCCCCGTGCTTGGCCCCATACGCTGGATGTCCCAGATCACGGCGGGCACTTCGGCAAAATAGGCCAATCCGGTAAATTCGGCCATCAAAGAGATACCCGGCCCACTGGTGGCGGTCATCGAGCGTGCGCCAGCCCAACCAGCACCGACAATCATCCCGATGGCGGCCAGTTCATCCTCCGCTTGGACAATGGCGTAGGTGGCACGTCCTTCTTCATCATGGCGATAGTCGGCCAGATAACTTTGCAGGTTTTCGGCAACGCTGCTGCTGGGGGTAATGGGATACCATGCGACAAACTGCACACCACCAAATACTGCACCGAGAGCCGCCGCTGCATTGCCTTCGATCATGATTTTATCTTTGGTGAAAGTGGCGTCGGGCATGGCTTCGCACCAATAGGGATCAATCTTTTGCAGGTTGTCCTTCGCCCAGTCATAAGCCAGCTTGACCAAGCCAAAATTCATGGAAATCGGTTTGGCCTTGCCACCAAAGTGATAACTGAGGGCACGTTCGATCTCGCCCATGTCAATATTAAAGAGATAGGCCACCGCGCCAACATAGACCATGTTAGCGATATATTCCTTGAGGGCCTGATCGGGATTCATGGTGGCAGTCAGTTCATCCACTGGAATACGGTAATAATAAATGTCGTCGCGGCTGGGGGTCACGACATTCCATTTTTTCTTACCGCTGGGGGCATCCATTGGATAGATACACACGCCACCGGGGGGCAGAGCCGCGATGTCTTCTGCAAAAGTGTCAAAATTATAAGTCACCAGCACTTCCGCTTGGCTGCGATGGGCGCGGTAATTATCTTTATTGACGCGAATATAGAACCACGTAGGCAGGCCATAGATGTTAGACGGAAACAGGTTTTTCCCGGTGGCGGGAACACCCATTTTGAACAATGCCCGCAGCAGGGTATTGTTCGAGGTTTGGCTCCCCGTCCCATTCGTCGTCGCCACCACGAACGAAAAATCGTTCACGATGCGCTGACCACTATGGAGTTGGGTCGCCGGTGCTTGTTGTAAGTCCACAACAGTCATGAAATTGATACTCCTACTCTCCAATGGGGGCTTTTATACAGAGCTTAGATAAATATTGGGCCAGTTGGCCCAATCTTCAGCACATCCATTCGTCAATCACCCATTCACTTCACCGCACCATTACCCCGATGTTCATTGTGGTACGATGGCAGTAATTTGGTGTGCTCCTCAAACGCTCTCAAACTGCTATCCACGTCTCCCCGAATAATGTCTTCGGTGATGCGCTCGTGATATGACCAGACCTCGCTGAGATAGGCCAAGTCCGCATATTTATTCAGCTCAACTGCTTCATATGCTTCCCAATAGGCTTCGAGCAGACCGCGCACAAACACATTATCGAGACGGGAGAAAATGGTCAGATGAAATTCACGATGTTCAGCATGGGGAATGCGGATAGGTGAACCACGCAGTTTCTCCCATGCGAGGGCCACCAATTGACGCAAACGCAATTTGTCCTCATCGGTCAGACGGGCCACCGCTTCATGCCAAAAAGACATCTCGACATGCTTCCGCAAGTCGCTGTATTCATCAAAAGCGGTGATGTCGCTGGCGAGTGCAAAAAAGAGGCTGAGGCGTACCGCCGACATAAAATTGTAGTCTTGGCGATGGATGCCTGTGCGCGGACGGACAGAAACCAACCCCATAACCCGCGCCACTTCTAATTGTTCGCGTAGTTTACTGACGCTGACATGCAGTTCGCTGCTCAATTGACCCAAAGCTGGAATGCGCGTATCGGCTTCTGGCTGACAACTGGCCTCTGCCAAATAATCCAATAGCTCAGACTCCAGATTGAGATGTCTGGCTGTAACAGGTCGTTGGGGTGGAAGATTATGAATCATCTGATGAATCTGATTGATAGCATTATTCAGAGTATATATATGGTAACACACCCCGCTTCATTTGTCTAGTTCGTACAAATAAACCGATGGGGATTCATAGAATATTCATTTTTAAGAAAGTGAAAATCAAAGCAAGTTGGACACGGGGATAATTGTTCCATCTGGTAAGTCATGCGGTAGAACATCCCCCCCTAGCCTCTCCCCATTGCATGGAGAAGGGAATAAATTACCCGATTATTTATGGGATGAGGCAATAAGCCGCCGTGCCGAATCTAGTTTGAAATGTAGGCCGTTGTGATTAAGCCCACTCTGTTATAGAACTAGCTGGCTTCTTGAGTTGTCGAGGTGTCTTGCATGGTATCTGTCGCCCCCAAAATTTGGAAGGTGACTTGGGAGACCGATTGATTATTTGCCAATAGCTCGACAGTATACGTCCCGGCAGCCCAATCGGGGATATTGGCATTGTCGAGAGCATAATAAATACAGGTCTCGGGATAGACCGCATCACTCGTCCAGAACGCCGTATCTTGATTAATCACCGAACCGTTTGAGGACACCCGAATGGAAAATTCAACACCCGACAGCACATTGCGAGCCACCGTCACAAAATAGATGACAGGCGCATCCGCCGCAAAGGTGGTTAATGAATCCGCCGCGCAGAAATCTGCCGTCAAGGTTGAGGCGGTGGTCGCTGTAACATAAGTACCGGTGCTATTATTGGTTGAGGCACCGGTTTGGGAAGTCGGCTGAGGGCCAGCCGGAACGCCGCCGTCGAGGGCTGGTGGAGTTGACCCAAAGGGTACATTCGGTAGGCCGGAACTGACAGGGTTATTGGAAATCGCGTTCACCGTAGCCCGCAGTTGATCACGTTCAACACTGACCTGTGTCGCCTGCTGCGCCAACAGCGAGGCATTATCGGCGGTGGCAATGAGGGCCACAATGGTTTCATTTTGGTTTTGCGCCACACCGACGGTTGCCCAAAGCGCCGTACTTTCGGCATTTTGTGTTGCTTTTTTGCTGGGGTCTTCAAACGCGGCACACGCTGTTAAAAATCCCATCACCACCAGCAAGCTACTCCAAATGGCAACACGCTTCATCCACATCCTCCCAGAAATCAAACGGTTAAGGCGGTAAGGGAAACTGTACCATTGAATAGTGCTGTTTTCTATGGCGTTTTTCCTGCTATTCCATGACTAAACTTCTAGTGATAAGAATATCGGCAATTTATCCAACGGCTAGATCAAGCGATAGTGATATAATGAACACATTATTTTTTCACTACAACAGTTTTATTATTTGTCGCCACCTGTTGGGAGTATATGGGCTATGCGAAATTACCAAATCTTAGATAAAGTTGTTCTGGAACCCGATAACGTATTGCGCCTCACCACCGCAGAGGAAAACCCCGATCAGCCAATTTTAGCCATGAGTCGTGAAGGCTCGTTTGTCAGCATTTCTGCCAGCTTTGGGCCGCTCGAATTGGCACTGCGGTTACAGTATAGTGAACTCGTGCGCCGTCTCAAAAATCTTTATCCAGTTCCGGGACTTGCCACCACCCGTCAGGTTGGCACGGGCAATTCGTATATGGCATTGGGCCTTACCAAAGATAACCGCCTTGTAATGCGCCCCTCCATTGTAGCCGACGCCAGTGGACATATTACGTTTAACTTGGTGGCCTCGACGGAAGTCTATCAAACGCTCCGCAAGTGGTTAGACGTAGACAGCGAATAGAATATAGCAACTTGACCCTCCCACCAATCGGCACGTTATTTGAGCGCATCAAACAGAATAACGTGCCTTTCACATGCAACTTAGCTGAAAATTGCATGTGAATTGAAACTCGCCACTCCCCCACTCTAGCGTTATACTTCTACTACAAGATTGACAAATCATCCTATTTTTTCACGGTTGAAAGGACTTGTCTTCTCATGGCTAATTGGAAAACGCCAGAAGATTTGAAGTACGCCAAAAGTGACGAATGGTTCCGCGTCGAAGGTGATGTGGTAACAATTGGTATCAGTGATTATGCCCAAGACCAACTCTCCGATATTGTTTATGTTGAATTGCCCGATGTTGGCACAACCCTCAGCGCGGGTGGCTCGGTTGGGGTCGTCGAAAGTGTCAAGGCCGCTTCCGATGTCTACACCGTAGTGGGTGGTGAAGTCATCGAGGTCAACAGCCAACTTGAAAAAGAACCTGAATCGGTCAACAGTGACCCCTTTGGTAAGGGCTGGTTTGTTAAATTACGGGTTAAAGACCTCAGCCCGCTGAATGGTTTGATGAACGCCGCCGCCTACATTGAGTATTGCAGTTCCCGCTAAGTTTTCTGGGGATGGGTCAATTTAGCCCATCCTTTATATTCCACATCAGAGGTAGGTTTCACACACACATGAGCTACATTCCACATACGGATGCTGACCGCGAGGCTATGCTCAAAGCAATTGGCGTAGACTCGATTGAGGCGTTATTTGACGCCGTCCCGGAGAAGCACCGCTTCCCCACTCTTGATTTACCCGACCCGATGACCGAGATGGAAATTGCCGCCGAGATGGAGGCCCTTAGCCGCTTTAATGTCTCGGCCAGCGACTATGCCATTTTCCTCGGTGCAGGGGCTTATCATCACTATATCCCGTCGCTGGTTAATCATATGCTGCTGCGCGGTGAATTTTATACCGCCTACACACCGTATCAGCCGGAGGTGAGTCAAGGCACGTTGCAGGCCATTTTTGAATTTCAGACGATGATTTCACGCCTGACAGGGATGGACGCGGCGAATGCCAGTCATTATGATGGTGCGACAGCCCTTGCTGAAGCCGTAACAGTGGCGATGGCAACCCACCGTGACAAACGCCAAAAAGTCATTTTTTCACCGACCATCCACCCACATTACCGCGAAGTCGCCCGTACCTATCATCAGAACCGTTCGGTCAAGTTTTCGGGTGATCGAAGTGGGACTGCGACGATGGTTGATCTAGCCGATATGATTGATGACAACACCGCCATGATCGCCGTGCAATACCCCAATTTCTTTGGACAGATCGAGGATTACACGGAAATCATCAAGGCGGCCCGCGCACATGGCACGTTGGTGTGTATCGTAACCGACCCGGTGGCCTGCGCCCTGCTCAAATCCCCCGGTGAACTTGGGGCAGATATTGTGGTGGGTGAAGGGCAAGGCTTGGGTATCCCGATGAGTTTTGGCGGGCCATATCTCGGCTTCTTCGCGGTGAAAAATGAGCATGTGCGCCGGATCGCGGGCCGGATCGTCGGTGAGACAGTAGATGGCGATGGTCGCCGCGCATTTGTGATGACCCTGCGTCCCCGTGAACAGGACATCCGGCGTGAAAAAGCATCCAGCAACATCTGTACCAATCAGGGTTTGATGGCGCTGGCAGCATGTGTCCACATGACCGCGATGGGTAAACAGGGAATGCGCCGCGTGGCCGAATTGTGCTGGCACAAAGCGCACTATGCCGCGCAGGAAATCGGCAAATTGAAGGGGTTCAGTGTAGACACCACCCGTCCGTTCTTTAAGGAATTTGTCGTCACCTGCCCGAAGCCCGTCAGTGAAATCAACGATGAATTGATTTATCACTTTGGCATCATCGGCGGGTACGATCTGGGCAAGGACTTCCCCACCCGCGAAAACCAAATGCTGCTGTGCGTGACCGAAATGAACAGCAAAGACGAAATTGACATGCTGGTAGCAGGCCTGCGGGCAATTGCTGCGGGTGAGCTTCACGATGGCGATCACCATCACCATCATTGATAAGGGATACTAAAATACAAATGGAAAACTCAACACCTCAACCACTCGAAAAAACGAGTTATGAACTTAGTCAACCCGGACGGCAGGGCATCCGTTTGCCTGATCCCGATGTGCCGTTGACCGATATTCCCGCAGATTTGTGCCGTGCCGATCTCGATTTCCCCGAAATGGGTGAACTCGACGTGGTGCGCCATTTCATTAAACTCAGTGGGTTCAATTATTCGATTGACAAGGGCTTCTATCCGCTGGGGTCGTGTACGATGAAATACAACCCCAAGATTAATGAAGATATGGCTCGCCTACCCGGTTTTGCGCATGTCCACCCGCTACAAAGTCAGGGGACGACGCAGGGTGCTTTGGCCCTGATGTACCGTTTGCAGGAATGGCTGTGCGAAATTAGCGGATTTGATGCGGTCAGTATTCAGCCTGCTGCTGGCGCACATGGCGAATTTGCAGGTATCTTGATGATCCGCAAATATCACATTGATCGAGGGGATGTGAAACGCACCAAAATCCTTGTGCCGGACAGCGCACATGGCACCAACCCCGCCACCACCTCGATGGCGGGATTGCAGGCGATTGAACTGCCCTCCGACAAAAACGGGGATGTAGACCTCGACGTGCTGCGGAAAGCCTGTGAACAACACAAAGAAGAACTGGCGGGCATGATGATTACCGTGCCCAGCACCCTCGGCGTGTTTGAAGAACACATTGTCGAAATCATCAAGATTGTGCATGAGGCAGGCGGTCTGATGTACATGGATGGGGCGAACATGAACGCCTTGTTGGGAGTCGCCAAACCGGGCGAACTCGGCTTTGATGTGATGCACTATAACTTGCACAAGACGTTCTCCACGCCGCATGGTGGGGGTGGCCCCGGCAGTGGCCCAGTGGTTTGCAATGAAAAACTCGCGCCCTTCCGACCCGGCCCGGTGGTCGAGATTATTGAAGAACCCCAAGACGAAGACGATGCCCCACTGTATGGGTGGGTCATGCCAGATAAGTCTATTGGTCGCTTGAAGGCGTTTCATGGGAATTTTGGGATGCACGTCCGCGCCTATGCTTATATCTCAGCGTATGGCAGCGATTTGCCCAAAGTCACCCATTATGCCGTCCTCAATGCCAATTATATCCGCGCCCGCCTGAAGGGGACGTATTTGATGCCCTTCGACCGGATGTGTGGTCATGAATTGGTGGTGAATGGGCATTGGCCGGAAAAAGCACCGGGGGTTCATGCGCTGGATATTTCCAAGCGGCTAATGGATTACAATTTCCACCCACCAACCAACTATTTCCCGTTGATTGTGCCGGAAGCACTGTTGATTGAGCCGACGGAAACCGAAAGCAAAGAAGTATTGGATAGTTTTATCGAGGCCATGCTGAAAATTGCGGAGGAGGCCCAAAACAATCCTGACCTGCTGCACAGCGCCCCGCATATCACCCCAGTGAAGCGGGTGGACGAGGTGAAAGCGGCGAAGGATTTGGTGCTGTGTTGCCGCCCAACTCAACTCGAATCGGTTGAAGCAGCCGCAAAATAGAGACCAGTCAATACGAAGGCGAGACACCCACTCGCCTTCTTGTTTTTTAGGTTGGCAGGGGCAGCAGTATATTAAACACACTGCCGCTGCCCAATTCACTTTCGGCCCAAATCGCCCCATGATGGCGCTCGACAATTTCCTTCGCAATCGTCAGGCCCAGCCCTGTGCCGCTCACCTTGCCTTCGCTAGCACGGAAGAAGGGATCAAAGACATGTTCCAATTGTTCGGCGGCAATGCCCGGCCCAGTATCATGCACTTGAATCAATACGTGGGTCTCGTGTAGGCTGACACTCACCGTAATGATGCCATGCTCAGGGGTATAGCTGATGGCGTTCACGACCACGTTGGTGATAACTTGGTGCATCCGTTTGGGGTCTAAATGGAGAGTGAGCGGGCCATCCGGGAGTACACGCACCAACTGGATAGACTTGCGATTGGCGTCTATTTGCTGGTCATCGAGTACCTCTTTAATCAGCCTCACCAGATCAGTAGGGGCAGGCTCAAATGGAATAATCCCCCGTTCAAATCGAGAGACATTCAACAAGTCTTCGACCAAGCTAATCATGCGTTCAGTGGTACGTTCAATCACATCCACATGAGCATCGAGTTTTTCCGGTTGGCGGCGCAATAGGTACAAGCGCGTTTTCAGATTTGCCAGCGGGGTGCGGAGTTCGTGGGAGGCATTGGCGACAAAACGGCTCTTTTGAGCTTCGAGGGCCTTCTCTTGACTAATGTCGCGCACTAACATTAACTGCCAGTGCATGGGACTATCCTGTATACCAGATGAAGTGCTGGTAAGGGCTATTTCAAGCTCAGTGCCATCGCGTCGGAGAAGGGTCAATTGGACACGCTGAATTTTTCGGTCAGATAATTTCTGATCGGTATAACCCCCGTTGAAACGACTGTAGGCACTTAGCAAAAGTTGTTCTTCGCCCTCTGGGCCGAACAGTTCCCGAATCAACTCACCGATTGGGCGACCTACGAGTTCGGAGACAGACAATCCAGTCAGCAGACAGACCGCATTGTTTACAAACTGCACCTGCGATATTTGACTGGTTCGATCATATTCACTGTAGATTACCCCCTCGCCCATCGCGTCCAAAATAGCTTCAAGTTGTGCCCGTTCGCGCTGTAACTGGACGGTGCGTTCAATTACCCGCTCTTCCTGAACAGCGGCTTCATGTTCAACGCCTTCGAGCAACCGCGCATTTTCCATCACAATCGAAATCTGGTTGGCTAGGGTTTCCAAAACAGGCTTGTGCTGGGGGCCATAAAAGTCTGGTTGGGTGTGATCAAGGGAAAAATAGCCAATGACCTCCCCCATACTGACAATCGGAGCTACCACCCATGAACGAATCCATTCAAAGGCTTCGATTCGGAGGTCTTGGCCTTCATAAGGGAGTCTGGAAATAATAATCACCTGTGGGTTTTGCTTCAGCCGATTGATGATGTCACTATCATCTTCGGTAAACACGGAGGCATAGGCCTCCTCCTCCACCCCAAAACGGTCATAGCCCACCCCAACCGAAAGTCGCCATTCATGCTCACGTTTCATCCAAACGCCAGCCGCATCATAGGGCACCACACGCGCGACCTGTTCCAATATCTTGGGCAAAATTTCTTGTTGATGCAACGACCCGGTGAGGACAATCCCAATGTCACGCAGGGTATCAGCCAAAACCCGCTGCTGACGTTCAGATTCATAGAGTTGGGCATTGTGAATGGCGATGCCCACTTGATCAGCAAAAGCCACCAAGCGGTCAGCATCTTTCTGTTTGAAAAAACCCACCGTTCGGCTGTCGAGATTCAAAAACCCGATCATGTTGCCTTCACGTCGGATGGGGGTGCTTACATAAGACCGGATCCAAGAGAGATAAGGCATATCGAACCAACTGTCGAGCACCCTGACGTCGGCTACAATGGTCGGAAGTCCGGTCTCAAACATCTGGCGCAAGTGTTCGGCTTCGATAAAATGCAGGCGGCTATTTTGGACATATTCAAGCTCTTGGGTGCTATAGCCATTGGCTCGCACAACCGTCACACTGGCATTATCGGGATTAATCAGCATGATATTGGCAGCATCATGCGGAACTACACGGGCAATATACAGCAAAATTTGACCGAGGACTTCGCTTAAATCAAGGGTGCGGCTTATGGCGGTGTTGGCGTCGCGCAGGGCCTCGGCAAAAAGCCGTTGGTCACGTTCTAGCTCAAAAAGTCGGGCATTTTCAAGGGCCACCCCAATCTGATCGGCAAAAGCCTGTAATCGCTGTGCATCCGTTGCATTAAAAGACTTGGCTCGACTGCTATCCAAATGGATAAACCCGATGACCTCTTGATCGCAGATAATTGGGGCAGCCACCGTTGACTCTATCCAAGCCGCTTCAGGCAGAGGTACCCAGTCTGTGAACTCTTTGACAACCGGAATCACAAGGGGTTGGTGGGTGAGGATCATCTGTTGTAGATTGGGCGTTTTGGCGACTTCGAGCACAATGTTTTGGATAAAACGTCGCCGCTCCGGTTCTTCATATCCGCTGAATTTGGCGACGGTGGCCCGGGTTTTTGTTTCGTCCAGCAACATGATATTGGCGGAATCGTAACGAACCATACGATCCACATTGGCTAAAACCTGAGCCAGCACTTCATCAAAGGTCAGTGCGCTGTTGATGGCAGCAGCAGTATCACGGAGGGCCTCCGCAAAAAGCCGCTGTTCTCGTTCCAATTTCAACAACCGCGCATTTTCTAAAGTCACCCCCACCTGCCCGGCAAAGGCCACCAACCGATCTCGATGATCTTCGTTATAAAAACCGGGGGAGGCGCTGTCTAGGTTGATAAAACCGATGACCGTATCGGCTCGCATAATTGGGGCGCCAACCCAAGAGCGAATCCATTGCTCATTTTCATGCACGGTCCAGCGGGGTTCTTTTTGTACATCCGGCAAGACTTTTGGTCGGCGGGTTTCAACCATCTCCTGTAGAATCGGCATCCCAAGTACATTGAGGCCAACCACTCTGGAAAACTCGGCAAACCCCAAGTCAATCCCATAACCGTGACTGCCTGCTACATGCCCAAATCCGGTTGCTGGATCAAACAATAATATGTTGGCACCGTCGTGCGGCACGACCCGCCCCAAATACTCCAATATTCGGCTTAGAGCCTCTTGTTCATCGGCGGCACTACTAATCGCATTGGCAGAATCGCGGAGTGCTTCAGCGAAAATCCGTTGGTCGCGTTCACTTTCTAGCAACGTGACTAGGCGTAATTCCACTGATTTATATTCGGTAATGTCCTCCAATACGCCTGCTACACGATAGAAACTCCCATTGGCATCATGTACTGGAAAAGTTCTTGACCATATCCAGCGGATTTCACCATCCGAAGGCCGTCGAATTTGCACCTCAATATCGGTGGCTTCCCCGTGTCGGCTACGAATAAACATGCGGCGCATGGCGGCACGATATTCAGGCAAGACATCGGCTAGATGGGCGCTGGCAGAAGAGTAGACATCTTCACGAGGACGCCCCCACGTGGCCTCAAACGCAGGGCTGACATACAGCACTTTTTCAAAATCAGCCGAGGTCATCCAAAAGACTTCGCGGATATTCTCGGTAAGCTGGCGGAATCGTTCTTCACTGGCCCGCAGTTCTTCAACGGCTTGGCGGCGCTCGGTAATGTCTCGGCTGGTGGTAATCACGGCCCGGACAGCCGGGTTGTTCAAGAGATTTGTGGTAGTTGCCTCCAAGATGCGCCACGCCCCATCCTTGTGGCGACTGCGATAGACAACGGTTGGAGAGGCAGATGCAACCGACGCTAGGCCTCCTCCCAAAAACCTATTCGACAAATCCATCATATCTGTGGCATGGACATAATCCAGAATATTGTGCCCAACACGCTCGCTTGTTGCATAACCAAGAATGCGTTCAATGGATGGGCTTTCGTATTGAATTGTTCCAGCCTCATCTACAAGGGTAATGATGTCCGAGGTGTTTTCAATCAGTGCTCGAAAATAGGCTTCGCTATAGCGCAGACTGTCTTCAGCCCGCAAGCGCTCGGTCAATTCTTGCTGCAAGGAAGCATACAAATAGGCATTATCTAGGGCAATCGCGGCAAGTTCAGCAAAGCGCGTCAGTAACTCGATTTCCCCCTGTGTAAATTGTCGGGCCGGGTCTTGATAGCCCAAATTTAGAACGCCTGATACGAGGGGACCAACCTTTAGGGGAACTCCGACAACAGCATGTAGAAGACCACGTGGGAGATTCGAATGTCGTCCTTCCCACGCATCATAGTCGCTCAGGCAAATCACCTGTCCGGTCTCCCAAACCTTACCTGCCAAGCCCACGCCAAGTTTGGCCTCTTCATCGGGATAGGTACTTTTTAGAACCCCAATCGAAGCGCCAACTCGCATCCGTCCATCGGTTGGATTAAGCACCTGAATGGAGCCATGATCGGCCTCGACGAGACGGGCAGCCCGCTCCAAAATGTCTTGCAGTAGGTCTTTGAGTTTTAGACGGCTGGTCAGGGCAATGGCGGTTTCATGCAGGGCTGAAAGATAGTCATTTTGCCGCTTTAGATGGGCCTCACTCCGTTGTCGTTCGGACAATTCTTTCTGGAGTGACCCATAAAGCTGCGTGGTATCAAGCGCTATGGAAGCCAGTTGCCCAAATCGCCCCAAGAGGGCCACTTGATCGGGGGTAAACTTGCGACCCGGTTCGACATATGAAAGGGAAAGCACCCCCAAGACACGGCCTTCAGAGATGAGAGGAACGCCTATCGAAGCATGGACGAGGTTCTTCGCAAAATGTGGCAAGCGCCCCGGCCAAGTATCGTAATCATCCAAGACAAGTGGTTCAGCACTCTCCCAGATTTTTCCAACAAACCCCTCACCAAGTTGCACCACACCACCGGATGTTTTTTCATACACCCCCAACAATACACGGGGTTCGAATGATTTTCCATCTGCCGATATTAGATAGATATTGCCATGTTGGGTGTCGGCTAATTGGGCAGCACGCTCTAAGATTACTTGCAGCAAGTTTTCGAGTTTTTGCCGACTCATCAACGCCAGTGCGGTCTCGTGCAGCGCTTCCAAATAGCTATTTTGTTGAGTGAGGGTCTTTTGATTACCGACGGTGGAATTCTTCCATTCATCCATTAGCCGCTGCCGTAGAAAGGAGGTAAATATGACAAAAATGGAGACGATAAAAATAAATTGGGTGGCAAAATAGAGGTCTTCCCACTTTACATCCGGGATCAAAAAATAGCTTAGAACAACCGTCAAAATATAGAGTAGCGAAATTATAGCGGTTGTTCGCGTTGGGTAGAGCAGGCTGCACATCAGAATCGGAATCACGAAATAGATGAGACCATCCGGTACATCTTCGGATGCAAAGTCAAGGCCGACAATGATTAATAAGGTGATTGGAATGGAAATCAAGACGATGGCGGCGGCAACATGGAAATAGGCAGCACGATTGAACCAGTAGGCTGCCAGCAGGACGAATACCATGCTAACGCCAGCCTGCACTACCACTTCCGAAAAAAGATTTTCCGGCTGAAAAAAAAGGACTGTCGAAGCCGTCAGTCCTAAAGATAACCCAATTAAGATGACAACGATCATCGAAAGCAAGCGCCGCCGCTGTTGGAGGTTGAATTCCGCTAAGGCAGGATCACTCCAAAAACCTCGCCAGCGCTTAAGACGATCTTGGGTTGGCTTGTTCCCCGACATTCCTATACATCCTACTACTTTACGCGCGGCACTCGGGCCAAAATGGTGCTGACCAATTCATAGTTAATGGTTTCAAGCCGTTCAGCCGCCTCTTCTGCGGTAATCCGCGCTTTACCTTGTCGCCCGATCAGGACAACTTCATCCCCAATTTTGACATCTTCAATGTCGGTGACATTAATAGTGGTTTGATCCATGCTGACCCGCCCGACAATGGGAGCTTCTTGACCATGTACCAAGACATGTCCCCAATGTTGGGGAGCACGGCGAAAACCATCGGCATAACCCACCGGGATGACGGCGATTTTTTCTGGCCCGATGGTACGGTAGGTCTTGCCATAGCCAATGTAGGCCCCACTGGAAAAACGCTTGACTTGGGCGATGGTCGTTTTCCATGTCAGGGCGGGGATAAAATCTTCGGGTAGTTGACAGAGGGAACTAGGGTGTAGGCCGTGCATGGCGATCCCCGCCCGTACCATATTGAAGCGGGCATGAGGAAATTGCAGCAATCCGGCTGAGTTGGCGGCATGAATGTAACGGAAGGTATAGCCAGCCGCCAAAAGTGGCCCAATCGCGCCTTCAAAACGCTCGATCTGAAATTCGGTATAGGCCTCATCATCGTCGGCGGACGCAAAGTGGGTAAAAATGCCCTCAATTTCGAGATGCTGCATCTTGGTCAGGATGCGGAAAAATTGGGGCACGTCTTCCGGCATAAGCCCCAAGCGCCCCATCCCGGTATCCACTTTGACATGGACACGCACTCTTGAATTCATCTCGGTGGCTACCCGTTCAAAAGCACGTGCCAGTTCAATATCATACAGGGTGACGGTCACGTTATAGCGGATCGCCAAACCAGTCGCCCATGCCGGGGTATAACCCAAGACCAAAATCGGCGCGGTAATACCGGCATCGCGGAGTTCAATCGCTTCATTGATGCTGGCGACCCCTAAATAGGTGGCACCGTTCAATAGGGCGGTTGTGCTGACGGCTATTGCGCCGTGTCCATAGGCGTTGGCCTTGACCACCGCCATCATTTCGACCTCCGGGCCGATGATTTCTTTGATACGGCGGACATTATGGGCCACGGCGTCCATGTCAATGTGCAGCCATGTGGGACGGGCAGGCCGATCCATCCACACCGAATCAAAGGCACTTTCTTGACGGGCCAACAATACGGAATCGTTCGGGTCAGCCAATAATTCACGCACCACCCGCTCCATACGGGCGGCTTGACTGCCCTTAACCAGCACAATATCGTCGGGGCCAAGTTTGTCTTTGATAGATTGGGCAGCGTCTTGAGCCGAATAGGTCATATGGATTTGGCTGAGGGGCAGACCGCTATCCTGTGCGCTGCGGGCAATTTCGGTAGCCAGTTCGCCTTTGGTGACTAATTCTTGGGTAACTTCGGCCACGCGCTCCCCAACTTGACGATGCCCACGCAAACTGGATGCGCCGAGTCCGGTCATATCGCCCATTACGCAGTAGATACGCCCGGTTTGGGGAACTTCATCAGCACTTTTGCCACGACGGGGACGCTGAATTTCCTCAACCCATTCCAATGCCGATAAGGTGTTTTCAAGACTAGCAGAATAGGTATCGTCTACAATTTGCGCCCCATTATGCCCATTTAAAGGACGCATCCGCCCCGGCATGGGTTCCAATTCGGTCAAGACATGCAGGCTATCTTCCATTGGCACATCAAAACAGAGGCCCATTGCTGTCGCCATGATGACACTGTAGAGTTGATGCACCCCCAGTAGCGGTGTCCATTTGCCGATATAACGCTGGTTGCCATAACGCAGATCAAAGCCAGTTTTGTAACGACCCACCAGCACATTAAAGGCTGTCAAATCCGCCCCAAACGCACTGCCTGTTAAATCCACACTGACGGTCATGACCGAGGCTTTGGTGGCGGTTTGCATCTTGCGAACCATCGGATCATCGTAATTTAAGATGGCAATGCCGTCTTCGGGAAGGGATTCAAGCAATACTCTTTTTTCGGCAGCGATGCTCTCAATCGTGCCAAAGCGGTCTAGGTGTGAATGTCCAATATTGGTGACGACCCCCACCATCGGCTTGGTGGCCTTGACCATTTCGGCCATCTCGCCAAATTGATCTACCCCAAATTCGAGAACGGCCAATTGATAATCCGCCGTCAGTTTGCCGAGGGCCATTGGCAGACCAAAGCGGCCATTAAAGCTACCCGGATTTTTGTAGACCTTATATTTTGTATCGAGTACCGCCGCAATTGCTTCTTTTGTGGTAGACTTGCCGCTGCTGCCAGCTACCGCGATGACGCTGACGCCATATTTGGTGATGACACGCTCTGTCCACCGCAGCAAGGCTTTTTCGACATCGCGCATGACAACGACAGTGAGGCCATCGGTGTCAAAGCTGGGTGGATGGGTACACATTATGCCCGTCACCCCTTTGGCAACAGCATCTTCCATATAGTCGTGTCCATCGCCTTGCGTGGTTTTGACAGCAACAAATATCTGCCCCGCTTGGGCACGGCGCGAGTCAAAACAAAAATTCGTGAAGATTTGGCTGTTCGGCTCACCAAAAAGCTGACCGTCGGCGGCTTCTAGGATGTCATACAGGTTGATCATGAGTTTGTCTCGAAATGAAGATTGACCATATTTAATCCGTTATTTTCAGTTTACCTGAGTTTCGCTTGCAGTGACAGTAAAGGAGCACATACATGGCCCAAATTAGGAGCAATATCTTTCGGAAATATGACATTCGGGGAATGGTGGCGGGCGCTGACCCAGAATTAACACCCCAAGTCGCCGAACTTGTAGGCAAAGCCTATGGCTCATATATCCAGCGGTCATTTGGCATGAAACAGATTTTTGTTGGGGGCGACAACCGCCTTAGCACCCCGCCCTTAAAAGATGCCATTATTAAAGGACTGGCAAACACCGGGGTACGGGTGGTAGATGTCGGGTTTGTGATGACGCCGACGGTTTATTATGCCGCCGCGTCGAACGTCAACTCCGCCGGGATTATGATTACGGGTAGCCATTTGAATACCCAGTATAACGGCATCAAGATGGCCTATGGTAAATTGGCAATGGCGGATGCTCAAATCCAAGACCTGCTACACATGATTCAAAATGATGATTTTAATGTCGCGCAGGGCGAGGTTGTGCAAGATTTTGAGATGATCCACCGCCACATGAAAACCATTCAGGGCATGGTCAAGATGGGCAGCCGTAAGCTCAAGGTAGTGGTGGATTCTGGTAATGGTCTCAGCGGCACGTATGTCCCCCCGGTGATGGAGGCCCTCGGCATTGAGGTGGTCTGCTTGTTCTGTGAATCGGACGGCACGTTCCCCAATCACCTGCCCAATCCTGAAGACCCAGAATTGACCAAAGACCTTGAAGCTAAGGTGGTGGAGGTTGGGGCAGATTTCGGGATCGGCTTTGATGGGGACGCGGATCGCTGTGGGCTGATTGACGATCATGGGCATCATGTGTCGGCGGATCGGTTGATTGCCCTCCTCGCTCAAGATATGTTAACCCGTCACCCCGGCGCAAAAATTGTCTATGACGTTAAAGCCAGTCAGATGCTGGATGATGTCATTCGGGCAGCGGGTGGTGAACCGATTATGTGGAAGAGCGGCCACAGCCTGATGAAACTGAAGATGAAAGAAGTAGGGGCACTACTCGGTGGTGAAGTCAGTGGGCATATTTTCATCGGGGAGGATTATTACGGCTTTGATGATGCTCCATTGGTTGCACTCAAGACCCTCGAAATTCTTTCCAAACAGCAAGACTCGCTGAGTGCCATTTTGGGTCGGATGCCTGCGATGCTGGCGACCCCAGAAATCATCCTTAGCACGCCGGATGCTGTTAAATTTGAGATTATTAATGAACTGAAATCCAAACTGTCGGCGGAGTTCCCGGTCATTGATGTAGACGGGGCACGGGTGCAATTTGGCAAAGGCTGGGGTTTGGTACGTGCTAGCAACACGCAACCAGCTATCACGCTACGTTTTGAGGCTCCGACTGCACCGGAGTTGGTGAACTATATGCAGCGGTTTAGCAGTCTGTTGAGCAAGTATGGCGAAATTGATCAGACCAAGCTAAAAGCACAGATTAGCGCATTTTCCAAATAACCCCGCCCTGAAAATCGGAAAAAATGGGCGAGTCCACCGATTCGCCTATTTTTTTACCTCCTTTATCAATTCTCGAATTGAAACTGAATTCACAAGTATTGTATTATTTTAGGGTATACAACCTTGTTGCTACTCCTCGCGGGGGATGGGTATTTTCATGTCTATAGAAACCCTTTTGGGAGAACTGAAAAGTTCTAACGAACGTATTCGCCTACGTGCCATGTTTCAATTGGGCATTTTGGGCGACCCGGCGGCGATTCCCGCCCTTGAGCAAGTGCATAACAATGACCCTGTACCGCAACTCAAAAACGTGGCACGGGCGGCGGCTCAACATATTCAAGAAACGAAAGCGGCAGATCGGGTCCAAGATGCCGAACTGGATGTGGTTTGGACACAGCAGTTTTTGAAGTTTGTCGAAGGCACGGGCATCTTTATGACTTTAGATGTCAGCGATTTGGCCGACAGTGTCTCCGCGCAAGCCGCCGAGATTTTGCGCCAAGCGGGGAAATCCGCCCCACCCACCCAATCCACTACACCTGTTAGCCCAAATGCCACCCCGTCGAGCAATAGTCTTGCTGGCGCGATGCAGAATCTAGGCCAAAACTCGCCTATTCAAGACCTGAATAAAAAATTCCAAGCAGCGACGGGTATGGAACGTACTCGGAAGGGAGAGGGAGGCACACGGGTCGAAACGACGGGTGTCTATGAAATGCTATGGGACTGCGAATTCTGTAACACGAAAAAACTGCTGGGCGTGACCCATCGGTTTTGTCCCAACTGCGGTGCGCCCCAAAATGCCGAAAAACGTTATTTTCCCAAACCGGGTGAAGAAATTGCACTGGAAAATCATGTGTATCATGGCGTGGACTGGATATGCCCTGCCTGTGGTCAAGCCAACAGTGCCAATGCCAACTTTTGTGGGTCATGCGGGTCAGATAAGACCGGAGCCAAAAATGCCAGTTTGCGGGAAGACCCCAGCAAGGTCGCCACAGGCATGGGCGGTGCAAGCGGGTTGACAGATGGCTTTCAAGCACGTGATCTGGCCCAAGAACGATTTGATGCTGATGTACAGCGCATTGCCCGCGAGGAAAAACTGGCGGCACGCAATCGTCCCATCCTTTTGGGGCTGCGCCGCAAAGAATTGAGCATCATCGGGTTGGTCACATTTTTGGTGACGAGCATTGTGGCGGGTGTGTTTGCTTTCACCTATAAGAAAACTGAGGAATTGGTCGTCGCTGGACATCAATGGGAGCGCATCATCCACCTTGATGAATTTAGGCAGGTGGACGAATCGGCAGACTGCGTGAATATGCCCAACGATGCCTACGATGTCAGCCGCCATACCGAAACTCGCACCCGGAAAGTGGCAGATGGACAGACCTGCCGCGAAGAATGTGACACCCGTCGTGTGGATCAAGGGGATGGGTCGTATCGTAATGAACGGGTCTGCCGGGATGTCTGTACGACCAAATATCGAGACGAGCGTTATACGGTGGACGTATGCAATTACACGATAGACCGCTGGCGAGACGGGCGTGATATTAGAGCCGATCAGAAAACCAGCCCTGAACCTTTCTGGCCGGAATACAGCCTTGCGGCAGGTTCAGGATCACGCGGTTTGGGGCAAGAGCGCGTGGACAGCCGCGAAGAAATCTATATCCTGCTGTTTGAGAGGGAGGACGGGGATGAAGCCAAGTGCGAATTTGAAGATATGAGCGTCTGGAGTCGGTTTACGGACAATCAGACGGTGCAAATGGACTTCAATATACTTGGGAGTCCCGTTTGCGATACATTAAAGGCTAAATAAGCAACCAAGCGACAATCTTAACCACCATTTAGCGACATAAAGGATAGGGTGTGTGATTTTCTGAGCTATTTTGACATTCATATCATAAAAACGACAAACGAAAAGTGACGTATGCAGATCTTTATTACGTATGCTCCTGAAGATGAAAATCTCGCAGTCTATTTGGCGCGTGATTTGCGACGGCTTGGGGCCACTGTCTGGTTGGATTGGGACAGCGCCTCCAATGACAGTCCAGCGACTTGGGCATCGGGGATTGAGCAGGCCCTCAACAATTCGGATATGCTACTGGTCATTGCCAGCCCTGCGGCCCTACGCGAAAGTTATATCGCCAGCGATTTTCGGCGGTTTGTCACGGCGAGTCGTCCGGTGATGGTGGCAATGGCCGCCCACTGTCCCAATATGCCGGAATTGCTGCGCCGTCGCAGTCCGGTGGATTTTTCGCGCAACTACACCGCCGCTTTTCATCGCCTGACCACCATGATGATTGACCGGGCCACGCGGACGATTATGCGCAGCCCACTCCAGACAGCTATCACCGATGATCTGATGTATCGCTACCAACGATTTTACGATTCGGGCAATTGATGAAGTTCTCGCTGTGACGCTCCCCATCCCTAAAGGCAGGGCTTTTGAGGCACGCTTGCGTCTTTACTACCCGCTACGTTCTGCCTCACCTCTGCGTCCCAGAGGCGGAGTGCTTGATTCAAAATGTTCCTAGCAGCGTTGTGGTCACGGTCTAAGGATAGCCCGCAACGGCACTCCACCCAACGGTCTGCTAAGGTTAAGTCCTCAAAAAGCGCACCACAGCTTGAGCAAGTCTTGGACGTGTAGGCCGGATTCACGAACATGACTTGACGACCAGCATCCACCGCTTTGTTCGTCAGCAGGGTCGTGAAGGTTGACCAGCCTGCATCCAAGATGCTCTTGCTGAGGTATTTATTCCTGACCATGTTCTTGACCTTGAGTTGCTCAAGGGCGATCAGGTCATAGTGTTTGACCAATGTGAAGCTAAGTTTATGGGCATAATCGAGGCGTTGATTCTGGACATGGTTATGATGACGCTGCAACCGACGCTTGGCCTTGCAATGATTTTTGCCGCCTTTCTTTTTCCGCACCAACGCTCGATTTAAGATACGGAGCTTTCGCTGGGACTTACGATAGAATTTGGGATGGTCTACTTTGTCCCCATCCGAGGTGGTGAGCAGTGAGGCTATCCCCAAATCAAGGCCAATCGCTTGTCCGGTTTTGAGAAGTTCGGGCTTGTCCTGTACTTCACAGATAATCACAACAAACCATTGCCCAGCCTTATGAATAATCTCAGCGGTCTTGGCTGTGCCTTCCATAAGGCGATGCCACCGTGCCCGGACCCGTCCAACACCCGAAATGCGAACCCGACGACCCTCAATAGACACGCCGGTTCCAAACTGTTGAAATTCAATAGAATGAAATCTATCAGCAATTTTGTAGCGAGGATACCCGGCTTTTTCACCCGCTTTCACACGTCTAAAAAAAGCCTTGAAAGGCTTCCTCAGAGCGTTTGGCAAGACCCTGAAAGACGTGCGAGTGGACGTTTTTAGCTGCTGGAATCGTCTTTTTGTAGTCCTTCCGCATTACCTCAAATTGTTGGGAAATGGGGCGGCGTTTTGCGGTCAGATAGGTATACTTCCATAAATCCAAGCACATATTGTAGTAGTGACGTGCAACAACAAACATATTCAGCAGGTCTTTTTCCTGCCGTGCATTTGGATAGAGGCGATACTTGTAGGCCCGGTAGCCCATGTGATTACCTAATATTGATTAAAATACCCACATTATCATACAATGGATGGTATCTATTTTCAACGATGCGCATTTTATCCCCATCCCTCAAGGTATGGGTTTTACAGCGCTTTTGATAATTAAACATCATGTAGTTACCATCACGCCGACATCTGAAAGGGCAGCCGCCGTGTCGAATGCTTTATTGCCTTTAAGCGAGAATGAAATTAATGCCATCATCACCCGGGTGATGCGCGATATTGGCACCACCTATCAGCCGATGGGTCGAACACCACTCGAAGCCCTGCCCACGATGGCGGATGCAATTCCCCCGGCTCATTTGCGTGAACTGGGGGTGGAATTGGGCTATGGGATTCACCCGACCCTAGAAGATGCCATCGCCGCCGCGAACCAAGCCTTCCGTGATTTGCATGACCTCCCACTGAGCATTCGCAATAAGATGGTTACCGCCATCCGCCAGACTGCCACTGAAAACGCGGTACTGTTAGCGCAATTGGCCCACAGCGAGACTGGCATGGGTCGCGCCGAAGATAAAATCACCAAAAATTGGATGAACGCCAATTTGACCCCCGGCCCGGAATATTTGACGACAGAAGCATTTAGCGGGGATGGTGGGTTGACGATTACAGAATATGCGCCATTTGGTGTGATTGGCAGCATTATCCCCAGCACCAATCCAACCAGCACGGTGATTAATAACACGATTAGCATGGTCAGCGCGGGCAATGCAGTGGTATTTAATGCCCACCCCTCGGCCAAACGTGCCAGCAATTACACCATCCAGTTGTTGAATCAAGCCATTATGAGTGCGGGTGGGCCACCTAATTTGTTATCGGCGTGCATTGACCCGACCATTGAAACCGCCACCCAATTGATGCACCATCCGCGTGTACGGGTGCTCGTCGTCACAGGTGGGGCAGGTGTGGTTAGTGCTGCGATGAAATCCGGCAAACGGGCCATCTGTGCGGGGCCGGGGAATCCGCCTGCTGTCGTGGATGAAACTGCTGATTTGGAACAGGCCGGACGGGATATTGTGCGGGGCGGTTCATTTGACAACAACATCATTTGCACCACTGAAAAAGGCACCTTCGTTGTGGATCGGGTGGCGAATGATTTGGTAGAGGCGATGGCCGCGCATGGCGGGTATGTGCTGACGTCATGGCAAATACGGCGCCTGTGGGGCATTGTGTGCCGGGAAGATCATGGGCCGGGCGAAGCGGCTTATATGCACAAGGAATTTATCGGGCAAAACGCGAGTGTGCTGCTGCGCGAACTTGGCATCAAGGTTGGGCCAGAGGTGCGTCAGATTGTAGCGGAGGTCGAACCCGACCACCCGCTGGTATGGACAGAACAAATGATGCCGTTTATGCCGGTTGTGCGGATGCCGGATGTCTACAGCGCGATTGATTTGGCGTGGCGCAGCGAACATGGGTATCGGCACACGGCAGTGATTCACAGCAAAAATGTGGATCATATGACGCACATGGCACGCTTGATGGACTGCTCAATCTTTGTGAAGAACGGGCCGAATTTTGCGGGGTTGGGGGTCGAAGGGGAGGGGTTCTGCTCCTATACCATCGCCAGCCCCACCGGTGAGGGCCTCACCACCTGTCGAAGTTTTTCACGACTGCGGCGGTGCGCATTGAAGGATGCCTTCAGGATCACGTAATCTCGTCCGAAAGGCGGATTTTTTTCATAGCCCCTATCAAAATCTATTAACCTCTGCTAGAATACACTTAACACTCGTTAAGTTAGTTCTGGCCGTTTTCATTTTCCAAGAAATTTGAGATAAATTTTTCGCAACGCCGTAACTTATTGACACGTATTGAATTATAGTCTTTCAAGAAGCAAAGATTTTATATGTCTGCCAATCAGAAATTATTGTTGTATGGGGGGCCACATGCTCTACACCCTCTGGCTAAAACTCAGGGAGTTATTGACGGGTACCAATAACCTACAATTTCAAACCGAAGCGATGAGCGCCAGTCCCAGTTATGAGCAGTTTCGCAATTTATTCCGCGAGCGGGTTTGGTATCGAGACTGGTTTGGCAACTCACTGCGCGAACGGTGGCCTTTGCTGCTGTTTTTGCTGGCCTTCCAATCGCTCTATTTTCCGATTAATCAAGTCGTGAGCGGCGGTGTCCATCTCTATATCCCACAAATTGATGGGAATATTCCGCGCCTGTCTTTCTTTGTGATTCCTTATGCGATGGGATTCATGCTGATGCCGATTTTTCCGGTGTTGGCGGCATGGAAATTTCCGCGTCAGGTGTTCCAAGAGTATGCCATCGCATTTTTCAGCGTCATGGTAATCGGCTTCATGATCTGGTTAGCGATGCCTGCCTATATTGTCAAGCACTCATTTGAACCCAATGGGTTTTTCGATCAACTGCTGTATCAACTGCATGACGGCGATTCATCGTATGGCACACATAATTCCTTCCCCAGCAGCCATGTCTACTATGTCACGGTAGCGATGGTCTACTTCTGGCGCAAATGGCCCAAACAGTGGATTTCATGGGCCACCTTTACCGTCGCCAATGCTGCCAGCACGCTGTTTACCCATCAGCATTATTTCGCGGATGTCGTCGCCGGGTTCGTATTGACATGGTTTGCAGTTTGGATCACCCGTCGCCACCTATTGCCCTTCATTCGACGTCGTGAGGTGCAGTTTGGAGTCGCGGATATACACGGTACAAGTATTCGCCGCCAGTAAAAGGGCTGAAACTTTTGAACACGGTGAATGGTTTTCTATATTCGTAGACCGATTAATTGGAGAGGGTTGCAGCTAGGGCAAGTCGTTGATGGGTTGGTCTACAAATTGACTAAATCGCTTGGTACACGAACATAGAAAACAATACACACGGGGCTAAAGCCGCCGTGCTGAATCTAGTCTAAAGTACAAGTCTCTCACATGAAAACCTATAGATGGTAAGTATGATGTTTCCTGCCTTTTTGCTGTCTTCACGCTCCCATGCAATTCCGCTATAATCAACTGCATCCCATTTAATCAGACCATTAGAAACCGACATCATGCAACCATCATCTCGCATTCAATATCGCTATTATGATCTTGTCATGGCAACGTTTGTGACGGTACTGCTCCTCAGCAACCTCCTCAGCAGTGCCAAAATTATTGACATCGGCCTCGGCAGCGTTGGCTCATTAGCCTTTATTTTCGACGCTGGCACGATTGTCTTCCCGATTTCGTACATTTTTGGCGACATCCTGACCGAAGTGTATGGCTACAAACGCTCTCGCCGCGTCATTTGGATGGGCTTCGGCGCATCTGTTTTGATGGCGCTGTGTGTGTGGGTCGTGGGCCTGCTCCCCGGTGAAGCCTATTGGGTCGAAAGCACGGGCCAAAGCGCCTATGACGCCATTCTCAGCGGCATTCCCAATTTGATTGTCGCCAGCCTGAGTGCGTATTTCGCGGGCGAATTCTTAAACAGTTTTGTGTTGGCAAAATTGAAGGTTGCCACCGAAGGCCGATACTTGTGGATGCGTACCATTGGCAGCACGCTGATTGGCGAAGGTGCAGACTCAATTATCTTTGTCGGGATTGCCACACTGCTTGGCACGCCCGGTTTTGTGGCGGAAATCATGCTCTCGTTGATTGCTACGAATTACATTTTGAAGGTCAGCATTGAGGCCGCCATGACCCCCGTCACGTACAAGGTAGTCAATATCCTCAAACGTGTTGAAAACGAAGATTACTTTGACCGGGATACGAACTTCAATCCATTCAAGTTAGGTATATAAAGAAGGATTTTCGAATGACTGATGACGAAAACATGCTCAATTCCGACCATCTGACAGATGATGAACCCGAACTACCGGAAGATCATCGCAGCGGCTATGTTGCGGTTATTGGGCGGCCCAATGTTGGCAAAAGCACCTTGATGAACGCCATCCTTGGAGAAAAAATCGCCATCGTCAGTCCTAAACCCCAAACGACTCGTCTGCGCCAATTGGGAATTTTGACCCGGCCCGATGTGCAAATCGTCTTTATTGACACGCCCGGTATCCATCAGCCGCGTAACGCCCTCGGTGAATTTATGGTCGAGGTGGCGGTGGCGGCCCTGCAAGAAGCGGATGTCGTGCTGCTGGTGACGGATGCCAGCGAATCCGTCACGGAAGAAGACAAAAATGTGGTCGAGATTTTGAATCAGGCCAACGAAAAGAGCGGGAGCCATCTCAAGATTATCCACGTCGTCAATAAAGTGGATCGGGCCCACGACCCCGAAAAATATCAGCAACATTTTGAGGGGCAACGTGCTCTTGTGCCGGATGCCGTTTGGACAACGACGATTGCTACCGACAACACGGGCATCGAAACATTGGTTAAGCTAATTATCGAGCGATTACCGCAAGGGCCACGCTTCTACCCTGAAGATCAACTCTCTGACCTACGTACCCGCGATATTGTGGGCGAGATGGTGCGTGAGGCCGTTTTGCTGCATACTGAACAAGAAGTGCCCCATGCCGTCGCGGTAGAGGTGGAAGAATTTTCCGAACGGGAAAATGGAGTGGTCTATATCAATGTGACCATTTACGTCGAGCGCGACAGCCAAAAAGGGATTATCATCGGGCAAAAGGGGCAGATGCTCAAGAAGATTTCGATGCACGCCCGCCGTGAGATTGAGCGGTTTTTGGAGACACGGATATATTTGGAACCGCATGTCAAGGTGCTTAAAAATTGGCGGAAGGATGAAAATGCCCTCCGGCGTCTCGGCTATCGAATTCAACGCTAAACAATAACTTGTATCAAAAGGCCATAGAAACCCATGCAGCAACCCTTTCAACCCTACCAGCAATATACCATGCAGCCTGCCCCCAAAAAGCGCAGTTGCTTTACTCCCACGTGCGGCTGCTGCCTCGGACTAGGTTTATTGGTCTTATGCCCTTTAGTCGCCATGGTCGCATGTGTTGGCATTGTTTTGCGAGGCAATCCTGACCCGCTCTATTCAGATTATCGGGCTGACCCCACTGCCGCCGCTGAATATGACGTGTTGTTTGATAACGCGATAGCCCAAGCGCGGAGTGATGGTCAGTTTAATGTGGGTATTGAAGATCGTGATTTTGAGTCGTGGTTGAATGTGGAATATCGGAATAATTTAACTGAGAACAATGATGGGAACACGGAAGACCTGCCTGATTGGGTCAAGGATATGAAGTTCCAAACAAAATTCGACAACGGCGAGGTGACGCTGTTCGGAACCACTGAATTTTCGGGCATTACCTTTAATATGCTGATCATTTCGGAAGTCAGCATCAATACGGACCCAGTTACGCGCCCCACCCGACCACTGAATGTGGAAGTATCCAAATTTCAGGTCGGCAGTCTGAATATGCCGGACAGTTTCCGTACCGAAATGGCGGACAGCATCGCAGATGGGTTAAGCGAAGGACTGACCCAAGTCAATCAACGTTATGAACTGACCTCACTCAGTATCGAAGATGGGACGATGCGGTTTAGCGGGCACGTGGTTCGATAATCTTCTCCAAAATTACCCGGCCTTCTTCCACATCCTGTCGGATGCGGGCAATCAGGTCGTCAATACTGGTGAATTTGGCCTCACCGCGCAGCCATGCCACAAAATCGAGGTCAAGGCGCTGTCCATAAATATCACGGTCAAAATCCAACAGATAGGGTTCAACCGTGATATTGTGTCCATTAAAGGTGGGGCGTACCCCGACATTGGTCATCGCCATAAAGGTCTCGCTGCCAAGATGAGCTAAAGAGGCGTAGATGCCGTTTTTGGGAAGCACCTGCTGTTCCCAATAAGCCATATTTGCAGTGGGGAAGCCAATCTGCCGACCCCGTTTTTCACCATCTACCACAAGCCCACTGACGCGATAATAACGACCTAAATCCGAGGCGACCTTTTGCACATCGCCCTCCACCAACGCTGCCCGAATGCGTCCGCTGGAAATGCGTTCGCCATTGCCATCGGTAAACAGCAAATCAATCGTCTCGACAGTGAAGCCTTTTTGATGACCCTGCTCGGTCAGAAAAGCGACATTGCCTTCACGCTTATAGCCTAATGCAAAATCGGCGGTGGCCCACAACGACGCCATTTTCAGGTGTCGGGTCAACAAATCCACAAAATCGGCGGCGCGAATCTGGCGGGTCTGGTCGTTAAAGGGATGGGTAATGACCACATCCACCCCCAATTCACCCAACAGCGCGGCCCGTTCGTCGGGGGTTGTCAAATAATATGGCCCTTGAATGCCACGAATCACGACATCGGGATGGGGGAAAAAAGTTAGCACGACAGCGAGACGATTAGAAGCGTGAGCGGCCTGCACCAAATGAGAGATTAAGTGCTGATGTCCACGATGGACGCCATCAAACACCCCGACTGTGACAATACTGGGGTGGTCAAGGTGGGCATTTTCCAGCGATTGAATGTGTTGCATGAAATATCAAATCCAGTGCAAGATCAGCGATTAAAAACTTTCAGTGGTTTCCAGCGACCCGTCTGCTCGGCAAGCGGTTCCAGAATCGCCAAAAATTTACCCCCGTCGTCGTAGGCCCGCAACAAGTCAGCGGCATTTAACAACTCCTCAGACAAATTTAGCCAGACGCCATTTTGCACAGCGCGGCTTTGTGATTCATCAAGGTCTACGCGAGGGAATTCTTGGAGGGCCATATCGGGGGGCAACAAATACTGCTGCCATGTGCCCTGCCGGATGGACTCACGCCATAGCTCAAGGTCAACCGCGCTGGCAGAGGTAAACGGCCCACTCGCCACCCGCCGCAACCCGGCCAGATGTGCCCCAACACCTAGTATCCGTCCTAAATCAAAGGCCAAACTGCGGATATACGTGCCCGGTGAGCAATGCACCCGCAGCCGGAAGGTCGGGAAATCCCACGTTATGATTTCGAGGTCGTAAATGGTCACCGGGCGCGGGGTCAGTTCCACCGTCTCGCCCTGCCCTTGCCGCGCAATCTCATACAGTTTCTTGCCGCCCTGTTTGATGGCACTGTAGATCGGCGGGGCTTGCAAAATATCGCCGCGAAATTGGGGCAATAGCGCTTCGACCTGCTCACGTGAAATCGGGGTGTCATGGGTGGCGACAATCTCGCCCTCGGCGTCATAAGTGGTGGTTTCGATACCCAAGCGCACCTGCGCCTCGTAAATTTTGGGGTGGCCCATGACATATTCACTCAGGCGGGTGGCTTGGCCGAGACACAACATTAAAACTCCCGTCGCCAATGGGTCAAGCGTTCCGGCGTGGCCGATTTTTTTGATGCGGGTTTCGCGGCGCACAATCGCCACTATATCATGGCTTGTCCATCCAAGCGGCTTGTCTATATTCAGCAGAGCAAATTCAGGGGAGTGGTTCATCAGGTTTCGGATTCAAACCCCTCTCAACGACAACATCGGGAGAGGGGGTGGTTCTATCGGCTGTAGACAGGTTTGCCGCGTGCGAGTTCGGCTTTTAACATTGGCAGCACCCGTGCGAGGGCTTGGTCAAGCGTCACGTCACGCAGGGTCGCGCCGCCTGCCGCCACATGCCCGCCCCCGCCGAGTGCCAATGAAATTTCAGCGACACTATAGCCGGGTATGGAACGGAAACTACATTCAACATCCGGCCCAATTACGGTAAAGGCGGCAGAGACTTTAGCATCATCGGCTTGAATCAGATAACCGGAGAGGCCGGTATAATCGCCGACCTGCATTCCACAAGCAACGATGTCCGACTCATCAATGGCGGCCCACACAAGGCCGTCATCCAATTGCATCCGCGAAACGGCCAACGCCTGCAAACGCATCAGGCCCGTTGGAATCCGTGCCAGTGTCAACTGTACGACTTGGGTTAAATTCGCTCCGGCGGCAATTAAACGTTGCCCAGTTTGCAGGGTATGGGCAGAGACATTGGAAGTGCGGAAACACAGCGTATCCGTCACCAAACCTGCCATCAGGGCTTGGGCAATATCGGCGGTCAAGGGAATCTCCAATTGATCGAGCCAATCCAAGACCCCTTCAGAGGCGGCGGCGGTGCGGGCATCTACCAAATTCGCATCCCCAAACATCAGATTGGTCTGATGATGATCCAGTTGAATGAGAGGCCGCCCTAACTCCAACAACGCCGCGCCGATCCCTCCCAAACGTTCGGTATCGCTCGAATCGGTGCTGATGACCAAGTCCGGCAGCGGATTTTGTAAGGACGATTGAATATCCGCACTACTGGGTATAAAGGCAAACCGTTCGGGCAGACCGCCTTCAACATAGGGGGTGACATGCTTACCCCGACTACGAAGGGCCATGGTGAGACCCATCATCGAACCAATCGCATCCCCATCGGGTTGTAGATGGGTGACGACAGCGATTTTTTGCGCCGCCGCCACCAATTCTGCTGCTTTATCCCATTCCAACTGCACGAGTGGTGCGGGATTATTCTTGCTCGTCGTCATTCACTCCATCCAGTGTAGAGGCGGCCTGTTCATGTTCCGCCAGCGCATCCAAGACTTCTTCGATGTGATTGGCTTGTTGCAGCACCACATCCCATTTGAAGTGGAGTTGGGGCATCCGGCGCAACCGCAGACGAGATGCCAGTTCTTTCCGCAAAAAGCCTTGTGCCTGCCGCAAGCCTTCCATCACTTCATCGCGGCGGCTTTCATCCCCAAGCGCATTGACGAAAATCTCGGCATGTTCGATCTCTCGATCCAACCGCACCTCCATAATCGTCACCCCATGCAGTCGGGGATCACGCACTTCGGTGAGCATCAGTTGGCTCAGATGGGACAAAATCAAATCCGCTACCCGTTCCGATTTGATGGTCATGGCGTTTCTCCTTCCTTGAATACGCTTAGTTCACGCGCTCCTTGACCAAGAATTCAATCTGATCGCCTTCTTGGAAATCATTGAATCTATCAAGGGACACACCACATTCGAAACCCTGACGTACTTCTTGCACATCGTCCTTTATATGTTTGAGGCTACCAATCGTCAGGCCATCGGCGACAATTTTGCCACGCCGCACCACCCGCGCTTTGGACTTACGTCGAATGGTGCCGGTGCGTACATAACATCCGGCAATCTGACCCACCCGCGAGATATTAAAAATCTGGCGGACTTCGGCCATGCCGATAACTTTATCTTCATACACCGGGTCGAGCATCCCTTTCAGGGCTTTTTCGACATCTTCCACCATCTTATAGATGATGTCATAGGTGCGAATGTCTACCCCGGTTGAGGAGGCCGCCCGTTCGGCGGCATTATCGGCAGACGTATTGAACCCGATGATGACCGCATGAGAAGCACTGGCGAGATTGACATCATTTTCGGTGATGTCACCCACATCGGCGTGCAAAATCCGGACTTTGACCTCATCCGACGACAAATCTTCGAGGGAATTGACCACAGGCTCCAAACTGCCATGCACATCGGTTTTGACAATCAGCAGCAGTTCTTTGTTTTCGCCTTGACTGAACCGATTGAAAAAATCTTCCAATGTCATCGCAGGGGCGACCTGCGCATTGGCCTCTTGTTGGGCGGTCTGACGACGTTCATCCGCAATGCTGGCAGCCGCTTTGATATTCGGTACGACCTCAAAACGATCCCCCACCTGTGGCGCAATATCCAAGCCCATGACGGACACAGGGAAGGATGGCGGGGCTTCATCTACCTTACGGCCATGTTCATCAAACAAGGATTTCACACGACCATAGGAGAGTCCGGCAACAACGACATCGCCGGTATGCAGCGTACCGTTCTGCACCAGCAGGGTTGCCAATGGCCCACGTCCTTTTTCGGTACGGCTTTCCAAAACCACCCCACCACCTTTGCTCTTGGGGTTTGCCACAATCTCAGCTTCTTCCGCAACCAACAAGATCGCTTCGAGCAGGTTTTCTAGGCCCATTTTGTTGCGAGCCGACACCGGAACGACCAGTGTGTCGCCACCCCATTCATCGGGCGTCAAGCCAACGTCGGATAGCTCTTGTTTGACCAAATCCGGATTGGCGTTGGGCTTATCCACTTTGTTGAGGGCCACCACAATCGGCACCCCGGCGGCTTTGGCATGGTTGAGAGCTTCACGGGTGGTGGGCATCACACCGTCGTCAGCAGCTACCACCAAAACCGCTACGTCCGCGCCCTGTGCGCCACGTGCCCGCATCGCGGTAAAGGCCTCGTGGCCGGGGGTATCAATAAAGGTGATTTTTTGACCTTTGTACTCGGTCTGATAGGCACCAATGGCCTGCGTAATCCCACCCGCCTCACCATCGGCTACATTCGTCTTGCGGATGGCGTCGAGCAGTGAGGTCTTACCGTGATCCACATGGCCTAAAATCGTAACCACAGGAGGACGACGTTGTAACTGGGCAACTTCCTCAGTGCCATACAACTCACGACGCCACTGGGGTTTTTGCGCTTCCATCTCGGCGCGTTTTTCCTCTTCCTGCACTTCACGCAGGGGGCGCGGCTGGAAGTTCATTTCTTCAATGATGATGGCAGCCGTGTCATAATCCAACTGCTGATTGATCGAAGCCATGATACCGTTGGCAATCAACTTCTTCATGACTTCAATCGGGCTGACTTGCATCAATTCAGCCAATTCACGCACCGTCACAAAATCCGGCACATTTAAAATTTGTCGCTCTTGTTGCGTCATATAACTGGAATCCTCCTGATCCTAAACAACAACACACGTCGCAGGTCAATAACTGCTCCGGGAAGAAAATTCGCTGCGCGAGACTTGCGATGGCGGCTCCCCGGAGGCCCTGCGACGTGTGCTGGGTACTTCCTCAGAATTTTGCACCTCCCTCGGTCTGAAGGAGGTGGTCAATGGGGTCGCCCTTAACTCTGGTCGTCGTGCATCGGGAACATCGCTGCTCTTATCCGGTTCCGGTCTTCAGGTGTCAAGGTCGTTTTGAGTGCTTTCTCCAACGCATTCAAGGCCAATTGAAAGGCTTTCTCAGGGTTCTCGATATGCAGATGTTCTTGCCAACAAGCCACATCATTGCACATATAGGCCCCGCGCCCATTTTTCTTGCCCGTAGGGTCAACCTGTACGCCATCTTCTGATGTGCGGACAAGGCGCACCAACGCCCGCTTGTTATCTACCTTGCGGCAGACGACACACGTGCGCTGGGGAGTTTTTTTGCGTGGAGCTTGCTGCTGCTTGCTCATCCTTCCCTACTTAATACACTGACTACTAAAAATCGTCATCTGTATCGAATTCATCAAATTCGCCCCGGTCACGGTTACCCTTGCGGCGGCGCTTGGCAACGACTTCGCCCATATCCTCATCAAAAACCAATTGGACACGGCTTTGCTTGGGCTTCTTGACCTTTGACTTCTTCTTGCGGCCAGACCGCTTATCACTTAGGCGCTCATCGCCTTCTTCGTCAAGTTCTTCCCACTCTAAAACAGGAACAACGGGGATTTCCGCGACTTCTGGCACAGGAATCTTATCTGTACGGCGTTTTTCACGGGGCGGCGCTTCTTCGGCCACCAACGCAGGCATATCGGGGAAGGCGGGACGAACCACATCTTCTTCCTCTTCGACCACTGGCTGCACCCCTTCGGCGGCGGCCTCAATAGCTGGGGCAAGTTTGGCAACTTCTGGCTCGGAGGGAACAGGTTCTTCGGCTGGGGCTTCTTGGGCCTGCAAGATTTCAGGAATTACCAAGTCGTCAAGGGCATATTGAATCGCTTCCATCGCATCGTCGCCAGCTTTATTCGCCACCAACATCCGCGCCAAGCCTTCTTCATCAGCCAAGACCCGCACCATCAATTCGCCAACCGTCTCGATTTTGCCGAGGGCCTTCACAATATCTTCAGCCAGTTCCAAGACGGCGATGGGCATATTGAAGGCTTCGACAGGCACGAGAGGCCGCACCGAGTCCAACAGCGATTGTCGTTCGCGTTTGACCGCATCACGCTGATCTAAGATCAAGCGTTGGGCGACATTCACAAAATTGGTCAGGGTAGTATATTCTTCAGGGTTCACCGGACGGTTGGTGCGTTTCTTTTCAAGAATACGCTCCACCTCGGTCACCAATTCGCGGTTTTTGATCTTCATAATGCTGAGAGGCGCGGTACTGACGGCAGCCACATTTTCAATCGCGGCTTCGGTCACACTCTTGATGTCAATACGCCAGCCCGTCAGTTTGGCGGCCAAGCGTGCATTTTGACCTTCACGACCAATGGCGAGCGACAGATTATCTTCGGGAACCACGACAAGGGCTGTGCGCACTTGGTCAATATCTTCGTGCAGATAGACCCCACTCACACGGGCAGGTGACAGCGCCTTCGAGATAAATCGGGCAGGATCGGGGTCCCACTCAATGACGTCAATCTTCTCGTCATGCAGTTCTTTGATAATGTTCTGGATACGCATCCCGCGCATCCCAACACATGCGCCAACTGGGTCAATGCCTTCCTGCAAAGCCGCTACCGCCACCTTGCTGCGATAACCCGCTTCACGAGCAATGTTCTTGATTTCGACCTGCCCGTTATAGATTTCCGGCACTTCATATTCCAGCAGGCGGCGCAGCATATCTTTGTGGGCACGGGAAACGATGATCTGCGGCCCGCGTGTACTCTTGTTGACTTCGGCGACATAGGCACGAATCTTATCATGGGCCTTATAGCGTTCATTAGGCATCTGGTGTTGTTTGGGCATAATGGCTTCAGCCCGGCCCAAACTGAGTGTCACCACCCCATGCGCCGTACTTTGGACTGTGCCTGTCACCAAATCGCCTTGACGGTCAATAAATTCGTCATAGAGGGAATCGCGTTCCGCTTCTCGAATGCGCTGCAAAATCACCTGCTTGGCGGTTTGGGCGGCGATACGACCAAAGCTGGCGCTGGTAGGAGTGACCGGGGCCATCACCATATCCCCAACTTTACAATCGGGGTCTTGTTTTTGGGCTTCATCCAGCAGCACTTCGGTACGGTTGTCTACGATGCTGGTCACGACTTCTTTTTCGACAAAAATCTGGGGTTTTCCAGTCGGATCAATATGTGCCTGAATCCGCTGCTGGTTCGACCCAATGTTGGCATCTCGCCGATAAGCCGAAACAAGTGCCTGTTCCAACGCCTCTAGGACGACTTCTTTGGAAAGGGCACGGGTTTCTAAAATTTCATTGAATGCCAGTGTAAAATCGCTCTTCATGGCACTTTCTTTACTCCAACAAATTGACTAACACTGATAATGGGTGATTTTCTGGCAACTTTTCGGCGATAGATTCTTCCTGCATTTTGACCTTAAACAACTAGAAGTGGGGGCTGCCCACTTCTAGGAAACGTTCGATATGAGAATTGAGCCTAGCTCAACTAGGATTTTAGCATGGGTTTTTATCGGAATCAAGCCTGATTCCCACATCCAATAGAACTCTAATTTACATTCTATGGATGCAATCATTCCGCCCCAGCGACAGCATCGCTGGTCAGTCTGGCTCGCTAGCCAGTTCGACAAGGGTTGATTCCGCTTCAGTTGCAGTTAGGTCAACGGCCCATTCATTTGTAATCAGGCGGGCCGAGCGGTTGCGCGTGAAGTAGTTAAAGACCCACTGCACAAAAATGACCACCCGATTTTCGAATTCGACCATCTTCATGAGATGGACAAATACCCAGAACAACCAGCCCATAAATCCCCATAGGCGTATTCTAAAAGGTAAATCCGCTACCGCCGATGACCACCCGATGGTCGCTAAGTTGCCGAAATTGATGTAACGGAAGGGCTTATCCACTGATGTACCCTGCAAGCGTTTTTGGATGACCTTTGCGGCATAGGCCCCACCCTGAATGGCGACCTGCGCTACCCCCGGCAGCAGTTTGCCATCCATTTCCAGATGAGCAAGGTCGCCGACCACAAAAATTTCGGGATGGCCCGGTATAGTTAAATCCGGCTGCACCATCACCCGTCCAAATCGGTCAAGGGTTGCCCCGGCTTTTTCGGCTAAGAACTTACCCAATGGTGAGGCCAATACTCCTGCCGCCCACAGTACCGTCTCAGCTTCTAAGGTTTCGACCTGATCCCCATGTTTCAGTGTGACGCGCCCCGGCTGAATATCAGTGACAAAGGTTTGGGTTCGCACTTCGATATGGTGGTTTTGCAGAGTGTTAAGTGCCTTATTGGATAAAGACACAGGATAGCTCGGCAGGACATTTTCGACCCCTTCAACCAACAAGATGCGTGTGTCGGCGGGGTTGATGTTGCGGAAATTGTCTTTCAGGGTTAGATGGGCAATTTCACTAATTGCGCCTGCCATTTCTACCCCGGTGGGGCCAGCCCCCACAACGACAAAGGTCAGCAACGATTTACACTTCTGCGGATCGGTTTCCAATTCGGAACGCTCAAAGGCAGAAAGAATGCGGCTACGAATGTTGGTGGCATCTTCAATCGTTTTTAGTCCCGGTGCATGGGCTTCCCACTCGTCGTTGCCAAAATAATGATGGCGTACCCCGGTGGCGATAATCAGGGAATCGTACCTGACCCGTTTTTCACCCATCACGACTTCACGAGTCTGAGGGTCAATATCCGTGACCTCGGCCATCAAGACTTGGACATTTTTGGCCTTCTTCAAAATCCCCCGCAGAGGCGAGGAAATATCGGCAGGTGAAAGTGCGCCGGTAGCGACTTGATAGAGGAGTGGCTGGAAGAGGTGGAAATTGCGACGGTCAATCAAGGTAACATGGATGGGTGTTTTTTTAAACTTTTTGGCGGCGCTCAGTCCTCCAAATCCCCCACCAATAATGACAACGCGATGCTGCTGCATACTCATGACAATATCCCCCTTTGGATAGCCATAGATACTCTCTAAGTATAGGTGGACTCAGCCTTGAAACAAAGGCTCGGCGTTGTATATTGTGACAATTTTCACAACGTAATATTTGAACAAGACATCACCTCTTTGGGCAGAACCTTTAGTATACGATTTTCTGTCGTATGCGAAAAATTTCGCACACACCTCTTGACAGGCAGTATAATTATAGGTTACGCTGTTGATGCGAAAAAATTCGCGCGAAGAATTTCGCAGAACGTTTCCAAATCGGGTGGGCAGGATGACTGTACACAAATCACCCTGCCCGCTCCCATTGTGAGGACAACCGCATGGCTGACAATATGTATGACCAGCTTTCTCGGCGCGAACGCCAAATTATGGACATCATCCTTGAGATCGGGGAGGCCACGGCTGCTGACATACAACAGCGGCTGCCCGATCCTCCGGGTAATTCCAGTATCCGGGTGATGCTGCGAATCTTGGAAGAAAAGGGACATTTGACGCACCGTGAAGAAGGGGGCCGTTATCTTTATGCACCCACTGTCGAGCCGGAAAAGGTACGCCGTTTTGCGCTGCGCCATCTTATCAAAACTTTTTTTGGTGGCTCGGTTCCAAATGCGGTGTCAGCACTGCTTTCTACCGAAGACCTCTCCAAAGATGAATTGGATGCACTGGCCCAATTGATTGAGGCAGCCCGTCAAGAAAACCAAGAAAATGATGAGGCATAACCATGAAGCTGAACCCTGAACTCTTGGAATTTACGGGTATGATCGCCCTGCGTGTAACGTTTGTCTTGATCGTTGCCGGGATTGTCTCGCTGCTGCTGCGGCGTTCTTCAGCAGCGCTGCGGCATTGGGTCTGGGTCTTGGCGATGTGCGCGGCCTTGTTGATGCCTGCATTTGTGATGATTGCGCCGCGCTGGAACGTGGAACTGCCAACTAAACCGTCAACGACAGACGCCCCTTATCGGGATACCAGTAAGGGCACTTCGGTTAATCCTTTTATGCGTCCAACGGTCAATCCTTTACTTCTGGGTACCAACAATCAAACTGATGCCGATCCACAGGTGACGACAATCAGCCATTCGTCTGGTGCAACCATAACGCCGACGCTTGCAGCCCAACCAAATACCGATCAGCGGCCTGATACACGCATCACATGGCCGAACTTTGCAACGCTGCTGCTGACAGTATGGGCAATCGGGGCTTTCGGTATTCTGTGGATGGGGATTCGCCACTATGGAAAATTTCGACGGGTAACGACCCATACCTATGCGCTAGAAGTGCCACAAGACATTACCGAACTCGCCGCCGAAATTCGCCAGACTTTGGCTATCCGTCGGTCTGTCCGGTTAATGATGACACCAACCATTCGCATCCCTATGACAATTGGGGTGGCGCGTCCAATTATTTTGCTGCCTGCTGAAGCGACGGCTTGGGATGCAGAACGACGACGTGTGGTGCTGCTGCATGAAAGCATCCATATCGCGCGGTGGGATGCACTTTTGGGTTGGCTGTCGCTGTTTGTGGTGGCGCTGCATTGGTTTAATCCATTGGCATGGATGGCTACCCGCCGTCTGGCAATTGAAAGCGAAAACGCCTGCGATGATCGCGTCCTGCAATTAGGGACGACAGGGCCAGATTATGCCGCGCATCTGGTGGCAATCGCTCAAAATTTCTTGGGTAGTCTGCGCCACAAAACACTGGTTACCCCCGGCCTAGCGCAAATGACGCAAATTGGTAATCTTCCCAGCCGCGTCCATGCCATTTTGGACAAGCAGCGACGACGCAGTGCTTCACGCTGGCAAAAAGCGATGGGGCTACTGCTGGTACTGAGCTTGCTTACGCCAGTCGCTACGATTGCCGGGGGGCAAAATACACCGATAGCCCAACCCAACCGTGCCTATGCGGATGATGCTATTACTTTAACCGTCGGCCTACCGGAAGACTTTCTGAATTCCTTCAACCGCGCGGGGTTAAGTCTCGACGAATTCGAAGAGGCACATCCGGGAGTGAAGGTCGTACTGCGTCGGGATGATTCCGGGTGGCTCGAAAACCCAGCCCCCTCTGACCCAGAAGCGTATCTGAACGACATGGCCGATTTTGCAGATACCGCCGATGTAGTGTTTATCTGGACAAATGAATATCTAAACCCAATTGCGACACGGGCCGGTATGTTTCTTGATCTTGCCCCTGCGATCGCTGTTGATCCGGATAACTATAGTGGTCGCTATTTCCCGGCGGCATGGTCATCCTATCAGTGGGATGGCGGGATGTGGGCATTGCCAACGATGCTTGACCCCGTGTTCGTCAGCTACAATCGCCCCGCCTTTGACGCAGCGGGATTAACGTATCCTGACGATAATTGGACGATGGATCAATATGTGGCGGCGGCCCGTACCTTGACAACGACCAGTGACAATGGCGTTACTACGCCCGGTTTGTCTGGCGATCCGACATTTTTGTTTCAGGCACTATTGGGCCGGCCTTTGGACAATATGCTGTCCCTCGGCGATTCCACCAGTTTTGCGTGGGATAATGATCTTTTGGTGCTGGCCGAAACATGGGTGGCCTTAGCAATGGAAGGCGCGGCAAGTATAGTCCCAAGTTACGAGGCATATAGCCCCCTGCAAATTGGCGGCTCATGGGCGCTACAGGGGGATTACCAAAATACCAATGATGATGGAGATTGGTCAGCGGCTTTACTACCCGGTGGAGTAGGCGGTCTTGTCAATGTTCCCGGCTTCGCGGTCAGTGCTGGCACCGCTGCACCCGAATTGGCCTATGAATTAGCCAAGCATCTCAGCCTGATTAACACCTATCTCGACAACACCCCTATCGCAGCGATGTCGGCAGTCTTGGATGAAGGGGGCAATCCATCTTTCTATTTTGGCAAACCTGAAGCACAAAAGGCTGCGGATTTGATGGCTGCGGAGAACGCAATGCCACTCGCCAATCGCACTATGAGTGGATTTTTGGTACAAGCGCTCTATACCAGTACCCAAAATGGGGGCGATCTCGTCACCGCACTAGGCGAGATGAGCAACCGAGCGACAGAAGCCCTCGTCTTGGCTGAAAATCTGCGGCCCAATCTTGTCGTCTCCATTCCCCCAGAAGCACCGCCCGTCGAAGTCCCGCCCGGCCAAGTTGCCCTACAATTTCATCTACTCAATAACGCCGACAGCATCCGAAATATGGAGCAGTGGGAGCGTGCTGCCGCAGAATTTGCCGAGACCGAGCCGGATGTATTCAGTGTAGATTTACTGACGGGTTATAACATCCAAGAGGGGCAGCAGGTAGATTGTTATGTCTCGGATGCAGCACTTTTTGACCTTCCACCCCTTGATCTTGGGCCTTTGATGGCGGCTGATCCAGCTTTTGATGCTGACAACTTTGCACCGGGGATATGGGATTTCACACGTTTTAACGGCCAAACCGCCGCCTATCCACTAGCCATTCAGCCAGAATTGACGTGGGTGGATACCTTCCTAATGCAGCAGGCCGGGGTCAATTTGCCGACAAGTGATTGGGACATCACCACTTTTGAAGAAGCCATTCGGACTGTCAAAGATCAAGGGTTAGCTGATTTTGGTATGACGACGAGCTTTAACCAACGGCTGTACTTGATGATGTTAATCGCCGCACATGGAGGTCTACCAATTGACTATCGCACGACCCCGGCCACGATTGACCTGACCAGCCCACAAAATCTTGATGCCATGCAGCATGTGTTAGATTTGGTCAAACAGGGATACATTGCGGATGACATCAGTGGTGTTCCCACATCGGGGGATGCCCCCATCCGAGTGCAGAACCCCTATGGCCTAGACTATCTACTGCTTGAACCCGTCACTGACGCAGAAGGCGTACCGTATCGCCCCATGCTTTACCCCACAGGTCAAGATTTCACGCCGATAGCTTATCGTGTTACGTCGGGCTATGTTTCGACCAATGCCCAAAACGCTGAGGCGTGTTATCGCTGGCTGCGTTTTGTAGCGCAACAGCCGGGTCTGGTCATTGGTGTACCTGCCCAAAAGTCGGTACTCGATAGCCCTGCTACCGAAGCGTTTTATGAGTCTACGGTTGCCCAAACGTGGCGCGATTTCTACACCCGCCTCGAATCGCCAAATACTCTTATCATACCCGTGTACTGGGCCAGCAATGCCCAAGTTGAAACGGCGGCGGGGGTTTGGGTTAATGAAGCCTTTACCAGCTATCTCAATGAGAATACCGATCTGGTAGTGGTCATGACCCAAGCCCAAGAACGCATTGACACCTATACCGCGTGTTTGGCAGGTCTACCGGAATTGGCCGAAACTGGCACTGAGGAGGATTGGCAAGCCTACTTTGACGCCACGCTCGATTGTGCAGTAGGGGCTGACCCGGACATCATGAGTAAAGAGCCGTTCAGCTATATGTATACTTCAAATTAGGAACACCACCCCCAGCGACTCGCCCATCAAGTCAAGTCGCTGGGGGTAGTTTTTGGGAAGGGAGGGTCGTACCCCATGAACCGATCTAAAAGCCAATTATTTGAGCGCTTTACACCCGTCCTATTTTTAAGTGTCGCGGTACTGGCGTGGGCCTTGATTCAACATGCGATGGCTGCACAGCTAGACGACGCTAATCAACCTTCAACACCGCTGGTAGTCGTGCCGGATTCGGCCCATATGAGTAGTGAGGCGGTATTAGAGTGGGCGGCACAGATACAGCGACAGGGGTATCAAGTCACAATCAACCTGCAATCTTTTGGGGCAACTGTCTGGCTACGGCATCCCAACAGTCTACAGTGGGAGATGATGTTCTTCCCAATGCCAACCGCGTCATCGCCCACCCATGATTAAGGTATATCTTGGTTAGGTCTGGGTGTTTATGCGGCGGGTCGGTCTTTGAGTTGAGTAACAATAATACCGCCTGCAATCAATAAACCCGTCGCCAGTAGAAGACTTGGCGTAAATGAACCACTATCGGTTTTTAGAGCATCCATAATATAGACAAAAATCACTGACCCCTGACCAAAAAGTTGAATCAGCCCGTTGGATGTGCCTTCGGGTGTGGGGTGGGTAATTTCAGCGGCGTACTGCATTCCGATAGGGCTGGTGCTGACCAAAAAGAAACCCAATCCAAAACCCGATGCCAGAAGCAAAAGGGATGAAGTAGCAAAGGTTATCCCGACAAGGCCGGGGATCGCCAGTAAAATGCCCATGAGCAGATAGGGCTGGCGTTTATGCTGCTTATCCGAGAAGGGGGGAATAATCACCGCCCCCAGCACCCCGCCGACCAACATCACGGCCCCTAACGTGCCTGCATCGGTGGGCGTAAAGCCGCGTGGCCGGACAATATTTTCGACCCATGTGGTAATCCCATTAAAAATGCCCAAACCCACAAAGGATACCAGTAGATAGAGCCAAAATGACCGTACTTTGAGGGCGTGTTTTAGGCCATCCAGCATCAAGGCACGCGCTTCCATACCGGGAGGACAAGGTGGTGTTGGGGGATGCTCACGGGCCAAGCCTAAAAACAGAACCGATGTAAAGGCCGCAATCCCGCCATACCATAATTGCACTGAGGGGATGGAAATTTCTTCAATCAAAATCGGAGTAAGCACCAAACCCAATGCCGTTCCAACCAGATTGGCAAGTGTCACCAAACCAACTGCCGTCGCGCGTTCCCCGATGGCAAACCAATTGGCGGGTACTTTTGTCCACGCATTCAGCAAAAAGGGTTGGGTGATGGCAATGCCAATCGAACTGACAAGCACTATCGGATAATTCGTGCCAACCAACCCGCGCACCACCCCAAAGACACCCATTAAAATGACGCCGATGCCCACCGCTACACGGAATCCATAGGTGTCAATGACCCAAGAAACGGGAAGGGAAAGTGGGATAAAGGCCAGCATAAACACCATCGCCAGCAGGCCGATTTCTAGATCACTGACATCATAATATTTGGCGGCGGGGCCAGTAATCGGGGCATAACTAATCCACAACATTTGAATGGTTAGGTTGACCAGCATAAACACCGCCAGCACGACCCAGCGATAGCGATATACGGTGTAGTTCGTCATGGATGGCTGTCTCCGTCATGGGATATAAGTAATTGATTGAGTTGGGCAAGAAGCATTTCACGGGTGGAATAGCGTGTTAGGACAGCGCCGGGTAGCTGATTGCCAAGCAAGAGATGAATTAGGCCATGAATTCCCGACCAAATGCCAATGACCAGCAACTCGGTGTCACCTTGCGGCAGGAGTTGATAGGCTTGGCAAGCGGTTACAACTTTGACCATCAACGTGAAATTCTTTTTGGCCTGTTCCAAATAATCGGGGTAATCGTGTTCGTGTTCGACCACCCCCGAAAATGTGACTTTAAAATGATCAGGAGAATACAGGGCAAATTGCACATAGGCCCACGCGGTTTCGATCAGTTGGGTGCGCGGGTCATCAGCATTAGCTTGGGCGGCAGCACTGACCTGCTCATAGAGCCTTTTGTAGCCCTCGGCAGCGATGGCGGCAACCAGCGCCTGCTTATCAGCAAAATGGGCATAGGGCGCGGCGTGGCTTACCCCAACATATTTGGCAACTTTACGCAGGCTAAGAGATTGAATCCCCTCCTGTGAGAGAATCGTCAATCCGGCTTGGATAAGCGCATTTTTGAGGTCACCGTGATGGTAGTTATCGGTCATGGATTCTATCTTATCGTAGAATCTTGACGGTGTAAAGTTTGCGCGATACCATTATCTTTACAGTGTAAAGTTATTCTTGGAACCACCTATGAGCGAATATGATACGATTCGTCAGCAAGTTTTGGACTACAGCCAACGTTTAGCCCATGAAGGCTTTCTTAAAGGGACAGGTGGCAACGTCTCCATTCGCCTGCCCCATCAAGACATCCTAGCGATTACCCCCTCCAATCAAGATTATTTCGCCATCACCCCCAATGACGTTTGTGTGTATCGCTTCGACCAGAGCAAGGTCGAAGGCGATCTGAAGCCGTCTATCGAGATGGGTTTTCATATTGCGGTGTATCAAGCACGGCCCGATGTCGGCTGTGTGATGCACACCCATCAAGATTTTGCCAGCGCGATTGCCCTTATTGGCAAACCCATCCCGGCTCTGTTTGATGAGCAGGTGCGCTTTTTGGGCCGCTCAGTGGAAATCATCCCTTACGCCCCATCCGGTACAGGCTTTCTTGTCAAGCAGGTACGCAAAGCCGTCAAAAATCACCACAACGCCTATATTTTGAAAAATCATGGGGTGCTGTGTCTTGGGTCAGACCCGGAACGTGCTTTTCATAATGTCCTGCTGCTCGAAAAAGCCGCCTTGAGTTATCTACTGGCCCTCTATACCGAAGAAAAAATTAGCAAGATTCCGCTGGTGATTCGAGAAATCGCCTTTGGCAAGCTGCGGAGTGAGCAGAAGAAGATTGAAGAGCGTTTAGCGGCGCTGGGAGAAAGCGAAAAAGAATAAATATAACCTCACTCCCTCTCCAAACGCTTTTAGAGAGGAGAGCAGATGGTGTATGGAACACAATTCGGGTGAGGGCAACCGATACGAGACCTAGTTGAAGGAGGTGTGTAATGGAAGTCATGGAAATAATGGAACAGACAACAACAGCCGCTCCCCAAGAACAGACCTACGCCATTTCGCAGTGGCATGATACGGATGAAATTTACCGTCGTCTGTACGCCTTAATTGGTCAACCCATGCGGCCCATTCGACGGGATAAGATGCAGGAGTTTCTGCGCTATTTTGAAGATCAGTGCCAACGCTCCAAAGCATTGACCGACGAAGCCAAACAGGTCATTCCCGGCGGCGTGCAGCACAACCTCGCCTTTAATTACCCCTTTCCCATCGCCATCCGTAAAGCGGACGGTGCGTATTTATGGGATGAAGACGGGCATCAATACATTGATTTTTTGCAGGCGGGGGGGCCAACCCTGCTCGGCAGCAATTACGCCCCGGTGCGTGAAAAAGTTGAGGCGCTGATTCGAGAATGCAGTCCAGTGACGGGTCTGTTCCACGAATACGAACTGAAGCTGGCAAAAAAGATTCAACAGCATATGCCCAACATCGAAATGTTCCGCATGTTGGGGTCAGGCACAGAAGGCGTCATGGCGGCGATTCGGGCGGCCCGGGTACACACTGGACATCGCAAAGTCATCAAAGTCGGCGGGGCGTATCATGGGTGGAGCGACCAAATGGTGTATGCGCTGCATATTCCGGGGACGGGCCGTTTGGAGGCGAAAGGCATCCCACGCAAAGCCAATGCCCATACCCAAGAATTTTATCCTAACAATCTCGACAAACTGCGCCGCAAATTACAAATGAATCGTTTGCGCGGGGGGACTGCCGCCGTGATCGTTGAACCCGTTGGGCCAGAAAGCGGCACCCGGCCCATCCCATTCGATTTTAATCAACAGGTACGTGCCCTATGTGACGAATTTGGCGCATTGCTCATTTTTGATGAGGTGGTGACGGGTTTTCGACTGGGTTTAGGTGGAGCACAGGGTTATTTTGGTGTCAAACCCGACCTGACCGTATTTGGTAAGTGCATCACCGGCGGGTATCCCATGGCGGGGGGTGTCGGCGGACGCAAAGACATCATGCTGCATTTCGCGGCAGGCATCGGCGGCACGGGTGAACGGGCCTATATCGGCGGCACGCTCTCCGCCAATCCGATGAGTTGTGCAGCGGGGTATTTTGCAATTGAAGAAATGGAGCGCACCAACGCCGCCGTGATCGCGGGCCGTGCTGGAGATCGTTTGACCAAAGGCTTGCAGGAAATTATTGAACGGATGAATCTGCCCTTCGTGGCGTATAATCAGGGATCAATCGTTCACTTGGAAACGTCCGGCGTCATGCTGTTGGATTTCAAGAACCCACTGAAATTAATGCGTGAGGTCAAGCCACGCAAACACATGATGGAAGAAATGGGAGCGGCCTATCTCGCCAACGGCATGATTACCCTTGCAGGTAGCCGCCTCTACACCAGTTTGGCGGATACAGATGAGGTGATTGATGCGGCGCTTAATCGTTTCGAAACCGTCTTTAAGGCGGTAGAGGGTGTCTGAATACGATTACAAAAATTTAGGATAACCTCACCCCCCAACCCCCTCTCCAAAGGCTTTTAGAGAGGGGGAGTAGATGGCGTATTAGGGCCATACCCACGAGAAACAGCAGTCGGCGGAGAGGTCGTTTTTTTAAGGAGAGCCACCTTTTGGAAACTTATATTTTGGTGCATGACATTGGCACGACCCACAGCAAAACCTGCCTCTATCGGCTGGATCATAATCTTGAATTGGTGACTTCCGCATTGGAAGAATACCCCCTCTATGTCATGCCGAATGGGGGTGTGGAGCAAAATCCCGATGATTGGTGGGGGGCGATTTGTCGCGGGACGGCGGCAGTGATGGCAGGCCATGACCCCAACAGTATCAGAGGCATGGCGTTTTGTGCCCAGATGCAAAGTTTTATTCCGGTGGATGCGTCTGGCAAAGTGCTCTATCGCGCTATGACCTATATGGACAATCGTGGCATTGCTCAACTTCAACGAGGCTTACAAAGTGGCTTCCCAAAAATTGAGGGCATGAACGCCTTAAGATTGGCACAGGCCCTTCGCATTACGGGGGGTGCATCCGCATCTGCCAAAGACCCGGTGTGGAAATATCTGTGGCTGCATGACAACGAACCCACCATCTTCCACGCCATGCATCAATGGATGGATGTCAAAGATTATCTGGTGCTGCGCTGCACCGGGCAATTTACCTTTGGTCTCGATTCGGCCCATTCCACCTTCCTATTTGATACACGCCCCGATCAATTAAAGTGGCATACGGGGCTATGCAAAACTTATGGGGTAAACCCTGACCACCTACCCCCGGTCATGCGGGCTACTGACATCGCCGGAACGCTCACTCCACAGGCTGCTACTGAATTAGGCTTGCCAGAGGGTGTTCCGATTTTTGGCGGGGGCGGCGACCTCTCGATGATTACGTTGGGGTCGGGCAGCATGGCAAATAATTCGGTACATGTATATATTGGCACCTCCGGCTGGGTCGTGGCGACGGTGGATAAACGCATGACTGACATCAACGGCATGGTTGCTTCGATTTTGGGAGCCGTGCCCGGTAAATATAACTATATTTCGGAACAGGAAACATCGGGCCGCTGTCTGCAATGGGTACGCGATCATTTGGCGATGGATGAGATTGGGATGTATTTGGAACAGCGCACCGTCGTGGACAAAGAAGCCGAATTTCGGTCTCTATATGATTATCTGAGTCAAGTCGTGGCGGAGGTCGAACCGGGATCGGGTGGGGTCATCTTTACCCCTTGGTTGCATGGGAATCGCTCGCCATTTGAAGACCCCTATGCTCGCGGCATGTTTCTCAATATCAGCCTTGCCACCCGCAAACGCGATCTGATTCGGGCCGTTTTGGAAGGGGATGCCTGTCACAAACGCTGGATGCTGGAAACCATTGAACGCCGTGTACCGTATGCCGAAAAACTTCGACTGGTCGGTGGAGGGGCACGTTCCGACACATGGAGTCAGATTTTGGCGGATGTCACCGGGCGCACCATTGAGGTCATCGAACATCCCGAAAACGCCGGAGCCAGTGGCGCGGCACTGGTGTGTGCTATTGGATTGGGGCAAATTGGTTTTGAAGATGTCAGCCGCGTGGTACAGGTCGCTAAAACATTTACCCCTCGTCCGGCGGTAAAAGCTATTTATGATAAGCAGTATACGATCTACCGGAAAATCCACCACCAGACCAAGCCGCTGTTTAAGGCTTTGAATGGCTAAACCCACCCATCTTTATTCGGGGAAGTTATCGCAGGTCAATCGGCAACCACAAATTGCTTGTTACAATTAACGTTCTGAATATGCCAAGTCAGGGGATTGCAACTCTCGCAGGTCTGTATTGAACCTCGCTGTATTTTTCCGCAGTGTGGCACTGCAAGTATAAAGGATTCTGAGATGACTGATAAAAAGATTACCGACCTTATTTCCAACATGACACTTCAGGAAAAGGCTGCCCTATGTACTGGTGCAACGCCTTGGCGCACGGTTGCCATTGAGCGGTTGGGGCTTAAGCCCATTATTGTATCCGATGGCCCTCATGGATTACGCCGCTCACAAGATATTGAATCATTGATTACCGAGAGTTTTCCGGCTACTTGTTTTCCTGTTGCTGCCGCGCTTTCGGCCTCATGGGATACCGACTTACTTTATGAAATGGGTCAAGCATTGGCAGAGGAAAGCCTCGCCTTAGCGGTGGACATTCTGCTAGGCCCCGGCTTGAACATCAAGCGCTCACCTTTGTGTGGTCGCAACTTTGAATATTTTTCTGAAGACCCCGTCCTCGCGGGTGAAATGGCCGCCGCGCTCGTCAAAGGTGTGCAAAGCAAAGGGGTTGGCACATCCATCAAACATTTTGCCGTCAACAATCAAGAAACCCGGCGCTTTACCGTTGACGCTATTGTGGACGAGCGCACGCTGCATGAAATCTATCTAAGGGGATTTGAGATTGTCGTCAGAAAAGGGCAACCGTGGACGGTCATGTGTGCCTATAACAGCGTCAATGGACATTTTTGTGCCGAAAACAAATATCTCCTAACCGACATTTTACGGGATCAATGGGGCTATGAGGGTTTTGTGATGTCGGACTGGGGAGCCGTGCATGATCGGGTAGCTTCATTGCAAGCGGGACTAGAACTTGAGATGCCGGGGCCATCGCCACACCGCACCCAAGCGGTGATTGAGGCAGTTGAATCGGGGGAATTGGATGAAGCGGTACTTAATCAAGCCGTCGAGCGATTACTCAAGATCATATTCCGGGCACAGGCGACACCCAAAGGCCATCAATCCATTGATATTGAGGGCCATCATGCCCTTGCCCGTCGTATTGCGTCCGAGTGCATCGTGCTGTTGAAAAATGACCAGCATATCTTGCCCTTAACCGGAAATGAAACCCTTGCTGTAATTGGGGAAGGGGCTGCAAATCCTGTTTATCAAGGTGGGGGTAGTTCTCACATTCATGCAACCAAAGTGGATTCCGCGCTGGAATTTTTGAAAACCCGCGCCGAAGTGCAATATGTTGTGGGGGACAGTTCAACCGCCGTTAATCCGGTTGCAACGGCTGAGGCGGTGGCGATTGCGAAGGAGGCCGATGTCGCCCTATTGTTTATTGCTTTGCCCGCCAGCATTGAATCTGAAGGGTATGATCGCACTGGTCTTGACCTCACACCTCAACAAATCGCTCTTATAAAAGCCGTTGCCCATGCTAATCCGCGCACCGTTGTAATTTTGAACAACGGTTCGGCGATTGATATGCGTGAATGGATTGACGATGTAGATGCGGTGATCGAGGCGTGGCTGCCCGGTCAAGCAGGCGCAGGCGCGGTGGTGGATATTCTGTATGGGGATGTCAATCCGTCCGGCAAACTGGGGGAGACATTTCCACTGCGACTCAGTGATACCCCCGCGTATCTCAACTTCCCCGGTGAGAACAACCAAGTACGTTATGGCGAGGGGATATTTGTGGGATATAGGGCTTACGAGGCACTGGGGCGGGATGTGCTGTTCCCATTTGGTTTTGGGCTAAGTTATACCCAGTTTGAATATAACAATTTGCGTGTATCCGCATCGAATTTCACTGTCAAAGATACCCTTGAAGTGACGCTCGACATTACGAATTTAGGGCCAGTGGCGGGTAAGGAAGTCGTTCAACTTTATGTCCGAGATTGCCAAGCACGTTTGCGAAGACCAGCTAAGGAACTCAAGGCCTTCGCAAAGGTACATCTTGCGAGCGGTGAAACGAAGAGCATTACCTTAAAACTCGATGAACAGGCCTTCAGCTATTACGACCCGGCTTATAGTCGGTGGGTGGCGGAACCCGGTGAATTTGAATTATTGATTGGTAGCTCATCAACCGATATTCGGCTCACGCAGGGAGTTCGGTTGACCCAAGGTACGCCGCTCCCATCTATCATTCACAGTGAAAGCACTTTAGGCGATTGGATGGAAGACCCAGTGGCTTCAAAAGTGGTTCAGCCGCTGCTTGCCTCTATATTTGGCCTCAATGAAGGCAATACCCTCGGGGTAGACGCGACCACCTTCTTCAAGGATTTACCCTTAACGGTTCTACTAGGTTTTCAGGGGGGACAATTAGGTGCTTCGCCCCAGCAAATTGTCGCTGATTTACTCAAAAAGCTCCATTCCGTAGAAACCAGACAACCGGCTTAGTGCTTGGATTGGTTGTCCCACAACTACGAAAACCCCCTGTGCCGCTAGCAGTATCCGACACAGCGGGTAAAAAAAATCCGATATTGGAATCATCCAGTATCGGAAAAACTGCTCATAGTCGGGGTGCTGGGATTTGAACCCAGGGCCTCTTGCACCCCATGCAAGCGCGCTAGCCAGGCTGCGCCACACCCCGATTGATGGAGGCCAGTATAGCAGGCCCTACCACCTAACGTCAAGGCTATCGTTCACGCCGAATGACGACAATTTTCCAGCCTTCTCCCTCACCCAACAACAAGACATCATAGGCCTCCCCACCTTCAAAAGTTAGAGGTTCGGAGGTAAATTGAAGCTGTCCGTTTCGGGCATCCAAACCGCCGAATTGCATCGTTCCGGCAGCAATTTGCACTATTGATGAGACACTGTTGACCTCCAACCCGTTAATCAAATCGGTTCGCCCTGTCGAATTCTCCGGCATTGGTGTCCCCTCAGTGATTGGGCTGTAAATAGACAAACCCGGCCCATTACTTTTGGCGTGGACAAAACGCAGGAGAATGGTAGACAGGCTCACCGAGCCGTCGTAATCTGGTTCGGTTGAAATGACGACGTTCTCATCATCTCCCATCACAAATAGCGTGATGAAGGCGCTTCTTTCAGAGTCAATGACCACTTCGCCTTGATACAGCACCTCATCCCCTCTTTGAATTTGCAGGGGATGGACGCGACTGCTTAACATCACAGCAGATGAAATCTCACCCCGTGCCACGCCTTCAATCTGGGACACATCACCAAATGACACATCAACTGCGCCTTCACTGTCTAGGGCATTGACCACCTGTACACCGACATCTGCTGGTAGGGCACTACCCCCACCAGCCACTTGGGCCGAATCCGTTCCCACCTCGGTTGGCAACAATAGAAGACTCCCTACTGCCGAGGGAGACAAGATATAAGTGTAAACCTCGCCCGCCACAAAATTGAAGTCACGTGGGTCTTCAATCACATGCGGTTCCGTTTGTGACCCACCCATAAAATAAAGCGCGTTTTCGCTCAAATTGAGTTCAATAGGATTAGAGGCACGACCAAAGGGAACTTGGGCACGGACTTCCCGGTTACTGGCACTAATCGCCCGTGCTTGGGTCTCCCCCGGAATCGCGTTCACAATGATTAGACGGGTTGTATCTGGCGCGAGGGCATTGGTATCAATGTTCACCTGTAGTAGCCGCAAATCTGGTGGTTCACCTAAGAGCACCAAATCCACCGTGCGATTCGGTGTTAGGCTGAGATTGGTGCTTAATAGCGTTTCTGGATCATCCCCAGTTGTCACAACTCGTACCCGATACGTCTTGGAGGGGATCGTTTCAAAGGGCAACGACTCCAAATAGCTGATCCCAACGGTCAAGGCCCTTTCATCATCAAGATAAATTGCCACCTCTGGCACAGTCGCCGCAACGTGCGTCAAGCGGACACGGGTTTGGGGCGGGGTTTGTCCCTGCAAGAACACCAACTTAAAGGTACCCGGCGCAGTATCGTTCAACAGCAAAGCGGTATAGGCATAGCCAGCCCGAATCTGCTGTGTCGCCTCGACAATCAATTTACCCTCAGTCAAAACCTGAAAATCAAACGACTCTTCAGCAAGGATGATTTCATCGCCCGCTTCACCTGCTTCAAGCGCCTCGACACGGGTGACATCATTTACCGTCAAATCTGCTGTCGAAACGCCACTAGCAGCGTTTACCAACACCACCCGTGCTTTTCCAGCTTCAATGGGATCAAGCACCTGTGGCACAACATAAAGTTGTATCGCTTCGGGCGTTCCACTGGCGACCAAGATAGTCGTCTCGCCCGCCTCAACAGCGACATCTTCCGCAAACAATACGGCCCCTTCGGTCTCTGGGGTCTGTCCAGCCTGTACCAGACTGAACTGATAGCTACCCGCATTGATCGGCAAGGCGCGGCTGGTAATAGCATTAAATGCCATACGCGGGACAATCAAGGTGTCATTTAAATAAATATCCACATTGGGCAAGTCCATGACACCTTGTATCACCCATACAGCCGCCTGTTCGCTGCTAGGTTGATTCCGCACATCAATTGGATTGGGCAGCGTTGGGGCAGGCTGAAAGGTTGGCACAGTCGTTGGTGGAAGAGTAGCCGTTGGTGGAATGGGGGTATCTTTGTCCTCATCATTTCCGCCACAAGCACTCAACACTATGCCCATCACAATTATTAGGCTCACCAGCCATAATCGCCGGGTAAATTTCATGATTTGTTCCCTTTGGTGCAAATTTTTCACCTCATAGCGCCATTATAGTCAACCTTGCCCATCCGTGCATCTACCTACCTCCTTTGTACAAAAGTACAGTTTTCAATAGAGGTACTTGACTTGGGAATTTTTTGGCCTATCATTTACTATAGTTAACACTCGTTAAGTATTGCTAGGTTACGCAGAAAATCATGACCGACACCCATCGTGATTCAGGCCGTATCAATCGGCGCGATTTAATTATCGAGACTGCTACGCGCCTGTTTTCAGAGCAAGGCTATACCGCCACCTCTGTGCGTCAAATCGCTGAACTCGTTGGCTGCACCGAAGCGGCCCTCTATTATCACTTCAAAGATGGCAAACGTGCCCTATTGCAAGCCGTCCTTGAATGCGAAATGCCCAAACTCACCTCGATTATTAATGGCAGTGAAAATGCCACTTCCTTACAAGCAGCTATGAAGTCAATCGCCATGCAGATGGATGTTGTTGGGCCAGAGCGCATGGAAAAAATGCGTTGGATTTTAGGGGAATTCCATCGTCTAAGCGAGGAAGAAAAAGCCCTGTTCCATGAAAGCCACCTACGTATGCACCACATTATCGCACAAGTCCTTCGACCCTTTGTGGACAGCGACGAGTATGCCAGCAGGCTTGCGTGGATTTTCTTTGCGGCTGGTTTCGGCTATGGGCTGCTTTTCTGGAATCTCGAAATGCAAGATGTAGCCAATTTCTCGCTGCACGAGTTTATGGAAACATTGATTCCATTGCTTGTTTCGCAGCAACCCACTCCATAGTAATCCCATTCCATATACCGTCACTATTCACATCATTTAGGGAGGCCATACCCACCATGTCACACGCTGTCTTCGATCCGAATGACGCCACTAACTATGAGAGCTTATCAGGTTATAAAAACCGATGGCTCGGCCTGCTGTTCATCTGTATTTCCCTGCTGGTCATCAGCTTGGATAACACCGTTCTCAACACCGCTATTCCCTCTATATCACGCGATCTGGAGGCCAGTACCAGTGAAATCCAGTGGATCATTGACGCCTATAGCCTGTCATTCGCCGCGCTGCTACTCACCATGGGGGCGCTTGGTGATCGTTACGGACGTAAACCTGCACTGCAAATCGGTCTTTTCCTATTCGGCATTGGTTCATTAGCGGCTGCGCTGTCTAATAGTACAGAAATGCTCATCGGCTCCCGTGCCTTTTTGGGAATTGCCGCCGCGATTATCATGCCCGCTACACTCTCGATTATCAGTGCTACCTTCCCGCCGAAAGAACGCTCACAGGCGATTGCGCTCTGGGCAGCCGTATTCGGCTTGGGTGTAGGGCTTGGGCCAACCATTGGCGGTTGGTTGCTCGAACACTACTCATGGCATTCGGTGTTCTATATCAACCTACCTGTCATTGCTTTGGCGCTCATCGGCGGCCAGCTTATGATTGCCAATTCCAAAGACGAATCGGCACCCAAGATTGACATTCCCGGTGTAGTGCTGTCCATCCCCGGTCTGTTTGCGCTAGTTTACGGCATCATTGAAGCGGGTCAGAAATCTTGGACTGACAGCACCGTTCTGATTTCCTTCGGTGTAGCAGGTGTTCTACTTGGCATCTTCGCCATTTGGGAAAGCCGTTATGAACATGCCATGCTGCCGCTGTATTTCTTCAAGAATATGTCGTTCACAGGTGCGAATACCGCCCTTGCGTTGGTCATCTTCAGTCTGTTTGGATCATTGTTCTTCATGAGCCAATACATGCAAACGGTGTTGGGTTTCACTGCACTAGAAGCGGGTATTCGGCTCATTCCACTATCATTTGCACTCGCCATCGCCGCTGCTATGTCGGCCCGTATTGCTACTAAACTCGGCACCAAATACACCGTCGCGCTGGGTATTCTGATTGGGGCTGGTGGCATGTTTTACATGTCCCAGATGCTCGATGTAGATACCTCGTATGGCACAATTTTGATCGGTCAATTGATTTTGGCAAGCGGTTTGGGTATTGCCATGAGTCCTGCCACAAACTCGGTGATGGGGTCTGTGCCCGTCAGCAAAGCCGGGATTGGGTCAGCCATGAACGATACGACCCGTGAACTGGGTGGCGCGTTAGGTGTGGCAATTTTCGGTACCTTGATGAACGGTGTTTATCTGAATGGGGTGGAAAAACTCAAAGCGGTGTTACCAAGCCAAGTCTTCGGCCCGTCCTATGATGTTGTGAGCAGCAGTATTCAGGGGGCACACGGGGTTGCCAGCAATCCACAAATGCCGAGTGATCTCTCCAGCACCATCATCAACACGGCTAACCGAGCTTTTGTAGATGGCATGACCGAATCTATGCTCATCGGCTCCGGCATCCTTGTTCTCACTTCACTTTTGGTCGTAATCCTGCTGCCCTCGGTTGTCCGCCGTAGCGAGGATATCGAAGAACATATTGAGCATGAGGCCGCCGAAAAAGCTGCTCATGAACACGATCATGAAGCCGAAGCCGCCCGTCGCGCCCTCGCTACAGGTGACTAACCCAAATTGAGGCTGAAAAAGAGGTGTATTCATCAAAATACACCTCTTTTTGTTTACCTGACACGAAAACCTTGCTAAACTAATGATCCGTTTATTGACACAACACAGTAAGGATTTTCCCCATGCGTTCCGTTGAATGGCACAATGACCGCCTCTGTATGATAGATCAGCGTAAACTTCCATGGGACTTGGAACTGGTGGATTTTGCCACCTATGAATCGGTGATTGAGGCCATCAAAAATATGACCGTGCGGGGAGCGCCTGCCATCGGAGCCGCCGCAGCGTTCGGGTTAGCATTGGCGGCACGACAAAATTCTACGCCCGACCTTGACCAGTTACGCCGCTATCTGAACACTGCCGCCCAAGAACTCCGCAGAGCGCGTCCAACGGCAGTGAATTTGATGTGGGCCATTGACCGGATGCTACCGATTGTAAATTCCAGTGATGTCACATCGGCCAATGCCCTGCGTGATGCGATCCTGACCGAAGCTCAAGTGATTGCCGAAGAAGATGTTGCCATCAACAAGCGCATGGCCGAACATGGCGCGGCTCTCATCAAAGATGGCGATACGATTTTGCATCACTGCAATACAGGCATGTTAGCGACGGTGGATTATGGCACAGCGCTGGGTGTTATTCGCATGGCCCATGAGCAGGGCAAAAAGATTCATGTGCTGCTGGATGAAACCCGCCCTCGGATGCAAGGCGCACGGCTTTCGGCATGGGAATGCAAACAGTTTGGCATTCCTTTTGACATTATCCCCGACACCGCCAGCGGCTATTTTATGCATCGGGGCGAGGTCAATATTGTATTGGTGGGAGCGGATCGCGTCGCGGCCAATGGGGACACCGCCAACAAAATTGGCACGTATCAGGTCGCCGTATTAGCCAAAGAAAATGGCATCCCGTTCCACCCAACTGTCCCAACTTCGACGGTTGATCTGAATATCGCATCCGGCGCACAAATCCCGATTGAGGAACGCGACCCCGCCGAACTGCTAACTCCCTATGGCATGGCGCTTGTTCCACCCGATTATCCCGTCCGCAATCCGGCCTTTGATGTCACCCCGGCGCGGTACATTACGGGCATCATCACTGAAAAAGGGATTATCTACCCGCCGTTTGAGGTAGGCCTCGCCGCCGCTAAAAAATAGGATTAGCGGTTATAGACACTGGGATTGACACAATGGGGCAGGCGCTCCCCTTTCAATCCGGCTAACAAATTCTCAACCGCCATCAGGGCCATTTTTTCCCGGGTACGCACACTCGCGCTGCCGATATGCGGCACAATTAAACAATTGTCGAGGGTGAGCAGCGGATCGTCCAAATGAATCGGTTCCGGTTCGGTCACATCCAACGCCGCATAGCCGATTTGTTTATTTTTCAGGGCCGTGTAGAGCGCCTTCGGGTCAACGATGCCGCCGCGTGCTGTATTAATCAATATCGCTGTCGGTTTCATCAGCCCCAATTCACGTTCGCTGATGAGGTGATAGGTGTCCGGTGTCAAAGGACAGTGGATGCTTACAAAGTCGCTCTCTCGCAACAGTTCATCCAATTCCCGCCGCGCCGCACCCATCAACTGAGTTGGATAGCCATGTCCGCCGCCCGAATAAATCACCCGCATGTCGAAACCGCGTGCCCGTTTTGCCACCGCCTGCCCGATGCGTCCCATACCAATGATACCAAGCGTCGTGCCGTAAACATCCACTCCCAACAAGGCTGTCGGATCCCACGTCTGCCATTTGCCGTCGCGGATATACCGTTCGGATTCACCCAATCGTCGTGCCGACGCCATGATAAGAGCAAAAGCGAGATCGGCGGTGGTTTCGGTCAAGACCCCCGGCGTATTACCAATCGGGATACCGTATCGGGTAGCGGCATTCACATCAATATTGTCATACCCCACCGCGACGTTGCTCACCACCTTCAAATTCGGTGCTCGTTTCAATAATTCCTCATCCACTTTGTCGGTCAGCAGTGATACGAGACCATCAATTTCACGCACTTCCTTCAACAGCACGTCACGCGAGGGCGGCATTGAACCCTGCCAAATCTTCACGTTACATTCAGCATGGAGTAAATCGAGGGCTTTTTCTGCAATAATGCGGGTTACGTACACACGCGGTTTCTGTTTTTCCATAAGCTATTATTCTCCAAACATGTGCGACGCTATCTCGTGTTTTGGGTGGGAATCGGGTTAATCTTACCCCTTTGTCGGCTATAGAGAAACGTCCCGAAATACGGTACACTTGCCCACGTTTGAATTTCCGTTTTTTGGGGGAGGCCAACAATGGAATTTCGCACGTTAGGTCGTACCGGATTAAGAGTCAGTGAACTGTGTCTTGGCACAATGACGTTCCGTTGGACATCTACCGAGGAAGAATCCTACCATGTCCTAAATCGGGCATGGGACGCAGGCATCAATTTTCTGGACACCGCCGATATTTATAGTTCATGGGCAGAAGGCAACCCCGGCGGCGTGGCGGAAGAAATCATTGGTAAATGGCTGCAAGGTAAACCGCGCGACCAAATTGTCATAGCGACTAAAGTTAGAGGCAAAATGTGGGAAGGCCCAAATGGTGAGGGTCTGAGTCGCCAGCATATTATGTTAGCCGTTGAACACAGCCTGCGCCGTCTGCAAACCGATGCGATTGACCTCTACCAAGTCCATTGGCCCGATTGGGACACCCCGCTCGAAGAAACCCTCCGCGCATTCGATGATCTGGTTAAGCAGGGCAAGGTACGCTATATCGGAGCCAGCAATTACAAAGCGTGGCATTTGATGAAAGCCCTATGGGTCAGCGACAAACACAATCTCGCCCGTTTCGACAGCATCCAGCCCCATTTTCACCTGCTCAATCGGGAAGAAGTCGAACCTGAATTGGCAGCGGTCTGTCTCGATCAAGGCGTCGGCTGCATTCCCTACAGTCCACTGGCAGGCGGGTTTTTAACAGGCAAATATACCCGTGAGGGCGGCGCTCCAGCAGGTTCGCGTGGCAGCAGCGGGGATCGAATGAAAAGGTATATGAATGATAAGGGTTGGGCCGTGCTGGATACCCTGCGTGAATTGGGTGAGGCACGCGGCAAGACCATCGCGCAAATGGCAATTGGCTGGATGCAAACCCTATCCTTTATCACCGCACCGATTATTGGAGCCAGCCGAGTTGAACAATTGGATGAATTGTTAGGCACAATTGATTTGCGGCTTGAGGACGACGAAATGCAGCGGCTTGACGAGGTAACAGGCGTTAACCGCTTCTACTTTGACGAAGACGAAGATTAAAACTATCCCCACCCCTAACCCCTCCCCACCAAGTAGAGAGGGGAAACAATGGGGGTAGATTCCATCACGAAGGATTAAATGGGCATGTCTATTTTGGTCACAGGCGGCGCAGGGTTTATCGGTAGCCATCTCGCCGAAAAATTATTGGCACAGGGCGATGAGGTGGTCATCCTCGACAATTTCAATTCGTATTATGACCCGGCCCTGAAACGCCTCAATATTCAGCGCCTCGGCAATCATCCCCGCCTCAAAGTGATTGAGGGTGACATCACCGATGCCGATTTGGTCAAGCGTCTGTTTTCGGGACATGGCATCCAGCGCGTGGCCCATCTCGCGGCGATGGCAGGCGTGCGCGAGAGTGTCAAACAAACCCCGCTGTATATGCACGTCAACATGACTGGCTCAATGGTGCTGCTCGAAGCCGCCCGCGATTTTGATGTGTCGCTATTCGTGCAGGCGTCTACCTCGTCAGTGTATGGCGAAACGAAAACCCTGCCCTTTATCGAAACCGACACCGCTGATCGTCCTCTTGCCGCGTATCCTGCCAGCAAACGTGCTGCTGAAATTCTGGCCCACACCTATCATCATTTATTCGGCCTCAACGTGACCGTGCTGCGCTTTTTTAATGTCTATGGCCCAGCAGGTCGCCCGGATATGATGCCGATGAAACTAATGGAGGCCACCCTATCTGGCGAAGTCATCAAATTGTTCAACGGGGGAGATATTCACCGCGATTGGACGTATATTGACGATACGATAGATGGTGTCATCGCGGCCCTTGAGCGACCACTCGGCTATGAGATTATGAATTTGGGTTATGGCAACCCGATTTCGATGCGCGAATTTGTAGACACGATTGAGGAATTTTCGGGGCGTACCATCAACACCATCAACACCCCTACCCCACCTAGCGACCCGCCGATCACGTTTTGCAACAATGACAAAATCCGCCGCCTGTTGGATTTTAAGCCGCAAGTCGAGGTGCATGAGGGCCTGCGCCGCACATGGGAATGGTTCCGGGAGTGGAAGGGACTATAATTAAAAATGGTAGAGAGGAGTGTCGCCATGACCCTTGAACAACTCCGCGCCCGCCGGGATGAAATTCTTGCCATCGCTGCCCGCTATGGCGCTACCAATGTACGAATTTTCGGCTCGGTGGTGCGAAACGAAACCACCGACCTCAGCGATATTGACCTTATGGTTGACCTCGAACGCAAATGGACGTTGTGGGACAGAATTGGGCTTATGCAAGATTTAGAGGATTTACTCGGCTGCCGGGTGGATGTGGTGGTTGCCGCCCAATTTCGCCCGATTATACGTGAATATGCCATGCGCGAAGCTGCCCCGCTATGAAAGATGACCGTGTATACCTACGCGACATTCTTGATCGGATTGACCGCATTCTAAAATTCACGGTAGACGGTCAAGATACGTTTTTGGAATCAACGCTTATTCAAGACGCCGTTCTACGCAATTTTGAGGTCATTGGGGAGGCTGTGAAGCGTGTATCAGATGATTTACGGGCAAAGCATCCCGATATTGTGTGGCGAAAGATCGCGGGTTTTCGAGACATTCTGATTCATCGTTATGATGATATTTTGCTTGAGGAAGTCTGGGTCGTTATTGAAAAGGATTTGTCTGACCTCAGAACCAAACTTGCCATAATTTTGCAGGGTTTGGAAAGCGATTCCAACTAAATACGAGACTGTCAAACTCACTTCTTGATAAACTCCTTTGCCTAACAATCGGATAAAACTTCATCTGTTTGTGGAAAGCCACTTGCCCCAAACGTCTCGATATGAAAATGGATGGCGGATTTCACATCGGCAAGGGCTTCTTCATAAGTATCCCCTTCCCCAACGACTACCCCGTTTAATCGCAATGGATAAGCTACATAACCTTCGGGGTGTTTTTCAATGACAATTTTCAGTTGATGCATATAGAATCTCCAAACGTGACAAGAAATACCGTCATTATATCTGCGCATACTACAAAGGACACTTCTCAAGCAAAGTGTCCTTCGTAAATGACAGATGGCCTATGCAGCGAACTCAAACTCTACAGCACCGCGACCTGTTTGGTTAATTCAAATAGTTGATCGGCAACTTCAGTGGTACGGCGGCCTAGTCCACACGAGCAAGCTACCCCCACCTGACCACCCCGCGCGGACTCAATTGCCTTCAAGATGGTTTCATGCTCGGCTAGATTCAATTTTTCATGCACAAAGCCAGCAATAAAGCGGGTTCCTTGTGGTAACTGGATATTTTTCAGCGGGGCATAAAATTCCGGATTCTTATTCGGTGAAACTTCCCCTTCGGCAAACGGGAAATGCACATATTCGAGACGGGTATGCGTCGCAGGCCATTTTTTAAGCATCTGGTTGGCAAATTTCACGATCAGGCCTTCCATATCCAATTTGACCAATGATTTATTATGCAGATCACCGAGGCACATATGAATGCCAATTCGGGCTTTCGGGTTGATACATTTGACCAGTGAAATCAGCATATTCACGGGCAGGAACATCATGAAACCGGGGAGCTTCTGCGCCAAGCCCATCTCAATAGGGATTTCGATTTGAATGATGACATCATCCCCGGCCTCTTTGACGATTTCGTTGGCTTCATAGGCTAGACGCTGATCGAACGCACCTCGATACCGTAGGGCCATTGGCGGTTTCATAGAAAGAAATCCAATCGCCAAGCCTGTTGGAATCCCGACTTGAAATACGATATTGGGTTGATTATATTCTTCGCGCAGACGTTTAAAGATTGGATAACTTTCGCGGAAAAATTCGAGGTAGCCAAAATCAAGATAGGGCACAATTTCTTTGGGGCTGTACTTCGGTTTTAGGACAAACAAGTCTTCATAATTCTTGAACAACCCCGTCCCTTTGTCGCGCTCGATGTCTTTTGTGATTTCAAAAGCGGAATTATCGGCATTGCGTTGAATGGCGGTCTGTACCCAACCCATACGGCGGCCACGTGGGTAAAGTTCGTCCTTTACGCCAACTTCCCCATCTGGCAGGGAAAACAAACTGCTGCCAAATGTCTCAAGCGCCCGTCGCATTGCCGCTTCTTCACCGTTATAGGGCATACTGCCTACTAACAACACATCCCGTTGGGTCATGGGTATTTCCTCTCTGGCTACGTTTAATTATCGCGTTAGATTATAGAAATGATCCCATCAATTCACCACATATCCATTGACTGCACTTAGTCAATTGCCAAGCGCGTTTGCACCTCTGTTCGCTTCGGGGCATCCTCATCTTTTGTCCATGTTAGTAGCGCCTCAATCGTGAGGCCATTTTCCACCTGCCTCCACTGCCCAATCAAGCTGATACGTGGGGTTTCGCCTGTTGCGTGCTGCTCCAAAATTGCCACAAAGGGGAGTCGTTCCAGCAGTGCCGTATCAATGTCGCCCTGAGGCAGACTCCGATATACTTTTCGCACGACCATGCCAATCGCACTGTACAATCGAGCGATATTGGCCTTGCCGCGAAACGTCACTACGATTTGAGGCTTCGCATCGGACGACAATACCTGCCAAAAAGCCGTGCCTTCATCCCCTTGAATCTCATCTAAAAAGAGGCCATGTACACCTAGTGCCAATGACATTCGTATTTGTTTCTCGAAATTGGTGGTTGAAGGGGCATCCGCCGAAATCAAAGTGTAATCAGTAACGTGGGTAGGCAAATAATTCGGCTGAATTTCTGGGGCACGCTGCACCAATCCACCCTTTTCTACACGACTCACTACCAACAAATTTGCCAAGAGGGTGGTTTTGCCCATGCCACTCTCACCAACAATCAACAACCCATGTCCATTGCGCAAGATACCTGTCAGCATTTCTACCGCGATGGGGGGGATACTGGCTTGCAAATTTTCGAGGGTCAATGGCGCGACGGGGTGTAATCGAATCTGCCCAGTGTAATAGGGGGTCATCGGCGGTCCTGCCAGTGATAAACGCACCGGACGGCCCATCAATTTTAGACCCGTTTCAATAAAGGGTTCGCCTTTCCATAAATCAAAGCCTAATGGCGTCAGGACACGCTGCAACATTTGGGCCAACTGCGTGCCATCCCGGAAGCTGACGTTGACACGTTTCAAATCGCCAAAACCACGTCGCACGAAAATCTCTTTGGGGCTATTGAGGTTGATTTCCGTCACCGTCGCATCGCCTAATACGGTTTCCAACGCGCCAAAGCGGTATAAATCCCGATGCAGCCGATCTAGCAACCATGTCCGTTCCGGCCCTTGCAGCATCACCGATTCGACCCCTAACACATATTCGGCAACTTCTCGAATGGCCTGTTTTTGTTTCGCTAGGGTATCGAGTTCCGCCAGAATATCGGGCCGTCCATTGGTCTCCATGCCAAATTGCTCGATGATTTTTTCGCACAGGCCATCCAGTGTATATTGCCGCGTGCCATAGACATCCTCAACAATACGATCTTCTAGGCCGCTGTTGTCCTGCGGGTCATGTCCGTTTTTCTGTGCCATTTTCCAATGTCTCCCCTGCCAAGTTGAATGTCCATAAGTGTAGCACAGGGCAAAAGTGCATTGCAGCTATCTCTCAACACGCTATACTTTGCCACATCCTAATTCAACTGTGGCGGCTATCATTCCGCGTACCCTTTTTTCGGAGGCCATTCCTTGAAAGTCCTGATCACCGGCGCAACCGGATTTGTAGGCCGCTACCTTACCGATTATTTCAACAGCGTGGGGTCATATCAACTCTATGGCACAACCTATAACGAGCCAACCCCTAGCGAAGCCGCCCTGCAAAAATTCACCGACCTACAAGGGCTGGATGTACGAGATAAAGCTGCCGTCCATCAACTTATCGAATCCATCGCGCCGGATGCGATTATTCATCTTGCCGCCCAAACACACGTCCCCACCTCCCTTAGCGACCCGTGGGGCACGCATGAAACCAACATTCGCGGCACACTTAATATTTTAGAGACGGTGCGGCTGTGTGATTCTATGCAGACCCGTGTATTGATTATCTCCTCAGCGCATGTGTATGGGGTGGTCAAACCAGATGACCTACCCATCCGCGAAAACCAGCCTTTTAACCCCGGCGATCCCTATTCCGTCAGCAAAGTTGCTCAGGATGCGTTGGGTCTGCAATATTTTAATACCTACGGGTTGAATGTCGTGCGGGTGCGTCCATTTAATCACACCGGGCCGGGACAAACGACCCAATTTGTCATCCCGAATTTTGCGATGCAGATTGCTGAAATCGAAGCTGGATTGAAACCGCCGGAACTGCATGTGGGCAATTTGGAGGCCGAGCGTGATTTCTGCGATGTGCGGGATGTCGTGCGGGCTTATCATTTGCTAACCACGCAGGGACAACCGGGAGCGGTGTATAACATTTGCAGCGGCAGGGCCTATCGCTTAAAAAATCTGGTGGAGCAGATGATCGCACTTTCAGGGAAAAATATCGAAATCAAAATAGACCCCAGTCGTTTTCGCCCCCTTGATGCCCCGATTGTCTATGGTGATTACGGTGCCCTACACCATGACACAGGTTGGCAGCCGGAAATCTCGATGGAGCAAACATTAGTGGATGTTTTGAATGATTGCCGCGCTCGTGTGCAGGCTGTACGCAGCGGCGCTTGATGATTATAATGTCGCATCCAATTATGTAGGAATAATCAGGGCGAGTGGCCCTAACAACCAGAAAATAAGCAGGTCATAAGGACTGAAGTCATGGCAAAACGCGCTTTAATCACGGGCATCACCGGGCAAGATGGCTCATATCTGGCCGAGTTTTTGCTCGAACAAGGATACGAGGTTTTTGGCCTTGTGCGCCGCACCAGCACCATCAATTTTAGCCGCCTCGAAAACGTGCAAGATCAAATCACCCTTGTTGGCGGGGATATGCTCGATCAAACCTCGCTGGAAGAAACTTTGCGGATTGCCCAACCTGATGAGGTCTATAATTTGGCGGCACAGAGTTTTGTTGGTACTTCATGGCGGCAACCCACCCTGACAGGCGATGTAACGGCCCTCGGCGTGACCCGTCTATTGGATGCGATGCGGCATGTCAGTCCCCAAGCTAAATTCTATCAGGCGTCTAGCTCGGAAATGTTTGGCAAGGTGCGTGAAGTCCCTCAGACCGAAAATACGCCCTTTTACCCGCGCAGCCCCTATGGGGTCGCCAAAGTCTATGGGCATTGGATGACGGTCAATTACCGCGAGAGTTATGGCATGTTTGCGGTCAGTGGAATGCTGTTCAACCACGAATCTCCCCGTCGCGGTATTGAATTTGTAACACGCAAGATTACGTGGAACGTCGCCCGCATTAAACATGGCATCGCCGACAAATTGTATCTCGGCAATCCTGATTCACAGCGGGATTGGGGCTATGCCGGGGATTATGTCCGTGCCATGTGGTTAATGTTGCAGCAAGCCGAACCCGAAGATTATGTCATTTCGACAGGTGAGACGCACAGCATCCGCGAATTTGCGGAACTCGCCTTTGGACATGTCGGCCTCAATCCTGATAAATATGTCGTCTGGAACGACCCGCGCTATACCCGTCCGGCTGAAGTGGATTTGCTCATTGGTAATCCAGCCAAAGCGGGTGAGAAACTCGGTTGGGAGCCTTCTGTCACCTTCCAAGAGCTGGTCGAAATGATGGTCGAATCTGATATGAAGGCCGTCATGGAAACCCCGCATCACCAACACAACATGATCAACACCCTCTAGCCAACACTCCCCAACCCCCTCTTCATCGCTTGGGGAGGGGTCGGGGACGGAAATTGACATGAATCTCATTGATACCCATATCCATCTCGATTTTAATGCGTATGACGATGACCGTGAGGCCGTACTGCAACGCGCCCAACAACAAGGCGTGCGGTGGTTTTTGAACCCCGGCACGGATGTTGGCACATCCCAAGCAGCTATCCGTCTGGCCGAGAAGTATGACTGTATGTTCGCAGGTGTTGCCATCCATCCCAATTCTACGGCGTCATGGTCGCCCGAAATTTTGGCAACCATCGAACACCTTGCGCCCCACCCCAAAGTCGTAGCGATTGGCGAAATCGGCCTTGATTATTATTGGGACAAATCACCCAAGTCCGTTCAGCAGAAAGCCTTTGAAGATCAATTAGCGTTAGCAGCCCGGCTCGAAATGCCGATTATTATCCACAACCGCGAAGCCAGCGAAGATGTGATAGCAATCCTGCGTCAATGGACTCCGACTCTACCCGCCCGTTTGAAAGACCGCCCCGGCGTGTTTCATTCCTTTTCGGCCCCGCCCGAAATCGCCGATGCCGCGCTTGAATTGGGCTTCTATCTGGGGTTCACCGGGCCAGTCACCTATAAAAAAGCCGACGACCTGCGGGCGATTGCAGCACGTGTCCCGATTGACCGAATGTTGGTCGAGACGGATGGGCCATTTTTGACACCCCACCCCCATCGCGGCGAACGTAATGAACCCGCCTATGTACACTTGGTGGCGGAACGATTGGCGGCACTTCGTCATATGGAACTTGAGGAATTTGCCAATCAAACGACTGCCAACGCGGTTCGATTGTTTGATTTGAAAGGTGTATTGGAATGAAGCGGCTTTTCAGATTGATTGGGCTTGTGATCCTATTGGTGATAGGGATTGGCGTTTACCAGAATCGTGCCACCGCCGAAAATCTCCCCCCCGATAGGAAATCCGTCGTCGCGCAAACTGGCCCATCTGCCACCCCGTTACCCGTCAATTTGCCGACCAGTACGCCAACATTGCCGCCCGCGACGGAGCTACCCACTGCGACACCCACGGTTACTGGCCCCATTCTCGCCGAGGCGAAAAGCCCCGATACCAATGTGCGGGCCGAGCCGGATATTTCATCCAATCGCTTGGGCTTAATCCAACCCGGCGCTCAATACCGGGTGCTTGCCAAGCGTTTTGAATGGTATCAGATCGAGTATCCGGATACGCCAACCCGTTTGGGCTGGGTACATCAAAGCGTAGTTAATATTATTGGGGATGCGGCGACCATTCCTGACATTGAGGTGGAATCGCTGCCCACGACTGACCCGACCCTTGCGGCCCGCGAGGAGACCGCCATCGCCGCTACCCAAACCCCCGGCGGCCTCTTGACGCTGACGGCGCAGGTATTTGTCACCCCCGCCGGAATTTTTACACAGGCGGCTGGCCCGACCTCCACCCTTGCCCCCGGTGAGCGACTACCGACGTTTACCTTCCCGCCCTTCACCAATACGCCGATTCGTATTGAAGAATTACGAAAATCCACTGTGACCAACCCGAATAGTTCGGGTTTTGCGCCCATTGTCCCGATAGTTGGCTTGGCAGCACTCGGCTTATTGGGGTTATTCGTGGGGATACTGCGCCGCTTGTAAATCAGCTTGGAGGGGTTCGCGGTCAGCCCGTTCGCGGATTTCGTCATAACCAACCACGCTGGCGGCAATCAGAAAGGCGAGGAGGACAAGCCATGCGCCACTTTGTTGAGATAATTTGGGCTGCGGGGTATCCGATTCCGTTCTAAACCGTAGAATTTGCAGTGCAATGAGGCATATGAATCCGCCCACCAAAAGCAGAGTCAGCCACTCCTGGCCCAAATAGGGCTTGGGTTCTAGTGTATTATTGACCACTTCATAGACCTGTTTGGTCAATTCATCATTCAGGCTGAGATTGGCATACATAAACGTGGCATGGGTCGCAAAGCCAGCCCACAACGATTTGCTGCGAAGGCTTACAACAGCGGCAATCACCCCACACAGCCCATAGCCGAAAAAGCCCGCGATGCCCTGCCCAAAAACCATTATCCCAATGAAGCCAAATACGCCGCCCAAAATCAAGCTACCGACCCACAGGCGCGACCATTGACGCTGGGCTACCCCCCAGATGAGAACAGCCAACGCCAGCGGGATAAACACGACCTCGCTTAAGACATACAGCGTCCAAGTGTCATCCCAAGCGGCAGGTAAAAATAATGCCTGCGCCGTAAATGGGCCAAACAAATCATTGAGGGCATCGTTGATAATAGACATCAACCACCATGCGGCAGGCCAGATCGCCAAACCCGCCACTCCGCTTAAGGCCACCACGATGGGATCAGGCGCGGCAAAAAATTCACGCCCATCGGTCTGATTGCGCCATAAAACAAAAAACGCCGGGATGAGAGTTGCCCCCATCACCAGCATCATTCGTGTTAGAACCGCAGCGTTATCGGCTGAATCATCAGACAACACAAGGCGTGAACCAAGCAGCAAAAACGCCGCTATGCCCAATGCCCAAGATGTGTTCTTCATCGAACCCTCAGAACAAGGTGGCAAAGCACCTTGTCAGTTTACAAGATTAATGACCACAGGTACCGCAACCGCCACCCTCGGACGCATCATGGTCTTTGGTGCGGAAGGATGTACCACAACCACAGGTTGAAACCGCATTCGGATTATCAATGCGGAAACCGCCACCCATCAGGCTGTCCACAAAGTCAATGACCGCGCCACGCACATAGAGCAAGCTGGTTGGGTCAATCACCATCCGCACCCCATCAATCTCTATGGTGGTGTCAAATTCTTGGACATTGCCTTCAAACGCCATGCCGTATTGCAGGCCAGAGCAGCCGCCCCCCGCCACAAACACGCGCAGGGCATAGTCAGGAATGTTCTTTTCTGCCAATAGCTGCTTAATCTTGACAACGGCTGGCGGCGTCACCACCAATACCGGAGTATCTTCAATGGTTACTTCAACGTTTTCCTGTACCTGCGTATCCGTCATGCGACATTCCCTTACATACTAAACTAAGCTGGATAGATGGTTAGTGTACTGCTGATAATTTTTGACGTCAATCAAATTATGTAAGCAAATTCTCAAAAGAAAGTCACTTGACTGCCATCACGTCTATATTGTGGATGAAATAGTTACAGCTTTTTTCACCCTCCGCAATGCGACCGAGGCGGCGTGGCACCACCCCCAATAAATTGGCGACAAGGTGCATATCAATATTGCAAACCTCATCGTGGGAGTCCGCGACTTTTTCAAAAGGGCAGTTTGAGGTCGAAAGGATATATCCCTTGCCAGACGAATCGGCCCGCCAATTCGCCTCATAGCCAATCCCGGTGAGATAGCCCACCACATAATCCAGACGGTCTTCAATCGGCAAATCTTTCGGAATTCCCGCCTCGGCACTCATCTGGTCGGCGACCCCTTCCAAAATGACGTTGATTTCGGGGCGCGACAGTCGTGCTTTGATTTGATCCAAAAGGCTGCTGGCTAATCCGGCATAATTGGACGGAAAAAAATCCTGCCCTTTTTCGGTCAGGCGATAGATATATTGAGGCCGACCCGGGCTTTCGCGCCGCCGCACTTCGGGGGCTTCCACCAAGCCGTTTTCTTGCAAGATGTCCAGATGATGGCGTATGGTTGCCGCTGTCACCTTCTTTTCGTTGGATTGGTGTAACAACGCCACGATTTCATCCACCGTCATTTCGGCGTTTTTCTTCAAAATATCAAGAATGTGTCGTCGCGTTTCTTGAAACATACCGGATTTACCTATACCACTACTTTAATTGGAATTCTTTGTAAATTTATTCAACTAATTCCATTCTAATCCTAACATGCCGCCGCTTATGTTGTCAAATGAGATAGTATTTGAAATTGGTAGGGAAGGATGAGGTTAAATCTTGCCCGCCACTTCCCATGCGAGATGCTGAATTTCCGGCAGAATGAGTTTGCTCATCGCCAGCGTTACCGCGTCCACACTCCCCGGCATCGAAATGACCACACATCCACGATACACCCCTGCCGTCGCCCGTGACAGCATTGCCGCCGCCCCCACCTGCTGATAACTCAACATACGGAACAATTCCCCAAATCCGGGTAGGGTTTTTTCCAATTTACCATTGATGGCATCATAGGTGCGGTCACGCGGCGCAATCCCCGTTCCGCCATTAAATAAAATCAGGCGCGGCGGATGTTCGACCCCCGTCAGGTCATCCAATAGTTTTGCCATGAGGTCGGCTTCATCCTTCACCACATGATAGGCCACAACTTGATGCCCGGCTGCTTCTAATAATTGGCGGATGGTCTGACCGCTGGTATCGGTTTCGGGGGTACGGGTGTCGCTGGCAGTCACAATCGCACAGGTAATCACTCGCATGACCTCAGCGGCGCGTTCTCGATGTTGATCCGAAGATGTAGACATTCATTTCTCCTAACCGTTAAACTTTATTCTAGTTTATTCAAAATGCCATTTGAAACTACCGTGAACTTCAACATCATACATACCTAGCATTTCGTATTCAAGCGATGACATCCAAATCCGCCAAGTGGCCCATATCAAAATTAACCGAGTGGTGGGTTTCAAGCGATAGCACATGCTTTATTCTTTTGTCTGTAACAAGGTACAAGAATGGAGTGTCAACATGTACTTTCTTGCAGACACCATTACCAGCCAACCCGTCACCCTCAATACTACGGTGGGTCAGATCATTGCATGGATCGTCATTGGTCTAGTCTCCGGTTTGCTGGCGAGTTTTTTCATGCGAGGCCGCAAAAACCTCAGCACAGTCGTGTTGATCGGCCTTGCGGGTGCGCTTGTCGGTGGTTTCATATTTGATGTGTTGAACATCGAAATTACGGGATCACTCAATAACGGATTTATCATCCGGTGGATTGACATTCTGGTTGCTTTTATTGGCGCAATTTTAGTGCTGCTCGCAACCAGTCGCCTCACTTTCCGAACCTAGCTATCCGCTATTATCACCTTTGACCTCCCCCTTTTTTCCCCTAATGCCAGTCATCCCTTTGGACAAACAGTCCCACTAACTGAAAACCCAAATGTGATGACTGGCTGGCAGTCCCTCGCTCTTATTCCTTGCCCATCTGATTAGCCTCGTTGATTTTCTCACGAGCGTCACTTGGTGTTGGGGCCGGGGCTTGTGGCGGTGGCGTGGCTTCATTGCCCTCACTTGCGGCACTTTTCACTTCCTGTTCGGCGATGGGTGCGCCAAGTTGTGTACCTAATTGATACATGAGTTGCAAGACATTACTTTCGGTGAGTTTAAGCTGCGAACGCGCATTCATGGCGGCGGCAAGGGCTTCTAAACCGCCATCTACTGCGTGCAAATTGGCCTCCGACTGTAATTCCTTTATCAGGGCAAAATGCGACTTATCAAAATCATTCATGGCGGCTTTGGTTTGGGCCACCAGATCGTTTAATACTTTTTGCCGTTCGGCGACCTTTTCGGGGAGGTTGCGGGTATTCTTCAAGATGTTTTCAAATTTCGCGGCGAGGCCGCTAAAGGCACTGGCAGCATCGCCTGTTCCTTTTACACCCGCCCTTTCCACAATCGAGGCAAAACGTTCGCCGTACTTACCAATATTCTTTAGGACATCAGCCAATTGTTTGGGGTCAACCGCACCCCGGAGGAATTGCGAGGCGTATTTATCCAGTTTCATCAATTGGTCGAGGCTGGCGGTCAATAACTGCGATTTGAGCATGGGCTTGCCCGCCATTTCACCGACTTTGACCACCTGCCCTGTCGCCGGATCAAGCTGCTTATAGGGTTCATAGCCGGGGAAATAGTCGCGCTCACTGACCATCGAACGCACCCCACCGCCGGAGAAGTAGCCGCCCTTTTCAGCCGCGTTTATCATGGCCTGTTTCTTGGCGATGTCTACAACCAGTTTCTTTTGCGCCTCGATATTGTTGTCCATCACGGCTTTTTCAAGTTGGTTCACCAAGCCGTCAATTTCGTGATTCAGCAAAGCCACCCCCTCGGGCGAAGGCAGTGGCACTTTGGTGATTTTGATCCCCATTGCTTCCATCTGCTTCTTGAGACTGGCAATCAACCCCTCATCGCCCAGTTTTTCGGCTTGGGTAAGGCGCAGATTCATAAGCATTTCTTGCTCAAAAGCAGCGGCTTGCTGGGCGGCGTCTTCACGCAGTTTGGGTAGTTTGGCAAACACCTCGTCATAGAGATGAATACGGCGCGGGTCTACAAACAAATCGGTGTCTAACAATTTATTCAATTCGCCGGGTTGGACACCTAATTTTTGTGAGAGGTATTCCACCGCCGCGTCCCGATGTTTAGCAGCATCCGCGCTGGCTACCGCCGCATCTTTCCGGCCCGTCTGCGAAACATCCAAGTCGGAAATATTGCCGGGTGTGCCGGTTCGTTTTGCCGCGCCGCCATAAGCCTTATCCATAAAGTCGTTGACTTCTTTGATAAGCGACTGCCGCCATGCCTCCATCGCCTGACCCGCAGCGGTATTTTTCCCGAACACCGTCGAGGCATTCAGTGATTTCCACCCTCCTGATTTCTTCACGACTTCTAGAGGGCCTAATTGCTCAATCAAAATCATGGCAATCTGATCGGCCTCAGCGACGGTGCGGAAACCTAAACGCACATCTTCCGCCAACATCTTTAAATCTTTCTTGTACATCGCAATGTCTTCGGGTGAAATCACCCCGCGTTTCATCACCTCGCGGATACGTTGGGCCAGCGGATTTTCTTTGCCAAGAATTTCAATCATTTGTTCATAGGATTTTCCAGAGGCTTCTTTGGCGCGATTGACCCCCAACTGCGAAATCGCTTTTTCAAGGGTTTCTTTGCCTTCCGCGTTCGCGCCAATGCTCGGCAGTTTGGCGATGAGTTCTTTTTCGGCATTCTTGGCGGTCTCGGTCACAATCTTGTCTACAGGCGGACGTTTGAGACCCTTCGCCGTTAACCTACCCGCCCGCAACGCCTTGAGGCCGATACCCGCCGCGTCAATAAAGGCGAACACGGTATCTAAAACGGCAGCGAGTGCCGCCGCGCTGACCTGCCCATCATAGATGAGTTGTGAAGAGGGACTGACGGCAGTCTTGGAAGCGGTGGACATATCGGCCCAGTTTTCAATGCTCATGCCCGCTTGGATAGCCCCTGCTCCAACGCCAGCAGCGGCGGCAATCCAGAAAGTCGCCGTTCCAAAGGTTGCCAGTTCCGCAATCACAAACGCGGCGGCGGCGAGTGCCCCTAGGCCTAAATTCACCCAAAACTGGGCACTTTCGTGGCCCTCGACTTCTTCCTTGATAATGAACTTGCCAACCGGGGAGGCCCAGTTAAATTTGCCACCTGCCGTGCCGCCCATCAATTGACCATGAATCGGCAGCAAATCCCGATAATCAAGGTCATTCGAACTAATCATCGGGATAGCTTTTTTGATATTTTCCGCCAAATCACGTAGGCCCTCGCCCATCATGGACTGCACTGCTTGGGGGCTGTCGGCTTTCACCAATTCCTCCAAGCGGCCTGCCTGCGCCAATGGATAGAGGCCGGGATATTTGGCGGAATACCCCTCGATAATGCCATTCAACTCATCGGCGTGGGCCTTGACTTCGGAATAGGGTTGCAGCTTGTCACTCCCCCGCCCCTGACCGGGAATGGAGGTCATTTCGGGTGGGCCTTCATGAAAATACTGCTCCCACACATAGGTCATATCTGGGCCATTCCGAATTTTAGCCAGCGGGGGACCGGGTTTATGTTTGGTGGTGTAGCCAACCTGTAATTGATCCAAATGCCGCTTGGCTTGCATGGCATCGGCTAGAATCCCAGCGGCTTCCTGAATCTCTTTGAGGCGCTTTTCCTGCTCTTCGCCAAGACTTTGATTGGGTTTGCCGCTCTCACCGTCAACCCCCAATTGCTCCATTTCTTTTTTGACCAATTCTTGGTTGGAGTTTAGGTATTTGAGGGCCAGTCCTTGAGTATCTTCTTTGAACTTGGTGGTCAAGTCTTTCAAGCATGGAATATTCTCATATTCCACACCGTAGTTGACGCTTTGCTCAAACAGGGTAAAGTAGGCTTCAATACCCTTCACACCCATTGAATCCCAAATACGCTCTAGGTAGCTTTCATCCTGCGGCCCAACCCATGTGTTGCTGTGAATCAATGAGATAATCTGGGCTTTTTTATCGGCCGATGCACCCAAAATGGCAGGCATATTGGTTTCGTTAACGTTGTCGGAGTCATGGGAGTCAATGATTTCATCCACCGTCATTTGCTTGTCGGGTGACAAGATACCCCGCTGCACAACCCCTGATTGACTAGGTTGTGTAACCATGCGCTGCAAATAGTGATTGCCACGCTGTTGGCCGATGGAAAGGGCCATATTCCGCCGCAGTTGCACCGGTAAACGGGGATTTCGTAGGACGGCAGCATGGTTCTCTCCTAAATCGCCACCATCGTCGCCACCCTGCCCACTCAATGCAATACCAATTCCCTGCCTAAAATAATCAGTGCTCTCTGGTTCAGCAGTGGGTTCGGCTTGCTCCAATCTCTTTTTGTCGCTGTCGGAATCGTTAGATAGTTGATAATGGTCGGTCATAGAAGCCCCTGTAAAAGTGAATAAAGAGAGCAGTACAGGCTACAAGCGCGACCAAGCACTAGTATCTACTGCGGGTGATAGGAAACAGAATAAACAGGTTTATTGAATTATATACGAAGGCAGTATCCAACAAAACAAAAAGGATGCCTATTACAGCACCCTTTCGGAGTTTTTCATATTTGAGGAATTTATTCCCAAGCAATGCCATTCTCTTGCGCCAGCTTCTTGGCCTCGGCAATCTGCTTGCGGTCATTACTGGTCAATTTGATTTCTTTAGCTTTGCTCTTGCGTTCCAATTCCTTAGCGGCTTCAATCAGGGCCACTGTTCCTCCAACCGCCGCCGGAGTAGCCGCAGTTGCCGCCGCTACAGGGCTAGGTTCGGCTGCAACTACCGCTTCCGCTACGGGTGGCAGTGCAGCAAGCACTGGGCTTTCGATGACCGCGCCGGGGGTGAAACCGCTACCAGCTTCTTCAATCGTTGTACCAGCATCAGCCGCCGCTTTCTTGGCCGCCGAAATCGCTTTGCGGTGAAGTGAAGCGGGCTTAAACGTCTTTTCACGAATCAGTGAATCCAATTTCACGGCTGCGGCTGAACGGGCAGGGAGGGGCAGACCTTCATTTTCAGCCCATTGGGCTAATTGGTCGGGCGTTGCACCTTCCACATTGATGCTCACCCCAGCAGGTACAGTCGCTTTGGGGGCAGCGGCAGGGGCGGCAGATGCAACCGAGTCAGCAACAGGCGCAGGGGCAGCCGCCATGACGACTTCACCGGGTTTGAAGGATGCGGCTGACTCTTCAATCGTCGTATTGGTATCCTTAGCAGTTTTCTTGGCCGCCGAAACTGCCTTGCGATGCTCGGAGGACGGCTTAAAGGTCTTTTCGGTAATCATCTGCTCCAATTTAAGCGCGGCAGCAGAACGGGCTGGCAGTGGCAAGCCTTCGTTCGCGGCCCATTGCGCCAATTGGTCAGGGGATGCCCCTTCTACATTAATGCTTACACCCGCAGCGGCTGGCGCGGCAACACGCGGCGCACCGGGAGCAGCAGCTACAGCAGGCTTGGCAGCAGCATTTTCAATATCAGGGTCATGGAAGGCTTGGTCGCGTTTTTCCCAAACGGGTTCCGTCATCGGAATGCCAGCTTTCTTGGCAACCTTCGCGGTATCCTTGTGTTCCCATTGACCACGCCCTTCGGCCTCTTCCAATGCCCGGTTCGGCGCGATTTGCTGCCAATAGCTAACCGGTTTGGCAAGTTTGGCATGGTCGTAGATATGGTTCATCGTGCGGTCATAGGATGCCAATTCATAGTCATGATCCATCTTGATGGCATCGAATGGGCAATATTCCGCGCAGTAGCCACAATTCATGCAAATATCAATGTCAATATAGAAGGCTTCCGGTTCCGGCTTAGGGCGACCCGTCTTGGCATCCGTGCCACGTACAATCCAGATACATTGGGGTGGGCAGACTTTCGCGCAGATGCCGCACGAAGTACACCAATCATGACCGGGTGAATGCGGGTCATCGGGATTATTGACCACCAAAAATGGCACAAAGCGGAAACGTTCTGGCATCGCCAATTTTTCTTCGGGATACTCTACCGTATAGAGACCTTTGGCCTGTGCCCCTTGACGCACCGCGAAAGTTTCGGGGCTTTGCTTGGTTCCAAACATGCCAAGATCAACCACAAACGTATCCACAAAGCGTTTTAGGGTGATCTTGAGGCCGTTCCAAATTCCAATTCCGTACATATATAAATCTCTCTCCTCGCTCAAAATCCCCCTCCCCACCGATACTGGAGAGGGAGGTTGGGGATGGGGTTATTATCTGTCTGTCTCACCCAAAACGATGTCAATGCTGCCTAAAATCACCACAAGGTCAGCAATTTTGTGGCCGATGCACATCTGTTCCAACGCCGTCAGATTGATGAAACTGGGGGCGCGGATGTGGTAGCGCCAAGGATTCTGATCAAATTCCTTGCCCGGAACGCCAACCACATAATAACCGAGTTCCCCTTTTGGATTCTCTACACGACCATAACTTTCGCCGCCATTGGGGATACGCGGACTGTAGGCATCAATGCCGAGGATACTCTGCCCGGCTGTTTCTTTCAGGCGCGGATAGATTTGCTGCAAAATCCGCACACTCTGGCGCATTTCTTCCAAGCGCACCAAGTAGCGATCATACACGTCGCCATACGTCCCCGTCGGAATATCAAATTCCAATTCGGGATAGATGCTGTAGGGGTCGGCCTTCCGCACGTCATAGGGCACACCACTGGCCCGCAAGACTGGCCCCGCCGCACTCACCGCAATGGCTTGTTCTGCCGTCAAAACACCGACACCGCGTGTACGATTAAACACAATTTCATTCTTCGTCAGCAGACGGTCAAATTCATCCGTGAAGTTGGGCAGGCGCTCAAAAATCAAATTGTGCAAAAATTCCATCGTATCCACGTCGCGGATCATGTCATTCTCTAAAACAGCGTGGGCCATCATACGTTCAGGAATATCTTTGAACAATCCCCCAAAACGCATGTAATTACACATCATCCGACTGCCAGCCGTCGCTTCAAAGAAATCGAGGATCAGCTCACGCTCAAAAATGGCATATAGGGCCGGGGTGAAGAAGGCACCGAGGTCGTTGAGCAAGAACCCAATTGACCATAGGTGATTGACATAGCGGGTCAATTCGACCATCAGTACGCGGATCACTTCGGTGCGTTCCGTTGGTTGGTTATAGCCCTTGACCTGATTTTTCCACATCAGATTTTCAATCGCCAGCGCATAGCCGTGATTGTTGCTCATGCTGGAGATATAATCGAGGCGATCCGTATAGGGCATGTTCATAATCCACGTATTGCGCTCGCCAATCTTTTCATGATTGCGATGCAGATAGCCCATGACGGGTTCGAGGGTTTCCACCGTCTCGCCATTCAAAGTGCAGACCATACGGAACACACCGTGAGTGCTGGGGTGATGCGGCCCAAGATTGACCACCAATTTATCGGTGCGAATCCCACTACCTTCAATCTGAACACCCAGATTTAAACCTTCATAATGGTCAACTTCTGAGATGTCCCGGACCTTATCCATTGTGAATCCGGCGGGGTAGCTCACATTTTTGCCGAAGGGGTTATATTCCTCCGCACGGCGCACATTGCCACCGGGCCAGCGCGAATCGAACGGCTTATGCTCGGACTCAAAATAGGCTTCTTTCCAATCTTTACGCAGCGGGTGGCCTTCAAACCCTTCCCACATCAAGATGCGCTTTAGATTGGGATGTCCGGTGAAATGAATCCCCATCAGGTCATAGGCTTCGCGCTCTTGGAAATCAGCACCCGGCCACACACTCACCACGCTTGGCACGGTGGCAACATCACGGGGGGTACGGGCCTTAAAGGTCAATCCCTTGCCGCCGCTGGTACGATAGGCATGGTAGACGACCTCAAAATAATCGCCAAAGCCAAGATAATCCACGCCTGTCACATTTGAGAGGTAATCATAACCGAGTTCATCCCGAAGCGCCTGTGCGACATCGGGTAGCGAATCGCGGTCAACGACAATCCCCTCATAATTCTGACGGTCATCGGCCTGTACTGCCCCACCAAAACGCCCCAGACCAGCCAACGCCTCTTGGGTGGGATTTTGAACCAATACATTCTCTACCATTGTTCGGTTATCTCCTCAGAATTAATCACCAGTGGCTTCTGCTAACAACACAGCAGATTCGGCCTGCTGGCGCAAAATGGCGGCTTGGCGTGGGTCTACAATATCCGGCCCGAGTACAGGTAGCGGAATTTCTTCGCTGGGGCCTTTGCTATACCACGGCACACTGTTGCGATTGTGGAGGCGCTGGCCTTCCATCTTTTGGTGTAGCGCAATAAACCCATGAATTAGGGCCTGTGGGGTGGGAGGGCAACCGGGAACATAAACATCCACCGGGATATATTGATCAATCCCGCTGACGACGTTATATCCCTCTTTAAATGGGCCACCACCCGACGCGCACGCCCCCATCGCCAAAACGTATTTCGGTTCGGGCATCTGGTTAAAAATACGCACAATCGGCACCACCATTTTCTTGGTGACGGTCCCGGAGACAATCAACAAGTCAGCTTGGCGTGGGCTGGCACGCATGACTTCCATCCCAAACCGTGACATGTCATAGCGGCTAGAGGCGGTGGCGATCATTTCAATCGCGCAGCACGCCAACCCAAACAACAAAGGCCATGTCGCTTTGGCGCGTGACCAGTTATAAATTCGGCTCAGGTTGGTGGAGGCAAGATTCCCCTGCAATTCAATCGGTAACGGAATATCGGGGTCATGCAACTCGCGTAAATCCAAATGGTCATGATTGGTCATGAAAATTCTTCTCCTCGTACCATACTCGCAAAATTTCGACCAGTAATTCCTCATTAGCGAGAATTGGCTCGTCTGCAAAATCTGGCAAACTCAATACCATTTCTAATAACTGCTGTGTGCCAAGCACCGTCGGGTCTACCCATGCGTAATCCTCCATAAGGCGCATCGCAATAGCATACGTCGCCTCCCAATAGAGGGGTTCACGCGGGTGGCTCATAACAGCATCACACACTGATTTTCTAAAGTGAAATAATGGGTCGCCAGCACTCAAAAACCAGAATAACTTGAATTAAGTTTCAATTTTCCAAAGTTTAACACCTGACATACGATTGTGCCAATAGGAACAAATCGGATGATTGCAACTTGAACCGCCTTGAAGCAAAAGCCCCTCCCTGTGTTCGGGGAGGGGTTTGGGGTGGGGTTAATTTATCTTCCCCAAAATCGTATCGGTATCAATCTGCGCCCGCTGTAATCTACCGCTGAAATCCACATAGACCGATTTCCATTCGGTAAACGAATCCAGCGCGGTTTGGCCCGCCTCACGCATCCCATTGCCCGTACCACGTGTCCCGCCGAAGGGGAATTGGATTTCCGCTCCGGTTGTGCCGTGATTGATATAGACAATCCCGGTGGATAGGTCACGAATGGCCCGGAAGGCCGCATTCACATTTTCAGTGAAGATGCTGCTGCTCAAGCCGTAGGCCACGTCATTATTAAATTGGATGGCCTGATCGAGATCGGCACATTCCACTATACTTAAGACAGGCCCAAAGATTTCTTCCTGCGAAATCCGCATGTTATGGCCCACTTGGTCAAAGATGGTCGGTTGATAGAAGAAGCCGCGTCCGCCATCTACATCGCGGGCATAATCACCACCGCAGAGCAGTTTCGCACCCTCTTTCTTCCCAATCTCGACATATTCATGGATGCCGCGTCGCGCCGATTCGTTAATCACCGGGCCGACATCTACGGTTTCATCAAGCCCATAACCCAGCTTCAAGGCTCTGGTGCGTTCAACCAGTGCTTCGACCAATTTGGCGTGGATACCCCTCTGGACAATCACACGGCTGGTCGCGGTGCAGCGTTGACCCGTTGTGCCAAACGCGCTGAACAAAATCGCCTCGACTGCCAATGGCAAATTGGCATCATCCATAACGATGATGGCGTTCTTGCCACCCAGTTCAAGGCTGACCTTCTTACCCTTCTTAGCGGCTTCGGCGTACATGCTGTAGCCAATTTCGGTGCTGCCGGTGAATGAAATCACTTTGACATCAGGATGAGACGCAATCGCCCCACCCACCGAGCCACCCGGCCCCAAGACGACATTCAGCACACCGGGGGGTAGGCCCGCATCATAGAAACATCGTGTATATTCCGCGCCGAGTTTGGGGGTATCCGACGCAGGTTTAAAGACGACGGTGTTGCCAGCAATCAACGCGGGCAGGCTCTTCCACGAGGGAATCGCAATGGGAAAATTCCAAGGAGTGATTAGGCCGACCACCCCCACGCTATCCCGCAGCGCCATACCAAATTTATTCGGCATTTCCACCGGGGCGGTATACCCCAATAGGCGACGGCCCTCACCTGCCATAAAATAGGCCATGTCAATCGCTTCTTGCACATCACCACGCGCCTCGGCGATGACCTTGCCCATTTCCTGAACCAATAAACGGGCCAAATCTTCTTTGCGTTCCTGCAAAATCTGCGCCACCCGGAACAAAATTTCACCCCGACGTGGTGCGGGGGTCAGACGCCAATCGTGATAGGCTGCCTTAGCTGCCTTTACCGCCGCGTCTACATCGTCTTTGCCACTTTTGGCAACTTCACCAACGAGTTCTTCAGTAGCGGGGTTGATGCTGCGAAACGTCTCACCCGATTTCGCTTCAACCCATTCGCCGTTGATTAAATTACGAACTAACTCTGTCATGCTTGCTCCTACGCTCTGAAATTGGGTATGGGGATAACCCAATCTTCTATTGAATAAAGACGATAATAGAGGCGAGTCTGTGACAACCCGCCTCTGTAAAAAACTCCGTTACTAATTTGCCGGAGTCGCCTCGGTAGTGGGGGCTTCCGTCGGGACTTCGGTTGGTTCGGCAGTCGCAGTTTCTTCAGCCACTGGTGTTGCTTCCTCAGTTGGAGCTTCTGCCGCCGATTCCGTAGGTTCGGATTCAGGGGTTTCGGTAGCTTCCGGCGTAGCGGGTGGCACGAATTGAATTGTCTGCAAAACCGCGTCTGTCACCTGTTGCAAATTTGCGATGTCATTCGGACCTGCCTGTGCCAATGCTACCACCGCATCCGCGTCACTCAACTGGAGGAACACTACATAGATGACACTGTCACCGCTGCCACTGCCGTTATCGGGGACTAAAACTGCTCCAGCATCACCCGTATATCCACCCGCGCTATAAAGGGCCATTGGTTGGATGAAGCTATTAGGATCAACCCCACCCAAAATTTGGCTTTCCAAATCCGCCAAAGTAATAGGTGTACCTGTTGCTTGGTCAAGCAGCGGTACATATGCTAGACGCAATAAACCATCAGCTTCATCCGGCGCAACGATGCGGGTAATGGTGTCATTCGGCGCAGCATCCACTGAAGCAGTCCACCCCTCCGGATAATTAACGGTGATACCGCTGGTTGGGTTGGTAATCGTTTGAGCCAATTGAGGGACACGGAAGGGTTCAGCAACCTTCACGCTAGTCAGCATTAAATCCAATGTTTGGCGATACTCACCGATCTTATTGGCATCTGCGGTCAGTCGCGCAATCAAGGTGCGGTTTTCTTCAACTTCACTGGTCACCGATTGATCTTGGGGGTCCAAAACAATGATGTCTGTTGCCACCTGCTGCCCATTATCCAGTGAGTTGGTGGTAGTATAACGAACCCCGCTGCGATGGCTATCTACCGTTTTATAGGCATCCAAACTGTCCGCACCCAAATCGGATTGAGTCGCAGCCAACGTATCCCCATAGGACGAGTTTTGTAGGGTAATTTCAATTTGAGGCTGCATTTCTTCAGCCACCCCATCTAGTGGTTCCTTTAGCGTAAAAACATAACCTGCTCCATCAGCCGTAGGAGCAGCCTGCCATTCATTGGGATAGCTGATTGAAAAATCAATCGAACTGTCATTTGTGGTCAATTCCAAAAGTGAGGCATCGGCGGTTTTTACATTGGTATCAATATCGCTATTGGTCACGATGAGGACACCCACCAGCGTGACAACGGCTAATACAAGAAACGCGACAACTTGCGTGGATAGTTTATTCATGAGGTAAAGCAGTCTCCTGCTGCGAAATGGCGAATGTCCGTTCATGAAAAGTAATTAAATGAGCGCGTCTAGTGTAGCCTAGACTCCCCTTCACGGCAACGAAAAATTTCGGTTGAGTTCTAACCAAAGTCAGTAGACATCCCCACATGTGGTAGACATCCCCACATGTGAAGGTTAGAATTTTGTTAGATTCCTTTTATATCTAAAAAATCATTGTTATGGTTTGAGGAGTGACGGCCCATGCTGCATCAACCCGATACCGAGATTATTTTCCCCCCGCGTGTCATCCCCTCCCTTCGCAATTTGCGTGGCCCTGAATGGCGCGAATTTATTGAAGGCCTTTGCCAGCACAAAAATGATACCGATGCTGATATTTTGGCCTTCGCGTGGATGATGATTAAGCTTAATAGCTGCCTCACCTGCCACGCCGATAGCTATCGAGCCATGCGCGGCTGCACTCCATGTTCACAAAACACCATTGGGCGATTTAAGGGTAGTGATGTGGAACTTATGGCTTATTTCAAAACCGCCCGCGAAGAAATTTTGGTGTGGATTAATGCCAATCCCAACAGCCCAATCTTAGAAATTTTGCGGCAATCTTTTGCTGCCCCCTCGCGCTAAGGCCTTGACCTCGCTATAATTATGCAAATCATTATTGATTTTATTCGCAAACACTCCCATCGCAGCAATCAAGATTTGCGAATTCAATAGGGGCGGGCCACCAGTTCGCCCATTTTTAGCCATTTGAGAGGGTATCTGCTGATGAGTAATTCGCTAGTTAATCAGGCAATGGCGGCGCTGAGTACGGTCATTGAACCAGAACTGCACCGTGATATTGTGTCACTTGGGATGGTCAAAGAGCTAACGGTGGAGAACGGTACAGCTAATTTCACCATCGTCCTCACTACCCCTGCCTGCCCATTGAAAGACGTGTTTGTGCGTGAGACCGAACGGGTGCTGCTACCCATTGAGGGGATTAACAAAGTCACCATTAAATGGGATGCCAATGTCCCCAAAGGGTTGCATGGCAATCTCGATATGCCGATTCAGAACATTATCGCCATCGCCAGCGGCAAGGGTGGGGTTGGCAAAAGCACCGTTTCGACTAACTTGGCCGTCAGTCTGGCGGAATACGGGGCACGGGTCGGCTTGATGGATGCCGATATTCTTGGCCCCAACATCCCCACAATGGTCGGTCTCAACTACGCCCGTCCCCGCGTGATTGACGAAGATGGTCAACCCAAAATGATTCCGTTTGAGGCGTATGGCGTCAAAGTCATGAGCATGGGCTTTTTGGCTGACCCCAACACCCCCATGATCTGGCGTGGGCCAATGCTACACAGCGCCATCCGCCAATTTTTCACTGATGTGGCATGGGGCAGTCTCGATTATATGATTGTTGACCTGCCCCCCGGCACAGGCGACGCCCAACTCAGCCTTGCCCAATCCGTGCCCTTAACAGGTGCGGTCATCGTGACCCAACCACAAGCCGTCGCGGTGGAAGATGCGCGTCGCGCCATCGCCATGTTTGATAAATTGAAAGTGCCGATGCTGGGCGTGATGGAAAATATGGCAGGTGAATTTTTCGGTCAGGGCGGCGGTGAAAAACTGGCGGCGGAACGAGGGCTGCCATTTTTGGGTCGTGTGCCGTTGCAAGCCGGAGTGCGTGAAGGGGGCGATGATGGACGGCCTGTGGTTGTCCATGATCCCGAAAGCCCTGCTGGAAAAGCCTTTGCGGAATTAGCCAAGACCGTCGCAGCCCGTGTCAGCGTCGTAGCGATGGCAAATGCCGATGTGATTCCGTTGAATATTATCGGCTAGAATACCCCTACCCCCAATCTTTTACTCGCGTCGAATGGCCTTTTCGAATACTTTCGATAGGTCATGGACAAAAGAGGTGGGGGTACGGATAAATTCCTACAGATTCGACAAATCCCTCAACGCCCCTAGCTATAATATTCTGGGAGCTTTTTCAACCCCTTCCATTGATCGCCATCGTGCCCAAACACCGTTAGGCCAACTCCTTCCCGTTCCACTGTATCCAGCAACTTCTGGACGCTGGCTTGTACTGCCACAGGGTCTTCATCCACTGGACTGGGCTGCCGATTTGCCCTAAAAAGTGATTGCGTGGGCACAGCATCAATGGTTAGCAGAACGGGGCCGCTTTCAGATAGGTGTATCAACACGGATTGATGCCCGAAGGTGTGTCCGTCCGTTCGCAAAATTTGCACCCCCGGCAGCAGCTCCAAATCCCCCTCTATCAGGCGCACACGTGCATCGGGCCGATGCCATTCCGCACGATTGGCAGCAAAACGTGGCGATTCTTGACCCAGCACATAATGGTCACGTTGAATCACTAACTCCGCGTTGATGAAAGCACTGTGATGCCCGCAATGATCCATATCAAAATGGGTACAAATGAGTGTATCCACCTCGCCGGGTTGTACACCAATTTGCGCCAATTGCTCCAGCACGTTTTTATCCATGACCGGATTCAGACCGGGTGGAGGAGTAAAAGCATCGGGCAGGCCGGTGTCAATCAGGATATTCCGCCCGTCGTCGGTTTGGATTAGATAACAAACCACCGGGATGTTGCGTTCTGGCGAATAGGCAACTTGCATCAAATAAAGCCGCTGTGGATTGGACATGTGTTTCTCCTTGAATTGACTAAATAATACAAACTATACAGATAGAATATATAGTTTTAAAAACAAAAAAGAACTATATCCGTTCGGGTTCTACCATTTTTAGCGCTTTAGGAATTGATGGTGTCCATCAAATCGCGCACCGTGACCCCACGAAAACTTTCCCGCAACGCATCCCTAGCATTTTCTAGCACAGCAAGAATAGCCGCCTGCGCTTTGGATGGAGTCTCGCCCGCCGCCTTCAATTGAAAATTCGTCTGAAACAAAGGGCGCTCTTGTTCCATCGCGGCAAAAATATCCAAGATGGTGATTTCTTCCGGTGATCGAGCCAAACGCACTCCCCCACTCGCCCCTTCACGGGTTTCAATTAAGCCAGCCCGATTTAGCTGCCGCAATATCATGCCCGTTGTGGAGGGAGGAATGTTAAGAGTCTCAGCTATCTGTTGGGTCGAGATAAACTCATACAACCCTTTGGCAACCTTATCGGCAACAAAGAGCGTCACAAACAACGACTGGGAAAAAGCTGAAGAATACCCCATAACAAAGACCACACCATTTTCAATTGATTAAACTCTATATAGAGTATAGAGAGTTTTAAAATTTGTCAAGAGGGTGCAAGTTCATTCCATCCCATAAACCTCGATGGCGTCGCTGGTGCCGGGAGGATAGCGACGATTAATCACCAACCAGAAGAGGAAATTTGCACCCAACGCCGCCAGCACTGCCCAGTTGCCCTCAACCGTCACATTTAGAGATTCAGCCCGCCCCCACGTTAACAAAGCGGCAAGACCCATTAACCAGAGCGTGACCATCTTGCGGCGCTGCTCCGTCCGCTGCACCACCAAAATCATGACTGCATAGAGGCCAAATAAGGAAAGAAACGCCGTAGAATCCTCCAACTTGCCGAGATCATCAATGATGCCGACCAAAATCCCAAACACACCAAAGCCGATCAAAGCAATCCGTTCACCTGTTAAGCGCAAATAACGGCGCACCTGCTCGGTGGTCAGTTTGGGTTTTTCACCTGTTTGGGCAGCGAGTTCACCCTGTGCGCTATCGAGCCGAGTCTGCAATTTACGGTCTTTACGCGGGATGGGATTGGGCTGCCAATATATGCCCAGCAGCAGCAAAAACGCACCCATTGGAATTGTCAACAACCAGCCCACAGCATCAATCCTTTACCAAACACCCTATAGATGTAAATGAACCTGTCGCCCGGCGGCGAAGTTTTATTATAGCAGTCCCAGAAGGTAATTTTTCGCTGAGAAAAACATTAATGGTATAATGTCGCCCAGTTTGAAAAATGCGACCCATCAAATATTAGTGCATTTTCAGCAGAATCCTTTTTCTACGGAGGGGTTTTCGATGAGTATTGAGATTCTGAGCACCGAGTTTAAACGTGTGCAGTTGTTGGAAGTTTCAGGGCGTGTAGACAGCACCACTGCTGGACAGTTGGGCGAAGCGCTCAACGGCACCATTGATGCAGGCAAAAGCCGTGTGGTGCTCGATCTGAGCAAAGTAGATTATATGAGCAGTGCCGGTCTGCGTGAAATGGTCTCGGCCCTTAAGCGCGTTCAGGGAATGCCGGGCAGTGGCGGTGATGTGCGTATTGCTAATCCGTCCGAACGTGTCCGCGAAGTCTTAGAATTGGCGGGTCTTGATGAGATTTTCAAGATTTTTCCGACACAAGTAGAGGCCGTCGGCAGCTTTTAATACGTGGTGGTGTAACTTGATGTCTGTGGGAACTGCAATGCACGACGAGCGCTATTTATCTTTTAAAGCACAGCTAGAAAATATTCCCCCGGCCTGTGAATTTGTGGTCGAAGCAGCCGAGGCCGCCGGGTTGGATGAGCGGGCGACGTACCACTGCCAATTGGCGGTGGACGAAACCTGCACCAATATCATCGAACACGGCTTTCCCAAAAGTCGACATGGACATCTGGGGACAATTGATATTGTGACCGGGGTAGATGATGACTCCTTTATCATTGTTATTAGTGATAATAGCCCAGCCTTCAATCCCCTGACCCATGACGACCCCAACCCTTCTGAGGATTTAGCCAACCGCGCACCGGGCGGCTGGGGCATCTATTTCATCAAAAAACTCATGGATTCAGTAGATTACCGTTTTGTGGAAGACAAGAATCAACTCACACTGCGGAAAGCTATTGCGGTTCACCGCGCCCCCGTCCGGCCACCCACTTCTGAATTGACGATCACCAGCAAACCCCTGCCCAAAAACTACCTCCAAGTCAATCTGGTTGGTCGGCTCGATAGCCAGACCAGTCCCAAAGTTGAATATGAGTTAAAAACCATCATCAATGACAAAGGCTATCAACGACTGATTGTGAATTTAACCGAGGTGGATTATGTCTCTAGCAGTGGTCTAAAGGTGCTGGTGAGCGCATGGCGGTTGGCACGACAGCACGCGGGGGATGTCATATTGACCGATTTGCAGCCACGTATCCGCGAAGTATTTGAAATGATCGGCTTCGATATGATGTTCCATATCTACGACAGCCCCGGTGATGTGATCGCTGATGATCCAATTAGCAAAAACTGAGGAACGTGTCATTTCCGCAATCCTGTTCATAAACGATAGGCGCTTTGGAATCTTCTGCTAATGGATGCACTAAGCCTCATTTTGGTGATGCTCAGTGGCGCACTGCTGCTGATTGCGGGAATCGTCGTTGGCTACTGGCGAGGATGGAACCGAGCCACCCACAATTATGAGGCCAGCCATAGTCTCGACGCATTGGCCGATGTCGGTCAGGCGATTTTGGGAGCACAGTTAAATCTGGATGCCCTATGCGAAATCGTCTATCAGCAGTCCACCCGTGTTATAGACACCCGCGATTTTCAACTGGGCCTGATTGATGGTGACGACTATGAAATCAAGGTCTGGCTGAAAGAAGCCGAACGCCTACCAACCCAAATATTCAAGAATGGGGCATCTGAAGGGCTAATTGGCTGGGTACGTGATAATGCACGCGGTTTGCTTATCAACGACTTTCAAAAAGAATGGGACAGCCTACCTGCCCGCCCCCGTTATTATGACGAAAATAATCCGGCCCGTTCCGCGATTTTTGCCCCTCTCATTGCGGGAGCCAAGGTCATCGGGGTCATCGCCGCCCAAAGCCAAACCCCTTCCACCTTTACCGACGACGATTTGGGTCGTCTGACCGTGTTAGCTAATCAAGCAGCCGGAGCGATTCGTAATGCCCAGTTGTATACCGCTGCCAAAGAACGAGCCACCCGATTGAGGCTGATCGGTGAGGTATCACGTCAACTCAGTGGGGTTCAACCCCTGCCCGAACTACAACAACAAATTTTACGGCTCGTACAAGGCACTTTTAGTTATTATGCGGTCAACCTGTTCACAATTGACACGGAAACCAACGAAATCGTCTTAGGAGCGAGTACTGCGTGGGATGCCGGATTTAAGGACATCCGCCTCAAAATGGGTTTTGGTATCGTTGGGTGGGTCGCGGAAAACGCTGAAATAGCAGTAGTGGGCGATGTGAGCAAAGACCCGCGTTATGTCGCCTCGGCTGCCTTGCCCGCTACCAAAAGCGAACTCGCCGCCCCATTGATTTTTGATAATCGCGTATTGGGTGTGCTGGATGTGCAAAGCAATGAAGTGGACGCCTTCGATAAGGACGACTCATTCACGCTCAATGCGCTAGCGCAGCAACTGGCCCTCGCCTTCCAAGAATCTATCACCTATTCTGCCGAACGTCGCCAAGCCGAGCGTACCAACGCTCTGATCGAAGCGGCCCGTGCCGTCGTCTCGATTTTGGATATTTCTAGCCTGTTCGACGAAGTGATTGACCTCATTACTGACCACTTTGGTTATGACCGGGTGCATATTTTCCTGCGTGACGGGGAGCGGGTTATTTTTCGTGGGGGCAAAGGCAGCCATACCAAACGCTGGCTGTTCGAAAGTCTAGCTTACAACATTGACGACAAGGGTTTTATTCCTTGGGTCGCCAATCACGGTCAGTTAATCGTCTCCGGGAACACTGCCGAAGATGAACGTTATATCAAGGGCGGCGGGCTAGAAGACACCCAAAGCGAAATGACCGTACCCATTCAAATGGGGTCACGCACCTTAGGCGTGTTGGATATTCAAAGCCCAAAGACCGATGCTTTTTCAGCCGAAGATGTGGCACTGGTACAGGCCCTTGCCGATACGGTTGCCATTGCCCTTCGTAATGCTGGCTTGATTGCCAACGAAATGCGCCGCCGTATTTTGTCGGAGACGCTGCAAGAAGTCAGCACCGTGCTGGCCTCATCACTCGATCTCGACAGCGTACTCAAAGAAATTCTGTTGGGGCTGGAACGTGTGGTCGAATACACCTCGGCGGTTATTCTGTTGTTGGACGATGAAAAAGCCTATTATCTGGTGAGCGCGATTCATGGCGTAACCGAAGATGATGCGGTGTGGGATGAGGTGCTGCCCGCCGACCAAGATTCCGAAAACCACATTGATCGTATCCTGACCATGTTGGCCGCCAAACCGAGTGAAGGCAGTGGTGAAGAGCCACCCAAGCCCCGTCATGAGGATACACTCTCCGTCCCTCTGAGCATGGGCGAGGAACACATCGGACATCTCGCCATCAAACGTATCGCCGTACAGTCATTTAGCACCGAAGAAAAAGCGATTACTAGTACCTTTGCTAGTCAAGCCGCCGTCGCCATTATGAATGCCCAGTTGTATATGGCCCAAAAGGAAGAGGCATGGATTTCCACCGCCCTCCTCCAAGTAGCCGAAGCAACCGGTCAAGCAACCAGCCCCGATGAAGTTTTGGAAACCGTCGCCCGTATCACCCCATTATTGGCAGGCGTTGAATGGTGTGCCGTCTTTTTGTCCGAAGATAAATTTTTCCGGATGGTCGAGGTCTCTGGGGTCAATCAACGCTTTGTTGAAGCCTTTCAGGGATTCAAAATTGACCCAGCCCAATGGCCTCCAATGCATGACTTAATCGAGACAGGCCGCCCCGTGATTCTAGACGCGACTGCGCCCATGCCAGCAGGTCTACCCGTCGAAATTGACGTGGTACAAGCCGTTCTGCTGCCCTTGTTTGCGAAAGGGACAGTCATTGGCACGCTGCTCATTGGTCAGCGTGAAGGCGATGCCCCGCTCACCCGCCGCAAAATTGAACTGGTATCGGGGATCGCCAACCAAGCAGCCCTTGCTATCGAAGGCGCTCAACTGTATACCGCCCAACAAGAGGAACAGTGGATCACAACGGTACTGCTGCAAGTCGCGGAGGCCGTCAACAGCCAATTTGACCTCGACAGCACATTGGAAAGTATCGTGCGCCTTACCACCTTGTTGGTCGGGGTAACCCGCTGCATTATTTTGCGCTGGGACGATAGTTTACAGCAATTCTATGCCTCCAAATCATTTGGTCTCTCTCCGCAAGGTGAACGCCTGTTTAATCAATTAACGATTCGGCCCGCCGAGAGCCAATTATTTACTACTCTGTGGGACACCCTACAGGCTGTCCCTGCGGGTGAAAATCTGCCCTATTTCATCCCGGATGCACTGCGAGAAGCGATAGAGATACCCGCTGTGCTGGCTCTGCCCTTGATGGCACAAGGGACGATTGTCGGCACGATGTTGGTAGATCATTTTGAATATGAAAGCCATAGTGGTCAGCGGCGTCTCAATATTTTGATCGGGATCGCCTATCAAAGCGCCCTTGCCATTCGTACCGCCCGTCTACAAGAGGAAGCCATTATCGCCGAGAGTTTTGAGCGCGAAATGGAAGTGGCACGCGGAATCCAACTGAGTCTGCTGCCCGACAAACCGCCGCAAATTGACGGGTGGGACGTCGCTGCTTATTATCGTCCGGCGCGTTTGGTGGGAGGCGATTTCTATGACTTTATCCCATTGGGCGATGATAAATACGCCTTCGTGATTGCCGATGTTGCGGATAAGGGTATCGCCGCCGCCATGTTTATGACGGTCTGCCGTACCATCATTCGGGCAGTCGCCTCGCGCCGTCGTTCCGCCGCCGAAACCCTGCTGCGCGTCAACAAATTAGTCGTACATGATAATCGCAGCGAACTTTTTTTCACCTGCTGGTATGGGATTTTGGATGTCAAAACCGGGACGTTGCAATTTAGCAGCGGCGGTCACAATCCTCCGTTGATTGCACGAGAAAATGGCGAACTGGTCGAACTGCGAATTAAGGGCATCGCGCTAGGATTGTTTGACCCCATCCAGCTTCAAGAGGCTACTGTCGAAATTGAGGTGGGCGATACCCTCTTGGCCTATACCGACGGACTGACCGAAGCGCAACGGGCCGATAACTCCGAATTTGGTGAAGTGGAACTCCATATTACCACTCGGAAATTACGCCAGCGCTCGGCGGCGGATTTTGTGCAAAAGCTGACCACCGCCGTTGATCGGTTTACGGGTGATCAGCCTGCCTTTGATGACCTAACCCTGTTTGTCGTCAAGCGCTTAATGCAAAGTTCAGTCTCACCAAGCGGCCAACCAGAACAATCCACCAGCGAACTACCCTATTCCGGTGCGCTGGTGGAGTCCGATGAGGAAGAGGGTGTTAATTCATAAAGCGGGTTGACAATACTTTGCAGATCCGCCAACAACCCGTTTAAGTTGGTAATATAGGGTGACACCTGCTCCCCCAAATCCGCCTTACTGATTTCGCCCGACGTAAATTGCTGAAAACCATCAATCACCGCCTGCATAGCCGTCAGCACTTGCTGTGAATTAATTTGCACACAAGTGGGAGTGGGGGTCATGGCAATGACATTACGCAAATCGAGCAGGCGCGACAGGATTTGCAGCGCATCATCACGCTGATTCTCCTCCACCGTTCTTCGGTTTTCATCAGCTTCTGTCGCAAACGACTGCATATTAAAATAAACATTCTCAAACCAGTCCTCTAATTCGCCGGGAGGACATCCGGGGACAATCGTCATATCTGGCACCGGCATGAGGGTCAAAACCACCGTTGCCTGCTGTGAATCATCGCGGGGCTGAGATTTCCCCCCATCGGACTCATCTTCCCCACACGCAACTAACAGCATCCCAATCAGGCCAGCCAACATCCATCGCTTGAACATGTTTTATCACCTAACATGAATGTATAAGTCAACATCAAAATTGTACCCTGAATTTGTCATCAAATTTGTCTTAACCCATAAACACAAACCAACCTCGCTTGATTATTTATTATCTCCTTTCTACAATAGGCATGTTCACTGATTACGCGCATTGGGGGTCAAATTATGCCGCAGCTTTTCTCTAGAGCAGATGAAAACGGTTGGGTGACGCCTGCCGCCGCTGATGTGGGGGTCGCGCCTGCTGAAAAACCCTATGACGCCAAATATCTCTATCAACAAGCCAATCTGATTCAGCGCCGCTTTGCTGAATTAAGCACCCCGGTACGCATTGTGGATGTACGGGCCTCGCCATCACACTTACGTTTCTTGCTGCGTCCGGCTATCAGTGGACAGACGTCTCAATTAGGCGGCATTACTGAAAATCTGCGCCCTGCCCTGCCCGGCCTACAACGAAGCCTAAAAGCCGAATTGGTAGAACTCTACCCTGCCCAGAAATCCGGGGAAGGGGCAGTGCTGTTGGTGCGGCCAGAAAACCCGATCCCACTCAGTTTGGATTATTTATTGGGCCAAGAAAATTTCCTAAATATCACCGAACCAACTGCCCTATCGCTGGGATTGAGCCTCAGTCAGCAGACCATCGTGCGCGATTTGCGATCCATGCCCCATCTGCTGATTGTCGGGGATACACCACAGCGACTGCACTTGATGTCGGCCTTGATTTTGCAGTTATGCCTCTTTAACACCCCTGCCGAATTTCGTTTTGCCTTGATCGGGGCACGCACCGAGATCATGGATGCCCTTGCCCAAAGCCCCCATATCCTCGGCGGGACATTACACACCCTCAAAGAATTCCGCCGTCTGTTGGATGGGTTGATTAAACATCTAGGTCAGCGCAAAAATCAATTTAATCAGCAAAACGCCAAGACCCTTGATGAATATAACGAAGTGGTCAAAGGCCAGCCGCTAAAACCCTTCCCACGTTTGTTGATTACGCTGGATGCCGTCTCGGTCAAAGGCTGGGGTGAAGATCGCCAAGCATGGTTTTCTAATCTTTATCGTTTGGTCAAAGAAGGGCCAGCGCTCGGTTTGCATGTCGTGTTGGCTGTGCCTGATCTACAATCTACAACCGTCCCCTCTCAGCTTTTGGAATTGATGCCAGAGCAGATGATTTTGCGCTCGGCCTTTAATACAGTCAATTGGGCACAGCCGCCTGCTGCATTCCCCGTCGCATTGATTGACAGCATGTACCGCGCCAATGGGTCTGCCCCCCAACCCATCGAACTGCCAGAAGTGGATAACAAACAAATCGGGCAGATTCTCAAATATTGGCGGCGTGTAGCAACCCTCCGCAACACCGACAGCCCCGATGCAGCCCCTATCCCACCAACGGGCTTAACTGGGTATCTGCGGCGCACAGGCCAAACGGGGGCATTGTTGGCCGCCCGTCAGCAGCGCGAAGCCGAACAAAGCGACGCCAGCCTATCCGCAGCGATTTTGGCGGAAGTGCCGGCCATCATCAAAGCCGAACGCGATACCAAACCTGATCTGCCTGTGGTGGATGAAAATACCCCACCCGTGCCGCGCCATTTCTTGTTATTGGAGAAAAAATATCGGCGGGCGGGGGCGTTGGCAGCTTACTTAGGTTGGTTGAGCATCGGGCCGCTGATTGATGTGTTGGAGCAGTCGCCCCAAGATGCCCGCGCCACCCTCAAAGCCTTGCAGGAGGCCGGATTATTGGAGGCAGGGGAAAGCCCCATACTGCGGTTTATGCGCTTGAGCGAGGAAGAGTAATTAATCAGGTGTGGCAGTCGGAGTCGGTGCAACAAACGGCGTATTGACGGCCTGAATTTGCAGCACCCCATCTTGGATATAAGCAATCTGGCTACCATCGGGGCTGAGGGCGAAATTATAACGACCCGCCAAAGAAATTTTTCTGATGGGTTGATGGGTAGGAACATCCCAAAGTTGAATTCCGCCACTTGTAAGACTCACCAGCGTGTTTCCTTTCCATTCTGTTTTGGCAAGCGGATAGTCATATGCTAGGATGATTGGAGATAAGTTAGGTTTGGTCAGACCTAATTTATAAATATCAATTCCATAATATGGCACCCCACCTGAAGATTGCACAATGGCTATATACTGGCTATCGTTGCCCCATGAACCCCAATATATGGACAAAGGTAACTCAATCTCTTGTTGAAGTTCACCTGTAAGGCTATCCCAGATAGTCAAAGTATATGCAAAGCTGGCTACTTCAAATCCATCTGGACTCCACTGAACTTCCAAAGAAAGGGCGGTTGACTCAGTGGCAGTAACTAATGCGCCATTATCAGCATTCCAGATACGAATACCAATCCCACTGACCGCTATCAGGTTGCTGATAGGATTCCAATCCAAATTTTCGACATCTTCCCCTTTCATTCCATCATCGGTAAAACTTCGAACTAGAATTGGAGACACGAATGAACTCACATCCCAAATTTCAATTTCGCCTGTAAACATAGCTTGTGACCGACTGCGCCTCAGTAGAGCCACCAAATCACCGGAGGAACTCCATGTGATGTCGTCAATTGCACCCAAAGTAATCTCATGGATATTTCCATCTGAATAGAGCCAAGCCCCTTCTCGTGACGTAAAAGCAATAGATGAGCCATCAGGACTCCATTCCATACCCGGAAATGGGTAGGTAAGGGTTGGTTGCTGCCCTATACTTTGCCCAACCGAGGCAAGACAGCAAACCAGCAGAAGCACAATCAAAAGAAGGCGTTTCATAAGCCACCTCACGGTTGCGGCGTCGGGGTCACATCCACAGGCGCACGTACATCCCGATCCACGCAGGCCGAATAGTTGGAGGTCAGATACACCGCAAAATCGCTAGTCCGGTTGGGGTCGGGTTGAACGATGATGTTGTCGGGGTGGATGCTGAGGATGTCCACCAGTGTGTCGCGGATACTGCCCTTGTCCTCCCCGGTGTAATCAATCAAAAGGGTATCGGTACGGTCAGCATAGTCGGCAGGTGGCGCACCCTCGCCCATTGGCTGTGAAAGCACCCCCTCCCACAACAAACGATCCGCCGCGACATAATCCATCTGCACACCCAAGCCGCTGTTGTCATAAATGGCGACCTGACTGCTCTCACTCGCCAAGCGGTTTTCGGTGGGGGGAGTCAAAAATGCCTGAATGGTGTTAATGATGCCGAGTTGAGGAAGCTGGACATTGCTGCCGTCGGGGGATGTCCATGATACGGTTTCAAAACCCAATCGGAAGAAATGATTCTCAATCTGATTTGGTTCAAGGCCCAACGCAATCGGGGCAAGCTGAATCATCACCTCCAGCGGGATATTGGTCTCGACCACATCCGTCAATTGGTCATACAGCGCGGGGATGTCCGTCACCCAACTGCCCTGTTTCCCCTGTGCCCAAATCGCCCGTAAAATCTGCTGCTGACGGCGGCCTCGGTCAAAGTCGCTGCTGGAATGGCGACTGCGGGCATAAAACAGTGCCGTGATACTATCCATATGATGCACCCCGACGGGCAGGGTATAAAATTCAAAAATCGGCTCGTTATTGTCGTCGTATTCGCCCGTAAATTTATAGTCTTGGATGGCACAGTCTACCGCCACCGTCACTCCACCGAGCGTATCAATCACCTGTTTAAAGCCACTGAAATCAATCATGGCAAAATAGTGGATACGGATGCCAAAATTGTAGAGGATGGTCTGGCGCAAAAGGCCAAATCCGCCGTCCGTCCAGCCAACCGCCTCACCGCGCCCCCACGCCAAATTCAACCGCTGCATCCCCCAATCGGGAATATAGACCAACAAATCACGTGGGAGGGAAAGCATCGAAACCGTTTGGGTGGTCAGATTAACGCTGACGATAATCATGGTGTCGGTGCGATACACCCCATCAGCTTGGTCAATGGATTCGCTGTCTTTGCCGAGCAGTAGAAAATTATAGAGTTCATATTCTGTGCCTTCCCGATCACGTGCCACCAACAACGGCATTCGCGTTGGCACAAGTGTCCCATTCGAGACAAGGCCGGGTTCGGGATTCAACGGATACAGTACCGTCGGCGTGGCGAGGGGTGCGTTTGACGTTGACTGCGGCGTGGTCGTCGGTGGAAGGGTTTCAATGGTAGGAGTCGGCGTCAAGGATGGTACTGGTGGAAGCACATCGGAGGTATTGGTCGGAAATGGCGTAAAATCGCCTTGCCGATGCCCGGACGCATCCGCATTTTGCTGGGTGGCGGTGATTGCCAATAATAAACTGACTACCATCCCTAACCCGCTGATTCCAAGCCAAAATCGTTGCTGCCTAACCATGCGCCATCTCCCAAAACAATAAATCTTGTGTATCAAAAATCGGCAAGCAACTATAGCGCCTTCCCCAACCGTCTGCCAAGACTAGGCGACCATACGTAGGGCAGACGCGCATAACCACCCTCCAACGGTTTTGATACCTGACTCGTACCCTAGAAGCTATTTCTTGCTCTCGTGCTGTAAACACCTGTGCTATACTGACGATAAAGATTTTGTCTAGTACCCGTTGGAGCGCGATTTGGACACCGCCCAAGATTTTGTCAACTTGTTTGTGGATTCAACTGGCGAACTGCTCTATTTCATCGGCATCTTCGTCATCTACATGGCGGCGCTGTTTATGGCGTTGGGCCAGCGGATGCGCTCCAAAGAAGAATGGGCCGCCGGACGTTATACGGTTGGGCTATTCCTTGTCCAACTCGTGTGGGTGTCGCTGATGTTAGGGTCACTGGTTGGCATTGTCACCGATGACGACTCCATGAAAATCCTGCCTCCCCTCGAACGCGCCGCGAATGCCCTTGTGCTGGTCTTGATCGGATGGGCGCTCATTACCGCAGAAAAAGAGAAAAAAGATCGTTTCGCAGGCTTTGTGGCGTTTAGTTTATGTACTCTGTTAATCGCTGGGCTGGCCTTCAATTATTCCGAGTGGAATCCCGACCAAGACTTTAATACCCAATCTTTTAGCCTATCGTGGACGTTTGTACCGACCATTTTGGCAATTTTTGGCTTCCTGCTGCTGATTACGCGCTACAAATTTGTCGCTGACATCCCGCTGAAACTGCTATTTTTCGTGACCATCCTTATCGGCCACATTTACACCCTCTACCAACTTGCCAATGAAAAATTGGAGGGAGACGCGGCGGGTGGTCTGCGCTGGACATTCTTGGCGGGTAGTTTGTTGGTGATGGTCGTGGTCTATCGCATGGTGATTGACCGCCTGACCAACGCGATTGACCAAGTGGCCCATTATGCCGAAAGCATTTCGCGTCCTTTTGCCACCATTTCACCCAGCGGAGATGCTTCTTCGGGTCGTGAAATTGAGGATATGAGCCGTGCAGTCACCGCTGATACGCCCGGTGTCGCATCATTAGGGGGTCGCAACGAGGCGCTTGAAATTATCAAATCACTTGGCACCATGTTAGATAAAGCCGAAACCGATGCCCTGCCCCGCCAAACCGTCATGGCTGTCGCGGATACCGTCAAGGCAGATGTGGTGGCATTGGTCGTTTATGAAGATGCGAATTGGGCGGATGTCATCGCGGCCTACAATCAATCCGAGCGTGAGCCGATTACGGGCATGTCATCACTCAATTTGGAGGAGCAACCGACCCTCGTCAACGCGATTGAAACCCGCCGTCAGCGTGAACTCAGAATTGAGGAGCATGGCGAAGAACTGCTTGATTTATATACCCGTCTGGATGTACCCCACATCGGCCCCACCTATTTGCAGCCCCTGATTCGCAATCAAAAAGTCGTCGGGGTGTTGATTGTCGGCACACCCTATACTCGCCGGGAACTGCGTGTTAATGATCTACGTCTGCTGGAATCTATCGGCCCACTCGCAGCCCGCCTGCTAGTTATCAGCCGCACGGCCTTTTTGAACCGGGTACAGGCCGAAGAACGTGCCATCCTCTCGATCATTGAGGGTGATACCTCCGATTCGCTGGATGAAAACAGCATGATGGCGGCCCGACAGGAAATGCAAGCCAGCCTAACCCTTGCCGAAAATCAAATCAATCACCTGACGGAACTCATCCGCGAACTGCAAATTGAATTGGATTATGAGCGCAGTCGCATCCGTGAATTTTTGGGCGATGACCCCGACGCGCAAAGCATCACACAGCGCATTGAGGCCATTTCCAAAGAACGCCTGCAACTGCAAAATGAACGCCATAAGCTCGCCATTGCCCTACAAGAAGCACGTGCCACATTGGTCGGCGTGACCTCCGAGGGCGATGTTGAGATGTACGAGCGCCTCATTGAAGCCATGCGCCGCGAGTTGGGTGATTTGCAGATGCAAAAAACCCAACTAGAGCAGCAAATTGCTGAAGTCCGCGCGGGCAAAGCCGCCCCACCTAATCAACAACTGCTGCAAATGCTCAACACGTTGACCGAAGAAAAAGTACGGATTGCCCTCGAACGAGACAGCATCTCCAAAGAATTGGAACAGACCCGTAGCGAACTGAATGCACGCGGCATTGAAGGCGGGGCACTGGAACTCACCAAGCAGTTGGCCCAACTGAGCGAAGAACGCGCTCAATATAAAACACTGGCTGAAAAGGCCACGAGCGAACGGGATGCCCTACTCAAAGAACGGCAAAATCTTGAAACTGCCATTTCGCAGGAAAACGAACGCGACAGCAAAATCTCGGCACTAGAAGCTGAAATCGCCCGTTTGATGCAAGACCGTGAAGCCATCGCCAAAAGTCGCGGTAGCCTGAAAAATGAATACCAAACGCTGGTATTAGAACGGGAGCAGTGGCAAGTAGACCGCGCCCGCATGATCGCCCACAACGACTCGCTGAAAATGGAATTGGACGAGACGCTGGCTCTGTTGAACAAGGCCAACGAGGAGCGCCAAGAATTATCGAGTGAGCGTGTTCAATTAAATGCTGAACGCGATAATCTCCGCGCCGAATTGACCCGCCTGCAAACCGAATACGACACCCTCTTGGCTCGGTTGGAAGATGACCGCGAGCGATTAGAAGAACTCAATACAGAGGGAGTCGGCACGCTGACAGACATGATTGAAGAAATCACCCGCGAACGCACCGACCTTGAGCAGTCATTAATAAAAGCCAATGAGGATATCGAAAGTTACAAGCGCCAAATTGAAAAACTCAGCACACCGTCCGCTGTGTCCGTCACAGTGAATCCCTCCGGCACACAGGTGGAAAGCGACGCCGTGATTTCGGTGGCCCAAGAACTCCGCACCCCCCTATCGGTCATTATGGGTTATACCGATGTGCTGTTAGGTGAATCGGTGGGGATTTTGGGGGCGTTGCAGCGCCAGTTTTTGACCCGCGTCAAAGCCAATGTAGATCGGCTGGCCCGTTTGGTCGAAGATTTAATCCGCATCTCGACGCTCGACAGCGGCAATTTACGCCTGCATCCGCAAAAGCTCAATCTAGTGGATTTAATTGACGATGCCATCACCAATAGCCGCTATAAATTTGGCGAAAAAGGCATTGTCTTGGACATGGACATCGCTGAGGATAACCTGCCCATTGAAGCTGACCCCGAAGCCATTCAGCAGGTCATTAACCAGTTGATCCAAAATGCCTATCTTGTCTCTCCCAATGATGGCAGTGTGCGGGTGGTGGCGCGGCACGAAGCCAGTGTACCGATTCCCAGCAACAACGGTCATTCCGAAATCATTCGAGATGTGGTGTATGTCGCCATTAGTGATGAAGGCGGCGGTGTTCCTCCTGAAGAATTAAAACGGGTATTCAGCGGCCTCTATCGCGCCGACAGTCCATTGATTGCTGGTCTCGGTGAGACAGGTGCGGGCATGTCTATTGCACGGGCCTTGATTGAAGCGCATGGCGGCAAAATCTGGATTGAAAGCACACAGGGGGTTGGCAACACCTTCAAATTCATTCTGCCAAGCATCCATCCCTATACCAAAGCAAATGTCCCAGCAGAGGCAACCAAAGCAGAATAAAAATCAAGTATTTGACAGATTGACAAACCTCACTAGGTCGCATATCGTGTAAGGATATGCACTCCCCCTATTTCACCAACATCATAGGAGCCATCGCCATGCGAATGAGACGAACCCTAGTGATTCTCGCCTTTCTAATCGCTATAATGATTACACCCGTTCCCAAAAGTCATGCCCAAGAACCATGGAAAGTCATTTTATTTAACAGCAATACCTTTACGGTTTCGACACTGACCCCACAAGGCATCACCTCGCAATTCACGCTGCCTAAACCGAACGTACCACAAGCATCCTTCTACAGTCCGGTCCTTTCACCCGACCACACGAAACTTGCCTTTCTTGGAAATTACACCCGTGCCGATGGTGTCACCTATCAAAATTCCATATTTGTAGCGGATTTGGTCAGTCAAACATGCTGTGTTGAACTCATTGACCCCCTGAATTCGGTGATGGATGGGGCAATCATTGGCCCATTCAGCCCGGATAGCAGCCAAATCGCCGCCACCTTGTTTAGCACCCAAGCGATGATGGGAACCGCCGATATTCCGGCCTTGCTGACGACCTTTGATGTCAACACGGGGATTGTCACTGGCAATAAATCCGTCAATGACCTCTATCCCGATTACGTCACTGGCATGGGCGTGCCAGTCGAAAGCGCGGTTTTTGGGGCGTGGAAAACAGATGGGCTTCGAGTCGCAGCGAGTTGCCTTAACTGTTATATTGGCGTGATTGAGGGCCTCTATCAAGTTTGGGATCCGGCAGCGGGCACACTCAGCGACCCTATTGAACCCTTTAACATGATTTTTCGGCGGCATGAATTGGCGGGCACGGGCGAAAGTGTGGCGGGGGTTTTTGATGAGTCCTATCCTGCCAGCGGCGCAGTTTATCCCGAAGGCGTACCACCCAATGTGGTTTTTTATTTTGCCGACCCCGCCCAAGCCGAAGGTCAATTGTTGTATCAACATCCTGAGACTCTCCCACTCGGTATGACAGAATGGGTCGTTAATGGTGAAGCCATCCTCGTTACTTTCTATAATTTTGGGGTACAGGAAGGATTCGAACTGCCCATGCCCACGACCCTCGCCGGGGCGGAAGTTATTTTCCGGGATGGGACACATCTAGCGGCATCCATGACGGAAACCGAGGGCTTCATGACGGGTACACCGGATGGATGGCTCACGCACAACTATCAAACCAACGAGATTTTGTATTATCAAGTAGCCAATGGCGCAGTCACCAGCACCAGCCTCGGTATTGTGGATGAGAATGGTATGTGCTGCACAGAATTTGTTGGAATCACCCCAGCACTGGGGCAAGGGATTACCCCCGGTTTCACCCTACCCCAGTAATCCACTCTAGCAAGCCGCCCTTGCCTTTGTTAGACTCCCTCCTATGCAACTTTTTTGGGACGAGGAGTCTAACATTTCTAATCATTCATCTGATAATCGCTTAGGGCGGCGTATTGCCAAAAATGTTCGACGCCACCCCAAATCAACCCTCACCGCTATTTCGATCATGCGTTGGTTCCAGCCACGTTTTACGGCGGGGGTCGTTGGGGTGCTGCTGAATAATGTGGATGAAGTGCTATTGGTGGAGCATGTGTTTCATAGCAAAATCCCTTGGGGGCTACCGGGGGGCTGGGTCAATCGAAATGAACTTTTGACGGCAGCGGTAGAGCGCGAATTTTTGGAGGAAACGGCGTTAAAGGTCAAAACGCTGTATCCCCTCAACACATGGTCCAGCCCTTATTGGAAAAACCATATTGATGTAGCCTTCGCCGTAGAATTGGTAGACAACACCTTAAGTCATCCTCCATTAACCCTATCCCGCGAACTATTGGCCTATCAATGGTTAAGCCGCGCCGAACTCCCCCAACTTTTTAGGGAACATGTTCACGTAATTGACTTAGCGTTGGCATATCGTCATAGTCGAAACAGCCTCCCGCCATTAAAGTAACCAAGATCACAGGAGGTTTGACCGATGACCTTAACGGAATTACGTTCGCAACAAAAACGCCGCCGTTTGCCCATTATCGAGGTTTTTTCTGGCATCTTGTTGATTATTGCCGCGATTACCTTTGGCACCAATCTGGTATCCTATAGCGACAATTCCAACGACCTCGGCACGGATGTCACCATTGGCGGTGTCCAAGTCGGCGGGTTGGATGCGGGTACACGTCTCGCCCGCCTTGAAGCCGTCTATATTGACCAACCCATTGTGATGCGTTATGAAGGCAGCCCGATTCTGCTGAATCCGAGTGAGGTTGGTTTCCAACTCGATACCGAAGCCATGCAAGCCGCCGCCGAACGCCAAAGTGGAACCGACGATGATTTTTGGACAGGCTTTTGGAATTATTTGTGGAATCGCCCTCAACCCGCGATTGATGTGCCCTTAATTGCCAACCTGTCCGAAGTTGAATTAAGCCAATACATCCAAGACCTCTCCAACCGTTATGACCGTGATGCAGCGACGGCTAGTTATGATCTGACAACAGGTACTTTCCAAAATAGCAGTTCCTATACCCGTCTTGATCAGCAGCAGGCCGCCACACTCATTCGGTCAGCCTTATACGAATCCGATCCGGCCAAACGGGTGATTGAACTCCCCATCACCACTACCCCCGGTCAGGCGGCCACGATGGATACTCTGCGCCAAGCGATTATCGAATACATCGAAACTTCACGCGGCATGTTCTATAACGGCCAAAACACCGTCGTTTCGATGTATGTAATGAACCTGAACACAGGCGAGGAAATGGGCATTTTGCCGAACGCACATGTTTTGGCAAGCAGCACCATCAAAATCGGCACACTCATCAACTTTTTCCGGTATCAAATTACCACTCCCACCGACGACCTGAAATTTTTGCTGGCGGCGGCGGTGATTTGTTCGGATAATGGCGCTGCGAATACCCTAACCATCTATACAGGCGAACAAGCCATTGTACCGGGTCTGCAAAAATTGAATGATACCTTTTGTAAGGCTGGTGCAGTGAATACCAATCTCCTGAGCATGATTGATATTGGACCACAAGAAACGCTACCCATCCCTGATTATTACACTGCCGTCTATCCAACCCCCTGCCCCGGTGCAAGTGTGGCGAGTGCCCAAGTGGATACGTCCGTCAACACAAATCCCGGCAACCAAAATGTCACCACTGCCGCTGATATGGGTACGATGCTCATGATGATTTATGACTGCGCCTATAATGGCAGCGGCCTATTGAGTGTCTTCCCCGATGAAATTACCCAGACCGAATGCCGTCAAATCATCGAAATTCTGAAAGGCACACACTTCCGTCGTCTGTTGGAATTGGGCGTACCAGAGGGCGTTACCATCGCGCATAAAGTGGGATATGTGCCGGAAGCAGGCGTGGTGGGGGATGTCGGCATTGTGTTTTCGGAAGGTGCGCCCTATATCTTTGTCATGTATGTCTGGGATGGGGTCAACATTACGAACTCGCTGCAACAAGTTCTTCAAGACTGGACATTGATTGAAGATGTTTCACGTCTTGTCTATAACTATTTCAATCCGAATGAGCCCATGCTCCAAACACGCCAACCGGATATTTCAGATCGAGGAGCGGCTTGTGTCATGCCTTACAGTGGGGCAGAAATCAATCTCGACGATATTAACCAAAATCGCTTTGATGAAGACGGCAATCCCTTGCCATCAGCGTGTTATTTTTGGCCCTCTTGTATTCCATTTGACAACTGGGGACGAGACGCGCAATAGGAGGATGGTCTAGGCCAATATTGCCATGTATTTTGGGCCGCTGGTATAATTGCGTTGATATAGAGCGGTTTCTGACTAGACAATTATGAACCACCAGACAGTGGCTTGAAGTGGAATTGGAGATTATACGATGTCCGGTCATAGTAAATGGTCAACGATTAAACGTCGCAAAGGCGCAGAAGACGCCAAACGCGGCAAGATTTTTACCCGTATTGGGCGTGAATTGACAACGGCTGCCCGTGAAGGAGGCCCTGACCCCAACGGCAATCCCCGTCTCCGGATTGCGATTGATAAGGCGCGTGCTTCCAACATGCCCAAAGACAATATTGAACGGGCCATCAATAAAGGCGCAGGCATCGGCGAAGACGCGGTAGAGTTTGAGGAAATCACCTATGAAGGCTATGCCCCTCACGGGATTGCCTTGATGGTGGATACCCTAACCGATAACCGCAATCGTACCCTTGCTGAAGTCAAACACGCCTTTAGCCGCAACAATGGCACCATGGGCAGCAGCGGCGCGGTGCAATGGCAGTTCAATCAAAAAGGCTACATTGAGATTTCCGCCGAAGGGGTAGATTTTGATACCCTATTTATGACGGCTGCCGAAGCAGGCGCGGAGGATGTTGAGGAGGGCGAAGAAACGATTTCGGTATATACCACTCGTGAACATCTCAGCCCTGTTGAACGGGCACTCGCCGAGGCCGGTTACAAGGTTACGGACAGTAAATTGATCTGGTCGCCCACCAATGAAGTCGAACTCGAACCCGATCAGGCGGTACAGGTCTTTAAGCTGATTGAAAAATTGGAAGAATTGGATGATGTGCAAACGGTATCTAGCAATCTGAAGGTCAGCGACGAAGCCATCGCCGCCTTCGAACAAAGTTAGCATATGACTGCCCACACGATCTTAAAGCCCCTCTCCGTTTTTGGCGAGGGGTTTGGGGTGAGGTGAAACATGCTTGTTCTCGGTCTCGACCCCGGTACCGCACGAACAGGGTATGGACTTGTGCGTGAACACCCCGACGGCACATTGGAAGCCATTGCCTATGGGGTTTATACGACCACGCCCGACACCCCAACCGCCCATCGTCTACTCTCGCTGTACCATCAACTCAACCAAACCCTTGCCAACCATCATCCGCAACAGGTCGCTATCGAAGAACTGTTTTTTGGCAAAAACGTGACCACCGGGATCAAAGTGGCCCAAGCACGCGGGGTGTTATTGTTGGCATTAGCCCAAGCCGGACTGCCGATTTATGAATACAAACCCAAAACCGCCAAGATGACCATTACAGGTTTTGGGGATGCCGATAAATATCAAATGCAAGAAATGATTCGCCAGTTACTCGGCCTCGAAAATATCCCGAAACCGGATGATGCCGCCGATGGCTTGGCAATCGCCATTACTCACCTCCAATCTACCCGCTTCGAGCGTCTATCGGAATAACCTATGATTGATATTGTTTCTGGCACTGTCGCCTCACAAGGAAAAGATCATCTGGTCGTCATGGTCGGGGGCATTGGGCTGCATATTGCCGTCACCCGAACCGTATTAGAGCGGCTTGATGGCGCTTCGGTCACTCTGTATACCCACTTGATTGTGCGCGAAGACGCCCTCAGTCTCTATGGGTTTGCGGATGAAGAAGAGCGATTGTTGTTCCAAACCCTGCTAACCGTGAGTGGCGTTGGCCCCAGAATCGCGCTGACCATTTTAAGCACCATCACCCGTGAACAATTGCAACATGCAGTCGTCCATGAAGAAGCCGATGTGCTGACTCGGGTGCCCGGCATTGGGAAAAAGACCGCGCAAAAGATCGTATTTGAATTGAAAGACAAAATCGCTGCTTCTCTATCAGACCGTCCGGTGGTTATCAGCGATGTGGATGCTGATGTATTGGCAGCGCTCACCGCTCTCGGGTATAGCATCGTCGAAGCCCAAAGCGCCCTGCAATCTATTCCGCGTGACGCCCCCAATGAGATTGAAGAACGAGTTCGGTTGGCGCTCCAATATTTTACCTAGTCTGCCTTTTGCATCAAACAGGGTTCTAAAGTTAAACTAGGGCCTAGCAATTTTTACATTATTTATAAATGAAAGATTGGTTCATGCTGCCGACTGCTAACCGCAATCCCCTTGTCCTTTGTGTAGATGATGACACAGGGATGCAAACGATGGTTAAAACCGTGATGGAAGCGGAAGGGTATTCCGTCATCCTTGCCGCCGATGGTGCTGAGGGAGTCTCGTTATTTGAGGAGTACCAGCCCGACATTATCCTCATGGATTTGATGATGCCCGTGATGGATGGACTAGAGGCCTGTGCCAGAATCCAGACACTGCCCGGTGGCCCACAAACCCCAGTAGTCATCATGACGGCCTATGATGAATTTGATGCCGTCGAACAGGCGTTTAAGGCGGGCAGCACCGATTATTTGACTAAGCCCATCAATTGGGCCGTCTTGCGCAATCGGGTACGCCGTCTGCTCAAATCGCGCGAGCTAGAAGACAATCTTCAAGAAAAAATCCAGCAGTTGGATATTTTGCATCGTATTGACCGCGAGTTGGGCTATACCCTCAATATTGAACGTGTATTGAATTTGGCAATTGATAGTGCGCTGCGCCGGAGTGGGGCAACTGTCTGTGGAGTGGCATGGCTGAACGAAGAAACGTTGTTATTAGAGAAGTTGGCGAGTGTGGGGAAATCGCAAATTCTCACGGGGCCTATGACCCTAGACTCGCTCTATAAAAACTATCCCTACACCATCAAGATGTTTCAGGACAATACCCCGGTAGTGGATGCCCGGCCCAATGACCGCACGGGCAATTTGTTCATCCCGATGATGATGCAAGGCAAACCCGCTGGTTTTATCGCCCTTGAAAATGTACCCGTGAGTGAATTCACCAACAGCAGTGACTGGGAATTTTTGGTGCATCTCGCTGGGCGCACCGCCGCAGCACTCGACAAAACCCGCATCTATCAAAAAACGCAGACCTATGCCAGTCAGCTTGAAAAACTCTATCAAGTCAGCACCACCATTTCGAGCCGGCTGGAGCGCCAAGATGTCGTCGAACTATCGGCACGGGGAATTGTCACGTTGTTAGAAGGCTCAAGTGCATGTTTCCTTGAATACGACCCACGCATCAAGGTGCTGCGGGTCAAAAACGGCTTTGTGCAAGATAAAATGCCGGACGCCCTACCAGATGAGGGCACGCTGTATAGTGAACAAGATTATCCCGATTTGATGCGAACGGTTAGAGAGGGCCCGCGCCAATTCCGTCTGAGCGATTCGTCCGTTAATCCTCGCATCCACAGCATCATCACCGCCATGAAAGCGCAGTCCATTCTGGTTGTACCGCTGATTTATGAAGAAGATTTATTGGGGATGCTGATCTTATGCGAAAGCCGCAATAATCGCCAATTTCAGCCTGACGAAATCAGCCTAGTGCGCAGTATGGCCTTGCAAGCAACCGTTGCATTACAGCAAGCCACCCTATTTGCCAATGTGCGCGAGTTGGAACAGGTCAAATCGGAAATGATTCGGATGGCCTCGCACGACCTACGTAACCCTCTGCACAGCGTCAAAGGTTATCTTGAATTGCTGCTGATGGATTTGGCTTCGCGCCTTGATGCCCAGCAAACGGAATTTGTGACTCGCATGAAAAACGGCCTCAATCGAATGCAGAGTTTGATGGAAGACATCTTAAATCTGGAAAAAATTGAGAGTCAGCAAGACATCAAACGCCAACCCGTCAATATGTGGATGGTAGTCAGTGAGGTCAGCGAAAGTGGACGCTCACAAGCCGACCTAAAACATCAAAACTACCTCGTGAACCTGCCACCGCAATCCGTCTTGGTGTCGGGCAGCGAAATTCAATTGACGCAAGCCTTCACCAATTTGGTTGGGAATGCCATCAAATACACCCCGGATGAGGGTCGGGTCGAGGTACGCAGTTGGGTAGAAAATGGGCGATTTCGGTTTGAGGTCGAGGATAGTGGCTTTGGGATTCCACAGGATCGCCAAAACGGTCTATTCCAGCGATTCTATCGTGCCCAAGCCCCCGGCACGGAGGATATTCCCGGCACTGGCTTGGGGCTAAGTCTGGTTAAAGCGGTGATTGAACGACATGGGGGTGAGGTTTATTTTTCCAGCACCCCCGGTGTTGGCAGCATTTTTGGCTGCTGGTTGCCTCTCACGGATACGCAATAGTCAATAAAAGAACCAACCCACAAGATCGGCCTTTTTATCTGATTCGATTTCAAAATTAACCGTTGACGAACACTTCGTTATCAATAGCCCCGCAATCAATGACTGCACCATTTTGTTTGGCCCGCACCGACCAGTAATAAGTGCCGCGCGAGGGGAAATAATCCCCGCCGAACGTGATTTGCGTTTCGGGAATCTCGGTTAAAAATACCACGGCCCCTGCCACATCATACAATTCCACCGCGTAGGTGACTCCCTCGGCGGTCACCGGAAACCAATAGATCGTCAAGTCGGTGTTTACAAAATGCTGGTCAATATTTCGCTCATAGTCTGGCGCGAAACTATCACAGATCGCAGGGCGTTCGAAGGTCGGTATGACCAACGTTGGGGGAGCCACTGAGGGAGTGGTAGCGGCGCTACTGCCCGAACTGGGTGTCCATGTGGGAGGCAGGGTCGGCCCACCGCCGCGTGTTGGGATAGGCGCTGTTTGACTGGTTGGCTGTCCAACATTACCAGATGTGGCGTTAGAATTTGGGTTTCGCACATCAATCGTCGCCGGGGGAGGCAGCGTTGGATTGGTGATAATCGGGATAGTGGTCGCGGTTGGTATATCGGTAGCAGCAGTGGTCGGCAATGGGGTGCTCTCACTGCCACCACTCGACCCCCCATTGTCTTTGTCTTTATCCCCACCACACGCCGCTAAAATTAGAGCTAAGATCAGTAACCCCCACAGCGATAATCGGCGCATCAGCTTTCCCTCCAAGCCATCTATAGGACAAAACCAAATAATAAACTCAATATAATTTCTAGCGCAAAAATGAGAAAGACCATCACGCCAAAAACCAACATCCAGCCAGCAGGTCGTCCTGCCGCCCACTCCACGTCTGTGTCAAAGCCGACCATGGCCCACCATCCAATACCATAGGTCACTAACCAAATCACGGCCAAAATGGTGACTGGAACGGCTGCTACCCCACCACCTTCAACAGTATCGCTACCCGCCAATAGAAACATAATTGGCAGACCGATCAAACCAACGACTGTCAACGAAATCAGCATGTTCATCACAATCCGCGTGGGCCGCGACATCTGGGCCACGCGACGGGTGATACTATCAATCCGGGCACTTGGCCGGGTAGGTGCTTTTGCCATACCTTTTTCTCCCCTCACTGAGCATTGATCAAAAATGATGCCCCATTTTCAAAATAATCCCGCATCACTGCTGCCACTTCCGGGTCCAATCCAACCTCGTCCAATGCAGCGCTCATCAATTCAACCCAACGATTACGCGCCGCTTGGTCAATTTTGAAAGGCGCATGACGCATCCGCAGGCGGGGATGCCCCCGTTCTTGCGAATAGGTAGTGGGGCCACCAAAAAACTGTTCCAAGAACAATTGCAAACGGCGTCGGGCCGGTTCTAAATCGTCTTCGGGATACATCGGGCGCAAAACATCATCCGTAGCAACCCGCCGATAGAACCCTGCAACCAGTTTTTCAAAGCCTGTACTGCCAATAATATCGTAAACCTGACCCGGCGTAATCTCGGCCATCCGTACTATTCCTGATTGAAGTATTGCATAGTGTCGAAAAATGCGGAGGGTTTGCTAACCCACCTCAACAAAAACTGACAAATCCTTTAGGAGGTTGAAGGATTGCGGTCACGATAGACGCGGCGCTCGAACGGGAAGGTCGGCGGGAAACGGTCTTCCCATGCCACATTTTCATCTTCCTGCTGCAAATAGGCCAAAATGAAATCATCCAAGCGACCTTTTTCCATCACGTCTTTGATGCGTGTAGTACGTACCGTTGTGCGCATATCCCGCACAAAGCGTTCGCCCTGTTTTTCTAACGAATAGGTGCGGATGACGGTGAGTTTTTCAGTAGGGGGTGGTGGACGTTTGCCATCCGCAATCTCATTTTTGATGTACTGATAATCCGAGAGCCAACGGCTGATATTGGTACCATCAGGAATCGCAAATACCTGCACCCGACACAACTCATCTGATGCGCCATCTACGCCGACCAATTTATGAGTGCCACGTTCCCCTTTGAGGAAACCAAACACATTACTGCCCTCAAAAAAGATAGCAAATTCTTCGGAGGGGGCATAACCTTCAAAACGTTTGATGAGTTCATCATAGTTCCCAGCAGTGATGTGATGAAAACCCATCTTGCCGGGGCTTTTTTCATCTGGTTGCAGCAAATACACCTCACGGTCATAACCCTTACGCTCCGCCCATTCCAGATACATACGGGCGATTTTGCGCGGCCATTCCGTTGCGGCCTGTTGATCTTTCATCGGCGATTGACCCAAGCGATTAATTAACATCATGGCTTGGTGGCGATGCGGTAGATGTCCCGTCCGCATCTCGATTTCGAGATACAGCACATTGCTATACAGTTCGGCATAATCCCGCGCCAAATCGGGCTGATAACGCAAGTCGCGCTCCCGATTGACCAGCATCGCAAAATCTTCTAGATATTCGCAGCGTTCGAGCAATTGACGCAGGCGGCGGGTCAAGCGGTCAAGGAAATAGAAACGTGCCAATTTGCGGCGGGCCTCATCCCCCTTGTCCCAAAAATCTGGCTGTTGGGTGGCTGCCAAGAGAGCTACTTTTTCAGTGTTCATCTCTTTGACTGTCTCACTGTCAGCCCAATCCGCTAATTTGCGCCGCAGCATAGCGAACCCTTCCAATAACTGCCCGGTATCCATTTGCAGCTTTTGAATATCCGTGCCATCCAGCGCCGTCGAAAGGGCTACTTGGGTCGTGGTACGTGCTTCGTCAATCGGCACGAGCTTAAGGTTGATCTGCTTGCTTTCCCGATCCACCTCAATCCGCATTAACTCAGTATCATCCACCGATTTTTGGGCCAATTGGCGGGCCATTGGTGCGACCACCAACCGTTCAATTTCGCGTTTAAGTGGACGTGCGCCATATTGCGGGCTGTAGCCTTTTTCCAAAACCAGATCAATCACCCCATCATCAATTTCGACCAACAAATTACGGCGGGTGATCCCATCGCGCATCAAAATTTCGCCCAATTCGCGTGAGGCGATACTGCGCAGGGCCAGCGGCTCAAGCTGTTTAAACACCACTACATGGTCAATGCGGTTGACAAATTCGGGCCGGAAGTATTTCTCGACCTGCTCTTTGAAATGCACCATCAATTGGGCGTTTAGTTCGGCATAGTTGACATTCTCGCTGCCAAAACCCAAGCCGCGAAAACCGCCTGCCGATGTCCCCAGATTGCTGGTTAAGATAATGATGCTGTTGTGGAAAAAGGTCGTGCGGCCACCCGCATCGGTTAAGCGGCCTTCCCCCAACACCTGCAAAAAGATGTCGTAAATGCGTGGGGAGGCTTTTTCAAATTCGTCCAGTAGCACCACCGAGAACGGTTGGGCGCGTACCTGCTTGGTCAATTCGCCTTCGCTGCCAAATGACCCAATGAGGCGCGACACCCCATCCAAATCAGCATATTCACTCATATCAAAGCGAATTAGGCGTTTTTCGTCGCCAAACAGATAGGAGGCCAGCGTCTTGGCGAGAAAGGTTTTGCCTACGCCAGTTGGCCCAATAAACAGAAATGTGCCAAGCGGTTTGCCGGGGTCATTTAAACCCGCTTTGACCGTCGCTACCAAACTGACGATTGAACCAACCGCCTGCTCTTGACCGCGCACCCGCTCCATGAAGTATTTCTCAACTTCCACCAGATCAAGGCGCGAACGGTCATTGACAATAAATTCCGGCATCCCCGAATGGCGGGCAAAAGTGTCAATGACATGCTGCCGTTTGACCACTGCCCGTTTGGGTAATCGCCGCAGCAGACTGGCCGACGTAGGAGCATCCCGTCCGTTATCCGACTCCGACGAATCCTTTTTGCGGGAGACATCCGCCACCGCTTCTTCCAACAATCGAATGGCTTTGCCCGGAAAAGCGCGATAGGGGGAAAATCGGCGCGAAAGCTGGGTGGCGGATTCATTGGCGCTGGGTTCAATGCGTAGGTCAAATTCCCGTTCCAAATCGCGGGCCACGTTGCTCAAAACCGCAAGCGTTTCTTCCTCCGACATGGCAGGCACATCCACCCGCCGGAACAAGTTCATAAAATCCGAGCCGAGCCGTTCCCCCATCGTTACGCGATCCGGCGACCCCTCCCCGATAATCACGACCTCTCCAGAGGCGATATGGGGTTTTAGGGCTTGGGCGACGTTGGCATCACTTTTTGACCAGCGACCAATTTCCAACAAACCGGGCAGATCGCTGACATATAAAATATGCTGCTTTTTGCGGCACTCATTGACCAAATCGTTGATGCGTTCTTCCCATGTGCCAATGTACTGTGCCCCTGCGATAATCCGATCCGGGGCCAGCATCCAGATTTCGCGCTCTACCAAGCCTTCTGGCGCGTCTTGGGAGGCAACCCGCCGCACAATTTCATGCACAATCGAAGTTTTGCCACTTTCGCTGGGGCCAGTCAGCAAAACGCTATTATTGCGCGATTGCAGCAGTACCTGCATGGCCTTATCTACCACTTCTTCACGATGATAAGCCTTGCGGAAGCGTTTTTCAGTCGCCTGTGCGGTCAGATTGATGCCCATTTCTTTTAAGGCCCAATGACCATCCCCACCACCGCGTCCGAACATGCCGCCGCGTTCGTGGGTATTGGATTCGCGTTCTTTGGGTTTTTTCAGCGAGACTTCAACTTCCAACGTTTCCAATGTCTCGGTTCGCGCATACCGATATTCCATCAACTGATCGAGCGACAGATTATCGAGCCAGCCTGCCAATTCGATATTGGCCTGCGTCTGCAATTCGTCGGGTTGGTATACATAAAAAGCTGGGCCGTGTGGGCCAAGTTTTGGCACGGTGACATACAACTGGCCGTCCTCTTGCGGTTCAACCAGTACACTGAATAACAGCTTGACCTTTTCACGCCGTTTGTTGCGTTTTTTCCGGTCAACCGGACGGAGTTCAACCTGCACTTTTTGCAGATAAATGTGCGAATCAAACTCCAAACGATGCAGTTGGGTGGGTGGCATTTCAGCAATGCGTTCAATCACGACATCCGACAGTTCTTTTTTGATCTCCGTCATATTGATGCCGTAACTGCTGATGTCATAAAATGGCAGCACCGTCACGGTATACGTGCGGTTCCGATGTTTTTGAACGTAAAGATGAAATTTAAATTTCATGGTGTTCCAGTACAAATCTGCCCATTACCAAAGTTTGGAACGCACATTATAACATAATTGGGGTTGCGCTGATGGGGTGCGAAGACCATACTTTTGGGGCGTCATTGCAGAAAAAGGAACCACTTACCTAATGAAACCGAAAGCAACGATTTACACCGATGGCGGCTGCCAACCTAATCCCGGCCCCGGCGGTTGGGCAGTTTTGATTATTGATGAAAATGGGCAGGAACGTGAACTGTCGGGTGGCGAAAAAGATACTACCAACAACCGCATGGAACTGACGGCAGTGATGAATGCCCTCCTAGCCTTTGACCAATCCCATGAAATTTACCTGTTTGTAGACAGCGAATATGTCAAAAAAGGACTGACTGAATGGATGCCGGGGTGGATACGTAAAGATTGGCGCAGCAGCACAGGCCAGCCTGTCAAAAATCAGGATTTATGGGAACGACTGAATGTGTTAGTTACGAAACACGAGATTCATTGGAATTGGGTACGGGGTCACGCGGGGAATATCTATAACGAACGAGTAGACCGATTGGCAGCAGCAGCCATCCCCGGCGCGAAACCTGCCGCTGAAAAAGCCTCGATGGTCATGACCGAAGCCGCATCCGGTACATTAAGTGTCTATTTTCGCGTGGTCGTGCCGAAGAATGGAGGGCCGGGGGGTTGGGCGATTCGGGTGTGGAATGGCGACCAATCACAGGATTTTACAGGTCGTGTTCCCACTGTCGAATCCACCAATAAACTCGAATTGATGATTGCCTCACAGATTTTCAAGACCGTGCCCAAAGATGCACCTCTGCGGATTTACTGTACCAGTGAATATGTCTTTAAAGGCATGACCGAATGGATTAAAGGCTGGCAAAAGCGCAATTGGATGACCGCCAGCGGCACGCCCGTCAAATATGCGGATATTTGGCGCGAACTGCAAAAATACACCGCGCAGGGTCGTCCGGTGGAATGGGCACTTGAAGCAGGCAACCCACTCGCATCGGCAGTGAATGGCCTAGACAAATCGGCACAGGTGGCCCTCAATAATTAGGGGATTCAGCTACCCCGGTTAGCTTGTCGCGTATAATTTTCATAGGGGAAAACAAGTTTTAAGGAACTGCGCTTATGAAAATTTATCGTGTACTGCTGCCTATCTTGATGCTTACAGGGGCAACCCTCGCGTGTGATCTCAGTGAGGTCGAAGATACCGTCAACGCAGTGAGTAAGGCCGTCACTTTGCTCGAAGAAATCAGCGAAAGCGGGACATGGAAATACACTACCGAAGGCTTGGAAGCACTTGATAAGACCAATGGATTCGCTGCCGAAGCCACCATGACCTCCGGGGATACCACCGCGACGGGCGAAAGCATCACCCAAGTCAATCGGCAGGTATTCTGGTCAATCAGTGCCGATGCTCAAGGGGATTCGATACTCCGCATTACACAAGGGGATACCACACGGGAATATTTGACGGTAGATAAGAAGCGCTACCTCATTAACGCCGATGGCACGTATTCCTGCGACGATACCACCAATGAAGATGAGATTTTTGCAGGCAATGTGGGCGATTTGTTTGTGCAATATAGTGCCACAGCCATCGGGGTGCAGGCAATTTCGGTTGCCGAGCGGGAAAACACCAATGTCAGCATGAATGGCTTTACCACCACCCAATATCACCTTGTCTCGAAATTGCAGGATGCCCTCGATATTTTGAAGGACGTAGATTCGGAAGATTTGAAGAAGGAAATTGCCAATGTACCGCCCTTCTACATTGACGGCACGATTTACATTGATAACGCGACCAAAGCCTTGATTCGATTTGAGGCGACCTATTCCGACCTCGAACGCCACGAAGGGAATACCTTCATTTTTAACGTGACGGCGTTGGGCAATCAACCAGACTACACCACCCCTGATCCCACCAAAATCGTCAAGCAGTGCGGTTCATAAATAAATACGGCTTAAGAAATTCTCGCCTTTGGACCCTGAATGTATTTCCAGAGGCGAGAATCACTTCATGGGGTTCAATCGGCAAAGTAGATGTCGTAAATACACATGTCATCGCCTTTAAGCCGCGATGGGGAATCAGCCCGCTGGACTTGAAACGTCTGGCCTTTGTGGGCAAATTTCTTGACGGTACGATAGATAATGCCGTAGTCAAAATCACTGGGATAGGGATTCTCACATACCATTCGGATATGGTGGGGTTCCGCAAATTCGATGTGATAATGACCAATCTCGCCCCCTCGGTGGTTGATATGATAGGCCGTGTCAATACTACCCAACGCGGTTTCGACTGAATCCACGTTCGGCGGCCACATAGCATTCTCTGGAATCTGCATTCCAATACTCATCAGGTCAACGGCTGAACTGGCAAAACTCCATCCGTCGTTGATGGATTTCAGCACGTCGAGGAAAGATTGCAAGGGATACCATTTATCAGGCCGCACATCGAAAATTTCATGTTTTTCAAGCAATGGGGCAATTTCGGCCTTCAAGTGTGCGATGGCCGCCAAAATAACTGCTCCAGAGACTTCAACACTTGGATCATACGCTATAAACTGAGCCATTTTCTTTTCCTTAATTAGAAAATTAAATACGAGGCTGCGAAGTAAGAGCGATGCTTTAATACAATGTGTTTGTCAAACTAGCGTAGCAGAAATGAGAGGGGAACTCACCTAATAAAAGTCATTAATTCTGTAGGCATTTATTCATCGTTTGCTGATACTAAGCCATGCTGCCAAGCTAATGCCGCCGCTTGGGTGCGATCCGTCACGTTTAATTTGGCAAAAATCGAACTGACATAATTCCGCACCGTGCCCTCCGCCAACACAAGCCGTTCGGCAATCGCCGCGTTGCTCATCCCCCGCGCCAGCAACTGCAAAATCTCCCGTTCGCGCTCATTCAATTCGTTGGCTATCGTCGAGGTTTGAGGCATGGGTCGTGCATTGCCCCGCACCAATGCGAACAATTTATCCGCCACAGCTGGGTCAACCGGGGTCTGGCCCGCCATCGTGCGCTGAATCGCGTTGACAATATCCTCCCGCCGTGAATCTTTCAGCAAATACCCCGCCGCCCCTGCCTGAATCGCATCAAACACCCATTCATCCTCAACGTAGGTCGTGAGCACAAGTATGCGAATATTAGGATACTGTTCCCGAATTTTGCGCGTAGCATGGATGCCATTCATTCCCGGCATTTTTAAATCCATCAGCACCAATTCTGGCTTGGTGGTGGGAACAAGTTCCAATGCCTGCACCCCATCCTGTGCGATACCCACCACCTCAATGCCGGGGGTGGCGCTCAAAATGGCCTTCAAGCCTTCGGAAACCACAATCTGGTCATCCACAATTAAAATGCGTGTCATGCCGTTTTCATCATCTCCACACTAAATTCGACCCGTGTCCCCTGCCCCGGTTGGCTTTGCACATTCAATTGACCGCCACACAATGCGGCCCGTTCCTGCATCCCCACCAGACCATAATGCCCATTTTGTGTGGCCTTGCTAAGATCAAACCCCTCGCCGTTATCCATCACCAGCAGTTTTAGCTGACCGCCATCATAACCGAGCATCACCCCCAACGCTGACGCATTCGCATGGCGCACCACATTGTTCATGGCTTCTTCGGCAATGCGATAGATGGTCTGCTGAATCGTCGGGTGTAGTTCGCCGAGTGTTTCAGCGGTCTGCATACTCAATTGTAACCCGGCCCGTTCCGCGTTCATTTGGGCCAAGTGCCGCACCGCCAATATCAAACCCAAATCTTCTAATGGACTAGCACGTAAGGCTTTGAGGGCACGGCGGGCTTCAGTCAGACCATTGCGCGTCAAATCTTTGGAGAGGGTCAGCGTTTCGCGGGCTTTGATTGGGTCGGTATCCCACAGTACATCTACCGCCTCCAACTGTACTGCCACCGCGCTTAAGGTATGGGCTAAGGTGTCATGCAGTTCCCGCGCCATGCGGTTGCGTTCGCGGCTGACTGCCAACTGCTCCAATGTTGTGGCGTAATGGGCGAGGCGGGCATTCGAGAGGGCTAAGGCGCGGCGCTCTTCGCGCTGCCCATTCATCAATTTACTAACCACATAGGCAAAGGGCACAAAAATAATCAAACGAAAGAGGCCCTGCTCGATCATGATGCCCAACTCAGGCCCGCCTAAAATCGCCAAAATAAGATATAGACTGAGTTCGGCAAGGGTCGCTACCACAACATAGGTAATCGTGCGACGGAAACCATATTGCACACTAATCAGAATCATCGGCACAAACAGCCATACACTGGTCAAACCCGGTTCAGGCAAGGCGGCATCACCCGATGTACCACTGACCATCCGGGCAAAGACACTGAAGGCTTCAATTAAAATCGGACTAGCGATGGCCCAAAATAAGCCAACGGGTAAAAAATAGCGACCCAATTTGCGGCGCAGCAAGGGCCATACTAGATACCCCATCAAAGCGATAGCGGCGATAACCGTCAGCAAAAATCTGCCTGCCTCTTTATTATCTGACAGCGCCCCACACAAAGCCAACAGCATGAGCGCCAGCCATGTGCCGACATACAGCCGAAATATTTGAAGGAGACCGGGTTCCATATGCTTCATAACATCCATCGTAACACACGTCAACCCGACCCGACACTGCGTAGAATCATATCCCACATGACGGGTGTCATATGACAGCATGAGCCACCGCCAGCTAAGTCATGACCCTGTTGACTACATCCCATTTCCCATCCCTGCTATCGTGAAGACATCTTTTTGCGAATCTTTTGGAGGTAACATCATGGGTATTGGGGATTCGATCTTAGCCATAAGTTGTCTCGCAGGGTTGATGTTGGCACTGCCCGCCCTGTTGATTTTTCTGAATCTTGGGTTTTATGACACCAGCACCCGCGCCGCGACCCGTCTAGCCAAAGGTGCGATTACCCCGTTTTTTGTGGGCCTGATTCCGGTGCTATTTGTGGGTGGCCCCGCCGTGTTGTTCATCTCAATTGGGAGTTTTATGCAGGCGTGCGGCACCATCTTTATGTTACTGGTGTCGCTGTGGGCCTTCTGGGGATTAGCCGTCGTCGCTCGGCTGATTGGGATGCGGATTGCATGGATGAATCGGCGGGATGAAAACGCACTGGTCGAATCCATCAGCGGGGCGGTGGCCCTCTCATTTGCCATTGCCTTCCCCGTCATCGGTTGGTTTATCGTGCTACCCTTTGGTTTGATAATCGGCATGGGCGCGATTGTGATCGTGATGGCAGGCCGCTTTGGGCAAATTTTTACGGGCAATCCACGCCCCAAGCCTACTGTCCAACCCCAACCGCAGTATCAGACCACCTATGAACCCCAACCCGCCGAAGCCTAGTTATGGAGGGTGCTTCCATGAAAACCCAACTTTCGCGGCGTGCTTTTCTGACAACCCTTGCCGGGGGGACACTATTGGCGGCCACTGGTTGTAGCAACGTCATTGATCGCCTTGCTCAGCCCGACCTGCCCAAAGAACTCTGGCTGCCATCGGGCGCGAACCGTCACCCCATCGCCCATTTACTCAATCGTGCCACCTATGGCCCCCGCCCCGGTCAGATGGAAAAAGTGCAGCAGTTGGGCCGCGAAAAATGGATCGAGCAGCAGTTAGACTATAAAGATATAGACGATGACGCGCTGGATTGGCGGCTACGGCGCTATGATACCCTCAAATGGCAGGCCCAAGATTTGATGTCGCTGAGTGGCAGTGACGATTTCGGTGGCGGGGATAAAGATTTGGTTGCCTATGAATTGGCCCAAATGACACTTGTTCGGGCAGTGTTCTCCGAACGCCAGTTGTATGAGGTCATGGTTGGCTTCTGGACAGACCATTTCAGCATCTACCAGTTCAAAAACGATGTATTGTATTTCAAAACAGTAGATGACCGTGAGGTGATTCGTCCCCACGCCCTCGGCAAATTCCGTGATTTACTGAAAGCATCCGCCCACAGCCCAGCGATGCTGCACTACTTAGACAACACCGAGAATGAAAAAAGCCACCCCAATGAAAATTACGCCCGTGAGATCATGGAACTGCATACTCTTGGCGTGCATGGTGGCTATACCGAACAGGATATCCAAGAGGTCGCCCGCTGTCTGACCGGTTGGGGCAAAAACGACGACGGCGAATTTGAATATCACAGTTCGTGGCACGACGACGGCGAAAAAATCGTCTTGGGACATGTCATCCCGGCGGGTGGCGGTAAGGAAGACGGCGATAAGGTCTTGGAAATTCTGGTCAACCACCCCAGCACGCCCAAATTTATCTGCACCAAGCTAGTACGCCGCTTTATCGCCGACGACCCACCCCAAAATATCATTGATGCTTGCGTCAGTATATGGCAGTCCACTGACGGTGATATTCGGGCTGTGCTGCGTGCCCTCCTGACCCATCCCGATTTTGACAGTGCCCCGCCCAAACTCAAGCGCCCCTTTGAACTGATGGCGTCGCTGCTGCGAGCTACCAATGCCAATTACGATGGCAACCGAAACCTGATTGATCTATTAGACCGCATGGGGCATCGTCCGTTTGCATGGGCTACCCCAGACGGTTATCCTGATAAAGCTGTCGGTTGGGCCAACAACATGCTTCCCCGTATCAATTTGGCCCTCGACCTGATGAATGAGGAGCTATCTGGTGTCAAAATAGACATATGGGACATTGCCGAACGTATGGACGCTGAACGCAACGCCGAGAAATTGCTGCACCATTTTGGACGTTTGGTGCTGGCGCGTGATTTGACGATCAATGAGAGTGCCGCATTGTGGAATTTTGCGACAGGCGGGTCTGGCAAAAAGCCGAATTTGAATGATGACAAGGGCCGTGACCAAATGCTGCAAACGCTCGGTCTGCTGTTGGCGAGTCCTGCTTTTCAATGGAGATAAATCCCTCCTCCCCTCGCCATTTTGGTGGAGTTGGGGGTGAGGTTAATTACACAGGAGATTCATCATGTCCGAAAACCGTATCCCTCTGTTATCCCGTCGTCAATGGTTGCAGGCCGCTACTGCCCTAAGTGCCATTGGAGCTACCCGCGTTCTGTGGCCCGCATGGTTGCCGCGTCTTGCTTTTGCCAATGAGGGTGTTAAGGGTGATACATTGGTCTGTATATTTCTACGCGGCGGCGCGGATGCCCTCAATATGATCGTGCCGTTTGGTGATGACAATTATTACAAAGCCCGCCCCTTGCTCGCCATTGGGCAGCCTGACAGTAGTGATGGAGTCAAGGCGTTGGCGCTGGATGATTTTTTCGGCCTCAACCCGGATATGCAACCCATCCACGAACTTCTGATAAATGGGCACATGACGGTCATTCATGCCGCTGGCACACCGAACGTCTCGCGCAGCCATTTCGAAGCGATGGATTTAATGGAACGTGGCACTAACGGCGCCGAAGCAGGCATTGGTTCGGGTTGGCTGGGCCGTCATCTTATGGCGACTTCAGCGGAAGGGGATTCGCCGTTACGCGCCATCGGTTGGAGCGATAAACTCCCGACCAGTCTGCGGGGCTATGTTTCCGCCAACGCCCTGCGCTCGATTGCCGATTTTCATCTACACGGCGACACCCGCCAGACCGACCAGATGGCCGCCACGCTTTCGGCCATGTACCAAGAAGGCGGCGCACCCCTTAATCTAAGCGCCGATGCTACCTTCCAAGCCCTCGAACTGGTCAAGCAGATTGATGTGGATAAATATCGCCCCGCCAACGGTGCGCGTTATGATGATTCCGATCTGGGACGCGGCCTTAAACAAACAGCGGCCCTCATCAAAGCAGGTGCGGGTTTAGAGGTCGCCTGTGTGGATCATGGCAATTATGATACCCACGTCGCACAGGGTCGCAGCGATGGCCTGTTGTCCGGCTTGCTCACTTCACTCAGTCAGAATCTCCGCGCCTTTCATGATGATCTATTGGATTACATGGGCAAAATTACAGTCGTGGTCATGTCCGAATTTGGACGGCGAGTACAAGAAAATGGTGGAGGAGGAACGGATCATGGGCACGGCGGCGCGATGTATATCATGAGTCCATACGTCGCCAAGACTCCGGTGATCGCCCAATGGCCCGGCCTCAATTCCGACTTTTTAGACAATGGCGATTTGCAGATTACCACTGACTACCGTGATGTGTTGAGTGAACTCCTAACCAATCGCACCCCCAACACTGACCTCAGTATCGTATTTCCCGGTCACACGGCCAAATCTGTCGGGGCTATCCTGAAAGGCTAACGGCCCATTTCAGGACAGTCTACAAGATTCCGCTCACTAGACTTTCCCGTATTGGGAGAAGAGAGACCTTTTATTTCCAAACCCAATCTCTTTCTCCCTACCCTCTCAATGACCGACCAAGTGACCCTAACACAAATAGGCCACCTGTGCCTCATCCCTAGAGCGCGATCTTTTATGATTGAATTATGGATGATTAAGCTAAGGAGAATATAATGTCTGAGACATTTGTTGGCCTCTACAAAGACTTCAATACGGCACGCAAGGTCGTTGAAGATTTGGTGAACGCGGGGCTTGACCGCCGCACCATTAGCCTAGTTGCCAGTGACAGTGTGACCCGTTATGGCGAAAAATGGCAGATAACCGCCCCCAAAGATCAAATGGGTGGCGCAGATGGTGATGTCGAAGCTGCCGAAGGAGCTGGTTTTGGTGCCGTCGTCGGCACGCTGGTTGGTTTGGGTGTAGCCCTGATCCCCGGTGTTGGGCCGATTATCGCCGGTGGGGCTTTGGGAGCCGCTGCATTATCGGCGGGTGTCGGTGCGGCCACTGGTGCAGTCACAGGTGGTATCGCGGCCAGCCTGATGAACTTTGGTATGCCCGAAGAAGATGCGGCGTATTACACCGAAGGTATCCGCAAAGGGGGTGCATTGGTGGGAGTCAGTGTTCACAAAACATGGGCGGATCGGGTGCGCGAAGTGATGAACCGCCACAATCCGATTGATTTGGATGTCCAAAACAGCGCTGACATCAGCGATGATACCGCTGATTTTTCAACGGAACAGCGTCAACAGAGCGGGGGTATGATGGCCCAAAGCGCTTCCACACGAGGCGGCACTTACACTTCCGAGCGTACAGGCGTCCGCACCTACAGCCGACCCCGTACCTTCGAGAACTATGCGCCGGAGTATCGCAGTCACTACAACATGTATTACGGACACACTGGCAACCCCTATGATTTTTACCTGCCTGCCTATCTGTATGGGTTTAATCTAGGGTCGAATAGCTACTATCGCGGCTATCAGTGGGAACAGATTGAACCCGAAGCCCGCCGTCGTTGGGAAGACGAACGCCCCAACACATGGGAGCAAGTCAAAGAGGCCGTTCGCAACGCATGGGAGAGCCTGACCGACTAGGTTCCAAAATGCGGAATCAGCGCTCCTTTTTTATATTAAAGAGGAAGTCAGATTCTTTCCGGCCTCCTCTTTCCTTACTTGTCAGCTTTGTTGACTCAAACTCTCAATCGCTGTCCGTATCACCATCGCACTCTTGCGCAACTGCTCTTCTTCCTCATCGCTTAGACTGAGTGGCAATGAGAGGGTTTCAATGACCCCGCTGCCGCCCAACAGATGGGGCAAAGCCAGAGTGACATCTCGTACACCCACCACTTCATCAACCGGAGTGCAGACACTGAGAATCGAGCGCTGATCGCTTAAAATCACATCTACTATCCGGGCCAATGCACTCCCAATTCCATAGTAGGTCGCCTGTTTACCACTGATGATATGATAGGCCGCCCGCCGCACCTGCTCATCAATTTGCTGTTTGATGGTTGCATCCAGTGTAATTCCCCGCCGCTCACAAAATTCTTGCAGTGGAATTCCCCCCACCGTCACCAGTGACCATGTGAGCACTTCCGAATCGCCATGTTCACCGACCACATAACCATGTACATGCTGGGAATCCACCCCTAAGAAGCGCCCCAACAGAACACGAAAACGGGCAGTGTCGAGTGTCGTACCAGAGCCAATCACTCGACTGGATGGCACACCCTGTCGTGCCGCAAATTGGGCCGTCAAGTGGGTCATAATATCTACCGGATTGGTTGCCACCACCAATACCGCGTTGGGGGCATAACGCAAAATTTCGGGCACCACCTCTCCAAAAATCTTGGCGTTGCGAGTCAATAATTGTAGGCGTGTTTCTCCCGGCTGTTGATTGACCCCCGCCGCCAAAATAATGACCCGCGAATTGGCAAGGTCGGGATAACCGCCTGCCCGTATATTGAGCGGATTTGCAAAGGGCACAGCGTGAAAAATATCATTGGCCTCGGCTTCAGCGCGGGCCGTATTCTTATCTACCAAAACAATTTCACGCCCAATACCCTGCATCACCAACGCATAGGCCGCCGTCGCCCCCACAAAGCCTGTCCCTACAATCCCAATTTTCATCGTCAAAACTCCCTTTATTGTTGTGTTTCCAGCCACTCAAAATGCGTCGCCGTAAAAGTGATCTCAAGAATATGTTGTTGATATTTCTCTTCGGGTATTGTTTGAAATTCGAATAGCCCCCAAACCCCTTCCTCTTCACCCGAATCCAATTCTGGTTGATAGTCAAGGTCAAGCACATCTAATCCGAAATTTTGATCCCAAACAAGCCCCGTCAATTCCGGCTCAGTCTTGAAATTCTCAACTCCCTGAAAAATCAGCAATCCTGTTTTGCCGAATATCTCATCTGGTTCACTGTCACCATCCCAGTCACACAAACAAATTGGTAAGATCAGGCGCTTTTCCGAAGGCACAAAATAGAAAGCATCAACCGTCGAATCATACAGATGAAATTTGTTTAGGCGCTTCGAAATTTTCATCATAGGCCGTTCGTATCTTCTTCCGGTTCAGTGTGAATTGTCACCCGATGAAGCTGCGGAAATTGCATCCGCAAAAATAACTCGGCCTCCTCTGCAATTTGATGGGCCATCTCAATACTGATGTCCCCCGGCAAATGGCAGTGCAATGTCAGTGCGTAGCCTGCGCGGTCACGCCGAATATTGGAATCATGCCAATCGCCTTGTGGAAATTGCTGGCGTAATTTGGTTAAAGCGTCTACATGGAGTTTGGTGGCATCAGGCGATACCGCAGGCATCGCGCTGGCAAATTCAGCAGGTTCGATGTGCGTCACCACATCTACGATTTCAGGCCGATCCCGCAGCCGAGACTCCAATTGGTCAATTTGGCGATGGGCCTCACGCAAAGTTACCGCTGGGGGTACTTCGACGTGCATCTCCAACACTTTACCCTGCGGTGTCACTACCCCACTGATTTCGTGTACCCCCAACCCCAATGCGTCGGCAGCAGCACGAGCAGCCGTGATATAGTCCAATTGGTGGCTGTTATCTGGGATGACGTGAACCTGCACTTCCATGATATGGGGAAAACGCCCTGCCAGTCGTTCCCGAATACGCTCGGTGATATTGCTGGCATATTCCGTACTGATACTCGAATCCATCTGCACATCCAAATCCACCAATACGGCATCTTCTGTGCCCCGACTGCGGGCACGAATCACTTTATTCACCCCCGGCGTCAATTCGGCGATTTCCGCCAGTTTTTCGGGCGATAGTGGCGCTTCATCCACCAACACACCGCCCGTGCGCCGCAAAATACCCCATGCCGTATAACCAATCACTCCCACGATCAACAGCGACACCGCCGCGTCCATCCACCCCAGCCCCAGTTTGACGCCAATCAAACCCGCGATGACCGAAATTGTCACCCAGACATCGGAGGTAGTATGGGCAGCATCAGCTTTCAATAATTCCGAAGTCAGCTTTTGGCTCTTATTGCGTTCATACAACACGACCCAAAGATTAATTATCAGTGTCGCCAGCAGCACCGCAAATTGAGCCTCCCCGACTTCTGGCACTTCACCCGAACGGAGTCGTTCTATGGCGACTTTGAGCACTTCCCACCCCGCCAGAAGGAGCATCCCACCAATCCCCAAACTCGCCAGTGTTTCAAATCGCTGATGTCCATAGGGATGTGTTTCA